>CAWHQD010000037.1:0-94531 GCA_963831395.1 uncultured beta proteobacterium
GAAACAGGCAGTGATAGCATGGGCTATGGACGTTGCGCAGATCGAATACCGCAACTTGTCCATCGAAGCGTACCACCGCGCCGGATACAAGCGGCTTTCTGCGTTTGGTACATGCGCGGTTGATGGCATAGCGGGTGAGGAAGTTGTCGCTTGCATCTACCACTACATCAGCGTCTGCAACCACTTCCAGTAGTCCAGTCATATCCATGCGCTCGTTCAGCGCAATCACATTCACTTCCGGATTGATTTCCGCAAGCGTCCTTTTCATGGAATTCGTTTTGGGCGTACCGATGCGATCAGTGCTGTGAGCGATTTGCCGCTGAAGGTTGGTCAGGTCGACCGTATCGCTGTCACATATGGTCAGTTTTCCGACCCCGCTCGCCGCGAGGTATAGCGCGACAGGCGAACCCAATCCCCCCGCGCCAACCACAAGTACATGCGAGCGAGTTAACGCTTTCTGCCCTTGTATGCCAATTTGGGGCAGCAGAATATGGCGGCTGTAGCGCAGAAGCTGGTCGTCATTCATTGATGCAGCGAAGCGCTATTGAGGGAAGCGAACCGTCGGCCCAGTCTACTTTTCTAGCGACAGGGGCGCGAGGGCGTTGTGGGGGACAGGCAAAATAATTAAAGTGAAGCACTGGTACCGATTCAACTTGCCGCCAAACCCGTAAAGGACTTGCGTAGAGGTTCTATACGCAAGTCCTTGGCTACACACGCCAAACTGCAATCGCAGCTACGGTTTGAAATCAATTCTCGACTTTTGCCGAGCTCTTGGCGACTGCGCTATCTTTACCCTCTTTAAAATAATTCATGGCTTGCGTCAGCAATAAGTCGCCGCTGGAGCCAAATTCCGCTGGTGGCTCCTGTTTCTTGTCTTTGACCTCGCCGTTCTCTGGCTTGGTTGGCTTGGCCTCAGGCTTTGGCGCCGCCTTTGCGGCTTCTGTTCCGGTTTGGCTTCTTCCGGTTTTCCATTGGACAGATGGCGGTCCAGATCGGCTTCGCGCAAACGCTCGGTTTCATCTTTCGCTGATTCGTCAAGGATATCGGGCGTAATCCCCTTGGCCTGAATGGATTGTCCATTAGGCGTGTAGTAACGCGCAGTGGTGAGCTTGATGGCAGTGTTGTTACCCAACGGAAGAATGGTTTGCACCGAGCCTTTCCCAAAGGTTTGCGTGCCCATCACAACGGAACGCTTGTGATCCTGCAGGGCGCCGGCGACAATTTCCGAAGCAGAGGCCGAGCCTCCATTGACCAGCGTAACCATCGGAACGGTCTTAATTTCCGGCGGCAACCGCTTCAGGTAGTCGTTTTTTTTATCGCGCAAGTAGAATTCGGGACTCGCCTTGAGTTTCATTTTGGCGTCATCCGTACGGCCATCGGTATACACGACCAACGAATCCGCCGGCAGAAATGCGGCTGAGACCGCTACGGCGCCGTTCAGCAATCCACCGGGATCATTGCGCAGGTCCAGCACCAGCCCCTTCATCGGCACTGTACTTTCCTTGAACAACTTATCGATCGCCTTGGTCAGGTTTTCGCCGGTTTGCTCCTGAAACTGGGTGATACGCACGTAGCCATAACCCGGCTCAATCAACTTCGATTTTACGCTCTGGATTTTGATCACGGCCCGCACAAGCGTGAACACCAGTGGCTTGGTTTCGCCCTTGCGCAATACGGTAAGGGTAATAGGCGTATTTGGCTTGCCGCGCATGCGCTTGATGGCATCGGTAAGAGAGAGGCCTTTGACCGCGGTATCATCCAGCTTGATGATCAGGTCACCGGTCTTGATACCCGCCCGAAACGCGGGGGTATCCTCGATTGGCGAAATGACTTTGACGAAACCATCTTCCATGCTGACTTCGATACCGAACCCGCCAAACTCGCCCTGCGTGCCGATTTGCAGTTCCTTGAACGCATCCGCATCCAGATAGGCCGAGTGTGGATCCAGTCCGGTCAACATTCCATTGATCGCCTCGGTGATCAGCTTCTTATCCCTACCGGCTCGACGTAATCGGTTTTGATGCGCCCGAATACTTCCGTGAATGCACGCAACTCCTCGACCGGAAGCGGGTGCATGATTTCCTGCGTTTCCTTGTTTGCGACAGCAGAAAAATTAAGGCTCAACATCACCCCGGCGATGACGCCGAAAACGACCAGGCCGAATTGCCGCATCTTGTCACCCATTAAACGTTCTCCACTCATTTTATTGTTGCATCGCTCATTTTATTCTGACCCAGTTCAAGGGGTCAAACGGTTTGCCTTGATGGCGTAACTCAAAATATAAACCCGACTCCGGGTTGCCCCCGCTGTTTCCTACCGAGGCGATGGTATCACCCCCGCGAACGGTGTCGCCGACTTGCTTGTGGTTGGTTTCGTTATTGCCATAGAGGCTCATGTAGCTATTACCGTGATCAACAATCATCAGATTGCCAAATCCTCGCAGCCAGTCGGCGAAAACTACGCGTCCGCCTGCAATGGCTTTCACATCCCCACCGGTAGAGGACCGAATGAACAATCCTTTCCACGTAACTCCTCCATCCGCACGTGGACCACCAAACCGATTCGCAAGTTCCCCACGACAGGCAAACTCAAGCGGCCTTTCAGTGACGAGAAAGGGTTTCCATTGTCGATGCGTCCGGGAGCCTTTCGTTGCTGAGGGGTCCAGGGCCGGACGGGGCGGTATTCCGTTTTTTTCGCGCGAGCATCTTCGCGATTTTTTCCACAAGCCGGGCCAGGCGTTCTTCGTCACGCTTAAGTTTGCTGATTTCGCGCCGCTGCTGGTCCGCTTGCAGCGAAATCTGCGCAAGCAGTTTTGCATGCCCGGTTTTTTCTTGTTCAAGATATTTTTTGTGTTCCGCCTGCTTCGCCTGGATCGCGGCGATTTCCGCGGTTTTTTCGCGGCTTTGCCGAGTGAGCGCATCCAGCCGTTGAAGATTGGCGCGCAGTGCATCAATGTCTTCCAGGCGTGCGCGGGAGAGATAGCCGTAATAGTGCAGATTGCGCGCGATCTCATTGGGATCCTGCTGGTTAAGCAAGAGACTTAAATATTCCGTTTGTCCGCCCCCATTTAAATACTGGCGATAAAGCAGTTTGCTCTAGCCGTAACTGTTGCACTTCTATATCCCTGGCGACTTGCCTCGACTGTGCCTGTAGCTGACTGAGTTTATTGTTGGCTTCATGTTACTCGTGTCGTAAGCGCCGCGAGTTTGCGATTGGCGGCAATAATCGCCTGCTCCGATTCCCGCAGCGCATCCGCCGCTTCCGATTTCGATTCTTCCGTATCCGCCAGTTCTTTTTGTAGTGTTTGGATCCGACTGCGCAATTGTTGAGTTCTTCGTTGTCGACCTTGGGGGTGGCGGCCCGAGGAGCGGCCAGCGAATGCGGCGAATGCGACAGGATCAGTGCGCAAGCGGGGATAAACTTGCCAATCATGTTCAACCACAGATCAATACCGGTCAAGACCGAGATTTCCAAGCGATTAATACCGAAAGAAATCACCACGGATGCACACGCAGCGATATCGATCACCTTCGGAAACTGTCGAACCAATGAATGCTATCGTACATGCACCTGGACCAATAGCAATGAATGGTATACTCATGGCTGAGGCAATATTTTCCCTGATTGGCCACGACCTGCATGGCCTGTTCGATTTTTGCCTGATCACCGAGATAATAGCTGCGGATAGGTTTAAGGCTGTCGTCAAGCTCATACACAAGCGGAACGCCGGTGGGAATATTCAGTTCCATGACCTCTTGCTCGGAAAGGTTGTCGAGATACATGACCAGCGCTCGCAGCGAATTGCCATGAGCAGTAATGAGCACGCGTTGCCCGGATTGGACCTGGGGCGCAATAGTTTCGTTCCAGTACGGCAGAAATCTCGTTACCGTATCTTCAAGACACTCCGTCAGCGGAATATCTTGCCTAGACAAATGGCGATAGCGGGGATCGAAACCCGGATAGCGGTTATCCTCCGGAGTCAGCGCGGGCGGTTGGATATTATAGCTGCGCCGCCAGATCAGCACCTGCTCCTCGCCATACTTGAGCGCGGTCTCTAGCTTGTTCAAGCCTTGCAGCGCGCCATAATGCCGTTCATTCAAACGCCACGTCAGATTAACCGGAATCCACATCTGATCCATTTCATCCAGTACGATCCACAGTGTGCGGATTGCGCGTTTCAATACGGAAGTGTAGGCAACATCGAACGCAAATCCATTTTCCCGCAACAGCCGTCCGGAATTTCTGGCCTCTTCCATACCTTTTGGGGATAAATCCACGTCTGTCCAGCCAGTGAAGCGATTCTCCTTATTCCAGGTGCTTTCTCCATGCCGCAGGAGAACGAGTTTTTTCATGTTTCTTCGTTAAAAAATGAGATTTCCGCAAAGCGGTTGATATGCAATGGTATTTTATAGTATTTTGGGCCTGCCCGCAGCATGGAAGAGCGCAATGAGCCGAGGCAGGAAAATACGGTAATGTTTCCCAAGACTTCCAGGCACGGAAACGAGCAATTTTTTGCCCCCCTCATGACTCTCATAAAGCAAACTGGTGGCGCCGTCCCTGCCGCCTGCTGAATGAGGATGCAGCTCTCCTTCTCCGCGGAAAGGGAATTACGCAATGTTCGCGTCTCTGATAAAATCCCGAAGTATATAAAAGCGGGGACGTGTCATTCATTCAGAGTAATATTGCGTTAGTCGTGGCAGCGCTTGTTAGCGGGGCTATGTTCTTGTGGTCGATTTTTCGCCCTTCAGGGAAAGAAGTTGATACGCTGGTCGCGGTTCAGCTCATCAATTACAAGGATGCAGTTGTTCTGGATGTGCGCGAAGCAAGCGAATACGAAGCAGGCCACGTACCGAATTCAAAGCATATTCCCGCCGACAAACTCGAGCAGCGTATTCCGGAGCTGGAGAAATTCAAAGACAAGCCGATTGTGTTGATCCACCGCAGTGGCGTTAATACTTCCGGCAAAGCCGGCGCACTCCTGCGCGCCCATGGATTCACGCATGTGCATGATCTTACGGGCGGGGTCGATGCATGGCGGCAGGCAAATCTGCCAATAGTGAAGAAATAAGGAAGGGGATTAATGGCGAAGGTAGTCATGTACTCCACGGCTTTTTGCCCCTATTGCATTATGGCGGAGCGTCTGCTGCGTGCCAGGGGAGTGAAGGAGATAGAAAAAATCCGTGTGGATCTGGAGCCTGCAATGCGTGCTGAAATGATGGCAAAGACCGGACGCCGCACTGTTCCGCAGATTTATATCGGCGACACGCATGTCGGCGGATATGACGATCTGGCAAAGCTTGACCGAAAGAATGGATTGGTAAAGCTCCTGGCGACCTGATGACTGGCTTGCGGAAGAACAGGGAAAGACGCGCCGTGCGGTTGGCGTGAGTGGATCGGATAATCATTCCTGCCGCGTTTTCGGACGAGTTTGTTTATGCTGACCATCTGCAACCTGCCGGTTCCATCGAGATAACAGTCCTGGATTTATTATCTCTGCTAGTGCAGATTTTACGGCACCTCGTATTTTTGATTACTCCTTTTTTGGATTATCCTTTATGGAACCCAGTATGAGCAACGAGCAGCAGCAGCCGGTTTTCACCATTGAAAAAATCTATGTAAAAGACCTCTCGCTGGAGATACCCAACGCGCCCAA
The DNA here is from genome assembly GCA_963831395.1 of uncultured beta proteobacterium. Taxonomy (GTDB): domain Bacteria; phylum Pseudomonadota; class Gammaproteobacteria; order Burkholderiales; family Nitrosomonadaceae; genus Nitrosospira. The sequence goes on from CAWHQD010000037.1 coordinate 5,654, forward strand.
GATCTTCCTGGAGCGCGAAACACCTGAAGTGAACATACAACTGCATACCAAAGGGGAGCGCATAGACGAAGGCATGTATGAGGTATTGTTGACCATCACCGTCACTGCCAAGGTCAAGGAAAAGACCATGTTTCTGGTGGAGGTGCAGCAGGCGGGTGTTTTTCAGATTCGCCATGTGCCGGAAACTGAAATGGACCCGGTGCTGGGCATTGCGTGTCCCAATATTCTTTTTCCCTATTTGCGTGAGGCGGTTTCGGACATCGTTACCCGTGCGGGGTTTCACGCGGTTATATTGAATCCGGTGAATTTCGAAGCACTTTACCATCAGGGAAAGCAGCAGGCGGAGCAGAAAGCCAAAATACCGGAAAATACGGAAGAAACACAAAAAATAACGCATTAAACATGAGGTTTGCATGTGCCGCATTGCTGAAAATCTTTCAGCACAGCCGGGGTCTGGTAGTGCTGGGAATTGCGGCGCTGGCGTTTCCGGCACATGCCATTGCGGCCTTTGAGTTTTTCTCGATAAACGAAAATGCCGTGATCATGTATGACGCGCCTTCCCTCAAGGCCGTCAAGTTATATGTCGCGAGCCGGAACCTGCCGGTAGAGGCCGTGGTGAAAGTCGAAGGCTGGGTCAAGATCCGCGATAGCAAGGGCAACCTTGCCTGGGTGGAAGAAAAAGTCTTGAGCGAAAAACGCTATGTCATTGTCAACGTGCCGCTGGCAGAGGTATATCACACCCCGAATACAAATTCGGCGCTTGTATTCCAGGCGCAGCAAGACGTCATCATGGAAATGCTTGAGCCTGCGGCGAATGGTTGGGTCAAGGTGCGCCACCGCGACGGTCAAGAGGGTTACGTCAGAACCAACCAGGTCTGGGGTTCATGAGAATAGCCGTGCTGGGCGCGGGTGCATGGGGAACTGCGCTGGCCATCAGTCTCAGCTCCAATTCCAACTCTTCCCACCAGGTTACTTTATGGTCCCGAAATCCGGCCCATGTTGCCGAACTTGCTTCTCAGCGGGTCAACAGGCGCTATTTTCCTGATTTTCCTTTGCCCGAATCCTTGCGGTTGACTTCCTCTCTCGATGCCGCCATTGAGGACGCGGAACTTGCTTTGATCGTTGTGCCGGTTTCGGGATTGCGTGACACATTGCGCGGAATTGTTGCCTGCGGAAAAACTGTGCCGGTAGTCTGGGGATGCAAGGGATTCGAGGCGCAATCCGCAAAAATGCCTCATCAGGTGGCAGAAGAGGAATACGCCGGGGTAGCGCCTTGCGGGGTCTTGTCGGGTCCCAGTTTCGCGCAGGAAGTGGCGCAGGGGCTTCCTACAGCCGTGACACTCGCGTCGCCTGACGAGGAATTTGCGCGTAGCGTCGCCGCGCAATTGCACACTACCCGGCTGAGGATTTATTCAAGCAACGATATCGTGGGCGTCGAAACAGGTGGCGCGGTTAAGAATGTCATATCGATTGCTGCGGGTATTTCCGATGGCATGGAGTTTGGATACAACGCCCGGGCAGCGTTGATTACCCGAGGTCTGGCGGAAATTACCCGGTTGGGCCTGAAGCTCGGGGCTTGATGGAAACCTTCATGGGGTTGACTGGAGCGGGAGATCTGATACTTACCTGCACAGGCGATCTGTCCCGCAACCGCCGGGTGGGGCTGGCGCTTGCAGCAGGCCATCCGCTGCCAGATATACTGCGGGAACTGGGGCATACGGCTGAAGGCGTTCATACGGCACGGGAAGTGTTGCGGCTTAGCCAGCAACTGAAAGTGGAGATGCCGATCACCAAGGCTGTATGCAGCATACTCCATGAAGGCGTGCCGGCCAGACTGGCGGTGGAAGCGCTGCTCAACCGCGAACCGAAGAAAGAAAATTATTGAACTGTGAAAGCAGGCCGTTTTCTGCAGTAAGGCTCTATATGCCTTTTTCAAACCCCATCTGACGCCACGCTTCATATACCACCACTGCAACCGTATTCGACAAATTGAGGCTGCGGCTGCCACTTACCATCGGTATGCGGATGCGATGCTGATTCGGGGAAGCTCTCCAATATCTCAGCCGGCAGCCCACGGCTTTCCGCGCCGAAAAGAAATGCATCTCCGCTTGTGTAAGCAGCCAGGTCGTAGCGTTGTTTTCCTCTTGTAGAAGCTGCGAAAAGGCGACGGCCTTGCAGGTGTGCGGCACATTCCCCCCAGCTTGCATGAACCAGTTATGGTGGCAAACTCGTGGTAATCCAGGCCGGCGCGAAGCAGTTGCTTGTCTTCCAGGATAAAACCCAGCGGCCTGACGAGATGCAGCCGCGAGCCCGTATTCGCACACAGCCGAATGATATTACCGGTGTTGGGCGGGATTTCGGGTTGGTACAGGATTACATCAAGCATTTCGGGTCAGGGAGTTTGAAGAGCTTTTACGAATCACCGGATGGCGTTCTTGCCACCACCCATCCGCTGATATGAGTAGCGCCGCACTTGCGCAGCACCTTTGCCAATTCGTTCAGCGTTGAACCCGTCGTCATTACATCATCCAGTATTGCAACGCGCTTGCCCGAAAGATCGGCCTCGCATGCGAATGCATTCCGAATATTTTTCTCGCGTTCTTTCCATGGGAGCCCAGTCTGGGAAGGGGTATCCTTGACCCGGCGGCAAATGGCGGACAGCACTGGAACCCCCGATTTTTTCGACACTCGCCGGGCGATTTCGATCGCCTGATTGAAACCCCTTTCACGTAACCGTGCGGGATGCAGCGGCATTGGCACGATGAAATCCGGTAATGGGCCAGCATCAATTCGGGCTGTCAGCAAATCCGCGAGCACAGGCGCCATGGCAAGATTAGTTTGATATTTGAGCGAGTGAAGAAGAGCGCTTATTGGAAAAGCATAATTCACCGCGGCCACGCAGGTATCGAAAGCCGGCGGATTTGCGAGGCAAGTGCCACATACGCTGGATTCCATCATGGGCAACGCGCAGACTAAGCAATGGTGGAGCGACAGATGGGGCAGGTTTTTCTCGCAAGCAGGGCAAAAGTTGCCTCTGGTGACGGCATCACACAGCACGCAATTCTCGGCAAACAATAACTGCGTAAAATTTAATCTATTGTTCAAAATATTCCATTAAAAAATTGACAACAATAGCGTAATTCGAGATGATGACCCTATCTTCAGAGATGAGATTGACTGGAGCTACCTACGGCCGTTCCCGTCTCTCGCGTTCATTGTAACGCAGGCTGATCAGCCAATCGATCGGGCGTCATTTAGCAGAACATATAGGATTATAAGAAGACGATATGAGCCAGTTTATTTCCGGCGCCACTGCCGATCTGAAGACGGACTCGGGCGCTGCCGCTGACGACTTCACTGATAAGTTCGGTGATAGATTTGGGGGCGTGGCTTCCGAACCGGCGCGCTGGGATGTTTCCCGCATAGAGGCGTTGCTTGATTTGCCATTCAGCGACCTGATTCATCGCGCCCAGTTGGTTCACCGCCAATATCACGATGCCAATGCGGTACAGCTTTCCACGCTGATTTCAGTGAAGACCGGAGGCTGCCCTGAAGACTGCGGTTATTGCCCTCAGGCGGCGCGCTACCACACGAGCGTGGAAAATCAGGATATGTTGTCCCTTGACGAAGTGGTGACAACCGCGGCAGCGGCCAAGGCGCAAGGGGCGTCGCGCTTTTGCATGGGAGCGGCGTGGCGCGGGCCCAAGCAGCGCGATATCGAAAAAATGGTGGAAATGGTCAGCGCCGTAAAAGCGCTGGGGCTTGAAACCTGCGCCACATTAGGCATGTTGAAGCCGGGTCAGGCGGAGCAGCTCAGGCAAGCAGGGCTGGATTATTACAATCACAACCTCGACACGGCGCCGGAATTTTACGGTGAAGTCATCACTACCCGCAATTACGAGGATAGGCTGGATACCTTGGAGAAAGTCCGCGACGCCGGTATTCACGTATGCTGTGGCGGTATTGTGGGTATGGGCGAATCGCGCCATGCTCGCGCCGGCCTGATCGCTCAACTGGCCAATCTCGATCCCTATCCTGAATCCGTTCCCATCAATCATCTGGTGCAGGTGGAGGGGACGCCGCTGCATGGCACTGCAGCGCTTGATCCGCTGGAATTTGTGCGTACTATTGCAGCGGCGCGCATCACCATGCCCAAAGCGATGGTAAGGTTATCCGCCGGTAGACAGGAAATGTCTGATGCGGTGCAGGCACTGTGTTTTCTGGCCGGCGCCAATTCCATCTTTTACGGCGATAAATTGCTCACCACCGGCAATCCGGAAGCTGATCGGGACAAAGCGCTATTCGACAAGCTGGGGCTCCGTTCGATATAGCGGCCCATCCGTCTTATCCCTTTACCTCCCCATCCCGACAAACCTGAGCGCCTAACGGGTCACTCGGAATGCTCGACAATCTCACTGAAAACCTGCGTGGGCGCTTGCGCGAACAGCTACGCAGCCGGGAGAGGCAAAAGCTGTACCGCCGTCGTCTGACGCTGGAAAGTGCGCAAGACATCCGGGTTTCAGTGAATGGGCGAGAATACCTTGCTTTTTGCAGCAACGACTATCTCGGCCTCGCCAATCATCCCCAGTTGATCGCGGCCGTTTGCGAAGGAGCCAGGTTATATGGAGTCGGCGCAGGCAGCTCGCATCTCATCACCGGGCATTCGTTTGCGCATCATGCGCTGGAGGAAGCGCTGGCGAGCTTTACGGGGTTTCCCCAGGCATTATTATTCTCCACCGGCTATATGGCTAATGCGGGGGTGGTGACGGCGTTGGCGGGCCGTGGCGATGCGATATTCGCGGATAAGCTCAATCATGCTTCACTCAACGATGCCGTACTGATTTCCCGCGCGAAGTTCAGCCGTTATCCGCACCTCGATCTGAATGTGCTGGAACGGCAACTCGCCGCCTCAAATGCCAAAAGCAAACTTGTGATAACCGATGCGGTGTTCAGCATGGATGGGGACATCGCGCCTGTAGCCAACCTGGTGGCATTGTGCGAAAAATACGACGCATGGCTGATGCTTGACGATGCGCACGGCTTCGGCGTTCTCGGGCCGCAGGGGAGGGGGATACTGTCCCATTTCGGTATCTGTTCGCCACGCATCATCTACATGGCAACGCTTGGCAAGGCGGCGGGCGTGTTCGGCGCTTTCGTGGCCGCGCAAGCGGAGGTTATCGAAACCCTGATTCAACACGCACGAAGCTATATCTATACTACCGCGGGCCCGCCGCTATTGTCCCATGCCTTGCTGAAAAGCCTGGAGTTGATCGAGCGCGAAGAGTGGCGGCGCGAGAAGCTGACGCAAATTACCGCTGTGCTCAAGCAGGAATTGCAGCCCTTGCGCTGGAAGCTGCTGCCATCGTCTACTCCTATCCAGCCTTTGATCATAGGGGAGAATGATAAGGCCTTGCAGCTCAGCGAAGCATTGCGCGAGAGAGGAATTCTGGTTCCCGCAATCCGCCCTCCAACGGTTCCGCAAGGCGGTTCACGGCTGCGGATTTCGCTTTCCGCTTCGCATACCATTGAAGACGTAGCACGACTGGTAGCGGCGCTGAGAGAGCTAAGCAACAGTGCTTGAAGAGCTCGAGGCTACTTGGTCACTCTTGATAAGCATAAGTTATAAGCGATGAGTCTTCACATTGAATCCATTGGCGCCGGTCCCGATCTGGTACTACTGCACGGATGGGCCATGCACAGCGGTATATGGCGGGAGGTGCGAAATGGCTTGGCACAGCATTTCCGCCTGCATCTGGTGGATTTACCGGGACATGGATTCAGCCCGGGATTCAGTCCGGCTGACGTATCCGGCTCGCACACAGGCATGCTGGAACGAACGGTTGAAATGATCGTAGATATTTTGCCCGCAAACTGTATTGTTTGCGGATGGTCGCTGGGCGGACAGGTTGCAATCGAACTCGCGCTGCGCGATGCGGCACGCATTGCCAAGCTGGCTTTGATTTCCACCACGCCCTCCTTTGTCAAACGCAAGAACGGGGGCAATAACGGGTCGTTACGGCAACCGGACTGGTTGTGGGGAATGGATGCCACGGCGTTGCAGTTATTCACACGGAATTTGAGGCGGGATTGCCGGACTACCCTGCAAAGATTTCTTACCTTGCAGGTGAGCGGCGGCAGTGATACTGCATCCGAGCTGACCTGGCTGCGGGACAGCTTATTCGAACGTGGAGATCCGGATGAAGCCTCACTCGCGGCAGGACTACAGATTCTGTTATCGGCTGATCTGCGGGAAAAAATAAAGAATATCAGTCAGCCGGTTTTACTTTTTCATGGCGAGAACGACGTCATCACGCATCCTGATGCAGCGCGATGGATGAACCGTCAATTGCAAAATTCGGAACTGATCATGTTGCGGGATTGCGGGCATGTTCCCTTTTTATCTTATCCCGACCGATTCATAGACGGCATGGTTCGGTTATCAAGAACGGACACTGAGTGAACTACGACCATACTATCGACAAGCGCCAGGTGCGCAGCGCTTTCGAGCGGGCAGCGCCTGATTACGACAAGGGGGCGATCCTGCAACGCGAGGTGTGTGACCGGATGCTATCTCGTCTCGACTACATCAAACACCTCCCCGATGTCATTCTCGATGCAGGCAGCGGCACCGGCTATGGTACACGCAAGCTGCTCACGCGCTACCCTGCCGCCCGCATGCTGGCAATCGATATCGCGCCCGCAATGCACTTGCAGGCGCGTCCGCCTGTTTCGCCGTGGCGGCAATTGTTGGGGCTTGGCAGGACTCAAGGCCGCAATCAGACCAGCTACATAGCGGGAGATATAGAACAGTTGCCGTTTAAAGATTCCTGTGCGGGTCTTGTGTGGTCCAATCTGGCGCTGCAATGGTGCAATGATCTCAAAAAGACATTTGCCGAGGTGCATCGAGTGCTTCACACCGGTGGCTTGTTCATGTTCAGCACTTTTGGGCCCGATACCCTGAAAGAGTTGCGGCAGGCATTCCGCAATATCGATGATTACAGCCATGTCAATCGTTTCACCGACATGCACGATATTGGCGACATGCTGGTGCATAACGGCTTCGCTACACCAGTCATGGATATGGAATATTTCACGCTGACCTATGACGACGTGATCGGCGTAATGCGCGATCTCAAAGCCATCGGCGCTCATAATGTGACTCAGGGCAGGCGGCGTGGTTTAACCGGAAAAACCGCGTGGCAAAAAGCGGTAGGCCATTACGAAAGCAAGCGGATAGCGGGAAAACTGCCAGCGACTTTTGAGGTGGTTTACGGCCATGCCTGGAAGCTGCAGCCGCGCGGAGACGTACTCACACCCGAGACCAGGCGTCAGCTTGGCCTGCTATGAGAAATCCATTCCAGAATCCATGACCCATAATCCATGAGACCAGGTTATTTCGTCACCGGCACCGGCACCGGCGTGGGCAAGACCTTGGTCAGCTGCGCTTTGCTCCATGCTTTTAGCGCTTCCGGCAAGACTACCGTGGGGATGAAGCCGGTTGCGGCGGGTTGCGAGAATGGGAAATGGAAGGATGTCGAATTGCTCGCGGCGGCAAGCACGGTGACCGCCCCACAAGAACTGGTAAATCCTTATGCACTGATCCCGCCAATTGCGCCGCATATTGCGGCAAGCCGGGCAGACATCGACATCGACATCAACGTCATCCGCCAGGCCTGTCTCCGATTGCAAAAAATCGCCGATGTCGTGATCGTTGAAGGCGTGGGCGGTTTTCTCGTGCCGCTAAATGACCATCAGGACAGCGCCGACATGGCAATGGCATTGGGACTGCCCGTTATCCTGGTTGTGGGGATGCAGCTCGGCTGTCTCAATCATGCGTTGCTGACCGCCCGGGCAGTGCGGGCAACCGGACTACCGCTGGCGGGATGGGTGGCGAACTGCATTGATCCGCAAATGGAGGCCATTGATGAGAATGTGCTTGCGTTGGAGCAGCGGTTAGCCTGCCCCTTGCTGGGTGTGCTGCCGTTTGAACCAAATGCCGACGCCAGGAAATTGTCGGCGCTGCTGGATATTGCGGGATAAGACAGAAGCTTTACAGATTCGTCCCATTAACCTATGGCGAAATCGCCGAGGCGTCGAGGTAGCAGCTGTAATTAATGAGCGGCGGACTCATATCATCACACCTTGGTGTGCAGGCGGTACATTGAGCAGCCGGTCTTCCGACTGAAATACGAACATGCCTACGAATAGGCCAAGAAGCGTTATGACAATACTTGCAAAAAATGCTGTCCAGAATCCGGAAATCTTGAATCCCGGAACGATCGTCGATACCAGAAGCAGCATAAGTGCGTTAATAACAAGCAGAAAGAACCCAAAACTGATCAGCGTCAGCGGAATCGTCAGAATGATGATGACCGGTCTGATGACAGCATTGGCAAAACCTAGTAGCAGCGCCGATAGAAGCAGTGATTTTTTGCTGGTAAATGAAATACCGTGAAAAATGAAGCTCACAATCCATAGCGAGAGCGCGGTTATTCCCCAGTGTGCCAAGAACTCCATTATATTGTCCAATATTGCCCAGCCTCGGATTTATCCGGTTAAAAAAATGTCGAAGAGCTATTGTTGAGCCGGCGCCAATGCCCGTTCTCGTAGCGAGTTTTCCTTTTATCATTTTTCATACTGTTTTTGCTATTTGCGGATATATAAGACGACCACCTGAAAATCGTCCAGAACTGGCATGATATTCCCATCGGCCTGTGCCGTTGATCGGGAAATTTTACAATAGATGTTCTCGTCTTCCCGCAAGACCCGGCACAGGGCCGAAAATACAGCTTTAAAGGCCTTGGCACGAATTCTGCTTATCTTATTCAGAAGACGCGTGCTGGAGCCGATCGGCGGTTCCAGTCTTGGCTATATTTGCATGCTGTTGCAACAAGTGTTGTTGCTTCCCATGAACAGGACTATGATGCGTTCGCGGCATCGCTCTGCCTGGGAATCGGCTTTCCTGCGCAGGTGAAGAGGCCTTGCTACACGGAAGGCATACGCAGTAGTGGTATGGGCATTGGTGAATAAATGCCATGCTATGGAATTCGCAATCAAGGGGATAAGCCTTCGTTAAACGTTTTAAAACAGTTCACTCAAACTAAATGGCTATTTCTTCGGATATCCTTAATGCGAGCATTTTAATCGTCGACGACAGAAAAGTTAATGTCGAGCTGATTTATCGCATGCTGTCCAATGCCGGCTACACTTCACTGACCTCTACCGTGAATCCCCTTGAGGTCTGCGACCTTCATCGCGCTAACCAGTACGATCTCATCCTGCTCGACCTGATGATGCCAAAAATGGACGGATTTCAGGTGATGGACGGCCTCAAGCTGGTCGAATCCGAAATTGAACAGAAAACCGGACCGAAGATTGAATCCGACGGTTGTCTTCCTGTTCTGGTGATCACTGCCCAGCCAGAGCATAAGGAGCGCGCACTGCAGGCGGGCGCAAAAGGCTTTATCTCCAAGCCTTTTGATCGGCTCGAGGTATTAACCCACATTCGCGATGTTTTGGAGATCAGGTTGTTGCAGAAAGAGTTGCAACAATTTATCACGAGTCTGGAGGCCACCCTCAGCGAGCGAACCGCCTCGCTGCGCGAAACGGAAGAGCTGTTTTATCAGCTGGCAGGTAACCTTCCCCAAGTTTTCTGGGTCTGGGATGTTCATGACGAAACATTTCGCTATATTAACCCCGCATGGGAGAAGATGACCGGCCGGCGCGTTGCTCGCGGCGACAAACTGGAAAAATTTTTTGAGGCGGTTCATCCGGACGACATGCAGCGAGTGATCCGGGAAGCAGGTGAATTATCGCGCCGCAGCGTGGATCATGATTACCGGTTGCTGCTGCCCGATAATACGGTACGCTGGGTGCATACCCGCACCTTTCCGATAAAGGACTCGAAGGGGGTGCATCGGGTCGTGGGAATCATGGATGACATCACGCACAGAAAAGGAGCGGATCAGCGGTTACTGCAGCTTGCTCACTACGACTCACTCACCAATCTTCCCAACCGTAATCTGTTTGATGAATCTCTCCGGAAAATTATCAAACAAGCCGAAACGAATCATCGGACCATTTCCGTACTATTTCTGGACATTGATAACTTCAAAAAAATAAATGACGAGCTGGGGCGCGCAATCGGAGATGAGTTGCTGCGGCAGTTCAGTCTTCGTTTGCTGGAATGTCTGCGTGTTACCGATATGATTGCGCGGCTGGGCGGAGATGAGTTTGGGTGCATTCTGGTCACTCCCGACGGTTCAGGAGATGCCGGGGTCGTTGCAAGTAAAATCAGGGAAGCATTGCGGCAACCTTTCAATTTGCTGGGTCATGAGATCACAGTGACAGCGAGCATCGGAATCAGTGTTTATCCGACAGATTCGCTTGATGCGGATGCACTCGTTAAAAATGGCGGCACGGCCATGTACCAGTCAAAAGAAGCGGGGAGGGACACCTATCGCTTTTTCACGGCAGAGATGAACGCACGAGCGATCGAAAAGCTGGATCAGGAAAATGCCTTGCGGCGAGCAATTGATCTGAACGAGTTTGTATTATATTACCAGCCGAAGGTGGAGCTCTCCATGGGACGCATCACGGGAGTCGAAGCCCTGATAAGATGGAGGCGCCCTGGGCATGGGCTTATCGCACCCCTGGAATTCATATCGGTCCTGGAACAAACCGGGTTGATCAGCGTGGTGGGAGCCTGGGTTATCGAGAGTGCATGCAAGCAGATCGCAGAGTGGAGGCGTTCGGGAATCGGAGAAATTCCGGTGTCGGTCAACGTATCGGGCCGGCAATTTTCTCAGGGCACGCTAAACCAGGACGTAATCCGGGCAACCCAGGAGAATGACGTCCACCCGGAATTGCTCGAGTTTGAGTTGCAGACTGAAAGGGCGCTTCGAGAGAACAGCATTGACTCTGATTTACTGGAATTGGAGATGACGGAAAGTTCTTTGATGACGCATGCAAAAAAAACGACCGGTATTCTACAGAGGCTTAAATTGCTCGGAATTCAAATTTCGATCGATGATTTCGGTACTGGTTACTCCAGCCTGGCCTATGTTAGACGTTTTCCTATCGATGTGCTCAAAATCGATCGTTCTTTCATCACGGAAATAACAACGAATTCAGCAGATGCCGCGATTACGACTGCGATCATCGAGATGGCGCACAGTCTTGATGTAAAAGTCGTGGCTGAGGGGGTAGAAACAGTTGAACAGTTGGATTTTCTACGAGAACGAGGGTGCGACGAAATTCAGGGCTACTATTTCGCGCGCCCGCTTCCTGCAAATGAAATCGCCAAATTGCTTCTGAGCGGCAACAGGTTTCTCAAGCCAGCCCAATCTCTCATCTTCTAGCAAACCCCGGTTATGAGCCAGGCAGGGACCTGTTAAAGCAAGTAACTGGTATTCAACTAGCTGTGCTCGGGAGAGCAATGATCCGCTGTTGAGGCAGGATCGGATACAATACGCCTTCGCCTTCATACATTACGCACACAGCGCTCTCCAAAATTTTTCTTTTTCTTCAAGTATGCGTTTTGCCTGTTTAGGTAGCGGTTCTCAAGGTAACGGTCTTGTAGTCGAGGTAGCAGATACCAGATTACTACTGGATTGCGGCTTTACACTAAAGGAAACCACGATTCGGCTTTCAAAGCTCGGCCTGGAACCCGGCATGATCGATGGAATTGTCGTTACTCACGAGCACAGCGACCATATCGATGGTGTGGCGCGATTTGCACGAAAATTCGGTACGCCGGTTTGGTTGACATACGGGACTTTGCGCAGCGTAGGGAAGAAGTTTGATCTGTTGCCGGCAGTTAATATCATAGACGGCTACCAGCGTTTCTCCGTTGATGATATCGAGGTGGAGCCCTATCCAGTTCCGCATGATGCTCAGGAACCTGCACAGTTTGTATTTGGCGATGGCGCAGTGCGATTAGGCGTGCTGACCGATACCGGCAGTTCAACGCCGCATATCGAGGCGGTCTTGAGTCAGTGCCACGCACTTGTGCTGGAATGCAACCATGACGCTACAATGCTTGCAAACAGCGATTATCCTTATAGTCTCAAGCAACGCGTCGGAGGCCGTTTCGGCCATCTCGAGAATTCTGCTTCGGCCAGCCTTCTTGCCAGCCTTGATTGCAGTCGCCTTCAGCATATCATTGCAGCTCATTTGAGCCAGAAAAACAATACACCGTTGCTTGCGCAAACCGAGTTGAGCAGCGCTTTAAACTGTGGGATAGACTGGATCGGCGTTGCTGACCAGAGCGATGGTTTCGGCTGGCGCCAGCTGATCTGACTCTTGAGCAGCAACAATAAAAAAGCCGCCCCTTACCCCTAAGGACGGCTTTTTTTACGCTATTTCAGTCCCTCCAGGCTTGTTGCTCGCTGCGGCGGGAGGCGTCTGCCTTGTTACTCCTTGTCGGCGTTGCCCTCAGCGGCCGGGGCAGCAGGCTCAGCCGGCGCGCCGGATGACGAAGTGATTTTCGCGAAGTTATCTTTCTCCTGTTCGGGAAGCGCCTGGTTCGGCTTACCACAAGCAGTCATCGTCATGGCTGCCAAAATAGCAGCGAGGAGTGCGTGTTTCATAATCTATTCCCTCTAAATTTCCGGTGGCAAAACTCTAATTATATAGCGAAGAGCTAGGACGATTCAAGCCGCAAGCTTGAGAATGAGGTTGATGCAGAAGTTATTGTATATTTCCGGGCAATAAAAAAGCCATCCTCATGGATGGCTTTTTTTGCCTGCGCACTATTTCTATTAGTGGGCTGCGGGGATGGGGCTTTGCCCCGGCGGCAGCGGGTTGCCGTTGCCGTCAAGCGCGTGCCCGGGAAGGACGGCCTGGCCGGAATATTCATCATCATCTCCACTGGGGGCGGCGGAAACCTTGTCATCCGGAGCCTTGTCAGCCGGAGCCGTGGCGGCCGGAGCTTCAGAACCACGTTCTTGATCCAGGGTTGTGCCTTCTTCAGTTCTGGTTCCGTATGATGTGGAATTTTCAGGTAGTGCTTGTTTTGGTCTGTCGCATGCTGTGAGAGCAAGTGCCATCAAAGCGGCGGCGATGAGTGAAAGTTTCATTATCGGGGCGTCCTTAAATAAAATAGAAATAGGTTGTGACGGGTCCATTATATAGCAAAAATATCCCCTACCAACCGAAATTTGCGAAACCGCCGTTGAGTCACTAACCGCGGATTTCAATTTGTAGCATAAGACCCTTCGAGAATAATCTTGTTATCGCTTATTTGCCTGATTCTTCTTTCCCGGCGCCCGCACTGCCGGCGGCACCCTGAGCGCCAGCAGCCTCGTCTGTTGACGGTTTATCCAGTTCGTCAAAATTAGGCGCTGATTCACGTTCAACCGAGGCAGAGGGAGGCGGCTTATCCATAGGATGTTTTTTATATTCACCACAAGCGGTCAGCGTGAGTGCCGTTACGACAACAGCGAGGAGACTGTATTTCATTATTTAATCATCCTATAGTTTCAGAGAAAACCGTAGTGTAACAAAAGCGTTCGAGTCATTCAAATCCGGGGGTAACAATCGGCAGGATTCTCCATAAAGAGTAATCTCCTATAAAAAAACCGTCCCTAGGGACGGTTTTTTTATAGCTTGCTTGCTTGCATTAGTATTTAGGTTGTTCTTTCGGCGGTTCATCTTTCTTTGTCTCCGTCCCGGCAGCTTCCTTCTGTGCTGCTTCGATGTCTGCATCGCTGAGTTGTCCTTCACGTTTCTCCCAAAGGCTGGGGGGATACTGACCAGGTTTCCCTTCACCAGGCTTCTTCTCTCTCATTTGATCACAGGCGGTTAATGCTAGTGTTACCAGTGCGGCAGCGAGGAGCGAGTACTTCATTTTTTTAATCTCCTTTATAGGTTTATCACGTACAACAAGTAATTTGTCAAACATCTCGGCCATTCAAATCTTGGAAGACCATCTATTCTTTATAGCCACTATCTTAATAGCAGAATTAAGAAATGTTGTCTAGTCGTTGTATCACCAAGTCATAGGTGATAGAGGAAGTCCCGCTGAAAGCCGCGCCTTTATTAGCTCATACAGAACGGAGCTGAGCATTATTGCTTTATGGGAAGCGAAGGCGGGCAATGATTCCCGAGAGGTTTGTAGAACAATTCAAAGCCAGAGGAAAGTCATTTATCAATTCATCCGGCTTATCCATCAAAAGAGGAGCAAACAACCCATTCATGAAATCATGCTACGAGTCAAAAGTATTTGTTATGTCTACGTAACCATAGAGATACCATTGATAAAGCAGCTCAAGCGCCTCACCGTCGAAATCTTCCCCCCCGGGCAATGCAAGATGATCCGCCAATTTTCCCAATACCCTGCGGGCGGTGGCGCCCACTTCAAATACGTCGCCATTCACAAATATATATTTTTCGCTGCATAACATGCGGCTCTTCAGATTCAGCTGCGCTTTTCCTTTTTCAAGTTGACAGGCAAATTCTTGCTGCGTCAAAGGATGTAACGGTGGGGTAAAAAAAACATGGGGCTTAGGCTCCGTCAGGTAGATTCCCAGAAACCGTTCAACATCGGTACGATCCCACCTGATTTTGTCGAGTGCCATGGCTGCCTGATGCAGCATATCGGCACTGATGAGCCCGGGTCGGGATTGAAGGCGGATATCCGGGTCATGATACATGCCTTCGATCTCGCTATTGTCCTGCAGGTAAATGAGAAACTGAGTCGCAAGTTCCTGGTAGGTGGGAGCGCGAAAGCCGATCGAATAGGTCATGCAGTGACCATCTGCCGCTACCCCGTTGTGCGCATAGCCGGGCGGTAGATACAGCATATCGCCCGGTTCCAGCATCCACTCCTGTTCCGGCCTGAAATCCCGCAGGATTTTTAATGGTGCATTCATCACCAGTTCCTTGTCCTGCTGGGCTGATATCTGCCAATATCGGCGCCCCGTGCCCTGCAGTAAAAAGACATCGTAGGAATCGAAATGAGGTCCGACCCCGCCCCCCTCGGGAGCATAGCTGACCATCAGGTCATCAAGGCGGGCGTGCGGGATGAAATTGAATTGCAGCAACAATTCACGGGCTTCGGGCAGGAAGTGATTGACATCCTGTACCAGCAGTGTCCAATGTTTTTTGGGCAAACGTGAAACAAGGCGAGATGTGAAGGGCCCATGCCTGACTTCCCATTCACCATTCTTTTGCGTAATCAGGCGTGACTGCGCATCGTCGCAGCAAGCGAGATCGATAAGGCTGGCGGGAGTGAGAAGTCCTTGAAATTCCGGTAAGGCTCGGCGTACGAGCAAGGGTTTTTTTTGCCAGTAATCCCGAAGAAAATTTTTCGGGGAAATACCCCCCAGCAGACTGGTTTTCATTTTGGAACCATATGAGGTGCAAGACCTTCCAATAAATGCTCAGGGCCCTGGAGCGGCTTACCGCATGCTCATAAAGCGCGGCCAATACGCGGGACAGTTCAAGAAAGATCAGGCTCAAGCTTGCTCATCGGCCCCGCATGAACATCTTGTCCAGATCCGCAAGGCTGATTTCAAACCAGGTTGGCCTGCCATGATTGCACTGTCCTGAACGTTCAGTTGCCTCCATTTCACGTAATAGCGCATTCATTTCAGGAATGGTCAGCGTTCGATTGGCGCGGACGGCGCCGTGGCAGGCCATGGTTGAAAGGAGTTCATTACGCCTGCTGGTCAACACCCGGCTGGCGCCGAACTCATGGATTTCGCGCAGTACGTCGCGCGCCAGCTTAACCACATCGGCATCCTTGAGCGTGGCGGGCACAGATCGCACTGTCAGCATGGTTGGGGAGAGCATCGCGATTTCGAACCCGAGCTCGGTCAATATGTCGCGGTTTTCTTCGGCTGTCGCAATATCCAGGCTATCCGCCTGAAATATCGCCGGGATCAGCAAGGGCTGCGTGAAGAGCGTATGGTCATCCAGCGCGGATTTTAGCTTCTCGTACAGAATCCGCTCGTGCGCTGCGTGCATATCCACGACAAGCAGGCCCCGTTCATTCTGAGAAAGAATATAAATACCGAGAAGCTGGCCCAACGCGAAGCCCAACGGCGGAACGTACTGTTTCTCGAAGTCTGCTGGCGTCAGAGGTACGTCTGATAATTTTTGATTGGGGGTATCGGGGCTGAAAAGTGTCGAGTAAAACGCCTGCGGCTGGGCTACCCCCGCAGCCGGTACAGGTGGAGCGAGCGGCATGAAGCTTTGCCTTGGATAGGTGGAAGGCGCACTGGTGGTCTGTCCGGATACTGATCGACTACTGGTTTCCTGCCTGCTTCCTGCTGCCGCCGGTACTGAGACTGAGGCTGCGGATAAGGGTTGCGGCGACGCCAGCGCTTTATCGATCGTATGAAAAATGAATTGATGCAATGCCCGGGGATCGCGGAATCTCACCTCGGTTTTAGTAGGATGCACATTCACATCCACGCTCCCGGCATTCATTTCGAGAAATAGCACAAAGGCGGGATGCCGGTCCAGATGGAGTATGTCGCGATAGGCCTCGCGTAGCGCATGAGCGATCAGTTTGTCGCGCACAAAGCGGCCGTTGACAAAGAAATACTGTGCATCGCGAGAAGATCGGGAGTATGCGGGCAATGCCGCTGATCCCCACAGCCGCAGGTCCGCCGCCTGTTCGTCAATGAATATCGAGGTCTGGCTGAATTCATCGCCCAGTATTGCCGCGATGCGGCGCCTTGTGTCGGCCGCACGCAAGTGATTGCGTACGATACCGTTGTGTTGCAGTGTGAAAGCGATATCCGGGCGCGACAAGGCGATGCGCCTGAAGGCTTCTTCGCAATGCGAAAACTCGGTGCCGTCGGTTTTTAAAAATTTACGCCGGGCGGGAGTGTTGAAGTAGAGGTTATGCATTTCAACCGTAGTGCCTTTGGCAAGCGCCGCAGGTTCCGGCTCTGACAAACGGCCTCCCTCCGCCTCTATCCGCCAGGCATGTTTTTCCTCTGCACCGCGGCTCGCCAGCGTCAGACGCGAAACCGACGCGATACTTGCCAGTGCCTCGCCACGGAAACCCAGGCTCGCCACTTTTTGCAGATCTTCCAGACTATCGATCTTGCTGGTGGCATGACGCGCGAGCGCGAGGGGCAGATCGTCTCTGGGAATGCCTGCTCCATTATCCGATACACGAACGAGCTTTGTTCCACCCTGGAAGATCTGCACTGCTATTTCTGTCGCTCCCGCATCAACGCTGTTTTCCAGTATTTCCTTCAGTGCCGAAGCCGGGCGCTCGACGACCTCCCCAGCGGCAATCTGGCTGATAAGCAGGTCGGGTAGCAGCTTGATCGTGTTCATGAGCGTTTTGGGCGAGGATATGCCTCTATTATACTACCGGTGTTCAGGAGGCTTCCTGCTGCACGAAAAATGCGGAGCGAAACGCCGGGTGGCGATTAGACCCGGATCCCAGACCGCGTTCTCACGAACGTTCTTTCATTGCGGCGGTAATGGCGGCATGGTCAAGGTGCGGGGCGAATATTTCGATGAAGTCGTAAACATATCCACGCAAATAGCTATTGCGGCTTATGCCGATACGCGTCGTGCTCGGTTCGAACAGGTGGCTTGCGTCGATAGATCGCAAATGTCGATCGCGCCTGGGCTCAAACGCCATCCGGGCCAGTATGCCAACGCCCAATCCCAGTTCTACGTAAGTCTTGATTACATCCGCGTCTATTGCCGTCAGCACCACGTTGGGAGTCAGTCCTTTTGCCTCGAACGCCTGGTTGATCTTCGAGCGGCCGGTAAAAGCAAAATCATAAGTAATGATCGGGTACTCGGCGAGCGCTTCCAGCGTCAGTTGTGAGAGTTTAAGCAGCGGATGCCTCGGAGGGACCACAATGCAACGGTTCCACTGGTAGCACGACAACATCACGAGCTCATCAAATAATTCCAGGGCTTCCGTGGCGATGGCAATATCCGCCACGCCGGAAGTGACCAGTTCCGCTATCTGCGTCGGATTGCCCTGGTGCAAAATAAGCTTCACCTTGGGGTAGCGTGCGGTAAAATGCTGAACTGCGGGCGGTAAGGCGTAGCGCGCCTGCGTATGGGTGGTGGCAATGGTGAGGGAGCCGCTGGCCTCGTTGGCAAATTCCTGGCCAACCTGTTTCAGGTTCTTTGCGTCTCTCAGCATTCTTTCGGCAATGTCAAGAATGGCGCGTCCAGGTGGTGTGGTTTCAACTACCCGTTTACCGTTTCGTACGAAAATGTCTACCCCCAGCTCGTTTTCCAGGAGACGAATCTGTTTGCTGATACCCGGTTGGGAAGTATGCAGAACCTCCGCTGCCTTGGATAAATTCAGGCCTTGATTTGCGACTTCGCATAGATAACGCAGTTGTTGCAGTTTCATGGTATCGAGTCTAAATAATGTTAGGTTATGTTAATCTAACATAATATTCTTTCTCGATATATATGTTCTTTGCTATCATGTCGGTTTTCGAGGCAACATACGAGGTTTGCCCGCCATGGGCACTGATGGGGTCATGGCGGCTGGCAGAGGACTGATGGGGACCGGGGTTGAAAGAACGGCGGAAACACGGCTGATTTTCGGTCCGGCCGGCTGATCGAATACCGTCAGAATCAGGCTGAGTGCGATACCAGCTGAACGCCCGAACAGGAATACTGCGGCGCGTTCAGGGCATCAAGCTGATATGGCAATAACTGATATGGCAATACATTTGGAGGATGCAGATGAGTTATTTGGATAATCTCGCGAATGACGAGGAGATAGATTTATACGCCCAGTCGGTACAGGAGTACGTGAACCTGAATATGGATGTTTCGCGCTTTACCGCCGGCCGCCTGCAAATGGGGATCTACGGCCAGCGGCAGGAGGGCGTCCACATGGTGCGTATAAAGCTACCCGGAGGGCGTCTGACGGCACGGAAATTGAAAACGATAGCCAGTGCCCTGGAGACCTATTCCCGCCATGACGTCGTACATATCACGACGCGCCAGGATATTCAGATGCATTATGTGCCGCTTGAGCAGACGCCGGCGGTGCTTCGTCATCTGGCCGCGGGCGGACTGACGACTCGCGAGGCCTGTGGCAACACCATACGGAATATCACGACCTGTCCGCTTGCCGGCGTGTGCCCGCGCGAGCATGTCGATGTGACGAAGCATCTGGAGGGTACCGTCGAGCATCTTCTGCGAAATCCGTTGACTCAGCAAATGCCGCGCAAATTCAAGATCAGCCTGTCAGCCTGCGAATCCGACTGTGCACAGGGAATGATGCACGATCTTGGCGTCATCGCGGTGCGTAACGGCGACCGTTTCGGTTTCAAGGTCGTAGCGGGGGGCGGCCTCGGACACAAGCCGCACGAAGCCATCGTCATTGAGGAATTTATCGAGGAAAAAGATCTGCTGTCGGTAATGGAAGCGGTCATTCAGTTGCACAATCGCTACTCGGACCGGCGCAAACGCGCCAAATCCCGAATCAAGTTCCTGGTGGATAAATTCGGCCCCGAGGGGTTCGTCGAGAAATATCGCGAAGAACTGGTGCGCACGACATCGGCATTGGCAACGCTGGACTATCCAAAAGGCGAATGGAGCGCCGGCGCCGACACCGAGGTTCCGGGTCTGGGCGCGCCGCGCCATATTTTCGCGCAGAAGCAGCCCGGCTATTACGTATTCCCGATCAGTGTACCCATGGGTAACCTGAATGTAGAGCAATTGCGCGGTCTGGCTCATATTTGCGAAACCTTCGAGTTGCCTGATATTCGCACTACCCAGGATCAGAACATGTTTTTTACAAGCGTGCCGGAAGCCAGAATTGAAACCTTGCGTGCCGCGCTGGCTGCATTGGGCCTGGGTGAACCCAAGGCAGGCGATGATGTAGTGGCCTGCCCCGGTACTTCGACTTGCCGTCTGGGAATAACTTCAAGCACCATCGTCGGCCCCAAGCTAAGCGGTGGCGAGCATGATCTCAAAATACGGGTTTCGGGATGTCATAACGGTTGCGCCCAGCCCGAGGCCGGAGATATTGGGATATACGGGGAAGGAAAGCGCATGCATGGCAAGCTCGTGCCGCATTACCAGTTGCATTTCGGCGGGAACGCCATGGCGCGCGGAGCGCTCGCGTTCAAAGGCCCATCGATACCCACGGCGCGGATCGAGGAGGCAGTGGAACGGGTTCAGTCGGCTTTTGCCACTGACCGGGAATCGGGCGAGACATTTTTTTCCTGGGCACACCGCGTGGAAAGCGCCTATTTCACAGAGCTGCTGGCGGACCTGGTGGAGGTCAAGCCGGAAGAGGTGGCTTCGGTCTTGCGCGATCATGGAAACAATAATGATTTCAAAGTACTGCAACTAGGGGGGGGCGAGTGTGCAGGCGTGAGCCAGATAAAGATCGGCACAATTTTCTTTGAAGCGGCCCATGAGCGGAATTATCGGAATGCGCTCAAGTTTCAGCTGAAATTTGCGGATTCGGTCAAGTGTGCCGAGGAGATTGCCCGCTTGATCGGCCAAGGTGTGACTGAAATGCTGGGAGGTTTGAAGCATGATGACTTGACGGCGCAGGCGGAAGAACTGCGCCGGGTGCTGCCTACCAAACCGCATCTGTCCAAGCAATTGGCTAAATTCGCGGAGGATTTTGCAAGCCCGGCCGAAGAGTTGAATGATGCTCATTTGACCGAATGGTTTTCCCGGTTGGATGCGTGGACGATGGAGGTTGCGGAATTCTGCCTGGATTTCGACCGTCAGCTCGATCTGGCTGGCGCGCTGCCATCGCCGCTGCCGGCTTCAGCCAAATCGCCTGCGCTTGACCTGGCGAAGTCTTCCGTCACGATCTGATAAATTTCGAATGCCACTCTCAAGCCCGGTGATGAGCCTGGATCATAAGATTGCTGAAGTTCGAGCACTGTTGGATTCGGTGCAGCGGGATTATGCGCCGGCCACCTTCGCTTGCAGTTTTGGCGCCGAGGATATGGTGCTGATGGATCTTATTGCGCAGCATTATCCCGGCATCACGGTGTTTACGTTGGATACCGGGCGTCTGCCTGAAGAAACCTACAGTCTTATGAGAGACGTGGCCGATCGCTACGGGATTCATGTTCCGGTCTACTTTCCCGAACCTGCCGCCGTGGAGGCCTATGTCGCGCAGAACGGACCCAACGGCTTCTATGACAGCGTGGATTTACGTAAAAAATGCTGCCATATTCGAAAGGTGGAACCGCTGAAACGCGCGTTGCGCGGCAAGCGCGCCTGGATTACGGGATTGCGCCGCGATCAGGCGCCGACCAGAAAGGAGCTGGCGGTATCGGAATTTGACGCCGGCAATGGTTTACAAAAAATCAGCCCGCTGCTGGATTGGAGCCTGTCCGACGTATGGGCTTATATCAAGCAATTCAATGTGCCGTACAGCGCACTGCATGACAGAGGCTACACCAGCATCGGCTGCGCGCCTTGTACCCGTGCCATAACGCCCGGTGAGGACGTTCGGGCCGGCCGCTGGTGGTGGGAAGACCCGGAAATCAGGGAGTGCGGTTTGCATCCGGACAAGCGGCGCGTCACTGCAACGGTTTTCGCCGGGACGGATCGGGCTCCGGGCCAAGGAAAAGGTAGCAAAGGTGTGGAAGAAGAGGAGCATGGGGCTCTTGCTGGCGCCGCTCGTGAAACTATCAGGATTGATAAATGAACATTATGTTGAATGATATGGAAGAACTTGTTACGCCGGCTCCAGGCGACGTTGTGAGGACTGAACCGGTAGCCATTAAACGCCCTGTTGCGCGGCATTTTGGCCACCTGGATGCGCTGGAAAGCGAGGCTATCCATATCATGCGGGAGGTTGCAGCCGAATGCGCCAACCCGACTCTGCTATTCTCCGGTGGAAAGGATTCGATCGTACTGCTGCGCCTGGCGGAAAAAGCGTTCCGCCCCGGCCGTTTTCCATTTCCGTTGATGCATATCGATACCGGCCATAATTTTCCCGAAGTGATCGAGTTCCGCGACCGTCGCGTCAAGCAATTGGGTGAGCGGTTGATCGTGCGCAGCATGGAAGACTCCATCAGGCAGGGAAGAGTGGTTTTACGTTCCGAGAATCAGAGCCGCAATCCATTCCAGTCGGTGACATTGCTGGATGCAATCGCCGAGTTCCAGTTCGATGCCTGCATCGGCGGCGCGCGCCGGGATGAAGAAAAAGCGCGTGCCAAGGAACGCATATTTTCTTTTCGCGATGAATTCGGCCAATGGGATCCGAAGAACCAGCGTCCCGAATTATGGGATATCTACAATACCCGGGTGCACCCTGGAGAAAATATTCGTGTGTTTCCCATCAGCAACTGGACCGAACTCGATGTGTGGGAATACATTGCGCGCGAGGAACTGGAAGTGCCCCACATCTATTTCGCCCATAAGCGGGATGTAATCAGGCGTGGTACCGGGCTTTTACCGCTATCCCACCTGGTTCAGCCCACGGAAGGGGAAGAAGTGGAGAACCTCATGGTGCGCTTCCGGACAGTAGGTGACATGAGTTGCACCTGCCCGGTAGAATCCTCCGCGGTCAGTGTCGGCGAAATCATTGCCGAAACCGCAATCACGCGAATTACGGAGCGTGGCGCTACGCGCATGGACGACCAGACATCGGAGGCATCGATGGAGCGGCGCAAGAAAGAGGGATATTTCTAGAGCGTATCTTCGTGGACCAAGATTTGTGATACAGCCTTGTTCAGGAATCAGGAATTTGTTCCTGCGCAATTGCACATCATCCAGATATCATCTCGTGCTTGCCCTGGCTTATGGGGTATCGCGAAAACCGGAATTTTTCAGAAAGAGTATTAAATGTCAGCCATTGAGAGTATTTCTTTTGATCATTCGGAATTGTTGCGTTTCATTACCGCCGGTAGTGTGGACGACGGCAAAAGCACGCTGATCGGGCGTTTGCTGCACGACTCGAAATCCATCTTCGAAGATCAACTGAGCGCCATCACTCATACTTCCCGGCGGCGCGGGTTCGAAGCCGTCGACCTGTCCCTGCTTACCGACGGCTTGCAAGCGGAGCGCGAGCAAGGAATTACCATAGATGTAGCCTATCGTTACTTCGCCACGCCCAAGCGGAAATTCATCATCGCCGACACCCCGGGTCATGAGCAATATACCCGTAACATGGTTACCGGAGCCTCCACGGCAAATCTTGCCATCATCCTGATCGATGCCCGCAAGGGTGTGCTTACCCAGTCGCGCCGCCATGCCTATCTCGCAAGCCTTGTGGGTATTCCGCATCTGGTGGTAGCGGTCAACAAAATGGATCTGGTGGATTATTCCCGGGATGTATTCGAGCGGATTTGCGAAGAATTTCATGTGTTTGCCGCCGGCCTCCATCTCAAAAATATTGCTTATATCCCGATGTCCGCCCTGAACGGCGATATGGTTGTCGAGCGTGGAGACAAGCTTGACTGGTACGACGGAATGACGCTGATGGATCTGCTGGAGAACGTTCCTGTCGACCATGACATCAATCTCGAAGATTTCCGCTTTCCCGTGCAGTTGGTGTGCCGCCCGCAAACAGAGGAATTACGCGATTTTCGCGGCTATATGGGACGCATCGAATCAGGTTCCATCAGGGTAGGCGACACCGTTCAGGTTCTGCCTTCGGGATTGACTTCGCGTATCAAGGAAATTGTAACTTATGAAGGGAATGTCGATGAGGCGATCGCCCCGCAATCAGTAACACTGGCCATCGAAGACCATCTGGATATATCACGGGGTGACATGCTGGTAAAGGTTGCCCAAATCCCGCAGGTCACGAAGGAGTTTAACGCCATGCTGTGCTGGCTGTCCGACCAGAACCTGGACTCGCGGCGCAAATACCTCATCAAGCATACCACGCGGACCGTGAAGGCAATGGTGTCCCGCATAGATTATCGGCTGGATATCAACTCCCTGAACCATGAACCGGCGGAAACGCTGAAAATGAACGATATCGGACGGGTATCGCTAAAGGTGCACCAGCCGCTGGTATGGGATTCGTATCAGCGTAATCATGCCACCGGCAGCTTTATCGTCATTGACGAAGCCAATAACAATACCATTGCCGCAGGCATGATCTGCGCGGCAAAGGATCAGGTTGGCAGTTTTGACTGACTGACGCCTTGTATGGCAAGACTCTTTGAAGCGTGGAGCTCCGCGCAGAAGGAACGAACGAGGCGTGCGGAGCGGATGAGGTGAAAAGCGGCCTTGCCGCTTTTATATTTTTCGGCAAGGAAAAAGCACAAACTGAAAATGGGTATAAAAATTCTGGTCCAGCTCGCTTATGGACGATTGCTGAGCGGTGATCACGTTTTTTGTCTCTTCTTTTGATCTTATACTTTTTGATGACTTTATCATGACAAGCTTACAATTGGCGCCCAACCCTATGCAAGCGGCCGCTGGGCCTTCTCCCATACTTGGGTTCGGCATGGCCTTCGCCGATCTGTATCGCCGCGAAGGGCTGGTGAAACTGGATCAGGCATTTCTCGATTTTCTCGGTGAAGGAGAACCCGCGCTGCGTACCAGCCTGGATCACGCTCGTGCCTATCCCGATAGCCTAGACCGCAAGGCAGAAGCAGCGCTACTGATCGAGATTGCGCCCTGGATGGAAGATTTCATTGCCAGGCTGTTCGGTATCGAGAAAGAGGTCGGCGTACTTGCCTCCCGCCATCATCAGCTTGCTCCTCTTTATTCCTGCAAAAGACAGTTCGTGCAACGCAGGGCGATGAGCAAGGTAAGCGAGGCGGAGGCGATCGCGGCGGATGGGATTGCGCTGGAAGAAAAACTGGCCATCGAATTCGAGACGCCTTTCTCCGAGCTGACTTTCGCAACCAAAGTCTCACAGTGGTTATTGGATGAGAATGCGAACGAAGAGCGAATCAGGGCGGCATTGCTATATGCGGCCTGGGCGCTCAAGACTCCTGAGGGGAGGGAACGTAACAAAGACGGGGTATTGTTCAAGGCGCCTGCCAAGCTTGATTTCCTGAAGCTCTTATCGACGGATACCGACAACACCGCGGGTTACACGGTTCACCGTCTTCACCACATACGCCGCCGGGAAGGCTTCGCGCTGACCGATCCCGGAACCGACCTGGTGGGCGCGCTGGATGAGGCGAATTACTGCATCTGGTGCCATGAGCAAGGAAAAGATTCGTGCTCGAAAGGATTGAAGGAAAAACCGAAAACCCCTGAAGAGGCGCCATCTTTCAAAAAAAGCCAGCTCGGTGTCCTCCTGACGGGTTGCCCGCTGGAAGAGCGCATCTCCGAATTTCACAAACTCAAGACCCAGGGAGTGGCCGTCGGCGCTTTGGCCATGATTGTGGTGGACAATCCGATGTGCGCGGGGACCGGGCACCGTATTTGCAATGATTGCATGAAATCCTGCATCTATCAGAAACAGGAACCGGTCGATATTCCTCAGGCTGAAACGCGCACCCTGAAGGACATATTGGAGCTGCCCTGGGGTTTCGAAATTTATAGTCTTCTAACCCGGTGGAACCCGCTGGATTTGCGTCGGCCGGTGCCGAAGGCGCCAACAGGCCGGAAAGTACTGGTAGTGGGCATGGGCCCGGCAGGGTATACCCTGGCGCATCATTTAATGAACGACGGTCATACGGTGGTCGGTATTGATGGCCTCAAGATCGAGCCATTGGCGCCGGAAATCTCCGGAGTGAACCAGCAGGGAGAGCATGTTCCATTCCGCGCTATCCGCAACGCCGACGAAATTGCCGAGGATCTGGATGAGCGCATGCCCGGCGGGTTTGGCGGCGTGGCCGAATACGGCATTACAGTGCGCTGGAACAAAAATTTTCTCAAGTTGATCCGGTTGCTGCTGGAGCGGCGGGAAGAGTTTGCGCTTTTCGGCGGGGTCCGCTTTGGCGGAACGCTTACCGCTGACGATGCTTTCGCCCTGGGATTCGATCATGTGGCCCTGGCTGCGGGTGCGGGCCGTCCCACCGTGCTGGATTTGCCCAATGGCCTGGCGAGAGGGGTTCGCGCCGCATCCGATTTTCTGATGGCGCTGCAGTTGTCTGGCGCGGCCCAGACGAACTCGGTCGCCAACATGCAGTTGCGCTTGCCAGTGGTTGTAATCGGCGGGGGTTTGACGGCTATCGATACCGCAACTGAAGCGCTTGCCTATTATCCGGTACAAGTGGACAAGTTTCTTCGCCGTTATGAAATTCTGACGGCAGTGCAGGGCGAGGCGGCCATCCGCGGCGCATGGGATGAGGAAGAGCGGGAAATTGCCGAAGAATTTCTTGAACATGCTCGTGCGATCCGAGCCGAACGCAAGGAAGCGGAACGGGAGGGACGGGCGCCGCACGTATTGGAGCTGCTTCAATCCTGGGGTGGCGCCACCATCGCTTACCGGAAACGGCTTATCGACAGCCCTTCCTATACGCTCAACCATGAAGAAGTCGAGAAGGCACTGGAGGAAGGCATCTGGTTTGCCGAGGGCCTCACGCCGATACGGGTGGACACTGATAAATGGGAACATGCGAAGGCCGTGCAGTTTGCGGTGCAGGTTCTTGATGAAACCGGGTCATGGCAAAAAACAGGACAGGCGACGTTGCCGGCCCGCGCTGTTCTGGTTGCGGCCGGAACTCAGCCCAACACCGTACTCGCCAGAGAAGACGATAAAAATTTCAAGCTGAACGGCCGCTACTTTGCCGCTTGCGATGAAAACGGCGATCCCGCCAGTCCGCCGCGCGCGAACCCAAAGCCTGCAACACCCAGCGTACTGCTGAGCCGCAATGATGATGGGCGCTTCATCAGTTTCTTCGGTGATCTGCACCCGTCCTATTCCGGCAATGTCGTAAAGGCAATGTCCAGCGCCAAGCAGGGTTATCCAGTGGTAAGCCGGGTGCTTGAACGTCGGGCTCCGGCATCCACGAAACCAGCCTGGCTGTTTTTTGCTGAAATGAATGGACAACTGCGCGCCACGGTGCATAAGGTGGAACGGCTTACCCCGAACATCATAGAGGTGGTTGTGCACGCGCCAATGGCGGTAGAACGCTTCCACCCCGGCCAGTTCTATCGCTTCCAGAATTTTGCAACGCTAGCCACCACCGCGGGCGACACCAAATTGGCGATGGAGGGCATTGCCCTTACGGGGGCCTCGGTTGACATGGCGCGCGGACTGGTATCGCTGATTGCCCTGGAAATGGGAGGATCAGCGGATCTGTGCGCGAAGCTTAATCCCGGCGACCCGGTCGTATTGATGGGTCCCACCGGTACGCCCACCGAAATTCTGCCGGATGAAACAGTCGTGCTGGTAGGGGGCGGATTGGGTAACGCGGTGTTATTTTCAATCGGTGCGGCAGCGCGAGCAGCAGGATCGAAGATTCTGTATTTCGCCGGTTACAAGAAACTGATAGACCGCTACAAAGTGG
Organism: uncultured beta proteobacterium; assembly: GCA_963831395.1. Taxonomy (GTDB): domain Bacteria; phylum Pseudomonadota; class Gammaproteobacteria; order Burkholderiales; family Nitrosomonadaceae; genus Nitrosospira. The sequence continues at coordinate 33,010 of CAWHQD010000037.1, forward strand.
CTGAAATCGAGGCCGCGGCGGATATAGTGGTGTGGTGCTGCGATGAAGCTCCCGGCTTCGAACCTTCGCGGCCGGACGATCTCAGTTATGTGGGCAATATCGTGGAGGCCATGGCTGCTTATGGAAGCGGTGCGCTCGGTCCCCAGAAAATCCGGTTGTCTGACGCCGATCGTATCATTGCCATCGGCTCCGACAGGATGATGGCGGCGGTGGGCGCTGCCCGGCATGCCAAACTTCAACCTTATCTGAAAACAGATCATTTCGCGATTGGCTCCATCAATTCGCCCATGCAATGCATGATGAAAGAGATTTGCGCTCAGTGTCTGCAACCACATAAGGATTTGGTGACGGGGGAAATTACTTATGTGTTTTCCTGCTTCAACCAGGATCAACCACTTGACCAGGTTGATTTCGGCGGGCTGGCCTCGCGTTTACGCCAGAACAGCGTCCAGGAGAAGCTGACCACTCGCTGGATTAGCCATTGCCTGAAAGAAACGAACGAAGTCGGGGCTTGATTTGCCCCGATCAGCTGTTTTCATCAATCCAGGCAATGCATCCGGGCCGGGTTCATTTATAATCCGGGCTTCGTGATGAACAGGCCGCCGCAGGGGTAGTGCCGGGCCACCTCAGCGGCCTACGGAAAAATAATCATATTGGAAACATAAGGGGGAATACCAATGCATATAGGGGTACCCGCAGAGATCCGCGGGGGAGAGACCCGGGTTGCGGCCACGCCCGAGACGGTGAAGAAATTTACCGCCAACGGTTTGAATGCTGTTCTGGTACAGTCTGGCGCGGGAGCCGGCGCCAGCATACCGGATGATGCCTACCAGGCTGCCGGTGCAAGCATCGTAGCGAACGCCGCGGACCTGTATGGTCAATCCCGGATCGTGCTTAAAGTGCGAGGTCCGGAGCCGGGGGAGCTGGCGCTGATGCGCAAGGACGCCGTGTTGCTGGGATTGCTCTCCCCACACCAGGCGGAAGGCATCGAAGCGCTCGCGCGTCACGGCCTTACTGCCTTCTCCATGGAAAAACTGCCGCGTATCTCCCGTGCCCAAAGTATGGATGTGCTATCGTCCCAGGCCAATATCGCCGGCTACAAGGCAGTGTTGATGGCGGCCAACGTCTATCAGAAATTCTTCCCCATGTTGATGACGGCGGCAGGCACGGTAAAGGCCGCGAGAGTTTTGATCCTGGGCGCCGGGGTTGCCGGCTTGCAGGCAATCGCCACGGCCAAGCGCCTGGGTGCGGTGATCGAAGCGTTCGACGTGCGTCCCGCGGCAAAAGAACAAGTGGAAAGCCTGGGCGCGAAATTCGTCGAGGTTCCGCTGAGCGATGAAGAAAAGGCGCAGGCGGAGACAGCCGGCGGTTATGCCCGCGAAATGTCGGACGATTACAAGCGCCGCCAGGGGGAACTGGTGCACCAGCGCGCCGCCGCCGCCGATATCATCATTACCACCGCGCTGATCCCCGGCCGGCCCGCGCCGGTTCTGATCAGGGAAGAAACCGTTCAGGCCATGAAACCCGGATCGGTTATCGTTGACATGGCGGTAGAGGCGGGCGGCAACTGCCCTTTGTCGGAATTGGACAAGATCGTAGTGAAGCATGGCGTGCATCTCGTCGGTATTTCCAATCTGCCGGGGCTGGTAGCGGCTGATTCCAGCGCCCTGTATGCCCGTAATTTGATGAATTTCCTCAACCTGATGCTTGATGCGAAGAGCGGCGAATTCAAAGTGAACCGTGAAGATGAAATCATCGCCGGGACGCTGGTCTGCGCAGACGGGGAAGTCATCGGGAAAGGCTGAAAAGCGGCGGCAAGCACTGAAGCGGGAAAAAGCTGAAAAAAGGGCATTTTTTTCAGGGCTGCTTTCTTTTCGGGGCTGCTTTCACTGCGGATTCATTGCCGACAACCCAGGTTATTAATAAAAGTTAAAGGATTAGAAGGAGCGATCATGATTGGCGAAATTGACCCAACCATTATTAATCTCACCGTATTCGTGCTGGCGGTGTTTGTCGGCTATCACGTGGTGTGGAATGTGACACCGGCCTTGCATACGCCGCTGATGTCAGTCACCAATGCAATTTCCGGCATCATTCTGGTGGGCGCCATGCTGGCTGCCGGGCCGGCGGAAACGGACTGGGGCGTCTGGTTGGGGGCGGTGGCAGTGACGCTGGCCGCGGTTAACGTCTTCGGCGGCTTTCTTGTCACGCAGCGGATGCTGGAAATGTTCAGAAAAAAAGATAAAAAAGGAAGCTAGTCAATGTCGGCAAATTCGGTCGCACTTGCGTATCTTATCGCATCGGTTTTCTTTATTCTGGCGCTAAAAGGCTTAAGCTCGCCGGTAGCTGCTCGTCGTGGTAATTTGTTCGGCATGGTGGGGATGGCCATCGCTGTCGTCACCACGCTTACCGTCACCAAAAACTGGGCGCTGATAGTCGGGTGTATCGCACTGGGCGGCGCAATAGGCGCTGTTGTCGCGCGGCGTGTCCAAATGACGGCGATGCCCGAGCTGGTTGCGTTCATGCACTCGCTGGTGGGTCTGGCGGCGGTATTCATCGCTATCGCCGCTGTCAATAACCCCGCTTCATTCGGCTTGCCTGTGCAGCTGGCGATGGGCAGCAAACTGGAGCTGTTTCTCGGCACGTTCATCGGCGCCATGACCTGGTCGGGCTCGGTGATCGCGTTCCTGAAGTTGTCCGGCCGCATGAGCGGCGCGCCCATTACATTCGGTGGGCAGCATATGGTCAACCTTGCTCTCGCGATCGTGATGGTGGGATTCGGTCTGTGGTTCTTCTTCAGCGAGACCACCAATTGGACAGCTTTTGCCACGATGACTGCAATTGCCTTCGTTCTGGGTTTTCTCATTATCATCCCGATCGGCGGCGCGGACATGCCCGTGGTCATTTCCATGCTTAACTCATATTCCGGCTGGGCGGCTGCGGGAATAGGATTCTCGCTCGGCAATCCCATGCTCATCATCGCCGGTTCGCTGGTAGGCAGTTCTGGCGCAATTCTCTCTTACATCATGTGCAAGGCCATGAATCGTCCGTTTCTTTCGGTCATACTTGGCGGCTTCGGGGGTGAGACGGGAACCGCCGCGGCAAGTGACGGGACGCAAAAAACCTATCGCAGCGGCAGTGCGGAGGATGCATCGTTCATGATGGGTAATGCCGACAGCGTCATCATTGTGCCGGGTTACGGGTTGGCCGTGGCGCGCGCACAGCATTCCGTCAAGGAACTGGCGGAGAAACTGCATGAGAAGGGCGTGAATGTGCGCTTTGCCATTCATCCGGTAGCGGGGCGCATGCCGGGGCATATGAATGTGCTGTTGGCGGAAGCAGAGATACCTTATGAGCAGGTGCTGGAGATGGATGAAATCAACAGCGATTTCTCCAATACCGATGTGGTGCTCGTGCTGGGCGCGAACGACGTGGTGAACCCGGCGGCCAATGTTCCCGGCAGTCCGATATATGGCATGCCTATTCTGGATGCGCACAAGGCGCGCACGGTCATGGTGGTCAAACGCAGCATGGCGGCAGGTTACGCAGGCCTCGACAACGACTTGTTCTATATGGACAAGACCATGATGGTATTTGGCGACGCCAAGAAAGTGGTCGAAGATATGGTCAAGGCGTTGTAGTGTTTTACGATAACAGGCCATGCAGGAAAACAGGTTGGATCGCAGGAGTATCCGATTATCCGGCTTCTTCCGCCGCCAAAATTCTCGAGAGCTATTCGAGCCGCTGGGAAACATGGCTGATACGCAAGCAAATAGCCAGGAAAACACCTTTCCACCCATAGGATACCAGGTGGAGCAAGCGTGAGCGCAATCGAGGGGTTTTCCGAGGAAACGTTCACAGCAGATGGCCGTACGTTCCGGCTTTTTCGAAAAGGAGACGGACCGGGCGTTATCCTCCTGCATGAACTGCCGGGCCTCACTCAGGAAACTGTCGAGCTTGCTGAGTGGATCGCGGACCGTGGTTTCCATGTTGTCATGCCGCTCCTGTTCGGCAGCCCCCTTCAGAATCCGGCGCTCGGCCTCCTGAAGGCGCCCTTCATGTGCGTTCGAAAGGAATTCAATAATCTCGCAGCGGGTAAATCCAGCGCCATCACGACGTCGCTGCGGGTATTGTGCCGAAAAGTGCATGCCGAGCGTGGGGGGGTTGGTATAGGCGCGATAGGCATGTGTTATACCGGAGGTTTTGTTTTCGCAATGATGCTGGAAGCATCGCTCCTTGCACCGGTAGCCGCCCAGCCCAGTCTTCCGTTATTTCAACCCGAAGCGCTCGATGTCGAGCCGGAAATACTCGCATTCGCCTCGAACCGCGAAGACACGATGTCATTGCTTGGACTCCGCTTCAAGGATGATGGCCGTTGTCCCGCGGCACGATTCGAGCGGCTGGAAAAATCGCTCCAGAACCCGCACGGGATCAGCCAGAGCAGCGCTTCCACTCTATAACCGTGCCGGGTAAAGGACATTCAACCCTTACGTTCGAATACCAGAAAGCGCTCAGCCAGGGAATCGATACCCGAGAGCAGGTACTCCAGCACTTGCGCACACAGTTGCTGGATTCGAATAGCTCCACATCCTGAGAACGTGGAATACCAGGCGAGCACTTATTTTTCAGCGATTTCCTCATTGGGTTGTTATACTTACGGTGAAAGCGATGGCAATAGGACGAAGCCATCATGGACTAAATCCCGGGCGCGAACAACACACTGCCAATCTGAAGTTCATCCCTGATTGAAGCCCGGAAATATCCGCAGGGCCCGTTATTTCGTTTTTGCGAAAGATAAGGTTTCCATTCGTCGATAGTCAGGAACCCCCATGCTGATTGGATTACCCAGGGAAATCAAGGATCACGAAAATCGGGTCGGCCTTACGCCAAACACAGTCAGAGCCCTGACACGGCGTGGGCATGAAGTACTTGTCCAGAGCGGGGCGGGAGAAGGCAGCTACCTTTCAGACGCGGAATATCAATCAGCGGGAGCCATGATTGTTCCTCACGCTAGAGGATGCCTGGGCGGCGCAGTTGATCGTTAAAGTCAAGGAGCCGACTCCGGCGGAATATCGTTACCTGCATCAGGACATCATTCTTTTCACTTATCTTCATCTGGCTTCGGACAGGCCTCTTACCGAGGCTCTGCTGGAGAGCGGCGCCACCGCCATAGCGCTATGAAACGGTCCAGACTGAAGATGGGAAATTACCTCTGTTGACGCCCATGAGTGAGGTGGCCGGACGCATGGCTACTCAGATCGGGGCAACCTATCTGCAAAAAACGCATGGCGGCCGCGGTGTATTGATGGGTGGCGTTCCCGGTGTCGCTTCTGCTAATGTTGCGATACTGGGCGGTGGTATCGTAGGCACGAATGCCGCTCGTGTCGCCATTGGGCTCGGGGCGCAGGTTACTGTGCTGGATGTGAGTCATGATCGCCTGAAATATCTGGATGATATTTATCGGGGGCAATTACAGACGCGCTTCAGCGACGAATATAATATCGAAGAGGCGGTCTACAATGCAGATCTGGTAATCGGAGCAGTATTGATTCCGGGCGGACGAGCGCCCTGGCTGGTTACAGCGGGAATGTTGCCGCGGATGCGAAAAGGAGCGGTGATCGTTGATGTGGCGGTTGATCAGGGAGGATGCGTGGAAACAACCCGGCCTACTACTCACAGCAACCCGACCTATGAACTTGAAGGCGTGGTGCATTATTGTGTCGCCAACATGCCGAGCGCAGTTCCGCGTACCAGTACCTTCGCACTTAATATCCAGACAGCGGTTTATACCTTGCAGTTGGCGGATGAGGGACTTGAATGCCTTGCAAAAAAACCGGGCGCTACAATATGGCCTCAACATCACCGTGGATCGGTGACCTATCCTGCTGTCGCAGAGGAATTCGATATGAAATATATAGAGCCGTTGCAGGCATTGGGCCAGCGAATTGAATAATCAACCATCAGGAAGCGAAAAACATGAAAACTTTATATATCCGATGTTTTTAGGCGCATTGCTCACCCCATTGCTCGTCATGAGTCAGCCCGCTGCGGCAAATGTCGATATCGTTTTTGATTACCGGTATGACAGTTCCGGTTTTTTTACCGGAGCAAACAGTTCACGTCAGAATTTATTGAATTCCGCCGCCTCGGTATTCGAGACGCGCTTCGAGGATCACCTGACCGCAATCACTTCATCGGGTTCGAACGGGTTTCATGCGCGCCTCTTTCAGCCTGACAACGGTAAAATAATTAATATCCCTAACTATAGCGTGGCCGCTGATCAGATCGTTGTTTTTGTCGGGGCTTATAACATTCCTGGCAGTCTTGCCGTGGGGGGTCCGGGCGGTTTCACGGTTAATGGCTCCGCCGCGTTTCATGAAAACGCACTCAGCAGGGGGCAGCCTGGCGCACTTTTACCCACGCAAACGGATTATGGTCCGTGGGGCGGCAGAATTTCATTTAATAGTACGTCCAATTGGTACTTCGACCCCGATATCAACACAAACGAGCCTTTCTCCAATCAATACGATTTTTACTCGGTAGCTGTGCATGAGCTCGCTCACGTGCTCGGCTTCGCTAGCGCCCCGTCTTTTAATAACCTTATTTCCGGAGGCGTTTTCACAGGCGCTGCCGTTAATAGCCTGCTCGGTTCGAATCCCTCTGTGGCCAGTGACGGTCATTGGGTATCAGGACTCAGCTATTTGGGGCAGGAAGCGGCCATGGACCCAAGTATTGCCGTTAACCAGCGTAAGCATTTTACAGAACTTGATTTCGCCGCCATGAAGGATATGGGCTGGCAGGTTTCTCCGATACCGGAGACAGAAATCTGGGCCATGATGCTTGCCGGGTTGGGATTGCTCGGCTGGCGCCTGCGCTCAACTCAATGAAGAGGGTGATTACGCGAAACGCAGGTACCTGGATCACTATAACTCATTGCCGATTACCTAAATATCTTAAAACGCAACATTCCCGCCGGCAGGCATCAAATCCGGGATCGTAGCCGCATTCTCCTCAGATCAGGGCACTCGCGGTCTACGAGAAGCATGTCAGCGCCCTGATCAATCCGTTGTCTTCGCGACGAGATATGCGGCAAAACAAGCGGCAAAACACATGCCCCACAGTTTTACCCTGATCACCACCATCGCTGTTAGTTTCGGTCTTGCCCTGCTGATGGGGCTCATCGCCAACCGGCTGAAATTGCCCGTACTCGTGGGCTATCTGACTGCGGGAGTGATTCTTGGCTCAAACACGCCGGGGTTCGTGGCTGACGTCGAGCTATCGGGGCAGCTTGCCGAAATCGGGGTTATTCTGCTGATGTTTGGCGTCGGATTGCACTTCTCCCTGAAAGATCTGTTGGCGGTCCGGCGAATCGCATTGCCCGGCGCCATTGTCCAGATTGGAGTGGCTACTGCCTTCGGCGCCGTTGTCGCCGCCTCCTGGGGCTGGAATCTCGCCGTTGGTATTGTATTTGGCGTAGCGCTTTCCACCGCAAGCACAGTCGTGTTGCTGCGGGCGCTGGAGCAGCGCGGCTTGCTCAAGTCCGTCAATGGATCAATTGCTGTCGGCTGGCTTATCGTCGAGGATCTGGCAATGGTTCTGGTTCTTGTCCTGTTGCCCCCGCTCGCAGGCTGGCTGGGGACCAACCCGGACAATTCCGCGGGAGAACTGAACTCAGATTTGGTAACAACACTCCTGCTCACCTTTGGCAAGGTGTCGCTCTTCATTGCTCTAATGCTTATTGTCGGGAAACGCGTTTTCCCCTGGTTGCTTTGGCACGTCGCCAGCACTAATTCGAACGAACTCTTCATCTTGAGCGTGATCGCCGTGGCGATAGGCATAGCTTATGGCTCTGCAATGCTCTTTGGTGTCTCTTTCGCTCTAGGCGCCTTTTTTGCCGGCATGGTCATGAGGGAGTCCGATTTGAGTCACAGGGCAGCACAGGAATCCCTGCCTCTCAGAGACGCTTTTTCAGTCTTGTTTTTTGTCTCCGTCGGAATGCTGTTTGACCCGGATGTGCTCATAGAGCAACCGCTTCACGTTCTTGCCACGCTTGGAATCATCATCTTTGGCAAATCGCTGGCTGCTTTCTTATTGGTATTGGCTTTCCGCTATCCTCTAAATACTGCGCTGACCGTTTCCGCCAGTCTGGCACAGATCGGTGAATTCTCTTTTATCCTCGCGGCGCTTGGCGTTTCGCTCGGGCTCCTCCCGCTTGAGGCCCAAAGCCTTATACTGGCTGGCGCTTTTATCTCGATAACACTGAACCCCCTGGTATTTCGGGTAATCGAACCCGCCCAAGCCTGGATACGCTCCCGCTCCAAACTCGCCCGCATCCTGGAGCGCACTGACGATCCTCTGGCCGAACTGCCGACCACCGTTGCATCAAGCTATGTGACGAGCCATGTGGTGATCGTCGGCTATGGCCGCGTGGGTGGTCATATCGGTGAGGTGCTGGCCAAACAGGGAATACCGCTCGTTGTGGCGGAACAAAATCGGGAGATAGTCGAAGGACTGCGCAAGCGCGGAATTCATGCCGTGGCAGGTGACGCAGCCGAACCAGCTGTACTTATCCAGGCGCACATCGCGCGGGCGGCTGTCCTGGTGATTGCGGTTCCTGATACGCTACGTGCCCGGCGTATGATCGAAACTGCACGTATACTTAATCCCCCGATCGAGATTATCATCCGTACGCATACCGATGAGGAGGCCGCGCTGTTACAGAAGGAAAGCGGAGGCGCAGTGTTTCTGGGCGAGCACGAGCTCGCCCTCAGCATGACACGAGATGTGCTGGCAAAGGTTCCAGTCAGCAAGTGATGGAACAAGCACAGGATATAAAGGTGCTGTCATAATGAGCGGCCAGTTCGAGGTTTGCCTGAAATACATGACCACGGCCCGGAGGTTAACATTGGAGGCAACGAATGAGTGACAGAATTGTCGTTTATCAGAAACCCACCTGCAGTAAATGCAGGGCTACGCTTGCGCTTCTCGAGAACAGCGGAAAAAAGTTCGATGCCGTCAATTATTACGAAGTGCCTTTGACTGTCGAGCGATTACGCGAGTTGATTGACAAGCTTGGTTTGCCGGTTCGGGATATATTGCGCAGCGACGAACCGCTGGCGCGCCATCTTGGGCTTGCCGAGCGTCAGCTATCGGATGATGAATTGATAAGGATCATGGTGGAAAACCCGGATTTGATTCAGCGCCCGATTGTTGTGCGTGGAGATGAGGCAGTGCTGTGTCGTCCACCGGAGAATGTGAAGAAATTTCTATAACATCCTCCAGTAATTTTCGACTGAGTTCCGCCTGACCATATGTCCGGGCGATTGAGCGCAGTGCTCCCACCCGTTTCAATATTTGAAACGGTTACACGCGCGTATTAAACTCTGGCAAAGCACGGAGTCATAGCAATATGGAACATCAAGAGGAAAAGACAGTGAATATGACATCAACCGGCATCTTGCCACTAATTGCCCCGCTTATTCTTGCTATCATGCTGGCAGCATCCGCAGCCGTCGCGCAGGCAGAATGTTCTGGATGCTTATGCCCGGGAAATCCTTGCAAGTTGTGCCCGTTACCACCAGCAAAAAATGCTTCCCCCGTTCCGGAAGAAGCTGATACCTGTCTTAAGATCAGACAGAGGGTGCCACCGGTTTCGGCAAATACCGATCCAGACGAGCATTATGCAAGTCTGGATAACTCAATCATGGAATGCGTAAGAAATGGCGGCGATGTGGTGATGAATTCGCGCCGGAACAAGGAGTTTCCTTCCAAGCATTATTGCAAGCCCTATATTGCGCCAGGCAAGGCCAAGGTGGAAGGTGGCAGCTCACCCGGAAAGAATTAGGAATCAGGAACCTGAGCATGAGGCCACCGCGAATAAAATGTACCCTGTCCCGAGCCGTACTTGAAGGGAAGAAATGTTTGCTCGCGTAGAAGCCGGCAGGCAGGACAGTGGGGGCGTGTCTTTTTCACGTTTGCGGCGCGATCCGAAGTCTTTCCTCAAATTGATTCTGCTCGGCTTCGCGCTTGTGGGCTTGCCGCTGATCGTCGCACTGATCAATAGTGCGTTCTCGATTGACCGGCTAGCGGATCAAAGCCGCAAGGCTGTGTATCAGGCGGCGCAAATTGCCCATAGTAGCCGTGCTCTGGCGGATGAAATCGCTACCATGGAGCGCGCCGTGCGGCAGACGCATATCCTTGGCGACACGTCCCTGCTGGACAATTATTTCCGCGCGCATGTCAAATTCGAGGGCATGGCGGCCAGCCTTTCCGAACTTTCCTTGCACGTCGAACAAAAGGAATTGTTGATGCAACTGCAAGCTGCGGAGGCTTTGATCTTCGAGAAGGTATCGGCTGTAAAGCAATCCCCGGCGGAACTGAGCGATCTGATCGGCAACTTCGCCCCCCTGCGGGATTCGGCACGAACGTTTTTTTCGGTTGGTTATACGTTAATTGAGCGCGAGGTGGACGAAATGCAGGACATGGCGGGATACGCGCGCTTTACGGTTGGATGGCAGTTGCTTGCGCTGATCCCATTTGCCATTTTGCTGGCATTCTTTTTTTCGGTACGAATCGCACGTCCCATTCGCCAGATCGATGAGGCCATCCGCAACATGGGGCAAGGTGAACTATACAAGGCGATACGTGTGGACGGGCCGCAGGATCTGGTGTATTTCGGAGAGCGCCTTGACTGGATGCGCCGTCGCCTGCTGAAGCTCGAAGAGCAGAAAACCCGATTTTTGCAGCATGTTTCTCACGAACTCAAGACACCGCTCACCGCAATGCGGGAAGGCGCGGATTTGCTGGTCGAAGGCGTGGCGGGAGAGTTGACCGAAGAACAACAGCGTATTGCGAGGATTCTTCACAGCAACAGCATGCAACTTCAGCGGCGCATCGAAGATTTATTGAGCTATAGCGCGCTTCAGGCCGAGAAAGCCGCTCTGGTGAAGCATGAAGCGAACCTCACGCAGATTCTGGAATCGGTGTTGCATGACCAGAACCTCATCATCATGAGCAAAGGCTTGAAAATTGATTTATCTTGCCCCAAATTGACGACTTGACTGCGACGAACAAAAAATCAAAGTGATCGTGGATAATTTACTATCAAACGCAGTGAAATTCTCTCCTCCCGGGGGTTGTATCCGCATCTGGACGAGCAAGACAGCCGAGAGGGTTCAACTGGACATCGTGGATGCGGGCCTGGGAGTTGACGAGGCGGATCGCGAGAAAGTATTCGAACCGTTTTACCAAGGGCGGCGAGTACTTGATAGCCACGTCAGGGGGACGGGGCTCGGACTGTCTATTGCCCGTGAATATGCGCTTGCGCATGGCGGCGACATCGAACTCGTACCACGGGTTGGCCTTGGCGCGCATTTCCGCGTCACCATACCCGTTTGTGATCCCGAGGCGCCCTCATGATTGGATACAGGCCGGATATTGCGGGTTCTTCCTGCTGTAATGCTGACGTTGCTGGCTGCCTGCTCAATCATTCCGGAAAATCCGCCGGTTGCGGAGTCGTCATCATCCGATCTGGTTGTAACTGGCCAGATGGACGACATGATGGAGTTTTACGATACCGCGCGTAAACAGTCCCCAGCAGAACTTGGCCAGGTTTACGAAAAGGTAAAACAGAACTTCGTACACAACAAGAGCGATGCAAATCGAACCAGGCTGGTATTGCTTCTCATCCTGCCCAATACTTCCATTCGAGACGTCAGCTCTGCAATCCACCTGCTCAATGAGTGGCCGCGCGATGGAAAGCCGACATCCAGTCTGCAAAGTTTTAGAAATTTGCTGGCGAGCCTTCTTGCGGAGCAGCAACGGCTACACCATAACGCGGAAGAATTGTCGCAGAAATTGAAAGAAGAGCAAAAACGTTCAGAGACATTAAAAAGTCAGATCGACGCAATAAAAAGCATGGAAAAGAACCTCATTCTTAGAGAACTTGATAATAAACATGCCTGATTCAAAGCCAAAAATCCTCATTGTCGATGACGATACAGATCTGCTCGAGTTACTTGTGATCAGGCTGACTGCCGCCGGTTATAAGGTGGAAGCTGTGCAAAGTGCGGAGGCGGCGCTGAATTACCTGGACGTATCGCGCCCGCAACTGGTCATCAGCGATATGCAAATGAGCGGGATGGACGGCATGGCGTTATTCGAGCACATCCATCGTACGCTACCCACGTTGCCGGTGATCATTCTTACGGCGCACGGCACGATTCCCGACGCGGTCGCCGCTGTTCAGCGAGGTGTATTCGGCTACCTCGCCAAACCTTTTGACAGCAAGACCCTGCTGGCGAACATCAGCCAGGCGATCAGGTTTGGCCCTGGAGTCGTATCGCAGGAGACATCGCAGGCATCCTGGCGAAAAAACATCATCACGCAAAGCGCAGTCATGGAAGATCTTCTTACGAAGGCCGAACTCGTGGCGGAGGGAGATGCAAGCGTGCTGATTTATGGCGAAAGCGGTGTGGGCAAAGAATTATTCGCGCATGCCATACATGATGCTTCCAAGCGCTATCACCATCCGTTTGTGGCTATCAATTGCGCCGCAATTCCTGAACAATTGCTGGAATCCGAGTTGTTCGGGCATGTCAAGGGCGCGTTTACCGGCGCTGTAAGGGACCATAAGGGGTTATTTCAACTGGCTGAAGGCGGGACGCTGTTTCTCGATGAAATCGGCGATATGCCGCTTTTGCTTCAGGTCAAGCTATTGCGTGTTCTACAGGAACGGCAGGTGCGTCCCGTCGGATCCACGCAGTCGATTCCCGTCGATGTTCGCATCATTTCCGCAACTCACCGTGATCTCAAAGCCGAAATCGCTGCCGGCGCCTTTCGAGAGGACCTTTACTACAGGCTGGACGTGGTGGCGTTAACCATCCCGGTTTTATCCCAGCGGCGCGAGGATATTCCCCTGCTGACCAATTATTTCCTCAATACGTTTTCCGAAAAATACAACAAAAACATCAACGGATTCTCCCCGGAAGCCATGGAAATGCTGGTCAGCGCATCATGGCCGGGTAACGTGAGGCAACTCATGAACGTTGTCGAACGATGTGTCGCACTGAGTACGGCTCCTCTCATTTCGCCCGTGCTGGTGTATGACGCGATGCATCGGGAAGAGGAGCAGCTCGTTTCTTTCGAAGACGCCCGCAAAAGTTTCGAAAGGGAATATCTGGTACGCGTGCTGAAGATTACCGGCGGCAACGTCACACAGGCGGCACGCCTGGCCAAACGCAACCGCACGGAATTCTACAAGCTGCTCCAGAGATATCAACTCGATCCGTCCGTTTTCAAACAACCCGTAGCCTGACAGTGGCCTGACTTCGACACCGATGATCAGGGCTCGCCAGCTATGGGATTGCGCTCGTCCTCAACGAATTTATCGCCTTTCTTCACGATAAAGCCCAGTTCGGTCCACCACCGGACCATATCGCCATAGTCTTCTATTCCGCGCGAGAACGGCTGAATCTCTCCAGCGGCGGTAACGACGTCGACAGGACGCTGGGCCGGCCACCAAAGTTCGCCGCAGGCCAGAAAGTCCGCCTGCCAGGGCAACGCCATGCGCTCAGTCAGAAAGCCAGGCGGCAAGGTGTGCTTGATCCTGAACGGCGATTCGTAGGTCGCGGCCTGCGCAATCACATATGTTACTTCGATACCGGGAAAGAAGGGCGCGCCAATACAACCTTCCAGTGCCGCCCGCGTCAGGGCGTCGGGCTGCTGGCCCAGCGGTAATTCATTGAAGGGAACGGGTGCGGGTTCACCCGTCCAGTCGGCATGGAAATCACCCCGTGCCCATTTTTCCATCATGGTGTACTGGTACTCCGTCAGTGCGGTGTACTCGCCGCGCTCCGGATTATCCGGATCCAGGCCGCTATTGACTTTTGGCATGCTGGGCGGAGCCGAGCGCGGAGGCGTGTTGGGATCGACACGGGTATTGGGCTTCGTCAACCAGGTCAAAACCGTTTCACGCGCTGATTTTCCGCTCTCGGTCTTGTCCGCCAGCTTGCTCAGCCGTTCGGGATTCAGAAAATTTCCGGCGCCGCCGTGATGCCGGTTTCTTTGCTCGACCACCCAGTGGATCATGACCACGCGCTTCAGGATCGGGTAGATATCCCGCGTAAAGGACGGCACATCTTTTATATGGACCGGTGAGAAATTCCTGGCCGCGACATTCACCGCCTGGTCATACCAGGTCGTTACGTTTTCAATGCCGGGAGCATACGATGGCGGCGCAACGACAACCCATGCGCCCCCTTCCGCGTTGCTGGGCGCCTCGCCTTCAACCTCTACCACAGCGGTTACGGGGCCATCGGCAACACCATCGTACCAGCCATCATTGTTCGCAAAATTATCGAGGCCCCGGCCTATGGGAGAGGCCGATTTACCCGGACCGCCAACAACGATCAGCCGCCCTTCGTCATCTGTGAGGAGCCGCCCGAGCGCAATCTTTGCGCTGCCTTCCAGATCGCCGTTCTTTATGAAGTTGATTTCGCCACTCAGAGGCGCAGCGGTTTGGTTCTTTCCGGATATGGATCGTAATGCGGCATCCACGATTAATCCCGCTCTATCGTACTCCGCGTTTCTGGGGGAGGAAGATGGCCCCCCCGGAGGAAAATTTCCCCCGGCCGCCTTTCTATTGACGAGGTGGACGCTCCATGTGATTTTTGTTTTCTCGTCCGGAATAACTTCGCTGTCGAGAGCCTCTTTGCCGAAATCATCGCGGATGAATTTATATATCCGGAATCGAACCGCCTGAGGTTTTATTTTTCCAGGCGATGAAGTATCGCGGTATGGGCCTTCGGGAAGAACTCCTGGGGATTCCGGTCCCAGGAAATACTCCGTCTCGCTGTTTCCTATTCGCGCAACGCCTATTGCCGGGTAAATCCGGTAGACAGTTTTCATTGGTATTATCTCCCCCGCTTGACTTTGCCGGTATTGGCAATGTCAAATCATAGGTGAAAATCTCCGGCAAATTATGTACGGCAACGCACGGAAATAATACCGGCAGGCTATAAAAATAACCTTGAAGCCGTATTTCGCTGTTTCTCCCTGCCCCATCACAGCTCGATACTGCGGGATACATCCATGGAAGCCCCCTGATGCAGAAGATTCCGCGAGGCAAATCATGACCGACTCCTCATATAACCGTAGCCTTGAGAAGACCGCCGTTCGAATTCCGGCAGGAGATGTACTGTTGAGCGCAGACCTGACGATACCGGCGGAGGCGAAAGCCGTCGTTGCTTTTGCTCATGGCAGCGGTAGCAGCCGGCATAGCACCCGCAATCGTTACGTGGCGGAAACGCTGAACGGTTATAAATTCGCAACCTTGCTCGCCGATCTCTTGACCGAGGAGGAGGAAATCATCGATATGCGGACACGGCATCTGCGCTTCGATATTCCCATGCTGGCGGAAAGGCTGATCAATATTGCCGCATGGTTGCAAGATGAAGCGCAAACAAAACATTTAAAGATAGGCTGGTTTGGCGCAAGTACAGGAGCGGGCGCCGCATTGATTGCGGCGGCACGGCGCCCGGAAAACATCATGGCCGTGGTTTCGCGTGGGGGGCGGCCGGATCTGGCCGGAGATTATTTGCCGGAAGTCCTGGCGCCCGTGCTTCTTATCGTGGGAGAAAACGACCCGCAGGTTCTGGAACTCAACAAATCGGCGCTTGCGCGTCTTAATGCCGAATGCAGGCTGGAGATCGTACCGAACGCGACGCATTTATTCGAAGAGCCCGGCACGCTGGAGGCAGCGGCGCTTCTGGCGGCGGAATGGTTTCAGGGTCATTCCGATTAACCCGGAGAGGATTATCAGGTGGGAAGCAGTATTCATTATTTTGCAGACAGGACAGAAGCCGGAAAGATGCTTGCGGAAGCATTGGCTCAATACGCCGGTAGAACCGATGTCCTCGTTCTGGCGCTTCCCCGGGGCGGCGTGCCGGTCGCTCATGAAGTCGCGAAAGCCCTGGCTGCGCCGATGGATCTATGGCTTGTCCGCAAGCTTGGCGTGCCGGGGCAGGAAGAATTGGCAATGGGCGCAATGGCAGGGAAGGATACTCGCATTCTCAATCAGGAAATCATCAATCTTCTGAATATTGACCAGGCTGCTATTGATGCTGCGGTAGTCAGGGAACAGGCGGAACTGGAGAGGCGCAACAGGCATTACCGTCAAGGTAGACCGCCACCGGATGTCAAGGAAAAAACGATTATTCTTATCGATGATGGGCTGGCAACGGGTGCGACTATGCGCGCCGCCATTGCTTCCCTCCGGCAGGCCGGCGCCGCACGGATTGTCGCGGCAGTGCCGGTTGGAGCTGCCTCGACTTGCGTCAAGGTCGAGAAGGAGGCGGATGAGCTCGTGTGCCTGTTCACACCCGAGCCATTTTATGGCGTAGGACAATGGTATAGCGATTTTTTACAGACATCGGACGAGGAAGTGCTGACGCTCCTTGCCCGTACCGCTACAAGTCCGGGAAGAACCGTGCACCCGTAGAAATAATTCGCCACAAGCAATGAAATGAAAATGGGAAATTCTTATAAATTTACCGAAGCTGCTTCACTTTTACCGAAGCTGCTTCACTTATCCAAGAGTGAGGAGAGTCCGATATGCCTCGCATTGATTACCATCACCATCTGATTGATACACTGGAAGGCGCGGCGCAGCCTCTGACTGAAGCCGGCACGGATCATGACTTGTTAATCCATGCCATACGCGAGCAGGTGAAAGGAAAACAGTTCGTTCTGATCGGTGAAGCCAGCCATGGCACGGCCGAGTTCTACCGGATACGTGCTGAAGTGAGCCAGCACCTCATCGTGGAAGAAGGTTTCGACGCGGTTGCGGTTGAGGCCGACTGGCCGGACGCTTACCGGGTTAATCGCTTCGTATCCGGCCGTTCGGATGACACGGAAGCTGATGCCGCCTTATCCGATTTCGAGCGGTTTCCCACATGGATGTGGCGTAATAAAGAGGTGCTGGCCTTTGTTGCATGGCTGCGCAATTACAACGAGGAGACCGGGCGATACAAGGGTCAACAGGAATCCGTAGGGTTCTACGGCCTTGATCTGTACAGCATGACAACTTCGATGGAAGCGGTGCTCGCCTATCTGGACAAGATCGACCCGCAGGAAGCTGCGGTTGCGCGCGCACGCTATGGCTGCTTTGGCCAGTTCATCAGTAATCCCCAGGCTTATGGCTATGCCATCGCTTCGGGCAGGTGGGATTCATGCGAGCAGGAGGTCATCACCCAGCTCATGCAATTGCAACGCAAGGCACGGCTCTACATGGAAAAGGACGGCGTCTTTGCCGGGAACGAATATTTTTCCGCGCAACAAAACGCCGAACTGGTAAAGAATGCCGAGGAATATTACCGCGCCATGTTTAGAGGCCGGCCTAACACATGGAACCTAAGAGACCGGCATATGTTCGAGACGCTCGAAAAACTCTCCGGCCATCTGGGTTCCAGATTGGGAAGGGAAGCCCGAATTATCGTCTGGGCGCACAATTCTCATCTGGGCAACGCGGCTGCAACCGAAATGGGGCAGCGTGGCGAAATCAATATCGGCCAATTGGTAACCGAGAAATATGCTGATAAAGCGCTTCGCATCGGATTTTCTACCAGCCGTGGCAAAGTGACGGCGGCAACCGACTGGGATGGACCGGCGGAAACGAAAACCGTCCGCGACCCATTGCCCGGCAGCTATGAAGAAATTTTCTCGCAACTCGAGAGGAAACGTTTCTTTTTTGACCTTCGGGCTGGAGGCGAAGCTGTCGACATGCTGGGAGAGAGAAGGCTGCAGCGCGCAATTGGCGTGATCTACCGACCTGAAACCGAGCGCATCAGCCATTACTTCTACGCATCGCTGCCACGGCAATTCGACTTCATGATTCATATCGATAAAACAGAAGCCGTGCAGCCACTGCCCGCATTCAGTCACAAGAGGCCAGGCGAAATGGATGAGACCTATCCGTCGGGCTTGTAGACGTCTGGTTCCCGGGCAACCGCTCTTCTCACATATAACATCCGGTGATATTTGCAGAGCACAGACATTTGTATTGATGCTTTGTGTGCGCCCGTTCTGCAAGACGATACACATTCAATGTTGGTTTAAGAGGTAGGGCGTCAATAGCGAAGCGTATTGCGCCGCATACGCCGCGCGCTTTCAATCTTCAGATCCAAACACATCCTCATCGCGTCCTGTCTACTTGACCGGCCAAGCCCAGGTTTGACCTGACAGCATCACGCATCGTGAGATGAAAGAACTCTCATATACCGTACCGAAGCCTGGATTAAGTTCCGACGAGATCAATGCTTCTTGCGGCGCAATGCGCTCCGCGTATTAGGCACCCTATTTTTTACACCGCCATGTCTTCCGGCCGTAGCGACTCAAATTCCTTGCTTTTTAAAAAATCTAATCTATTTTTAATAATGTCGCCTTACGCTGCCGCACAAGAAGAAGTCGTGAATAGCCAAGGCTCCAATAATTAAGGAGATAGAGATGAAAAATACGAAGAAAATTCATCTAGTTAAAAATATCAAGCCAGCCCAAGGCTATTTCCGGGTATTGCCGATCGCAGCAGCACTGGCCGCCTCCGGCTTCATTCAACCAGCTCTTGCTGTCGACCGCACGTGGTTTGGCGGTAACGGTGACTTGGGAACTCAATACCAATTGGTCACCTACCGGTGTGCCGGGCATCAGCGACAAAGCGATTATCAACAGTGGTAATTCAACATTGTCGTTTAATGCAGGGATTACGAGCCTGGATTTGTTCGGCGGTAGCTCTCGGCGGTGCAGGCAATCTGGCGGTAAGCGGGCTTGACTACCTATTCTGGTGGACAGATAGGGGGTGACGCGGGCAACGTTATTGCAAACGGCGGGCTGAACATTTCCGGTGCGGGCGGCAAGACACTCGGACACTCCGGGGGCAGTGGGTCGAGCGGGATTGTCAACAATGGTGCCGGCACCTGGAATGGAACGGGCAACATCAGCAACTGGGACAGTGGGCGCTTTACCAACGGCACAGGCGCCAGCTTCGACATCAAGACGGATGCGGACTTCAGCAATGGCACCTTCATTAATCAGGGTACGGTGATCAAGTCGGTTGGCGCGACCGACGGCTCGGACAAGACGGTGATCAGCGGTTTGTTTGACAATTCCGGTTCAGTCAATGTAACGCAAGGGGTGTTGTCATTAACCGGTGGGGGCACACATACCGGCAGTTTTTCCAGTGGTGGCGATGGCTGGATCGAATTTGCCGGCAGCTCTAGTAAACAGACGCACGACCTGAATGCGGGCGCCAGTATAACTGGCAATGTACGCATGGTCAGCAGCTTCGGCCCCCTGGTTGTCAACAGTGGCGCTACCTATAACGCCGCCAAGACCGAGATCGTAAGTGGCGGCCAGTTGACTGTGGCTGACTCCGGTACGATTGCCAACACTGGCACCCTTGCCATTTCCGGCGGCGAATTCTCTGGACCCGGCAATCTGGCGGTAAGCGAGTTGACTACCTATTCTGGTGGACAGATAGGGGGTGACGCGGGCAACGTTATTGCAAACGGCGGGCTGAACATTTCCGGTGCGGGCGGCAAGACACTCGGACACTCCGGGGGCAGTGGGTCGAGCGGGATTGTCAACAATGGTGCCGGCACCTGGAATGGAACGGGCAACATCAGCAACTGGGACAGTGGGCGCTTTACCAACGGCACAGGCGCCAGCTTCGACATCAAGACGGATGCGGACTTCAGCAATGGCACCTTCATTAATCAGGGTACGGTGATCAAGTCGGTTGGCGCGACCGACGGCTCGGACAAGACGGTAATCAGTGGCGCATTCGAAAATTCAGGCTCGGTCAACGTACAGCAAGGCACGCTGGAAGTCGCCACGCCATTCAATAATCAAGGCGTGATCAACGTCGCTACAGGAGCGATATTCCATGGCAGTAATGCGAACTTTGCGAATGACGGAATCCTTCAAGGCAATGGAACGATTCAAATCGAAGCGAATAACGACCTGGTCAATACCGGCGAGATCAACCCTGGTGACTCCATTGGCCATCTTACTATCGACGGTAATCTGCATCAGACTTCAGACGGTGTAATCAACTTCGAACTAGCGAGCCTGAGCAGCTTTGACCAGTTGACGGTTACAGACGACGTAACACTAGGCGGTGAGATTGCAATATCGAACCTCGGCTACACGCCTGTGGCAGGTGACAGCTTTGTGGTGGCGACTTTCGATGACCGCGCCAATACAACTTTCTCATCCTTTAGCGTGGACGGGTTCAACCCGGGCATTTTCGAAGTGCGCTACCACGACCACGATGTCACGGTGGCAGTGATACCCGAGCCCGAGCAATACCTGATGCTGCTTGCCGGCCTGGGCCTGATGGGCGCCGTGGCTCGTAGGCGCAGCAGATTTCAATGAGTTTCAAACTTCAGATGGCGCGATGTAATGTTCATTTGACGGCCCATGAATAGCTAAGTTTGCATGATCATTCAAGGAGATAGAGATGAAAAATACGAAGAAAAATTATCCCCCTAGAAATCCCAGGCCAGCCCGAGGCTATTTTCGAATATTGCCGATCGCAGCAGCGATGGCCGCATCCGGCTTCATTCAACCAGCTCTTGCCGTCGACCGAACATGGTTTGGCGGCACGGGAGACTTTGGGGTCGATTCGAACTGGTCCCCGACAGGTGTGCCGGGCAGTGGCGACAAGGCGATTATTAACAGTGGAAACTCAACTTTGTCCTTCAATGCAGGGATTACAAGTCTCGACTTGTCCGGTGGGGCTCTTAGCGGTCCAGGTAACCTTACCCTCAGCGGTTTAAGTACCTGGTCTGGCGGAGACATCGTGGGCGCGGCCACGACGCAGTTTGATGGTGGGCTATCCATTACCGGCAGCGAGCGGAAGGATGTTGGAGGCGGACACATTATCAATGTCAGCAATACTACCTGGAGCGGCAACACATCAGCCAACAACAATGCGATCCTGTTCAATGGCGGGACGATCAACAACACTGGTACCTGGAACGATGCCAACAACTTCGATTCCTTCATGGATCACTTCGGCGGCACCAATGCCTTCAACAACAGCGGCACTTACAACAAGCAGAGCAACACGCTGACCACCATCGAGGTGGCATACAACAACACCGGCACGACCAATGTGAATGCGGGAACGATGCAACTCAAAGGCAACGGCACCCATACCGGCGATTTCAATATCGCTACCGGCGGCACGCTGGACTTCAACCAGGGCACCCACAATCTGAACAACGTCACCACCTCGGGCGATGGCACGTTAAAGATCAGTGGTTCGGAATCGTTCAGTTTCATTAATGTCAATGGTGGCACGCACAATACGCCGGTGCTCATCAGCGGCGGTAATCTGCAAGGGGCCGACCATACATTTACTGGGCAAGCCACCTGGACCGCCGGAAACATCGTGGGCGCGGCCACGACGCAGTTTGATGGTGGGCTATCCATTACCGGCAGCGAGCGGAAGGATGTTGGAGGCGGACACATTATCAATGTCAGCAATACTACCTGGAGCGGCAA
The DNA here is from genome assembly GCA_963831395.1 of uncultured beta proteobacterium. GTDB lineage: Bacteria > Pseudomonadota > Gammaproteobacteria > Burkholderiales > Nitrosomonadaceae > Nitrosospira. The sequence continues at coordinate 54,571 of CAWHQD010000037.1, forward strand.
CACATCAGCCAACAACAATGCGATCCTGTTCAATGGCGGGACGATCAACAACACCGGTACCTGGAACGATGCCAACAACTTCGATTCCTTCATGGATCACTTCGGCGGCACCAATGCCTTCAACAACAGCGGCACTTACAACAAGCAGAGCAACACGCTGACCACCATCGAGGTGGCATACAACAACACCGGCACGACCAATGTGAATGCGGGAACGATGCAACTCAAAGGCAACGGCACCCATACCGGCGATTTCAATATCGCTACCGGCGGCACGCTGGACTTCAACCAGGGCACCCACAATCTGAACAACGTCACCACCTCGGGCGATGGCACGTTAAAGATCAGTGGTTCGGAATCGTTCAGTTTCATTAATGTCAATGGTGGCACGCACAATACGCCGGTGCTCATCAGCGGCGGTAATCTGCAAGGGGCCGACCATACATTTACTGGCAAGCCACCTGGACCGCCGGAAACATCGTGGGCGCGGCCACGACGCAGTTTGATGGTGGGCTATCCATTACCGGCAGCGAGCGGAAGGATGTTGGAGGCGGACACATTATCAATGTCAGCAATACTACCTGGAGCGGCAACACATCAGCCAACAACAATGCGATCCTGTTCAATGGCGGGACGATCAACAACACCGGTACCTGGAACGATGCCAACAACTTCGATTCCTTCATGGATCACTTCGGCGGCACCAATGCCTTCAACAACAGCGGCACTTACAACAAGCAGAGCAACACGCTGACCACCATCGAGGTGGCATACAACAACACCGGCACGACCAATGTGAATGCGGGAACGATGCAACTCAAAGGCAACGGCACCCATACCGGCGATTTCAATATCGCTACCGGCGGCACGCTGGACTTCAACCAGGGCACCCACAATCTGAACAACGTCACCACCTCGGGCGATGGCACGTTAAAGATCAGTGGTTCGGAATCGTTCAGTTTCATTAATGTCAATGGTGGCACGCACAATACGCCGGTGCTCATCAGCGGCGGTAATCTGCAAGGGGCCGACCATACATTTACTGGACAAGCCACCTGGACCGCCGGAAACATCGTGGGCGCGGCCACGACGCAGTTTGATGGTGGGCTATCCATTACCGGCAGCGAGCGGAAGGATGTTGGAGGCGGACACATTATCAATGTCAGCAATACTACCTGGAGCGGCAACACATCAGCCAACAACAATGCGATCCTGTTCAATGGCGGGACGATCAACAACACCGGTACCTGGAACGATGCCAACAACTTCGATTCCTTCATGGATCACTTCGGCGGCACCAATGCCTTCAACAACAGCGGCACTTACAACAAGCAGAGCAACACGCTGACCACCATCGAGGTGGCATACAACAACACCGGCACGACCAATGTGAATGCGGGAACGATGCGAATAGCAGACTCATTCACGAACGAAGGCGTGATTGAGGTTGGCGCTGCGGCAGCGTTCCAGGTTGAGCGCGCTAGTAATACAACTTTCACCAACAGCGAGACTGGGGAAGTGCAAGGTAACGGTACGGTCATCACGCCGATGCTTGGCTTATCCAACAGCGGGGCAATCAATCCCGGCGACTCCATTGGCCATCTTACTATCGATGGTGATCTGCATCAGGCTTCAGGCGGCGTAATCAACTTCGAACTAGCGAGCCTGAGCAGCTTTGACCAGTTGACGGTTACAGACGACGTAACACTAGGCGGCGAGATTGCAATATGGAATCTCGGTTACACGCCTGTGGCGGGCGACAGCTTTGTGGTGGCGACTTTCGATGACCGCGCCGATACGACTTTCTCATCCTTCAGCGTGAATGGGTTCAACCCGGGCATTTTCGAAGTGCGCTACCACGACCACGATGTCACCGTGGCAGTGATACCCGAGCCTGAGCAATACCTGATGCTGCTTGCCGGCCTGGGCCTGATGGGCGTCGTGGCTCGCCGCCGGCGGAATGGCATTCGGGGGTGCGATGAAACTGTTTAGTACTTGATCCGGGTTGCTGGCTGCCCGGATCAAAAGAAGAAAATCGTGCCATCGGCCCGCTCGTTCCAGGCCGGTAGCTTACAAAGGGCGAGTGGATGTAATTTAATTTACTATCGATGGGAGGAAAAAATGAAGAAATTGCCTTATGTTTTACTGATCGGAGCAGCCCTGCTTAGCGCGCCCGCCTTTGCCCAGACTGCCGGGGATGGCGGAGATACCGCAAAACGTGCCGTGAATATTTCTCTCGGCAGTTCTGGAGGAGCGCTGGATAGCGCCGCATTGAAATCGATCCGCAAGCTGGTCGGGAAAGCGATTATCGATGATACCGTTGATACTTTTGCAGTCTATAGCCCCAGAAGGGGCGGTCCCGTTCCGATCGAGGGGGGGTTGGACGCATGTGCGGAAGCAGGTTTTAGCTCAACGCCGAAACAGTTCAACGCCTTCGTCAAGCAGTTGCGTGCCATTAACCCGAAGCCCGGGACCTTCCTGAATGTGGAGCTCACCGATCAATGCAAGCCCATTGATTCCGGTGGGCCGGGGTCGGGGGCAGTCTGTGGAGGAATCGCGGGAACCGCATGTCCTGACGCAAAACAGTATTGCGATTTTGGCGTCGGAAAATGCAAGATGCCGGACGCGCAAGGCCAGTGCAAAACCAAGCCCGACATTTGCACGCAGAGAGTTCCGTCCTGTTTGTGGCTGCGACGGCAAGACTTACGGGAATGCCTGCACCGCAGCCGCGGCGGGAGTATCGATCGAACATGAAGGGGAATGCAAGAAGTCCGAAGCCCAGGCATGCGGTGGAATTGCCGGGATTCCCTGCCCCGAGGGCAAAATCTGCGTGGACAATCCGAAAGACGATTGCGATCCCAAACGCGGTGGAGCGGATTGTCCGGGGATTTGCGAGCCTAAATAGCGGCAACCGGGATGTCCGCGATTCCTTCGCAGCGCATTCCCGGCTATTGCTAATGTTAGGCAGCGCACAGAAACCTCGGTGACGAGGTGTTAAAAATTGGCGGCGCATCAAGCAGAGACGCGTCAGGCAAGACTGTGCGGTAATCGGCTATGACCACTGCACAGACCGATCCACCAATTTTTAAAGGCCATATTTTGTCAAGCACGCCATCAAATAAGCCCGGCGTCGGGGTCACAAAAAATGATGAGAATGACGCTGCCGAGCAATTCGAAATGCCGGCGCCCGACGAGCCAATGACATCAGAAGTTTGCGACGAATCAAGCGGTCGGGAAGAAGGCCATCACACGGTTTCTACCAGCACTTATTATGGACTTGAAGATTACGGTTATGACGGGGCGCAGGACTGGCTGGAGGCGGACGTGGAAACGGATGGTTGGCTGGATACGGAAGGCGATTTTTAGCTCGCTTTTTAGCCGCCCTTTTTAGCAGCCACAAGGATTCTGATCGCTTTGTTGCTTAAGCGATCGAATGAGGGGTAGTGGTAACGATAACGTTTTTTTTATTATTTCAAAGGAGAAAACATCATGGCAAATATTGCTCGGCGTTCACCTCTTTATGGTGATATTACTCGCTTCGACCCGTTCGCTAATATAGATGACTTGTTCAGGGGTTTTGGAATGCGTCCGTTTTCCACGGAGGGGGAGACTGTCCCTACAATCAAGATTGATTTGAGCGAAAACGACACAGCCTACACGGTGCGGGCAGAAATACCGGGGGTGAAGAAAGAAGATGTCAAGGTCCAGGTGGAGGGCAATCGGGTTTCCATCAGTTGCGAGACCAAACAGGAAAAAGAAGAAAAAGAAGGCGAAAGAGTCATTTGTCGCGAATGCCATCAAGGATCGAGCTACAGGAGCTTCACCTTGGGAAGCGAGGTGGATGAGACCAAAGCCGAGGCCAAGTATGAAAACGGAACACTGGAACTGACGTTGCCAAAGAAAGAGGGCAAGACCGCCAGGCGGATTGAGGTCAAGTAGCGCGATATTCTGCAGCCGGGGTTAATGGATGGCTATGCTGAACATTCCATTGAAAGAATGTCAGCATAGTCCGAGACCGGAGTTTACCTTTTCGCGGGTTTGCCGCAAGGCGCAAACCCGCAGTCCCTGATGGCAAACGCTGTCGTCATCTTTAGCGAACAACAGATGCGATTCACATAAAAGGATTTTACCATGGGCACGCATACCACTCCCCCCGGCTTCCGTCAGATTTCCCGGCATGACAAGCTCTTCAAGGAGCGCGTGCATGATGCCTACCGGGCAAGACATGAAGATGCCGGAGCCGTCCGTATGTCCACAATGCGGCGCGGTGTTCCAGGAGGGGCGCTGGCAGTGGCTTGAAGCCCCACGCGGTGCGCATCAGCAAATCTGTGCCGCATGTCAGCGCATACAAGATGATTATCCCGCCGGATTTATTACATTGAACGGGGAATTTTATGGCGCGCATCGCGAGGAAATCATGCATCTCGTACATAACATAGAAAAACACGAGCGAAGCGAGCACCCGTTCAACCGCATCATGAAGATCGAAGAAAAGGATGGCGGGACGCTCGTCACAACCACTGATATTCATTTGGCCCGAGGTATCGGCGAAGCGATACATAATGCCTATCAGGGTGACCTGGAATTTCACTATAACCCTGAGGAATATCTGTTGCGAGTGACCTGGACGCGCTAAAGGCTGCCGGTTGCGGGAAAACTGTTATCCGGCGTCCGGCTCGTTCGGGCATTGAAACATCAACGAACAGATCAACGCCATGCCCCTGCTTCAAATGCCCGGTTCTCATATGTAATGGAAAATGGAGGGCGATTATGCCTATCGGTGAAATTTGTAACCGCGATACTGTTATTGTGAAACGTGACGATACTGCTCTGGAAGCGGCCAAACTCATGCGCCAGCATCACGTTGGCGATGTCGTGGTGGTCGAAGAGCGCGATGGCGCCCAGATCCCGGTCGGGATTGTTACCGACCGGGATCTGGTGGTCGAGATCATGGCCACCGAGCTTGATCCAGACGGTGATCACGGTAGGCGACATCATGGAGCAGGAGTTGGTTACAGTGAAAGAAAGCGTGGGCATCTTCGAGGCGATTCAATATATGCGCAGCAAGACGGTAAGACGGTTACCCATAGTGAATGAAAATGGTGCGCTGGTCGGCATTCTGTCACTCGATGACCTGTTGGAACTGTTATCTGAAGAATTGCTGGCAATTGCCAAGCTGGTGAATTATCAGCGGCAAAAAGAAACGAGGCTGCGCCGCTGATTTTTTCTAATAATGATAAAGGGAGCATGATCATGATGGATTCCTTGAAGCAGGCCCGGAAAAATATTGGCCGTGGACTCAGCCGGACGTGGGACCATATTGCCGAGGGCTGGCGCGAACTGGTCCACGATAGCAGCGACGCGCTTACTCACTTCGTACATCGCAAGGACGAGGTGGATAAAGAGCAAGGGGCGGCCAGCACGTTTCCCCCTTCCAGGAACTGGAGCCTGCTGGCGGGGGAGATGGAAGAAACGGATAAGGAAATTGTGGTACGGATAGAGGTGCCGGGCATGGAGAAAAAAGACTGCGAGATTACTGTCGATGGCAATATGCTTTATTTGAAAGGCGAAAAACGTTTCGAGCGCGTCACGAACGATAGCACCTACCATGTCATGGAGCGCGCCTACGGGATATTCCAGCGGGCCATTCCGTTGCCGCAAAACGTGGACGCGGATCACGCGGAAGCGAACTACAAGAATGGCGTGCTGACTGTTCGTCTGCCCAAGCTGGGCGGCGAGAAGGGACGGCTCATACCCTTATCCTGACAGATGAGCTGACCGATGAGTACAAGTCCGCATTTCATTGCACGCGCTAGAGTTTCCGCCCTGCTGGGCGTTAGCGTTATCTGCTTGCTCGCTGCGGGGGCTGTATCAGCTATTGCGGTCATTGCGGCGATTACTGCGGAAGCGGCTGAAGCCGCTCCCTTGAGCCAGAAGGAAAAAAAGGAGAAGCCCATCATGTCCATGACTATCACATCCTCATCTTTTGCGCATCAGGGCCTGATCCCCGCCCGTCATACCTGTCAGGGGCACGACACTTCACCGGAGCTTTTATGGACAGAGGTGCCGGAGGGCACGAAAAGCCTGGTATTGATCATGGATGACCCGGATGCGCCTGATCCTGCTGCCCCACAGCGAACCTGGGTGCACTGGGTGTTGTACAACATCCCGCCCATCGCCACCGGTCTGGCCGAGGCAATTCCGCCCGCAGAGTTGCCATCAGGAACAAGAGAGGGACTCAATGACTGGGAGCGCACCGGCTACGGCGGGCCTTGCCCGCCGATAGGCAGTCACCGCTATTTCCATAAGCTCTACGCATTGGATACCGTGTTGCCTGATTTGAAGCAGCCCACCAAGGCAAAGCTGGAGGAAGCGATGAAGGGCCATGTGATTGGATATTCGGAACTGATCGGGCTGTACAAGAAGCATTAAGCCTGCCAGGGCAATGAGGATGGGGCCAGGCAGAGTGGCCGGTCTTTTCTTTCTCTCAACCCTTTATTGCGTTCAAGTCTGACCACTACGCCGCTTCATCCGGCCTTGAGCGGTACTGTTTTAATCTCTTCTCTTGGGCAGCCTGGGTAGCTTGAACAGCCAACGTTTGATCAATGACGGGCTGAGGCGTACCTGGGGCGTATATATGGCCGATCTGGTGGTTGCAAGAAAGGAAGGGCTTTTTTGTGAACCGGGGCAGTTTTACATTGATCCCTGGCAACCCGTCGACCGTGCAATCATCACGCATGCGCACGCGGATCATGCCCGGCCCGGCCATACTCATTACCTTGCTGCGCTTCCTGGCGCCGACGTTTTGAAGTCGCGGCTGGGCGATATCCAACTCGATACGCTGGCCTATGGCGAGCCTGTCATCCATAACGGCGTAACCGTCTCCTTTCACCCGGCGGGCCATGTGCTCGGTTCTGCCCAGGTTCGTCTTGAATACAGGGGCGAGACATGGGTTATCTCGGGTGATTACAAGCTGGAACCGGATGGTACCTGCGACTCCTTCGAAACCGTCCCATGCGACACCTTTATCACCGAATCAACGTTTGGTCTGCCCATCTATCGCTGGCATGCTGCAGGCGACATTTTCAAGGATATCAACGAATGGTGGCGGAGTAATGCTGAAAAGGGACGCGCCAGCGTGCTGTTCTGCTATGCGTTCGGCAAGGCGCAACGCATCCTGAACGGCATCGACAACTCCATAGGTCCAATTATCTGCCATGGCGCTGCTGAAACGCTCAACCGTATTTATCGCAACGCCGGCATATCCTTGCCGGACACGTTGACGTGTCAGCGATGTAAGTAGTAAAGCCGGCTTTCGCGAAGCGCTTGTTATTGCTCCGCCATCGGCTGCGGGCTCGCCATGGATGCGCCGGTTCGGGGATTATAGCGACGCCTTCGCAAGCGGCTGGATGCTTTTACGAGGCGCACGGCGGCGGCGAGCAGTCGATCGGGGATTCGTGCTGTCTGATCATGCAGACTGGCCGGGCCTGATGAGGGCAATCACTGCAACGGGCGCACAACGCGTGATTGTCACGCATGGGCATGTAGATGTCATGGTACGGTGGCTACAGGAAAACGGTCTTGATGCCTCCGCTTTCGAGACCGAGTACGGTACGGATGAAGAGGATAACGCAGCGGAAAACGAATCCGTTGCATTCAAGGAAAGTCATGCGTGATTTTGCGCGGCTTTACAACGAGCTGGACGCAACCACCGCCACCCTGGGCAAGCTCGACGCACTGAAGCGCTATTTCAGCCATGTTGAACCGGCCAATGCTGCATGGGCGGTTTATTTTCTCGCGGGCGGAAAACCGCGTCAGACAATCTCGACAAAATTCTTGCGGCAATTTTCAACCGAAATGTCGGGTATTCCGGAATGGCTGTTCGATGAGTGTTATCAGGCGGTAGGGGATCTGGCCGAAACCATTGCGCATATCCTGCCGCCGCCCTCCCATGAAACCAGTATTCCCCTCGCGACCTGGATGGAAGAGCGGATTATCCCGCTACGGAACGAAACACCGGAAAAGACCCGGGAGGCATTGTTCAGCTACTGGAATGAACTGGAATCGCAGGAGCGTTTTGTGCTGATAAAACTGATAAGCGGCGCGTTTCGCGTAGGCGTATCAAAGCTGCTGGTGATTAGAGCATTAAGCGAGCTTGCCGGCCTGGATGTCAAAATCGTCGCCCAGCGCATGATGGGATGGACCGACAGTGCGCTGCAACCCAGTGCGGAACGCTATAACTTGCTGATAGCTGAACAACTCGGAGTTTGAACATGGAAACAAAGACGGTCAGCCTTATCCGTTTTTTCTGGCCCATCCCTTGCAGATCAACCCGCAAGCCGATCCGCAAATGCTGGGCGATATCCGGCAGTGGCAGATCGAGTGGAAATATGATGGAATTCGCGCTCAATTGGTGCAACGCAACGGACAAAGCTGGCTATGGTCGCGCGGCGAAGACCTCATCACGGATCGCTTTCCTGAAATCAGCGGTATTTTTCTGCCCAATGGCACAGTCATTGATGGGGAAATTCTGATATGGAAAAACGGCAGTCCCGCCCCGTTTGCAGATCTGCAAAAACGGATCGGCCGCAAAACATTGTCATCCAAAATATTAAATGAATTTCCGGCAGCATTTATCGCATTCGATTTACTGGAACATCGAGGCCAGGACATCAGACACATTGTCCAGTCGGAGCGTCGCAACAGGCTCGAAGATGTGGTGCACAGTATTGATGCGCCTGGTTTGATCCTGTCTCCCCTGGTCGAAGCTCCTGATTGGCATAGGCTGGGCGTGATGCGGGATAGTTCGCGCTCGCGCGCTGTTGAAGGCATGATGCTCAAGTCGGTCAGCGCGCGATATGGGATAGGCCGTACCAAGGAGAGCGGCATCTGGTGGAAGTGGAAGATCGATCCCTATACAGTGGATGCGGTATTGGTTTACGCGCAAAGGGGACACGGCCGCCGCGCTTCGCTCTACACCGATTACACTTTTGCGGTCTGGGACAGCGGGAGCAACGATGCACCGGGCGAGCGCAAGCTGGTGCCATTTGCGAAAGCGTATTCCGGCCTGACCGATCGCGAAATCGCTCAGGTCGATGCCGTAATCCGCAGGACAACGATAGAGAAATTCGGGCCGGTTCGCAGTGTCACGCCCACAATGGTTTTTGAAATCGGATTTGAGGGAATCGCGCCATCGTCGCGGCACAAGGCGGGTGTGGCCGTGCGGTTCCCCCGCATGCTTCGTATTCGTGATGACAAAAAAGTCGACGAAGCCGATACCCTGGATATGTTGAAGGCCATGCTGCCCGGCCCATCCCGCAAAGCCGCCATCACGTCCTCCGCCGACTCGCCCCCTTAGTCAAGCGGCGATAGGAGCCCGTTCGAAATGCGGGGCTGAAAAAGAGAGCCGCCGTTCGCTTGTCATGGAATCGAAGCTTTTCACTTCTTGCACATTTTTGGGGCGTCGATGGATATAGCATAACACCTGAACTATACTGAAAAATCAGAAGCAGCCAAGGTAACGAGGAGCTAAGGATTGAATACCACGTTGGCTTTCTCAGATTTCGGCTCGGTTATTGCCGTGCGCGGCGGTATCGTGGATATACGGTTCGAAACCCGTGTGCCGCCCATCTATTCCTTGTTACGTACCGGACCGGAAGAGAAGATTGTTATCGAGGTTTTATCCCAGCTCGACGCCCATAGCGTGCGGGGCATTGCCTTGACGCCGACGCAGGGCCTTGCCAGGGGCATGCCGGTTAGAGATACACAGGGACCACTCAAGGCGCCAGTGGGCAATGGAACGCTCTCGCGCATGTTCGACGTGTTCGGCAATGTCATCGACCGCGGGCCTTCACCGGCTAACATACAGTGGCGCACTGTTCATCACTCCTCTCCTCCTTTGGCGAAGCTTTCCACAAAAGCTGAAATCTTCGAGACGGGTATCAAGATCATCGATGTGCTGATGCCACTGGAACGGGGCGGCAAAGCCGGACTGCTTGGCGGTGCGGGCGTGGGCAAGACAATATTGCTGACTGAAATGATCCACAACGTGGCCGGACAGCATGAGGGCGTCAGCATTTTTTGCGGCATAGGCGAACGCTGCCGCGAAGGAGAAGAACTCTACCGCGATATGGTGACCGCGGGCGTGCTCGAGAACATGGTGATGGTGTTTGGCCAGATGAACGAGCCGCCCGGCGCCCGCTTTCGCGTTGGCCATGCGGCGCTGACAATGGCCGAGTATTTCCGCGATGACGAGCATCGTGATGTGCTGCTGCTGGTGGATAACGTTTTCCGTTTTATCCAGGCTGGAATGGAAGTGTCCGGGTTGATGGGACAAATGCCGTCGCGTCTGGGTTATCAGCCAACGATGAGCACGGAACTGGCACAGTTGGAAGAACGGATCGCCAATACCGATACCGGCGCTATCACATCCATTCAGGCGGTATATGTTCCGGCCGATGATTTTACCGATCCCGCAGCCGTACATACCTTTTCGCATCTTTCCGCATCCATCGTGCTCTCGCGCAAGCGCGCCAGCGAGGGCTTATACCCTGCCATCGATCCGCTCCAGTCCAACTCCAAAATGGCCGTGCCCGGGGTGGTCGGCCACCGGCATTATCAGATTGCGCAGGAGATCCGGCGCACACTGGCGCAATATGCGGAACTCAAGGACATCATTGCAATGCTCGGGCTGGAACAGCTATCGCCCGAAGACCGTAATGTGGTCGCACGCGCCCGGCGGCTGGAGCGTTTTCTTACTCAGCCATTTTTCACGACCGAGCAATTTACGGGCATCAAGGGAAAATTGGTCAGTCTCAAGGATGCGCTGGACGGCTGCGAACGTATCTTGCGGAGACGAATTCCAGGATATCCCTGAAAGAGCGTTATACATGATAGGGACGATAGCCGAGGCGAAAAAAAACGCAAACCGGGAAGCCGTCGTTAAAGCTGAAGTCGAGGAAACGGCGGCTCATGAATCTTAAAATTCTTCTGCCTTTCCAGGTTTATGCCGAAAAGACCGGGATCGCCCGTATTGTTGCCGAGACTGGCGAGGGATCGTTCGGGCTGCTGCCAAACCGTCTTGACTGTGTGGCGGCGCTGATACCGGGAATTCTCGTTTTTGAAACAGAAGGCGAGCGTGAGGCTTACCTGGCGGTAGACGAGGGCATCCTGATAAAGACGGGTGCGGATGTGCTGGTCTCGGTCCGCAATGCCATGGAAGGAACAGATCTTAATACCTTGCGCGAGGCGGTCAGGGATGAGTTTTTAAATCTTGACGCACACGAGCAGCACATGCGCCGGATGATGGCGAAAATGGAAAGCGGTTTCATCCGCCGTTTCTCGGAATTTTATCGTGAGTAATCCCTTGGACGAGAAGCGTCCGGAAAGGAAACACGCAACAGACGAGCCGGAGTTAAGCCGCCTGGTAGGAGCCAGGGCGGAGCGCAAACTGAAGGCGCAACGGGAACAAGGCCATGTCAGGCGAACGGTCTGGTCCGGGTTGGGCATGATCGGGCTGGTCGGGTGGTCGGTAGTCGTGCCAACGCTGCTTGGCGCAGCGCTCGGCGTCTGGCTGGATCGCCGTCATGCCATGAATCATTCGTGGACACTGACGCTGCTGTTTGCGGGATTGGTCATCGGCTGTCTGAATGCCTGGCATTGGGTTGCGAAAGAAGATAGAGAAACCCATAAGCAACAAGGGCAACAGGAGGATCGCAATGAATGAAATTTCGACCCAGGCGTTCGCGCTGCTGTTGGCGTTGGCGGCAGGCATGCTGTTGGGGGCGATCTTCTTTGGCGGCCTGTGGTGGACCGTCCGCAGCGGAATGACAGCTCGCCGTCCAGCGCTATGGTTTATTTGCAGCATGATGCTGCGAACAGGTATCGTCACAATGGGGTTCTATTTTCTACTGAGCCTGTCTGGCAATAGCTGGGAAATCCTGCTCGGGAGCTTGTTCGGATTTATCCTCGCACGGCTGTCCGCGACACGGCTTTTGCCCGCGCCCCTATCGAAAATTGCCCCTGCTGGGGAGCCATCGGTTGGAAAAAACAACCTGCATCAGCGGGGGAAAAAGGAACAGGGAACACAGGAAACACAGGGGGCACAGGGGATGCGGGGGACGCAGAGGGCGGAGAGAGCAGAGAGGGCGGGCCATGCACCTTAGTCCCGACGACATCGTCTTCTGGGAATATGGCTTTCTGAAACTGAACGCCACAATAGTATATACCTGGGGGCTGATGTTTATACTCGCTGCCGGTTCAAAAGCCATTACCCGCAAACTCTCCGTCGGGCTGGAACGCGCCCGCTGGCAGAATCTGCTTGAAACCGTCGTCATAGCGATAAAGAAGCAGATCGAGGAAGTGGGTTTGCGCCAGCCTCGGATATATCTTGGATTCCTTGGCACACTATTTGTATTTGTCGCGGCGGCAAGTCTCGCGACCGTCATTCCCGGATATGAGCCGCCCACGGGTTCACTCTCGACCACTACGGCGCTGGCGATTTGCGTGTTTATCGCGGTGCCGCTATATGGCATAAAGGAGCAGGGGCTGACCGGCTACCTCCGATCCTATCTCGAGCCGACGCCCATCATGCTCCCGTTCAATATTATCGGAGAGTTTTCGCGCACACTGGCTCTGGCCGTCCGGCTGTTTGGCAATATGATGAGCGGAACGATGATTCTTGCAATTATGCTAAGCCTTACGCCATTTATTTTCCCGATCGTCATGAGTGCGCTCGGCTTGCTGACCGGCATGGTGCAGGCCTATATCTTCAGCATTCTGGCCACGGTTTATATCGCGGCTGCTGCATCAAGCCGGAAAGGTGCTGAATCCAACGATCCGGAAAATCTGAAAAGAGGGTCATCTGAGGCTCGATATCAAAAAGGCAGAGATAGAACAAAACTGAAGGAGAGATTATGGACAGCATGACCCTTATCGCGATCATATCGATTCTCACTGCTGGCTTGACGATCAGCATTGGCGTAATCGCCCCCGCCCTGGGAGAAGGAAGGGCGATTGCCACGGCTGTGAGTTCACTGGCTCAGCAACCTGATGCCTCCGCGACCATTACCCGCACCTTATTTGTCGGTCTGGCGATAATCGAGTCCACGGCAATTTATTGTTTTGTGGTTTCCATGATTCTGATTTTTGCCAATCCATTCTGGAACTACGTTATCTCAGAGGCTGCGGGGAAGTAATTCGTGCTCATTGACTGGTTTACTGTCATTGCGCAAGTCGTCAACTTTCTCATCCTGGTATGGTTGTTGAAACGTTTCTTTTACCAGCCCATCCTCAATGCTCTTGATGCGAGAGAGAGACGAATCGCCGCGGAGCTGGCAGATGCTGATGCGAGAAAATTGGAAGCTGAAAAAGAGCGCGACGAATTTCAACACAAGAATAATGAATTTGACCAGCAGCGGCTGGCGCTTTTGAGCAAGGCTTCAAACGAGGCGCAAGCCGAACGCCAGCGGTTGATGGCCGCCGCCCGGAAAGATCTGGACGACCTGCGCAGCAAAGCGGGAGCGCGCATTGGAACGCGAGTATCGCAGCCTGAGCGAAGCGCTTGCGCGGCAAACGTGCACAGAAGTATTTGCCATCGCGCGAAAAGTGCTGGCCGATCTCGCCGGCGCCACCCTGGAGGCGCATATCGTGGAAGCGTTTATCAAGCGCTTGCGCGAGTCAAGCGATGAGGAGAAGGCGCAGCTGGCTTCGGCTTTCAAATCTACGTCTGTATTGGCACCTGCAGCGTCAGCAGCGTCAAGGGCCGCGTCGACGGTAGCCGCGGCAGGCGGAGAGCTTATGATTAATAGCACATTTGATTTGTCCGCAGCGCAGCAAGATGCAATAGAGGCTGTGCTTAAGGAAAGCCTGGGCATTGGCCTTCCGGTCCGGTTTGCGACCAGGCCGGACCTGGTGAGCGGGATTGAACTCGTCGCCGGTGGATACAAGGTGGCGTGGAGCATCGCGGCCCATCTCGCATCGCTGGAAAAGGAGGTATGGAAGCTCCTGGAAAATCAGTCCGGGCACGAATTCGAACCTGAATCTGAAACCGAACCAGACTTCCGCCGATAAACATGGCGCACTAACAATCTGCAAGGTATTTTCGACAGTGCCTTTGCAAAAATAGAGCGAGCCTGTCAAGCGGGTGCGCCCCAATTAACCTTGCGTAGAAGTAGGGAAAATTACCAGCATTGCCGCTGGCATTGCGAAAGTTTCCGGTCTTCCCGGCGTTGGCTTCGAGGAGGTGCTGAAGTTCCCGGGCGACTCGTTATGGCATAGCATTCAATATCGAAGAAGACGAAATCGGCGTGATTCTGCTGGATGATTACTCACAGCTGCATGCGGGTGATGAAGTTGAACGCATGGAACATGTAATGGATGTGCCGGTAAGCGGCAATTTGATTGGAAGGGTTGTCGATCCACTGGGGCGGCCCCGGGACGGAAAGGCGCCGGTTATTTCCACAACGCGTCTGCCCATCGAGCGGGCGGCTCCGCCTATAATGGACCGCGCACCTGTCACAATGCCGCTGCAAACAGGCATCAAGGTCATTGATGCGCTCATTCCGATTGGTCGCGGTCAGCGCGAGTTGATTCTGGGGGATCGGCAGACAGGCAAGACCGCCATTGCGCTGGACACGATACTCAATCAGACAAAACGAAAACGTACTATGCGTTTATTGCGCTATCGGCCAGCATGCGTCAGGGGTCGCGAAGGTGATCGCAACACTGCGAGAAAAAGGCGCAATGAGCTATACAGTGGTTGTCGTAACGGAAGGGAACGATCCGCCGGGCCTCGCTTACATAGCGCCCTATGCCGCAACCAGCATCGCCGAATATTTCATGGAACAGGGACGGGATGTTCTGATCGTGTATGATGATCTCACGCACCATGCGCGCGCCTACCGCGAACTATCTCTGCTGCTGCGCCGCCCGCCGGGCCGGGAAGCCTATCCTGGCGATATTTTTTATATTCACTCGCGACTGCTGGAGCGTGCAACGCATCTGCGCGATTCGCTTGGCGGGGGCTCGCTAACCGCGCTGCCGATCATCGAGACGGAAGCGCAGGATATTTCCGCCTACATCCCGACCAATCTGATTTCCATCACCGATGGGCAGATCTACCTCTCCCCATCGCTGTTTGAATTGGGGGTATTGCCTGCTGTCGATGTCGGCAAATCCGTTTCGCGTGTTGGTGGCAAGGCCCAGCGAGCCGTTTATCGCGCAGTTGCCGGTGATCTGAAACTGGATTATGCTCAATTTGAAGAGCTGGAAACCTTTGCCAGATTTGGCGCAAGGCTGGACGAAGCCACACGCAGGATCATCGAGCATGGGCGGCGCATCCGCGCCTGCCTCAAGCAGCCTGAATCCGCTCCGGTTTCCGTGCGTGAGCAAATCGTCTTACTGCTGGCGCTGACCGGCAAACTCTTCGACAATGTTCCCCTGGACCGAATGGGGGATGCCGAGCAGGCGGTTCGCAAGGCAATAGCGGATATTCCCGCCGAGGTGTGGACGCGTATCGAAGCCGCTGATAATCTGGACGCTGATAGCGGTGAAACGATAATGAGAATGGTCCGTGAGGCGCTTCGCCGGTTTTCTGCATGCCGCCGAACCTGAAGCTGGGGGCACTACCGAAAGTAAGGACGGATCGGATTCATCGTTTGTTCATAGACCTGGTTATCCAGAGCTCTTCCCAAATCCGCCTGCCTTATGGAGTCCCCGTTTACGCCAGATCTTTATGTCGGAAACCGAGGAACAGCATTCAAAGGCCGTTTCTGTTAACGGGTCGCATGAAGCTGCATGGTCTTTTTGAATTCTGCATCTATGTTATAGACCCGGTCCATGAAAACATCCCCGCCCCGAACTGAGCAGTCACCGGATTGGCCGATGAAATGGCAAATCAAGGCGCTCTTGAAGGACTTTAAATATGTTCGCGATTTGTCCTTCTATTTACTGGCAAGAAAGGGAATTAGCGAAAAGCCGTCGGTCAGACTATATGAAGAAGGGGAGGTATCTCCCGATTACGATAAACCGCTATGCTTTTTCTGTAGCTACGACGAAGAAAGCATTGTCCGGAAGAATGTGTACCATTATCTCAATCAACTAAAGCTGGCGGGATTCAATATCATATTCATCAGTTCGAGCGAGGCGGTTTCGGACGCAGACTTGAAGAAGCTTTCAAAATGCTGTGTAAGGATCATAAATCGGGAGAATAAGGGATATGATTTTTATGGATGGAAAACAGGGCTTGGAGAAGTATGCTCAATACAAAGTTCATGCTGGCCTTCTATTGGTTAATGATAGCGTTCTCGGGCCGCTTTTCAGTATCCGCGATATCATCGTAAGGCTGGAAAACTGCGATGCCGATATCGTCGGGATGACGGATTCATTTCATGTTTGCCCGCATCTGCAATCTTATTTTCTTTACTGCAAGAAAAATGTGGTGTTATCAGAGGAATTTAGCGGTTTTTTTAAAGAGGTGGAGGTGCTGGAGCTCAAGATTGCCGTTATCCGGAGATACGAGATGGGTTTTTCCCGCCTTCTGCGGCACCGGTTCCGGCTTGTCGGCACTATATGGATTGGAGCCGGTTCTGGCTCGAATTGATTATCATCAAAGGCCTCTCACATGGGTTGAACCGACTTTTCATCTCTGGAAACCCCTTATTACCGAGTTCAAATTTCCGTTTCTCAAAAAAAGCCTTCTGACGCGGAAGGGCGTGAGCATGGAAGAAGTTTCAGCAGTGCTAGCGGAAAGCGGTTCCCCCTACAACCTGGATATCCTCAACGATTGGATTACGCCAGATAGAAGGAACCGGATGCCGGCGCCTTGAACTTTGCCCGCCGCCTATGGATTTGGGCGATACAAAGCCATGCAGTGCAGCCTAAATAAGTGCGCCAGTCACGACAAACGCAAAATATTTGGCATCGAAACAGACAAACCGGCTATCCTTCGCATTCGTTTCATCTTCCACTCCCATTAGTAAATTTCCGATTGGCACATACATGTCTTCTTTTTTCACAAATATTCTGTCAGGCTTTGCTGTAGCACTTTATGGAATAAAAGGCGGCTACACCAAGGTAAACGTCAAGGGCCAGTCCATACGCATCGCGGTGGATAATTTTCGGACTCTCCAAAGGGCCAAGACTTATTCAATAAAAGAACCGGATACGCTTGATTGGCTTGACAGCTTCGAAGCCCGGAGCATGCTTCTTCGACCTCGGCGCGAACATCGGTCAATATTCCTTATACCCCGCCAAGAAATACGGAGATGACATTCAGGTATATTCGTTTGAGCCTCAGTGCATTAATTATTATCTGCTCAATAAAAATATCCACTTGAACAGGCTGGAAAAAAATATTACCGCCTATGGCGTGGCCGTATCCGGACAGGGTGGCTTTTCAAAACTGTATATTCCCAGGTTTATAGGCGGGGGAAACCGTTCCCAGTTCGGTAACGAAGATCTGAAGAACATGAAAAGACCCGCCAGCCATATCCAGGGCATGTTCGGGGTGACATTGGATGATTTATGCGCGAAATGGGGATTCCCTTATCCCAACTATATCAAGATAGATGTTGATGGCATAGAGATTCCCATCATCAGGGGCGCGGAAAATGTCTTGAAAAACCCAGCGCTGAAATCCGTTATCGTCGAACTGGGAACGCCCGAGGAGCAGCAGGAAGCTGTCAGCCTGATGGAACAGGCGGGTTTGAGAGTTAAATTCAAAACAACCAAAAACTGGGGTGAAACCTGTTTCGTATTTGAAAAAATAAGTTGATCTCGATTTTCGCAGGTAGTAGATGCTCTGTTTGCCTCTCAATGATATTTCTGTTTTTTCTCTGTACTATGCGGGAAGACATAGAATCGAATTATTCAACGACCGGTTGTTTGGGGGAACACGACATGAATGGCATCCAGCAAGTTACCCATGATGACGCCCACCCTCCGCAAGGGTATCTTGTTAGTGATCGCATTTTGCGATGAAGTATTTCGCAGAGCATGCATTTTAGGTGACCAAGGCTAGCACATACAGGTGTGTAAAATGGCCAGCTCGTAAAAAGCTGTTTCTCCAAAATCACTTTGTTGTCTGTTAATGTTCAAGCATTATAATGCCATCGAACAAGTTTGCTATTCTGAAATGCTTTGCGATATCGCTCGCGTGTCAGGTGAACACTCGCTTGAAGAGCATGCCCTTCTCGTTGTCGGTGTACCGAGCGACTACTGCCTTTTCTAGATCAAATTTCAGTGTCCCATCAAGTTCTTTGCGTTCGTCCGGGATGTAAATTTCGTCTTCATTGAACGTAGCGATATACTGAAAGACCGGATAAAGTTGGCTTTGCCGATAAATGTAATTCAGAGTGTCGACAATGGTTCTTTTGGACATGCCATGGAACACCCCGTCATGGACCAAAAACCGAGGAAGCTGACGTTGAGTCCGTATGGCATGAAAAAAGACTAGGAGATCGTAGGCGACGAGCTTAAGGTTGAAGCGGCTAAGTGCATCTGACTTCGGGACTTCGATGTCAAGAGTGAAAGGTAGCTGGTCGCGTTATCGATTAAGCATGGTCGATACAACAAAATATGCAGAAACATCGTAATCCTCGCTCAAGAAGAGAGCATTCTTGATGATTCTTGGAAGAGCGTGCGAAGCTGATCCAATTTGTGCTCAGATTCTTTGATATCGTGGTAAATGGCTGCCCTTTCTTCGGCAATTCGTATGTCGAGGGATTGCATATCTTCACTAACTTTATCGATTTGTCGTAATAGCTGGACATTTTTTTCGACAGCGGATTTTTCTGTTACTAGGGCGTGTTAACACTACGGAATGCTTCAACGATCAAAGCGAAGTGAATAAATCCGATAAACATCACATCGAGTTTCTCAAAGCGCGAGAAGATGCGCCGAAAACCTTTGAGTCTGCGAAACAGGCGTTCGATTTCATTGCGGCGCTTATACATCGCTTGATCGTATTCCCAAGCGTCGATTCGATTGCGCTTGGGCGGGACTACTGGCACAAAACCAAGATCGAACGCGAGTTGGCGGGTTTCATTTCCTTCGTAGGCTCGGTCCATCAACAGGTACAGAGGCCTATGGGGCGGACCCAGCCGATTCAGCAGTGCGCGGCCTTCGGGCGCATCGTGCGCCTGTCCTGGGGACAGTGCAAAGGTTATAGCCGTTCGAGCATCCGCGGCAACCATATGAATCTTGGTGCTCCATCCTCCGCGCGACTTGCCGATGGATTGTGGACCGTTTTTTTTAGCGCCCCGGTCCCGTCCGGATGAACCTTCACTATCGTGCTGTCCAGGGATACGGCCTCGATCTTGATGCGGATGATCTGAGCCTGCTGCAAGCGCTCGAACAATCGATCCATCACCCCGCTCTTGGACCAGCGGCTCATGCGCGTATAGATCGTGTGCCAGTTGCCAAAGCGCTGTGGCAGGCCGCGCCATTTGCAGCCGTGCTCGGCTACATACAGAATGGCATTGAGAACTTGCAGGTTCGACAGACTTACGTTGCCTCGTTGCCGGGGCAAACAGCTTTCGATCTGTTGATATTGGGCTTCGGTGATTTCCATACGAGCTTCCGTAGTTTCTATACCCGAAGTATAACAGAAATTCAACCATTTGTGTTAACACGCCCGTTACTAATTGCTCATAAGTGTTGGCAATGCTGTTAAGTTCCCCCTTTTCCTCTAGCTGGCGAAGCAACCTTGCTCGCTGATCTTCCAAAACAGCAATCTCGGCTTCGACTTCGCGAATAGACGCGTAAATATGACGTTCCCGCTCAAGGTTGTGACGAACTCTGTTCTCTAATAGAGTCTTCTTAAAGGTGATAATCTCATCAAGCTTTTTCTTAACCAAGCCAGCAAAGGTCGCAGAAAGCTCAGCATACATAGCGTTGATTTCGCCAAGGTCGATACTGTCATCACTTGTGTTCAATTCCCGTAGCCGCTTGAGCTTGCGGGATAGTGCATGGAAGGTCTTTAAGCGTTCGTTAATTTGATCGCTCAGCTCAGATAGGCTTTTCTCGATATCCTTATATTTTTCGAGAAATTTATAGTCCCTAAGACTTTTCTCCAAAAGTGATATCCGCTGCTCCAGAACGACACGCTCCGATTTAAATTCCTCGACCCGCTTTCCGGTAGAGGTTTGAATTTCCTCCTTTAATGTTCTAACCAGGGCGTTTAGCTCTCGATATCGCTTAATGTCTGCACCATATTTAAATTGAGTACTATTCGGTAGCCCCAAAAGAAAAAAATTATAGGCAAACTTTTCTTGCGTCGTGGCTCGGTAAGGGAAGAAATCCAGAGGGTCTTTACGCTGCCGTTGATCAAGGTCGTCTTTTATGAAAAAGTTGAAAAGCGTTCTGAACCGCTGACCTTCATATCGAACGGCTTCATCTGTGATCGGAAACATTTTGTCCAGGAGCTTTGAGCGAAGCTCCCGAAGCTCATAGTCGGCGAGTAGGTTTTGGCTCTTGCCGAATCCTATGATTCCTTTTCTTTTGCCAAAGCTGCGTCGAATGTAATGGCTCTCTTCTCCAATCTTCAGCTTGAGGGTAATGGTATGATTTTCGTCGCGTAGGAAGCCATATTTTTCGTGTGCGAATATCCGGTCGGCACCATCTGATAAAAGCACATAGTCGATTAGCCGGATTAGAGAGGATTTGCCGATCCCGTTGATACCGCTCTCCTGTTTGTTCTTGGCATATTTTCCAAGAACAATATTGATCCCCTGGTGGAACTCCACGTCATCGTTTAATAACCCCGTATCGGAATAGAGTTCTTCAAGCATTTCAAGTTATATTTAAAGAGAACTGTTGAGGTTGCTTAATAGCCTTCTCGTCAAGACGAAGCCGGTATCCCGACTGCTCGATATAACCGAAAGTAAACAGAAAAGTTACAGAATTGATGAACATTTCGGGGGTTCTGCGTTTATCTTTTTTCAAGAAGTCGTTCATCAACGACTCCACCAGCACAAATGCTCGTTTTTTTTTTAATAGACATATGACGTCTGCTGCCATCACTATGATGTTAAGAGAAAGGTCACTCTCAGGATGTGGGAGGATCACGTTTGTGCCTCAACTGATGGTTCGTTGGGAATCTTCTTTCCGATGAGGCACTGTTCAAAAATCCAGAACAGCAAGCCTCGAATTACGTCGCGATATTCATTGTCGTATTCAGCCGCATACTTGCTGAGGTATCGCGTGGTCAGGTTATTAAATTTTTCAGCAAATGAATTTCCGGATTCAACGTTATAATCCTGTCTGATTTTTCCTTTTATTTTGCTTAACTCTCTGTCGTCAAAAGCGCTGAGAGCATTTTTGATTGCGACAAAATATTCTTCTTCTAGCTGGTAATACTCGTCTTCTACCGAATCAATATCGTATTGGTTAAAATTCAGACGTATTTTGTCTGGGACATAAAGTGGAGATAGGTACTCTATAGTTGTCTCGATTTCAGCAGTCTTCAGGATGTGATCCAATAGCCCATCAAGAACATCCTGAGAAACAAATTCGTTGGGAATCTGCAATAATTTAAAAACGTCGCGGCGGTTCGCTAAATTAATCTCGTGATTTATTAGGTGGATAATTGCGCTTAATCCCGTGACCGGGCTTCCGGATTTTAAGCCATCAACAAATTTGATTTCATCTGGTGCTGGATCATGATTAGTCATCACGGTCCAATTGGGATATGTGTTTTCCCAATTTGCCTTATAGGAATCGAAATCTGCCTGAATTTTTTTCTCAAAGGCTTTTTTCAGTTGCGAAGCGCTTTTCGTGAATCCTGGACCCCAACATGCTATTACCGTCTTTCCGTGGACAATAATACCGTCTGCCCCTTCATCCTTGCATCGGCGGAGGGTGGCAAACCCGTCAGCGCCATAGCGAAAGAACATCAGGGTAATCACAAATTCCTGAAAATCATTCCCTTCCAACCGCGACACTTGAGTTTCAAGCTGATTCTGAAGAGGGGTTCGGATCATGGTTTTTATTTTTCTTTCGCAGTTTACAGTTAGCGCGACATCAATATTGACATCGAAGGTGGCGCTTTCCTTTGTTTCTGCAGCAACGGATGTATGAATGCTCCAACCTTGTTTCAGTGAATATTTTCACTATTCTAAGGAAGGATATCGGGATCCTGCGTCAATTTATCGGGAGGCCGAGCTTGCTTCCTTGCGTGACACGGATCGAACGTCTGAAGCATTTTCCACCTCGGATGAGCGTTGCAGCCGCTCTACCTTGCCGTTTAAAAGGGTATAAGTGTTATCGGCCGCGTTGATCAGCGCAGGCTGATGAGATACGGCAACCACAGTAAGATCCTGCGCGAGCTTCTGCAGGGTTTGGCAAACCAGCCGCTCACTTTCAGGATCGAGCGCGCTGGTCGGTTCATCGAGCAGCAGGAAAACCGGTTGATGGGCCAGCGCCCTGGCAATTGCGATACGCTGACGCTGCCCGCCCGAGAGAAGCCCGCCGCGTTCGCCGACTATCGTATTCAGACCTTCCGGAAGCGCGCTGACAAAATCCCACGCGCCTGCCTGGCGCAGCGCTCTTTCTGCATCGGCTTCGACGAGATCGGGGGCGCCGACGATTATGTTGCTGAGAATGGTATCGTGAAGCAGGATATTTTCCTGGGACACGTAACCGATCATGCGCCGCCACCCCCGCGGGTTGATTTCGCGCAGCGGTACGCCATCTATGAGAATTTCCCCTGATTTAGGATCAGCCAGTCCGCACAGCAGGTCCAGCATTGTGCTTTTGCCCACTCCTGATGGCCCCGCTATCGTGGTAAACGATTTGACGGAAATATCGAGATTGAGGCCATCGAATATCGGCTTGGCGCCATAATCGAAATCGATGTTGCGCAAGCTGATACCCTCTTGCAGCGTGGGCTCCCGAGTGCCGGTGGTTCTTTCCGCCGCGCCGCGGGCCTCGTCAATCGCCGTGCGCAAGGCCCAGTAAGCGCTCTCCTGCGCCGCGAGATTCTGATATTTCCGCTGAGTCTTATTGAGCAAGCTCAGGAGACGCGTGAGCAAAAAGACCATGACCATCACCTCGGCCAGCGAAAGGTCCAATAGCACCAGAGCCAGATACAGACCGGTTGCGATAAGGGTGGCAAGTAAGGGCTCCTGCAAGGCCATCAAAGCTTCGCGCGCCATGATTTCGCGCCGCGTAGCTTTTTCCAGTTGCCGGGTTTGATCTCGCAGAATGGCGTCCGCGACATTGTCCCGCGCCATTGCTTTCAGCGATTTTACGGAGCCCAGCACATCGGAGAGGTACGTCAGCAGGAGCCGCAGCAGTTGCGTCTGCTTCGTTCCCGCCCGACGCGTGGCTCGGATCAGTTTGTGCAGCAACCGCAGCATCAAGATGCCGACGAGGAAGGATGTAAGCGTAGCCTGCCATGAAACGAACATGGCCACGGTCCCATAAACCATGACCTGTATCGCCAGCGCGAGCACGGTAACGCTATGCTCAAACCCATTGGCTGCCCGTAATGCCTCGGTAGCGACCGAGTTTGCCAGAGAGCCCATGGGTTGACGGAGATAATACTGCCACCGGCTGGCGAGCAGTGCGTCGATCAATTCGAGGCGAAGCGCGGTTGCGACACGCGCAACGGTATAGCCTACCTGCCTATTGGCCAACAGCAATATAAGGCTCTTGACGATCATGCCGCCAACGATAATCAGCAACATCACGCCGATACTCGGTTCAATGCCCACACTGCGTAGCCCCGCCACAATACGCCGTCCAACTTCGGAATTCGCGGTGTCACCCACTGCGGTCGAAAGCAACGGGAGAAGGGCCGTCAGGCTGAGCCCTTCAGCAACGCCGGCCGCCAGCAGTGCAATCAGGACATATGCCGTACGCCGGGGGAAGAGCATGCAATAGGTAAATAGAGTTCGCATAATTTAGATTTGCAGTCTACTGATTATCATATCCACATCCGTGGTAAACCCGGGAAATCCGCAAAAGCCCGGCAGGCTTCGCAGCAAGGCGCCGTGGGACAGCGCCGCGATCTGTAATAAGAGTTGTTCTCTCTTGGCGCATGGGCAAGGAGTACTTGGCACTGAAGGGGCTGGCAGTTCAACGTCTTTGCTGAGATAAATTACGGCTGAGAGGGTGGCGGGGGCGCGAGACGCTGAAAGCGCTACACCTGTCTCTGCCGCAATGTCGTCTGTAGGTTAAATTGATGCCGGTTAGCCTGGAAATATGACCGATACTCTTCAGTCTCTGGATGGTTCGATGAAATATGGCAGGGCTTCTGTATGGTATTTGTCGACGTAATCAGAAGGGGCAGGATAACAGAATGCAGCGAACTTTAAATCGCCGGTGTTCTTGTTAGACAACCTGGTTCCAATCGTTTTGTTGATTCAGCCGATTTTATCACTTTGCGCGATGTAAATTAGCACCAGGACGATAGAAACCACAAACCGGAACGCTGATTGCTGACCATTCCAGTCTGGCGATTGCCACATGCAGAACCATTCCCCGCCAATGACCATAAAGCCGAAAAACCATAATCCAAAGCCGCAGGACAATCCGAGGATAGACAGAAATTTCGCCTTGTTGAATGCCGTCGCATCGCTTTTGAGATGGCGAAGCAAGCGCAGTGCGCCTGAAAGACACAATATGGCAGTGACGAACTCGCTGAATATTATAAACGCATATGCTGCGTGATGTAGAAGAGGTTCGGTGATGGCGCGGTGCTTTAGAACATTTCCAGGATAAACAGTGTCCATTGTCAGTACATGCTGAACAAACAGGAAGTTAGACTGATAATCAACGACATTATTAAAAGCTACTACCATGACCAGGCAGCCGATGCCGAAGACCATGAAAATCTTGCTTGCCCGAATTGCCAGCGATTTTTCCATTTTTCTAACTTCTCTTGCTTCCACCCGCCCGAAACCCTGGCTGCATGAAGAAAAAGGGGAGAACCGGCTTGCATCACCGATGGGGCGGCATTGTCCTTCGTTTAATCGGTTTTTTTGACGCCATGAATGTTGAGCGCAGCCAGAGCAATCTGCAGACCGATAACCGCGAAGGCTTGGGCATGCCATCCCCAGACTATCCATAAGCCATTGCTGAGGAGAGAAAACAGAAATCCGGCATGACGCTTATGCTTGGACCGAGAAGTGAGCAGCCATACCGCAAGTATGTTGACTACCATAGCCGGCCATTGTAGCAGGGAAAAATAGTCCATATTATTCATCTCTAGGAAAGGATTTGCGAAATGACCCCGCAGTTCTCGCGCCATCAATCGACGAAAAATTACATGAAACCACAATGTGTAATACGCTGATTTACGTATAGAAATGAACAATGTCTCATCCGCTAGCTGATCGTTCCGTACGACAGAACACACAGGGAAGGGTATTTCACTTTGGTACGCCATCGCACAGATAAGCAGGGGATTCGCAGGGCATGATGATCTTGCGGGGATGCCGCGAGGCTCCAGGCCTGGAGGCGCAAGGTCCCAAGGAAGGATTAGCTGCACGGTTCGGTTCGTGCTCGTGACCTCGTCTGCGACGCCCTTGCAACGTTATCTCTACTGAAAGTAAATCATGGCCACTTCAACCTCAAGCAGCAGATCATTATGGAAGGGCGCTATCAGCTTTGGTTTGGTGCACATACCTGTGGCCCTTCATTCCGCGACTTCCGAGCAGGGATTAAATTTTGACTGGCTCGACAAGCGCAGCATGGATCCGGTCGGATACAAGCGTATCAACAAGAAGACCGGGAAAGAAATCGACAAGGAAAACATCGTCAAGGGAATCGAATATGAAGACGGCCAATATGTTGTTCTGAGCCAGGAGGAAATCTCCGCTGCTTATCCCAAAGCCACTCAAACGATCGAAATTGAAATGTTTGTGCCGGCCACGGATATTCCATTCGTTTACCTTGAGCGGCCATACTATGTTGTTCCCATCAACAAGGGAGGCAAAGTCTATGCGCTTCTGCGCGAGGCTCTCCTTAAAACCCGGCGCGTTGGTATTGCCCGGGTGGTGATTCAGACCAAGCAGCACCTGGCGGTTCTCGTGCCGTCAGGCCCGGCGCTCGTGCTGAATCTGTTGCGATGGGGTGACGAGATACGCAGTTGGGAGAAATTGAGCTTTCCGCCCGAGGGAACGCAGGAGGCCGGCATTACTGAAAAAGAGTTGAAAATGGCCGAGCAACTGGTGATGGACATGAGCGGCAAATGGAAACCTGAAGAATTCCGCGATTCGTTCAAGGAAGAAATCATGAAACTGGTACATGAAAAGGTCGAAACTGGCGATATACAAACCGTGGCTCAACCGGAAGAAGCCGAAACCGGTCGTAGCAGCGCGCAGATTCTCGACCTTACCGAATTGCTCCAGCGCAGCCTGAAGAAGAGCGGGGATAAGGAGGATAACGAGAAGCCCGGCGGCAGAAAGTCAGCAAAGGCTGGCGCAGACACGGGGTCGCCTCATACGAGAGGCACCCACAAGCGCCGCGCGGTGTGATGTGGCAAAAGCCGATTTACTCAAAGCCTACCGGGCCAAGCGCGATTTTTCCATAACATCCGAACCCTCAGGCGCCGGTAGCAGCAAGAAGACAAACGAGACCGCTTTGTCATTTGTTGTCCAGAAGCACTGGGCCAGCCGTTTGCATTACGACTTCAGGCTTGAGCTCGATGGAACCATGAAGAGCTGGGCCGTGCCGAAAGGACCGAGCTTCGATCCCAATGACAAACGCATGGCGGTTCATGTTGAAGACCATCCCATTTCCTACAACAGTTTTGAAGGCGAGATTCCTGCCGGACAGTATGGCGCGGGCAAAGTCATCATCTGGGACAGGGGAACGTGGGTTCCTCTGGAGGACCCTCACAAGGGTTATCGCAGCGGTAAGCTGAAGTTTGAACTGCGCGGCCATAAGCTGAAAGGCCACTGGGCATTGGTCCGCATGAGAACCAGGGAAGAAGAAAAGCAGGAGGCGTGGTTACTTATCAAAGAAAAAGATGACTATGTTCGTTCTTCAAGCGAATACAGTGTAGTGGATGAAATGCCGGAGAGCGTTGCAATGCTTGAACCGCCGGGGAGACAGAACTCGCCCGAACCGACAGGCGCCGTTCCAGTAAAAGCGAGACCCGCATCCAGGAAGAAGAAATCAGCTTTGCCGGAAAACGCGGTTGAAGCTGATCTACCCCATACACTCCGGCCTCAGCTTGCTACCCTCGTTGATGGGCCTCCCAACGATTCGGCCGGCTGGATTTATGAAATCAAATTTGACGGCTATCGAATGTTGACAAGAGTAGACCGTGGATCGATCCGGCTTTTTACTCGAAACGGGCATGATTGGTCTCACAAACTGCCTCATCTGGTTGAGGCAGTCCGCAAGATGAAGTTGAAGCCGGGATGGCTCGATGGCGAAATCGTGGTGTTGAATGAAAAAGGCATACCAGACTTTCAGGCTTTGCAAAATGCCTTCGACAGCGCCCGGACTCAAGACATTGTCTATTACCTGTTT
The DNA here is from genome assembly GCA_963831395.1 of uncultured beta proteobacterium. Lineage (GTDB taxonomy): Bacteria > Pseudomonadota > Gammaproteobacteria > Burkholderiales > Nitrosomonadaceae > Nitrosospira. The sequence continues at coordinate 82,054 of CAWHQD010000037.1, forward strand.
GACGTACTGTTCTACGATGGGTATGACTTCAGAAGCACGCCCCTTATCGAGCGCAGGCGTTTGCTGCAGGCAATTTTTGAGACACCGCGGCCGGAGCAGATACGCATCAGCGATATCTTTGACGTGCCGCCGGATGACATTATTGATTCTGCATGCCGTCTGGGACTGGAAGGCGTTATCGGCAAGCGCAAAACCTCGGTTTATGTCTCGCGCCGCTCTTCCGAGTGGATAAAGCTGAAATGCAAGCAACGCCAGGAATTTGTAATTGGCGGCTATACAGACCCGAAGGGCTCCCGGACAGGAATAGGTTCACTTCTGCTCGGCGTTTACGATGAGGATAAAAATCTTCAATATGCTGGAAATGTAGGCGCGGGATTCAGCGATAAGACGCTGCGCGAGCTTAAAGCGAAGCTTGACAAGGTTGCTGCTGCTAGCTGTCCCTTCGTTAAAGCGAGCGGTATCGACAAGAAGGCTCATTGGGTAGAGCCGGTACTGGTGGCTGAAGTTTCTTTTGGTGAATGGACGCGGGGCGATCACATCCGCCATTCGGTTTTTCACGGCTTGAGATCGGACAAGAAATCAGAATCCATTATTCGCGAGAAACCGGTGCATATTCCTGCGGAAAAACCAGCGAGAGCGGTATCCATTTCATCGTCAGTGAAAATAACAAATCCTGATCGCGTGGTTGATTCATCAACGGGCTTCAAGAAAATCGACCTCATACGCTACTACTCGCTGATTGCACCGCTAATGCTGGAGCACCTTGAAGGGAGGCCGGTATCCCTTGTGCGCGCACCGGACGGTATCTCAGGCCAACTGTTTTTCCAGAAGCATTGGGAAAAAGAGAATATGCCGGGAGTGAACCAGCTTGACCCGGCACTGGACCCCGAGCATGAGCCATTGCTTGAAATTGCTAGTGCTGAAGGTCTGGTGTCCGCCGCTCAGATGAACGTGATCGAGTTTCATACATGGAATGCCACAAAAAACGCCATCGGCAAACCTGACAGGATGACGTTCGATCTGGACCCTGGCGAAGGAGTGAAATGGCCCCTCATCCAGGAGTCCGCCCAGCTTGTTTACGTGTTTCTCAAGGAACTGGGGTTGAAGTCTTTTCTGAAAACCAGTGGAGGCAAGGGCTTGCACGTGGTTGTGCCGATCAAGAGGCTGCGTGATTGGGATACCGTAAAAGACTTCTCACAAGCCATTGTTCAACATCTGGCTGAAACCATACCGGAGCGTTTTGTTGCGAAAAGCGGACCGCGCAACCGCGTCGGAAAAATTTTCATTGATTATCTCCGCAATGGCTTTGGCGCCACTACTGTAGCGGCCTGGTCCGTCCGCGCCAGGCCCGGCCTGGGCGTGTCAGTGCCTATGGCATGGGAAGAGCTGGATTCGCTTAGCAGCGCCGCGCGCTGGTCTGCCTTGAATATCCATGAGCGGCTGGATAAGGGCAACGATCCCTGGTCAGATTATGAAGCGACGAAGCAGTCGATAGTTCCGGCGATGAAAACGTTGGGATTCAAGCCGGACAAAGCGCAGGGAAGATGAATGGAGTGTCAACCTTGCCGCTCGGTAGCCGGGTCTACGGTTTCACGCCGGTAATCACGCTATAGTAACCAAACGCCGGACGCACCTCGATGTCACGGAATCCGGCCTCCGATAACATTGTAGACATCTCCGGGGCGGAATATGACCTGCCCTCCGTCCACCCCATCATCAACATACTGAATGCAGCGGCTGCGAAAGGGCCGGTTTTTTTGTCGTTATAGAAGATCCCGTGGATGATGATACGTCCTCCGGACTGGAGACTGTTAAAGCTCTTGGCCGTGAGGAAGTTACATTTTTCGGGGGGCCAGTCATTATAGACGGTGGAATAAAAGTGAAGGTCGGCCGGCGGCAGGGGATCGCTCCACATGTCGCCTTCGTATGTTTGAATACGGCTTTGCAAGCCGTGCCGTGCAACGAACTCTTTGGCGATCTCGCATACCAGCGGAAAATCGAAAACGATGGCTTGTAAATGGGGCAATTTCGATACTGCCCCAATCGAATGTGCGCCCGAGCTTCCGCCAATGTCGAGCATTATCCGGTGACTGGACAGATCCAGAACGTCCGGCCAGCAGAATGCCGAGGTGATGCTGAAGCTGTACATGCCTCGGGTAAACCGGCGTACTTGCTCAGCTTGATCCTCATGAGATCCATAGATGGCCGATCCTCCATAAACCTGTGGGGTATCGGTAAGAACCGCCTTTTTCAGGCTGGCAAAGGAATGGACTTGATCATCATCTATCATCAAATCCCAAAAGAAACCAAAATAGTTAGGGCTCTTTTCGAGCAGATAATGCTCCGCGATCGGGGTGAGGGAATAGCGTTCGTCCTGCAGGGACAAGAAGCCGAGCGCAGTTGCCGTTGTTAAAATAGCCTCGGCGGGGCGCCTCTTGATGTTCAGTTTGTCGCATATAGCGGACAGCGTCAGCGCACCGTTGGCGAGCAAAGAAAAGACTTTCAGCTTATGCGCCAGCAGTAGCGCAGGATAGCCGTAGATCCCAAGCACAACATCCCATAACGGCCGGTCATCTTCTGCTGGCATCGGGTTAGCGCTTATGGAACTCTCCTGACTCATGAGTAAAATCCTTTTTACTGAAACGAGGTTAAGCTGCGCGACGTTATTCCCTAAAAGGCGGTATGTAGATAAGTTTGTTGCGCGAGCGTATTTTTAATTTCGTGAGATCAGTTTACTCGGCTTGTCCCCGCGTCTCACCGGCCTCAACCAGACGTTTTATATTTCGTACCGTCCGTTCAGCGCCCTCCTGAACCGCAGAGCGGATAAGTTGCTCGAATGGCCGCATGAGCATCTGGAGTTCAAGCAATTCGAACGTGAAGTTCAGTCTGGCTGTTTTCGCGCTGTTGCCGTCCTGCAACTCGTAAATGCAGCGAAAAGGTTCAGAAAGGCCCGCAAAAGCCAAGCGCTTGTGAGGCTCATAAATCGTTATCATGAACTTCGATTCCGAGCGGTGCCCCTGGTCAACGCGCACTTGCCTTGCAATGGTTCCCAGCTTCACCGGGCCTTCGCTGAGTTGCTCAAGCTCTTTGACTTCAGGAGACCATTTGGGATAGTTCACGAAAAGATCTTCGCCAATAAATTTGAATACGTCTATGACGGAGCATTCCACCAGAATGGTTGCCGTTCCCACTACAGGCTCGGACGGGCCTAAATTGAACATGGACCCTAAATTGAACATAGCGTGCTACTCCTGTTCCTCAACCCCAACCCCAACCCCAACCTGCAGATTTGAGTAAAATATAAGCGGTATAAAATAGGCTCGGGATCGGCAATCTCATCCATGAAAAGCGAACACGCCGAGATTCTTCCACACGCTAATACGGCGCTGGACGCCACCTGATGTTAGTTCAGTTTATCCGCTTTAACAACCTCCTTAGGCAAAAGCAGTTCTCCCGGGTGCCGTGCAATTTGCGGAGGTACGGTCATCAGATAGCAGTTATTGGCGCATTGCTCGAGTTTCCATATCTTCCCATCCATTCCCTCCGGTACGGGATATGAGAAGTACGTGTTTTCTGTTGTGTTCGTCAGTGCAACTGATCCTTGGGGATCAATGATGCGGGCGCCGGTATTTTTCCAGTATCCTCCTATTATTCCGGTGTTTTTAGGAACATAGAAATAGGCAGCATAACTATCTGTAAACGGCGGGGGTTTCGTCAGTTCCTGGTTGATGTGCGTCATGATAAATTGGGGCTCCCAATCAATAGTGAATCCTGCCTTGTCCTTCACGTCGACGCGGTACAGCTTCCCTGGCGTCAGGCTCACCTTGTAGTTTCTTGCTACCTTGTCCGGAGGGAGAACAGCTTCCGCAACCGCCACGCCGGTAGTAGCATCGACAAAAGTCAGTTTTGTATTGGTCGTAACGGGATACTCTATTCCTGTCTTGCAGGTGAACGTAAAGTCCGATTGCCCCTGTTTCATGAACAGATACCACTGATGATCGCCGGAAAGGTTAACGCCGTCCGTCCTCGGGCGGGAGTCGGTATCAAAAGCCGCGGGCTTGATCAGTTCCAGCGAGAATTTTACGGAAGTAAATATCGATTCCGGATTGCTGGCGGTATATGCCTGGCCTTGGGTTGATTCAGCGCGGGCTACCGGCACTACGGACAATCCGTCCAGAAAAGATATATCGGTAAAAGACATTTGGGCAAACAAAGATATTCCGGCAATCGAAGCTGCAAAATCCGTTTTCATTTGTCTCCTCCTTCTGACTCATGTTCGAATAAATGGCGAATAAACGGCGAAACAGCCGCCGTTTGGACAGCTTGTCTGTTCTACGTTATTGTCCGGGCGCTATTGGGGGGAAAGGACGTCTTTTTATTTCACAGACGTGCGGCGGGGCTCATCGGCTATTGAGGTGCTTCTCCGACGAATGTCACGAATCGGAAGGCCCGGCTGAACGGTCGGGGCCTTAACCGTCTATTTAACCATTTACGATGGTGCCGCCATTCGGATGAAGCACTTGCCCCGCGATATACGAGGAGTCCTGAGAGGCCAGAAAAACATAACAGGGCGCAACCTCGTCAGGTTGTCCTGGCCGTTTCATCGGGACGTCTTTTCCGAAACTGCCCACCTTCTCAGGTGGAAAAGTGGAGGGTATCAAAGGCGTCCATATCGGGCCGGGAGCCACCGCGTTAACGCGTATTCCCTGCTCGATCAGCTGTAGCGACAAAGATCGCGTAAATGACACGATTGCACCTTTGGTGGCGGAATAATCCAGCAGATGCGGACTTCCCTTGTAGGCGGTTACAGAGGTCGTGTTGATTATGCACGCTCCTTTTTTCAGATGGGGAAGCGCAGCCTTCACCAAATGGAACATCGAAAATATGTTTGTGCGGAAGGTTCTTTCAAGCTGCGCATTATCGATATCAAGAATGCTTTCCCGAACGTGTTGCTCCGCCGCATTGTTCACCACAATATCGATTTGGCCAAAAGCAGAGACCGCCTTTGCCACGACTTCTGCGCAGAATTTTTCATCTCCTACGTCTCCAGCGATTAGAAGACACTTTCTTCCACATTGTTCGACTTCACTTTTTGTAGCATCTGCATCGCCATGCTCGTTGAGATAAGCAATGACGATGTCGGCTCCCTCTTTGGCAAAAGCAACCGCCACCGCGCGGCCAATACCGCTATCGCCGCCGGTGATAATCGCTACCTTGGATTTCAGCTTGCCACTGCCTTTATATTCTTCTACAGTCGAGTCAGGCTTGGGCTCCATCTCCGTTTCCAGCCCGGGTTGCCGCGTTTGATGCTGTTCAGGAATTTCTGTGGTTTCCATCACGGATGCCTCTGGTTGATGTTGAACATGCCCGTAATGCGCCTTTGATCACGGATTTATTGGGAAGATGCGCCGTAAGAAACGTGCTCATGCCTCGCGGAGAATCGATGACGACCGGTGCTAAGGCGCTTCTGGCCAGTATCGTCTGTTCGAAATCAGAATATGTAGTTAACTATAATGATTGCTGCGGCTCGATCCGTGCGCTTACACACATAAGAGAGAGACTGAATGGGGCAACGGGTCTCAGGCAGATCATCCCCATCCGATCAAAATACTAAATGTTTCTCCGGTCCATCTTTCTTTTTTGATCCCTGCGGATGATGCGGCAAAGGCTGCTTCGTCGAGGCAATCAACGCCTTGCAATCGTTATCCTCGCCGGGGCCCGTCTCGATCAGGGGTATCAGTGCACCGGCCGGCGTCGCAAAAATACCCAGCACTACCGCGGCGCCAATGCGTATAGCCAGCATTTTGTCCGGGTATACCGTTGGCTTCTTGAAAGTACCGCCAATATGGACGGGTGTACGGAGGCTCACAATACTGAAGTCTTTAGGCTGCGGAGACAGTTTCATTTCGATGGCTTCGTCAACCAGACTTATCTCGCCTTCGCCAAGGATATTGGTGTCTGTTGTGTCGATGACGAAGGTTTCGGTGGCCATTATGCCTTTCTTGATACCGAAATCCATGACACCGCAACGGACCTTGACGTTTTTGTCCCCGGTCACCAGGAATTTCATAATCTCGCCTGCGTCCAGTCCCATGATCTCCAGCATCAAGTTACTAATCTGGCCGCCTGACATGATCAACCCGAAGCGGCCGTCAGCGGACCCCAGAAGCGATCCCACCGATTTTCCATGACTCTTTATCTTCGCCGTGCCACCGATTAGCCCGCTACTGCCGTGGGTGAGCTCGATCTTGGGGAAAAGTTTCGGCAATTGCAGCTTCTTGAAATCAACCTTGGCTTCCCCCGAAGGGATTTCCTCGCGAGCATTTATCGTGACGCTGGCAATGATATTACCGCCTGCCACCGAGAAATTAGCTGGATCAATGGTCAGCAAGCCATTGTCTATTTTTAAGTGGGTTACCAGGTGTTTGACGGGCAAATCCTTATTACGAATCGATTCCCCTGTAAACTTGACGTCCGCGTCCATGGCCTGCAGGCGGTCGACCCTGAACTCCTGGTCGGGTAGGACGCGGTCTTTCTGTGCCTCGATCGACGCCTTCTTTTCCTCCTTCTCCGCGGGCGTATCTTGCGGTTGCGGCCCCTTTCTGGCGCCGATAAAACCCTTCAAGTCATTCAGGTCGAGAACCTTGGAGACTACGTCCCCACGCAACATCGGGCGTTTGCCTCCCGTATCAAAAAGTAAGTCGCCGCCGAGATCACTTTTGCCCACCTGCCCCGAAAATCCTTTCATGGACCACTCGGTTTTCTGGTGCGTAACCGTTCCCGATATGTGATAGGGCGGTGAGGGGAAAATAACAATGCCCGTTATCGGGTAAAGCGCGGATAGATCTTCGCCCTGCACGTTCAGCTTCAAGTCCATTTTGGCCAATTTTTCCAGACCGGTAATAGTGCCATCAATCTCGGCATGGGTTGTTCCAACGTCGGCGCTGGCCTTGATGGGATAGGGAAGCGTCTTGTCCGCGAGAGACATTATCTTGCCACCCCGAGCCTGGGCTTTGAACTCCAGGCCCGTGAACTTGCCTTCCGCCGCCACATCTAGCGGCATTTCCTGTGCATCCGCTGCGGGATCGGTAAATATGCGGGCTATTACGTCGGTTTCGGTCTTGGGATCGCGATAGGTGAGCTGCCCCTCCTCCAGGGTGAGTCTGCCGATTTTTGGCAATTCCGCTTCCTCTTCCTCCTCTTTTTTCAAATCCCAGTTACGCTTTCCGTCAGCACTTTTTTCGAGGATGATCTTCGACCGGGCTACGGATACTTCAGGCAATACGACGTCTCCCAGGAGCAGATCCCAAAGGCTGATCCTGAACGCGACCTTGTCGACATCGAGCATGGGCTGTTCAGTTCCCCATTCGGCGTTGGCAAGCGAAATTCCCTCAGCGCTGATCAATGGATTGAGTGATAACCTGACATCCAGGTCCCGAATCACGAATTCGCGCCCGGTCTTTTCGGTGACCTGGCGTTCCACATATGGCTTAATCATATTCCAGTCGAACCAGACAATGAATATCGTGACAAGCAGCACAAATACAATGCTGGAGATAGACAATATTCTTTTTGTACGACGTCTCATGGCTGACAGGACTTCCAGTCCGGAACTTGAAATGAATAATTACTTCGCGAGTTTTGAACCTAATCGGTACTCGGACGGCCGGTGGTCACAACGCAAATTGAAAAACAAGGGTCAACTGCCGGAAGGTAATACTTTGGCTGATGGAACTGTTCAGTACGTCATCGCACATTGGAATCATGAATAAGGTGCGACTGCAACAGCAGGGAAGGGAAGTGCTTCAGGGGATGAAGGTCGGGATTGCTGAGGTGAAACTTGAAATGAATGGTCAAATCCAGTCCGACGGCCGCGTCGAGCTATACCAGATAAACGCCGGATGAAGGCGCGACTAGTAACCTAGTACTTCCGCACGTCGCGAAACAAGCGGTCAAATTCCTTCTTGACCACATCATAGCACTCGCAAACATGCACTTTCAGTCCGATCTGGTCGAGTACTGTAATGTGTCCGCGGCGGTAGCGGATGATTCCCGCTTGTTGCAATTTTCCGGCAGCCTCTGTTATGCCCTCCCGGCGCACGCCAAGCATGCTGGCGATCAATTCCTGAGTCATCACCAGTTCCTCCGAATTCAACCGGTCGAGCGTCAGCAACAGCCACCGGCACAGCTGCTGCTCGATCGTATGATGCCGATTGCATACCGCGGTCTGGGAAATCTGCGTAATAAGCGCCTGGGTGTATCGCAACAACAGGCGCTGCACTGGCCCCCCCTGATTAAACTCTTGCAACAGAAGCGCGGCCTTCATTCGATAACCGTAGCCTGCGGTTTGCACTGTCGCCCAACTCGGCGTGCTTTCGCCGCCCATGAACAATGAAATTCCGAGCATGCCTTCATTGCCTACGCCCGCAATCTCCGATGAGGCGCCGTTTTCCAGGATGTAATGGAGGGAAATAATGGTGGAAGTTGGAAAATAGACGTAGGGAAGGCGCCCGCCGGACTCGCAAAGAACGTCACCGAGGGGCATATGCACCAGTTCGAGATGCGGTTTTAAACGTTCAAGTTCAGTCGCCGGCAGAGCAGCGAGGAGATGGTTCTGATCGGGCTGATGTGGAGGAGAACTTAGCATCCGTTACAGAGGTCTGTAAAAAGTAAGCGCAGCCGGGCGCAATGAATGAAATCTGAAGATCGCAAGTGACTCTTGTTTCCTTCCACCCCCGGGTTCCCATCCAAACTTATGATAGCATTTATCTTCAGAAGCAATCCTGTCAAGTGGAGCTTTTTGCTGAGTATTCCATTTTACATGCGGGTATTTGGTGCGCTAGCGTACATACCACCGATGAGCCGGGTTCTAACATGCAATAATGGCCTTTTGGCCGGATAAAGTCACAATCGCACGCTAAGTGCTTGCGCGCCAGCGTATCTCAAGAATCGCGCCCACGCCAACGTATCATAATGGTGGAGCATGCGAAAATACAATGGCACGAAACCTGCGGAGGTTTCATGCACATCAAATAAAAAACGCCGGAAGGCGCTATTACGATAAGTCTCTCGTTGCGCAGAAGCTTGTGCTTGAGAAGGAGCTTCAATATCCGCAGAACATTCTTCCTTTTTTTGTTAAACCATTTATCTGTCTGCATTGCATTGAAGAGCTGTGCAGGCGGAGAGGTTTACGATTATCCCGAAATCAAGATGAGACTACTACATTTGAAGCCTCATGCCCATCACAGAAGACCAGTACTTTGATTGCACTGCCTGATGGATGTGTCCCGGAGAATATCCAGATTGAAAGCTAGAGACACAACCGTTTCCGAGCTTTTACTTCCCTTTACGGCCCGGCTCAGGAAAATCGGAAAGCCGCTGGTCCCGATCAGTGAAGAACTGCCATTGCGCTCTGAACTATTCAGCGCCGATCAGATGGAGCTGTACGGGGGAATTCTTGCGGCGTCTCACGAAGTGTCGTCGAACCGGGGCACGGATCAGCTCCTGGCACGGCTGGACGATAACGAAAAAACATTGTTCGATATCGCCAATGTGCTGACCGAAGCAGTCACGGCGGACCAGCTTCTGACGCCGGCGGGTGAATGGCTTTATGACAATTTCTATTTGATAGAAGAGCAAATCCGCACCGCCCGGCGTCATCTTCCCAAAAGCTATAGCAGGGAACTACCTCTTCTTGCAAACGGAACCTCCGCAAATCTTCCGCGGGTCTATGACATCGCGTTGCAGGCGATTTCTCACGGCGATGGGAGGGTCGATACGGAGAGTCTCAGGCGTTTTGTCGCCGCGTATCAGGCGGTGGCCAACCTGCAGTTGGGCGAATTATGGGCGATTCCGATTATGCTGCGGCTGGCATTGATCGAAAATCTCCGTCGTGTCGGGGTACATGTCGCAGCCGGCAGAATAGACCGGAATCTTGCCGATGCCTGGGCGGACGAGATTACGAGCGTTGCTGAAAAAGATCCCAAGAGTCTGGTTCTTGTCATTGCTGACATGGCGCGGTCCGACCCGCCGATGACAACACCTTTCATTTCCGAACTGGCCCGCCGGCTGCAGGGGCAGGGCCCCTGGCTGGCGTTGCCATTGACCTGGATCGAGCAGAGGCTGGCAGAGTCGAACCAGACCATCGATCAGATGGTGCAACTGGGAAATCAGCAACAGGCGGCTGACCAGGTGTCAGTATCCAACAGTATCAATAGCCTGCGCAAGCTGGGCGGCATCGACTGGCGCGATTTTGTCGAAACGACAAGCCTTGTGGAGCAAACATTGCGAGAGGACCCGGACGGGGTTTATGGCAGGATGGATTTTGCCAGCCGTGACCGTTACCGGCATGCGGTGGAGCGGCTGGCCAAAGCAAGTCCGATGTCGGAAGTGGAGGTGGCGCGGCTGGCGCTGCGGTTGGCGCGTCAAGCCGAGCCGAATGGGAATGACAGCGTCAGCAAGCATGTCGGCTTTTACCTGATTGACGAAGGCCTGACGGAGCTTGAGGAGGCAGCGCAGGTACGCGTCTCATTACGGGAGAAATTTTGGCGCGCAGGACGCCAATACCCGCTTTTCTGCTATCTCGGCGCGATCGCATTGATTACGCTGAGTCTGACTGGCCTCCTGGTGTTCGAAGCGGATTCGGACGGTGCGAGCGGTTGGTTGTTAGGGACAGTGGGCATATTGTCACTCTTTGCGATGAGTCAACTTGCCATCACGCTGGTCAATTGGGTTACCCCTTTTCTGGTGCGGCCTCACTCGCTGCCGCGATTGGATTTTTCCACTGGCATACCTTCGACATTCCAGACATTGGTAGTGGTTCCGACCATGCTGACGAACGAGGCGGAGGTCTTGAACCTCATTGAAGCACTTGAAGTCCGGTTTTTAGCCAATCGCGACGACAACCTTGATTTCGGTTTATTGACTGATTTCAGGGACGCGGATCAGGAAACGCTGCCCGAGGACGAACCCTTGCTGAAGCTCGCCCGGGCCGGCATTGAAGAGCTGAATAAAAAATATTCCGCTGCAGCCCGCAATGACGTGGCGGACGGGCCGGATCATGCGGTAATCCGCAAGAACGGGCCATTTTTTCTTTTTCATCGCCCGCGCCGATGGAATGGACAGGAGCGCCTCTGGATGGGCCATGAGCGCAAACGGGGAAAGCTTGCGGATTTAAACTCGCTTCTACGGGGGGGCGGGGGTGATGCATTTTCCCTGATCGTGGGTAACACAGCTTTGCTGTCCAATGTGAAGTATGTCATCACGCTCGACACCGACACCCAATTGCCGCGTGAGACTGCACATCAATTCGTGGGTGCGATGGCTCATCCGTTGAATCGCCCGAGGCTCGACAGGGTTCGTGCAGATGGAGACGCCGAGGTGGTCACCGAGGGCTATGGAATTCTGCAGCCAAGGGTCGCGGTGAGCCTGTCGAGCACGAACCAGTCAAGATTTGCATGGTTTTTCGGCGGCGAGGCCGGGATTGATCCGTACACTCGAATTGTCTCCGACGTTTATCAGGATCTGTTCTATGAGGGCTCGTTTGTCGGAAAGGGCATTTACGACGTCGATGCGTTCGAACAAGCTGTTTGCCGCCGCTTCCCGGAAAACCGGATTCTGAGCCACGACCTTCTGGAGGGATGCTATGCACGGGCAGGTCTATTAAGCGACGTGCAACTATATGAGGGGTTTCCATCCCGCTACAGCGCAGACGTCAGCCCGCCGTCACCGATGGATCCGGGGAGATTGGCAACTCGCGAGTTGGTTGTTATGGCGCGTACCGGGAGCTCTGGAAAGCTATCATCCGAACCCGCTATCGGCATTGTCGAGATGGAAACTGCTGGACAATCTCCGGCGCAGCCTTGTGCCGGTTGCGATGACGCTGCTCCTGTTACTGGGATGGCTGGCTTTAGCCCATGCATGGTTCTGGACACTGGTCGTGATAGCCGCACTCGTTATTCCCGTTGTGGTAAATGTCATCTCCGGCCTGTTGAAGAAGCCACGCGAAGTCGCGTGGCGACCGCACATTATCACCACCACGCGCGCTGCTGGGCGGCATTTCGCGCAGATATTGTTCACGCTGGCCTGCCTCCCATATGAGGCTTATTTCAGCCTTGACGCGATAGTGCGCACTCATGTGAGGCTTTTCATAACACATCGCGGGCTTCTCGAATGGAATCCTTCTCACTATGTAGAGGGCGAGTCCGGGCCTGCGGTTGCGGACAAAGGATATAGAGGCCTTGGTTCTTGCTTCCGGTCAATGTGGATAGCACCGGTAACCGTCGCGCTCGCAACGGCCGGGATGGTAAGCACCACACCCTATGCGCTGATAGCCGCCTTGCCGGTACTACTGTTGTCGGCGGGGTCTCCAGCCATTGCATGGTGGATAAGCCTGTCGTTTCCTCCGCGTAGCTCGGAGTTAACCATTGGGCAGATACACTTCCTGCGCCAGGTTGCGCGCAGGACATGGTATTTCTTC
>CAWHQD010000038.1:0-78994 GCA_963831395.1 uncultured beta proteobacterium
TGCCGGTAGCGATCACGGCTGGAAAAATCCATGCGCCCATAAACCCCGCCCGGATCCTCGCGCAACGTTCGTTCGACAATGCTTGTCTTCTACAAATTCGCGCCAGTCGATTGCGCCCAAGGTGCGCAAACTATGAATGCTGTTCGAAATTGAAACCTGATCGGCCGCTTGCTGCTGATTCCCCAGTTGCACCATCTGATCGATGGTCTGGTTTGATTCCGCAAGCCTTTGCTCGATCCACGTACGGAAGCGCCAGAGAAGGGCCCTGGCCCTGCAAGCGACGCGCCAATTCCGAAATAAAAGAGGTCGTCATCGGAGGGTCGGACCGGGCCATATCGGCGATGACGAGGACCAGGCTCTTCGGATCTTTGTCTGCGACGCGCGTGATCTCGTCAGCCCAGCTGTCAGCGAGACTGCGATCTATTCGTCCGGCGGCGACACGTACGCCGACACGGCGGAGATTCTCAATCAATGACAACCTTAGCATGATCGGGATCGCCCATAATTCCCCCAGTCGAAGGTTGGCGACCCCCTGATATGCCGCGATAAAACGCCTCAGACTCTCCGTGTCCACACGGCCATCGCCATGCGAGACGGCCTGAAGAGCAATGTCATAAACTCTCGGTAGACCTGCGGAGGTCCCATTTGCAAGAAGCGGCAATTCGCGGCTATAACTCTTGGGAAGGTGTCGCTTGGCGAGGCGGATCTGCTCCTCGATCAGATAGAAATTGTCGTACAGCCACTCGCCCGCGGGGGTTAGCAGCTGATCAGCCGCGGCGGCTTCCGTCAGCACCCTGCCGATAGCGAATAATTTGCTCTCATTCTCATCCAACCGGGCCAGGAGCTGATCCGTGCCTCGGCCAGACGACACCTCGTGCGAGGCCGCAAGGATTCCGCCGTACAACTCCATCTGATCGGCGCTGAATAACTCGGACCGCAATGGCAACTCTTCCCTGATCGGCACGCGTTGGGTTCGCGAAAACCACGAAGCGGGTCGCGAAGCGAAGCAAAAGCTCGGAAACAGTTGCGTCCCCAGCCTTGAATCGGATATTCCCCTGGGACAAAACTAGTGTAATCAAAGTACTGGTCTCCGTAATGGGCATGAGGCTTCAAATGTAGTAGTCTCATCTTGATTTCGTGATAATCGTAGAACCTCTACCGCCTGCACAGTCTTTCTGGCATGCGGACATGAATGGTTGAATAAAAAAGGAGAGGAGATGTTTGGATATCGAGCTCCTTGTCAAGCACGATTTTTTGCGAAAGGAGAGTTACCGTAATCGCGCCTTCCCGCATCTATTATCGATGTGCACGAAAACAACCAGGCTGCATGCCATTGTCTTTCCGCCTGCTCCACCGTAATGATATGTTGGCGCGGGCGCATTCTTGAGACACGCTGGCGCGCAAGCATTGCGTGCGATTGTGGCCCGTAACCGGCCAAAAGGCTTGTTGGATATTAAAAAACCGGCTCATCAGTAGTATGTACGCTACCGCACAAAAATGCCGGCATATAAAATGGAATACTTGAAAAAGCATCCATAGAAAAAATTGCACTGAAATACATGCTATTATAAGTTTGGATGGGAACCAGCCCGGTGAGGAAGGAAACGCCGGTCACATGCGATCTTCAGATTTCATTTCATTGTGCCCGGCTGCGCTTATTTTTACAGATTTCTGTATCGAATGCTAAGCTCTCCCCCACATCAGCCCAACCAGAACCGACTTCTCGCCGCCCTTCCGGCAGCCGAACTCGAGCGTCTGAAACCCCATCTGGAACTGGTCCATCTGCCGCTTGGCGACGTTCTTTGCGAGTCGGGCGGACGCCTGCCTTACGTCTACTTCCCCATTTCCACCATCATCTCCTTGCACTATATACTGGAGAATGGCGCGTCATCCGAGATCGCAGGAGTGGGCAATGAAGGCATGCTCGGCGTTTCCCTGTTTATGGGCGGCGAAAGCACCCCGAGCTGGGCCACTGTGCAAACGGCTGGGCATGGTTATAGAATGAAGGCGGCGCTGTTGATGCAGGAGTTCAATCAGGGGGGACCCGTGCAGCGCCTGCTGTTGCGTTACACCCAGGCGCTCATCACGCAGATCTCTCAAACCGCGGTATGCAATCGCCATCATACGATCGAGCAGCAGCTGAGCCGCTGGCTGTTGTTAACGCTGGACCGACTGAATTCCGAGGAACTGATCATGACCCAGGAATTGATTGCCAGCATGCTTGGCGTTCGTCGCGAGGGCATTACCGAAGCTGCGGGCAAGTTGCAACAGGCGGGAATTATTCGCTACCGCCGCGGCCATATCACAGTGCTTGACCGGAGCGGATTGAAAAAGCATGTGTGCGAGTGCTATGAAGTGGTAAGAAAGAATTTGACCGCTTATACGCGACGTGGGAAGTACTAGGATTACTTGGCGCGCATGTAACCCGGCGCTTATCTGGCTTAGCTCGACGCGGCCGCTCGGACTGGATTTGACCATTCATTTCAAGTTTCCCCTCAGCAATCCCGAGCTTCATCCCCTGAGCACTTCCCTTCCCTGCTGTTGCAGTCGCACCTTATTCCTGTCTCCAATGTGCGATACGTACTGACAGTTCCATCAGGAATGCATAAGACATAACTCGGCAGTTGCACCCTATATATGCATCAATTGAGAATGAGTAATGAATAGTGTCTGAGTAACGTAAAGGTTCAAACTGCCGAAGTAATTGTTCATTTCAAGTCCCACACTTGAGGTGCTGTGCCATGAGAGCTCGTACAAGAAGAATATTGTCTATCTTTGGCATTGCATTTGTGCTGCTTGTCACGATATTCGTTGTCTGGTTCGACTGGAATATGATAAAGCCATATGCGGAACGGCAGGTCACTGAAAAGACGGTCGGGAATTCGTGATTCGGGACCTCGATGTCAGCTTATCGCTCAACCCCTTGATTAGCGCGGAGGGAATTTCGCTTGCCAATGCCGAATGGGGAACTGAACAGCCAATGCTCGATGTCGACAAAGTCGCGTTCAGGATCAGCCTGTGGGATCTGATCCTCGGAGACATCGTATTCCCCGAAGTATCCGTATCTCGGTCAAAAATCATCCTCGAAAAAAGTGCGGACGGAAAGCGGAACTGGGATTTGAAAAAGAGCCGGAAGAGGAAGCGGAACCGCCAAAAATCGGCAGGCTCACCGTGGACGAGGGCAAGCTCATCTATCGCGATCCAAAGACCGAGACGGATGTAGTAGCGCGCATATTTACCAATTCCTCAGGGGACGCACGAGAAATGCCATTAAATGTAGCTGCGGAAGGCAAATTCACGGGCTTGGAGTTCAAAGCTCAAGCCCAGGGCGGCAAAATAATGTCTCTCGCGGACAAGACACATCCCTATCCCATCAAAGCTCGCGCTGAAGTTGGAACAACCCTGCCGAGGTTGAAGGTACTATTACCGGTCTGGAGAAACTGGCCAAAATGGACTTGAAGCTGGACGTGCAGGGCGAAGACCTATCCGCGCTCTACCCAATAACGGGAATCGTTATTTTCCCCTCACCGCCCTATCATATATCCGGAAGGGTTACGCATCAGAAAACCGAGTGGGCCATGAAAGGATTTTCGGGACAGGTGGGCAAGAGCGATCTCGGCGGCGACATACTTTTTGATACGGGTGGCAAACGTCCGATGCTGCGTGGCGACGTAGTCTCAAAAGTCCTCGACCTGAATGACTTGAAGGGTTTTATCGGCGCCAGAAAGGCTCCACAACCGCAAGATACGCCGGCGGAGAAGCAGAAAAAGAAAGCCTCGATCGAGGCCCAGAAAGATCGTGTCCTCCCCGATCAGGAGTTCAGGGTTGACCGCCTGCAGGCAATGGATGCGGACGTCAAGTTCACCGGGGAATCGATTAGTAATAAGGATTTGCCCGTCAAGCACGTGGTTACCCACCTCAAAATCGACAATGGCTTGCTGACAATTGATCCTGCTAATTTCTCGGTTGCAGGCGGAAATATCGTTGCAAACGTCACGATAAATGCGCGGGAGGAAGTCCCTTCGGGGGAAGCCAAGGTCGATTTCAAGAGGCTGCAATTGCCGAAACTTTTCCCCAAGATTGAGATCACCCACGACAGTACCGGGCTAATCGGCGGCACAGCGAAAATAAAGAGTCATGGAAAATCTGTGGGATCGCTTCTGGCGTCCGCTGACGGCCGCTTCGCGTTGATCATGTCAGGCGGCCAGATCAGTAATTTGATGCTGGAGATCATAGGACTTGACGCAGGCGAGATCATGAAATTCCTGGTGACCGGGGACAAAAACGTCAAGGTTCGTTGCGGTGTCATGGATTTCGGTATCAAGAAAGGCATAATGGCCACCGAAACCTTCATTATTGATACGACAGATACCAATATCCTTGGCGAAGGCCAGATAAGCCTGCTTGACGAAACCATCGAGATGAAACTGTCTCCGCAGCCTAAAGACTTCAGTATTGTAAGTCTTCGTACACCTGTCCATATTGCCGGCACTTTCAAGAAACCGACGGTATACCCGGACAAAATGCTGGCCATACGCATTGGCGCCGCGGTAGTGCTGGGTATTTTTGCGACGCCGGTCGGCGCACTGATACCTTTGATCGAGACTGGCCCCGGCGAGGATAACGATTGTAAGGCGTTAATTGCCTCAGCGAAGCAGCCTTTGCCGGATCATCCGCAGGGATCAAAAAAGAAAGATGGACCGGAGAAACATTAAGTATTTTGATCGGATCGGGATGAGCTGCCTGAGACCCGTTGCCCCATTCAGTCTCTCTCTTATGTGTGTAAACGCACGGATCGAGCCGCAGCAATCATTATAGTTACCTACATATTCTGATTTCAACAGACGATCCTGGCCAGAAGCGCCTTAGCACCGGCTCGTCATCGATTCTCCGCGAGCCATGAGCACGTTTCTTACAGCGCATTTCCAATAAGTCCGTGATCAATGGCGCATTACGGGCATGTTCAACATCAACCAGAGGCATTCGTGATGGAAACCACAGAAATTCCTGAACAACATCAAACGCGGCAACCCGGGCTGGAAACGGAGATGGAGCCCAAGCCTGACTCGACTGTAGAAGAATATAAAGGCAGTGGCAAGCTGAAATCCAAGGTTGCGATTATCACCGGCGGCGATAGCGGTATCGGCCGCGCGGTGGCGGTTGCTTTTGCCAAAGAGGGAGCCGACATCGTCATTGCTTATCTCAACGAGCATGGCGATGCAGATGATACAAAAAGTGAAGTCGAACAATGTGGAAGAAAGTGTCTTCTAATTGCTGGAGACGTAGGAGATGAAAAATTCTGTGCAGAAGTCGTGGCAAAGGCGGTCTCTGCATTCGGCCAAATCGATATGGTGGTGAACAATGCGGCGGAGCAACACGTTCGGGAAAGCATTCTTGATATCGATAATGCGCAGCTTGAAAGAACCTTCCGCACAAACATATTTTCGATGTTCCATTTGGTGAAGGCTGCGCTTCCCCATCTGAAAAAAGGAGCGTGCATAATCAACACGACCTCTGTAACCGCCTACAAGGGAAGTCCGCATCTGCTGGATTATTCCGCCACCAAAGGTGCAATCGTGTCATTTACGCGATCTTTGTCGCTACAGCTGATCGAGCAGGGAATACGCGTTAACGCGGTGGCTCCCGGCCCGATATGGACGCCTTTGATACCCTCCACTTTTCCACCTGAGAAGGTGGGCAGTTTCGGAAAAGACGTCCCGATGAAACGGCCAGGACAACCTGACGAGGTTGCGCCCTGTTATGTTTTTCTGGCCTCTCAGGACTCCTCGTATATCGCGGGGCAAGTGCTTCATCCGAATGGCGGCACCATCGTAAATGGTTAAATAGACGGTTAAGGTCCCGACCGTTCAGCCGGGCCTTCCGATTCGTGACATTCGTCGGAGAAGCACCTCAATAGCCGATGAGCCCCGGCACGTCTGTGAAATAAAAAGACGTCCTTTCCCCCTCCTCCTTTCCCCTCTCCCCCCTCCCCTACTCTCTCCTCTCCCTCCTCCCCTCCTAATAGAAATGTCCGCTTTTGTGCAAAGTAGAGATGTCCCGTTGCAAGGCGTATTTTTGGGCGGTTAAAGCGCCACGAACGTAGACTTATCCACGGCGGCGGGCGTGGTCCCTATCCAGACCATGAACGTCCGCCGCGGTGGGTAAGTCGGTTTAGGAGCCGACGACCTTGCATGCTGCACCCCTTTTGCGGTGATCCAATAGCGCGACCGCGGGTGGCGGTGCAGG
Source organism: uncultured beta proteobacterium (assembly GCA_963831395.1). Classification (GTDB taxonomy): domain Bacteria; phylum Pseudomonadota; class Gammaproteobacteria; order Burkholderiales; family Nitrosomonadaceae; genus Nitrosospira. The sequence continues at coordinate 6,247 of CAWHQD010000038.1, forward strand.
GTCGGGCTGGGGACGCCATTTTTTCCACGGATGGTCTGCCGCCTGGGGCACTCCCTTGCGTTTGTCAAGCGCCCATTGCACCTTGGCATTGACTTCTTTGCCCGCCACCGGCGGTGCTTGCCGGACGGGTTGGTCAGTTTCGGCGAATGCGAGATTGCGGCCACGCCAGATGATTTCGGTACGTCCATCCGTGTGACGGTGCACCGTCACCTGCGCACCGCGCAATCCCAATCCTGCTCCCTCCGTCTGAATCTGCAAGAGCCGGCCGTCGACTTGGCAGCTCAGGTTTTTTGACAGACGGCGCGGAGTGTGCACCGACAGGATGCGTTCGAGGTCTTTGTGCGTGCCCAGATAGCGCACATGCGCATCGTTTGCCTGCGCTGCCGCCACCGCAAAGCGGCGGTTGTGTTCGGCCATATAGATCGGCAGCCAGGCATTGGCGTGTTGCGGATCGCTGATCCCTTGCAGGCGCATTTCCTTGACCAGGCGGTCTTGCAAGGTTTGATGGGCGCGCTCCACGCGCCCTTTGGCCTGCGGGCTATTGGCCTGGATGGCCTCTATGCCCAATGTCGCCAGCGCCCGCCCAAATTGCGTCTGCGCTTCGCTTGCGGCTTCTTTGGCATTGACCCGGAAGATGCTGTGCCGATCGCTGTAGAGCGCTGCCGGTATCCCATGACGCGGGATGTAGCGCTGCAGCGCAGCCAGGTAGCCCAGCGTGGTTTCGCTCGCCACAAACTGGCATTCCATCAATTCGCCGGTGGCATCGTCGATGAACACCAGCAGACAGCAGGCTTTCGCCCGCCCCTCGAACCAGTCGTGCGGCGAACCATCGATCTGGATCAATTCCCCGCGTCGCGGGCGCCGCTCCCGCAGCGGATGGGCGCGTACCATCGCCCCACGGCGCGGCTTCCAGTAGCCGGCTGCGATCATGTGGGTGCGAACTGTTTCCACCGCCAGCGCGAGCGCATGCCGCTCACGCAACTTCTCGGCCGCCAAGGTCGGTCCAAAATCGGCATAGTGGGCGCCGATCAGCGCCAGTGCCTGACTGAGCACATCCGATTTGATCCGGCGATTCGAGGGCTGGCCGCGCCGGCGGCTCACCAGCCCAGCTGTGCCTCGTTCCTGGTAAGCCCGCATCAGCCTTCTGACTTGCCGTACCGACAATCCCAGCCGCGCCGCCACCTCCTTTTGCCGCAGCGATCCCGCTTCCAGCTGCGCCATTAACTGCGCCTTCAAGATTTCCTTGTCGCTCATCTGCCGTACCATCATTGAATGTCCCGTTAACCAAAAAGCGGACATTACTACTTGGGAGAAAGCGGACATTACTACTTGGGGCTAACACTTGAGATTTGTCATGTTGTCTGACTTCGTATCTTAAGCGATAATAATGGTTTTGCCGACCCGCACCGCTACCCGGGTTAGGGAGCGGTGTTTTTCTGTGCCACACATATATCATATCCGTTGAGTAAGGGAGTTCATGTTCATGGGAACATTTAGAGATTTTGATGCGCCGGTATTCAAAAACCTGACCAGCGCCATCCGTGCGCTAGCCATGGATGCTGTGCAAAAAGCCAATTCGGGTCACCCGGGCATGCCCATGGGTATGGCGGAAATCGCCGAGGTATTGTGGATTCATCATTTGCGCCACAATCCTGCGAATCCGAAGTGGGCTGACCGGGACCGTTTCGTGTTGTCCAACGGGCATGGCTCGATGCTGATATATGCCTTGCTGCACCTCACCGGATACGATTTGCCCATGGAGGAAATCAAGCGCTTCCGCCAGCTTCACTCCAAAACTCCGGGGCACCCGGAGTATGGTTATACGCCTGGAGTGGAAACCACGACCGGACCTCTGGGGCAGGGAATCACCAATGCGGTGGGCATGGCGCTCGCGGAAAAAATACTCGCCGCCGATTTCAACCGCCCCGGTTTTGACATCGTCAATCACTATACTTACGTATTTCTGGGCGACGGCTGTTTAATGGAAGGAATTTCCCATGAAGCCTGCTCGCTGGCGGGTACGCTGGGGCTGGGCAAGCTGATCTGTTTTTACGACGACAACAACATTTCGATAGACGGCCATGTGGAGGGCTGGTTTACCGATGATACGCCCAAGCGCTTTGAAGCCTATGGCTGGCATGTGGTGCCCAATGTCAACGGTCATGATCCCGGTAGCCATAGAGGCGGCTATCGAACGCAGCCAAGCAGGCCGTCGGCAAACCCTCGATGATATGCTGCAAAACGGTGATCGGCATGGGTTCGCCCAACAAGGCCAATACCCACGAGGTTCACGGCGCCGCGCTTGGCGATGCGGAAATAGCCGCTGCCCGCCCGCATATCGGCTGGAATCATCTGCCGTTCGAAATTCCCGGAGATGTTTATGCAACGTGGGATGGCCGCGCGAAAGGCAAGAGACTGGAGGATGGGTGGAATCGCAAGTTTGCGGAGTATGCCGGCAAATACCCCGCCGAGGCTGCCGAGTTCACCCGTCGCATGTCAGGCGAGCTACCGGATGGCTGGCGCGAACACGTGGACGGGTTGATCGCGCGCGTAAATGCGAAGGAAGAAACCATCGCCACCCGCAAGGCCTCGCAAAACGCCATCGAAGGCCTGGCGCCCGCAATTGCCGGAACTGGTAGGAGGCTCCGCGGATCTGGCCGGATCCAATCTTACGCTCTGGTCGGGCTCGAAGGCCGTCAGCCGTGAGACCGGAGGCAACTACGTTTATTACGGCGTGCGGGAATTCGGCATGAGCGCGATGATGAACGGACTATCGTTGCATGGCGGCATCATTCCATACGGCGCGACTTTCCTCATGTTCTCCGAATATGCCCGCAATGCCCTGCGCATGGCGGCGCTGATGAAGATTCGCAATCTTTTTGTTTTCACCCACGATTCCATCGGTCTGGGTGAAGATGGCCCGACACACCAACCGGTAGAGCAGACCGCGACGCTTCGTTATATTCCCAACATGGACGTGTGGCGGCCATGCGATACGGTCGAATCAACCGTTGCCTGGGCGCGGGCAATTGAACGCAAGGACGGCCCCTCGACGCTGATTTTCAGCCGCCAGAATCTGCCGTTCCAGAAACGTGATGCGGAGACCTATCAAGCTGATTGACAAAGGCGGGTACATTTTATCGGAAGCAGCTGATGGCAAACCTCAGGCAATCATTATCGCGACGGGCTCTGAAGTCGGATTGGCGATGATGGCGCAAAAAGCGCTGGCCGAAACCGGTGTTCACGTGCGCGTGGTTTCCATGCCCTGCACGAACGTATTCGACCGTCAGGATCCGGACTATAAAGATAGCGTTTTACCGAAGGGTATAGGGCGGGTGGCAGTGGAAGCAGGTGTCACCGATTTCTGGCGCAAATATGTGGGGCTTGAAGGCGCAGTGATCGGCATTGATACATTTGGCGAATCCGCACCGGCGGGCGAACTCTTCAAGCACTTCGGCTTCACCGTGGAAAATGTGGTAAAGGCGGTGAATAGCGTTATCCAATTCAGATAAGTTGTGACGCACAACGCGGCAGGGCGAACTAATTCCTGCGCCTGGGCTCTTTTTTTATCCAAGGAGTATTAAAAGATGACAATCAAAGTCGGTATCAATGGATTTGGCCGTATTGGGCGAATGGTATTCCGTGCGGCAGTACAGAACTTTCCGGACATTGAAGTCGTGGCCATCAATGATCTGCTTGAGCCGGACTACCTGGCTTATATGCTGCAGCATGATTCCGTGCATGGCCGTTTCAAGGGCGATGTCTCGGTCGAAGGACAGCACGCTGGTCGTCAATGGCAAGAAGATCCGCCTGACCGCAATCAAGGATCCTGCCGAACTGAAGTGGGGCGAAGTTGGCGCCGATGTCGTCATCGAATCTACCGGCCTTTTTCTTACCAAGGAAACCTGCCAGAAACATATCGCCGCGGGCGCCAAGAAAGTCATCATGTCGGCCCCGTCCAAAGACGATACGCCCATGTTCGTATATGGCGTAAACGATGGCACATATGACGGGGAGGCCATCATTTCCAACGCTTCATGTACCACCAACTGTCTCGCCCCTATCGCGAAAGTATTAAACGATACCTGGGGTATCAAGCGGGGCCTGATGACCACGGTACATGCGGCGACTGCCACCCAGAAAACCGTCGATGGCCCCTCGAACAAGGATTGGCGCGGAGGACGCGGTATTCTCGAAAATATCATTCCGTCCTCGACCGGTGCCGCCAAAGCCGTTGGCAAGGTTATCCCGGAACTGAACACCAAGCTTACCGGCATGGCTTTCCGCGTGCCGACTTCTGACGTTTCGGTGGTCGATCTTACCGTTGAGCTGGAGAAGGACGCGACCTACGAAGAGATCTGCGCCGCCATGAAGAAGGCATCCGAGGGATCGATGAAAGGTGTGCTGGGCTATACGGATCAAAAAGTTGTTTCCACGGATTTTCGCGGCGAAAGCGCCACCTCGATCTTCGATGCGGAGGCGGGAATGGCGCTGGATGGCAATTTCATAAAAGTCGTTTCCTGGTACGACAACGAGTGGGGTTACTCCAGCAAGATTCTGGAGATGGTTCGCGTTATCGCCGGCAAATAACAAACAGGAGGGTGCGCCGCAGGGGAGAGGAACGAAATGCCGGTTTCTTTCCCCTGACCTCCCGTCTTCCCCTTCAATTCATCATAAGGAACCGCACCGGACTTCCTTATGCTTTAAAACTTGGAGTTTCCCGTGTCTGTCATTAAAGTCACCGACCTTGATCTTAAAGGTAAGCGCGTATTCATCCGCGCCGATCTCAACGTACCAGTGAAGGACGGCAAGGTCACATCCGATGCGCGTATAAGCGCCTCCATGGCCACCATCAATCACTGCCTGAAACAAGGCGCCAGGGTGATGGTGACATCCCATCTGGGCCGTCCCGAAGAAGGCGTATGGTCCGAGGAGAATTCGCTCAAGCCGGTGGCCGACAATATTGCCGACCCGTCTGGGAAAACCCGTGCGCCTGATCAAGGATTGGGTGGAGAATGACTTCGAGGTCGCTGAAGGCGAACTGGTCGTGCTGGAAAATTGCCGCATCAATAAGGGTGAAAAAAAGAATGCGGATGAGACCGCAAAAAAGTACGCCGCGCTGTGCGACGTGTTTGTGATGGATGCCTTCGGCACGGCCCATCGCGCCGAGGCTTCAACTTACGGTATTGCCAAATACGCTCCGATTGCCTGTGCAGGGATTCTGCTGACGGAAGAACTCGACGCGCTTACCAAAGCCCTGCTGGATCCGGCGCGGCCCATGGTGGCGATAGTGGGCGGTTCCAAGGTCTCCACAAAGCTGACCGTGCTGGAGTCCTTGTCAGAGAAAGTAGATCAACTCGTGGTTGGCGGCGGCATCGCCAATACTTTTCTGAAGGCTACCGGAAAGAATGTCGGGAAATCCTTGTGCGAAGACGACCTGATCCCTACCGCAAAAATGCTGATGGATAAAATGGCAAAACGCAATGCCTCCATCCCTATTGCAACAGATGTCGTGGTGGGAAAGAAATTCGATGCGAATGAACCGGCGGTAACCAAGGATGCGGGCGCCGTTGCCGATGACGAGATGATTTTCGATATCGGTCCGAAGAGCGCACAAGAGTTGGCGGACATCATCATGAATGCGGGTACGGTGGTCTGGAATGGGCCTGTTGGCGTGTTTGAGTTTGACCAATTCGGCGCGGGCACCAGAACCATCGCCATGGCCATCGCCAATACCAAAGCCTTTACCCTGGCCGGTGGCGGAGACACCATCGCCGCAATCCAGAAATACGATATTTATGACAAGGTATCCTACATTTCCACAGCTGGAGGCGCTTTTCTTGAGTTTCTGGAAGGAAAGAAGCTGCCCGCCGTGGAAATACTTGAACAGCGAGCACGCTGACTAGATGGGCTGACTCTTCAGTATGAGTACCTAGTACGCCCCTTACCCTATCCAAAGATGATCCGAAGAACAAAAATTGTGGCAACACTTGGCCCCGCATCCAGAGACCCCAAAGTACTGGAGCGAATGATAAATGCCGGGGTGGATGTAATACGTGTCAATTTTTCTCACGGCACGAGAGAAGAGCATATCGAATGCGCTGAACTGACTCGTTCGCTGGCGCGTGCCGCAGGCCATGCCGTGGGTGTTCTGGCGGATCTGCAGGGACCAAAAATTCGTATTGGCAAGTTCGAGAAAGGCAATATTCTGCTCAAAACCGGCGACCAATTCATACTTGACGCCGAATGTGATCTGGGCGATCAGGAACGGGTAGGACTTGATTACAAGGAACTGCCAAATGACGTGGAAACCGGTGCGACCCTTATCCTGGACGATGGCCGCATCGTGCTCGGCGTTTCGGAAGTCAAGGGACGCAAGGTATATTGCGTGGTTGAGCAGGGCGGAGTGCTATCCAACAACAAGGGTATCAACCGCAAGGGCGGCGGACTTAGCGCGCCGGCATTGACCAGCAAGGACGTGGAAGATATCAGGACTGCCGCAGCGCTTAAAGCAGACTATCTCGCGGTATCCTTCCCACGCTCGGGCGATGATATGCGATGGGCGCGTGACGTAATGCGCGAGGCGGGCGGCAAAAGTCTTTTGATGGCAAAAATCGAGCGATCCGAGGCGATTCTTGGCGCTGGATGATATCTTGCAGGCCTCCGACGCCATCATGGTGGCGCGTGGCGATCTCGCGGTGGAGGTGGGCGACGCGGTGGTGCCTGCATTGCAGAAGCGAATGATCCGCACCGCCCGCGCCAACAATAAATTGGTGGTGACCGCCACGCAGATGATGGAATCCATGGTCAGCAGTCCCATTCCTACTCGCGCGGAGGTATCCGATGTGGCTAACGCGGTGCTGGATGGCACCGATGCGGTCATGCTGTCGGCAGAATCCGCCACCGGCCAGTACCCGGTCGAAGCAGTTGCCGCCATGGCCAGGGTCTGCCTTGAGGCTGAAAAGGAATATCTGGTGGCCAGTGAACTCCGGCGGATTCAGGGCGGCCTTCCGGACACCATAGAGGAAGCGATTGCGCGCGCGACCATGTTTACGGCAGGCGGATTGAAGATACGCGCCATTGCCGCCCTCACGCAGAGCGGCAGAACGGTATTGCTGATGTCGCGCAGAAGTTCCAACGTACCTATTTTTGCGTTAAGCCCGCAAGAGGATACGCGCCGCAAAATGACTCTGTTTCGCGGTGTGTATCCGGTGAAATTCGGCGGCGGTTCGAATGATCCCGAGATCATCCTGAATCATGCCGAAAACGAATTGCTCAAGCGCGGCGCCGTGCGTAACGGCGATCTGATCATCATGACTATCGGCGAACCGGTAGGCAAAGCCGGTGGCACCAATACGATGAAAATCGTCAAGGTGGGAGAACACAGAAGGCACGAGCGGAAGCCTGAATTGTGAAAAAAACTCTATCAGCAGCGGCAGGAAGGGAATTTCTGCTTTTTCAGCTTTCGGAATTTTCATGTTCTCAAAGCTAGCAGTTCGCTATTTACGGTTCAAGATATACTGATTCTAACTTGGAGGAGGCTCGAATGGCACTCGTATCATTGCGTCAACTTTTGGATCACGCGGCGGAAAATGGCTATGGCCTGCCCGCTTTCAATGTAAACAACCTGGAGCAGATCCAGGCCATCATGCAGGCGGCGGATGAATGCGACAGCCCGGTGATCATGCAGGGTTCCGCCGGCGCCCGCAAATACGCCGGCGAAGCTTTTCTGCGCCACCTTATCGCTGCGGCGGTGGAGGCATACCCTCATATCCCTATTGTCATGCATCAGGACCACGGCGCTTCCCCGGCAGTATGCATTAATGCCATTCGCAGCGGATTTTCCAGCGTCATGATGGATGGTTCGCTGGAGGCGGACGCAAAGACGCCATCTTCTTATGAATACAACGTCGAGGTCACTGCCAAGGTAGTGGAGATGGCGCACGCAGTCGGGGTTTCCGTCGAGGGAGAGCTGGGTTGCCTGGGCTCGCTCGAATCCGGCATGGGGGAGGCAGAGGATGGTCACGGAGCGGAGGGCAAGCTAAGCCATGATCAATTATTGACAGATCCGGAGCAGGCTGCCGACTTCGTCAAGCAAACAGGTGTGGATGCCCTGGCGATCGCTATCGGGACTTCTCATGGCGCGTACAAATTTACACGCAAGCCGACAGGCGACATCCTCGCGATTGAGCGGGTAAAGGAAATTCATCAGCGCATTCCAAACACCCATCTTGTCATGCACGGTTCCAGCTCCGTACCGCAGGATTGGCTCGACATCATCCGTGAGTACGGCGGGGAAATGAAAGAAACCTATGGCGTGCCGGTGGAGGAAATCCAGGAAGGCATCAAGCACGGGGTACGCAAGATCAATATCGATACTGACATTCGTCTTGCCATGACGGGCGCAATCCGCCGTCACTTGGCAAAAAACAAGAGCGAGTTCGACCCGCGCAAATTCCTCAAGGATGCGACCGCCGCGGCAAAAGATATTTGCAAGGCACGCTTTGAGGCGTTCGGCTGCGCCGGCCAAGCCGCCAAAATCAAACCTGTCATGCTGGACAACATGGCGGGCAAATATGCCAAAGGCGAGTTGAAAGCTGTCATCAAGTAAATTGTATAACGATCCAGATGCGCGCTTCCGGGCGCGCATTGCATGGTCCTGACGAGTGAAAGCTCAAGCGGAACTGGCAGGATGAAAAAAGGCGATCAGCAATCCGATCGCCTTTTTTCTCTTCTCGGAACTGCGGCGTGCCATGCTATTGCTGGTTTCTTGCCTTTGCCTCTTGCCTCTTCTGCAAGATTCAGCACAGTATCAAGAAGCTTTACCAGAACGGACTGTTTCTCTTGAAACAAGCCCACGTCTTATTCAACTTCGTTTTTTTTGCTAGCGCCAGGCTCGCGGCCCAGCCGAGAACAATACCGATAGCTTCATGCTCGCCGCTCTTGTTTTCGCCAGCAGGCAATTCGCTCAGCAGTTGTTCGATAACGACAGAGTCGTTCATCCCGCCCAGTACATCCTGAAGCTCGGCCAAAGACTTGATGTAACGCTTCGTTTTGCCATGAGGGTAGAGCCCGGCGAAAAACTCGGCGGCATAGCGTTGTTTCTTGGCGATGATACGCATCGAATGTAACGCCGGCGCGCTTAGATTCTCCAGCTTCCTGCCGTATTTTTTCAGTTGCCGGTGACGATGGGCCAGCAGTGCTGCCGCGAATTCTTTCACCGGCATCTTCGGCCCGGTTTCAGGCAGGTCATCCGAAGCCGGCAAACCGGGCGGCACAGGCCAGGATTCTGCATTTAGCCACGCGCCCAGCCTCAACATCATTGCCGTGTAGCGGGCGGATTCGATGGCCTTGCGAGCGGCATCGTTGTGATGCCGCCGTATTTGCTCACACTTTTCCTGCAGCACCATTATCTCCGGGTGCCCGGGGAACTGCGTGCAAACGTCAGCCAACGTTTCCGTTACGAATACATCCCAGTCCCGGGCGGGCCCCAGTTGCCCCGAAAGCCATTTCAACTCCTGTGTTACAGGAGCAAACGCAGATTTGGAAAATGCTTTCGAAAAAATACTGAAGGCCGAACGTTCTCTGCGTAGCGCAACACGCATCTGGTGGAGGTATTCAATATCGCCGCATTCCAGCATGCCGGCTTCGTTACTGTGCAAATGATCGAGGCAATTCCGGACGATGGCCTGGAACGCTTCACCCGCGCTCATCGCGGTGACAACGGAGACCGGCCCTGCTTTCAGCACTGGAGGCTTATTACCAGATGCAAGCCTGTACCCCCGCTCTGCCTTGCTTACATTTTCCAGCCTGAGGGGAACAGTAGGTAAAAGGTCCAAGGCAAGCTGAAATAACGGCAGCGGACTGCCCGATTTCAGCTCCAGTTCAATTTCGCAAAACGGCATGCTGGCGTTACCAGCAACGATTCTTCCTCGATCGAGGCAAAGCTCTGCCTCAGTATGGTCCATGAATCGCAGCAAGCGGGTGCTACGCTTGAATTCAGTGGTAAACAGTGGACGCAATTGCTCGCGCAGGGCATCGCTGTCGAATAATCTGCCGAGAGCGGAATCGGGAATTTTGGTAAAATCGGGTTGCGCTCCCAACACAGGCGCTTCCCACTCATAGCGCTGATGCAATCCCGCTACCGCGCTGCCCCCGCCTTTAATTGACTGTATCCAGCGTTTGCCGATACGTCGCAGACGGAATGCCACATTATTACGTTTGAGATCGTAATCAGAAGTATCGTAATAGACGGTGTGGAGTTCTTCCGTAACGGGACGAGAAATACTCAGGGATTTTAACAGCGGATGCCGTTGCAATCGGACAATGCTATCCGCCGGCAAACGCAATTTGAGTTCAATTTCGGTAGGCATGGCTTGATTTCCGTATTTACTCACCTATGCCCATCGGGAACAGCGGAGTAAGCCTCTGCGCGTTGGTAGCAGAAACGTGACGTCAGCTATATGCTCGGAATACCACGAATGCAAGGGAGCCAAGGACGCGAACGGCCGACCCGCTGATGGAAAGCACTGACGAAAGCTTGGCTGATCCCATCAAAGTCAGCCCTCTTTTGCCGCCGCGAGCTGCGTCAGCAAGGCCTCCTGCGCGCAGAGCCGTTTCCCCCTGCGGCCGGTTTTGAGATGATAATTACCCTGGCCGTCCATTTCCCATGCCTGTCTGTTATCCTTGATGTACACGTTCAAACCTTCGGTAAGCACGCGCTTTTTCAATCTCGCTTCCAGAACGGGAAAACATATTTCAATGCGGCGAAAGAAATTTCGATCCATCCAGTCAGCGCTGGAAAGATAGACGGCGTGGGCGCCCCCACGTCGAAAATAAAAAATCCGTGTATGTTCCAGGAAACGCCCTATTATCGATCGCACCCTTATATTCTCGGACAATCCCTTGATGCCGGGGCGTAAGGCGCAAACTCCGCGAACGATGAGGTCAATTTTAACCCCCGCCCCAGATGCTGCATAAAGCGCCTTGATGATTTCCGGCTCGAGCAGTGCATTCATTTTTGCGATAACGCGAGCGGGCTTTCCGGCTTTGGCATTTCGAGCTTCGTTATCGATAGCTTCAAGCATCTGGCTGTGAAAGCTGAACGGGGATTGCCACAAGTATTTAAGTTTTCCCGCCTTGCCGAGGCCGGTCAGTTGCATGAATACCTCGTTCACGTCGGCGCAGACATCCTCGTTGCAGGTAAACAAGCCGAAATCCGTATAAAGGCGGGCGGTGCTGGCGTGGTAATTGCCCGTACCCAGATGCACGTAACGCCGCAGCTTTCCCTCCTCACGCCGCACCACCATTGCCATTTTGGCGTGGGTTTTATGACCCACAACCCCATACACCACATGCGCGCCAACCTCCTCCAGTCGACTTGCCCAGTTGATATTTGCCTCTTCATCGAAACGCGCCAGCAATTCCACCACTACCGTGACTTCCTTGCTGCTGCTCGCGGCGGCAATAAGGGCCGCCATAACCAGGGAATCGGTTCCGGTGCGATATACCGTCTGTTTGATCGACACGACATCGGGATCCGTTGCAGCCTGCTGCAAAAAATGAATTACCGGCTGGAACGACTGAAAAGGATGATGCAAGAGGATATCGTTCTTGCGTATCATCTGAAAAATATCCAGGGCTTTTTTCTTTTGCAGCGTTACCGGCAGGCCGGGAATGAATGGCGGATATTTCAGGCCTGGACGATCGATACTGTCGGGAACCTGCATCAGGCGCACCAGATTCACCGGCCCTTCCACTTGATAGAAATCGTCACGCGAGAGACCCAGTTGGTCGAGCAGAAAATCCGACATGTGCGGCGGGCAACTGTCCGCGACCTCCAGCCGTACTGCATTGCCCAAATGCCGTTGGGGTAACTCGCCTTGTAGCGCAATGCGCAGGTTCTTCACTTCTTCCTCATCCACAAACAGATCGCTATTGCGGGTCGCGCGGAATTGATAGCAGCCCACTACGCTCATGCCGGAGAATAGTTCGCCCACGTGGGCGTGCAGAATGGATGAGAGAAATACAAAGTTATATTCGCTGCTGCTGATTTCAGGCGGTAACAGAATTACTCGCGGCAACACACGCGGCGCTTGCACGATAGCCGTTCCCGAACTGCGGCCAAAAGCATCCTTGCCTTCCAGTTCAACCGCAAAATTGAGGCTCTTGTTGAGTACGCGGGGAAACGGATGCGAGATATCGAGACCAATAGGGGTCAGCACCGGCATCAACTCACGGAAGAAATAAGCCTTGATCCACTCGCGCTGAATGTCGTTCCAGGCGACACGGCGCAGGAAACGGATGCCCTCATCTACAAGCCCCGGCAGAATTTCCTGATTCAACAACTGGTATTGCCGTGCTACCAGCGCATGAGTCCGCTCGGATACGACCTTGAATATCTGGCGCGGCAACATGCCGTCCGGTCCGAATCCAGGCGTATCGAGGTTGATCTGCTCCTTCAGTCCGGCGACGCGAACCTCGAAAAATTCGTCCAGATTACTACTGACTATACATAAAAACCTCAAGCGCTCCAGAAGTGGGGTGCTCTTATCTTCAGCCTGAGCGAGAACCCGTCGATTGAACTCGAGCTGTCCCACCTCACGATTGAGAAATTGGCTGCCGACCTGGGAATTTGTCATGTAAAAGCCATTTCCGCCTTATATGACTCTTGCCGTAACGAAACCGAGGTCCTGGGCAAAGATTTTTCGTCCTTCTGGATCATATTACTTTGCTGGGGGCACGTAGCCCAACGGCTGCTCTGCCCCGCTTCCAAAAAAATATGCCTCGAGCTGTTCGGCCAAGTATTTGCGTGCCTTGATATCGGAGAGATTCAGGCGGTACTCATTGACCAGCATCGTCTGATGGTTGATCCACCCGGCCCACGCCTCTTTCGATACCGTTATCGAAAATACGCTTTCCCAACTCGCCCGGATAAGGAGGGAAATCCAGTCCTTCCATTTCCCGCCCAAGTTTAATGCAATTGACCAACCTCGCCATTAGATTGTCTCCCGATATGATGATAGATAAACTTTTTGCCTCGGGCTCCACCGGGGTTATCCACGTTTTTATCCCCGGCGGCAGTCGCCCCTCTCCATCGTAAGGACGGCGAGGCGACAAGGTGCGCCAGCTCGCTGAATCTCTGCCCGTTATATCTGTTTTACGAAAACCTTGGAGCGTCGCTGGTAATTGTATAGTCCCCGTTTGACTTTTGGTAATTCACTTACATCGGTTTCGATAAAGCCGCGCTCGACGAACCAGTGAGCGGTGCGGGTAGTCAGCACAAATAATTTCCTGCTTCCCTGAGACCTGGCCCTGCCCTCGATATTCTTGAGCAAGGCGTCACCGCATCCTCCACTACGATAATCAGGATGTACGGTGAGACAGGCAAGCTCGCCCGCTTTCTCGTCGGGAAACGGATAAAGCGCCGCGCATCCAATTATCATTCCGTCATGTTCGACCACTACAAACCGGCCGATTTCCATTTCCAGCAGCTCCCTGCTGCGTCGGACCAGCGTCCCCTCGATTTCCAGTGGTTCGATCAATTGCAGGATAGCACCAACATCTTCTATCCTCGCTTCCCTCAGGTTCTGCAGCGGGCCCTTTGATATCATGCTCCCTATACCGCTGTGGGTGAATAGCTCCTGCAGTATGGCGCCATCCACATGGCGGCTGATGAGATGAACTCTGGATACACCGCCCTCGCAAGCTCGTACCGCAAACGGCAGATACAACTGCGCGTCGTCGGAAAGTTGGGCTGTCTCACCGGCATATTTCTTCAGCAGCGCCTTGCTTTCATCCACCGTCAGTTCACGCGGCAGCAATACCTCGGCGTAACCGGAGCCTTTTTTTTCCATGCCTTCGGCATCCTCGGCATCCATTAGAAAAACAAGCTTTTCCGCCTTGAGTGCAATTGCCGTTTCAGCTGCAACATTTTCCAGCGTCAGATTGAAAATCTCGCCGGTGGGCGAATAACCCAGTGGCGAGAGGAGCGCCAGTTCTCCCTGCTCCAACCGGGAACGGATGGCAGCGGTATCCACCCTGCGCACCTCTCCGGTATGCATCAGATCAACGCCCTCTATAACGCCAATGGGACGCGCGGTAACGAAATTTCCACTGGCAACCCGAATTGCGGCGTTGGCCATCGGCGACTGGGGCAGCCCCATTGATAATAACGCCTCGATCTCAACGCGCACTCGGCCTATTGATTCCTTGACGCATTGCAGCGTCGCGGCGTCGGTCACGCGCATGTCTCTGACGTATATTGTCTGCAACTTCTGCTCGTTGAGCCGGGATTCGATCTGCGGCCGAGCCCCATGTACCAATACCAGGCGCACACCCAGGCTGGCCAGCAAGTTGAGGTCATGCACGAGTTCTACAAATTTTCCGTCGGCGACCACTTCGCCGCCAAAAGCGACGACAAAGATTTTATTGCGGAACGCATTGACATAAGGCGCTACCGAGCGGAACCAGCTTACAAAATCGGTGGTGAGGTTCACTATTTAATGGGTATGTGAAAGCTGCACGGACATATGGCCGTGCCAGGTTGGATAAAGTCAGGCTTCAAATAAGCTCTACAGTTTTCCGTTCAAAAATTGAAACCTCAAAGTCGCGCATCTATCGGACCGGAACCATCCGATCAGTAATCGCCCCATAGCGTTTGCATTGCGGCGATGGCCGCCAGTGCAGCAGTCTCTGTACGAAGTATGCGCGGACCCAGGCTCAGCGGGGCAAACCCTGCCACGAGAGCGGCGGCTTCCTCATCGGTGGTAAAGCCGCCTTCCGGGCCCACAAGCAAATTGATCGCGGTGCTTGCGGAATGACTGGGAAAATCACGCAAACTCCTTTTTGCCGCAGGTGAAAGCATGAAATACAAATCAGCGGGAACATTGTTCCTGCCGTCGCTGGCTTGCATGCCGAGCCATGCGTGAAGCGATGTCAACGCCAGGACCTGAGGAATACGGTTTCTGCCGCACTGTTCGCATGCGGAAACAGCAACGTGTTGCCAGTGGTTCATCCGCCGCTCCGCTCGCTCGCCGGTCAACTTTATTACGCTTAGCTTCGTAGCCAAAGGTTGAATGCGGTTTACCCCCAGTTCCACTGCTTTTTGTACGATCCAATCCATTTTCTCGCTGGCACACACCGCCTGAGCCAGCGTTATAACAAGTTGCGACTCACGTTCGATATCCAGGTGCTTTTCAGCTATGACGCTGACACCATTTTTTCCGATATGCGCGATAACCGAGAGGAACTCCCCCGCATTACCATTGAACAAAATCAATTTGGCGCCTCGTTCAAGCCTTAATACGCGTGATGCATGGTGCGCGGCGCTGGCAGGCAACTCCATTGCCTTGCCAGTGCAGATTTCACCGGGGCAGTAAAATCGGGGGAGTGTCATCTTGGAACCGAGGCAATTATAGGCCCGCGCTCATGTTAGTATTCGCTTTCTAAGAAGTAGATCCGCCTGAAATATGCCGTTCAGTAACTTTCCGCTTTTTACTACCGATTATATCCGGTAGTGGCAAATGTTTTACCGCGAGTTATGCTCGGAGCAGGTTCAGGTGCATCATTCAGTCAGGAGAAAATTATGGCAAGCCTGGAAACACCTGTTTGCGATTTTGGTTGGAAGGCAGCGGATTTCGATTTACCGGGAGTAGACGGAAAGCGCTATAACCTGGCATCGGTCAGGCGCGAAAACGGATTGCTCGTGATGTTCATCTGCAATCATTGTCCTTACGTCAAAGCGATTCGTGATCGCATCGTCCGCGACGTGGCGGAGTTGCAGGAATATGATATAGGCGCGGTCGCAATCATGTCGAACGATCCCATGGATTATCCCGAAGATTCATTCGATAACATGGCACGGGTAGCAAAGGAAAGTGGTTTTTCCTTCCCCTATGTTTGGGACGAGACGCAGCAGGTCGCGAAATCATATGGCGCTGTATGTACCCCTGATTTCTTCGGCTTCAATCGTGGGCTCGAACTGCAGTATCGCGGACGTCTGGATGCTTCGCGCAAGGAAGCGGCGCCTTCCGGTGCGCGGCGCGACCTTTTTGAGGGCATGCTCCAGGTCGCGAAGACCGGCCAAGGGCCCAGGGAGCAGATTCCCAGCATCGGCTGTTCAATCAAGTGGCGGACGGAATAACAGGTGCTCGACGCGGTCATTGCTGCCGTCAAAGCAGTTGCACAGCAGGAAATACTGCCGCGCTATCTTAAGGTAGCACGGCAACGCAAGGTTGACGGCAGCCTGTTTACCGAAGCCGATATCGCCACTCAGGAAACGCTGTCGCGCGAATTGCGGAAGATTTATCCAGGGCCAGTCGTCGGCGAGGAAATGACGGAACATGAGCAAGTCGATCATTGGCATGCGGGTGATGCCGGGTTGTGGTGTATGGACCCGATCGACGGCACTACCAATTTCGTCAACGGCTTGCCTTATTTTGCGGTTTCGGTGGCTCTGATGCGGCGGGGTAGAAGCGTGCTCGGCGCAGTTTACAACCCAGTTGCGGATGAAATGTTCTATGCCGAGCAAGGTAAAGGCGCCTATCTCAATGGGGAGAAATTGCCGATCAAGGAACACGTGCCAACGTTGCGAAGCGCAATGGCAAACGTGGATCTGAAACGCCTTAGTCACAGACTCGCAGAGGGAATCTGCTCGGCCAGACCGTTTTCGTCACAACGGAATTACGGTTCTTGTTCGCTGGAATGGTGTTATACCGCCGCCGGACGGTTCGACTTATACCTGCATGGCGGGCAAAAATTGTGGGATTACGCGGCGGGCAGCCTCATTCTGGAAGAGGCCGGGGGCCATATGTGCGGTCTCGATCGGGACGATTTCTGGGCAGAGCCACTGTGGCAGCGTTCCGCCATCGCTGCGCTTGACCTGGGCCTGTTCGTGCAATGGCGCGACTGGGTGCGGGCGCATCGCTGATAACGGCGGGAAAAACGGGTAAGAGCCGTAGTCTGCCTCCCATAGACGTAATGTCGCCTTATCCTTGAAAGTAACATTGCCTTCAGTCGTCCACATAGCCCGCGCTTTCTTGAATTTGTAATATCAGAAGCTTATAAACCGCTACTGATAAATCCTCCCTTCCTGATCACCTGCTTCGCAGATCTTCCAGAAGTAGCAAGTGCAGCCGACCGCCCATTATTGTCGCCTTTTGGCGACAATAATACTTGTTTATAAACAGAGTGTTAACGAAGTCCACCATTAATTCGCCGAGGTTCGGCGACAGTTGGCGCTCAAATCTGGCGGTAACCACCGGTTAATAAACGATGAGAGAATATGGCATGGTTCTTGCTTTATGCTAAGGCAAAGCAGGTTCACAACGATAAAATTGGTTTGCCAAACATGGTTGCCCTCGGGTGACGCGACCTCAAGCAAATATTCCTTCCTTTACTCGCTCGACTTGATCGTTTTATACACAACGAGATTACACAGACTCATCCATTGAGGAAAACAGCGCAGTTGGAAGTCGCGTCAACCCATTTGCCATGTTGTCAATGTCGTATCTCAGACTTGAATTATCCCGATTAAATCCCTGGACACTACTCCCATGCAATTACATAACGGCAAAAACACCCGTTTTCATCGACCCGGGTCTTCTATCGAAACCACCGAAGACCGTTATGCCCCGGCCCGTCAGCCGCGAATTGAAGAAAAACCTTCTTTGGTTCAAACGCCTGACCCGAAATGCGTTTTAAGACAAGGCAACTATAATATCTGTCTAGCCGATTCACCTGTGCGGTGCAGCCTGGTGAACAAGCTGATCAAGTGCATGTACTCCTGGCGAGGTTATCATACCGAGAACGCAGTAATTTCTTCGCATAACCCCAATCAGCTCACGCTTGAAGCATCGATCGAGCGTCATCCCGTCGGGACCCTCACCTTGGGGCTTGATTCAGAGGGGGGGCTGCTTGCCGACGAACTTTACGGTCGAGAAATCAATGTTTTCCGCTCAAAACAAAGAAACGTCTGCGAACTCTCCAAGCTTGCCGTAGACCCGCAGCACAGCTCAAAAGAAATATTGGCCTCGTTGTTTCATCTGGCTTATATCTATGGCCGCAACCTCCACGGCGCGACGGACCTGTTTATTGAGGTCAATCCACGCCATGCACGGTTTTATAAACAGATGCTGGGGCTCCGCCAGATTGGTGAAAAACGCATGTGTCATCGGGTCAACGCCCCAGCTGTCTTGATGCATCTGGATCTTGATTATGCTGACGCGCAGATTGCTTCGATGGACGGATTCGGGCGAACCCAGGGAAAGATCGCTTTATGCTTATTTTCTAACCAAGCATGAGGAGGAAAGGGTAACCCATAGGCTAAGGCAGCATATTCATGGCCGAAACGCTACGCAGCCGTTTTCTCGGCAGGTCCTGCACGCCTAGATCCAGGATAATTCCATTCTATTCCATTATTGTCGATATTCTTTACATACCCCCGAAACAATAAATCGTTATCGTCTTTGAAGAAAATCCGGCCTTAAATTTCGATAAATAACGGATTTTCATAGGGCGAAAAAAAGGGGATCGTTATGATCCCCTTTTATAAAACAACTCCTGCTTGCCGGCTTATGCGCGGCGGCGACGGCTCAGGCCCAACCCCAGGATACCCAATCCGACCAATGCCAGGGTTGCCGGCTCAGGAATGGCCTCCCGGGCATCCGCTTCGGCACTGGATCTGATAGTCAATTGATAAGGCGTACCCGCTGTCAGCATCGTGGTAGCGCTCCAGGATTCCACCGAGTCAAATGCCATCCCCTCGCCCGCGCCCCTGAATCGGGCCAGATCGTTAAGGAAGGGAGCATTGGCCGAGACGCTATCATTCAACCTGAAGGGATCGGTCTCTGCAACAATGCCAAAGGCGCTAGCGCCGCCGGGATTGTTTACACCATCCGGAGACCAGGTGGCAACGTTGGCGCCCGTAAGCAGATTGTCAATGGTGAAGGTCAGGTTAAACGCTGCTGAAGCAGCGGTGGGGAACAGCTCACCGGCGCCGTTCCAGGCTTCCAGGTAGGCGCGCGCATCGAACGTGATCTCGAACGCGCCGTCGTTTGCCCATTTCGAATATAAAGCCGGATTGCAGGCCATTGTTGGCCGTGCTGCTGCCATCAGCGAAGCTATCCAGAACCACATAGGCGCCGTGCGACGCTGTTGCAGGAGTATCAATGGGCGTTCCATTAACCACCAGGCCGCTTATGGGCGAGCCGAATTGCGACTGATCCGCGAGGGAAAACGTGGACGCGGAAGGATTGGAGTAGACCGCATAGCTGTTTTCAGTGTATCCGGGCACCGGCGTACCCCGGACTATGTGGAACATGTCGATGTCCTCGCCGGCGCCAGTCCTTTGATCGGTCAGGGTTATCCCATTTAGCGAAGTGGATATGTCCGCCGTGTTCGTGGGGCTGATGGCGGAAAAATCGCTTCAAATCCAATATGTTGCCGCCGCCATCACGGAAAGTGAGATTTCTGATATCCAGTATCGAGGTAGCCAGCGAGGTAGCTTGCGCTGTGCCGACAACCGACATCGCCGACAGGGCAAAGCCAGTGGCAAGCGCTAATGTTTTTAACTTCATATATTCTCCGTTATAAATTATGTTGAATCATGTTACTTCAGGCATTTCTTTTTCCGACAATACTAATAAAGCACAGACTGTGCCATATTTTAAGAGTAACGTTAGCTTGATGATTCTTATGCATTTTTTGTCCTTGTCATGAGGAATTCCGCAGTAGCCACAGGGAGGACTGTAAAGTAAATTCGACACTTCGGCCTGTCACGCTGGTCTATAATCCCGCAGGAGCTTGATGATCTCCTTATCTGGGTTTCGTGCCCACCCTTACCTCACGAGAACCTTTTTTGAGAGCCGTGCCGTTGAGCATCTCGATTTCGCGAAGTAGCAGGAGAATCAACATCTCAGGCCCATCCGTATGCAATATACTCGCACCAGAATATCGGGTCAATGTCGTATGCACCCGCTTAACAGGCGGAAAAACAATGGCAAGCTTCCTTCCCTCCAGCCCATTTCTCTGGCTGAACGCGCCACAGCGTGATTCGATGGCGATAGGCGGCTGAATTAAGGGTTTGTCGCCGGTGAGAATATTCTGGCTTGACTTCAATTTGGCGTTTCGGAATGTCATCCGCCAAAAACGCCGTAGCGCCATCGCGGTGGGAGCGGTTGCGTTCGGCATCACGGCGCTCATTCTGGCGAACGGTTTTATAGAGTGGATTTTTCTCGATTTTCGGGAATCCACGATCAAATCGCAATTAGGTCATCTGCAAATCGTGCGTCCAGGCTATCATGATGCGGGAAAAGCGGACCCCTTTGCCTTTTTGCTGCCGGATGCCGTCCCCGAACTCGAAACACCAGGCGAACCGCGGCAAATCAGGGCAATTGCTCCGCGGCTCTCTTTTAGTGGCCTGATCAGCCATGGTGAAGCGACCATTTCGTTTATCGGTGACGGCGATGACCCACGGCAGCAAGCGGTTTTCGGCGATGCCTTGCAAATTTCCACAGGCCGGCATCTCTCCGCCGACGATCCGCTGGGTATCATAGTGGGCGAAGGGCTTGCGCGTAATCTGGGCGTTGGTGTTGGCGACCAGGTCATCCTGTTGGCGACCACCGCGTCGAGAGGAACCAATGCGGTAGAGGTTACGATACGCGGCCTTTTCTCCACGGTTACCAAGTCTTACGACGATGCCGCGCTGCGCATGCCCATCGAAACAGCACGGCAATTGCTCCGCACAAAAGGTTCTCATGTCTGGATGGTGTTACTGAACGATACCGCGCAAACCGATCCCATGCTTGCGAAATTGCGCGGCAAGCTGCAAAAGGATAAGCTCGAGATTGTTCCATGGTATGCCCTGGCGGATTTCTACAACAAGACTGTGACTCTGTTCACCAGGCAAATCCACGGTATCAGGCTGATCATCGCCATTATCATCCTTCTCAGCATTACGAATACCATGACGATGAGCGTAATGGAGCGTATCGGGGAAATCGGCACTTCCATGGCGCTAGGCGTAAAGCGCATGGGCATCATGCGTCTATTCATGAGCGAAGGGGTTCTCATCGGCTGCTTTGGCGGCATATCCGGCTTGCTGCTGGGATTGTTTTTCGCCCATATGATCTCGAGTGCCGGAATTCCGATGCCGCCTCCCCCAGGCATGGCGCGGGGCTATACCGGACAGATTCTCGTTACCTGGGACATAGCGCTGGAGTCGCTGGCGCTTGCCGTTGGCACGACCCTGATCGCGAGTGTGTACCCGGCCTGGCGCGCATCGAGAATGCAGATCGTCGATGCCTTACGGCATAACCGGTAGTTACCCGAATCATGTTCAAGCTTGCGTTGCGCAATGTCTTTCGACAGAAATCCCACACAGCAATGACGCTGGCGGCAATCATTGGCGGAGTGGCGGGGCTTATCGTTGCAGGCGGCTGGGTGAACGATATCTTCGTGCAACTATCCGAGGCACTCATACATTCACAATCCGGGCATTTGCAGGTTTATAAAAAAGGATTTTTCGCCGAGGGGTCCCGTGCGCCGGAGAAATATTTGATAGCCGCGCCTGACGCGATCAAAAACAGCATTGCTGCCGAGGCCGAGGTTGCCAGCGTGATGGCGCGGCTGAATTTCTCCGGGCTGCTCAACAATGGCCGCAGCGACCTGCCCATAATCGGTGAAGGGGTGGAAGCGGGGCCGGAAGCCGTACTCGGAAGCTCTGTCTCCATCATCGCGGGACGCCAACTGGAGGACAAGGATGCGTTTGGCGTCCTGCTCGGACAGGGTGTCGCGCAGGGATTGAAATTGAAACCCGGCGACTACGTGACAGTGCTTGCCAATGCCCTTGAGGGTGCGCTGAACAGCGTTGACCTTGAAGTGATTGGCGTATTCCAGAGCTTCTCCAACGATTATGACGCGCGGGCGATAAAAATTCCGCTCGCGGCGGCCCAGGAATTGCTCGGCACGGAGAGCGTGAATGCGCTCGTGATCTCCCTGAATAAAACCGATGACACCGATCATGTCGCCGCCCGGTTGAAGGAACAACTCGGCGCATTGGGCCTGGAGATCAAGACCTGGGTCGAACTGAACGATTTCTACGAAAAAACTGTAGAAATGTATAAAGGCCAGTTCGGCGTTCTGCAATTGATCATTCTCGTCATGGTTCTATTGAGTGTTGCGAACAGTGTAAACATGAGCATTTTCGAACGGATGGGAGAATTTGGCACGATGATGGCGCTTGGCAACCGTAGAAGCCAGGTATTCAGATTGATCGTAGCCGAGAGTGTATTGATCGGAGTGATCGGCAGTTGCCTCGGGCTTGCGCTTGGCCTGGCACTGGCATTCGTTATCTCTGCAATCGGCATTCCGATGCCCCCGCCCCCAAACGCCAATATCGGTTATACCGCCCACATCCAGATTCTCCCCCCGGTCTTGCTGATGTCTTGCGCCATTGGCGTTGCAGCGACAGCCTTGGCGGCTATACTGCCGGCAAGGCATGTTTCCCGGACGCAGGTAGTTGAGGCGCTCCGGCAGAACTTCTGATTTCGATTTGCTGCAACAGGACGGAACTGCATTCGTCCCGGTTCGGTACGAAAATACGGCGGATTTATTGGAATTTTTTTACTCTGGCCTGGCACGAAATCCAGCCCAGCCAACAAGGGTATGCTTTACCCGTCAACAGCACGCTTCGGCGCCATGATGTTTGTATTCCTTACCTACGGAATCAATAGCATCAGAATGAATAGCGCAACTCGGTATAAACGCGGTCATTATTTTCGAAACGGCCAAACAAGCCGGTAGGTTCTCCCCCGAAAACGTCAGCCCCCAGCGCCCCGCGCCAATTCCTCTCAAATTGCCAGGTCAGCCGCGGGCGGAACATCCAGTCGCTGCGGTTCAGGCTGTGGATCAGCAATGCTTGTCCTTCGAGTTTCCGCCAGAGCTTGCCGTTGAGAAGAATGCTGGCGCCATTCTCCACCTTGTCCGAAAAATTGTCGCGGTCATACCCGAAAAAGACACGCTGAAAAAATTGAAGATTCAGGCGTGTGTCAGCCGGCAAGTTGAAGTCGAGGCCAACTGCGTAATCGAGGGTATTTTGCCTGACGAGCCCGTTCATCGCAGTGGGTCGTAAGACGTTAAATCCGCGTCCGTCTGTATAGACCAACTCGCCTTTAAGCACAACCGAACCAAAATCCTTGGTAACCGTTGCGCCAACCTGATCGATATCATCATGGCGCGGCTGAAATACCAGCGGCTCGAACGGTCGGCTGACACGGTAGAAGGTGGGAGCGGCATCCAGGCTGTGGTAGTAAAAACCCGAGATATCCCAGCCCTTTACCAGTTGCGACAGGCGAAGCCCGTAATTCGAGTTACCAACGTTGCGCCCGGACCGGTCTTCGTCCAGGTAGGAAGCGTGTCCCCGCAGCGGGCCCGGATAAAAGTCTGCGCCCGGCTTGCCGATCTCGTCAATAGTCGGCACTGGAATCCAAAGCACCTCGAGATGGGTATCATTCTTTGAATATTCGGCCCGCATTGCCCACTGCGGGATACGCATTATATCGAATGAGGGCAGAATGAATTCGCGCATATCCTTCGCGGATACCACGTCGGCGAAAAACAGTCCTACCATCTCGCCCCATATCACGTGTTGACGGCCAAGGCGGAAATCGAAGTTTCCCGCGGAAATATCCAGATAATTTTCCCGAATAAAGAAGTCATAGCGTTGATCCTGGCGCACCGCAGAGGGATAGAAGCTGGATAGATCATAGGCGGCGTCATAATCGAACCGGCCGCTTACTTTCCATTTTATGTGCTCGGTGAATTGCCCCGTTCGGGACAATTCAGTTCGCAGCTTCGCTTTGGAAAAATGCTCCGGGCTGCTATAGGTATCCGCGATTTCCAATTGAGAGAATCCCCTCCAGCCCGTCACCAATTTCTTCCAGGCCGGCTCGGATGACGCCTCCTTTCGCGGTTGTTCATCGTCCCCGAATAGGGACTCGCGCGAAACGGGTTCATTGCCGGATTTTTCGCCAGCCGTTATTGTATCTTCAGTGTCTTTGGCCGTGTCTTTGGCGGCCAGAACCGAAGATGAAGATATGGATAGGGACAAAGGCAAAGAAAGAGTTTCAGCCTCAGCCTCATCGGCCGCAGTAATATTTTTAACGGTGGGCACAGGAGATAAGGCTGTCTGACGAATGGAAGGCGGCGACATGGATAAAGACAGGGACAGGAATAAAGGCTCGCCTTCCGCATTGTCCGGGAGCGAATTGGATGGGGCGTATGCCACGAGAGCCCCGGAATGAGATGTTTCAGACCCGGCAAAGCTGAGTAGCGGCGAGACGACAACAATCAGCGCGCCGACAAAGGCGGAATATTCAAATTTACGTCTGCGTTCCATCCGTCTCACTTTGATCGGCAGTGCGATCCGGAGGATTATCTCTCCCGCGCCGCTGCTCAGCCGCCAGGCCGGTCTCCTGCTCCTCGGCATCCTGCCTTACGATTTGTCCGTCCTCGATGCGTACCAGCCGGTTAGCCATTTCCATGACGCGCCGGTCATGAGTAGAAAAAATAAAGGTTGTCTTGAAGCTGCCGTTGATATCTTTCATCAATTGCAGAATGCCTTCGCCGGTTTTGTGATCGAGATTCGCCGTTGGCTCGTCAGCCAGCACGATCTTTGGTTGCGTCGCCAGCGCGCGTGCGATCGCCACTCGCTGCCGCTGCCCGCCGCTAAGCTGGTTGGGCCGATGGCGGGCGAACCTGGAAAGGCCTACGATGGCAAGATATTTTGAAACCCGGCTGCGGCGCTCCGTGGCGCTCAGCTCCTTGAATTGCAGCAAAGGATATTCGACGTTCTCTTCAGCCGAAAGAACGGGAAACAAGTTAAACGTCTGGAAAATAAAACCGATAGCGCGCGCCCTGAGGTCCGACAACTCATCTGGCGTGCGTCCGCTGATGTCTTGATGATCGATAAATATTTTTCCAAGAGACGGGGTATCGATACACCCGATCAGATTCAGCAAAGTCGACTTGCCACTGCCCGACGGGCCCGCGATCGCCATGAAGGCGCCATCTTCAATACTCAGCGAGATGTCGCTAAGTGCGCAAACTTGCTGTTCACCGAGGGTATACTCTTTGAAAACGTGTTCAAGCCGTACTATGCTCATGAAAATTATCCTAAAGCGCAGACCCCACGAGCGTCAGGGATAAAAGCCATCCATAACAGGAGCCAAAATGCAAAAATTCTCGCAATACCTTTTTACTGTGATTTGCCTGTTTGTTGCAGTGTCGTCCGCCCGATCGGACGAGGCGGAATTAGCTCGAGATATATTGGAGAAATCCGACCAGATACGCTTCCCCCGGGAGAGTTTCCAGGTCGATGTCAATATCAATACCACTGCACCTGACCAGCCGGTCGACATGCACAAGTTCCGCGTCTTATCCAAAGGCAATGAAAACAGCGTGGTGATGACTACCGAGCCTGCGTCAGAGCGGGGCCAGATCCTGCTGATGAAAGGACGCGATCTGTGGATATTCATGCCTAGCGTTTCGCAACCCATACGCTTATCATTGTCGCAACGGCTTACGGGTCAAGTTGCCAATGGTGACTTGGCGCGTGCGAACTTTACCGGCGATTACACACCCACGATTTTGCGTACCGACGTCATCGATGGCGAGAAGTACTGGGTGCTGGAACTTCTCGGCGTCGACCGAAGCGTCACGTATCATAAGGTCTTATTCTGGGTACGGCAATCTAATTTCTGGCCATACCGTGCGGAGTTTTACTCGCTATCCAATCGGCTGCTCAAAACCAGCCGCTATGAAAATTTCGAGATGATTCTTGGAAAGCTGCGCCCGACTCGCCTGATCATGGAAGATGCGCTCCATAAAGATGAGGTGTCCGTACTTGAATATTCGGGCATGAAGTTACGAGATCTGCCAGACAAGATCTTCACCAAGGATTACTTGAAAAAACTGGAGCAGTAATGAACTGAAGCAGAGTCTATTAGTCAACTGAACATCCATGAATCGACCAAAATATCTTCCACCGGCACTGCTGGGCGATAAAAGCAGCCTGTCCGATCAGGCGCGTGCGGAGATTCTTAATCTCAACGGGGCGAAACCACGGGCATTCCTGTGGCAGGCACTCGGTGCCTGGGCCGTAATTATCGCAACGATTGCCCTGGCTACTCATGTCGATAATATCTGGATGAGCGTCCTGGCCATAATCATAGTCGCGACCAGATTTAATATCTTCGCTCTGTTGGTGCATGAGCAGGTGCATTTTCTTGGGTTACGCGGGCGGTATGGAGATTTAATCGCAGATCTGCTGGTGGCTTATCCATTATTCGGCGTCACTGTGGAAAGCTATGCCAAGGTACACCTATCGCATCACAAGTTTTATTTCACCGAAAAAGATCCGGATCATTTACGTAAGGCCGGTGTGGATTGGACGTTCCCGATGTCCCCTTCACATCTTGCCAGACTTTTGATAAGTGATGTGATGGGCTTAAGTTTCATAAAACTCCTGAAAGGGAAGCGCCACGAAAATACGAATTTTTTCGCGCGTCCGCGTCCTTCCCCAAAATGGACACGCCCCGTCTTTTATCTTCTGGTGGCCGCATTATTGACTTATACGGGCGCGTGGAGCATCTTTCTGGTGTACTGGGTGTTGCCCTTGCTTACTGTTTTTCCGCTTATCGTCCGGCTAGGGGCGGTAAGCGAACATGTGTACAATCTACCCGGCGCGAGCGTCATCGAGTCCTCGCCACTCATTATACAAAAATGGTGGGAAAAACTTTTATTGCCCAATCTCAATTTTACATTACACGCTTACCATCACTTCTATCCAGGGATTGCATGGATCAACTTGCCAAAAGTACATGAAATCTTTGCGCGGGAGAAGCTTCTAAGCGAGCAAAATATATTTCAGGGGTATTGGGCCTATCTGAAATACTTGCAGTCTTCGCGGGATAAGCCTTCAGCCATGGCAACAACACCCCGTCCTGCTCCCGCCCGTAATCCCCGTAGTACATAGCTCGCCGCTCAGGTAAGGTCTTTTCCGGCTTTTATTCGCGCCAGTTGCCTGCGGGCGATCCACAAGCTGACACGCTGCAAAATATTTCTATTACCGCCCGGCCGCCAGGTTTTCACGAACCGATTGCGGTAAGCATCAAAATGATAGCCTCGTGGAGCGGAAATCGTTTTACCCCGGTCGAGCAGGATCTTCAGCACGTCGACCGCCGCGCATCCGGCACAGATTTGACATGCTGCAACGGTTGAGGGACTTCGCCTCTCCTCGAAGTTTACCCGGGAAGGATCCGCAAGATAACCGCGCTGCAGCATCGCCGGCGAGAGCCCGAGCAGGAAGCGAATTGCCATCTCCTCCTCGTCGCATCCTTCCAGGCAAAAATACTGTTCAAAAGACATTCCCCCAGGCAGAAACACCAGCACTGCGGCCCCCATGCCCAGTGGCGCTGCCGTAACAGCAGGAATGCCCAGACGAAAGCATGCGGCAAAAACCGCGCGACGAATGGCAATGGCAAAGAAGTCAAGTCCGTCTACATAAATATCTACATCCTTTAGAAAATCATCCAGATTGGAAAGCGTAATACCTTCTGAAAACTGTCGAATGTTTAGCTCCGGATTGATATCGCAGGCCATATCGGCCAGCATCTGGACTTTGGACCTGCCGAGGGATGACACCGCAGCACCTGCTTGCCTATTGAAATTTGCGAGCTCAAAAGTATCAAAATCGGCAATGTTGAACGTTCCAATTCCCAGCCTCGCCAAGGTGAGTAAATGTCCGCCGCCCACACCTCCCATGCCAGCGATGGCGACCCGCTTCCGGCGCAGAATCGACTGCTCCTTTTCGGTAACCCAACCAATATTGCGGGAAAAGGCAACTTCGTAATCAAAAATAGCGTTCCCCTTCTAAATAACTCCGTTGCTATCCGCTGCTTCACAGCAGTTGCTTTCGGGACTGAAGCGCTTGGCAAGCCTTCTAATCCGGTCCTGATCCCCTGATCAAAAAGCGGGCAGGCGATAAAAAATTACTGTATCAGCCACCGACAACAGCATTTCTGCTTCAGATAATCGTATCCTTGGCCGTAAATATATCTATCGAGAAACACCGCGGATCAGTTATGCCCGCTACCCCTCATTCGATCACCTCGCTTATCCCTTCGGGAATTAATTCCACCAGTTAGCCTAAAAGTACCGCAGGAAACCCCCTATGTTCGTACCCGAAATTTTTAATCTGGGCAGCGCCTTCAAACAATACTTTGAAATCGTACCTGCATACTCCAAGGAACTGAAGGATGAGGTCTATCGCAGTACGGCATCAGGTTTATTGTGAAGACCTGGAATTTGAATCGGTGCGACCGGACAGGCGGGAAATCGACGAGCATGATCCGTACTCGCTACATCTGCTGATGCGCAGCGTGAAGACAAACGAATTCGTGGGCTGCACCCGCATCGTCCGGCCTCGACCCGAGAATCCGGACTACCCCTTGCCTTTCGAAACAACCTGTGCGGCCACACTTGACCGGTCTATCATTGATCCGGCGCAACTGCCGCGCCAGCGTATCGCCGAGGTGTCCCGCCTCGCCGTCATATCCCGCTATCGCAGGCGTAAAGGCGAAGCAAATAGCGCCATCGGCATCTCGCGGCGAAGATTTTGGCACTGCCAAAGCAACCGCGCTTTCCATTCATTCCCATCGGCCTGTATCTTGGCACTACCGAATTGGCGCGTCTGAACGGGATCGATACCTTATTCGTGCTGACGGAACGGCGCCAAGTGATGCATTTTAGTAAACTGGGCGTCAAGCTTCAAGTGATCGGCAAGCCGGTTGAGCATCGCGGAGAACGCGTTCCGTCGGTAATGAACGTCACCAGCATTATCGACAACATGCGAACCGTCTTCCGGTCGCTTTATCATACCATTGCAGAGGATGTTGAAGAGGTATTAAACGGGAAGACGGGTATTTTTGTAAGAATATAAGGATCGGAAAAACACGGCTCATCGCTTTCCGGGATCACGTTCATTGCAGCTTTCCCAGCGCCAGCGGGCTCTGCCATCTCTCTAACCCATGCTGTACTCCTTTTACACCAATAAGTTACGTTTCTGCCCGAGGATGGATTATTTGATATACCCCTATTGTATTTAAGGCTATCGAGGTTCACACTCTTGCGTGGGTACCCGATAATCCTGAAGATAGATGGGGGGAACAATCAAATGAAAAAAAGCCTCTGCTTGACGCTTGTCCTGCGTAGCTAACGTGTTTCTCCTGTCTTTCAGTGCCTGGGCGAGCGCCAGCGGTGTTGCGCCCGAACTGAGCGAGGCGCGGCAAGTGGCCCAGTACAACTATGTGATCCACATCCTCGCCATGCTGCTGGTAGGTTTTGGTTTCCTAATGGTGTTTGTCAGAAGATACGGATTTGGCGCCACAACCGGCACGTATCTGGTAGTGGCTGTTGGCCTTCCTCTCTACATGCTGCTGCGCGCGAATGGTGTCTTTGCTCACGAAATTCCCGCCAACACAGTCAAGGCGCTGCTTTTTGCCGAATTCGCCGTGGCTGCCGCATTGATTGCCATGGGCGCGGTACTTGGACGTCTACGGGTTTTTCAATACGCGTTACTGGCGCTCTTTCTGGTTCCCGCATATCTGATGAATGAATGGCTGGTACTGGACAACGGGATGGGCTTGACAGAGGGCTATCAGGATACTGCCGGTTCGGTCATCATCCACGCCTTCGGCGCATATTTCGGCCTGGGGCTCTCCCTTGCGCTGACAACGGCGCAGCAGCGGGATCAGCCGATCGAATCGGACGCCACTTCCGATCGTTTCGCAATGCTTGGCTCGATGGTGTTGTGGCTTTTCTGGCCTAGTTTTGCTACAGCCATCGTTCCTTTCGAAGAGATGCCGCAGACGGTGGTCAATACCGTTCTCGCACTGTGCGGGGCCACCATCAGTACGTATTTTTTGAGCACTTACTTTCACAAGGGCAAGACATCCATGGTCGACATGGCGAACGCAGCGCTGGCTGGAGGGGTCGCCATCGGATCGACATGCAATATCGTATCTCCGACAGGCGCGTTCGGGATTGGTCTGTTGGCCGGGGGTGTAAGCGTCATCGGATTTGTATTTATCCAGCCGGCGCTGGAAGCACGTTTCAAGATCGTCGATACCTGCGGAGTCCACAATTTGCATGGAATGCCCGGATTGCTGGGCGCGTTGATTGCCATTCTGGTGGTTCCCGGGATAGCAGCCGCTCAATTCATCGGCATTGTCTTCAGTGTAACGTTTGCCTTCATCACTGGCCTCATCGCCGGCAAACTGATACGGGCTACGGGCACCACGCACCTGGCCTATGAGGACAGCGAGGAATTTACGCATTTGGAAGGGCCGGAAGTCCAGAAAATCGTGCCTGTAGCGGGGGTGGAAGCCGAGACGCGAGCCTGAAAACCGAACGTCATTTTTGAAGGATGGCGATAAGTGAAGCCTAGAATCGCACGCCCCGTTGGCACATCAGCATCTGCTACATCAGAATGACGTCGTATTGCTCCTGCGTATAAGTTGCCTCCACCTGAAGGCTGATGGGCTTGGCAATAAAATCCGCGAGTTGCGCGAGGCTTTGGGATTCTTCATCGAGAAATAGATCAATAACCTGCTGCGAGGCCAGAATGCGAAATTCCCGCGCGTCGAATTGACGGGACTCGCGCAATAACTCGCGCAGGATTTCGTAACACATCGTCTGCGCGGTTCGCACCTTGCTGCGGCCCTGGCAGGTGGGACACGTCTCGCACAGGATGTGCGCCAGGCTCTCCCGCGTCCGCTTGCGCGTCATTTCCACCAGCCCGAGTGCAGTGAAACCATTCACGGTCATGTGCGTCCGGTCTCTCATCAATGATTTCTTGAATTCCGTGAGAACGGCATTTTTGTGTTCCGCGTTCTCCATGTCGATAAAGTCGACAATGATTATGCCGCCCAGATTTCGCAGACGCAGCTGGCGGGCTATGACCTGAGCTGCTTCGAGATTGGTTTTGAAAATGGTATCGTCAAAGCTGCGTATACCGACGAATCCTCCCGTATTTACATCGATGGTGGTTAAGCGCCTCGGTCTGATCGATTATGAGATATCCGCCGGATTTCAGGTTTACCCGTCTCGCCAGGGATTTTTCGATTTCATCTTCCACCCCGTACAGATCGAATAGTGGCCGCTCTCCGGCATAATGATCTATTCGCTCCATCACATTGGCCATATAAACCTGGGCAAATGCCAGCATTTTCTGAAAGGTCTCGCGCGAATCCACCAGAATGCGCGCCGTGTCGTCGTTTATGAAATCTCGCAGCACCCGATAGCTAAGGTTCAGGTCCTGATACAGCAGCCCAGGCTGAGAGGTCGAGAATTTTTCTCTGATGTCGTACCACAGCTTGTGCAGATATTCGATATCTGCCTGCAAATCCTGCTCGCTTGCGGCTTCGGCCATGGTACGGATAATGAAGCCGCCTTTTTCATCAGGTGGCAGCAGATGCGTCAGTTTTTCCCGCAACGACTTCCGCTCGGTCTCATCCTCGATGCGCTGAGAAATACCGATATGAGATACCTGGGGAAGATAAACCAGCAGCCTGCCTGCGATACTCACCTGAGTAGACAGCCGCGCGCCCTTGGCGCCAATGGAATCCTTGATAACCTGAACGAGAATATTTTTTCCTTCGTGCAGCAATCTCTCGATGGGCTTGCCGGCATCCTCACTCTGGCGCAGCCGCCAAATGTCGGCAAGATGCAGGAAAGCAGCGCGATCCAGGCCGATGTCCACGAAGGCTGACTGCATTCCCGGCAGTACCCGCGTAACGCGGCCATTGTACAGGTTGCCGACAATGCCGCGGCTGCTGGTGCGCTCGATATGAAGCTCTTGCACCGCGCCTTGCTCAACTACGGCAACGCGGGTTTCCTGCGGGGTGATGTTGACGAGAATCTCGCTGTTCATGAAAGATCTGCTAAGATTTATTACCAGACTGGGGAAATATTTTTATTCCGGACTCTTCCAGTAATTGCGCCGTCTCGAATAAGGGCAATCCCATTACGCCGCTATAGCTGCCGGAAATCTCCGCGATGAAAACCGCCGCCATCCCCTGAATTGCATAAGCTCCCGCTTTGTCCTGCGATTCGCCATAAGCGAGGTAGCTACAGATTTCCTGCTCGCTGATATTGCGGAACCGCACCGAGGACCTGGATAGGGATACCCGCATCCCGTTTTGTGCAGACATCGCCACCGCAGTGAATACCTGGTGGGTTTGGCCGGAAAGTGCGCGCAGCATCTCTTTCGCGTGCTCGGGATTTTCGGGTTTGCCAAAAATACGTCCCTCCAGCACGACTATAGTGTCGGCTGCCAATACGGGAAGGTCGGGCAGCCTGCGTTCTGCAAGCCGGGCCCGCCCAATCTCGGCCTTTCCTTGCGCAATGCGTTGCGCGTAGTCCGGCGGCGCCTCATCCGGCAGCGAGGTTTCATCCATATCCGCCACCCTGGGTACAGCTTCGCGCAGTAACAAAGTTCCGAAGTTCACGCCGATCTGCTTCAATAAATCCCGCCGGCGTGGGCTGCGGGAAGCAAGGTAAATGCGATTTTCAGGTGGAGTCATGTGGTGTGTGCCGGGAACGCCTTTATATGCATGCGCTCGCAATCAATGTAAAGCCGTCATTCATATGTTCCTGAGGGCCTATTGCCTGGCGCTCGCCGTTATGCCCGGTGGTAGGGGTGCCCCTTGATGAGCGACACGGCGCGGTATAGTTGTTCCGCCAGCAGTATTCGCGCTAAACCATGCGGGAGTGTCAGAGCGGATAACGCCAAAATCTCGTCAGCGGAATTCTTGATATTGGCGTCCAGTCCGTCTGCTCCACCGATGACGAAAACAGTATCACCACCGTCCTTCATCCATCCGGTAATGGAATCAGCGAGCTTGGCAGTAGTCCATTGTTTGCCGTGCTCATCCATCGCCACAAGGCGGCATCTTGCCGGTAACACGGTCCTGATACGGATGCCTTCTGCTGCCAGCAACTGTTCCGGTTTTTTACCGGTGCCACGTTTTTCGGGTTTGATTTCAAGCAGTTCAATCGCAGCCTCACGGGGCATTCGCTTGGCATATTCCTGAAAACCGGTTGCAACCCACTCCGGCATTTTGTGCCCGACCGCGCAAACAATGAATTTCATGCGCTTAAGCTGGTTCAAGCCTCGTCCGGTCCGGACCTGGCAATTTTATTTTTCCTGACTGTGGAGGCCGTTCGAGCCGGGGCCCTGCGGCGTCTGACAACCGGTGGCTCAGCGGGTGGCTCGGCGGACGGCTCGGCGAGCTCGGCGGCTCAACAGGTTGCTGAGCAGGTGTTTTAGCGCCAGTCTCGATCGTCTTTGCCGCTGCAGACGTTTTCTTTATATTCTTTGCCTCCGCCCACAATTCCTCAAGGTTGTAGTGAGCGCGCACAGCGGTCTGCATGACATGTACCAGCACATCGCCCAGGTCTACCAGTATCCATTCGCCGGTTTGCTCACCTTCCATACCATAAACGGCGCCTCCCGCGGCTTTGACCTTCTCCGCCACGTTGTTCGCGATCGCCCTTGTCTGGCGATTAGACTCGCCGCTGGCAATAATCATGCGGTCGAATAATGTTGTTATTTTTCGCACATCCAGCACTTCGATATCCCGTGCCTTGATTTCTTCCAATGCGGCAACTATGGTTTTGACCAGCTTGGCGAGCGTCATCCTTTTTCCGAATATAGGTAATTTGCTGCAATATAATCGAGCGCGGCGTCGGGAGTCAGATAACGAATGCTCTTCCCGGCGGCAACCCGTACACGAATGACAGTCGCCGAAATATCCAGCAAAGTCGTTGGAGCGATAAAAATCGATCCGCTGGGGGCCTGTTTGAGGCTATCCCCATCCGATACCCAGCGCGATGCGCATTCCTCTTTTAACTCTTGCGGCAGGGCATCGCGATATGTTGCCAACGTATGACCTGGACGGGCCGCAATGATGAAGTGGCATAGCCCGAAAAGTTCACGCCAGCTGTGCCATTCGGCTAGTTTCATGAAAGCGTCTGCTCCTGTAATGAAGCATAGTATGACGCCGTTTCCCAGTTCCTGTTTGAGTTCACGCAACGACTCCACGCTATAACTTATCCCGCCGCGCCGGACTTCGCGCTCATCCAGAATAAATCTGGAGTTGCCCTGAATCGCTAAACGAACCATCGCTACCCGATGCTGTAGCGATGCCATTGGAGCGCGGCGCAAACGAGGACGAGCGGCGGGAATAAAACGCATTTCCCGCAAACCAGTCATTTCGGCAATTTCTTCAGCTACCCGCAAATGACCATAATGAACAGGATCGAAGGTGCCGCCAAAAATACCGATAAGGGGAGAGTTCGGAGCTATGCATCGCCTGACCAAGGCCACACTCGTATGTGGCGGGAAATTTTACTTGTCCTCATATTCCTGCCGAAGAGCTTTTTTTACAACAATACCCGGCGCAGGTCGGCCAGCACCTCGACCAGATGGGAAGTGAAGCGGGCGGCGGTTGCACCGTCGATTACGCGATGATCATAGGACAGGGATAAGGGCAGCATCAGACGGGGAACAAATTGTCCATCGCGGTAAACAGGCTTCATGCTGGCACGGGATACGCCCAGGATGGCCACTTCAGGCGCATTGATGATAGGCGTAAACGCAGTGCCGCCGATGCCCCCCAGGCTCGATATCGTAAAGCTTGCTCCTTGCATGTCGGCAGGTTTCAACTTGCCCTCGCGGGCAAGTGCGGCAAAATCAGCCATCTCGCTGGCGATTGCAATCACGCCTTTTTGATCGACGTTGCGAATGACGGGCACCACCAACCCATGTGGCGTATCCGCTGCAAATCCCAGATGGTAGTAGTTCTTGACCACCAGGTTCATTTCTTCGCCGTCGCGGTCAAGCGAAGCATTGAATTCGGGAAACTTTTTTAACGCTGCTATCGATGCTCGCATCAGAAACGCGAGTATCGTGACTTTCACGCCTTCTTCTTTTGTCGCCTCATTGGACTCCTTGCGCAAGGCTTCCAGTTCGGTAATATCAGCCTCATCGAATTGGGTCACATGCGGAATCATTACCCAGTTACGATGCAAATTTGCACCGGATATTTTTTTGATGCGCGACAGCGGTTTTACTTCGACTGGACCGAATTTCGCGAAATCGACCTGCGGCCAAGGCAGCAAATTGAGTTCCGGTCCACTGCCGCGCGGCCTGGATAATTCGGCTTTCACGTAGGCCTGTATGTCTTCCTTGAGTATGCGTTGTTTCGGACCGCTGCCCTTCACCAAGCCTAGATTCACACCCAGTTCACGTGCGAACCGCCTCACTGAAGGGCTGGCGTGGGCCTTTGCGAAAGCCGCCTCATCTATTGGAGGAGGGACGAATGCGCCCCCGCGGGCGGGCTGTGGAGAGGGCTGTGGCTGGGGAACGGGCTGCGGAGCTGGTTGCGGGCCCGGGGCAGGGGTGGGAGTTGGGGTTGGAACCGGCGCTGACCGAGAATCGGGCGCGCCTTTGTCGGCTTCAGAGACTTCCATCGACAAAACAGCGGTGCCTTCGGAAACCTTATCGCCCACTTGCACAGATACGTCTTTGACGACCCCTGCAAAGGGAGAAGGCACTTCTATTGTTGCCTTATCCGATTCCAGCACGATTACCGGATCTTCCATCTTGATAGCATTTCCGGGTTTCACCAGCACTTCTATCACGGGAACGTCTTTAAAATCGCCAATATCGGGAATCAATACCTGTTTAGTCTCTGCCACGCCTCTTCCTTCACTTGTTTTTTACATATGATCCCGGCGAAAACGGAATAACCGCGTTGGCTTCGTTTTCACCCCTTGGCGTACTATTTGTTCCGATCTGCGCGGCCTGCTCTCACATCTTGCTCTACTTTCTCTGCGGCGAGCCCTGCTTGTAAAGGGATGAGCGAAGCGCGCGCTCCGCTATATGTTTTCGTACAATTGCTGCAAAAATCAGCCAGCTTTTTTACGTCTCATTTGTGCCGCCTCACCTTCATACAGTCACCGGATTTGGCTTGTCGGGATCGATGCCGAATTTACTTATCGCTTCCGTCACTTTTTCCGCTGCTATTTCGCCTTCGTCGGCAAGCGCTTTAAGCGTCGCCACGGTAATGTAGTAGCGATCGACTTCAAAGAACTCACGCAGCCGTTCACGCGTATCGGAGCGTCCGAAACCATCTGTGCCCAATACCTTGTACCGTCCGGGGACAAATTCACGTATCTGGTCCGCAAAAATTTTCATATAGTCGGTGGCGGCCACCACGGGCCCTTTCCGATCTTTGAGACACGCGCCGACATAGGACAATCGGGCCGGTTCAGCAGGATGGAGCATGTTCCATCGCGCTGCGTCCAATGCCTCGCGCCTCAACTCGGTAAAGCTGGTAACGCTCCAGATATCGGTGGCAACGCCGTATTCCTTTTCCAGTATCTCCGCCGCTGAGATGACTTCCCGCAGAATAGTGCCGGAACCGAGCAGTTGAGCCCGTAATTCCGAACTCTTCTCTCCTGCCGGGCTGCTCTCGCGGAACAGATACATGCCTTTCAATATACCCTGTTCCGCATTTGCCGGCATTTCCGGATGCGAATAGTTTTCGTTCATCACGGTTATATAGTAATAAACGTCCTCCTGCACCTCATACATTCGGCGGAGACCATCCCGGATAATGACAGCCAGCTCGTAGGCAAACGTAGGGTCGTAGGATATGCAATTGGGAATGGTCGAGGCAGCCAGGTGGCTGTGACCGTCCTCATGCTGCAGGCCCTCTCCGTTCAGCGTCGTGCGGCCCGCGGTTCCTCCCAGCAAAAATCCCCGGCAACGCATGTCCCCCGCTGCCCAAGCCAGATCGCCCACTCTTTGAAAGCCGAACATCGAGTAAAAAATATAAAACGGGATCATTTGCACACCATGCGTGCTATAGGCGGTTGCCGCGGCCATCCAGGACGACATGGCCCCCGCCTCGTTGATGCCCTCTTGAAGAATCTGCCCGTTCTTGTCTTCCTTGTAATACATCAATTGATCAGCATCCTGCGGGGTGTAGAGCTGGCCCGTCGAAGACCAGATGCCTAATTGCCGGAACATACCCTCCATGCCGAAAGTGCGCGACTCGTCCGCAACGATCGGCACCACCCTTTTACCGATGTTCTTGTCTTTTACCAGAATATTGAGTATGCGTACGAAAGCCATGGTGGTGGATGATTCCCGCCCTTCGCCGCTGGCCTTGAGCAGCGTATCGAACGCCGACAGCGGCGGTATCTGCAGCGCGTCGGCCTTGCGCCGACGATGATGGATAAAGCCTCCCAGCGCCTGCCGCCGCTGGTGCATATAGATGGCCTCGGGGGAATCCTTGTCAAATGTCAGATACGGTATATCGTCTATCGTGTCGTCGGAAATCGGTAGCGCAAAACGGTCGCGAAATGCTTTCAGCGAAGTGGTGCCCATTTTTTTTTGCTGGTGGGTAATGTTCTGCGCCTCGCCCGCTTCCCCCATCCCGTATCCCTTGATTGTCTTCGCCAGGATCACGGTCGGCTGGCCGGTATGCCGTACCGCTGCGGCATACGCCGCATAGACTTTGTGCGGATCGTGACCACCGCGATTCAGACGCCATATGTCATCGTCGGACATGCTGGCAACCATCTCCAGCAACTCCGGATATTTACCGAAGAAGTGCTCCCGGACATAGGCGCCGTCTCTCGACTTGAATGTCTGGTATTCTCCGTCAACACATTCCATCATGCGTTGCTGCAGCAGGCCTTTGGTGTCCTTTGCAAATAAGCGGGTCCCAATACGAACCCCAGATCACCTTGATGACGTTCCAGCCGGCGCCGCGAAAGGCGGCTTCGAGTTCCTGGATGATCTTGCCATTTCCTCGTACCGGTCCGTCCAGGCGCTGAAGGTTGCAGTTGACGACAAAAATCAGGTTGTCGAGATTCTCGCGTGTGGCCAGCGAAATAGCCCCCATCGATTCCGGTTCGTCCATTTCCCCGTCGCCCATGAATGCCCAGACTTTGCGCCCCCGCGTTTCGACCAGCCCACGGCTGTCCAGATATTTCATGAAGCGGGCCTGGTATATCGCCATCAACGGCCCCAACCCCATCGATACTGTCGGGAACTGCCAGAAATCCGGCATTAGCCAGGGATGCGGATAAGAGGAAAGCCCCTTGCCCCCAACCTCGCGGCGAAAATTATTGAGCTGCTCCTCCGTCAACTCTCCCAGCAGAAAGGCGTAAGCGTAAAGGCCGGGGGAAGAGTGCCCCTGTGCAAATACGAGATCTCCGCCGTGATTTTCCGAGGCTGCATGCCAGAAGTGATTGTAGCCGACGTCATAGAGGGTCGCGGCGGACGCGAAGCTGGCAATATGGCCGCCAACATTGGAATTCTTGTTGGCGCGCAACACCATTGCCATGGAGTTCCAGCGGACGTAAGAACGAATGCGATGCTCCAGCGCGTGATTGCCAGGCGAGCGGTCTTCCTTCCCCGGTGGAATGGTATTGATATACGCGGTGGTGGCGCTGTAAGGAAGGTATGCGCCTGAACGGCGGGCTTTTTCCACCAGCCGCTCCAGCAGGTAGTGCGCCCGCTCCGTTCCTTCGTGCGTTAGCACGGATTCCAGCGCCTCCAGCCACTCCTGCGTTTCAGGTGGATCTATGTCGGGTATGGGTTCCATATTTCATCTCAAAATTGTTGGGTTTGCCGGTATGCCTCGGCGCGGCTATATGGCTCGCTGTATTGCCCCGGCTGCATAGCTCGGCTAAACGCTGCTAAACCCCGGAATGCGCGCGTTCCGCGGCCTCGATTGTATTACACAGCAGCATGGCGATTGTCATTGGGCCTACACCCCCCGGCACAGGGGTGATGTAAGCCGCTTTTTCCTTGACTGACTCGAAATCCACGTCACCCGTGAGCTTACCGTCGGGCAAGCGATTGATGCCAACGTCTATCACCGCCGCTCCGGGTTTTACCATGCTGGCAGTAATCATACGTGGTTTTCCGGTGGCGACCACCAGGATGTCAGCCCGGCTCGTGTGTTCTGCGAGGTTGCGGGTCCTGGACGTGCAGATGGTGACAGTCGCACCCTTTTGCAACAGCATCAGCGCCATTGGCTTGCCCACAATGTTGCTGCGGCCTACCACTACCGCATGCTGCCCCTCGATCGGGATATCATACCTTTCCAGCATTTTCATTATCCCCTGAGGGGTGCAAGGTGGAAAAATGGTATTGCCGGTGACAAGCGCACCGATGTTATAAAATGAAAACCATCCACGTCCTTTTCCACCGCGACCGATGCAATTACCTTATTGCTGTCAAAGTGGGGCGGCAGGGGCAGTTGTACCAGAATGCCATGAATTGCGGGATTCCTGTTCAGTTCCTGGATACGACGTATCACCTCGTCCTGGCTCGCGCTTTCCGGGAACTCATGTATTTCCGAATAAATTCCCGTGTCGCTGCTAGCCTTGGCCTTGTTTCGGACGTAAATACTTGAAGCCGGATTATCCCCGGCAATGACCACCGCCAGTCCGGGCTGCATGCCTTTTGCCGTCAAACGCATGGCGCGGA
This sequence comes from uncultured beta proteobacterium, assembly GCA_963831395.1. Classification (GTDB taxonomy): domain Bacteria; phylum Pseudomonadota; class Gammaproteobacteria; order Burkholderiales; family Nitrosomonadaceae; genus Nitrosospira. The sequence goes on from CAWHQD010000038.1 coordinate 45,878, forward strand.
TCTTCCACTCCGCCCGCACCTCTCTGAGCAAACGCGTTCCCATCCATGATTTTGGCGCTCATTATCCTAAATCCGGCAGTTGGACGGGGTGGAGTGTGCGGTTTTTGGGGTGCAGGGCAAGGCGCAACGACGAGGAATGGTCATTCCATTCCAAGGAGTTGCAACGCAGCCATGTGCCGCAAAAACTGTTCAATCCGCCCCGTAGCGAACTCACCAGAAAGGTGAAGGCCAAGGGATACAAAAAGCCTCTGTGGATCATAACGCCAAATCGAAAAATAAGCGGTCAACTGCCGGGTTTAGGACCATGTGCTCGATCTACAATATAGGTGAGTGGGACGAACAATTATACTTTGTCCGCCCGCAGCTTTCACGCCCGGCAGTTTTATTGCGTGTTGCTGCAAACAACCGCAAGCACGGCCATATTCGTCACGCACTACAATGTGATGCCGGCGCGCGCCTCCGATCAGGACGGGGGGGAAGCCGGCTGGTTTGACTTCTTGATCTTGATTCGATAAATCAGCAATCCAATCAAGAACGTGGGAATGACGACCAGGGCGGCAGCCATCAATCCTGCCGCCAATATATCGATCCCCTCGCTTTTCGGGATGAATATCGTAGTAAGCCAAATTGTCAAAAAGGCAGCCGCAGCGCCACCTATCGCCATAATCTTCTTGCCACGTTCGAAGAGCCGCCATAATGCGCCGGAGACGCGTGTTTCATCCCGATATTCATCAAAGAGCCTGATCATGCTGTCGTCATTCACCTTGGCGTCATAACCCATGGCTACGGCAAGTGTGTCGGCGCCGCCTTCCACCAGAGACATCTTCTTCAGGAATTCTATTCGCTGTTGAGCCTGTTTCTTTTTCATGCCATCGCTGATTAGCATCGATTGAAGTGCGTCAAAAGCATGATCACGAGCATTGGTTGGCAAGCCGAGGCTCTCGCCCTTGCGCCACATCACACCGATCAGATAGAGCTGAATGGTCATTTGCCTGAACAGCGGCGCAAAATCATATCCTTTGTCTTTAATCTGCGGGAGCTGTGAAGCCAGTATCTCGCGCGCATGTTGCACGCAAATATCAATTGCGGACGTTCCCGGCTCAGTTTTCGTGTCATTCATTGTCGAAATTTCGGGCCATGCCCAGCCTTAGCTTTGAATTTGTAGGGGAACCCATTATATACTGGCATCAGCTTTGTTGAATAAGGATGAATTGGCTGCTGTTGCATCAATCAGTCTGGCAATACGCTTGCATGCAGCTCACCCATTCATGAAGCGCCAGACAGTCTTCAAAAATCGAGACAGGTTTCATGAGGTTTCCAAACTATTGGATAGGTCCGGCCTGTCCGAGTTCCGCGATGTGGCGCAGCACCCTTGCCATAATTCAATATCGGAAAGATCGGAATATTATAATTTGGTCAATTTTTAACGCGCTTTGGGCGTCTACAATAGGAAACATCATGAAACATCATAAATATCTTATTGTGGGCGGCGGAATGACCGCCGATTCCGCTGTTCACGGCATCCGCAAAGTCGATCCGGACGGCGCCATCGCCATGATTTGCGAGGAGCAGCACCGGCCTTATGATCGGCCGCCCCTTACCAAGTCGCTGTGGAAGGGCACGCCCTACGAATCCATCTGGCGCAATGAGCATGGCCTGAACGTTGCCGTTCATGTGGGGAAAAAAGTGGTGGCCGTGGATCCGGCAAGGAAGACTGCTACAGATGATGCAGGCAACGTCTATACCTATGAAAAGCTATTGCTTGCCACGGGCGGTCTGGTGCGGCGTTTTCCCGGTTTTGACGGGAGCATAATCTACTATAGAACCGCGGACGACTACCGCAAGTTGCGCGAACTGAGTGAGCACGGTTCGGATTTCGTCGTTATCGGCGGGGGCTTCATCGGTTCCGAAATCGCCGCTGCGCTTGCAATGAACGACAAACGGGTCACAATGATCTTTCCGGAGAACGGAATCAGCTCACGGGTTTATCCGCCACCTCTTGTTGAATTCCTGAGTTCATATTACCGTGAAAAAGGTGTCACCGTGCTTGCGTCCGAAACGGTTAAATCTGTGCGGACCGAAGGCGCCAAAACAATCGTGACGACGGGGAACGGCACGGAAATTTCCGCCGACGGGGTTGTGGCCGGGCTGGGTATTCTCCCCAACACGGACTTGGCCGCACAGGCCGGGCTTGCTGTTGACAATGGCATAGTAGTGGACGAATTGCTGCGTACGAGCAATCCCGATATCTACGCCGCGGGCGATGTGGCGAATTTCTACAGCCCCGTATTGGAAAAACGCATGCGCGTGGAACATGAGGATAACGCCAATATCATGGGAGAAGCGGCGGGCCGGAACATGGCCGGACAATCAGATCCATATCATCACCAGCCTTTCTTTTATTCCGACCTGTTTGACCTGGGTTACGAAGCAGTGGGAGAACTGGATTCCAGCCTTGATATTATCGAAGACTGGAAAGAACCTTTCCGCAAAGGCGTGATTTATTATTTGCGCGATGGCCGCGTTCGGGGTGTCCTGCTTTGGAACACTTGGGGACAGGTTGCCGCCGCCACTCAACTAATTGCAGAAAAGACTGCGCATACCAGCGAGACGCTGATGGGCCGCATATCTGACTAAACTGCCCGGACAGCCAATAAAGCGACGGGTTTGAGGTCCCGGCTTTCGATCCGCTCATTCGAATTCTCATTCATCGATAGCGTCGAAAGCGTGCAAGAGCTCATCTCGCCGGACAAATTCATCAGAGCAATAAGTGAAAGCATTATTTGCCCAGGGATTAAATCTTGACCGGCCCCATCCTCACCCTCACTCTTACGCGTCCAGACGATTGTCATCTTCATCTTCGGGATGGCGAGCAGATGCGCGCGGTGCTGCCCGATACCGTGCGACGCTTTGCTCGTGCGATCGTCATGCCCAACCTCAAGCCGCCTGTGGTGACAACGGAAATGGCGCTGGCCTACCGCGAGCGCATCCTGGCCGCCCTTCCGCCTGGCACGCGATTCGAGCCGCTGATGACGCTCTATCTTACCGATAACACGACAAGCCCGGAAATTATCCAGGCGAAGAAAAGTGGCGCGATACATGGGGTGAAATATTATCCCGCCGGCGCGACGACAAACTCCGCCGCGGGGGTAACCGATATTGCAAGATGCTACGGAACGCTCGAGACAATGGAAGAGATAGGCATGCCGCTGCTGGTGCATGGCGAGGTGACCGACCCGGAAGTGGATGTGTTCGACAAGGAAAAAATTTTCCTGGAACGGGTACTGATCCCGGTAACACAACGGTTTCCGCGTTTGCGCGTGGTATTCGAACATATCACTACCTCAGAGGCAGTTGATTTCGTCACCACCGCCTCGAACCATATTGCCGCCACCATCACCGTTCATCATATGCTGCTCAACCGCAACGCCTTGTTTCAGGGCGGTATCCACCCGCACCATTATTGTCTTCCCGTGCTGAAGCGTGAAACTCATCGGCGAAAACTGGTAGAAGCCGCCACCAGCGGCAATCCTAAATTTTTCCTTGGAACAGATAGCGCACCCCATTCCCGATCCACAAAGGAAAATGCCTGCGGCTGCGCAGGTATTTATACCGCTCACGCAGCGATCGAGCTTTATGCGGAAGTCTTTGAACAGGCAGGCGCGCTGGATAAACTGGAAGCCTTCGCCAGCTTTCATGGCGCGGATTTCTACCGGTTGCCGCGTAACAGGGACAGTATTACGCTGAAGAAAGAAGGCTGGAAGGCAGCGATGGAACTTGAATTTGGAGGTGAAACGCTGGTCCCATTGCGGGCGGGGGAAAGCCTGGGCTGGAAATTGATAGGCTAACGTGCAGACACTGCAAGAATCCGGGGTTTCTGAAGCTTCCTGCGGGACGCCATCGCGCGCGCTCGCCATTCTCAAAGACATCTTCGGTTACCCCGCTTTTCGCGGGCGTCAAGCCGAAATAATTACGCATATTGCCGGGGGTGGAGACTGCCTTGTGCTGATGCCCACCGGCGGGGGCAAATCGTTGTGCTATCAAATCCCCGCATTATTGCGCGACGGCGTTGCGGTAGTGATTTCACCGCTGATTGCGTTAATGCAGGATCAGGTAGCGGCTTTGCATGAAGCCGGGGTGCGCGCGGCATTCCTCAATTCGTCCATGACACAGGCGGAAGCGGCAGCGGTCGAGCGCGGCATGCTCACCGGAATGCACGATCTGATATATGTAGCACCCGAGCGGCTGTTAACGCCGCGCTTCCTCGATCTGCTCGCACGTACGCCACTCTCGCTGTTCGCCATTGATGAGGCGCACTGCGTGTCGCAGTGGGGGCACGACTTCCGCCCGGAGTACATCCAGCTTTCGATTTTGCATGAGCGCTTTCCCAACGTGCCACGCATCGCTCTGACTGCGACGGCGGATAGCGTGACACGCAAGGAAATCGTTGAGCGGCTCGGCCTTCACAGCGCCCGCATATTCATTTCCAGCTTCGACCGCCCCAATATCCGCTATCAGATTGTGGATAAAGTGAATGGCAGGGCGCAATTGCTTGATTTTATCCGTGCTGAACATGACGGCGACGCCGGTATCGTCTATTGCCTGTCGCGCAGGAAAGTCGAGGAAACAGCGGCATGGCTGGTAGAGAAGGGCATACGCGCGCTCGCATACCATGCCGGCATGGGCGCGCCGGATCGCAGCCGCAATCAGGAACAATTTCTGCGCGAGGATGGCATTGTGATGGTCGCCACCATTGCATTCGGTATGGGCATAGACAAGCCCGACGTGCGCTTTGTCGCTCATCTCGACCTGCCCAAAAGCGTGGAAGGCTACTACCAGGAAACCGGCCGTGCGGGACGCGATGGCCAGGCAGCCACTGCATGGATGGCGTACGGCTTGGGAGACGTAGTCCAGCAACGGCGCATGATCGAAGGTTCCGAGGCTGAGGCGCAGTTTAAACGGGTAGCCTCGGCCAAGCTCGAGGCGCTGCTGGCGTTGTGCGAGTCGACCACCTGCCGCCGCGTGCGCCTGCTTGACTATTTCGGTGAGGCGTCGACCAGCAACGCTTGCGGCAATTGCGACGTCTGTCTCAACCCACCGCAAGTGTGGGACGGCACGGTGGCGGCGCAAAAGGCGTTATCTTGCGTATTCCGTACGGGTCAGCGCTTTGGCGCCGGGCACCTGATTGACGTGCTCCGCGGCAACGACACCGGGCGGGTAACCCAGTGGGGTCACGACAAGGTCAGCACCTTCGGTATCGGCAAGGAACTGGACGAAAAGGCATGGCGGGCCGTGTTCCGGCAATTGGCGGCACTCGGCTTGCTTGCTGCGGATGTCGAGGGTCATGGTTCGCTACACCTCACCGCCGCCAGCCGCGCGGTGCTGAATGGAAGTCAAACAGTGCCTCTGCGTCTGCAGCCTGAACGTAAAAAGACTGCGGCCAGGACCAGGACCGTGCGTGAAGACAGGTCCGCCCCGCTTGATCCAGCGGCTCAGGCACTGTGGGCGCGCCTGCGCGCTTGGCGCACTGAAGTGGCAAAGCAGCACGGCGTTCCTGCTTATGTCGTATTTCATGATGCGACACTGGCGGAATTAGTGCGCCTGCGCCCGCAAACAGAAAGTGGACTGAGCCAGATAACCGGTATCGGTGCGCGTAAACTGGAGAGTTACGGCGAGGAACTGCTTGAGATTCTTCGGTTTGAACTTGATTCCGGGTCACGTTTGGAGTGATGAACTTCATGGCATTTTCACCCCGAACGAATAAGCACGGGCCTTACCAATGTCTCTTGGCACGGTTCCAACGGTAGAGCAGGCGGGCAAAGATATTGTATGCCGTTTGCGCAAATGACCTTAGAACGGGCAACTGAAACAGTTTTGCCAGCCAGCGCTGGCCGGGCGTTTGTGACCATAGCCGAGTGAAAGCGTCGGCCCCGACATTGAGCCGCCCATCCGGGTCTTTGACATACAGCCGCTCCCGAACCTGCTCCAATGACGCGCCCACCTCCGACACGGCCTCAGGGTTTTCGTGCACATCAACCCACTCGATGTCCTTGATGCCGCACGCCTCCATACGCTGGCGCTGATCCTTGATACCCGCATTACAAACTGGGCAAGCGCTGTTGTAGTAAACCTTGCTGGGCATGTCCGCTTCTTGCTTGCTGAAATTACGCGTATCGGGCATCGAGTAAAACGTCGCACTCCAGCGTAAGGTTTTTCATCAACGCTGGGATAGGTGGGATCATCTTACTTTTTCCCTTCGGCGAAAAACAATTTTTCCCTGTTCGATAAAATGAAGCACCGCCCCAAGCAGCAGCTTTCGAAAGAATAACCCTTCGTTGCGGACCGCTACTCGAATCCTCAACCACAGCAAGCGAATATTCGTGAAACCCAGCTTGCCCGTTATATATAATCATCCAATCACCGCTCTGCAGAGGTTTTCGATCGCAATATTCTTTAATTGAGCGTTCATCCCAGCCAAATAACGGGAAATTCTCAGGAGCGGGAATAGTAACCTTAGCCATTTCTGCAATATTTTTTATGCCTGTGATTTATTCACAGCGATAGACAACACCAAGAACCGTTGTGTTCGAGGTACCTTTACTGCGCCATGCGTTGGTATTACTGGAGTCTTGCACCCAGACATAATTTCCGCCCATTTCAGCCGCCTTGTTGCGCAGGTCGTTTCTGGCGCCGATGAGGAGATTTTTGTTTGATGTGTAATCGCCCGTAAACCAGTTGCCCTGTGAGCCCACTACATCCCCGAGCGGTTTGCAATTGCCGGGCGGCTTTTCCGTTACAAGTTCGACGGATTTTCCTTCCGGCGTCGTTGAAATTGCTGAACAGCCAACAAGAAGAAGAACTGATACCGCAGCGCCTATTTTCATGATCATCTATCTTTCTCCCATGTCGCATGCTTCTGATCGATTGTCTTTACCCGAGAACTTTAGAATCGACTGCAAATAGCTTAGAGAACTTCTGGATTTCCGCTAGAAGGACCGCTCGCCTGATTTCATCCTGCATAAAAAATCCCGGAAATCATGTTTAACGATTGTACGGTTTCGGACGTAGCCGTCAACCGAACAGTATCGCGCTTCGCTTCCTGAAACCAGCGGTTGCGCCTGGCTGCTATGCATGTCTTGGACCGAACATGATAATGGCCATGCCCGCGAGCGCCACCAGAGAGCCTGCCACATCCCAGGCGCTAGGCCGAATGCCTTCAATAGCCCAGAGCCAGAGTACCGCTACAAAAACATAGACCCCTCCGTACGCAGCATAGGTCCGGCCCGCAGCAGCCGGATGGAGCGTGAGCAGCCATGCAAACAATGCAAGACTGCCGGCGGCGGGCACAAGGAGCCATATGCTCTTGGCCCTGCTTGAGCCAGAGGTAAGGCAGGTAGCAGCCAACGATCTCAGCAACTGCCGTCGCCAGGAAAAGAACAAAAGTCTTCAGCTCAAACACTTGGGTCGCCAATAATTGCCGCTACAGGTCGAATCAATTCACGCAGGTACTAATAAGGGCATCTGATGCAGCTATTTACTTCTGGGCTGTCTTCTCGACAGACCGCTTTTTCACGGCTTCAAAGAGTTCGGGTATGGCGATCGTATTCGACAGATTGACGACAAAACCGGGAATCAGTCCGCCGGGGTTGGTCAACAGCGTGTAGGTGAGACGAGTGCGCTTGCCTCTGTGAAGAGGTTCGACGAGCCACGAACCTTCGCTGAGCTTGACTCGTACCACGCCCTCGATCTCTGGCCAGGCTCCCGGAAGCGCGGTCCAGTCTATCCTGAATACGCCGCCATTCTTCGGTATACCGCGAGTCATCCTGACCTGGAGCGGGTAGTCCCGCTCACTCACGAACGGCGGGGCAATGCGCGCATAAGTGACAACCTCGCTGTTCCCCCTGCGGCTGAGCACTCGCGATTCTTTTACGTACGGCATGAAATCCGGGTAGTGCTCAAAATCGCCCAGAACATTGAAAACAGTCTCCGCAGGGGCCTTTATCTCGGAAACCGCTATGATTCTACGGCCTTCTTTCACGTCCTTCGTGAAGATGACAAGCTCGCTGCTGCGATGGGCCTCGGTCCAACCGGCCCCGGGGCTTTTCACGTCGAGTGCCTGAGCAGGGGAGGCAGCGAGTACAGCGACGATAGCGAAAGCGGCAATGCAGTGCATAGGGTCCCCGTCGAATATCTGGGTGGTTTCGGCGCCGGGCAAGTCGAGTAAGCCGGGCAAGGTATTCTACTTCCATTCTTCATCCGGATCAGCCCTTTACCAGGCGGATACTACGAAACCATCCTCCCGCCAGCACGGGCATATCCGCTTCCACTTTCAATTGCGGGATACTCGCGAGCACCTCTTCAAACACCACATCCAATCTTGTCACAACATGCTGTGACAAGAGATTCAGGGTTCGCCTCAGCCACGCGGTTTCGCCCGGCCTGAGAAATTTATCGAGTATCAGCACGGTGCCGCCCGGTTTCAGGACACGCGCAGTTTCTCGCAAACAGCTGCGCGCATCGGGAACGATCGCGAGGATCAGATGCAACACCACGTGATCGAAGCATTCGTCCGCAAACGGCAGAGACATGCTGTCGCCCTGGACCAGATCCACCCGAAGCTTGCCGATGCGGGGCACGACGCGGTTTAGCATGGCCCGCGTAAGGTCCAGCCCGATATAACGGTGACAAGGCGGAAGGTAGGGTAAATCCAGTCCGGAGCCGATACCGCTGATGAGGATATGAAGATCGCCCTGTTGCGGCAGTTGCGCGAGACTTGTTGCACGTACACCGGTCCCCGCACCGGCCAGCAAAGCATCGTAAAGCGGGGCAATAACGGTGTAGGAATGGCGCAAGGACATCAGTATCCTACCTGCGATGACGAGTTCGCTTACCGGTTGCCACCGGTCCGGCCCGCTGATGTGGCGCTTCTGGTTTATATAGAGCAGCCTGAGTACGGTAAGCCCAGGCTATCATGATTATCCCCGCTACAATCATCGGCAGCGACAACCATTGGCCCATGCTGATACCCAATGTCAACACGCCCATAAAGCCATCCTCGGGTTCGCGAAAAAATTCAGCGATCGACCGGAATACGCCATAACCGATAAGGAACATGCCCGAGACCGCCCCGACCGGCCTCGGTTTTGCGGAATAAATCCACATCAACGCAAAAAAGCCAATCCTTCCAATGCAAACTCGTAGAGTTGGGAAGGGTGCCGCGCCAGCGCTATCCACATTAGGAAAAACCATGCCCCAGGGCACATCTGTCGGACGCCCCCATAGCTCGGCGTTGATGAAATTACCGATACGGCCCGCCCCCAGGCCCAGCGGTACCAGCGGCGCGATAAAGTCGGTTACGGCCAGCCACTGCAATTTATATTTTCGCGCCAGCAGCGCCATCGCGCTTATCACGCCAAGAAAACCACCGTGGAATGACATTCCGCCTTGCCAAACTGCAAGAATTTCCAGCGGGTGCTGGAGATAGTAGCCGAACTGATAAAATATCACATGACCCAGACGCCCGCCCAATATCACTCCCAATACGCCATAAAACAGCATGTCGTCGAGCATGCTGATGGTAAATGCCCCTTGCGGATTTTGCTTGATGCGATAGCGTCCCAGCAGTATGAATAACGCAAAGCCGATGAGATACATGAGTCCATACCATCGAACTGCGAGAGGTCCGAGATGGATGGCGATGGGGTCGAACTGGGGATGGACGAGCATGGGATTCTGCTTTTTTGAGGTAAAATAACTGATCGACCTGCGGGCAAACAGCGCCACCGGCTATCGGCAGCCGATAAACCGTGGAAAAACAGGCCAGTCATTGTTGGTCTCGGCTGGATTTCCGCGTCAAGACCGGATAACGGGTTTCAAGTATTTTTACGCCGGAAATCATTATACATACGGCAACAGCTCTTTGCCGCAGAGGCATGACCAATGGCGGGCGAAATCATGAAAAGACAGGCAGCTTATCCATTGATCTGCACTTTTTTTCATAGACGATTCCGTTAAACTGCGTCGTCCACTATTTTTCCAGCGGCCCGGCATTCCGGAGATATCGGACGGTCTTAAAGTCTTTCAACATTCAAGGAGCATTCATGCCAGATAATCAACGCAGCCGCGCCATTACGCAGGGCGCACAGCGCACCCCCAACCGCGCCATGCTGCGGGCGGTAGGTTTCAGCGACAAGGATTTCGACAAACCCATTGTCGGCGTGGCCAACGGCTTTTCCACCATTACTCCCTGCAACAAGGGATTGAACGAATTGGCCGTGACCGCCGAGCACGCGTTGAAAGAATCGGGGGCAATGCCGCAAATGTTCGGCACCATTACCGTATCCGACGGCATTTCCATGGGCACGGAAGGCATGAAATACTCCCTGGTATCCCGTGAAGTGATTGCGGACTCGATCGAGACGGCGGTGCAGGCGGAAAGCATGGACGGCGTAATTGCAATCGGCGGCTGTGACAAGAACATGCCGGGGGCAATGATCGCCATGGCGCGCATGAACGTTCCCGCCATTTTTGTTTACGGCGGCACCATCAAGCCCGGCCACTACAAGGGAAGAGACCTGACCATTGTCAGCGCTTTCGAAGCGGTCGGACAATATACGTCGCATAAGATAGATGAGAAAGAATTGCTCGAAGTGGAACGACATGCCTGTCCAGGCGCCGGTTCCTGCGGAGGCATGTTTACCGCCAACACCATGTCCTCGGCATTCGAGGCGATGGGGATGAGCCTGCCTTACTCTTCCACCATGGCTGCGGAGGATGACGAAAAGCGCGCGAGCGCAGCCCGTTCCGCGGAAGTCCTGGTTGATGCCATAAGGAAACAGATTCGCCCTCGCGACATCATCACCAGGAAGTCCATAGAAAATGCGATTTCCGTCATCATGGCGGTCGGTGGCTCAACCAACGCGGTCCTGCACTTTCTGGCTATTGCTCATTCGGCGGAAGTGACATTGACCATTGACGATTTCGAACGAATGCGCGGCAAGGTGCCGGTGCTGTGCGACCTGAAGCCCTCGGGACGTTATGTGGCTACCGACCTGCATAAAGCGGGAGGTATTCCCCAGGTAATGAAAATGCTGCTCGAACATGGCCTGTTGCATGGGGACTGCATGACCATAAGCGGTGCGACCGTGGCGGAAGTATTGGCGGATATTCCCTCCACGCCGCGCAACGGATCAGGATGTCATCCGGCAATGGGAAAACCCCATGTATGCGCAGGGTCACCTCGCCATACTCAAGGGCAATCTCGCTACCGAAGGGTGCGTGGCCAAAATCACCGGCGTGAAAACGCCAAAAATTACCGGTCCGGCACGGGTATTTGAATCGGAAGAAAACTGCATGGCGGCTATTCTTGCGCGCGAAATCCAGCCCGGCGACGTGGTCGTAATACGCTATGAAGGCCCGAAAGGCGGGCCCGGAATGCGCGAAATGCTTTCTCCCACTTCCGCTCTGATTGGAGAAGGACTTGGGGATTCGGTAGGACTCATCACGGACGGCCGCTTCTCCGGGGGCACCTATGGCATGGTGGTTGGACACGTCGCGCCCGAAGCTTTCGTAGGCGGCACTATTGCCCTGGTGCATGAAGGGGATTCCATTACCATCGACGCCGAGCAACGGCTGCTGCAACTCAATGTTCCAGGAGACGAACTGGCACGGCGCCGCGCAGAATGGAAAGCGCCGCATGCGCGCTATACCCGCGGGGTGCTGGCAAAATATGCAAAATCGGTCTCAAGCGCCAGCCGCGGCGCAATAACCGATTAACCCTGACACTCCACGCGGCCAGCGATATGCCCAACCATCTCGCCAACGAAACCAGCCCTTACCTGCTTCAGCATGTAGACAATCCGGTGGACTGGTATCCATGGGGAGAGGAAGCGCTGGCGCGAGCTCGCGCAGAGGACAGGCCCATACTGCTATCCGTCGGCTACTCGGCCTGCCACTGGTGCCACGTGATGGCGCATGAATGTTTTGAAGACGCGGAGGTGGCGGCGGCGATGAACCGGGACTTCGTCAATATCAAGGTAGATCGCGAGGAGCGCCCCGATATCGATCAGATTTATCAGATAGCGCTTTACATGCTGACCCAACGTAGCGGAGGCTGGCCGCTGACCCTGTTTTTGACGCCTGATCAGAAACCGTTCTTCGGCGGAACGTATTTCCCCAAGACACCGCGTCATGGCCTGCCGGGTTTTCTCGATTTATTGCCGCGCGTGGCCGAGACTTATCATGTTCGCGGTGCCGAGATCGAGCGTCAAAGCGCATCACTGCTGAAGTCGTTCGCCAACATGTTGCCATCAAAAGGCTCGTCAGCGCCGGAATTTTCGGAGCAAGCACTTGATGAGGCGCTGGCGGAGTTGGGGAACCGGTTCGATTCGGTAAATGGCGGTTTTGGTGATGCGCCAAAATTCCTGCACCCAACGGAACTGGAATTTTGCTTGCGCCGCTACTTTGCGGCAGGGAATGGCGAAGCCTTGCACATGGCGACCTACACCCTGCAAAAAATGGCGGAAGGCGGCATCTATGACCAACTGGGCGGCGGTTTCTGCCGTTACAGCACGGATCCGTACTGGCATATCCCGCATTTCGAGAAAATGCTTTATGACAATGGACCGCTGCTGCGGCTCTATGCGGACGCCTGGATTGCTTCTGGAAACCCTTTATTTCAGCAGGTGGTCGAAGAAACAGCTGCCTGGGTGATGCGCGAAATGCAACCGCAGGGAAGAAGCGAAACAGAGGGCGGCTACTATTCCACATTGGATGCCGATTCGGAAAACGAGGAAGGCAAATTCTACGTATGGGATCGCAGCCAGGTAGCGCAGGTTCTGTCACCGGAAGAATATGCCATTGTTGCGCCGTACTACGGCCTGGTCTGTAGCGCGAACTTCGAACAACGGCATTGGAATCTTCTTATTGCCGACTCGCTTGGGAACGTCGCGAAGGATAGTGATATCAGTGAGGAAGAAGCCCGGCAAAGACTCGCCTCGGCCCGCAGGAAACTTTTCGCCGCGCGCGAAATGCGTGTGCATCCGGGCCGCGATGAAAAAATCCTTACCAGCTGGAACGGGCTCATGATCAAGGGAATGGCGCGGGCAGGCCGTGTGTTCGGGCGCGAGGATTGGATAAAATCGGCTGCTCACGCGGTGGACTTCATTCGCTCGACCTTATGGAAGAATGGCCGCCTGCTGGCAACTTACAAGGATGGGACTGCGCATCTCAACGCCTATCTCGACGATCATGCATTTCTGCTGGACGGCTTACTGGAACTGATGCAGGCTGAGTTTCGCCAGGATGATCTGGATTTTGCCGTTGCGCTGGCCGATGTATTGCTGGAGCAATTCGAAGACAAACAGGCGGGAGGCTTTTTCTTTACCAGCCACGATCACGAAAAGCTGATTCACCGCCCCAAGCCCAGCCATGACAACGCCACACCTTCCGGCAACGGCGTGGCGGCATACGCTCTGCAACGGCTGGGGCATTTGCTGGGCGAATTCCGTTATCTCGAGGCCGCGGAGCGCACCCTGGGCCTGTTCTATCCCACCATATCACGCTATACCGGCTCCTGCTGCAGCCTGCTGACGGCGCTGGAACAATCGCTGACGCCACCGCAAATCATCATCCTCCGGGGAGACACGCATGCCTTGATGGAATGGGAGAATGCATTGCGGTATTGTTCCCCCCGTACCCTTGTGTTTGCGTTGCCCCTGGAACTTGTGGGGCTGCCGCCGAGTCTGAGTAAAGCAGCACCAGAGAATAATGCTGTCAACGCCTGGGTGTGCCAGGGCGTTAAATGCCTACCGGAGATCTCTGACTTGCGGGAATTGCTGCGTTTCTGCGAAATTCAAGGTAAGATAGGTCCCCTTTCTATAAATTAACGGATAAAAGGAGAAAGTATGAAAGCTGTCTGGATGGGAATAGCTGCGGCATCAGCGCTTTTGATGGTAGGTACGGCGCAAGCGAACGCGGATTTGGCTAAAAGCAGCGGTTGCATGAACTGTCATACCGTTGACAAGAAATTGGTCGGACCGGCACTCAAGGATATCGCGGCCAAGTATAAGGGCGATGCAGGCGCTGTAGACAAGCTTGCGGTAAAGGTGCAAAAGGGAAGTCAAGGCGTTTGGGGACCGGTTCCCATGCCCCCGAATGCAAAGGTTAGCGATGCCGATGCCAAAAAACTGGTGGAATGGATTCTGTCGCTTAAGTAAGCCGGGTTTAATTTAGAAAAAAGCCGACGCAACAACGCGCCGGCTTTTTTATTTTCCATGCGCGATGGCTGTCGAGAGAACGGTGGCCTCGCGCAATAATCGTAATAATAGAGTTTTGCGAACTCATCTCGAATTGAATCATGGGCTGGTTTGCGACTAACCTGATAAGCGCATTTCTGCTCCCGCCGTTAAATCTCATTCTGTTGGGCGCTATAGGGATTCTGCTTCTGAAAAGCCGGCCGGGATTCGGCAAACGTTTGCTGGTCGCTACGTTGGCTCTGCTTTATCTACTGTCCACTCCACTGGCCGCTGACAGCCTGCTGCAAGAACTGGAAACACCGCCCGAACGCAACGTTTTATATAATGCACAGGCCATCGTCGTGCTGGGTGGCGGTACGTACTACAATGCTCCGGAATACGGGAATCATACCGTAGGCCGATTCACCCTGGAGCGCATCCGCTATGCGGCACAACTGCACCGTATCACAGGCAAACCCATACTGGCGACGGGCGGCGCGCCCCTTGGCAGCGGCTCTTCTGAAGCGGCGCAAATGAGGGCCGTGCTGGAGAAGGAGTTTCAGGTTCCGGTCAAGTGGATAGAAGGCGCCGCGGGCAACACTCACGAAAACGCCTACAATAGTTTCGCGATATTGAAAAGGGATGGGGTCAGCCGTATCGCGCTGGTCACTCATGCCTGGCACATGCCAAGAGCGGAAAGGGAATTCGAACAGGCCGGGTTTGAAGTCATGCCTGCCGCTACGGCATATACCACCCGGTATAAAACGGATATATTCGCTTTTATTCCCACAGCGGGCGCACTGCAAAGGAGCAGTTTATTCTTCCATGAAGTGATCGGCATGTTGTGGTACCGGCTCATGCCTGTCCGCGGTTCAGTTTGACTACGCTTTAGTGGACAAGGATTTGGTCTCGCCAAGTATGCCCCTTCTTCCTGGACCTCTTGCCGGCCATAGTTGAGCAGAACCGGATTAAACCTGAATCCGGCAGCTGACCGCTTATTTTTCAGTTAGCGTTATGATCACCACGACTTTTTGTATCACTTGACCTTCACGTTTTTGGTGAGTTCGCTACAGGACGGAATAGTATGAAAACACGCATCGAATGGAAGGATGGAATGAGTTTTCTGGCCGAATCCGGCAGCGGACATTCAGTGCTGATGGATGGACCGCCGGAAGCAGGCGGCAAAAATCTGGGACCGCGCCCAATGGAAATGTTATTGATGGGAACGGGCGGTTGCGCAGCTTTTGATGTCGTGCTGATTCTGCAAAAGAGCCGTCAGGAGATCAGCGATTGCGCGGTGGAAATCGAGGCGGAACGAGCTCGGGAAGAACCGAAGGTATTCACCCGCATTCATTTCCATTTTATCCTGAGCGGAAAGAAACTGAATCCGCAGCAGGTGGAACGCGCGATCAGCCTTTCTGCGGAAAAATATTGCTCAGCCTCTATCATGCTGGGAAAAACGGCGGAACTGACGCACGACTTCGAGATCGTGGAGACCTGAAAGTTTTTTCGTCAAGATCTTCCGTTTAAACCCTCTTCCGCTCAAACCCAATAAGCGGTTCCCGTCATCACTTTTGATCCCAGCTTCATCATCATCTTCACGGGCATAGGCAGTTCGACGCCGCCATGAGCCATGGCCGAGGTAGCATGACCGGCCTCGTCGATCTGCATCTGTGCGATGATGGCGCGGCTTTTTTCGTCGTGATGCGGCAAGCGCTTCAAGTGCCCAGCCAGGTGGGCTGTAACCTGGCGTTCTGTTTCGGCAAGAAACCCGAGGTTCCACTTATCGCCGAGTATGCCCGCCAAGGCGCCCATGGCAAGCGATCCGCCGTACCATAAGGGATTCAATACACTCTTGCGGCCGCTCAATTCTGCAATGCGCCGCTCGGTCCAGGCAAGATGTTCGGTTTCCTCGCGCGCCGCTTGTGCCAGCGTATGCTGCACCTCCGCGTTACGCGCTGTAAGAGCCTGCCCCTGATATAGGGCTTGCGCGCAAATTTCGCCAGTGTGATTGACACGCATCAGTGCGCTGGACTCGTGTTTCTCCGCGTCATTCAACTCGACTTGCGGCAGTTGAGTCCCCGGAACTGGCCGCAGTGTTTGCGCAGGCGTCAGTAGCGTGCGCAGCGCATGGTCGAAACCGATGATGAATTTATCCAGATTTGGCATGGAAGTCCCTCGGCGAACAATGAAAACAATACTGTGCGGGAACGATATGGGTGATATTTTTCAGGATTGCACACCCATACCCATCTGTCGCGCTATCAGCGTCGCCGGATGCACCACTTCGATCGCTGAGCCGGCTTCGCGCAATGCGCTCGCAATATGCATGGCGCACCCTACGTTGGATGTGGCGAGATAACGCGCGCCGCTTACGTTCAGCGCACTGATTTTATCACGTAGCAGTATACTTGCCATCTCCGGCTGGTCGAGAAAATAGGTGCCAGCCGCACCGCAGCACTGGGCATTCCCCGCAAGCGGTTCGATCACCGCGCCGGGGATGCGGTCCAACACGCTATAAGGATGTGCCGCGCCACGCAGCACGTTGCGCAAGCTGCAGGGCTCGTGCACCAGGATTTTTTGCGGCAAAGGCGCGAGCTTCACGTCGTCCCATCCTCCAGCCGCCGCCAGAAATGCACTCATATCCACAACCTTCGTCATGAATTTCCTGACGGGCTTACCCGGCAAGGAGTCCTGGATACCGTTCTTTTCCGCTTCCTGCTGTAAAGGCGAGGGTTTTCTTGACTGTTGCAATGCTGAAGGGAAGGAATACTCCGACAATTGCACCCCGCACCCCGACGCTGTGCTGATAATCGCGTCCAGATTCAACTCGTCAAAAGCCATGCTGTTCTCATGCGCCAACCGGGCCGCCGCTTGCATGTCACCCCCATGCTGATGCAAGGCGCCGCAGCAGGTTTGCGCACGTGGGACGTGCACTACATAACCCAGATGATTAAGTACCCATATTGCCGCGTTAAGCGTCGCAGCGTCCGTCAACCTGGCCACGCAACCGAGGAATAGCCCTACTTCGCCGCGCGGTTTGCCGATTGAGGGATAAAGCTGTTGCCATGACCCGGCACTGCTTGTTTCACCTGACAAAGAGCAGGGCTTGTCGACGAGCGGCAACTGCGCCTCCAGCAGGGCAAGTTTTGTCTGTCCTAATAAGCCGAATCTGCGCACCGCACTTTGCACGCCTCTTCTCTGATAGAAACGCAAGAGGGGGCGTAGCGCGTCGATGCGGGCAGGTTTGGAGATTAATTCGCTTTCCGCCCATCTCCGGAACCAGGATTTCCTCACGCCTGTTTTTTCCTTCGGGAGATCGGGCGGCGACGATGCTATCATGGCGCGCGCCCCATCCATCAAGCGCCCGAAACGGACGTGGTTCGGGCAGGCCGCCTCACAGGCGCGGCAGGTCAGGCAGCGGTCCATATGCAGCGCAAAGCGCTCATTCATCGGAATGCGCCTTTCCGCCACGCCGCTCATCAGGGCAATGCGTCCGCGGGGAGAATCGGCTTCCGATTGCGTTATGCGATAGGTGGGGCAATGTGGCAGGCATAGGCCGCATGCGACGCACTGGTTCGCTTCGGCGCTTATGTCGGCGCTCAGCGCTTCGAGAGAAAAATCCGGTGGAAGATCGGTGGGCTTCATGGTCATATCCGCTAATAAAAAAGCTGTAGACCAGCTTTTACCACTTTTATTGAAACGAGGGCATTCGAAAAAGTCTATTCGCTAAAACCTTCAGAAGGTAGAGCGCATTTGATACTCCCCCTGAAATTCGGGATGCACTACAGGGAATAAAACAAGCTGAATCTCAATGGTTAAGATGCTTGTGGAGAATGTCCGGGATCATTTGAATTTGCTTCTTTCAAAAAAACAAAAAACATCCGGGTCAGGAGCAGTATAAGACAACAAAGCCGCGCTACAATTCTCTGCTCCTCGTTTATGCTTCATTCCTATTTTGGAAGCTTTTTTTACCTCTACCGTTCTGGTTGCGCTGGCTGAAATTGGCGACAAAACACAGCTTCTTTCATTGGTGCTTGCGGCTAAACTACGACAGCCCTATCCCATCATGGGAGGCATCCTTGCTGCGACGTTACTTAATCATGCGTTGGCTGCCTGGGCCGGTGCGTGGCTCGCCGGCTTGATCTCTGCCCAACTTCTCAACTGGATCGTGGGACTGTCTTTCATCGGGTGCGGCCTTTGGGCGCTCAAGCCTGATACGCTGGAAGGAGATCCGCGAATTTTTGGTGCGGGGGTATTCGTGACGACGCTGATTGCTTTCTTTCTGGCCGAGATGGGGGACAAAACGCAGTTTGCAACGGTGGCATTAGCGGCACGTTATGATGCGCTAGCAGCGGTTGTATCAGGAACCACGCTTGGCATGATGATCGCAAATGCACCGGTGGTCTGGGCCGGTAAAGAACTTGCCGGCCGTATCAGCATGGAAAAAGTACGCTGGCTGGCCGCGGCTTCATTCCTGCTGATGGGAGCGTGGTCGCTGACTATCAGCGAGTATTTCCTTGCCATACCTCAATAGGCACAGGTAGTGCTTCGCGCCATGCACCTCTCAATCAGCGAAACCCATAGATGTAACGTTCGAGCTGATGAATAATGAATTCCTGTCCGGAGATGGCATCCTTGACCAGGTCGCCAATGGAGATGATGCCGACCACTTCATTGTTTTCGAGCACTGGCAAATGGCGTACCCGCATCTCGGTAACCAGTGCCATGCAGTCCTCTGCCGTATAGTCGGGACTCACATACGCCACCTGTGCGGTCATGATCTCCTTTACCTGAATGTCTTTCGCAGATTTATCCAGCAGATAGGCCTTTCGAGAATAATCTCTTTCAGTAAAAATACCGGCCAATTTTCCAGCTTGCAGCACCATCAATGCGCCAATGTTCCTGTCGGCCATCAATTGCATGGCATCGTATACAGAATTGTCCGGATCGATGCTTGCAACTTCGTAGCCCTTGCCTTCCAGCAGTTGTCTTACAGTCGTCATGGTGTAACTCTCCGCACCTCAGTTTTTGTTGAAAACGTTGAAAACCTTTTTATCAGGCTCATCCAAATCATAGCACGCCGGAGGAATGAGCTGAGCGCTGTCCTGGCGGCCGCATCAGGACGGTGACGGGGCTGGATAACCCCTTCGTCACCTATCTCCTCGCGCAAGCGCCGACGGGATGTTTCTACAACATACGGCTTTTATCTCCACTGATGAATCCGGTAAGAGGCTGGGTAATATTCTTGCCGAAGGCGATAACTTTAAATAATTCGCCCATTTCAGCCGGGCTCACCAGCTTCTGCACCTGGTTTGCCAGCGGCAGGTAGTCCTTTGCATTTTCCGCTGGAGACTGCGCCAGAATTCCGGTTATGCCGCAATTGATGAGGAAGTACGCCTGATTGGTATAACCCAGCAATTCAAGTCCTGCATTTCTCGCCGCGTCGGCAACAGCACTGAAATCGACATGGCTGGTGATATCCTGCAAGCCCGGCAAATAAAAGGGATTGTCGTGGACACGATGGCGGTAATGGCACATCAATGTGCCGCGATTGCGCTGGGGGTGATAATACTCATCCCGGCCAAAGCCGTAATCGATCAGCAAAATCACGCCTCGCCGTAAAACATCCCCAGGCTCAGCATGAAGCGCCGCGTATCAAGATTGATTTCACTGATATAGTCGCCGCCGGGATCGATCCGGAGATTTAATTCGCGTGCGGCCGCGAGAAGCTCTCCTTCCCTGAGCGGACGGTCGCTCCATTGGAATTCATCACCGTTGGACGTTACGCCTCGCTCGAACAGATCGGTGCCGCGCCAGGCAAGCAGATGCGCGGGCATGGCATCCAGCACCTCGTTGGCAAGTATCAGTCCGGTGAATTCCGCAGGCAAGTGTTCCAGCCAGACAAGCCGGGACGCGAGATGCGGCGCGGCTCTTTCAAACAACAGCCGCTGCCGCTGTTGTAGCTCTGCACTGACTTCGAGAATAAAATACTGCCCTGGCAAACTGCCCAGTTTTTCCAGTTCAAGCAATAAATCAAGCGCAAGTTTGCCTGTCCCCGCTCCGAATTCGAGAATATCGCCGCCACCGCCTGTAAGCTCAAGCACCTGCGCGGCCTGCTGTGCTATCGCCCTGCCGAACAGGGCGGAAATTTCGGGCGCAGTGACGAAATCTCCTTCCTGGCCGAATTTGGCTGCGCCGCCGCTGTAATAACCCATACCCGGCGCGTATAACACCAGCCTCATGTAGCGTTCGAATGAAATCCAGCCGCCAGCGGCGGCAAGCTCTGCCTGGATCAGTTGCTTTACGGCGCGGCTATGCTGGAGGGCCGCTTCGCTCGCATCAGGTAGTTGGGGCACCTGCGGCAGCTGGGTCAGTGGTGGTAGTGGCTGCATCGGCTCTATGCTACTCTGCTAATTATAAAATGGATGGATGTGCAGGTATCGAGGAGCAAGTGTAGAGGAGATAGCGATGCAAGGGAAAGTGATACTCGTCACCGGGGGGGCCAGACGCGTAGGCGCCGCCACCTGCCGCAGGTTGCACGCACAAGGCGCCAATCTGGTCGTGCACTACCGGGCATCGGTAGAGGAGGCGCAGGGTTTACAGGCTGAACTTGATCAGATCCGGCCCGGTTCGGTGGCGCTGGTGCAAGCCGACCTGCTCGACATTTCACGGCTACCTTATTTGATTGATGAGGCGGTACAGCATTTCGGAAAACTCGATGCGCTTGTCAACAACGCTTCCAGCTTTTTTCCCACTCCGCTGGGGGAAATTACCGAGAAGATGTGGGATGATCTTATCGGCAGCAACTTGAAAGCTCCCCTGTTTCTTTCCCAGGCCGCGGCGCTTCCGCTCAGAAAACAGCATGGCTGCATCGTGAATATCGTCGATATCCACGCGGAGTGGCCACTGAAAAAATACGTCATATACAACTGCTGCGAAAGGCGGTCTTGCCTCTCTTACCCGATCCCTGGCGCTGGAGCTTGCGCCGGAAATTCGCGTGAACGGCATCTCTCCCGGCCCCATTCTTTGGCCTGAAGAAGGCGAGTGGGCCGATGAAGCATCGCGCCAGCACATTATCGACAGGACGCTGCTGAAACGAACGGGCGAACCGGATGATATCGCGAGAACGGTAGCCTTCCTCATCGCCGACGCGCCGTATATCACTGGCCAGATCATCGCCGTGGATGGCGGGCGCAGCGTGAATCTATAGCAGGACTGGAGCACGATATTGTTGGGGTCCGTACCTCACGCCAACCTACCACCTGCTTCACGTCTCATTCGGCTAATTTTTTCTTCAATATCTCGTTCACCTGCGACGGGTTGGCTTTGCCCTTGGCGGCCTTCATCACCTGCCCTACCAGGGCATTGAAGGCCTTTTCCTTGCCGGACTTGAATTCTTCAACCGATCTGGAATTGGCTGCAATCACTTCGCCGACCAATTTTTCCAGTTCACCGGAATCGGAAATCTGCTTCAATCCCTGAGATTCGATGATCAGGTCGGCGAGATTCTCATCCCGTTTCGAATCGCGATCCTTCCATGCCACGGACTGCTCGCGCACCTTGATCCACATTTGCCTGAATACTTCCTTCGCGATTTTTCCGGAGATCGTGCCATCCTTGATGCGCGCTAGAAGTTGCGCGAGTTGTGCCGGAGACAGCGGACAGTTATCGAAAGATGTGTCTTCGTCATTGAGATAAGCAGAGATGTCGCCCATCACCCAGTTGGCGCAAAGCTTAGGATCGGAAGCAAGTTTTTCGGCCACCGCCTCGTAGTATTCCGCAATGTCCCGATCCGCGGTCAGGGTTGATGCGTCATAAGCGGAAAGCTCATAGTCGCGCTCAAAGCGGGTTCGCATTTCTTGTGGCAGTTCAGGTAGTCCGCTCTTTACTTCCGCAATCCAGTCCTCGGAAATTTCGAGGGGCAATAAATCCGGATCGGGAAAATAGCGGTAATCCTGCGCATCTTCCTTGCTTCTCATGGCGCGGGTTTCGCCCTTTTCGGGATCGTAGAGCCGCGTTTGCTGCTGTATGGTCCCGCCATCTTCGAGAATTTCGATCTGGCGTCTGGCCTCGTAATCGATGGCCTTCTCAAGAAAACGAAACGAGTTGAGGTTTTTTATTTCGCAGCGGGTACCGAGCCTGTCCGATCCCTGATGACGCACGGATACGTTGGCGTCGCAGCGGAACGAGCCTTCCTGCATATTGCCGTCGCAGATGCCGATCCACCGCACGAGCGAATGCAGGGTTTTGGCATATGCTACCGCTTCGGCACTGCTGCGCATATCCGGCTCGGAAACAATCTCCAGCAATGGCGTACCGGCACGATTCAGATCAATGCCCGTCATGCCGTGAAAATCCTCATGCAAGGACTTGCCCGCGTCTTCCTCCAGATGCGCCCGAGTAAGCCGTATTGTTTTCTCGCATTCCTTTCCGTCTTGGGCAGACCGAATCCGGACAACGCCGCCTTCAACCACCGGCAATTCATATTGGCTGATCTGATAGCCTTTAGGGAGATCGGGATAGAAATAATTTTTCCGCGCAAAAACGGATGGCGAATTGATTTTTGCTCCCACCGCCAGACCAAGCTTGATCGCGCGTTCAACTGCGCCGTGATTCAATACCGGCAGCACGCCGGGCAAGGCGAGATCAACCGGACAAGCCTCCGCGTTGGGTGCGGCGCCAAATGCAGTCGATGCGCCCGAAAATATCTTGGATTGGGTCGAAAGCTGGGCGTGAACCTCAAGACCTATAACAATTTCCCATTGCATTGCAAAATCCTTTCTGTGGTACAAATTGCAGTAATCATCGAATCTCACATCCTCTGATCTACGCTAGCAATCAGACCCAGTTCAGAGAGGGGCTGACGCGGGCATGCGAACATGCCAGTCCGTTATCCGCTGGTATTGATGCGCCACCTTCAGCATTTGCGCTTCCGAAAAATAATTGCCGATGATCTGCAATCCCACCGGCCTGTTATTTTTGCCAAAACCTGCGGGAATGGACATGGCAGGCAGGCCGGCAAGGTTGACCGCAATGGTGTAGGCATCGGACAAGTACATTTGTACCGGATCGCTGCTTTTCTCCCCCAGGTTGAATGCAACGGTGGGCGAAGTCGGCCCCATGATGATGTCGCACTGCTTGAACGCCTCGGTAAAATCCAGCGCCATCAGACGGCGCAGTTTCTGTGCCTGAATGTAGTAGGCATCGTAATAACCGTGCGATAGCACGTAGGTGCCGATCAGAATGCGGCGCTTCACTTCCGCGCCAAAACCCTGAGCACGGCTTTTCTGATACATATCGTTGAGGTCCCCATATACGGGCGCCCGATAGCCGTAGCGCACGCCATCGAACCGGGAGAGATTACTTGATGCTTCCGCCGGGGCAAGCACGTAATAAACAGGAACGGACATTTTCGTGTTGGGCAGCGATACTTCCACTGTTTTTGCGCCAAGCTTGCGATATTCCGCGATGGCGGCTTCCACTGCACGCGCTACGTCATCGTTTATTTCCTTCACGAAATATTCTTTCGGCAGGCCTATACGCAGACCTTCCAGCGGCCTTTCCAGATCACGAGTGTAATCTTCCGGTTCGCGCTGCAAACTGGTTGAATCCCGAGTGTCGAATCCCGCCATGACATTCAGCATCAAAGCCAGGTCTTCCGCTGATTTCGCCATTGGTCCGCCCTGATCCAGGCTGGAAGCGAACGCGATCATGCCGTAGCGCGAAACCAGTCCATAGGTAGGCTTGAGCCCTGAAATACCGCATAAGGCTGCAGGTTGACGGATTGAACCTCCGGTATCCGTGCCGGTCGCGGCAGGGGCCATGCGTGCGGCGACCGCACATGCAGAACCGCCCGAGCTGCCGCCCGGCACGGCCGAGATATCCCAGGGATTTTTTACCGGTCCGTAAAAGGAGGTTTCATTGCTGGACCCCATGGCGAATTCATCCATGTTGGTCTTGCCAATGTTCACGGCCCCCGCCGTATTGAAACGCTCGACTACGCAGGCGTCGTACGGCGAAATGAAATTCGACAACATCTTCGAACCGCAAGTCGTGAGCCAGCCCCTGGTACAGAAAATATCCTTTTGAGCAATCGGAATACCGGTCAGCGGCTGCGCCCGGCCGGATGCGATCATCGTATCGGCGGCGCGCGCCTGGGCAAGGCTCGTCTCTTCATTGAGCGTAATGAAAGCGTTGTAGTCCGCGTTCAATGCCCGGGAGCGTTTGAGAAATTCACCGGTCAATTCAGCGCTGGAAATTTTTTTCGTGGCGAGCAGCGCTGAAAGCTGCTTGAGGCTGGAATTCAACATAACGACATGTGTACGGAGGCTCGGAGGAAAAAGCAAATAGTGAAAAAAATTGCGGAAGGAGAAAACAGCGGCCACGGCAGATTTGCTTGCCGGACTTCACTCGATAACTTTCGGCACCAGATAAAGCCCCGCCTCGACCTGGGGTGCTACGGATTGAAACAATTCGCGCTGATCAATTTCGGTGACGACATCCGGACGCAAACGCTGCGTGACATCCTGAGCGTGGGACATGGGCCTTATCGCCGATGTATCCACTGCCTGCATCTGCTGGATGAGGCTGAAGATACCCGTTAACTGCGCCAGCGCGGTATGCGCCTCATGCTCGCCAACCTCGATGCGCGCAAGGTTGGCGATACGTTTTACATCATCCAGAGACAGGGACATTGGCTGCGAAATCCTTTATAACCCTTATATTCAAATAGCTAATAGAGTATCATAGCCCGATTCTTTTCACGCGCTTTTAATCGCCACCCGCAACGGATTCCGTAAACCATGCTTAATTTTATAAACAATAATGTATTGAAGGGCTATTTTTCGACCGATATGGCGATAGATCTGGGAACGGCCAATACCCTTATCTACGTTCGCGGTCAGGGTATTGTGCTGAACGAGCCCTCGGTAGTGGCAATACGCCAGGATGGCGGACCAAACGGCAAAAAGGTCATTCAGCAGGTGGGGTTGGCGGCCAAGCAGATGCTGGGGCGCACGCCCGGCAATATCACGGCAATTCGTCCCATGAAGGACGGCGTCATCGCCGACTTCACCGTTACCGAACAGATGCTGAAACACTTTATCAAGAAAGTGAATCCGCCGCGGCTGTTTTCAGCCAATCCCCGGATTGTCATTTGCGTTCCCTACGGCTCCACCCAGGTGGAGCGTCGTGCCATTCGCGAAGCGGCCTACGGTGCGGGTGCGCGCAAGGTGGAATTGATCGAGGAACCAATGGCCGCGGCGATCGGGGCTAATCTGCCGGTCGAGGAGGCTACCGGTTCGATGGTGGTCGATATCGGTGGCGGCACCACGGAAGTGGGTGTGATCTCGCTGGGCGGGATCGTTTATTCGAATTCGGTACGTGTTGGCGGGGACAAATTCGACGAGGCCATTATCAATTACATCCGCCGCAACTATGGCATGTTGATAGGGGAAGTTACCGCCGAACTGATCAAGAAGGAAATAGGGTCTGCCTTTCCAGGATCCGAAGTACGGGAAATGGAAGTCAAAGGGCGCAATCTGGCGGAAGGGATTCCGCGCAGCTTCACAATTTCCAGCAACGAAATCCTTGAAGCACTGACCGATCCCCTGAACAGTATTATCAGCGCGGTCAAATCCGCGCTGGAGCATACGCTGCCCGAGCTAGGCGCGGACATTGCTGAAAAAGGAATGGTGCTGACGGGCGGCGGGGCATTGCTGCGCGATATCGACCGTCTATTAATGGAAGAAACAGGCTTGTCGGTCATTATTGCGGAAGACCCGCTTACCTGCGTGGTGCGGGGGTCGGGTATCGCGCTGGAAAATATGGATCAATTGGTCGGCGTATTCGCTAGTGATTGACTGCTTTTGCACCCTCGGTTGGGCTCCTGTGCCGGCGCAGCCTTGAATGGGGCATTCTGAAACTGCGGAATGATGGAAATGGCCCCGCGGTTTTTCAGGCACGGCCCCAGTCTGCTGACACGGCTGGTTTTTTTTGTAATGCTGTCATTAGTGCTGATGGCGGTGGATGCCCGGTTTAAATACCTCGTCGAAATTCGCCAGGCTTTCTCTATCATAGTCTATCCGCTACAAAAACTGGCCAATGTGCCTCAAACGATTTATGACGGAATAAGCGAGTTTTTTTTCAGCGGCCACCTGGCCGAAGAAAACGCAAATCTCAAGCAGCAGCATCTTGTCGACCGGGGGCAGCTACAGCAGTTACGGGCACTGGAGGCTGAAAATGCGCAATTGCGCAAGCTTCTGGAAACCGCGCAGCGGGTTGAAACCAAAGCAGTGATGGCTGAAATCCTGCGTGTCCCGCATGACCCCTTTAACCGTAAGGTTATGCTGGACAAAGGCAGCCAAAGCGGAATTCAGCCGGGGCAGGTCGTGGTGGACGATACTGGCGTTATAGGGCAGGTTACGCGGGGTTATCCCTTTGTATCCGAAGTCACGCTCATTACCGACAAGGATCATTCCGTACCGGTGCAGGTAGTGCGCAATGGCCTGCGCTCGGTAGTATCGGGCATGGGGAAAGACGCGATGCTGGAATTGCGTTATCTGGCTGTCAATACCGATATTCAGGAAGGCGATATGCTGGTAACCTCCGGCATAGATGGTGTTTATCCCCCGGGTCTTCCCGTGGCGATTGTGTCAAGAATTGAACGCAATTCCACTTATGTCTTTGCGCGTGTTACTTGCACACCCGTTGCCGGAGTGGGTCACAACCGGCAACTGCTGATACTATCCATGCTGACACCCGTTACGGAAATTCCGGCGGAAGCGATTGAATTAAAGCCCGAGAGCAGGAAGCGAGAAAAAGGTGGCGTTCGCCGAACACCCTAAACAGGAAATTCTGCTGCCGGTCAAACGCTCGTTCATTGCTCTCAGCCTGATACTGGCGCTGTTGCTGAATCTGATACCGCTGCAGGGGCTGGCGCTGGCGTCGCGGCCGGATTTTATCGCACTGACCATACTTTACTGGTGTATCAGCCAACCGCAGCGTGTCGGTATCAGCGCGGCTTTCGCGATGGGCCTGTTAATGGATATCGGCGATGGAAGCACATTCGGTCAGCATGCCCTTGCCTATACTATAATGGCTTTTGCGGCACTGGTGCTTCACCGGCGTTTGAGCAATTTCGGCCTGGTCAAACAAGCTCCACAGATAGGGTTGATATTGATTGCCGGGCAATTCATCATACTTCTGACGGGATTGCTGGGCGGGTCCCATTTTCCGGGATGGGATTTCTTTCTCGCCAGTGTCACGGGCACATTGCTGTGGCCGTTTCTGTCTTCAATGTTAAGGATGCCGCAGAAGCCCAGGTCCGATAGCGATGCACTATGAATCGTAGGGTAGAGCTACGTAATCATCTGCGAGAGCAGCATAATTTCAGGTTGCGGCTCGCCATCAGCGCCGGCTTCGTGCTGTTGCTGTTCCTGCTGCTGTTTGCGCGTTTCTTTTACCTGCAGGTATCGCAACGCGAGCACTATCACACCCTGGCGGAGGCCAACCGGATATCCATTTCGCCCATCGTGCCCAACCGGGGCCTGATCTTTGACCGCAATGGCGAAGTGCTGGCGCATAACTACTCGGCTTACACCCTCGAAATCGTGCCGAGCAAGGTTGGCGACCTTGAGGCTCTCGTCCACGAATTGTCCACTGTCGTCGAAATCGCGCCGAGAGACCGCAAGCGTTTCAAGAAGCTGCTGGAGGAAAGCAAGAGATTTGAAAGCTTGCCCATCCGAACCCGTTTATCGGATGTGGAAGTGGCCCGTTTCGCAGCTAACCGCTATCGCTTCCCCGGAGTGGAAATAAAAGCGCGTTTGTTCCGCCAGTATCCAAAAGGTGCCAGCGCATCTCACGTAGTGGGTTATATCGGTCGAATCAACGACAAGAATCTGGAGCAACTGGAGGCCAATGACGACTTGGCAAATTATCGCGGCTCTCAATACATGGGTAAAATCGGCATTGAGCAAAGCTACGAAAAGGAGTTGCACGGCATCACCGGCTTCGAGGAAATGGAAACCGACGCAGCCGGACGCGTAATCAGGACGATATCCCGCACTCCGCCCATATCGGGCAATAATCTGACGCTTTCGCTCGACGCCAAACTGCAGGAGGTGGCCGAAAAAGCATTTGGGGATCGACGTGGCGCGCTCGTGGCGATCGAGCCTGCCACGGGTGACGTGTTGGCGTTTGTCAGCAAACCGGGATTCGATCCCAATCTGTTTGTCGACGGCATAGACTCCGAAAATTGGGACTTGCTGAATACTTCCATCGACAGGCCTCTAAACAACCGCGCATTGCGCGGATTGTATCCGCCGGGTTCCACATTTAAACCGTTCATGGCGCTTGCCGGCCTCGAACTGAAAAAACGTGGGCCCCAACACGCCATCAATGATTCCGGATATTTCAGTCTGCCTGGAAGCACACACCGCTTCCGCGACTGGAAAGCCGGGGGTCATGGTGTTGTCGACCTGCACAAATCCCTGGTTGTGTCATGCGACACATATTATTACGGGCTTGCCAATGATCTTGGCATTGACAACATCTTCAAATTCATGAGCCAGTTCGGGCTGGGGAAAAAAACCGGAATCGATATCGAAGGCGAAGCCTCCGGCCTGTTGCCCTCTCAGGAATGGAAAATGAAGCGGCACAAGCAGAAATGGTATGCCGGCGATACCATCTCCGTGGGTATAGGCCAAGGCTACAACCTTACCACGCCCTTGCAGTTGGCTTTTGCCACGGCAGTACTGGCGGGTGATGGTACGGCGTTCCGCCCGCATCTGGTAAAGCAGGTGCTGAATAACAATAACGAGGTGGTGCGCGAAATCGGCACGCAACCGTTATATACGCTCGATCTTCATCCGGATAATTTGCGGGTGGTGCGAAACGCGCTCGTGGACGTAACCCAGCCGGGTGGCACCGCAGCCCTCGCAGGTACGGGCGCCGCCTATTCTTTCGCCGGGAAGACAGGTACATCGCAAGTGATCGGCATGAAGCAAGGAGAAAAATACGTCGAAAGCAAGGTTCGGGAACGCCATCGCGATCACGCGCTGTTCATCAGTTACGCCCCCGCTGAAAATCCGAAAATTGCGCTATCGGTACTGGTGGAAAACGGTGGGCACGGCGGCTCTGCCGCAGCCCCCATCGCCCGACTGGTGATGGACTATTACCTGCTCGGCAAACTGCCTGAAGAAGCAGCGGCAATGCCGGTCGATCAGGAGGATGAGGAAGGCGAGCATGATTGAGCCTTTGCGCCTGTGGCACTACCTGACGCGCTACGTGGATGGGCTTTTGCTGGGCGGAATATTGCTGCTGATGTTGACTGGCCTGTTCACACTGTATAGCGCCACTGACGCAAATCTCGGCCGCGTCACCAACCAGGCGATCAACATGCTTGTGGCGCTCGGCATCATGTGGCTGATCGCCAACATCCCGCTGCAGCATATCATGCGTATTGCCTTGCCGATATATATGACGGGCCTTGTACTGCTGCTGGGCGTGGCGCTGTTCGGAGAAATCAACAATGGGGCGCGTCGCTGGCTGAATATCGGCGTTACCCGCATTCAGCCTTCCGAATTGATGAAGATAGCGGTTCCGCTGATGATGGCATGGTATTTCGATAAGCACGAAGCTGCCTTGCGGCTGCGAGACTATGCGGTAGCAACACTGCTGCTGGCGTTGCCGGTAGTATTGATCTTGCGCCAGCCGGATCTGGGCACTGCACTGCTCATCGCATCCAGTGGTTTCTATGTACTGTTTCTCACCGGGCTATCATGGCGCATTATGGCTACATTGGGCGTTGCTGCAGCGGGAAGCCTGCCGGTACTGTGGTCGATGATGCACGATTATCAGCGGCGGCGTGTCATGACGCTGATCGATCCCACGCAGGATGCGCTGGGCGCCGGATATCACACCATACAATCCACCATCGCTATCGGATCCGGGGGTGTTCTCGGCAAGGGCTGGCAGCGTGGAACCCAAACCCATCTCGACTTCCTTCCCGAGAGAAGCACGGATTTCATTTTTGCGGTATTTTCGGAGGAATTCGGGCTGATCGGCAATTCGCTGCTATTACTTCTATATCTGGTGGTGATAGGCCGCGGCATGGTTATCGCGGCCAATGCTTCAACCCAGTTCACGCGCTTGATCGCCGGCTCGATCACGCTGACATTCTTCACGTATATTTTCGTCAACATTGGCATGGTCATCGGCATCCTGCCTGTGGTGGGGGTTCCGCTGCCGCTGATCAGCTACGGCGGCACATCAATGGTGACAATGCTGCTGGGATTTGGTATTTTGATGAGCATACAGACGCATCCCAAGCTGGTGAAGACGTGAGGAACGCTGACTCAGGATTGGAATTTGCATCGAATCCTTATCCGCCTTCGGGCGGCAGGACCGCCTGGATCGTCGCGGTGGGAGCTCTCGTTGCCCTTGCCGGCTGCGGCACCATCCTGAAACAGGACAAGAGAGGGAAGACGTCTTCCGCCACATCCATATGTCTCGGGGCCGCACAAAAAAGGCGGCGGCTATTATCTGGACGATGGTCCCGGCGATAATCCGCCCGCTGATCTGGCTTCCATTCCCGACGCCGTTCCCCGCGATGAGCCCTTGCGCCCGGCCAACATGCGGCCTTATGCCGCGCTAGGGAAATGGTATACGCCAATGACCGGCCTTGAATCCTATAGAGAGCGCGGAATCGCCTCATGGTATGGCCGCCGCTACCATGGGCAAAAAACAGCCTCCGGCGAAGTCTACGATATGTACGGCATGACGGCCGCGCATACCACATTGCCAATACCCAGCTACGCCCGCGTTACCAATATCAGGAACGGGAAATCGATGGTGGTTCGCGTCAACGATCGCGGGCCGTTCCTTTCGGACCGGCTGATCGACCTTTCCTATACTGCCGCTTACAAGCTCGATGTGCTCAATGGCGGCAGCGCCTGGGTGGAGGTGGAAACCATCCTGCCGGGCGCCGGGCCCACCTTGCAGGTTGCGGCAGCGCCTGGCCGTGCTTCAAATTCGGCAGGCAGCGCCGCGTCCCACGCTTATGGCTATTCCGCGCCTCCATGCGCGAAACGGAGAATCGGTCGCCGTCTCTCGCTGCGAATTCACAAAAAGGAGAGATCACGCCGGATTTGTTCGAGGTTAATTCTGCGCAAGCTCCATCGGCCGCCTTGCCGGTCCCGGCATTCCGCTGGCGCGGACGTACCCGCTGACACGGATGCGGCGGAATTTACCTGCAACTGGGCGCATTCAGCGCTTATGACAATGCCGACAATTTTCTCGCGCGCATGCGTGTTGCGCTTCCTTCTATCCGTGCCCTTGGCATCGTTACCAAGGATGGTTTGTTCAAGGTTCATGCGGGACCCTATTCCGACCATGCGGTAGCCAGACAGGCAGCCGACAAGATCGCACAAGCGCTTTCCATCAAGCCAATGTTCCTGATGCGGTAGATTCCCGGACTATCCGTATAACGCAGCTTAGTAAAGCTCGATTATTTGAGAGTCGGTTCTCTCTTCTTGCAAAATCATTATTGTTGAGCTAACACCTTGCTTTCAATTCCATGTCATTCATGAAGCAATCTTGCGCTCGCCGATTTGGCTACTCATCCTTTCGGTGATGCTCTGCTGGCATACTCTTGCGAAGTGGCCTCAAATTTTCCCATCCTGACGCTGCTATCCTATCAATTCCCTACCGACCGCAAGGGTTCCCAAGGTACGACAAACCTTTAAAGTAGAAAATTGGATTTATATGAAAGCTACACTGTTATCGGACAAACTTAATGCGGCTTTTCTTATCTATGCATACGCTGTTCTCTTGGGCGCGATGTACTTGTTTGCTTTTTGGAGGCCTTTCGGTTTTAGCGTGTTTCCGTTCATGGATCTCGGAGACTACATTAGTGTTCCGCTTAATAATGTCATTGTACTGATTGCCTTTCCCTTTCTAGCACTTCCAATGCATCTTCAGCGACTGGAATTGAATCCGCCTGTCTTCAAAAACGGTATGTTGATATTAATTTTTCTTTACAGCATCCTGGCGATTTATTATTGCATTAGCGATATTCAGCTATTTCTAACCCACTCGTTTCGATACCCGAACGAGAGTAATGTCCTGTGGGTGATCGGGGCTCTTGTAGCTGCGACAGGTGCTATTACGTTGCTAGCACAAGCGTCGCCAAATGAGACTACACATTTTTTTTTACTAGCCTTCGCCTTAATCCTAGCCCAATCCAGCGCTGTTCTTGGTGCTGGTTACAACGACGGCAAAACCTATCTTCAACGGCGCAGCACAAGTTCACTTCCTAGACACTCAGGAGGTGTGCGAAAAGGAGGGAAATCAGCGGTGGGTTTTGTAGCGCGCTTCTCGGACTCGTCTATAATTTAATGAATGCAATCGACAAACGTCTATGCCCTACAGGGGAGAAGAATTATAGGCTTGTGTCTAGGATGGTCTTGAAAAGCTATGATGTTTTAGGACAGTACGAACTCTCCTGGATATAGCAATATGCGGAAGCCCTTCCCGGTGCCAATTCCTGATCAGGTAATAGTTTCCATCCACTGGCTTTACCAAAATAGAGCGGGTGCGCTACTACAGTATGGACGCTACCATGATGCTTGAGCATCTTTGCGGGGCAGGCCGGTATCGCTCGTGCGGGCACCTGATGGAATCTCGGGAGAACTGTTTTTTCAGAAGCATCTTGAAAAAGCCCAGATGCATGGTGTTACTAAGCTCAATCCGGCGATTCACTCTGACCATCCCCCATGTCGGAAATCTCAGTTAAAGCCGTGAATGGAAAAAGAGAAAGGATGCCTTGTGGCACAGCAGACTACGAATGTCCTAGAAAGAAAAACAGGCTCGTTCTGGCGTC
>CAWHQD010000039.1:0-35187 GCA_963831395.1 uncultured beta proteobacterium
CCCTCAATTTCTTCCTCGCCGCCGCATAACCCGGATATACACTTCCCACTATCCGCCAGAACGCCTTGGAGTGATTCATTTCGATCAGATGCGACAACTCGTGCGCCACGACATAATCCACCAGATCGAGGGGTTTCTGGATCAGCCGCCAGTTGAGATGGACGATGCCGCGCGAGTTGCAACTGCCCCATAGGGTTCTGGCTCGCGATAATCGTAGTTGCGGCAACGCCACGCCGAGCTTATCCGCATACAGCGCAATTCGTTCGCTGAAACATGCCATGGCCTGATGCCGATACCATTCCATCACTGCTTTTTCGATTTGCTGGGCTGTCAGCATGGATGGCAGCGGTAATTTCAACTGGTTCTCCTCCACCCCTGTGTTCACAGTGGCCGGAACCATCTGCACAACCCCGGCAGTGGTAACCATCACCCGCCAGGGCTCGCCCAGCAATGGGAAAATTGCGCCTTCGGCCCATTCGGGCTTGCTGGATTTTTTATTCTTCCATTCGTCGAGTTTTTTTACGATCCAATCGGCTCTTTTTTGCAACACCGATTCGACCCAGCTTAAGGATTCTCTCGGCGGGATACGAACCGTTAACCCTTCCCTGTCGATTTTCATGCCGATGGTTTTTCGCCTGCAGCGCATGAGGACATACGCCACATCCTTGCCGTTCAGCTTAATACGGCGTTGTTCGCTTGCTGCGAGTTTGCTTGTCTTTGTACGTCGAGGCAGAGGTTTGTTTTCGTCATGCATTATCCTGAATTCCGGCAATAGGAACCTTCAAAGTGAAGGTCAAGTAGAAAAAAACTTTAAAGTCATAAAGCAAAACTGAAATACGAGGGATTAACGGTCGGATTCGCGATTACCTGAAGCGGGATGATCGATGTGCGTCATCTCGGTTTCGATCCATGATTCCACTCTGGCATTGAGATCGCCAGGCTCCATTCCTGTGGGATCGATCGGCGCGCCGATACTTACGGTAATCGTGCCGGGCAGCTTGATCAGCGCGTTCTTGCCCCAGAAGTGTCCCGCGTTGTGGGCCACGGGGACGACCGGTGCGCCGGTATGTGTTGCGAGCCATGCGCCGCCAATGCCGTATCTGCCTTTTTTGCCGGGCGCTATGCGCGTGCCCTCCGGGAAAACCACTATCCAGAATCCCTGCTTGAGCCGGTCTTTTCCTTGCTCGACGATCTGTTTCAGCGCCGCTTTTTTCGAACTGCGATTGATCGCGATGGGGCTGGTCATTGCCAATCCCCAGCCAAAAAACGGAACAAGCAACAACTCTTTTTTCAGGACCCACACCTGCGGCGGGAATATCTGCTGAAACGCGAGCGTCTCCCATGCCGATTGATGCTTGGAAAGCACGATGCTGGGCGTTTGGGGAATATGTTCCGCCCCGATCACGCGATAACGGATGCCACAGATAACACGTAGCAGAAACAGCATCAGATGCGCCCAACCGGAAGTGATGCGATAGCGGCTGAGCGGGGACAGCGGGAATGAGGCGAATATGACCAGGAAATAAAGGGGGGTGATAATAATCTGCAATAAGGTATATAGCGCCGAGCGCAGCACCACCAGAATCCAATTCATTGTGTCAGGGCATCGACTGCTGCTGACAGATTGGGAAATATCTTGGTATTTTCCGGCAATTCGCCCTCTGCTTTGGTTTTTTTTCCCTTGCCCGTCAGCACCAGAATCGGGATCGCGCCCACTGCGGCCGCTGTCTGCAAATCCCGCAACGAGTCACCGATTGCCGGCACGCCGTTCAACTCCACGCCAAAGCGGTCGGCGATTTCCTTGAACATTCCCGTTGCCGGCTTGCGGCAATTGCAATTGTCCGTATTGGCATGTGGACAGAAAAACATCGCATCGATACGTCCGCCTGCCTGAATGGCCGCCTTGCACATCTTGTCGTTAATGGCATTGAGCGCGCCCATATCCAGCAGCCCTCTGCCGATTCCCGACTGATTGGTGGCGACGACTACGCGATAGCCCGCCTGGGTGAGATGTGCGATAGCTTCAAGGCTGCCGGGAATGGGTTTCCATTCATCCGGCGTTTTGATGAAGGCGTCACTGTCATAATTGATGACGCCGTCGCGATCCAGAATGACCAGTTTCATGTTAGAGCCAAGGTTAAGTTGCCAGCCGGGAAATATCGGCTACGCGATTCATGGCATGGTGCAACCGGGCGAGTAAGGCAAGCCGGTTGCGGCGCAACGCCTCATCTTCTGTGTTGACCATTACGTTATCGAAAAAGTCATCCACCGGCTGTTTTAACGCGGCCAGGATTTGCAGCGAAGCGTTATAGTCGCCAGCTGTGAAGGCGGCATCGGCTCCCGGCACGATGCGGCTCAATGCCTGGTGCAAAGCCTGTTCGGCAGGTGCCTGCAGCAACGCGGGATTAATCTCGTCTTCTATCCTGACATCAGCTTTTTTGAGAATGTTGCCGACACGCTTGTTCGTTGCGGCAAGGCTTTCCGCTTCCGGTAACGCAGCGAAGGCACGCACCGCGCCAAGACGTTTTTTTACATCGCTCAGCCGCTGAGGCCGCAAGGCCAGCACTGCGTCCACTTGCTGTGGAGAAAAAGCCGGACGGCTCATCGCGGCAGTGTTTACCGCATTCATATCGGCTTGCTCACCCAGGCTGAAAGTCTGCTCATTAGAAGACAAGAAATAGTGACGAAGGCGTTCATAAATAAAATCACTCAGCGCTTCCGGCGTTCCGTTAATCCTCCGGCCGAAAATATCCGTAGTTTGCTCAAGTAAGGTATCCAGTGGCAGCGAAACTTCTTTTTCAATCAGTATCCGGATCACGCCCAGTGCATGACGACGTAATGCGAAGGGATCTTTATCACCGGTTGGAATTTGTCCGATACCAAACATACCCACCAGCGTCTCGAGCTTGTCCGCCAATGCCACGCAAATACCGGTCATATTGCGCGGCAACTCGTCGCCCGCAAATCTGGGCTTGTAGTGATCTTCAATTGCATCCGCTACATCGTCGGCCAGGCCATCATGTCTTGCATAATAGCGCCCCATAACGCCTTGCAACTCGGGAAACTCTCCCACCATATCGGTGAGCAGATCGGCTTTGGAGAGCATCGCGGCTTCGCTTGCCTTTGCCGCAAGCTCGTTTCCGCCTAATTGCAAACCGATCGATTGCGCAATCGCCCAAATCCGCTCCACCCGCTCCGCCTGAGTACCGAGTTTGTTGTGATAAACCACTTTGTCCAGACCAGCGACGCGTGAAGCCAGCGTTTTCTTGCGATCCTGGTCGAAAAAGAACTTTGCATCCGCCAGTCGTGAGCGCAGCACGCGCTCGTTGCCGGCAATTATCTGGCGAGCGTCAGCCGGATGGATGTTGGAGACGATCAGGAATTTATGAGAGAGCGTGCCGTTTTTGCCCAGAAGCGGGAAGTACTTCTGGTGTACTTTCATGGTCAGAATCAGGCATTCCTGCGGCACATCGAGGAATCCGGATTCAAATTCACCAACCAGTACATGAGGGCGTTCGACCAAAGCGGTAACTTCGTCCAAGAGCGCATCATCCTCAATCAAGTCGAGGTTTTCGCCGCGCGCGGCTGCCATCAACTGATGTTCGATTTCTTCCCGGCGAGCGGGGAAAGCGGCGATTACCGCACCTTCTGTTTCAAGTTGTTGCGCGTAGCTATCGGCGTCCTGCAATATCAGGGGACTTATTTTTGCTTCGAAACGGTGGCCCTGCGTTTTACGCCCTGCGGTCAAACCCAACACCTCGATAGGTACGATCTCCGCACCGTGCAGGGCGACCAAGCCCTGCGCGGGACGCACAAAATTCACTGTGCTCCAGCCATCGCCAAGCTGATAGGTCATCATCGTGGCAATCGGCAGCTTCTCTAGCGCTTCTTCGATTGCTTTCTGCAAACCTTCTGCCAGCGTTACGCCCTTCGCCACACTATCAAGGAATAAGGTCTCCGCTTTGCCGTCAACCGCCCGCTTTAGCTGAGACACCGGCGGACAGGCGGCATCGCCGCAAAGACTGCGCAGTTTCTTGAGCAGCGCAGGCGTGGCTTGGCCGTTCGCATCCAGGCCGACTGTTACCGGCATCAGTTTTTGCGAAACGGACTTGTCGGCGGCTTGCGCTGCCACATGTTTGATATGTACTGCGAGACGGCGCGGGGAAGCAAAAGGGGTGGCGGCAACATCATTTGCTGCCAGGCCTTGCCTCTTGAGGCTTGCCGTCACTGTTTCCGCAAAACTGTCGCCGAGTTTCTTCAGGGATTTTGGTGGCAGTTCCTGGACCAGCAATTCAACGAGCAGACTTCGGGTTGGCGGACTTTGAGTTGCATTAGTCAAGCGGCTTTCTCCATCAACTGCCTGGCCCACTCGGGCGGCGCCATGGGGAAGCCCAAACGTTTGCGACTCTCATAATA
The DNA here is from genome assembly GCA_963831395.1 of uncultured beta proteobacterium. Taxonomy (GTDB): domain Bacteria; phylum Pseudomonadota; class Gammaproteobacteria; order Burkholderiales; family Nitrosomonadaceae; genus Nitrosospira. The sequence continues at coordinate 4,417 of CAWHQD010000039.1, forward strand.
AGCCTGCGCTACGCTGCGGGCGAGGTCGCGAATCCGCCCCATGTAGGCGGCGCGCTCCGTAACGGAAATCGCGCCGCGTGCGTCCAGCAGGTTGAAAGTGTGCGCTGTTTTCAGCACCTGCTCGTAGGCCGGTAATGCCAGCCCCTGTTCCACCAGATGCCGGGCTTGTGTTTCGTGACTTGAAAAGGCGCTCAGCAGGAAGCTCACATCACTGTGTTCGAAGTTATAGGCGGATTGCTCGACCTCGTTCTGATGGTAGACATCGCGATAGGAAAGCCCCTTTGTCCAGATCAGATCGAATACGTTGTCCACGCCTTGCAGGTACATTGCAAGCCGCTCCAGCCCATATGTGATTTCGCCCGTGATCGGCTTGCAGTTCAGGCCGCCGACTTGCTGAAAATAGGTAAACTGCGTGACTTCCATGCCGTTCAGCCACACTTCCCAGCCCAGGCCCCAAGCGCCCAGGGTGGGGTTTTCCCAGTCGTCCTCGACGAAACGGATGTCATTTTGCTTGAGGTCGAAGCCGAGTTCTTCCAGCGAACCGAGATACAATTCAAGGATATCGGGCGGCGCTGGCTTCAGCACGGCCTGAAACTGGTAATAATGCTGCAAGCGGTTGGGGTTTTCGCCATAACGCCCATCTTTCGGCCGGCGAGTGGGTTGCACGTAGGCCGCTTTCCAGGGTTCCGGGCCAAGCGCGCGAAGAAAGGTGGCGGTGTGAGAGGTGCCCGCACCCACTTCCATGTCATAAGGTTGAAGTAGCGCGCAACCCTGTTTATCCCAATATTGTTGCAGGGTGAGGATAATTTCCTGGAATGTGCGCATGGGGGAGTTTGAACAAAAATGGGAGGTTACTCAACAATGCGATTTTACAGGTTTTTGCGCGCACCGCTGAAAACCGGTAGCAAGCTGATCAAAAGTATTATTCCGGCAAGCCCCAGCAGCAGGCTATTGCCGAACCGGACATAGGGCGTTGCGCCGGTGTATCCCTGCGCCAGGCCGTGCAGTGCGGTTGTGGTAAATACTTCCGCCTCTTGCAGCACTACACCCGCGTTCGTTAATGATGGCGGTAAGCCCGGTGTTGGTGGCGCGCAACATATAACGGCCCGTCTCCAGCGCGCGCATCTGCGAAATCTGCAAATGCTGCCGGGGGCCGATGGACCGGCCAAACCAGGCATCATTGCTCACGTTGGCGAGCAGCGTTGCTTGCGGCAGTTGCTGGATTATTTCCTCCCCGAACACATCCTCATAGCAGATATTCACTGCCACTTTTTGCCCGGCAATATTCATGGGCTGCTGGTCCAGCCCGCCACGCGAAAAGTCGGACATCGGAAAAACGTTAGTGACCCAGCCAAACAGGAATTTCAGTGGAATAAATTCACCGAACGGCACCAAATGGTGTTTTCGGTAACGCTGATCGGGCGAGGCGCCGAAGCTGAACATGGAATTATAGTATTCCTTGCCGCCCGCACTAGTGAGCACCTCAAGCATGCCGACGAGGATGTCTCCGTCATTTTGCCTTGCATGGGTAGCAAGTTGCGCCAGGTAACTTGAGGGCACCTCATCACGGGGCAGCGGTATGGAAATTTCCGGCGTGATGATCAGGCGGCTGTTGCTCTCCATCGTAAGGGTGGCATATCTTTCCAGGGAACTGACGAGTTGATCGGCCCGCCACTTCAGGTCTTGCGAGATATTTCCCTGCAACAGGCTCACTGTTACCGGCTCGCCCTGCGGTTCGGTCCACCGGACATGCTGCAAGCCGAAACCGGCTACCCAGATCGCGAGCAAAGTAATCACATAATTCTTTTTGCGAAATTCTCTTTCAAAAAGCAGGCACATGAGCGCCGAACTACACACCAGTATCATCGAGACGCCATAGACGCCTATGACTGGAGAAAAACCCGCGAGGGGACTGTGCGGGGCCTGCGAATAACCCAATGTCAGCCAGGGAAAACCGGTAAACAGTACGCTGCGCAGCCAATCGGACAGGCCCCACAGCGCGCCGGCTGCCAATAACCAGACCCAGGGAGAAGCGATCGGAAGTTTCTTCAGTACCCAGCCTGCCACGGCGGGAAATAGCGCGAGATAAGCGCACAGGACAATTAGCGCGAGCACCGCGGCCGCCATGGGCATGCCGCCGAAGTCATGCAGGCTGACATAGATCCAGGTCACGCCCGCACCGAACATGCCCATGCCAAAAGAGAAGCCCAGCAGTGCCGCATTGAAGGGCGTTGCGCTCCTGCGCCAGAAATGGCACAGCAGCGCGAGCGTGAAAAGCGGGATCGGAAAAAAATAAAACGGCGCGAAACCGAGAACGGTAAGTGCGCCGATTAGAAACGAGATGCCCGATTGCGCGCGGATCGTATTTTTTGACACTTCAATAAGTTTGTTTGCCGGATTTGATTCGGTAGCTGGACAACTCATTGTCCGATGTGAAAGTCCGGGACAGTTGATATTGGAAGGATGGTCACATCTCGCTTTCTGATGCTGGCGATGCTGGGCTGGGCAACATTAACCGGAACGTTGAACCCACACTGACCTCCGATTCGATTTCCAGCTTGCCGCCTAAAAGTCTTGTAGCTTCCGCGGCAATCGACAGGCCCAGTCCTACGCCCGGTATACCATGGGTTTCACCTCGCTGGAAGGCGTCGAATAAATGAGTCAGGTTTTCCGTCGCGATGCCCGGCCCCTGGTCGATAATACTTAATACCCAGCTTATGCCCTCAGCATTCGAGTGGTTCCGCGCCTTCACCTTTATGGCGCCGGCCGAGCTGTATTTTACTGCGTTATCCAGTAGATTTTGTAATACGAGTATCAGCAGCTTTTCATCGCTGATAGCCTGTGCCCCTTCGGGCACGTCCATCTCCAGCTCCAATCCCTTCGATTTGGCTTGGGGGGCCACCTGCTTGAGCTACTTCGGATAGAAACAAATTCAAATCCACAACATCCGCTGCTCGACGGATTGATCCTTTCCGCAGTTGCTCCGATTGCAGCAACCTGTCCATTCCAGCAGTCGTCTGCAGTATTGCATTCTTGACAGAGTCCAGGTCCAGCACGTTACTCTCATACTCCGGAATTTTGGCAAGCTTCGCCGAGAGAAGCTGTATATGAAGTGTGGCACGATTGAGGTGGTTTCGGAGATCATGCGAAAGATAGGAGAGATACTTGGATCGAACTTCGGTGGAAGCTTTGATTTGCTGCTGCAAGTTCTCGGTAAACATGACAATCCCGCTTTGCAGTGCGGTATCCACGGCCATGTTCAAGGCCACGTTGTTTCGCACATCCAGTTTTTCGTTTAACACGTCGGATATCTGTTCGATCATTACCCGGCGCAGCAGCCGGTACTCGACGACCAGTTCGCGCATATTGTAATTTTCCTGAAAGCGCGATTCGCCGTGCAATTTACTGCCCTCTACCAACTCGCGCGTTGCGTCAGGTTGGTCAGAGGCAAACGCGTCTATCAATTCCTGCAGGATCAAGGGCACGGAGTTTCGAAGGCTTTTAAGCGTGAGCGCGTCCGCAGCCGGCAGCGTATGCGCTACGGCGGATTCCCATTCTTGAAGAATGACGTCCTTTCGCTCTGTCAGAGCCGATGCGAGAAGAGGGAAGGCGTGGTACGTCAGGAGATCAAGCGTCAAATCGTCCGTCGACATAGAGTACGTTCCATTGGCGTTGTTAAATTCTCGGAAAATCAGTGCGGCGTTATTGCTGAATTAGCGAGATGGCTTGAGGGAAGCCTGTTTCTGGAAATGTGAATATAACCGTGAGTGTTCGTCCGCAGCAGAACAGCGATCCGGCTGCGTTCCGGGCAAAGCCGGTAATTATACCTTACCTCGGATAGACTTAATGGCCCGGCCTTCTATTAACGGCGAGATTTTATGTTAGACTCTGCAACTCAAAAGCCATGAGGGGAACGAGGGATATCATGCCGGGCGACAAAAACAAAATTTCAGCACAGAGGCCGCTGGCGCTGACAAAAAAAAGATTGCGCTGGCTGATTCTGTTATCCACTTTCCCCTTATTCGGCATGATGGCCGCTTTCGGTATCGCGCCGAATACTGCATTGGAAGAACTGCCCGTGCAACAGGTCGTCCTCGGCCTCGAGCTTCCCGAAATTCAGCCAAGCCACGATGCCGACATGACATTCTGGCGCCAGGAGCGCATCCAGAGCGGTGACACTATTGCAACACTGCTTTCCCGTCTCGAGGTAAATAATCAGGAGGCGATCAATTTTCTCCGGGATGCAAGGGATATGAAGGCCATCCATCAACTGGTGGCCGGCAAGACCATTCATGTGCAGACGACAGCCGCGGGTGAACTGCTTCTGCTCCGCTACTTTCCCGGCGGCAGCGAACAGTTGGTGATGGAAAAGACCGGCGATGTTTTCAAGCCAAGCACACAACCGGCCAAACTGGAGACGCATATCCAGATGAAATCCGGTGTAATAAACAGTTCGCTATTTGCCGCCGTCGACGGCGCGGGTGTGCCTGAAAGCGTCGCTACCCAGATTGTCGATATTCTGGCGTCCGAAATAGACTTTCATCGCGACTTGCGCAAGGGCGACCGTTTTACCGTGGTATATGATTCGCTCTACGGCAACGGCGAGCCCGCCAGAGCCGGACGGGTGCTGGCGGTGGAGTTCGTTAACCAGGGAACGCCTTACCGGGCGTTATATTTCCAGGTGGAGAACGGAGAAAGCGGTTACTACACGCCTGACGGCAAGAGCCTGAAAAAGGCATTTCTGCGTTCGCCGCTGGAATTTTCCCGTATCAGTTCCGGTTTTTCCAGCGGCCGTTTCCATCCCATCCTGAAAACATGGCGCGCCCATAAGGGCATTGACTATGCTGCGCCGACAGGCACGGGCGTAAAGGCCGCGGCCGATGGTACCGTGGCGTTTGCCGGCTGGCAGGGCGGCTATGGCAACGTCATTATCCTGCAACATCAGGGATCATACTCAACCGTTTACGGTCACTTATCGGCTTTCGCCAAAGGCTTGCGCAAGGGACAGCATGTCCGCCAGGGCGATATCATTGGCCGCGTCGGTGCAACCGGAATGGCTACAGGTCCGCATCTGCATTATGAATTCCGCTTCAAGGATGTCCAGCGCGACCCCTTGAAGGTCGCGATGCCCACTGCAAATCCCGTTTCGCCCAAGCATATGGCGGCATTTTACGAGCACACAAAGTCATCGATGGCGAGACTGGATATGCTGCGGGGCACCAACCTCGCCTTCCTGGATTAACCTTGAATTGAACGTTAATTAAACGTTAACCGGAAACCGGCATAACACAGGCGGAAGGTTTGAAAACCGCTTATTATATTGGAATAATGTCGGGCACCAGTCTGGATGGAATCGATGCGGTGCTGGCTGATTTCAATTCCTCATCCCCCTCCCTGCTGCACACCTTCTATCTATCCTACGGCGCGGATCTTCGCGAGCGATTGCTTGGCCTTCATTATGCGGGTCACGATGAACTGCACCGCGCCGCCACGCTCGCCAATGAGCTGGCCCGCCATTATGCGGAAGCCGTGAGCGGTTTACTTGATAAAAGCGGGGTACGGCCCCAGGAGGTTGCGGCAATCGGATGTCACGGTCAAACCGTGCGCCATTTCCCGCAAGCGGGGAGAGGTTATACCATCCAGCTGTGCAATTCCGCACTGCTGGTTGAACTTACCGGCATTACCGTGGTGGCGGACTTCAGAAGCCGCGATATAGCCGCAGGTGGTCAAGGGGCGCCTTTAGTTCCGGCATTTCATCAGGTCTTGTTCAGCGATCCTCGAATTCATCGCGTCATTGTCAATATTGGCGGAATTTGCAATCTCACCAGTCTCGCACTCGATGGAGAAGTCATTGGCTTTGATTGCGGGCCCGGCAATATAATGATGGATGAATGGAGTTTGCGGCATACAGGCAAGGAGTACGATGAAAATGGGTCATGGGCCGAATCCGGCGAAATAATCCAGGCGCTGCTCGAAAAACTTCTGGCGCTTCCATTTTTTTCTCTGCCGCCGCCAAAAAGCGCTGGCAGAGAAATGTTCAATCTCGCTTTGCTGGAGCGTTATCTGACCGGGGATGAGAAACCGGTGGACGTTCAGGCAACCTTGCTGCAGTTGACCGTTGCGGGAATTGCCGAGTCAGTGCGGCTTATTTTCCGGGTGCGGCAGAGGTTTATCTGTGCGGAGGCGGGGCGCGCAATAAAGCGCTGCGTTGGTCGATTGCAAGCGGCATTGCCCGGCAAGAAAGTGGATTTGACCGACAGCCTCGGCATCAATGCCGACTGGCTGGAAGCGTTTGCATTCGCCTGGCTGGCGCATCAAGCCATTGAGGGACTTCCCGGCAATATTCCGGGCGTAACCGGCGCAAGGGGCCCCCGGCTGCTGGGCGCAATTTATCCCGTTTGAGCGCTTTTTATTGTCAGTACTCTTTCAAAAATAAAAAACGGAAGCGAGGCTTCCGTTTTTTATACAAAATCATCCTGCTATCCCTGCCCGGGTTATTGCTCCGGCTGCTCAGACAGAGAATGAAGAGCCGCAACCGCAGGTGCTGGATGCGCCTGGATTTTTGATAACAAACTGGGCGCCTTCCGCGCTTTCCTGATAGTCGATTTCCGCTCCCGCCAAGATACTGAAAGCTCATCGGATCTATCAAAAGCTTCACGCCGTTCTTTTCCATCACGGTATCGTCTTCGCTCGTTAGCTCGTCAAATGTAAAGCCGTATTTGAAGCCGGAGCATCCTCCCCCCGCCACAAATACTCGCAGCTTGAGATCGTTGTTCCCTTCTTCTTCGATCAATTCTTTGACTTTGTTTGCCGCGCTATCGGTAAAGATCAATGGAACATGCATTTCTGCGACCAAGTTAGCCTCGATTGGTGCGTTCATATTGAATTCCGAATAGTTTAATCATAAAAAAATTATCCCCCGCTATCGTGCAAACGTCAATCACTCTGCGCGGCGGGTACCAATGTCACTACTTTATTGTCGGTGTCGGCTTTCACGTTATCCAGATGATGCAACATGCCATCAACCGATGCGCCAAGTTGTATTTCCATGGCTTTGTAATACACGTCTCCCGAAACCCGGGCCTTGGGTTGAAGCTCAACATATTCGCTGGCATGAATGGCGCCCGCGATAGAGCCGTTAACGACCGCATGAGAAACCTGTATTTTCCCCTCGATGACTGCCTGATCGCTCAACACCAGAGCGCTCGGCTTGTCGCCCAGCGCAATGATGTTTCCCGTAACGTGGCCGTCTATGCGTAGTCCGCCACTGAAGCTGATATTGCCCTCGATATGGGTGCCTGCACCGATAAGCGAGTCAATCTGATTTTGGGGCTTGCCCGGTTTTTTCCCAAACATTTTCTCTCCTTCATAAAGACAGATTCACGGTCTGCATTACCCTTGCCTGCGCTATGCCTTTTTCAAACACTTTTACCTCCATGCTGTCCACGGTGGCGTCTGGCGGCAGACGGAAGGTATTTTCAATCCTCTGATAGAACTTGAAGTTGACATCCACTGCCTTGGAGGTGGCGTCGGCCAGCGGTATCATCATTTTCTCCCCATTTTGCTCGAAATTGACAGCGAATTCCAGACTACCCTGAAAATCCTTCGGGCGCTGCCCGCCCTGAACCAGTAACAGACTATAACGGTATTCTCCAGGCAGGTTGCCCTTTTCCAACTTCAAACGGCCTATCGAAACGCGTTGTTCGGCTTTTCCGCTGGCAGATCCAAGGCTCTGGAAGAATGCCAGATCTTCCTTCAGACGAGTATTTTCATGTTCCAGGCTCTTGATTTGCTTCGTTATATCTTCACGTGCGACCAAGTCCATCTGTAACTGGCGGTCAAGGCCCGCCACTTTCATACGCAGTTCGTCATTCTCCTGCTGGAGGCGTGCGTTCGACTCGGACAAGCGATCCAATTCGTAACTTATTTCATTCTTGTCAAAACCGGCAAACTTTTGGCCCGCATCATACATTCCCCAGGACAGCACCAGCGCGGATACCGTAAGCACGGCAACAGCCAGCCATCTAACATAGGCCGGAATTTGCGGGCGCACCGCGACTCGAGGCGCTGATATGCCGAACTTTCTTTTAAGCGATTTAATCATAAGCCGAGGATACGTCTCTTGACGGCAAACTACCAGGGCTAAGCTGCAACTGCAAAGGAATCGCTAGGGCAGCAATGGAGCATGATCGATTGCCAGGGTTTCCGGCAAGCCGAACATGATGTTCATGTTTTGCACGGCCTGTCCCGCCGCGCCCTTCACCAGATTATCCGTTACCGAAAGTATCACCGCCGTATCCCCCCCCTGTGGACGATGGACTGCGATACGGCAGAGATTCGAACCGCGTACCGAGCGGGTTTCTGGATGAGCGCCTGGAGGAAGCACGTCTACAAATGGCTCATCGGCATATCGTTTTTCGTACAAAGCCTGTAAATCGGCATCTGCGGTAAGCCTGACATAGAGTGTCGCGTGTATGCCTCGAATCATCGGCGTGAGGTGCGGTACGAACGTCAGCCCGACGGGCCTCGCGGCGGCGTTGGACAGGCCTTGCCTGATCTCGGGCAGGTGCCGGTGTCCCGGCACCCCGTAGGCTTTGAAATTGTCAGCGGCTTCAGCAAACAGCGTATGTGTTTCCGGGTTGCGTCCCGCGCCGGAAACACCAGATTTCGCATCTGCGATAAGGTGATCCAGATCCGCGATTCCAGCCTCGATTACGGGCAGAAAACCCAGCTGCACGGCGGTGGGATAACAGCCGGGATTCGCTATGAGCCGCGCATTTCTGATCTTGTCGCGATTGATTTCAGGCAGGCCATAGACTGCCTCCGCCACCAGATCGGGGCAGGCATGAGACATGCGGTACCATTTTTCCCATACCCCCACATCTTTGATACGAAAATCGGCGGCAAGATCTATTACACGCACGCCTGCATCCAGCAATGATCGGGCTTGTTGCATGGCGATACCGTTGGGAGTGGCAAAGAATACGATATCGCATTTTTCCAGGCCAGCTTCGGCTGGATCACAAAACTTGAGCGATAGCCGTCCGCGCAAGCTGGGGAAAAAATCAGCTACACCGATTCCCGCTTCCTTGCGTGAAGTAATTGCCTCTATGCTTGCCTCAGGGTGTTGCGTCAGAATACGCAACAGTTCTACACCCGTGTAGCCGGTTCCGCCTACGATTCCAATTTTAAGCATGGCTTCTCCAAGGTTTTGCGGGAACAGTGAGATTGCTCATAACAGGCCGACAGCATGAAATTTACATCCCGCGGCATCTGTTTCACCTATTGCCTGCCTTCCCGCTCCATCTAAATTTTTCCCGTCTTCAAAAACTTCCTGATGTCGTCACCATTTTCCTGTCTGATTCGATGCAACGATTAATTACCCCTCTCTTGGCAACCGATCGCCGGATAAGTTCGCCATAACTGAATTTTGACACTTCACCTTTCCCGGCCGCTCATTTACTTTCCGGGTAAGCGCAAGCTTCCGAGCCGATTATAAGCAACAAATAAAAAAGCCGCCAGAAACAGGCGGCTTTTTGTATGACAGGTACAAAGTCTATCTCTTCGAGAATTGCTTGCGCCGGCGTGCTTTGCGGAAGCCGACTTTTTTCCGTTCCACTTCACGCGCATCCCGCGTGACAAGCCCGGCATTGCTTAATATGGGTTTGAGCGTAGCGTCAAAGTCAATCAGCGCACGCGTAATGCCGTGTCGTACTGCTCCCGCCTGCCCCGATTCTCCGCCCCCATGGATATTCACCATGATGTCGAAACTCGTGAGATTTCCCGTCAGCTCAAGTGGTTGGCGAACCACCATGCGCCCGGTCTCCCGGGAAAAAAACTCATCAACCGGTTTGTCGTTGACAGTGATCAGGCCCTTGCCGGGTTTGATGAATACCCGCGCCACTGCGCTTTTGCGACGACCGGTACCGTAATTATAGGTTGCGCTCATGATAATCAAGCCCTGACTTCAAGTTGCCGCGGCTGTTGCGCCGCGTGAGGATGTGCGGCGCCAGCATAGATTTTAAGTTTCTTTAACATTGCATACCCGAGCGGACCTTTTGGTAGCATGCCTTTGACTGCTTTTTCCAGCGGACGTCCCGGAAAACGCGCATGCATTTTCGCAAAACTGGTTTCGTAAATGCCGCCTGGATAACCGGTATGACGGTAATAAATCTTGTTTTCCGCCTTATTGCCGGTGACACGCAGCTTGTCGACGTTGATTACCACGATAAAATCGCCGGTATCCACGTGAGGAGTAAAAATAGGCTTGTGTTTGCCACGCAGACGATGGGCAATCTCTGCAGCAAGACGCCCCAGCACCTTGTCGGCCGCATCGATCACGAACCACTCGTGGATTACTTCATGTGGTTTAGCTGAAAAGGTTTTCACAAAACCTACCCCTGCTTGTTTCGGTAAAGCCGCGCATTTTATGTCAGACCCCCGCGAATGTCAAACTCAACTTTTTTCTGCAAATGCTCTGGATAAAGTGTTGCATCAAGGGGCGGAGGGCGGGGGGCAAGGAACGCTGTGCTCGCAAGGGTAAGGGGATGTTTTATCTTTGCCCGTTCACACCAAAATTCTTGAGAAAAAGGTATTATAACGCCCTGCTCGAGGCTTGCTGGGACCGGCGAAAATCTGACGCGAAAAAACAATGCATCATCTTATTATCTTATTTTCCTGAGGAGAAAGTTTGTATGTCACAAAAACACCCAGTCATCGCCGTTACCGGGTCGTCCGGCGCCGGTACGTCGACGGTCAAGAATAGTTTCGAGCATATTTTCCGGCGCGAGAAACTGACTGCTGCGGTGGTGGAGGGCGACAGTTTCCATCGTTACGATCGCGAGGCAATGAAAAAAGCCGTAGCGGAATCGGAAAAAAATGATGGCCACGCGATCAGCCATTTCGGCCCCGAGGCCAACGAATTCGAGAAACTGGAAGCCTTATTCAAGGAATATGGCGAAACCGGAAGTGGCCAGGTTCGCCTGTACCTGCACAACGATGAAGAAGCCGCGCCACACCAGCAGAAAGCTGGCACATTTACCCCATGGTCATCGATAAAGCCCGGCTCCGACTTGCTGTTTTACGAAGGCCTGCACGGCGGGGTGAAGAGCGATACAGCCGATGTGGCGAAATATGTTGATTTACTGGTTGGCGTTGTGCCCATCGTCAATCTGGAATGGATACAGAAAATCCATCGGGACATGAGCGCGCGCGGGTACTCGGCAGAGGCGGTGACACATACGATTCTTCGCCGCATGCACGACTATGTGCATTACATTACGCCCCAATTTTCACTCACGCATATCAACTTTCAACGCGTGCCGACGGTAGACACGTCCAATCCCTTCATTGCGCGCGATATCCCCACGCTTGATGAAAGCTTTGTCGTGATTCGCTTCCGCGATCCGAAAAATGTGGATTTCCCGTATCTGCTTGCCATGATTCACAATTCATTCATGTCTCGTCCGAATACTATTGTCGTGCCAGGCGGAAAAATGGGATTGGCGATAGAACTGGTACTGACACCGCTTATTCTGGATCTGGTGAGGGAAAGCCGGAACAGGTAGCCGGATCGCTTTTTTTGATAGGGACCTCTATAAAATCCGCACGTTCCGTTAGTCGCTCCCTTGAATGATTGGCCAGTCTGGGCGTGCGCTTTGTGTCAAAGTTCAGCTGGAAGTTCGAATATTCAGAGGTCCCATTCAATTTTTTTCATATCGCCTCAAGCTGGACGAAGGCCGATAATTCCGGCTCCCTGCCGGTAAACATTCTCAATGTCTTCTCTACTTTCTGCGCTAAATCCTGAACAACGCGAAGCGGTCGCTTTACCGCATCAGTCGGCGCTGGTGCTGGCGGGTGCGGGCAGCGGCAAGACGCGCGTGCTCACTACGCGCATTGCGCACCTCATCCAGTCAGGGCAAGCCAGTCCTCACGGTATATTGGCTGTCACTTTCACCAACAAGGCAGCGAAGGAAATGCTCAGCCGCATTTCGGCCATGCTGCCAATCAATACGCGGGGGATGTGGACAGGCACTTTCCACGGCCTGTGCAATCGCATGCTTCGTGCTCACCATCAGGATGCGGGATTGCCCCAGACTTTTCAGATCCTGGATTCCGCGGATCAATTGGCGGTCATCAAGCGCATCTTGAAAAGCCTGGACGCGGACGATGAAAAATTTCCTGCACGGCAGGTGCAATGGTTCATCAATAACGCCAAAGAAGAGGGTCTTAGAGCATCGCAGGTTGAAACGTACGATGATTTCGCGCGGAAAATGGTGGAGTTTTACCTTGTCTACGAGCAGCAATGCAATAAGGAGGGCGTGGTCGACTTTGCTGAACTGTTGCTGCGCAACTACGAATTGCTGAATCGCAACGAGATTGTGCGCGAGCATTATCGCAGCCGCTTCCGCCATATTCTTGTGGATGAGTTTCAGGATACCAGCCGCTTGCAGTACAAATGGCTGAGGTTGCTTGCCGGCGAGCAGACCGCTGTATTTGCGGTGGGCGATGACGACCAGAGCATTTACGCGTTTCGTGGCGCCAATACCGGCAATATGAAAGAGTTTGAGCGCGACTTCCGTATCTCGAAGATCATCAAGCTGGAGCAAAACTACCGCTCGCACGGCAATATACTGGACGCCGCCAATACACTGATACGCAACAATAGCGGACGGCTCGGCAAGAATCTCTGGACTGCGGAAGGTCATGGCGAGCCGATACGCGTGTATAACGCGCCCACCGATTTCGACGAGGCCGCATTCGTCGTGGACGAAGTGAAGTCACTGCGTGCGGAGGGCGTGGCATTGTCCCAGATGGCCCTGCTCTATCGTTCCAATGCGCAGTCGCGCGTGCTGGAGCATGCGTTGTTCAACGCCTCCTTACCTTATCGGGTATATGGCGGCATGCGTTTTTTCGAACGGCAGGAAATCAAGCACGCCTTGGCCTATTTGCGGCTGATAGCCAATCCTGACGACGACAATGCGCTGCTCCGGGTCGTCAACTTTCCTGCTCGCGGTATCGGTATGCGAAGCCTGGAACAGTTGCAGGACGACGCCCGGCGGCAAGGGGGAAGTCTGTGGGGGGCAATGCTGCAGAAATGCGGGCGCGTCGCGGCTTCTACGCCGGGGACAGAAGGTAATGCGCAGGCTCGGCTTGATGGAAGTATGGGTCTGGACAAGGTAAAGAAAGGAGTTGAAGGCTTTGTTGTGCTGATCGAGTCGATGCGCCGGGTCTGCGAGAATTTACCCTTGCCGGAGGTGGTGGACCACATGCTGGAGCACAGCGGGCTGTTGGGGCATTATCGTGCCGAGCGGGAGGGAGCGGACCGGCTGGAGAATCTGAACGAGTTGGTCAATGCCGCCACCAGCTTCGTACATGAAGCCGAGGACGACAGCCTCATGGTATTTCTCAACCACGCCTCCCTCGAAGCGGGCGAGCATCAAGCTGGAGGAGGCGAGGATGCGCTGCAGCTGATGACAGTGCACTCGGCGAAGGGGCTGGAATTTCACAGCGTATTTCTCAGCGGACTGGAAGAAGGTCTGTTTCCCCACGATAACAGCCGTAACGAAGCGGGCGGTCTGGAAGAGGAGAGGCGTTTAATGTACGTCGCCTTGACCCGCGCCCGGCGAAGGTTGTATTTGAGTTTCACCCAAAGCCGCATGCTCCACGGTCAGACCCGCTACAATATTCCCTCTCGTTTCCTGCAGGAAATACCGGATAACTTGCTCAAGTGGCTACAGCCGGTACAGAAGGCAAGGGTTGGAAATCAACAGCCAGTATTCAGGAGTTCGGGGCTTGGGACGGGGAGGCCAATTCAGGAATCCAGCACTCAGGACGCGGCTGCAGCGCGTTGGAGAGTAGGGCAAAATGTTGTTCATGCCAAATTTGGCCCAGGCGTGATCGTGAATTGCGAAGGCCGCGGGGCGGATGCCCGCGTTGAGGTCAAGTTCGGCCGCGCCGGCACAAAGTGGCTGCTACTCGAATACGCCAAGCTGATTCCCGCCTGAAGCGAAGCCGGGGGGATGCGGGACGCTACGTGGTGGCCGGGCTGCTCTCAAAGATGTCCTTGTAACTCGTGTAAATGGAAGCGAACAGGGTGGGTACCAGCACAAACAATCCCAGCCCGTAAGGTACGGTGGCTATTATCGTCAGCACCACCAGTATCACAGCATAGATCTGGAACGCGATAATATTCTTCAGACACGCGAAAAAACTCAGACGCATCGCTTCCAATGGCGGCATACCCTTGAATATCACCAATAAAGGCGCGAACCAGGCAGCCATCAACAAGGGGATGGATAATGTCAACCCCACGAGAGAGGCGGACAACATATCCCCCGAAACGCTTTTCAACTCATTTTCGTCGACCCGTTTTCCCTCCATCAATAGACCCATCAGCACGTCGCCGCCAACCAGCATGAACACGCCAAGAATCAAAATCTGCCCCACCAGGTAAATTCCGCCTATGGTGATCAGCGGTGCGGGATTGTTCCGGAAACCAGCCAGCAAATGAGAGACTTCCAGTCCCTCCCCCTGTTCCAGCGCTTTGCAGCCCATCATGATTCCGGCTAAAAAGACCGGGGAGAGCAGCGTGAAAACAAATTGCCCCGCCATCGGAATTAGCGCCAGCGTAAATGCAATCAGCATCAAAGTGAAACACAGGATAATCCATACCAACGGAATCTTGCGGAACAGGCCGAAGCCGGTCACTATCCACTGCCAGCCTTGTTTTGCATCGACTTGCCTGACTTCCATTTTTTCTATCTCCGATGGGGCTGCGCCCACTATTTATCCAGCAGAAAATACTATGATGTCGTCATTCCGGGCTTGACCCGGAATCAGCCCAAGCCAACAATGGGCGCTTTGAACGTCACTGGATACCGGCTTCCGCCGGTATGACGTTTCGTACTGTTTGCCCGCCGGATGAATAGCAATTGTTGACCAGGAGTTTATTAAACCCAAACTTGCGCCAGTTCGGAGTGGGATGCCGCATGGTTCTTGAGTATGTGCATGAAGTGAGCAGGATCCTTCACATGGGTGAGTTCACCCATGCGCGGCAAATGATAATCCTGCAGCCGCGATAACCAGAAGCGTAAGGCTGCGGCACGCAGCATCACCGGCCAGGCGCCATGTTCGTTGGCGGAAAGCGGGCGGGTATGGTGGTACGCTTGGAGTAAAGACAATGTCCGCGCATCGTCCAGTTGGCCATTTTCATTCAGACACCAGTCATTGGCGGTAATGGCAAGATCGAATAGCAACACGTCATTGCAGGCGAAATAAAAGTCGATCACGCCACCAAGCGCGCCGTCATTGAATAACACATTGTCGCGAAACAAGTCCGCATGGATTACCCCGCGGGAGAGATTCTCGAAACGGTACAATGATTGAAAGCGCAATTCTTCTTTGAGGATCTCGGCTTCCTCGGCGGCCAGGAAAGGCATGATATCGAGCGCTGCGGCTTTCCACCATTTGGGTCCTCGCGAGTTCTCCATTTTTTCAGGATAGGACAGGCCGGATAAGTGCATGCTGGCCAGGAGTTCGCCAACTTCTGCGCAATGCGCTGGAGTGGGATGTTCCTGGGATTTTCCCGGCAGACATGTAACGATGCTTGCGGGTTTACCGTTGAGTTCACCGAGAAATTGGTTGTTGAGATCCGCAACCGGACTGGGGCAGGGGATACCGTGGCGGGAGAAATACGCCATGAGGTTCAGGTAGTAGGGCAGGTCGGAAGAGCTCAGCTTCTCAAACAGGGTAAGAACGTATTTGCCGTGACTGGTGGTGACGAAATAATTCGTATTCTCGATCCCCGAGGAGATGCCCTGAAGATTGATCAGCGTGCCGAGAGAATAATGCCTCAGCCATACAGAAAGCTGCTGTTGGGTAACGGTAGTAAAGACAGACATGAGCGGAAAAAAAGATAAGGCTGAAGCAGTATGAACAGACGCGATCCTGCTGTCTTTTACGAAAAAGTCAAAACTCGCGTATCACCCACATCGGAGGACGAATGCGTTCATCGAGACTGCCCGTCTCGTGCGCGGAGAGCGTGCCGTCCCCATGATTGTCGATCAGATAATACGGCAGTCCAATGCGAGGCGTAACCTTGATCATGTAGAGGCGCCCGTTGATGCGGTACTCCTCGATCTTGTCCTCGCCGCGCCGGGTGATGGTAACCTGAGGTTCGAGCGACTCATCCTCTTCCTCTGCCCCGGGCGACGGCAAAGCCAGCTCCGGCGGTTCCGGGACCTCCGGCAAAGGCCGCAGGTCCTTGGGCTGGTTTGACTGCGCTGCTGCTGATAGTGCAGAGCTCAATAACAGTGCAAGAGCTAGACGATGCATGGTGCCTCCGGCAGGGCCAATATGTCATTCTATCTGAAATGACACGGCTGTTATAGATTGAGTTGAATCTCCCGTTCTGCCGCGGAAGGCTCGAAGCCGCGAGTTTCGTAATACTTGAATATCGCGTCCACTACTTCGGCGGGTTCGTCAATCACCTGTATCAATTCCATGTCTTCCGGAGCGATCATCCCTTCTTCGATGAGCACATTCTGGAGCCAGTCGAGCATGCCTCGCCAGAAATCGGAACAAACGAGAATAATAGGCATTCTTCTCGTCTTGCCGGTCTGAACCAGCGTAAGCGCTTCCATGAGTTCGTCGAGCGTGCCGAACCCGCCTGGCAGCACGACATAGGCGGTAGCCAATTTAACGAACATGTATTTGCGCGCAAAGAAATGGCGAAAAGTCTGACTGACGTCCTGGTAGGCATTACGGTTTTGTTCATGGGGGAGTTGGATGTTAAGGCCGATACTCGGCGACTCACCAAAATAAGCGCCCTTGTTGGCCGCTTCCATAATACCCGGGCCGCCGCCGGAAATGACGGAGAAACCCGCGTCGGACAATTGCCGGGAGATTTGCTCGGTCAGCTTATAGTAAGGATGATCGGGGAGCGTGCGGGCGCTACCGAAAATGCTGACTGCCGGCTTGATCGAGTTCAGGCGTTCCGTCGCCTCGACAAATTCTGCGATAATCCCGAACACGCGCCACGACTCTCTTGCCGCCCAGGTTTTCTCCCGAAAATCGTTTGTCATGGTACGGGCTACTTTATCTTTCCGGCTCATTGAAAAACCTTTGGAAGTTAAATGAAAACATTACTGCTGGTTGACGGCTCATCCTATTTGTATCGCGCTTTTCATGCGCTGCCGGATTTCCGCAACCGCAACAACGAGCCGACCGGCGCAATTTATGGCGTGCTCAACATGCTGCGCCGTTTGCACAAGGATTATGAGGCCCATTATAGCGCGTGCGTATTTGATGCAAAAGGCAAGACTTTTCGCGACGACCTTTACGCCCAGTATAAGTCGAACCGGCCACCCATGCCGCACGACCTTGCGGCCCAGATAGAACCGCTTCATGAGTGCATAAAGGCAATGGGGTGGCCGATGTTGATCGTGGAAGGGGTGGAAGCGGATGACGTGATCGGTACCCTGGCCAAGCAGGCTGAACGGGAGAATATGCGATGCGTAATTTCGACAGGGGACAAAGACATCGCACAGCTGGTAAATCCGCAGGTGACACTGATCAATACCATGACGAACGAGACGCTGGACGAGGCCGGCGTCGCCGTCCGGTTCGGGGTAACGCCGGCTCGCATGCTGGACTATCTGGCACTCGTCGGAGATACATCCGACAACATTCCCGGCGTGGCAAAGGTGGGTCCCAAAACAGCAGTAAAATGGCTCGCTCAATACGGCACGCTGGACAATCTTATTGTTCATGCGGATGAAATTGGCGGCGTGGTTGGAGAAAATTTACGCCAGGCCCTGGACTGGTTGAGTCGATCCCGCGAGCTTCTTACCATCAAATGCGATGTTCCATTACCGGTAGGCCTGCACGACCTTGGGCTGCAACCGCAGAATGCCGCAAAGCTGGCGGAGTTATACGAACGGCTGGATTTCAAAACCTGGTTGCGGGAACTGCTGCAGGAACCGGGTGGAAAAGAGCAAGGCAGTGCAATTCCCGCCACCCGATATGAGAAGGGAGTTACAGATCGAATATATCCGGAACCGGTGCGGGCAGACTATCAAACCATCCTCACTCCATCCCAGCTCGATGAGTGGGTCATGCGCCTCGATACCGCACCGCTTGTTTCAGTGGATACGGAAACCACCGCACTGGATCCGATGCAGGCTGAACTTGTCGGTATCGCATTTTCCATTGAGCCTCATCAGGGGGCTTACGTGCCGCTGACGCACCGGTACGCGGGGGCGCCGCAGCAACTGCCCATCGGACTCGTCCTCGAGAAGCTCAAGCCCTGGCTGGCGAACCCGGCCAAGCCTAAACTGGGGCAGAACCTCAAATACGACAAGCATATCTTTGCCAATCATGGCATTGCTTTAAACGGCATTGTCCACGACACGCTGCTGCAGTCTTATGTGCTCGAACCTCACCGTCCGCACGACATGGATAACCTTGCGTTGCGGCATCTCGGCGTCAAAACCATCAGTTACGACGAGATTACCGGTAAAGGGGCCGGCAGAATAGGTTTTGATCAGGTGGATATAGAGCGGGCCTCGCAATACGCGGCTGAGGACGCCGACATTACGTTGCAGTTGCATCAACACCTGTACCCCGGCATTTCCAAGGATGTAAAGCTCGATTATATTTACCGCGCTCTTGAAATGCCGATCATGGACATCCTGTTCGAAATCGAGCGCAACGGCGTGCTACTGGACTTGAAGCTGTTGGAAAGCCAAAGCCGCGAGCTCGGCGAGAAAATGCTGGCGCTGGAGGAGCGCGCGTGCATCATCGCGGGCCAGCCGTTCAACTTGAATTCAACAAAGCAAATTCAGGAAGTGCTGTTCAACAGGCTCAAGCTGCCGGTCATTAAAAAAACGCCGGGTGGCGTGCCCTCTACCGATGAAGATGTGCTGCAGCGGCTTGCGCTGGATTACCCCCTGCCCAAAGTTTTGCTCGATTACCGCAGCCTCGCCAAGCTCAAATCCACTTATACGGACAAGCTGCCGCGCATGGTCGACGCCGCTACCGGACGGGTGCATACCAATTATGCGCAAGCGGTAGCGGTGACGGGTCGGCTTGCCAGCAATGAACCCAATCTGCAAAACATTCCGGTACGCACTGCCGAAGGCCGCCGCATTCGTGAAGCATTCATAGCCTCGCAGGGGCACAGCATCATCTCCGCTGATTATTCGCAGATCGAGCTGCGCATCATGGCGCATATTTCTCAGGATGCAGGGTTACTGAAGGCTTTCGCCGGCGGCGAGGATGTACATCGCGCTACGGCGTCGGAAGTATTCGGTATCCCGCTGGAGTCGGTGGATAGCGAGCAGCGCCGTTACGCAAAAGTCATTAATTTCGGCCTGATATACGGCATGTCCGAATTTGGGCTCGCCTCTCAGCTCGGCATCGATCGCCCCGCGGCCAGGGTTTATATGGACCGCTACTTTGCACGCTATCCAGGCGTGGCAAATTATATGCAGCGCACCAGAGAAACCGCGAGAGAAACAGGTTATGTCGAAACCGTGTTCGGGCGCAGGCTATGGCTGCCGGAAATCAACAGTTCAAACGGCAACCGCAGGCAAGGGGCGGAACGCGCCGCCATCAATGCGCCAATGCAAGGCACGGCGGCCGACATCATCAAGTTCGCCATGATCGCGGTGCATGGCTGGCTGGCATCGGAAAACCTTGGCAGCAAGCTTATCATGCAGGTCCACGACGAACTGGTGCTGGAAGTGCCGGATGATGAAATTGAAATGATAAAACGCGAATTGCCGAAACTCATGGGTGATGTGGCCAAGCTCGATGTACCGCTCTTAGTGGAGGTAGGTGTCGGGCCGAATTGGGAAGTGGCGCACTGACTTCCATGATGAAGCTTATCGCTTGAAGTTTAATTTTTTATGGAGAGGCTGGGATTCTTCATCTTCCATCGAACAAGGCGCATAAAGATTCCCTTTTGCTATATTAATATCGCAAGACATAGCTTTTTTGGTTCACTTTAGCTTTGGCCTTGTCGATTTAAATTAAACCATGAAGGAGATCAATTTTGGACAACATTAAGTATGTTGATGGGTTCGTTGCTGCCGTGCCTGCTGCCAATCGGGAAATCTACCGGCAGCATGCCGCAAACGCTGCCGTAATATTCAAAGAGTACGGTGCGGTGAACGTCGTCGAGTGCTGGGGCGATGACGTGCCCGAGGGCAAGCTGACGTCCTTTCCGATGGCGGTCAAGTGCCAGGCGGACGAGACGGTGGTGTTCTCGTGGGTAACCTGGCCTTCCCGCCAAGTGCGCGACGAAGCCTGGAAGAAGGTGATGGACGACCCGCGCATGCAGCCCGACGCGAACCCAATGCCATTTGACGGCAAGCGCATGATCTATGGTGGATTCGAGATGATCGTAGAGGCGTGACATAGCCTCATGCGCGGTCTTTGAGTACGCGGCCTGTTCGGTTTTCGCGATCTTGTATCACAGCGTCTTTTTCTACACTGCTGAGCATGGGGGCTTATGAAGGATGAAGAGTTCCGTTTTCTTGCGGATTATGAGAGCGGATTGGACGGATGCGAAGACTACGGCTTAGGCTCCCAAAGGAATATTGCAGGTTGCCAATGTCCGATTCCGCCGATAGGATAAAACCGGCATGGCATGCGCTACTAATACAGGTAATTTGTCTGTTCTCTGCACGGACAGTGAGTATTACTTGCTAATGCAGCGAAAACTGCCGTAAAATCACCCCCTTTTCGGTTTTAGACCTCCTATAGGCATAACACATGGTCATTATTCGCCTGGCGCGAGGCGGCGCCAAGAAACGTCCTTTTTTTAACATGGTTGTTGCCGATTCGCGCAACGCGCGTGACGGCAAGTTCATAGAGCGCATCGGCTTTTATAACCCCAGGGCGGCTGGGGGAGAAGAAGCATTGCGCGTTCAAATGGATCGCGTCACTTATTGGAAATCGCACGGTGCGCAGTTATCGGCCACTGTGACAAGGCTGGTCAAGCAGTTTGGTTCCAAGCAAGAAGCCGCAGGAAGCTGAGCCAGACCAAACAGCCGAACCCATGACGGTGATGGGGCGCGTTATCGGCCCCTACGGTGTGGCCGGCTGGATCAAGGTTTTTCCTTATACCGAATACATAGATGGGCTGCTTGACTACCCGAAATGGTGGCTGGGCAGAGGAGATGGGAACTGGCGCGAGTTCAAGGTTGCCGGGAGCGAGGTTCATGGAAATGTACTGACCGCTTTACTTGAGCAGTACGCGGACCGTACTGAGGCGATGCGGCTGAAGGGCCTGCAGGTTGCAATTCCTCGCAGTCAGCTGCCGGTCTTGTCAAAAAGCGGTAAAGACGGTTATTACTGGTCTGACCTGATCGGTCTCGAGGTAGTGAATTTGCAGGGTGAGGAGCTGGGGAAAGTAACAGGATTACTGGAAACCGGCGCAAACGACGTGCTTCAAGTGCAAAGTCTAAAAGATGGTGAAGGGGAACGTTTGATTCCTTTCATCAATCAGGTAATTGTTAAAGTGGATTTGAAGGCGCGCCGGATAACAGTGGATTGGGGCGTGGACTATTAAGCCATGACTTGTGAATTTGATGTCGTCACACTGTTTCCGGAAATGTTTGACGCCATCACCAAGCATGGTGTAACCGGCAGGGCGAACGAAAACGCAATTTATCGTTTACACACCTGGAATCCCCGCGAGTTTACCGAGGATAATTACCATAGGGTAGACGACCGCCCTTACGGAGGCGGGCCGGGAATGGTGATGTTGGCGGAACCGCTGGAAAAGGCTGTTACCGCCGCCAGGCAAAGACAGATAGCCGACGGCTGTAGCGGGACGAAAGTCATTTATCTTTCGCCCCAGGGACGTCCACTGGATCATGCCCTGGTATTGGAACTGGGCAAACTATCCGCGCTGATATTAATCGCCGGGCGATATGAAGGCGTGGATGAGCGTTTGATAGAGCGGCAGGTGGATTACGAAATTTCTATTGGCGACTATGTACTCTCTGGCGGCGAATTGGCGGCGATGGTGCTGATAGATTGTCTGGTGAGACAAATGCCCGGGGTGCTGGGAGATCCGGAGTCAGCCAGCCAGGATTCATTTGTAGCGGGATTGCTCGATTTTCCCCAGTACACCCGGCCGGAGGTCTATCATGGAAATGTTGTACCCGAGGTCTTGATGTCCGGCAATCACGCCAGAATCAAGCGCTGGCGTTTACAGCAGTCGCTGGGCAGGACATGGCTGAGGCGGCCGGATTTGCTGATGCTGAAAATGGAGCACGGCCTCACAAGCGAGGAGAAGAAGTTACTGGAAGAATTCCAGCACGGCTATGAAACGAATTGAAATCAACTGAAACCAGGGAATAAAGAGCAAGGAGTCACAAATGAATTTGATCGAACAACTCGAAAGCGAAGAAATCACCCGTCTCGGCAAGACCATTCCAGATTTTGCCCCCGGCGATACCGTAATCGTTAACGTTAAAGTCGTGGAAGGCGACCGTAAGCGGATACAGGCTTATGAGGGCGTCGTCATCGCCAAGCGCAACCGTGGCCTCAACTCGGCCTTTACCGTACGCAAGGTATCCAGCGGCGAGGGCGTGGAGCGGACTTTTCAGTCTTATTCGCCTTTGATCGCCAGCATAGAGATAAAGCGTCGCGGTGATGTCCGCCGTGCCAAGCTTTATTACCTGCGGGATCGCTCCGGCAAATCTGCGCGTATTCGTGAGAAGCTTCCTGCCCGCGCTGCTGTAAAGAAGGGAAATAAGGCGGATACAGGCGCACCTAAAGCCGGGTTGGCCTGAGGATTATTGGCTGGCGCCTCCACGCACCTGAAATCGAGCGGAGTTGGGCACAACCCGTTCGATTTGACCGTAGGAGGCTACAAGTTTGGCGCAAACTGCTGGCCTAAGCCGATCCCGGATAGCTGCAATTCCATATCCTCGGCAGAGGCACTTGTTGTACACCTCTGCCGCGACGGATCTTTAACCCTGCTGTTTTGGTAGCGGCTTATTTTCAATTTCCTTATACCAGATATCGTAAACCTCATCCGGCCACAGCGATTTTATCCAGACAATCACGTCGTCAATCTGCTGATTCGTCAATTTTCCATCCCACGCCGGCATACCGCCACCCGGACTGCCTTCCCTGATCATTTGTTCCAGCGTCTCGGTTGAGTGATGCCAGGCGTGAGCACTGCCATCCAGCGGGGGCGGCGGATATCGGCCATCCGGGCCCGGAGTGCGCCAACCGGGAGTGGCTTCTCCATTGGGACCGTGACAACTTGCACAATTGGCGCGATAAACATCTTCACCGCGCTTGATTTTCTCCGGAGCCAGCTTA
The DNA here is from genome assembly GCA_963831395.1 of uncultured beta proteobacterium. Taxonomy (GTDB): domain Bacteria; phylum Pseudomonadota; class Gammaproteobacteria; order Burkholderiales; family Nitrosomonadaceae; genus Nitrosospira. The sequence goes on from CAWHQD010000039.1 coordinate 27,763, forward strand.
CGAGCCGCCAGATTTCTTGGCTCCTCCACCTTGGGGGTAGCGGCCGGCTGCTCGGCGGCGGATAAGTCCGGCCCGGCCGGAGGCGGCGTAGGTGAAGTGGAAGGCGGCGCAGGCGTGGCAACTGTCCCAGGTGTTTCAGACGATGTGGCGGGTGGCGTCGATGTCGCGGCGGGTGGCTTTGATTCGCCACAACCGGCAGTAAAAACAACCGCCATGCCAGTCAGGAGGAAAAACCGGATGCTCATGCTGCCCCGGCTTTCATGCTCATCGCAACTGAACCCGCAGGCCGGATCGCAACGGTCAAAAACTTCTTTTTCTTATACACGTCTATGGCAGCAGAAAATGTCATGCTTCTCATTTCAGTCTCATCACGGATTCTTTCGGATCCGACGGCGAGTGGTGGCTGTATACGGTCGTACCGCCTTGTTTGTTTATTAAAAGCACGTCGTAGGGATCGCTACGGGCGCCTTCCATCCCTGGCGAGCCGTGGGGCATGCCCGGCGCGGTCAGCCCAATAGCGCGGGGACGCTCTTTAAGTAGCCGCTTTACATCTTGGGCAGGCACATGGCCCTCGACTGCGTAGCCGTCAACCAGGGCAGTGTGGCATGAACCGAGCGTAGTGGAAATCCCGGCGCGCTCGCGGGCTTCCTTGTTGCCCACATCGTGCGTATTGACGGTAAACCCGTTCGCGCGCATATGGTCGACCCATTTTGCGCAGCATTTACAAGTCGAACTCTTGTAGACCTCGACTGTTGTTGCCGATGCATAGGCGCCGGTTCCCGTCAGCGCACTGATGAGTATCGATCCGACTAGCAATGTGTACTTTGATATCTTCATTTGGCTTCCACCGTGATTGTTCCCTTCATACCCGGGAAATTCATCCCTTTAAAGTGGCCTGGCAGCGGGCAGGCGAAGCTGATTATACCGGCTTCAGTGAAATGCCACACCAGTTCTCCCGTTTTGCCAGGGTCGACAGTAATTAAATTCCCTTCATGGGTATGCTCCATATCGGGAAATTTTTTCATCATTTTGCCGTGCTCATCAATTTCCTCCGGCGTGCCTATCATCATTTCATGCTTTTTCTCGCCGCTGTTCTTAAGCACAAATTTTACCGTTTCACCCTGTTTCACTTTTACCTCTGAAGGTTTGAAGCGGTTATCCACCATGGTTATTTCAACGGTGCGTGAAACCTGGCCCGGATCGCCGGGACTACCCACAGATGCTGCTCCCTCTTCGGCAACGGCGCCGGTTGACATCAAACCCAAAGTTAAAGCGGACGCGATCAAAAGCTGTTTCATGTGATTCTCCTTTCTGTAGAGATTCCAGCTAGCCCTCTTTCAAGCATCAAACTTGTTATCCACGCTTGTCTCAATGCCAATATAGCAAAAAAACGTCCAAGCTCCCAACCTAAATACCTTGACCAACAGAATTGGCAGGTTGTAATGTCTTGCCGGTGATAGACTGAAAAGCGGCCGGGGCGTTCCCTTCTTCCCGCTGAGCGAGGAAACAAAAGGATTGTTAAAGGGGATGACAAAAGGATTGCGGGGGGTGATCGCTTGGTGCCGGGAAGTCGCGCCAAGGTGAAATTCCAATGGCCGGAGTCAGGTTGGCAGGTCGACAAGGCAGAAGCGGTATCTGTCTTGAGAGGCGAACCGATATCGCGCTGAACACTTGCTTTTAATATAACAACAAAAGGTCATTCTGCTCGCATTCTGCTTGCTTCATCTGATGAAAACCCATTCAGCCATCCTTACCTCTCATCTCTTGCCCACATTGCGCACTTTGCTGTGCCTGATATTCGCGTGCGTGCTGCCGGGCTGTGTGTCGCCCATTGCGCTCAACCGCGCGGTTGGCGCCTACGATGACGCCATTACTAGCGCGGCATCCAAACAATTGTTGATAAATATCGCGCGCGCCCGTCACCACAAGCCCATACATTTTACCGGGGTTTCCAACGTCGCTGCTACCTTTGACTTCCGCTTCAGCGCGGGTGGTACCCCTGCGTTGACCGGAAACGCCGGGGGTATGCTCATGCCTGTGTTCGGCGGCAGCGTGGCAGAAAATCCCACTATCAGTATTGTTCCGATCGAGGGTGAAGAGTTCACCAAGCGGCTCCTTACCCCATTCCAGTCAAGCAAACTCATCCTGCTGCTCCGCCAGCGCTTCGATATCGATCTCCTGCTGAGGCTGATGGCCCAGGACGTGCGGATTCAGCAATCGGCCCAGCAGGTCACACATCACAACAGTCCTTCTGAAAAAGCGGACTATGAAATGTTCCGGCGCGTAGTGCTTCATCTTTCAGCCATCCAGGATCAGAATCAGCTCTATGCCGAGCCATTGACGCTGGAAAGTACATGGATTATTCCCGCCGGTTCGGTTACAGCAGAAGGTTTTCAGGCTCTGGAAAAAGAGTTTTTTGTGCTCTATAACAAGGAGGACAATACCTTTGTGCTTCGCAAACAGATACCTGGACCAGTCCTCATCACCAACTATGACCCCGTCACTTTATCGCCAGACGAACGGATGCGGTTGAGCGCGCAACTGAGCAATGAGATGGGCAGCGGAAATGCCAACGACGTTGCTTTCGATATCCGTCCCAACCATTCAGGAGGGGATTGGCCTATGAAAGGTGCTTTCAGGCTCAGAAGTTTCCATGCAATTCTCAGCTTCCTTGGGCGCTCTATCGGCGCCCAGCCAGAATATCATGTCGAGAAGGATCCACGTACCCCAGCTATTGCCAACAACGAGAATCCCATCTCCACAATGGAACTTCTTGTGTCGGACTCGGCGCCCGCGGAAGCGGACTTGTCAGTTCATTTACATAACCAGTATTACGCGGTAAACACGGCGGGCGCGCTCGCCCGCTGGAACCGGAGCGCTTTTCAGATGCTGTACCTCTTGTTTCAAATGACCGTAACCGATTTGCCGCGTGTTGGCGTGCCGAGCATCACCATCGCAAAATAATCAACTTTATTGAGAACCGTTGAAGACATTCGGCTTCATAAGATAGAAGATATTCATGATCTGGAACTGGCTTTGATGTTGATCCCAGTGGCCTTGAACAGTGCATCAGGTCCACGGGCCGCTTGCCTTATTTCGACCACTTTGCGCCGCGATTTCGCTCCCTGCCGGAGCGTCACCTGACGCAGCGGCACGCAAAAAATCCCGGCAAGAAATCCCAGCAGCGCAGCATTAGCAGCGCCTTCTACCGGCGGGGCCGCAAGTCTGATTTTCAACGCGTCGCCATGCAATCCCACTGTTTCGGTGCGTTTTGCACCGGGTTGTATGTGCAAGGTGAGAATGAGCCGCTGACCACTGCTTTCGCTGCGGCACCATGTGCGAGGTTCCAGATCCGGCATTAGAACAGACGGGAAATTTCCCTTTCCATCCCCACTACCACAAAAAGCAGCAATTGAATAATCACCAGCACAAACAATGGCGACAAATCGATATTGCCGATGGGAGGAATATAACGGCGGAAAACGCCCAGGACCGGCCGGGTAAAGCTGTCGAGCACCGGGGCCAGCGGACTGTATGGATTGAACCAGGACAGCACAGCCTGCACGATTACCGCTGCCATTATGATGTAGAGCGTCATCTTGATAATTTCCACCAGGGCCAGCAGGGATAGTCCTCCGGCCGCCAAACCGATAGTCGAGCTGAAGACGTAGCCCTGAAGCATATGTACGCCGGTCAGCAACGTGACTTGCACAAGCCATGCCAGCAGCAGTGTGGAAAGATCCAGCGTTCTGAAGCTGGGGATTACCCGCCTTGCGGGCTTTACCAGAAAGTCGGTAATTGCGATGAGAAATTGCGACAGCGGGTTGCGGTAGGGCGCACGGAGCAGTTGCATGTAAAAACGCAGCAACAGCGCCAGAGAAAACAAGCCCAGCAAGGTGTCGAGCAGAAATATCAGCATCTGGTTGAGCATATGGTTAAATATCTATCCGTGATAAGCTCATGTTTTGCCGAACTCATCGCCCATCTCGCGTGAGCGCTGGTGTGCGACATGAATCGCACGTCCGATTGCATTCTTGACACCTTCATTTTCAAGCGACTGAATGGCCCGTTCAGTGGTGCCACCCGGCGAAGTGACCCGAGCGCGCAGGAGGGAAACGCTTTCATCGCTTTGACCTGCAAGCCCGGCAGCGCCGAGAAAGGTCTCGATACTCAACCGCCGGGCCTGCACCGGATCCAGTCCTAATTCATGCCCTGCCTTCTGCATCGCCTCGAGAAAGTAGAATACATAAGCCGGACCACTGCCGGAGATGGCTGTCACCGCATCCAGCAGTTCTTCGCTTTCAACCCATAATACAGTGCCTACCGCGGCCAGTATTGCTTCTGCATTGTGTTTTTCCTCATCGCTCACCCCGGCCATGGCATATAGACCGGTGACACCTGCGCGAATCAACGCCGGCGTATTGGGCATGGCTCGCACAACGCGGCTGTAGCCGGCAAGCCAACGGGAGATATCTTTTGCGCGAATACCGGCAGCGATGGAAATGACCAGATGCTTGTCGAGCAGCGGGGCGAGTTCTCGCGCCACTACTGAAAGCTGCTGCGGCTTCACCGCCAGCACGATTACATCGCAATTCGAGACGCCTTCGGCAAGTTCCGCCACGGTTTCCACACTGAACTCATGTTTTATTTTGCTGCGGGTTTCAGCATTGATTTCCGCTACGCGTATCTGTCCGGGTGAGTAATCCCGTTGCAACAGCCCGCCGATCAAGGCGCAAGCCATGTTTCCGCCGCCGATGAAGGTAATGTTCATGCAGATCCTGATGATGAAATTTCCCAATTCCATTTTCTTGTGGATTAGACAGAATAAGAGATAAAGGCAGGCTGACCGCTTCTGTCCGCCGAAAACCCGAGAGACAAGAACGCAGGTATTCACACGAAGGTTGCGGGGGAGACCGAGAACCGTTGTGCCAGCATGCGTACCTGACGGATGTTGAGCTCGCGTTTCCCTGATAGAATTTCTGAGACTTCCCCCTGGGCAACCAAATTCCGCCATCCTCGGATGAACTTTATCTCGCATCGGACCGATACCCTCATTGTCGCGATAACTCATCGTGAGATTTCTGGAAGCAAAAGGAAGCCAGTCCGTTCCACGTTTTGCCAAGTTTAAACCGCTGGATCGACTGCTAATCAGGTGAGTAGTCTGAGTTCGTTAAATCCTGCCATTCAGCGTGTTCCTTCAAGGATTGCTGCTCTGCATTCCATTCCTAGGACGAGCTCATTCTCGGAAGTCTCGGTAGTCATAGCATTCAAACCGCATTCTCTACGCGATCTAACTTCACGTGCTGCATGTTCCGCCCTCGCGATGCCGAGCTGTTTCGCCTGGTTAACGGTACTGGCTTCATCTGCATATGGGTCATTTTCATTTAATCCATACCCTTGCAGTTCTTTAAATGTCAATATCTTGACACGATCTGGGCTTATGAAAAGAGAGTCATCATAAAGCCTTGTGGGTATGTTCATTTCATTTAGAAAGGCTAAAATATTCTTTTCCAATGCTTTGTATTTAGCCTTTTGTCCAATTTCTGAAGTTTCTCGATCATTAGGTTCGTATGGGCGATGTATCCCGACTTGCCCATCGACAGCTCTATTCGTAGCTCCGGCTAGAATGTAGACGCATGCACTTAAACACACCGCGTCTTTTTCAACAACTGCAATGGCTCCCTTGTTTCTCAAAAATCTGCCTATCTTCAACGCCGCATTGACGTTACCGCCCTTGGAATCCAGTTTCGCGATAACTGCCCATTGATCTCCAAAAGAGGGTTGCATGTAACCGGTCCACTTGACCACTTGGGCATAGTCATCTGTTGTGATCGTGTTCTTGACGAAAACACTCAAGACGGCATTTCCCCCCTTAAAACTCGGTGCCCGGAAATCAAAACCTACATCGCCCCGAGCCCCCGTGGCTACAACGGAGAAGAATAGGAGCAGACCATTCAGAAATATTTGCTTCATGCTTCTTTTCTTAAGAAATAAGCCTGTTACCCCACGGTCAGGGTTGGGCTGAAAGTGGGCAAAGCATGCTTGCGCAGCTCGCCCCGTCGATCGCAATGTTAGAGATTGAGATGACGAATGATAGGTATCGCCGAACCAAAAAACAATCCCGCCGGGGCCGAGGAACCTAATATTTAAACCTTTAAGGCAGTTTTTCTTTAATTTAAAGGCGAGCAAGCATATGGATCAGCTAGACACTGCTAAGGAAACGCTGATCAATGCCACCCTTCCGGGATTTTCCATCCGGGGAATCTCTCTGCTGCAATTTTTGTCTTCATGACATCGAATTGCGCTTGGTTTTCACACCTGGATCACTGATCCGGGCCGTTTCCGGGCACTGCTCCCGATTTCTCTCTCTCAGGACGCAACTTCCCTGTACGGCGCGCACAGCGTTCGCTGCGATAGCATCAGATTGGCCATCGCAAACAGCACCTGCAGTTGTGCGGTGTTCTTCGCCAGACCCTTGTAGCGACACTTGCGATGCCCAAACAGGTTCTTCACTACGTGGAACACGTGCTCGACCTTCGCGCGAATGCTCGCCTTGGCCCGCTCTGCCTTCTCGATGAGTGTGCGCACGGGATCTGCCTCGTCCAGCTTCCTGTATGTCGAGCGCCTGCGCGCAATGACGAACTCGGCTGCACACTCCTTCAATTCCTCACGCTTGTGCGCGCCCTGGTAACCGGCATCACCGTGCAGATGTTTCTCGTCGCCATGCAGCAACTTGTGCGTCTGGCTCACATCCGGCTCGTTTGCCGCCGTGGTGACGATCGAGTGTGCAAGACCGGTGTGCGCGTCCGCGCCGATGTGTACCTTCATCCCGAAGTACCACTGGTTTCCCTTCTTCGTCTGATGCATATCCGCGTCGCGCTCGTGTGCCTTGTTCTTCGTCGAGGGCGGCGCGGCAATCAAGGTGGCATCCACGATGGTGCCTTCGCGCAGGATCAGTCCCTGCTGTCCCAGCTGCTCCCGGATCAGCCCGAAGATGCGCGCGGGCATCTCGTGACGTTCCAGCAGCCGGCGAAACTTCAGCAGCGTCGTAGCATCCGGCGCCTGCCGTTCGATCAGGTCCACACCGACAAAGCGGCGCACCGCGATGCTGTCGACGATGGCGTCCTCAATCCCTTCATCCGACAGGCCCAGGCAGTTCTGGCACAGATACATGCGCAGCATCAGCTCCAGTCCCACCGGCGGGCGACCGCGCTCGCCTCGGTAGTAGTGCGGCTCAATCAGTGCGAGCAACTGCAACCACGGCACCAGCCGGTCAAGATCAGACAGAAACTTCTCGCGACGCGTCGGCTTGCGACGCGCCGAATACTCCATGTCGGCAAAGCTCGTCTGGCGTTTCATCGGGACATTGTGAAGGATGGGATGACTCAAACATTCTACAGCGCGGGCTTAAATCAGTGTTTCCCT
>CAWHQD010000040.1:0-12489 GCA_963831395.1 uncultured beta proteobacterium
CTAAGGAAACGCTGATCAATGCCACCCTTCCGGGATTTTCCATCCGGGGAATCTCTCTGCTGCAATTTTTGTCTTCATGACATCGAATTGCGCTTGGTTTTCACACCTGGATCACTGATCCGGGGCCGTTTCCGGGCACCGCTCCCGATTTCTCTCTCTCAGGACGCAACTTCCCTGTACGGCGCGCACAGCGTTCGCTGCGATAGCATCAGATTGGCCATCGCAAACAGCACCTGCAGTTGTGCGGTGTTCTTCGCCAGACCCTTGTAGCGACACTTGCGATGCCCAAACAGGTTCTTCACTACGTGGAACACGTGCTCGACCTTCGCGCGAATGCTCGCCTTGGCCCGCTCTGCCTTCTCGATGAGTGTGCGCACGGGATCTGCCTCGTCCAGCTTCCTGTATGTCGAGCGCCTGCGCGCAATGACGAACTCGGCTGCACACTCCTTCAATTCCTCACGCTTGTGCGCGCCCTGGTAACCGGCATCACCGTGCAGATGTTTCTCGTCGCCATGCAGCAACTTGTGCGTCTGGCTCACATCCGGCTCGTTTGCCGCCGTGGTGACGATCGAGTGTGCAAGACCGGTGTGCGCGTCCGCGCCGATGTGTACCTTCATCCCGAAGTACCACTGGTTTCCCTTCTTCGTCTGATGCATATCCGCGTCGCGCTCGTGTGCCTTGTTCTTCGTCGAGGGCGGCGCGGCAATCAAGGTGGCATCCACGATGGTGCCTTCGCGCAGGATCAGTCCCTGCTGTCCCAGCTGCTCCCGGATCAGCCCGAAGATGCGCGCGGGCATCTCGTGACGTTCCAGCAGCCGGCGAAACTTCAGCAGCGTCGTAGCATCCGGTGCCTGCCGTTCGATCAGGTCCACACCGACAAAGCGGCGCACCGCGATGCTGTCGACGATGGCGTCCTCAATCCCTTCATCCGACAGGCCCAGGCAGTTCTGGCACAGATACATGCGCAGCATCAGCTCCAGTCCCACCGGCGGGCGACCGCGCTCGCCTCGGTAGTAGTGCGGCTCAATCAGTGCGAGCAACTGCAACCACGGCACCAGCCGGTCAAGATCAGACAGAAACTTCTCGCGACGCGTCGGCTTGCGACGCGCCGAATACTCCATGTCGGCAAAGCTCGTCTGGCGTTTCATCGGGGACATTGTGAAGGATGGGATGACTCAGACATTCTACAGCGCGGGCTTAAATCAGTGTTTCCCTAACAGAACGAACGAAGGGTTATCGACAACATTGTTGCCGAGGATTATTTATTCCTAAGTTTACAAAAATAATAGACCTTATTGCTGACAATTTTCCTCGGCATTCTAACCGTTCTCCAATGCTAATTACAGCAACCTATCAGACACACGGGCTCCTCAAAGCCCGGCGGTTCATAGAGCCATGTTGGCCGTGCCGGAATATTTTACACACACATTGGAAAACGCCCTGCGCTTTTGTGAGTAACTTTTTATATGGGTATAATTTGATTAGTAAATCCTGACTAAGGTATGAATTTTGCTTGCAAAACCATGTCTGCGTTCGAATGGAGTTTGCCATGCGATTAGATAACTTCTCTATAATTTCAATCGTATTTCTATCCCTACCTACAATAAGTTTTGCCACTACAATCACATTCGATTCAGAAGGGTTTTCGGGACCTCCTTTTTTGCCGCAGCATCCCCTCGCCCCCAAACCGTTAGTATTGATGCACCAGAAGGAAACGTCACGTTTCGGGGCGGTGTAATTCTTACAGCCACTACTAATTTGCCTGCCAATAACTCGTCGATTTATGGGACGGCAAGCTTCGTTAGCGGTCTTCAGAATCCCTTAACTTTTCAGGTCGGACAAAATATTAATTTTGTTAGTTTTAATCTATTGAATGGAAACACTATCCCGCTGAATTACTTTATATCCGATAACAACGGCAATGCTACGAGTGTGTTATTAGCGCCAAATCTAAACGGCGGGAATTCTCAGATAAGTTTTGCAGCTTCAGGCACCGATATAAGTATTCGAAGCGCAAGTGGAGGAGCTGTAGATTTCGATTTTTTTATAGACAATATTCGAATTGAGCATTTTGCTCAATCTCAACCGGTAGATTTTTCTATTAAGTACAATACGGTAACATCTGACGTTTTTACACAGCAATTAACGTTCGCATTGATTGCACAACCCGTCGATGACACGGTTGCTCTTGAGAACCTCAAAAATAATTGGAAGGCAACCGCAGACCGCGCAACAGCCGCGTCGGATACGATTCGTTTTATTCCGACTTCGGTAGCTGATGGTCCATCGGAGGCAGTAAAAGGCTTTGCGGTAGATAGAGCCGTCGATCAAATTGGTTCAGATAAAACAAGAACAGTAGTAGAAGGGATACAAACAGTTTTCGACGCACTCAAAAGTGGGGCTGCTTCCCTTGTGGCTTTGTTCAAAATGGGGGCAGAAATTATTTTAAAAGGTGCCGAGGTTAATTTCAATAAACTTGCTAACGATCCCCCAGACCAAAATTTTAATGAGTTAGCTCAAAGATCAGGAGAAACTCTTGATATGGGTTTCGCAGATAAATTTGGTTCTCGTTTTTCGGTTATTGATCAGGCGTTCAGAGATTTCGGCTTGGGGTTGGAGGGCTATGAGTTGTTCTTGACAACTTTAGAAAGAATGCAAGGAGCGCTCGTTGCAAACGACTTAGAGGCATTTGCAAAACAACGGTCAGCAGCCGAGGTGTGGCTGACGCAGGCTGATACAGATTTTAAAATTGCGTCATTAGAATTTCAGCAATTGCAGAGCCTGTTTCAAGATGGGGTTATCCAGAACTTCGCTGTAGACCCTCTATTAATTTCCCAGCTTCAGAATGATATCCGCTCGCAAGGACTGGATCAGAGCAACATTGAAGAGTTACTAAACGCCGGCTTTGATGACGCGTTCATACAAGCATTAATAAACGATATTTTGGCAGCGCCAATTGAAGTTCCTACCGCTTTTGCCAATGCTACGCTAACCAGCATTCCTACAATTCTTGCCGATTTTTCACGGAATGCCGCATTTTCATCTTTTTTTGATGCTCCTGTTAATGTATCAGAGCCTCCAAATTTATGGTCAATTTTAGTTATTTGTTTTTTTTATTTAGCTTATATTCGAGAAAAGGGGTTCGGACATTTTAGGCGCTGTTTGAATCGGCTCTAGCCTTTCCAGCATTTCAAGGACTCGTGCTCTATAAAAACATGTTAATCCCATGTACATCATCGTTGCTATCAACAGAACAGAACCGATAATGCTATCGATGGGATTATCCATATAGCGAATACCTATAATACATAGAGGAACACTAAGGATAACAAGAGCAGTGAATATCCTGCCTAATGATTTGAAGAGAATAATCATTTTTTAGTGCGCTTTCTGAACTAAGTGCTTCATACAAATTTGAAATGCTTTTCGTTTTAATGCAAGTTTTTTTATGCGCCGTCTTTAAAACCTTCATTCCTTATTTAAGGATAAGAAGCCCATAGAGATAGTTTAGCCAGCTTATCGTGTTTAAGAAATCTGGCTCCCTCGGCTGATCAGTCTTGGTGGTCAGTCTGGGAACGGCGCAAATTTCCATCTTTGGCTGGTCTGTATATGTTCAGACCCTTCTGGCAGTACCTTTTCCAATACATAGCCGCGCGTTGCAGTGATGATGTTTTCGGTTCTGAAAGAAATAGTCGCTTGGTTATAATTAATACCAAATCGCTAGCGCGTCCAGTCCGGGCCGCGCTGGCGAGGTTGCGGGCGGTCCCGGTTATATTCTTGGCGTTGTGTCTCAAGCTGTTGAAGGCGCTGATCCCGCATCGCTTGGTATTGCGATTTGTCGTGCTCCAGTTCGTCCAGCCGGTAAGATTTCAGCGCTTCCAGCCGCTCGATGCGTGCTTGCAGGGTACGGCGGATTTCTAACTGCTGAAAAATCAACGCGTCGCGTTCCTGCTGCTGGCGCATTTGGATTTGCCATGCCTCTAGTTCATTTCGTTCTTCGATTTGCTTGCGTCTTCCCGTGAGACGATCAAACAGGCCACGTATGCCTTTGTTGAAATTGCTTCGCCATTCTTGTTGTTTGTCCTGCCAGAAAGATTGCTGGGTTTCGGTTAATTTTTGCCGTTCCGACCGATACTGGCGTACCAGCGCTTGCCGTTTCTCTTCCAGCTCAGCCCGGCGTGCTGTAAACACCGTCATTTGTTCCTGAGAGAGCGTTTCCAGCCTTACCGTCATATCTTTGGCAATCTGGATTCTGGCTCCATCGACCGATGGGAGGTTTTTTTCATCGGTTAGTCGGGTGCGCACTTCCTTGGTTTTGATTCCAGCCCATTTGGATACGGCAAATACCTCGCCCCGATGATCCACCGCGACAAAGCCGCGCCGGTCGCCACGGGCGAGGATATAACCTTGTTCTTTCAGTGCATGGGCAAAAGCGCTCTGTGTTTTGCCGAGCGACCAGCATTCCTGAAATACGGCTTTAATCTGCTTCGGGTCTTTTCCAATGCGCTTGGCCTGCTGCCATTCCGCCAGCGTGAAATTGCGTGGATCGCGTTCATGAGATTGCCTAAGTCCGGCGGGCATGGTCCAGCCGTGTTCCAGAAACAATTCACGGGATAAGTCGATTAATCTTCGTTTGGAAAAAGAAAGCTGTACCGCTTTCATTTCATCCAGCTTGATTCGTGACCACACCGCATGGCAATGCCTGCGCCCGTTTTTCTCATGAAACACGATGGCGCGGGGCTGGTCGTTCAGCCCAAGTTTTTCTTCGGCTCGCTCGATGGCCTGTTTGAATGTTTCGGTCGAAACATTCTCATGCTTGGGGGGATTGAGGCTTAAGGAAAATAAAAACTGTTTGCAGCGCGTAGCACGGCTGATTGCGTAGGCTTCATTGAGCGCAGCCATGAGATTGTCTGAGGCAAACCCGCGCACCTCATGAACTTCGACATGCTCGTTTTCTTCCTTGAGCAGGTGCAGGGCCAAGTCCTTGGCCCCGCCGCGCTGGTTGCCAATAAGGATCATTCATCTTCCACGGGCGCTACGCCCAGCGCTGTGATTAATAGCACGCGTATGGCTTGGATTTCCGCGCATGCTTGTAAAATCTCACGTTCCGTTTCGGGTGTTACATCCAGTGTTCCTATATTGGCGGCTTTGGCCAGTTGGTTGATATTGGATGCCAGCCGTGAACGACCGAATTCACCCAATACCAAAGCCAGTAAGGCGGTGTCAGGCGTAGGTTTTTTGATTTTACGGCGTTTCTCAGTCTGTTCGCCGAGAATGCGATTACGTATATACGACCCCAGCGGCTGATTTCCCGCCAGTTCATCCAGCCGTTTACGTTCCTCGACGGTAAGCCGCAGGGAAAACGGAGGTGTGTAGCGCCGTTTCGATTTCTTTGGGGAAGGTGCGGCGGCAGTCGAAAATGCCCGAGCTACCGATTGAATATTGCTGAAGCCGCTCATGGTGACGGCTCCTGATAATACGAGACATTACTCTTGAGATAGTCGTTCCATTCCTCTAGAATTTCCAGAACGCGGTTCGAAGTTTCGCACTCCGTCTCCGCCAATAAATAATCCAACCCATTGGTAATTACCAACCCCATTGATTCCCGTAGAAAACCATTCCCAGTGGCTTCTTTTACCTACGTATTTACCCCCATCCCTTCCCGTTGGGTTCAGGCGAGCAGAGGGACCTGCAAAGGCTCGCTATTGGCGCCATATTACGCTTATTGGTAAGCCCCCCTAATACCTTGAAAGGTAATGGGGTTTCAGCGGTTCTAAGTCCTGTATTCCGGTGATATTGAAATCCACCCGGAAAAGCGAGTTTAAGCACTGCACGGCGGTCGCACAATCGCCCGGAACTCCAGAGTTTATGCGGGCTTGCGATAAAATCCAGAGCGGTTCTAAGTGCCGCATCGAATGAACGCATCGGGCGCAGCGATTGGCCGGATTTTTCGACCAGAACGGCCTTGTCGGTTTCGAATTTCTTGATCCGGGTTTCATAAGCCTTGATCATCGCATCGCTAATTAATCGGCCGTTTTTATACGATTTCGAGCATACTTTGTGGCCTTGATCGAGAGATCCCCGAGCTGACGCACATCCAGTCGCTTTTGTACGATGCCAAAGCAATCCGCAACTACAAAACGTAGTTTCGATCTTGATTAAAGCGGATTGTGCCGGGGAAGCTAAGAATCTATGCTTCTCGCAGAATTTGCGAGGCTGGATCTTTAAGCTGGCGAAGTCAAAAATGTATGGCAAAGAAGCGTAATGTACTTAGCCTGAATTATTCACAAAAAGGGCAAAGAACACTGTAACCATTTGATATAATGCGAGTTATCAAGAAACGCATACATAAAACAGATACAGGACTTTGCCCATGTCACATTCTATCCCAGAACAGTTACGCTTTTCACCGGCTGCGGGTTTCACGATCCGGGCCGATTTCAACGGTGGCGGATTGTCGTCTGATCTCGGGCCGCTGTTGCTGCGCGAAGTAGATCGCCAAATCGGGCTGACCGCACGCATTAGCGGGGCGCTGAATGACGAGCGGCATTCGGGTTACATCAAACATTCCATGAGCGACTTGCTGCAACAGCGCATCTACCAAATCGGCTCCGGTTACGAAGATGGCAACGACAGCAACTCGCTGCGAAACGACCCCATGCTTCGGTTGGGTGTAGACCGCAAGCCGTTTGATCCGGATGAGGCGCTGGCATCATCCGCCACCATTTCCCGATTCGAACACGCCGCCACCCGCAAGGATGTATATCGATTCGCCCGCGTGTTGGTGGAACAGTTCATCGCGGGTTACGCCACACCGCCTGACGCCCTGATTCTTGACCTCGACCATTCCGAAGCTGTTGCCTATGGCCAGCAACCGCTCGCCTTCTATAACCACCATTACCGCAGCACCTGTTACCTGCCGCTTTTAATCTTCGAAGGCTTGAGCGGGGCACTGGTTTGTGCGGTGCTCCGTCCAGGCAAGCGCCCCACGGGCGCCGAGAACGCCATGATTCTCAAACGTGTGCTAAAACTGATCCGCAGCCACTTTCCTGACACGCACATTCTGGTGCGCGGCGACGGCCATTTCTCCAATCCCGAATTGATGCGTCTGATAGACGTCATGCCCAACACCGGCTTCATCTTCGGTTTGGGCGGCAATGCGGTTTTGAATCGCAAAGCCGAACCAGCCTTGCAGCAGGCGCGCAATCTGTATGCACAGCGCCAGCGCCTGGATGCCAATTCCTCACCGGTGCGCCTGTTTGATGATTTCTCCTATGCCGCAGGCTCATGGCACAAGCCTTTGCGCGTGATCCTCAAGGCTGAGGTCATGGCGCTGGGGGATAACCCGCGCTTTGTCGTCACGTCATTGGATTTGCCTGATCCGCAAACCGTCTATACCAAGTTGTACTGCGCTCGCGGACAGACGGAGAACTTCATCAAGCATCTGAAGTGCGATCTGGCCGCTGATCGCACTTCCTGCACCACGTTCCTCGCCAACTGCATGCGTCTGGCCCTGCATGCCGCAGCCTACGTGCTGCATCAGCAATTGCGTACTCAGGCACTGAAACACACTGAACTAGCCAATGCTCAACCCAAGTCGATTATCCTCAAGCTGTTCAAGATCGCCGTGCAGGTCAAACCATACAAAAACCGTGTGATTTTGCATCTGCCTTCCGCCTATCCCTACAGGCATCTGCTCTGGCAACTCACTGAGCGGTTATATCTATCCAAACCCGTTCGCATCAATTCTTCCTGACATCGTTACGTCTGACCTGCCGAGAATAGGTCATACCCCCTCAACCCACCATTACTTACTCAGAAGTTTCCCCAGATAAATGGGGGTTGGGGGAGCTGTGCTTAGCGCTTTGTTCACTGAAATAAAGCGGACAGGAATACGCTTCAGAGCGGTTTATGAAACAATCGGGCTAAATCGGGAACCGACGGTGACAGGAAATAAAACTTGATTTCACGAATCTATACGCTATGAATAACTTTATGGAATTGTTAGAACCTATCACCTGCGGGCGTTAACTTGTTATCGGGAGTATTTATGAAAGAGCAATCCACAAAAAGAAGCAACGGCCCAGATAACCAGCGGCAAGGTCCCGACATTTTTCAGGTAGTTTTAACCGTACCGGATCGCGCTACTCTCGCCCAGCTTGTTCGCGAGCTTGGGCTCGACATCGACCACCAACACCCCGGCGAAGAACACGATATAAAAGAAGTCAACATAGGGGCATTTCTTACGCAACAGCAAATCGATGAGGTAAAGAGCAGAGGCTGGTGCCTTCGGGTTGAAAAGAACTTAAGCGAAATTGGCCGTGAACGCCAGAAAGAGGTGGGTAAAGGTGACCGCTTTGGAGGGGGCAAGGTCAGGCCAACAGGCCTCGGCAAGAAGATACTGGAGGAAGATTAATGCCGTACCTCAATGTAACGGAGGTGGAATCCGCACTGACCGCGTTAAACATCGCTCATCCGGGACTGTGCGAACTTATCACGCTGCCAGACCTTACCCATGAGGCCCGGACGAGCCATGCAATACGCGTGGGACTCGGTCCGCTCGATAATCGATCCGCGATGCTATTTATCGGCGGCCAACATGCGCGCGAATGGGGGAGTTGCGAGATTTGCATCAATGTCGCAACGGATCTGATCGATGCTTACATCGCCAACGCTGGGCTTGCCTATGGTGGGAAGGCGTTCACAGCAACACAGGTCAAGTCGATCATCGAGAAATCTCAGATTTTCATCTTCGCGTGCGTGAATCCGGATGGGCGCAACCATAGCCAGACCGCTTCTCCCATGTGGCGGAAGAACCGTAACCCAGCAGGCCCAGTGGATGTGAATCGTAACTACGACTTCCTTTGGGACTTCCGAACTGCGTTCTCACCCACCGCTCCTGTTTCAGTTTCTGATATCCCCTCGAGTGATATCTATCATGGAACCGCACCTGCTTCTGAGCCGGAAACCCGCAACGTAATCTGGCTGCTCGACACCTACCCTCAGATCCAGTGGATGATTGACATACATAGCCACGGTCGCCTGCTGTATCGCAACTGGGGAGATGACGAAAATCAGACTGCTGACTCGGCGATGAATTTCCGAAATGCCACCTATGATGGTCAGCGGGGAATAAGTGGCGATGCTGCGTATCGGGAGTTTATCCGGCCCGAAGATCAGGCCGTGGAGATGTGTTTGGTACAAGAGATGCGGGACGCTTTGCAGGCGGTCCGGGACGAGACCTACTCCGTTGGCCAAAGCTTCGCGCTTTATCCAACGTGCGGCACAGCCACCGACTACCCATATAGCCGGCATTGGGTGGATCCTACGAAGACCAAGACATTGGGCTTCCTGATCGAGTGGGGAACGGAGTTCCAGCCACCGTGGTTGGAGATGGAAAATATCATCCTTGACGTGTCGTCTGCGCTTGTCGCGTTCGCCGTTGCAGCGCCGGCCACTTGTTACCCACGTGTGGTAACGGCCATTGCGGACGATGGTAATTTTGGCGACGTCTGCCTGGGTTCGTTTGCTGATGAACTGCTGACTATCAATAACAGCAGTTCTTTTGCGCCATTGAAAATATCCAACATCACCTCGTCCTTGCCTGCTGATTTCCTGGCGCCCGGTGTCATCTCTTATCCGCTCGTTGTGGGCCCCGAAGATTCCATCAATGTGGTCATCCGCTTTCAGCCCACGAGCTTTGGACCCAAGTCCGCCACACTTACTGTGACCAGCAACGATCCAGCCGGTCCCCACACCATTGACGTCACCGGCGATGCTCCGGCCCCCCGGCTGGTTCTGGTAACTGCCAATACCGGCGACTTCGGGAAGGTTTGTGTTGGCTCTTTCGTGGATGAACCGCTGATCTTGAGCAACAGCGGCAAATGCACCCTGTCGGTTAGCAGCATTACTTCCTTCTCTGGCGAGTTCATCGTCCCCCAAGTGTTGCTCTACCCCTTGACCATTGGGGCCGGAAACTCTCTGCCTGTGCCTATCCGCTTTGAGCCAGACAGCTTCGGCCCCAAGTCTGCTACGCTCAGAGTGATCAGTGACGATCCAGCCAGCCCGCACACAATCGACGTCTCCGGCAATGCGCCCTCTGGCAAGCTCGCAATGACGGGCTCGCTGTGTTTTGGCGGTGTAAGGGCTTGTTGCACTGCGGAACGCACCATATCCATCTGTAACACCGGCGATTGCAAATTGCACGTGACAAGCGTTGCGTTCAAGCGCAAGAGCCGCCACTGGAAATTAATCAACAATCCCTTTCCCGCGACACTGCACCCCGGCGCGTGCCTTGGCGTCATCATTCGCTACAGGGCCACCGAAAAATGTCCGAGATGTTCCGAATTAGTCATCACCAGTGATGATCCCGTTACTCCCGTCAAGATTCTGGACGTGATGGCCTACACGGTTTGGAATGATTGCAACTGCAAGCAATGCTGTGAGGAGTGCCGGAAGGGATGTTGCGAAAAGCGCCATGCCGAATGTTGTCTGCAGAGTGTTATGACGACTGCTGTGATGACGATAACGATCGGGATGAAGGGGAGGACGATAGGTAGGCTCAATAAGAGTTTGTGTAAGAAATCACTTCATTTGAACAAAAGACTACAAACTTAATTCCTAAATTGTAAGGAGCATCTGACATGAAAAACTTTCCCTGTGAGATGAAGCATGGGTCAGGAGTGATGATGCGCCTAGAGATGGCGCGCCAGCTGCTCGCGTTGAGCATCGACTGATATGGTTACTTTTTTTACGAGGGTAACGAATCCCTTACGCCCTTACGATATAGGAGGTTTTACCAATGAAAAGATTTCCAAAATTTCTTAATACTCAAAATCAATCTGAGAATATTTTAGATGAAAGCCGGATTTTAGTTGCTTTTAGTGAACCTATTGATCTGAAGGAAGTTATACGCCTTGCTAAGGAACTGAGATTAACTGTTGAAACTATCGAAAAATCAAATGACCAAAAGCATTGGATACAGATTAATCATACCAATCAGAGGTATTGGTTAAGAACAATTGATGGGAATCCAATTGACGACAACTGGTTTGCGAAGATTGAGAAAAGTTTGAGCGATAAAATAGAATGGATTGGACCGGTCTACCGAAATTCAATTCATGACCGATTAGATAATTACTTTTTAGGTAATTACTTTTGTCCGATCCCCGTTGTGATCCTATTAAAAAAGAGTTGTGAATCAAAAGTTGAGGCACTGATTGAAGAATTTGGATTAAAGGTCGATGAAAATAAATCGAAATATCTGACTTCCTTTTACTATTTAACAATAGTGGATGATAAACGAATTAATGCATTTGAAATAAAAAATAAATTGGCAGAATTGGGAAGCGATGTGTTATTTGAGAATATGCCAATGATAAAGCCGTTGGCCGCGACAATTCCTAATGACACTCTATGGTCAAATCAATGGAATATGAATCAAATTAATGCTCCCGATGGCTGGGATATTTCAACTGGAAATAATACAGTTGTTATCTGTATATTAGATGAAGGATGTGATCTGACTCATCCAGATTTACAGTTTTCAGAAGATGGGATTAATTTAGGAACCATGTTGCCGCCAGGATCTCCCACAGGCCCCCATGGCACTGCCTGCGCCGGTATTGCAGCGGCAACAATCAATAATAGTACTGGCGTTGCCGGTGTAGCTGGTAATTGTCATATTATGCCTGTTGCCTTCCAAAACTGGACTGATGTTGAATGTGCCAATGGAATAAACTATGCAACAACAAATGGGGCAGATGTAATTAGTATGAGTTTTGGTGTTTATGGCCCTGGCGAAGGTCCAACTTTTGGTTGGACGATGACTACGGTTGATCCTGAAATCCAAAACGCTTTTACAAACGATGTGATAATGATTGCCGCAACAGGCAACGAGGATAGAGGTGATAATAATAGATATCCTGGAAGACATCCTTTAGTCATTGCAGTAGGTGGTTCTTCAACTGATGATAATAGAAAAACGCCTACTTCGCCTGACGGAGAATGTTGGGGAGCAAATTTTGGAGAAGATGTTTATGATGGAGTTACCACTGGTGTCTCTGTAGTTGCACCTTGTGTTCAATGCCCAACCACAGATATACAAGGCACAGATGGATACAATAACAATGGGGCATTAATTCCTAATCCTTGGGTGTGTGTAAACTATCCAGCGCAGCCTGCAGACGGTAATTATGTATTAGTTTTCGATGGAACCTCCGCTGCCACGCCACATGTTGCTGGCTTGGCGGCACTCATCCGCAGCGTCAATCCGGCATTAAGCAATGTCCAGGTACGAGATATTATCAAGCACACCGCCGAGAAGGTGGGGACCGATCCTATGCGGAAGTGGCGGGCTTCCCCAATGGAACCCGCAACCAAGAGATGGGTTACGGACGCATCAACGTCTTCCGAGCTCTTCAGGAGCTATCCCCACGTGTGGTAATTGCCAAAGCGGAGATGGTGATTTGGCGATGTCTGCCTGGGTTC
>CAWHQD010000041.1:0-8264 GCA_963831395.1 uncultured beta proteobacterium
CCACCGTCACCACCGGAAAATCTGGGCCGTAGCATTTACCGGTTTTTGCATTGATGCTGGCATGTTCAGTCGAACCATGGCAGCCGCCGAGGTTGTTCACCCCGATGACAAAAAATTTTTGCGTATCGATCGATTTGCCGGCGCCGATCATGTTATTCCACCAGCCTCCGCTCTTGGGATTGTCCGCGTAGAAGCCGGCCAGGTGGTGGTTACCGGAGAGCGCATGGCAAACCAGCACCGCGTTGGACCTGGCTGCGTTGAGCTCCCCGTAGGTTTCATATACCAACTCGTAATTGTCGAGCACGGTCCCGTTCTTCAAATACAGAGGGGTATCGAAACGCGCAATTTGCGGTTCGACTATGCCAATAGAGTTGGAGTCTTGCATCAGGTAAAAAGATTGTCAGGAAGTCAGGAGGATAGGTCAGGCTGCTAACGTGCAAGGATACGTTTCGAATGCCCCTTTCCCGGTAGAACATTCTGCCGGGCTCGGCGGCTATATGGCCGGGCATGGAAATGAGCGCGATCGACAACTGGCAATTATGTCAAACACACGCTTAAAAATCCAACTGTACATAACCGCTCCAAGCACTCTCGAAAAAACCTCAGCCATTCAGCTTTGCCAATAATGTATGAATTTTATCCGGATCATCGGCTTTAAGTATTTTTTGTGTGAGCGGTATGATATCAGGCAGATTGCTTCTCAATACCTCTCGTTTCACGGTCAGCAGTTGTGCGGGGTGCATGGAAAACGACCTTAGCCCGAAACCGAGTAGAAGCCGGGTAAACGCGGTATCTCCCGCAATTTCACCGCATACCGATACCGGTACGCCGGTCCGGTTGGCGCTGCGTATGATGTGCGCGACCAATCGCAGCACCGCCGGGTGCAAGGAATCATAGAGATGCGCCACAGAGTCGTCGGCGCGATCGATGGCCAGCGTGTACTGGATCAAATCGTTGGTGCCGATTGACAGGAAATCCAGTTTGCGCATGAAAATATCCAGACATAGCGCGGCGGCGGGAATTTCAATCATACCTCCCACTTGTATTTTTTCGTCGAAAGGAATTTTCTCATTGCGCAAGCTTTGCTTGGCGTTTTCGATCAAATGCAATGTCTGCGTAATTTCAAGAATACTGGAGAGCATCGGCACGAGAATATGAATCTGGCCGTAGCGGGAAGCGCGCAGAATCGCGCGCAATTGGGTATTGAACATTTGCGGTTCGGCCAGACTCAGGCGGATGGCGCGCAAGCCCAGCGCCGGGTTGGCTGCCACGCGTTTTGCATTATCGAGATTCTTGTCGGCGCCCAGATCAAACGTACGTATCGTCACCGGCAGTCCCCGCATTTTTCGGGCTACCGTCCGGTAAGCTTCGAATTGCTCGTCCTCGTCTGGCAAGGTGTCGCGATTGAGAAACAGGAACTCGCTGCGGAACAGACCGATGCCTGTCGCTCCGTTGTCTTTCACCTGCTCGACGTCCTGAGGCAGTTCGATATTGGCGTGCAATTCTATGGTTGTACCATCGAGCGTCGTAGCGGCGGTGGTTTTGATGCGCTTCAGCTTCTGCTTTTCCAGTTCAAGCTGGCTCTGGCGCAAGCGGTATTCTGACAGCACATGCTCGTCAGGATCGACTATTACCACCCCCTGGTTGCCGTCCACGATAAGGACATCATTGTCACGGATGAGCTGGCGCGCGTGATGCAGCGCTACGATGGACGGAATATTGAGGCTGCGCGCAACGATGGCCGTGTGCGAAGTCAAGCCGCCCAGGTCAGTGAGAAATGCGATAAACCAGTGCTGTTTATACTGCAGCACATCGGCCGGACTTAAATCGTGCGCGACCAGAATGCTGGCGCCATCATGCTTTAGCGGGGCTGGAACATAACCCGGATGCCAAGCAATGCTTTAAGAACTCTTTCCACTACTTGAATGACATCCGTTTTCCGTTCGCGGAGATACGGATCCTCGATCTCCTCAAACTGCGCCATCAATACGCCCATCTGCTGGGTAATAGCCCATTCAGCATTACACTGATTTTGAGCAATGTAGGTTTTGGCTGCCGTGGAGAGAGTGGGATCGTCCAGGATCATTCGATGCAGATCAAGAAATGCGCCGTATTCCGCGGCAGCGGGGCCGCTCACAACAGAGGCATGCAATGCCTCAAGCTCTTCACGAACCGCTGTGAAAGCGGTGTCGAGACGGGATATTTCATTGCTGACCTGATCCTTCGGCACGATATGGTGTGCCACCTCCAACGCGGCGTGGGATGCGAGATGAGCGCGTCCCACCGAGATTCCGCCGGAAACCCCCACACCATGCAGCACGAAGCTCACTCGCTTTCTCCGAAACGATTTTCGATCAGGTTTACCAGTGCCTGCATTGCTTCGACCTCATCCGTACCTGTTGTTTCGATGCCGAGAGTAACGCCCTGATTTGCAGCCAGCATCATGACCCCCATAATACTTTTCGCATTAACTTTGCGATCGTTTCGCGATAGCCATACCTCGCTGCCAAATCGACCGGCCAATTGGGTGAGCTTCGCGGAGGCACGGGCATGCATCCCCAATTTGTTCAAAATCTTGACCTCCCTATATTGCATTATGCGGTCCCCGAATCAAGGCGCATCACGCCTTCTCTGCCGCCGGCCAATGCTTTTTCCCCAGCTACCGAGAGTGATTCATTACGATAAGTCAGCGCTCGGACCAGCATGGGCAGATTGACTCCAGCAAGGCATTCCACCTTCCCGGGGCTGATCAGCCGGCTGGCTATATTGCATGGCGTTGCGCCGCAGATATCGCTCAACACCAGTACGCCATCGCCGCGATCCAGCTCTTTCACCAATTCCCGCGCCCTGGGCAGGACAACGTCAGGGTCGTCCCGGATGGTAATGCTTAGATGCGCCAAATATTGTGATTTCTCTCCCATGACGTGGTTAGCGCAGTGAATAAGACTATCGCCCAGATTGCCGTGCGAAATAATTAAAATTCCGATCATGTTCTGCCCTGCTATATTGAATATCAGAGAGTGGAAAAGCATTTTAGCATTGTCACCGTTGCCCGGCTGAGCCGATGTGGCACTGCTTTCGCTCAGCACTCCGGTATCGTGAGAAGGCGGAGAATCTTTCGGATATTTGATCCCGCAGTGGCGATGTTTCGTGGCATAACGGCCGAAGTGGAAGCAGGCTCAGGTGAGGGGGCGATCTGTCTGAACAATGGCCTAACTGTCGTTTAACATGGATATTGAAGGCGTTCGAATGGAAAAATTCTTGCTTACATTATTGGTGGCGGGCTCGACGATATTGGTTGGATGCACTGGGATTCCTAAAGGAGTTACCCCGGTCAAGAACTTCGAAGCCCAGCGATACCTGGGAGAGTAGTATGAAATCGCACGCTTGGAACATTCCTTTGAGAAAGGTTTGTGTGGCATTACGGCTAATTATAGCCTCCGTGATGATGGTGGCCTCCAAGTCCTGAACCGAGGGTATGATCCGCAAAAAAGAGAATGGCGAAAGGCAAAGGGTAAAGCCTATTTTATGAAAAATCCCAAAATCGGCTATCTTAAGGTGTCATTTTTTGGTCCATTCTACGGTTCATATGTGATATTCGGTTTGGATGAAGCGGATTATCGGTATTCGTTCGTGAGCGGAGCGGATAAAAGTTATTTATGGCTTCTTGCAAGAACACCTCGCGTCGAAGATGACGTATTGGACAGGTTCATAAAATACGCTGATATGCTTGGCTTCGATACAACCAAACTTATTTATGTGGAACATGGAGCTCGCTGCGGCGGCACAATGTTGCAGAAGGATGGGGAAAAGGACGCGTGAGATGATCAAAGGCGGCTTGCCATTTTTACGCAGAAGGGAAATCGTGCAAAAGGATTTTTGAATTAAGTGTAGTAGTCGCGACTTCATCTGACAGTTACCCGATTTGACAGGTGCGATTGTCAGATCAGATTCAGTTGTTCAGTGCTGTGATTTTATCGTTCCAGGCCTCCTTTCCGTCAATTAATGTTTGCATGGGTGTTCGACCGCAACACATTTTGCCCTGATGAGTGCGATCATGATTGTAGCTGTGCAGCCAGTCATCCAGATCGATTTGCAATTCCTCGATTGACCGGTATATCTTGCGCCGAAACGCCACCTGGTAGAACTCTTGCAGAATCGTCTTGTGGAAGCGCTCACAGATGCCGTTGGTCTGCGGGTGATTGGCCTTGGTTCGGGAGTGCTCGATATCATTGATCGCCAGGTAGAGCTGGTAATCATGGGTCTCTGGTCTGCCGCAGTATTCGGTACCGCGATCGGTCAGGACCCGGATCAGGCCCATGTCCTGTTCTGCCAGGAAAGGTAGTACTCGATCATTGAGCAGATCGGCACCGGTAATCGGCGTCTTGGTCGTATAGAGCTTGGCTGCGGCCCACTTGGAGTAGGTATCGATGAATGTCTGCTGGTAGATCCGGCCCACGCCTTTGATGGTCCCTACATAGAAGGTGTCCTGGGAGCCCAGGTAGCCTGGATGAGCCGTTTCAATCTCGCCATGAGCTACATCATCATCCTGTTTCTTCTCCAGCGCACTGACCTGCGCCTCGGTCAGGACCTGGCCCGTTTGCGCAACATGGTGCTCCAGCGCTGACAAACGCTTCTTGAACGATTCCAGGTCACGGCGCAACCAGACGGAGCGAACGCCTGAGGCGAGATGAAGATGCCGCGTTTGCGCAACTCGTTGGATACCCGCACTTGCCCGAAGCCAGGCTGCTCAATGGCAAATGCAGCCACCGCCAGCTCGGTTGCTTCTTCAACTCGATTCTTGGGGTTAGGCTTCCTGCGGTTGGCGCTTCTAACGCTCTATTTGATAGAGATTTCGCAACCTCTATCAAACCGGGTAGATTAAGTCCTTAAACTGCTGTAAATCGGGGGTGTAGGTAGCCACCGCTTTGGTTCGGTAAGATGACGTTGTCGAGACGTTGATCATTACTGAAGGGGAAAGCGATGGCTGATTATGATGTTAGTTTAGGACGGGAATTATTGCCAGGGTTGTTGAGCGGTCAGGACGGGTTGTCGAAGCTGGTGGAGACGGTGCTCAATCAGGTATTGGAGGCGCAGGTGACGGAAGCGTTGGGGGCGGATCGGCACGAGCGGACGGAAGAGCGGCAGGGATACCGGAATGGTTACCACGCGCACGCTTTATACACGGATTGGGCCGGTAACCCTGCAAGTGCCGCAAACGCGGGACGGCGGCTTTTCGACTGACATTTTCAAGCGCTACCAAAGGAGCGAGCAAGCGTTTGTTCTGGCGCTGATGGAGATGGTCGTACAAGGGGTTTCGACACGCAAGGTGGGTGCAATTACCGAAGAGTTGTGTGGCGCGAGTTTCTCCAAGTCGACGGTGAGCGCGCTGTGTTCAGGACTGGATGCCCGCATACGAGCCTTCAACGAGCGACGGCTGGAGGGCGAGTACCCGTTCGTGCTGTTGGATGCCCTGTTTATTAAAAGCCGGGAGGATGATCGCGTTGTCTCCCGCGCCGCGCTGGTTGTGTCCGGCATCCGTTGCGACGGTTACCGTGAGATTTTGGGCGTGAAGATAGGCGATACCGAGAGCTTTGCCACTTGGGATGAGACTTTCCGCTGGCTCAAGGGCCGGGGCTTGAAGGGTGTCATGTTCGTCGTTTCCGACAATCACGGCGGATTGGGGCAAGCTATCGGGAAACACTTTCAGGGCGCGAGCTGGCAGCGTTGCCAAGTACACCTGATGCGCAACCTGCTATCGCACGCCCCGGTCAAGGTTCGGGCCGAAGTGGCGCAGGCGGCCAAGCTTGTGTTGCAGGCGCCGGACATGGTGGAAGCCAGGCGCAAGCTGGCCGATTTCTGCGAGCGGTTTGCCAAGACAGCTGCCAAGGCGGTGGCGTGTCTGGAAGCCGGCTTCGAGAATGCGATGGCCGTGATGGCGCTGCCGGAGAAATACCGTAAACGCTTGCGCAGCACCAATATGCAGGAGCGGCTCAACGAAGAGATCCGCCGCCGTGAGCGCGTGATCCGCATCTTCCCCAATGACGATTCCGCCTTGCGCCTGATCGGCGCCCTGCTGGCCGAGCATAACGAAACCTGGCAAGAACGAAAGTATCTGGATAGGGAAGAATTCAGGGAGTGGGCTGAAGCATCCACCGCCACTACTGAGGACAACAACATTGTTGCCCTCACTGGCTAAAAAACCATTCGTCATGACCGCGCTAAAGGAAATTTACAGCAAAATTTGGACTTGACTCTGCGTAGTCAAGTCCAAATTTTGCTGTAAATTTACTTCGCTCGGTTCAATGACGTTTTGTTTTAGCTGATGATGGCAACAATGTTATTGCCATCACCGGTGGTGGCCCGTTCAGCAGCCCACTGCGCGAATTCGTCCATATCCAGATAGCGGCGTTCCTGCCAGGCCTCGTTCTGCTCAGCCAGCAAGGCGCCGATCAGCCGCAGGGCGGAATCGTCATTGGGGAAGATGCGGATCACTCTTTCCCGGCGGCGTATTTCCTCGTTCAATCGCTCCTGCATATTCGTGGTACGCAGTCGCTTGCGGTACTTTTCCGGCAGCGCCATCACGGCCATCGCGTCTTCAAATCCGGTCTCCAGGCAAACCACCGCCTTGGGCGCCGTCTTGGCAAACCGCTCACCGAATTCCGCTAACCGCCGCCGTGCCTCGGTCATGTCCGCCGCATGCAAGACAAGCTTGGCGCCGGCCGCAACGTCGGCGCGGTGCCTGGCCTGGCAGTGACCGAGAAGGTTGCGCATCAGATGCACCTGGCAGCGCTGCCAGGTCGCGTCGTGGAAGTGCTTGGCGATAGCTTGCCCGAGCCCTCCATGCTGATCCGAGATCACATACGCTACGCCCTTGAGTCCGCGCTTCTTGAGCCAGCGGAAGGTCTCGTCCCAGGTGGCAAAGCTTTCGGTATCCCCGATCCTGATACCCAGAATCTCCCGGAATCCTTCGCTGCGCACCCCTGTCACGATCAGCGCTGCACGCATCACTACGCGATCGGCTTCCCGGCTCTTGATGAACAAGGCATCAACCAGGACAAACGGGTATTCCCCTTCCAGGCGCCGTTCGTTGAAAGCCCGAACCCGCGCATCCAGCCCGACACACAGCGCACTCACCGTGGATTTGGAAAAGCTCGCACCACACAATTCTTCGGTGATGGCTGATACCTTCCGGGTGGAGACGCCTTGTACCACCATCTCCATCAGCGCCAATACGAAAGCTTGCTCGCTCCGCTGGTAACGCTTGAAAATATCCGTCGAAAAACTTCCATCCCGTGTCTGCGGTACTTGCAGCGTCACCGGCCCAACACGGGTGAAGAGAGTACGCAGCCGGTAGCCGTTCCGATAACCCTGCCGCTCTTCCGAGCGCTCGTGTCGATCCGCCCCCAGGCTCTCCGTCACCTGCGCCTCCAATATCTGGTTGAGCACCGTTTCCACCAATTTCGCCAGACCATCCTGATTACCCAATAACCCTGGCAATAAATCCTTCCCAACGCTAATATCATATCCAGCCATCGCTTCTCCTCCTTCGGTCGATTAACGTCTCAGAACCGTCAATTTACCAAGCCGAAGCGGTGGCTCCCACCAAATATTTACAGCAGTTTACGGACTCAATCCCGTGATCTGCGCCTGATGAACATCCAATCCGATAACGCGTTTGTGAAGTGCTACCAGTTCCATACCGCCTCCTTTCGAATTACGCTTAAAAGCGGAAGGTGGCAGGTGCCGAAACTGAAAGTGCCTGAAGGCGACAAGTCGCCAACGGCCGGTTTAACGTGGGCTCTCTATGGAAGCAATCCGGGGTGCGAGCCAGTTCGGTGGGTCACGTTAGGTTGCGGGGTTGGTCCGCCAAAAAACTGCGCGACCTCTTCCCACCACCTTCCACCCCATAGTTTCTTTCATCATCAGGGGTGGCGCCAACCGCAATGACCGTTAGGATAATAGGAGCAGAGTGTCCGCGGTTGTTTAGCGGCGATTTATGAAACAGGAATCTGGCAGTCTCATGGGATCGGGAATCACATGTGTTTCTTATTCGGCACGACGCGTCCCCCAGGAGGCTGCACTGCGGTTTTACTCGCTGGGCTATGCTTAAGTATGAGCTTCTGACCGATGAGCAGCCGGGCGCCACCACCATTCCATGACTTTATTTGCGCGATGGTGACGCCATGCCGTTTTGCGATCCCGAATAGCGAATCACCTTTTTGAACAGCATAGACGAAATGGTGCTCAGCATTTTCGGCGTT
>CAWHQD010000042.1:0-23033 GCA_963831395.1 uncultured beta proteobacterium
ATAAGATGCCCTCTTTTAAGGCTAGCTCTTGAGAGTATCAACAGTGTTAGCAATCTCCTGTAAGAGGGGTACGCACATACGCCAAGAGTTTAGATTTAATCTGATAGTAGGGCCTTGCCAAGAGTGGGGTTACCCGGTTTGATAGAGGTTGCGAAATCTCTATCAAATAGAGCGTTAGAAGCGCCAACCGAAGGAAGCCCAATCCCAGGAATCGGGTTGAAGAAGCAACCGAAATGGCGGTGGCTGCATTTGCCATTGAGCAGCCTGCCTTCGGTCAAGTTCGGGTATCCAACGAGTTGCGCAAACGCGGCATCTTCATTTCGCCTTCAGGCGTTCGCTCCGTCTGGTTGCGCCGTGACCTGGAATCATTCAAGAAGCGTTTATCAGCGCTGGAGCGCCAGGTTGCGGAAACGGGCGGGGTTTTGACCGAGGCGCAGGTCAGTGCGCTGGAGAAGAAACAAGATGATGATGTGGCTCATGGCGAGATTGAAACGGCTCATCCTGGCTATCTGGGCTCCCAGGACACCTTCTATGTCGGAACCATCAAAGGCGTGGGCCGGATCTACCAGCAGACATTCGTCGATACCTACTCCAAGTGGGCTGCGGCCAAGCTCTATACGACCAAGACGCCCATTACCGGCGCCGATCTACTCAATGATCGAGTGCTGCCTTTCCTGGCAGAACAGGGCATGGGTCTGATCCGGGTCCTGACCGATCGCGGCACCGAATACTGCGGCAGGCCAGAGACCCATGATTACCAGCTCTACCTGGCGATCAATGACATCGAGCACTCCCGGACCAAGGCCAATCACCCGCAGACCAACGGCATCTGCGAGCGCTTCCACAAGACGATTCTGCAAGAGTTCTACCAGGTGGCGTTCCGGCGCAAGATATACCGGTCAATCGAGGAATTGCAGATCGATCTGGATGACTGGCTGCATAGCTACAATCATGATCGCACTCATCAGGGCAAAATGTGTTGTGGTCGAACACCCATGCAAACATTAATTGACGGAAAGGAGGTCTGGGACGATAAAATCACAGCACTGAACAACCGAATCTGATCTGACAATCGCACCTGTCAAATCGGGTAACCGTCAGATGAAGTCGCGACTACTACACTTAATTCAAAAATCCTTTTGCACGATTTCCCTTCTGCGTAAAAATGGCAAGTCGCCTTTGATCATCTCATGCGTCCTTTTCCCCATCCTTCTGCAACACTGTGCCGCCGCAGCGAGCTCCATGTTCCACATAAATAAGTTTGGCTGTATCGAAGCCAAGCATATCAGCGTTTTTTATGAACCTGTCCAATACGTCATCTTCGACGCGAGGTGTTCTTGCAAGAAGCCATAAATAACTTTTATCCGCTCCGCTCACGAACGAATACCGATAATCCGCTTCATCCAAACCGAATATCACATATGAACCGTAGAATGGACCAAAAAATGACACCTTAAGATAGCCGATTTTGGGACTTTTCATAAAATAGGCTTTACCCTCTGCCTTTCGCCATTCTCTTTTTTGCGGATCATACCCGCGGTTCAGGACTTGGAGGCCACCATCATCACGGAGGCTATAATTAGCCGTAATGCCACACAAACCTTTCTCAAAGGAATGCTCCAAGCGTGCGATTTCATACCACTCTCCCAGGTATCGCTGGGCTTCGAAGTTCTTGACCGGGGTAACCCCTTTGGGAATCCCGGTGCATCCCACCAATATCGTCGAGCCCGCCACTAATAATGTAAGCAACAATTTTTCCATTCGAACGCCCTTTAATATCCATGTTAAACGACAGTTAGGCCATTGTTCAGACAGATCGCTCCCTCACCTGAGGCTGCTTCCTCTTCGGCCGTTATGCCACGAAACATCGCCATTGCGGGATCAATATCCGATAGATTCTCCGCCTTCTCAAGATGCCGAAGTGCTGAGCGAAAGCAGTGCCACATCCGCTCAGCCGCGCAACGGTGACAATGCTAAAATGCTTTTCCACTCTCTGATATTCAATATAGCAGGGCAGAACATGATCGGAATTTTAATTATCTCTCACGGCAATCTGGGCGATAGTCTTATCCACTGCGCTAACCACGTCATGGGAGAGAAATCGCAATATTTGACGCATCTAAGCATTACCATCCAGGACGACCCTGACGTTGTCCTGCCCAGGGCGCGGGAATTGGTGAAGGAGCTGGATCGCGGCGATGGCGTACTGGTGTTGAGCGATATCTGCGGCGCAACGCCATGCAATATAGCCAGCCGGCTGATCAGTCCCGGGAAGGTGGAATGCCTTGCTGGAGTCAATCTGCCCATGCTGGTCCGGGCGCTGACTTATCGTAATGAATCACTCTCGGTAGCTGGGGAAAAAGCATTGGCCGGCGGCAGAGAAGGCGTGATGCGCCTTGATTCGGGGATCGCATAATGCAATATAGGGAGGTCAAGATTTTGAACAAATTGGGGATGCATGCCCGTGCTTCCGCGAAGCTCACCCAATTGGCCGGTCGATATGGCAGCGAGGTATGGCTATCGCGAAACGATCGTAAAGTTAATGCGAAAAGTATTATGGGGGTCATGATGCTGGCTGCAAATCAGGGCGTTACTCTCGGCATCGAAACAACAGGTACGGATGAGGTCGAAGCAATGCAGGCACTGGTAAACCTGATCGAAAATCGTTTCGGAGAAAGCGAGTGAGCTTCGTGCTGCATGGTGTGGGGGTTTCCGGCGGAATCTCGGTGGGACGCGCTCATCTCGCATCCCACGCCGCGTTGGAGGTGGCACACCATATCGTACCGAAGGATCAGGTCAGCAATGAAATATCCCGTCTCGACACCGCTTTCACAGCGGTTCGTGAAGAGCTTGAGGCATTGCATGCCTCTGTTGTGAGCGGCCCCGCTGCCGCGGAATACGGCGCATTTCTTGATTTGCATCGAATGATCCTGGACGATCCCACTCTCTCCACGGCAGCCAAAACCTACATTGCTCAAAATCAGTGTAATGCTGAATGGGCTATTACCCAGCAGATGGGCGTATTGATGGCGCAGTTTGAGGAGATCGAGGATCCGTATCTCCGCGAACGGAAAACGGATGTCATTCAAGTAGTGGAAAGAGTTCTTAAAGCTTTGCTTGGCCATCCGGGTTATGTTCCAGCCCCGCTAAAGCATGATGGCGCCAGCATTCTGGTCGCGCACGATTTAAGTCCGGCCGATGTGCTGCAGTATAAACAGCACTGGTTTATCGCATTTCTCACTGACCTGGGCGGCTTGACTTCGCACACGGCCATCGTTGCGCGCAGCCTCAATATTCCGTCCATCGTAGCGCTGCATCACGCGCGCCAGCTCATCCGTGACAATGATGTCCTTATCGTGGACGGCAACCAGGGGGTTGTAATAGTCGATCCTGACGAGCATGTGCTGTCAGAGTACCGCCTGCGCCAGAGCCAGCTTGAACTGGAAAAGCAGAAGCTGAAGCGCATCAAAACCACCGCCGCCACGACGCTCGATGGTACAACCATAGAATTGCACGCCAATATCGAACTGCCTCAGGACGTCGAGCAGGTGAAAGACAACGGAGCGACAGGCATCGGTCTGTTCCGCAGCGAGTTCCTGTTTCTCAATCGCGACACCTTGCCCGACGAGGACGAGCAATTCGAAGCTTACCGGACTGTGGCCCGAAAAATGCGGGGACTGCCGGTGACGATACGTACGTTTGATCTGGGCGCCGACAAGAATCTCGATAATGCAAAACGCGTGGCGGCCAACCCGGCGCTGGGCTTGCGCGCCATCCGCCTGAGTCTGGCTGAACCGCAAATGTTCAATACCCAGTTGCGCGCGATTCTGCGCGCTTCCCGCTACGGCCAGATTCATATTCTCGTGCCGATGCTCTCCAGTATTCTTGAAATTACGCAGACATTGCATTTGATCGAAAACGCCAAGCAAAGCTTGCGCAATGAGAAAATTCCTTTCGACGAAAAAATACAAGTGGGAGGCATGATAGAGATTCCCGCCGCCGCGCTATGTCTGGATATTTTCATGCGCAAACTGGATTTCCTGTCAATCGGCACCAACGATTTGATCCAGTACACGCTGGCCATCGATCGCGCCGACGACTCTGTGGCGCATCTCTACGATTCCTTGCACCCGGCGGTGCTGCGATTGGTCGCTCACATCATACGCAGCGCCAACCGGACTGGCGTACCGGTATCGGTATGCGGCGAAATTGCGGGAGATATCGCGTTTACCCGGCTTCTACTCGGTTTCGGGCTACGGTCGTTTTCCATGCACCCCGCACAACTGCTGACCGTGAAACGAGAGGTATTGAGAAGCAATCTGCCTGATATCATACCGCTCACACAAAAAATACTTAAAGCCGATGACCCGGACAAGATTCATACGTTATTGGCAAAGCTGAATGGCTGAGGTTTATTCGAGAGTGCTTGGAGCGGCTATGTACAGTTGGATTTTTAAGCGTGTGTTTGACATAATTGCCAGTTGTCGATCGCGCTCATTTCCATGCCCGGCCATATAGCCGCCGAGGCCGGCAGAATCTTCTACCGGGAGAAGGGGCATTCGAAACGGTATTCATTTGCACGTTGCCAGCCCTGACCTATCCTCCTGACTTCCTGACAATCTTTTTACCTTGATGCAAGACTCCAACTCTATTGGCATAGTCGAACCGCAAATTGCGCGTTTCGATACGCCTCTGTATTTGAAGAACGGGACCGTGCTCGACAATTACGAGTTGGTATATGAAACCTACGGGGAGCTCAACGCAGCCAGGTCCAACGCCGTGCTGGTTTGCCATGCGCTCTCCGGTAACCACCATCTGGCGGGCTTCTACGCGGACAATCCCAAGAGCGGAGGCTGGTGGAATAACATGATCGGCGCCGGCAAATCGATCGATACGCAAAAATTTTTTGTCATCGGGGTGAACAACCTCGGCGGCTGCCATGGTTCGACCGGACCTGCCAGCATCAATGCAAAAACCGGCAAATGCTACGGCCCGGATTTTCCGGTGGTGACGGTGGAAGACTGGGTGCAAACACAGGTAAGGCTGGCGGATCATCTTGGCATCGATCAGTTCGCCGCAGTGGCGGGCGGCAGCCTTGGCGGAATGCAGGCACTGCAATGGACGCTCGATTTTCCGGATAGGGTCCGGCATGCATTGGTTATCGCCGCGGCTGCCAAGTTAACGGCGCAAAATATTGCATTCAATGATGTGGCGCGCCAGGCGATCATCACCGATCAGGATTTTTACGGGGGAGATTACTATTCGCACGGTGTGGTGCCACGGCGAGGCCTGAGGCTTGCGCGCATGCTGGGGCATATTACCTATCTGTCCGATGACGCCATGGCTGCAAAATTCGGGCGGGAGTTGCGTAACGGATCGCTTGCGTTCGGATTTGACGTGGAGTTCGAAATAGAATCGTACTTGCGCTACCAGGGAGATAAGTTCGCCGATCAATTCGATGCGAATACCTATTTGCTGATGACCAAGGCGCTGGATTATTTTGACCCCGCGTACCAGCACAACAACGATTTGAGTGCGGCCTTTCGCGCCGCCAAGGCGAATTTCCTGGTATTGTCATTTACTACCGATTGGCGTTTTTCACCGGAGCGCTCTCGCGCCATTGTCAGAGCCTTGCTGGATAACGAGCTGAACGTCAGCTATGCGGAAATCACCTCCAGCCACGGCCATGATTCCTTCCTGATGGAAGACCGTCATTATCACAAGCTGGTGCGTGCTTATATGGACAGTATCGTTATATGAAACACAGATCATGAGGCCGTGAATACCGAAGACGTGACTGACATCACTACCCCGTCCATTGCCCATGCCTTCAGGCCGGATTTTGCCGTCATTGCCGCATGGGTAAAGCCGGGCGCCAAGGTGCTCGATCTCGGCTGTGGGGATGGCTCGCTCATGTGTTTTTTGCGTGAGGCGCGTAATATCCGCGGTTATGGCGTCGAAATTGACGACGCGAACGTTCTGGCTTGCTTCAATAACGGAGTGAACGTGATTCAGAGCGATCTGGAATCGGGACTGCAAAGTTTCGAATCGGCGTCTTTCGATTATGTCGTTCTCTCGCAAACATTGCAGGCAGTGAAAAATACCGAGAACATCATCAAGGAAATGCTGCGGGTAAGCAAAGAAGGCATCGTCTCATTTCCGAATTTTGGATACTGGAAAAATCGCTTGCAGGTTTTAGCGGGCAACATGCCTGTTTCGGAAGCGTTGCCTTATCAATGGTTCGACACCCCCAACATTCATAACTGTACGCTTGGCGATTTTGAGGAATTTTGCAGTCAGCATGGCGCGCGCATTCTCGAGCGCCGGGTAATGAGTGGAAATCGCCAAGTGGCAATGATGCCTAATTTGCTGGGAATGCTGGCTTTTTACCGGTTTGAACAGCAGAAATAGCCTTTAACATCACTTGAGATGCGCGGGTGAATCCGTAGTTTCGAATTTTGCCCGTCCAGCCAGCCATACCAGGACCAGTACCGGCAGGCCGAGTAGCGCCGTGCCGGTGAAAAAGCTGGCATAACCGTAAGCATCGACGAAGTCACCGCTGAATCCGGCGATGAATTTCGGCAACAACAGCATCACCGAACTGAACAGCGCGTACTGCGTGGCGGAATAGGCGGAGTTTGTCAGACCGGAAAGATAGGCAATAAAAGCGGAAGATGCGATGCCGGCCGACAGATTATCGGCCGAGATGGTGAATATGAGTCCCGTGACGTCGTGTCCGCGTCCCGCCAGCCAGACAAAAAGCAGATTGGTTGCCGCTGACAATACTGCTCCCAGAAACAGAGTACGCATGATGCCGATTTTCGCCGTCAGTACCCCTCCTATGGCTGCGCCGGCAATTGTCATGATAACTCCATAAACCTTGGAGACGGTCGCCACTTCGTCCTTTGTATAACCCATGTCGACATAGAAAGGATTGCTCATCACTCCCATCACAACATCCGAGATGCGGTAAACCGCAATTAACGCCAGAATCAGCAAAGCCTGGCCGCCATGACGCACGATAAAGTCCCGGAAGGGCGCTATCATCGCGCCATATAGCCAAGCCAGCAGTTGTGTGAGTCTTTTGTTCAAATGCCAGTGAGCAATGGCTTCCCGGGCGCGATTCTCATTCTCCGAGATCAGACGGGTGACGGGAACATCCGGCTCACGGATAATCAGGGTGGTAATAATCCCTACCGCCATAAAGCCCGCCATCGCCAGGTAGGCAATACGCCAGGGCGCGTATTCGTAAGTCGCTTCGGATGGATCCACGGCGGCAGCTATCCACAACGCGCCGGCGGAAGCCAGTATCATCGCCATGCGGTAACCAGCTTGATAAGTGGCGGCCATGGCTCCCTGGAGCCTCGGCGCGACGGCTTCGATTCGATAGGCATCAAGGGCGATATCCTGAGTCGCGGAGGCAAAAGCAACAGCCAGCGCAAAAAACACCGTATGGGTCAGGTTTTCAAGCGGGTCGGTGCTCGCAATACCGATCAGTGCGAATGTAATGGCG
This sequence comes from uncultured beta proteobacterium, assembly GCA_963831395.1. Taxonomy (GTDB): domain Bacteria; phylum Pseudomonadota; class Gammaproteobacteria; order Burkholderiales; family Nitrosomonadaceae; genus Nitrosospira. The sequence goes on from CAWHQD010000042.1 coordinate 7,514, forward strand.
ACTTGCGATAGCAAAAGCCATGCTCGCCGCCGGCCCAGCAAGCGGGTCAACAATGGCAGGGGCAGGCGATCCACCAGTGGCGACCACATCCATTTGAAGCCGTAAGCCAGTCCTATCCAGCTCAGATGACCGATAGTGGAACGGTCGATTCCGGCTTCGCGCAACCAGAACGAAAGCGTGCCCAATACGAGTAACAGGGGCAATCCGGCGGAGAAGCCCAGCGACAGCATTCCCAGCACGCGGGGATGTGTGTAGATACGAAAAGCATGCAGCCAGCCGGATAGCGCAGCTGGCATTATCTTGAATCCAGTGTCTGGGCGCTGCCCAAGCAGATCGAAGGAAACAATGTAGAGAGGTTAAATATATGCATCAGCGCGGGATGGCACAGTCGCGCAAAGTGGATCGTCTCTTCCAAAACGATTCCCTGAGATATTCAGCGGCGCGATCAGCACTTGCTTTCTAGAGGCTCCAATCGTAGTTCACTGTAAGCGGTGCGTGATCGCTAAAACGCTGTTCCTTGTATATGGAAACCTCCTTTGCGGTATTTCCGATGCCTGACGTGGAAATTTGGTAATCGATTCTCCAACCCACGTTCTTGGCCCAAGCCTGTCCCCGGTTGCTCCACCAGGTATAAGCTTCACCCGTCGTATCCGGGTACAGATGGCGATACACATCCATCCATCCCAGTTCATCGAGTACGCGCGTCAGCCAGGCCCGTTCCTCTGGAAGAAAACCGCTGTTTTTCAAATTGCCTTTCCAGTTCTTCAGGTCTATCTCCCGATGCGCAATGTTCCAATCGCCGCATAGAATGACCTCGCGTCCGCATCGAATCAGCGCGGCCAGATGCCCGAAAAAACGCTCCATGAAGAGAAATTTTGCCGCCTGCCGGTGCTCGCCGCTGGATCCGGAGGGCAAATACAGCGAAATTATGGAAAGTTTTTCATACATCAGCTCGAGGTAGCGAGCTTCCGCATCGATTTCGGCAATTCCCAGGCCTTCGATAACCTGGAGCGGCTGATGGCGCGCGTAAACGCCAACACCGCTATAGCCTTTTTTCTCGGCATAGTGAAAGTAGCCGTAGTAACCGGATGGGTTCAGCATTTCGGCGGTCATGTCTCCAACCTGGGCTTTCAGCTCTTGCACGCAGACAAAATCGGCGTCTTGTGTTGCGAGCCAATCGAAAAAGCCTTTACTGAAGGCTGACCGGATGCCATTGAGATTGGCTGATATTACTCGAAGCATGGGTTTGATTCTTTAAGGAAGGGTGGTTGACTGGCGAAGGGCCCGGACGATTGATATATAAGAGTGCTCCGGCTATATGTGCGCAAACAGAGCGTGGCAAGGTGAGGTACAAACCGGTGTGCGCCCCGGTCACACTGAATGTTTATTCCGGAAAGGCCGCAAACTCTGTTGCAATGGGCGCGCGCCATTCAGCTTAAGCGTTATAATCCGCACGTCCATTTTTCCGGTTTGCCATTAACAATGTCCGATTTTCGGCGGGAATTCATCGAATTTGCCATCAGTCGCAATGTGCTGTGCTTCGGTGAATTCAAAACAAAAGCAGGGCGAATGTCCCCGTACTTTTTCAATGCCGGTCTGTTCAACGACGGCGATTCCCTCAGGAAATTGGGTCAATTTTACGCTAAAGCGATACTCGCTGCCCAGCTTCCGTTTGACATGCTATTTGGCCCTGCCTACAAAGGCATTCCGCTGGTCAGTTCTATCGCCATTGCACTGGCGGAGTGCGGGAGTAACTACCCTTTCTGTTTCAACCGCAAAGAGGTGAAAGACCATGGTGAAGGCGGGAACCTCGTAGGCGCGCCGCTTGCCGGGCGGGTACTGATAGTGGACGATGTCATTTCCGCCGGCGTTTCAGTGGGTGAATCTGTTCGTCATATTCACAATTCCGGCGCCGTACCTTCCGGGGTTATTATTGCCCTTGATCGGATGGAGCGTGGTAACGGGGAGCTTTCCGCCGTGCAAGAAGTTCATCTCGCATATGGGATTCAGGTGACCAGTATCGTCAATCTCGACGACATTACAAATTATCTGCGGACCAGGGAGGAAATGGCACACAACCTGCGTGCCGTGAAAGTATATCGCGAGCGATATGGTGTTAATCAGCAGTAATCAGACAGCCGGGAAAGCGTTAAACCTTCAGGAACACTGCTGCATTTATTGCGCCTCGTCCGTCGGCAGGGCAGGTAATGTTATTTCTCCGCTGGAGTCGAAGCTCCTTCCAATGCTCAGCCCTGTTCCGCCAAGTCGGCCATACAAATGGTAATCAACCTTGGTACGATCCCCGGTAGCCAGCCCGAAGACATGACGGATTATTGCCGTTGCCGGGACGGTTACCGGCACGGTAATGATCGTTTCTCCAAAGCGGGGGATAGTCCCGCGTTGATCGCTCACTCCGCTCGCAAAGCTCATTCCGCGTAAATCCAGGTCGAGTGCAACGCCGTCATAATCAAGCGGTTTTTCGCCGTGGTTTTGAATTCTCAGTTGGACTGCGAAGCGTGCTTCCATCCCTTGCCCCTCCAAGGGTTCGAGTCCAGCCACGGAAATCCGGAGTGGATCCTGCAGCTTTAATGCGGCGCATCCCGAAAGGATGAAAAACAATCCTGTGATAAGCAATAGGCGACGGTTCATAAGTCCACCCGTGTTGTGAATCCAATCATAACTTGAATATTTGATAAATCGGCGTGTTCGTGCTTATTTTTTGTTCGTACGAAGAGCGTGCCGCGATGCCTTGCATCTGGCGGAAGCGCCGCCATGGACCGGAAACCTGCCTGATGGAATTGCATCCTCACATTTGGACTGGCACTAAGAGGTGGAAAGCTCGGGACCTGCTGAACGCCATGCTCCCATATAATCCAGTTGCAATCGGATCCGGAGCTCAAGCCGCAAAGTATCCTCACGGTTGAGTTTGCTCCCGTCCCCCCGGTTGGAGTATTATCCCTATCGAAGCTGGCTAGACAATCGCTGCTTGCCTTTCAGTAATGAAAGGCGAGGGGAGGAAAGTCCGGGCTCCACAGAGCAGGATGCCGGTTAATGGCCGGCCGCCGTGAGGCGAGGAATAGGGCCACAGAGACGAGCGTATTAAGTTACGGTGAAACGCGGTAACCTCCATCCGGAGCAAGACCAAATAGGCAGGCAATGATGCTGCTCGCTGAGCCTGCGGGTAGGTTGCTTGAACGCACGGGCAACCGTGCGTCTAGAGGAATGATTGTCCATGACAGAACCCGGCTTATCGGCCAGCTTCATTTTATTCTGGAAGTTCAAATCACCAGAACAGACCGGCTTGAAAAATACGATATTAACTGAGTTGAAGTCGCGTGGGACTAAGGTTTGGAGAAATACTCTCTTTCCTTTTCTCGATCAGTTTGGTATACAATCGGCGATTATTCGTCTGTGCGATTATCGCGAGGCGCAACGTAAGATTAATTTGCGGATCCGAAACCGGAGAAATTATGAAGAAAATATTTGGGTGGGCTGCGGGGTTGACATGGGCTATTTTAATAGCGCTGCCAGCTCACGCGCAACTCATGCTCGCTCATGAAGGTCATCATTCAGGTGACTGCGCCATCAAGTCTGGAGCTTTTCCTGTAGCCTTCAGTGTTTATGAAAAGCCCAAGGGTGATCTTCCGCCCACTCATGCGTATTGCGATCATGTTCCTGAAACAGGCGAGCTGTATTTCACCGTCGATTTAACGGATCTTGATTCTCGAGAGATTCCTATTGCAATGCGCATGGTTATGGAAGGGCATGGAGAAGGGGGGCATGAGATACTGTCCATACCAGCCAAACCCTATCCATCTGGAAGTATTACATTTTCCGCGAATGTGGAAGAGCTTGGTCAATACGCCTTACTGCTGGAAACCGAGAAGGACGGCAAGATGACCACTGCGGTACGAATTCCGGTACATGTGGGCGGTGGCGGTGGCCATGATGGACACGGTGGAGGCATTGGAGCGACGGAGATTGTGCTGTTGCTGGGCGTAGGTGGTGTTGCAGCCTTCTTTTTCTTGCGTCGTCGGACCAGCGCAAAGATGTCCTGACGTGTCTCAAACCCGGGATCGTTCATTTATTCTTCTACTGAATATCCTCCATTCATTCAGATCAGCCAAGGAGTTGCTGGATTTTCATCGAGCAGCCTGTCTCGGGATACTTAGCAATTCAATCGTTGCTTCATTAGCACGGCGGTTTTGCTCCTCCCGCAGATAATCGTATCCAGGACGATTATCTGTCCTATCCTATTCGGTGCGGAGTCTGTACTAAAGCTCCAGAGCTATATGAATCGCTCATGGATTGGCTGCAATTGTAAGTAGAGAGCGGCCAGACCAGCCTTTCAAAAATATCGCTGACCCGACACCGACCCCCAGGTGGAACCTGCTATGGGCAGGACGGATTTCCATCCCATGCTTTCCCTTGCACAAATGTACTTTCCCGAATTGATACGCTGCAGAATATAGCATCAGAAACAGCGACGTCAGCCTGCGGCCGAAAAAAGAAAAGATCGAATAACGGCTCAAATATTACTGAAAAATAGCTTCGCGCAACTCCGCAAAAGCCTTGCCCACATAGTCCATCTGTTCGCTGCTATGGACTGCGCTAACGCTGCATCGAACCAGTGAATTACCTTCGGGTGTGGCGGGTGGCAATACTAGATTGACATAGATACCATGATCAAGCAGGCCCTTCCATAAAGCCAGCGCCTGCTGCGGCGTATCGAGTATGGCTGCGATAACAGGGCTGGGCTCCGGCCCCAGCTGATAGCCGAGCTCATCAAGCCGTGAATAAAGCTGGTGTACATTCCTCCAGAGCTGCCGGCGTAACTCGGCTCCATCACGCAGCAATTTGAGCGCCGCCCGTGTTGACGCGATAGTAGCGGGTGTAGGTGATGCTGTGAATATATATGGACGGCTGACGTAGCGTAATTGATCAAGTTGAGGATGCTTGCTTACGCAATAGCCTCCGATGCCGCCCAGACTTTTACTGAACGTGCCGGTGATAAAATCAACGTCGTCGATAAGCCCCGTTTCTTCTACCAGGCCTTGCCCTGTCTTACCCAGGACCCCAAGGGAATGTGCCTCGTCCAGAAGAAGTGTGCTGTTGTATGCATTTTTTAATTTGACAACATCCGCCAGGGGAGCGCGATCACCCAGCATGCTGTAAATACCTTCAACAATGATCAGCGTAGAGCTTGAACGCTCTCCCAGGCGCCGGAGGCGCTTTTCCAGATCCACCATATCATTGTGCCTGAACCTTATGATCTCGGCGCCACTTAAACGGCACCCATCATAGATACTTGCATGAGAATCGCCATCAATCAGAACAACATCACCGGTGCCTGTCAAGCCAGAGATAGTGGCAAGATTAGCCTGATAACCGGTTGTAAAGACGATACAGGAATGGCATTGGTAAAAATCCGCAAGCTCCCGCTCGAGGGCTCGGTGACCGCTGTAACTGCCATTGGCCATGCGCGATCCGGTGGTACCTGTGCCCTCACTATCGATTGCGGCATGTGCGGCTTGCAGACACTCTGGGGCGAATGTCAGTCCGAGATAATTATTTGTGCCCAGGAATAATATACGCCGGTCACCTATTTTCGCTTCCGTGGAAGAATAAACGGTATCTATAGGCGTCCCGAAAACCTCGACATCCTCAGGTAAAAGCGCTTTTCTGGTTGCAGCGACGGCATCAAGCTTATCTAGTAGACTCATTTTTATTTTGCAGATTTTATCTGATGAACTAAAGTTGCAAGCTCGTGAACAGTCTGAACGTCCGCAAGAGCATTGATGGGTACGGAAATATCAAACTCATCCTCAATTTCCATAATCAGATTCAGTAGCTTGACAGAGTCGATCGCAAGCTGATTAATAAGATCTGTCTCCGGCGTAATTACTACGTCAGGACCGGTGAATTGCTCAAGATGATGGCAAAGTTTCTGCAGCACATCGGTGTAATCGATCGCCATGGCTCGTTCTGAATTGATCCGGTTGTTAAAATTATATCGCTTGAGGTAAGGCGTCACGCAGTTGGATGGAAGGTTGCCAGTTGGGCAGCGCCCGGGTTAGAGGCGTGACATCGCAGACCCAGTTGGGATGGCGTAATTCTCTAACTTTCCCTGGCGTCAGCATCGGGGAATAACGTAGCAAGCGGGCAGACCACAAATTGACGGCCGCGATCAACGATACAAGTGATGCGGGAAAAAAGATGCAATGTACTGGCCGTTTCCAGACCTCTTGCGCAATGTCTGCTACGGCTCGGCTATCATAGCCTCCAGGCCTTCCGTCATCAAGTTCATAGACGCCTTGTACGGGAGACCGGGGTGGATAGCCAGCAGACAATGGCCGCTACCAGGTCGTTGACGTGTAATAGACTAAAGCGCATAGCACGCTGTCCCACCATCGGCAATATCCCGCGCTGGGTCACCCTGAAAAGGGGGCTCAATTCTTTATCACCTGGACCATAGACCGCAGTCGGGCGAAAAACTGCACACGCCATTTTCTGCGAGTAAGCACTTACCAGCTTCTCAGCCATACGCTTACTGGTCGCATACCATGAAAGCTCGGGTTGGCGGGCAGCAAGAGAGGATATAAGAAGAAAACGAGGGGGGGAACTTTGCTCCATCGAGGCTCGCACTAAATTGCCCGTACCCTCGACATTGGTATGAACAAAGTCCTCCAAAGAGCTACCGCGAACCCGGCCGGCACAATGGACAACCGCGACGACGTCTTTGACAAGCCTGCGCAATGCATCGATGTCGTCTAAATCACCTTCGATCCATTGCGTAAACTCATCATCTACCCGGTGATTTCTGGTCAAAGCCCTGACTGTCCATCCTTCCTTGGTCAACGACTGTAAAAGGACACGACCAATAAAGCCGGTGGCACCAGTTACCGCCACCAATGACCCAGACATATTCCGGTTATTTGTCCCCAGACTCCGCTGATAGCTGGTCTGTCAAATTCGTCCGCTGTATGAAGCCCTGACGCGCCGCAAAGCGCGACAGCTTGCCGGACGAAGTCCGTGGTAAGGTATGTGGGGGGACCAATTCAACCAGGCAATTAACGCCAAATGCCATATACACGAGCCGTTGCAACCGGCTGGTAAGAGATTGCCGATCTGTTATCGAAGTCAGACGGCACTCTATAACAAGGACGATGGTCGTGACATCATTGGCATCGCTTATTCCAAAGGCTGATGCTTCGCGAGCTCTCACCTCCGGTTGTTGCTCGGCAAGTTCTTCTATGTCTTGAGCGCGGATATTGCGCCCGTTAACGATAATAACGTCCGTGCGGCGCCCGGTGACATATAAATCCCCCTCGAAAAGGAAACCGAGATCACCGGTATCCAGCCAGTTGCCGGGACGCAGGGTCTTGCTGGTATCCTCGGGGTTATTGAAGTAGCCCGTCATAATACTGCTACCCTGCACCAGTACGCTACCCACCCTTAGATCCGGCAATTCCTGCCCGGCGTCATCAACGACCTTTACTGTGTGCCCGGGCAAAGCCTGACCACAATTTACAAATTCACTATACTTCCTGCCATCCGCCTGTAATCGAACCGCCATCTTTCTGTCGACCAGGGTTCCTGCGTCAACTCGCAAGCTCTGAAAGCCTTGACCAACCTTAGAAAAGGTGACGGCAAGTGTTGACTCCGCAAGACCATAGCAAGGAAGGAAGGCCCGTTCATCAAACCCCGCAGGCGCAAATTTCTCGGCAAAATTTCTCAAGGTATCAGGTCGGATCATCTCGGCGCCGACACCTGCCGCACGCCAGCTGCTAAGGTCCAGATCTTCCAGATCTGAATCCCGGACCCGGAGGGTGCAGAGTTTGAGGCCAAAAGGCTGGCTAAACGCAACAGTCGCGCGATTCCGGCTAATCAACCGCAACCATTGCAAGGGTCTGATTGCAAAGTCGCGAGTTGCCAAATAGTCGACGGAAACTTGCGCGACCATTGGCGCCATCACCATGCCCACCAAACCCATGTCATGATAAAACGGGAGCCAGGACGCGCAACGGTCACCAGCGCGTATTTCCAATCCATTACGGACAATTCCCTGCAGGTTACTCATCAATGCGCGTTCAGTAATAACCACTCCGCGCGGAGTACGTGTGCTGCCCGAGGTAAATTGGAGATAAGCAATTTCATCGGGACGATTTGCCGGTAGCGCTATATCCGCGACGGGAAACTCCCCGAGCTGCTCTGGAGTTCCAACCCAGCGTAGTCCACGCGATCCCTGGGCCGCTTCTTCGAGGAAATTTATATAATCCACGTTCGCCACGGCAGCGCTTGCCTGCCCCGCTTCAAGCATTCCCCGCAGTTGCTGAACATACACCGCGTGACTGCCAAGATTGACCGGCACAGGCATCGCAAAAGGAATCAGGCCCGCATACCGGCATGCGAAAAACAATTCGACAAATTCTGGGGTGGTATCGGCAATAATAGCTACGCGATCACCGCTGGTTAGCCCAATACCCGCCAGGCGCTGAGCGGAAGTCCGGGCATTTTCCCTTAATATCTGGTAGGGAAGAATGGAGCGCAGGTTGCCCCTGGCATCGTAAAAGTTATATCCCGCAGTCCCGGCTGCTGCATATTCCAAAGCAGCGGTCAAGGTTTCAAAGTCAGCCAATCTCTGAGCTTGAGTATTTAATGTCGGTGTTGGGTTTACTGCTATCGGCGACTCGTTTAACCGAGGATCAAACGCTTGCGTCAGCGGAGCGTTCAACTTCGCTATTGTTGAACTCAAGGTCTTCCCCTCCAAATTAATCGTACTAGTCATCTTTTTGTAATGTAAAGGATTCCGGTCGGACACACTGGGTGCAATGTTAGCCGCTGACTCGAAATGCTCAGCTTGAAAATCAAATGTTATTAAACAAAAAATCCCGAGGATGCAAGCGCTCGAAAACTAAGGAAATAACGTGTTATTTAAACTAATTATCGAGCTTATATTATAGTTGACTTCACTGTCAACGCAACATTGACGCCATACTCATATAGCCGTAAAAACATTGCCTGCAGGCCGCTTTCCGCTACCAAAATGCCGTTTGAATATACCTCAGGCTCTTCTTGAGGGGCTGCTGGAGCGACAGGTTCCATTCTGTACGAGTTAGCAGCCAATATAAAGAGATTTTGGAGAATAGGAGAGAAATGTGTGGCTTTTTTGCAACACCTGCTCGAAGCGGTAATGTTGCGTTTTCACGTGGTTTCTGAATGGCGGGGCTAGACTCGACTTCTTCGACCACCATCAGGTTATTTTACACCGCATAACCCACCAGTGGATGAGCCTTTTTCATTTACTGCGAACGTACCCCGACGTAATGGCGAACATTTTATCAAGCATGATGCAAGGAGCCTGGGAGAATCGATTCCACCGCATAATGACACAGCCAAGTGGGTCCTAAACCTGATACTTCCCGTAATCGGATAATTCAGGCTTCCGCCCATGCTTTTGCGTCGGCGTAATTGCTGAACACCCTGATGTCGGCATTGACAAATAGATTAGATACCCAAGCGCCCCAAGCTTGCCACTGATTCTCGGTGATTATCGCAACTTTGTTGAATTCGCTGCCGTGCTCCCGAATGAATTTGATGTCCTCCCATGCGACATCGACAGTGTAATCCACCATGTCTCGCCAATCGAACAATACATTCACCTTACCGTCATGCCGGAACTTGTAAAGCACCTGCTCTTCGAATTCCTTGTAATCAGCCAGGGTAAACTCACCGAAAACAGCGACGCTGATCAGATTGTCCGTTTCCTGGATGGTAATCATGGGCTGGTCTCGAAAAAGCATGGATTATTCATAGGCACATAGACAGTAACTAAATGTGCGGTTCGATTTCCCGCCGCAAGAATGCATGGAAGTGCACCATGCCATCTTCCATCGGGGACTGATATGGACCGCTTTCGTTGATCCCCTGCTCATACAGGGCGCGACGCCCAGAGGTCATCAACTTGCAGATCTCGTCATCTTCAATGGCGGTTTCGCGATATGCCGCTTGTTCCGCCTCAATGAATTCACGTTCAAACAACGCGATGTCTTCCGGATAATAAAATTCGACCACGTTGGTACAGCGCTCCGTTCCCGCTGGAAGCACCGTACTGACAACCAGCACATGAGGATACCATTCTAGCATGATGTTGGGATAGTAGAGCATCCAGATCGCACCATGCCCAGGGATTTTTCCGGCAGTCTGACGCAATAGTTGTTCCTGCCATCTGGCGTAAACCGGTGTGCCCGGGCGTGTAAAACTACAATTTACCCCTACAGTCTGTACGTTGTACCACTCGTCAAATTCCCATTTCAACTCGGCAGTATTGACGAATTTGCTCAATCCGGGATGGTATGGCTCGACGTGATAGTCTTCCAGGTAAACTTCGATAAACGTTTTCCAGTTGCAGGCATATTCCTCTATCTGAACCCGTTCCAATATGTGGCCGGAAAAGTCAAAATCCTTGAGGACGCTCAATCTGGAGAGGTCGCGCGCGACATTTCGCTTGCCTTCAAACAGCAGCCCATTCCAGTTCTGCAACGGGGTGCTGCCGAGGTTGAGGCAAGGGTTTTCGGAAAAATGCGGAGCGCCCAGCAGAACGCCGTTCAGATCGTAGGTCCAGCGATGTATGGGGCAAACGATATTTCTGGTATTGCCCCGGCCCTTGAGCAGCAGAGACTGCCGATGACGGCACACGTTGGACAATAGCTCAATCCCGTCCTTGTTATGCACCAATACCTTGGCATTACTCATCCATTCCGGCACATAATAGTCGCCCACGTTTGGCAGCATGATTTCATGGCCGACATAGCCAGGCCCCCGATCGAATAAAAAGCGCTTTTCCAGATCAAGAATGTGGGGGTCGAGGTACCAATCAATCGGCAATTGCGTCGGTGCCAGTTGGAAAACATCAACGAGATCGGACATATCCGTTACTTTAGACCTTTTCGAGGAGTAAAAAAGATGGTTGAAATATTAAAATGCTGAATAAGTACACCCGGAAAAGCGGAAAAAGGGTGTTCTTTCCAGGAAACGCTTATAATCCGGTCTAAGAGACCATATTTGAAGGAAAGTTTCTTGTATTTAATTGACCTGACCCCGCTTGTTGCGTTATTTTTGTGGTTTCCCCACGATGCATCAACTCCGTGACAAAATGTGTTTATCATGACAAAGCCCGCTGACCCCGTCAAATTTTCCCCGCCGGAAAGTTTTGAAGCTGCATTGGCCGAACTGGAAAGCATTGTAGTAGAAATGGAAGCAGGGCAAATGCCACTCGAGCTATCGCTCGAGGCTCACAAACGTGGTGCAGAGTTGTTACAATACTGCCAATCAAAGCTACAGGATGCGCAACAACAGATACGTCTTCTTGAGGCCGATACACTGAAAAATTTCTCCCCGTCCGGTATCGATGACCGCTGATTTCCAGGATTGGGCGAGGAGCCGCCAGGTACGCATAGAAAATTCCCTGCAGACCCTGCTTCCCGCCGCAAATGTTGCTCCCGAGCGTCTGCACGACGCGATGCGTTACACCGTATTGGGTGGAGGCAAGCGTGTGCGTCCGCTGCTTGCCTTCGCGGCTGGCGAGTTGAACGGGGCGGATGAAGAGCGTGTGACGATCGCCGGCGCTGCTGTAGAGCTGATACACGCCTATTCACTGGTGCATGATGACTTGCCCTGCATGGACAACGACGTCTTGCGGCGAGGCAAGCCTACTTGCCATGTGGAGTATGGTGATGCCATTGCATTGCTGGCAGGAGACAGCTTGCAAAGTCTGGCCTTTCAGTTACTGGCCGAATATTGCCTGGCCGACACCCCGCAACTGCAGTTGGACATGATCAGGCGTCTGGCGCAAGCGGCTGGTTCGCGGGGCATGGCGGGTGGCCAGGCGGTCGATCTCGCCAGCGTCGGCAAGACGCTAAGTCTGCCAGAGCTGGAATTCATGCATATTCACAAGACTGGAGCGCTTATCAGGGCCGCGGTCATGCTGGGCGCCTGCTGCGGAAGCCGTCTTACGGAAGATCAGCTGATGAGCCTTGATCACTTTGCCAAGTGTATTGGTCTTGCGTTCCAGGTGGTGGACGACATACTCGATGCAGAAGCTACCACCGCGACTTTAGGAAAAACCGCCGGCAAGGACGCAGAAAATAATAAACCGACATACGTGAGTATCCTCGGGGGCAGCCGGGCTCGTGAACTGGCCGAAGAGTTGCGGCGCGGCGCATATCAGTCGCTGGAAGCTTTTGGCCCAATGGCGGGGCGGTTGCGGCAAGTAACTGACTTCATCATCCAGCGGGAGTTTTGAGGCTGGCGTTTCCCATGGTAAAGAATATTATTATTTTCAAGGTTTAAATGTATCCACTGCTTGACACCATCACTACCCCTTCCAAGTTGCGAAAGCTGGAACGCAAGATGTTGCCGCAACTTGCCGACGAGTTGCGCCAGTTCCTGGTTGAATCCGTTGCCAAGACGGGCGGGCACCTGTCTTCCAATCTTGGTACGGTCGAGTTGACGATTGCATTGCATTACGTGTTCAATACGCCGCATGACCGTCTGGTATGGGATGTGGGCCATCAGACGTATGCACACAAAATTCTTACCAGCCGCCGGGAAGGTATGAGCAAATTGCGCATGCACGGCGGTATCGCAGGATTCCCGCGGCGCGACGAAAGCGAATACGACGCGTTTGGGACAGCTCACTCGAGCACTTCCATCAGCGCTGCCTTAGGCATGGCAGTCGCTTCGCAGAGGGAGGGCAAAGGGAGGTCTGTGGTAGCGATAATCGGCGATGGCGCCATGAGTGCGGGTATGGCATTCGAGGCCTTGAACAATGCGGGCGCCATGAATACCAATTTACTGGTGATTCTGAATGACAACGATATGTCGATTTCGCGCCCGGTAGGCGCGCTCAACAATTATCTTGCAAGGCTCATGTCAGGGCAGTTTTATGCGACGGCACGCCGCGCCGGCGAAAAAATGCTGGGTGTGGTGCCCCACGTACTGGAACTTGCCAAGCGCGCCGAAGAGCACGTAAAAGGCATGGTAACGCCCAGCACCTTGTTTGAAGAGTTCGGTTTCAACTATATCGGCCCGATAGATGGGCATGATCTTGACGTATTGGTTGGCACGCTCAACAACATCAAGCATCTTGACGGGCCCCAGTTCCTGCATGTGGTGACGCGTAAAGGCGCGGGCTATAAGGCGGCAGAGGAGGACCCGATTCTTTATCATGGGGTAACCAAATTCAATCCGGACGCGGGTATTATCCCCAAAGCCACGGCCAAGCCTTCCTATACGCAGATTTTTGGAGACTGGCTATGTGATATGGCGGCATTGGATCAGCGCCTGATCGGGATTACGCCAGCGATGCGCGAAGGCTCCGGCCTGGTGAGGTTTTCCCAGGAATATCCTGATCGTTATTTTGACGTCGGCATCGCCGAGCAGCATGCAGTCACATTTGCCGCCGGCCTGGCGTGCGACGGAATGAAGCCGGTAGTGGCTATCTATTCGACTTTTTTGCAACGGGCTTACGACCAGTTGATTCACGACGTCGCTATCCAGAATCTCCCGGTAGTGTTCGCCATCGACCGTGCAGGATTGGTTGGAGCAGATGGACCCACTCACGCTGGCAGCTTCGATTTAACCTATTTGCGATGTATTCCGAATATTACCGTGATGGCTCCTGCGGATGAGGATGAATGCCGTCAAATGCTCTACACCGCGTTTCAGATGGATACACCGACAGCAGTACGATATCCGCGCGGCACCGGGATAGGCGTAATACCGCAAAAGCAGATGCAGATGTTGCCGATAGGCCGTGGTGAAATTCGCCGCGAGGGCGTCAAAATCGCGCTGCTGGCCTTCGGCAGCATGCTCAAGCCCTGCCTCGAAGCGGCGGAAGAGTTAAATGCCACCGTCGCCAATATGCGTTTTGTCAAGCCGTTGGACACCGATCTGGTCTCATCCTTGGCGGCGAATCATGAATTACTGGTAACAGTGGAAGAAAACACCATCATGGGCGGGGCGGGTAGCGCGGTCCTGGAATCACTGATAAGCAGCGGCTTCACGGTTCCGGTGCTGCAACTGGGCTTGCCGGACGTTTTCATAGATCAAGGTGAAACCTTGCAAATGCTGACGGATTGCGGGCTGGACAAGGCGGCTATCGTCAGGTGCGTCAGAGCGAGACTCTCTGCGAGCTAACCCAACTCGCGCGCATACGTTTGGGCTTTACGTATGAATGCTCCAATCCAGGAAGTCAATACCCATGAACGACGTGAATCTCCACATCGCGGACGTGCAAGGTGCGTCCGATACGCGGCTTATTGCAATCAACAGAGCCGGTATCAAGGGCATCCGCCACCCGGTGGCGATAGCTGACAAGGGCGGTGCCGTTCAGCATACCGTTGCCGTTTTCAATATGTACGTAAATTTGCCCCACCACCTCAAAGGCGTGCACATGTCACGCTTTGTGGAGGTGCTTAATGGACACGATCGCGCCATTTCGGTAGAAGGGTTTGAAAGCCTGCTGCGGATCATGATAACAAAGCTCGAAGCCGAATCTGGCGGCATCGAAATGTCTTTTCCTTATTTCATGACCAAAACCGCGCCGGTTTCTCAAATAAAGAGTTTGCTGGATTATGAGGTGAGTTTCGTCGGCCGAATTGAGAACGGAAGCTACCAGTTCACGATGAAAGCAGTCGTACCGGTAACCAGCCTTTGTCCGTGCTCCAAGCAGGTTTCCGACTATGGCGCACACAATCAGCGGTCCCATATGTCCCTATCCATTCGGACCAGCGGCTTCGTGTGGATCGAGGAGTTGATACGTATAGCGGAAAATCAGGCATCCTGCGAGCTCTATGGGTTACTGAAACGTTCGGACGAAAAGCATGTGACTGAAAAGGCTTACGACAATCCCAAATTTGTCGAGGACGTGGTACGTGATACGGCAGCGGTACTGAATCGCGACGCCCGCATAGAAGCCTATGTAGTGGAATCGGAAAATTTTGAATCCATCCATAATCATTCGGCCTACGCGCTGATCGAGCGGGACAAATTGAAAAACTGAGCTTATCTCTCGTCTCTGCGGACATAGCTGCTTTCTCCGCTTACTTATTTTGAGGAAAGCGCTTGGATAATTTCTTCTGCGAAGACGTAAAATTGACCTTTTCTTGATGGGCAGGTATATTATTGCCCTTTCCGGGGTGTAGCGTAGCCTGGTAGCGCGCCTGGTTTGGGACCAGGATGTCGGGAGTTCAAATCTCTCCACCCCGACCATTCATGCTAGTCTGAGGCAAAGTCCGATTTGAGTGGTGCCCGTAGCTCAACCGGATAGAGCACCAGCCTTCTAAGCTGGGGGTTACAGGTTCGATTCCTGTCGGGCACGCCATAAACTATCCCTCTAGCGATTGGCGCCTGAGCTTCGAACTATGTGTTGCGATTTTCCGATGGTGGCTGTAGCTCAGTGGTAGAGTCCCGGATTGTGATTCCGGTTGTCGTGGGTTCGATCCCCATCAGCCACCCC
>CAWHQD010000043.1:0-181696 GCA_963831395.1 uncultured beta proteobacterium
GCGTTGACACATGACAAATCTCAAGTCGTCTCCGTTTGAATGCTTTAACTTCCGTGAGGGAGAATCAGCGGATTATATTAGCCTCTGTGGATGCGCAACTCATCTCGCAGTTGCAAAGTGCAGTCCGTCATCCTTTTCGGATATTGAAACCTGAACGAAAACCTCGACAGCCCTGTAGAGGGCTGTTGCAAAAGCGGGATCTATTCGAGGATTCTCAATTATTCCGGAGCTTGATGCCCAGCAGCTTGAGCTTGCGATAAAGATGGGTGCGCTCCAGTCCGGCCCGCTCGGCCACCCGGGTCATATTGCCGTTTTCCTGATCGATAAGCTGTTCAAAATACACTTTCTCGAACATATCGCGTGCTTCGCGCAATGGCATATTAAGCGGGATACCGGCCACAGCCGGTGCGGACGATGAAGACGCAAGTATCTGCTTCACATCATCGACAGATATTTCATCCCCGGCGCAAGTCAACGCAAGGGAGTGCACCACACCCGTGAGTTGGGCGAGGTTGCCCGGCCAGTCGTGGTTGCGCAGGCAATTGAGCGCAGCGGTACTGAACTGCCGCAAGGGAACCTCGCCTGATTCAACGTAGCGCGAGAGTATCTGGGCTGCGAGTTCGGGAATATCCTCCCGGTGTTCCCTTAATGCGGGAACGTTGATGCAAAGGCCGCTTAAAAGCTCGTACAACCTCGGGATCATAGACACCTTGCGCCGCCAGTCCCGCCAAGGGGGTCGATGTAACGCAAACGAGCCGGACACTGTATTTTTCCAGTTTGCCCAACAGCAGCAGCAACCCTTTTTGCGCCAATCTATTGAGATCCCCGATCTCCTTGAGGAACAGCAAGCCACCTTTTGCCTGCTCAAGCAAATCAAACGGAGCATTCGCCAGAGCGGCGAGCGTATCGGGTTCTACCCAGGGCGTGTTCGGGCGGTGCAAGAAACGGGCGCAAATATCCACTCCCGTTCCCGGTTCGCTGGTGAGCAATAGCGGCGTTCTCAGGTTGGCTACCTGTTCCAGCCGTTTTTTCAGATCTTCAATCACCGATCCCCGGCCCAGGCTGGAAAGCGGAAGCGTCATGTGCGGTTTGAGTTGCCCGCCACGCAGCGCCCGGCCGACGGTAGCTCAGCAGCTTCTGCAGTGGTACCGGTTTCTCCAGGTAGCCGGCCGCGCCCATGCGTGTGGCTTCCACGGCCGTGTCTATGGTGCCGTGCCCGGACATCATCACTACCGGCATGGTGAGCAGTCCGCCGCTGGCCCATTCTTTCAGCAGGGTGATTCCGTCGGTATCGGGCATCCAGATATCCAGCAATACCAGATCGGGCCGCGTCTGTTTGCGCCAGGTGCGGGCTTGCCCGGCATTCTCGGCAAGCGCTACGCGGTAGCCTTCGTCACGCAAGATCTCGGACAATAATTCGCGTATGCCGATTTCATCATCCACAATAAGTATTGTATTGTTACTCATAATTCAGGAGTCAAGCTTACGAGGTATAAGGATTGCTTTTTTCAGCCCAGTCCCGGCAAAGCCGAAAAAAAATTATCAAGGACGCTGCCTGCCGCCAATTCAGGTTCAGTCTCAATCAGGAATCATCACGGTGTTATGAGTATCCTTTGGCCGCTCAGATTGATTAATTACATGGCTGTCCGGTATGCGTCTACACTGTTTTTCTTCGCAACTGGCAGGGTTATTGAAATTCGGGCGCCGCGCGGCTGAATATTTTCGATTTGTATCATGCCGCGGTGTTCTTCAATTATTTTTTTGACAATGGGCAGCCCCAGTCCTGTACCTTTTGATTTAGTGGTCACATAAGGCTCGAACACCCTCGCTCGGACCTGCTCGGGGAAGCCGCCCCCGTTATCGCTTACGCTAAATCGTATTCCGCCCGGGGCGAGCTCGGTTCGAACCACGATGGCCGGCTCCGCCACTCCTATCAGGGTATCCTGCGCGTTCTGCAGCAGATTATGAATAACCTGGCGTAACCGCGCGGAATCACCTCTCACCGCCGGGAGGTCGGGAGCCAGGGCCAAATAAATGCGTGGTTGCGGATTTCCTGGCGCTGCTGCGCCTGCGGCTTCATATAATGCAAGGATTTCCCGCAATCAGGCCATTGAAGTCCAGCAGGTGAAACTCCAGTTCGGGTGCGCGCGCATATTCGCTGAATTCGTTGACCATTTTTTTGAGCGCTTCCACCTGGTTGACGATAGTCTCGGTGGACCGCCTCAAGATTTGCGCATCGTCCCGGCCCAGCTTATCCGCAAGCTTGTGCTGCACGCGCTCGGCGGATAGCTGTATCGGGGTCAGCGGATTCTTGATTTCATGGGCCAGGCGACGCGCCACCTCTCCCCATGCGGCAGTACGCTGAGCCTGCAACAGATTGGTAATGTCATCAAATACCACGACACCACCTCCGCCCGACACATCGGGGAGACGTGTCCCGCGCAGCAGCAAGACCTGGTTGGCTCCATCTCTCGATCGCTCCAGCTGACACTGCCATTCACCCTTTTTTCCTGAATGAAACCCTTCAAGAATCTCGGTTTTGAAAGAGCCCAGTTGAGGTTCGCGCATCGCGCATTCTTCAATTGTCAGCCCCTGGAGACCGGACAGTGGAACCTTCAGAATTTGTTCCGCGCTCAGATTCGCGGTACGCATTCGTAGATTTTCGTCAAATACCAGAACGCCCGAGGAAAGGTTGGCCAGTACGTTTTCCAGGTAGGCCCTGGCGCTTTCCACTTCCTGCTGATGGCGTTGGGCCATCGTGCGGGCTTCCTCCAGTTGCTGAGTCATCAGATTGAAGGATTCGGTCAGTACTCCCAGCTCATCCCGGCTTTGCACCGGATGGCGCCTGCTAAAGTCGCCTTGCGCCACAGCACGGGTCCCTTCCGCCAGCATGCCCAAAGGCGCACTCAGCCGTTCGCTGATCAGAAACGCCGCAGCCAGAGCGGAAAAAAGCGAGAGCAGCAGCGCGAGTGTAAGCGTCACGCCGTAAAGGCTTTTCAATCCTTCGCGCGATAGCAGCAATTCCTGATAATCCCGAAACGCCGCCTGTACTATTTCCGCATCTTCGGCCAGTTGTTTCGGTACTGGCTGCAACAGCTGCAAGACCTGGGTATCACCTGTCCCGTCTGCCGCCTCGATCGGCATCAGCACCTTTAAATACAAGCCCTTGCCGGGAATGGATTCCACCGCGCGGTACGATTCCTCCGTCTTTAACTGGTGCATGAGCGCAGTGCTTAATGCCTCAGGAACGGGCTTCGTATCATCCGCGCGCGAGAAGACAGTTACGCTACCATCGTAATTGAACAGTGTGGCTTCCTGTATCTGTGATTGCTTCACGAGGCGGGTAAGCGTCAGCAGCGGCGGCTCCGATTGCTCGGACAGGGTAAGCGCGGTAGCCCGCGCTTTATTGTGAAGATCTTCCACGAGATTGTCGAGGATGTTGCGTCCCAGATTCAAGCCTCCTTCGAGTGCCCGGTCCACCTTGACGTCGAACCATGATTCGATGCTCTTCCCCAGGAATTGCACCGATATGCCATATACCAGCGCACCGGGGAGAATCGCCATGAGCGAGAAGATCAGCAACAGGCGCAACGCCAGCCGGGAACCGAATACGCCGGCGCTTAAGCCTGCGCCTGAGTCTCCATAGCAGGTATCCCACCACCGCCATCAGAAACAATACGAAGCCGACGTTGAGCCGGATCAAAAGCCGGTACTTTCGGTCAAAAAGTCCCGTATCGGCTCCCGCGGTGGCAAGCAGGAACAGCATGACTGCGCCTAGCCCCGCGCTGATGATGATTACGTACTTCACAGCCTGTTGCTGTCCGGATGTTTCTGTGGCGGCAATATCGTGTTCCATCGCAATATGCCGGAGCTGAGGTCCCACTCCTTCGACCCGCCCAGCGTCTCCACCTGAAACGGTTTAGGCAATGCCGCAATATCGAGCCGCATGCGTAATTCGACGGTATATTCAGTATTCTGCTTTACCTCGGAACTCGAGATAATGGGACGATTGCGCACCCGGCTCAGAGCCTGCAATGCTTCCTTCAGCGTGCCAAAGTTCTGCGACAACGCGCCCCGGCTCAACCGGTATTGGCGAGTCAGGGCGTAATAGCTCAGCCCTTCCCGCACTCTGCTATGAGCAATTCTCTCGTCCAGCCAATACCAGCGCGAATTCACCAGGTTGAGTTCGGTTACGAAATAAAGCACGATGCCTTTCTCGAGTGCGTATTCCAGCTTATGGTTGAGCGTTATCTCGAAATCAGCATCAAACTGATAACCTTCATCCGCCGCTTCCAGCTTTATGGACGTTATCTGTATGCCCCCCTCCGCATGAGCTGTGGCCATCGGCAACAGCAGGACGGCCAGCAGCGCCATCATGGCCGCGCACAACAACCGTACGAAGGACTCAGGCTTTGTGAAACAGAGCATAAAAGAAACCGTCGTGATGGGAATTCGGCAGTAGTTGCCCGTCGATTATGTCAACCCGGGAAAGAGGCAGAAGACGAGCGTCCGCATGACGGCGCAAAAAGTTTTCCACCTGCAGTCCGTTTTCCTCGGCAAATACCGAACAGGTGACGTAGAGCAATTTACCACCTCTGGCGAGGATCTGCCAAAGGACGTCGAGGATCTCCCGCTGTTTCACGGCAAATCGGGGAAGGTCGCTTTCCCGCCTCAGCCATTTTATATCCGGATGGCGGCGCGTCACGCCCGAAGCAGAGCAGGGAACATCCGCCAGAATGCGATCGAATTGTCTGCCGTCCCACCAAGCTTCCGGCTGCGATGCGTCGCCATGAATGACGCGATATGCTTCAAGGCCCAGCCGGGCAAAATTCTGTTTTATGCGCGCTACTCGCGCGATGTCATTGTCGATGGCGGTTAACTCTACTTCGGCCAATTCCAGCAAATGCGCACTTTTTCCTCCCGGAGCGGCGCACGCGTCGAGAACACGCATCCCGCCGCGTGCGTCCAGTAATGGCGCTGCCATTTGGGCGCCTTCATCCTGAACCGATACCAAACCCTCGGCGAATCCAGGCAGTTTTTCCACCGCCACCGGTTGTGCCAGCTCAAGCGCACCAGTAAGCACAGCATTTCCTGACAGTTTTGCCTCCATGCCAGCCTGGCTGAGGAGACATCAGATATTCCTCGACGCCTATCCTGCGCCGGTTGACTCGCAGCGTCATGGGCGGCCGCTGGTTGCCGGCCTCCAATACCGCCTGGTAGTTCTCGGGATATTGCAGGCGAAGTCTATCTATCCACCATTGTGGGTGAGAGATACCGACCTACCTCGCTTTCAGCTGCCCGCTCAAGCAAGGTTGCACGTTTACGCATGAAGCTGCGCAATACGGCGTTGACCAGGCTCCCCACGTCCTGCTTGCCCTTGTTGCCGCCGAAGCTGCGAGAAGCGGATACGGCATTGTTCACCACGGCATGCGGCGCGGCCTTAGCTGTATTCCAGCTGATATAAACCCACCAATAATAAACTACGCAGGTTCTGGTCCTTCAGCGGCTTGTTCAGCAAGAAGCCAAGCAAGGCATCGAGCTGGCCATAAAAGCGCAGTACGCCATAGCTCAAGTCCTGAATTGCGCCGCGCTGTTGCCCCGAGAGATCGGAATGGGTGCGCCAGGTTTCCTGCAATACCGCGGTCAGGCTTGCGCCCGCCAGTACCTTTACCACCGTTGCGGCAGCCAAACGCTGAATCTTGATCATTCGCCGCGTTCAAAGCGATCACCTGGCCGCAATGGATGCCCTGAAAGAAATTCCGCCGCGCTCAATTTTTTTCCGCCGGATTTCTGTACGATTTCCAGTACGAGCGAACCCTCACCACATGCAACCACAATACCGTCGCGCGTTACCGCAACGATTTCTCCCGGTTTCCCCGCCGAATCCGCCCCCGTGCTTGCCTGCCATATTTTCATTGATGCTCCAGCTATCCGGGAATGCGCCCCAGGGCGAGGATTGAAAGCGCGCACTGTGCGGTTGATATTTTTCGCATGCAGCCGCCAGTCAATTTCAGCTTCGTATTTTTCAGGTTTCGATGCATAGGTGGCGGCGGTTTCATCCTGGGGAATTGCACGAAGCTTTCCCTGTTGCAAAAATGCCAGCGCTTCCACAATGCACTGCGCTCCCAGCAGCGCAAGTTTGTCGTGCAGAGTTTGGGCGGTGTCATCCTGTTCGATGGGAATATTTTTCTGCAAAAGCATGGCGCCGGTATCGAGGCCTCGATCCATTTGCATGATCGTGATTCCGGTTTCCCGGTCACCTGCCAATATCGCTCTCTGAATAGGTGCCGCGCCTCGCCACCGCGGCAGCAAGGAAGCATGAATGTTAAGGCAGCCAAGCCTTGGTATGCTCAAAACAGCGGAAGGCAGGATCATTCCATAAGCGGCGACGACCATTACATCCGCACCGCGGCGTCCAGTTGTCCGTGCAGCTCGGGCTGTTTGAGCGAATGTGGCTGCAACAGGGCAAGTTTGTATTCCTGCGCCAGCAATTTGATTGCGCTTGAGGCAGTCCTCATGCCACGTCCGGCCGGACGGTCTGGTTGAGTCAACACCAATGCGACTTCATGTCCGGCATTGAGCAGGGATTCAAGAGCAGGAGCGGCAAATGGCGGGGTACCAGCGAAAATGATTCTCATGTAACGAATGCGAAAATTTTCAAAGGTATGCCGCAGTTGCTTCGTTTATTAATCAGGAGGTCCCTCTGTTGTCCCCGCGTTTGCCGGGCAAAAATCCAATATCACATTACTTTTCGCCGCTGCTTTTTAAATTTGGCCTGAATACGCGTTTGCTTCATCCGCGACCAGTACTCGACAAATACCTTGCCTGCCAAATGATCTATTTCATGCTGAATACACACGGCGAGCAAGCCATCGGCTTCAAGCGTGTAAGGCTTTCCGTCCCGATCCAGCGCCTCGACCGTGATCCGCTCGGCGCGTGGTACTTTCCCGAATATTCCCGGTACCGACAAACAACCTTCTTCATACTCGGATTCGCCGCTTTGCGAGATGATTTCGGGATTGATCAACACATGCAATTGGTCATGCGTATCGGAAATGTCAATTACGATTACCCGCAGATGCACATCGACCTGGGTCGCTGCCAGTCCAATTCCAGGCGCGGCATACATTGTTTCCGCCATATCCTGCAGCAGAGCGCGAATTTCATCGGTAACTTCCGATACTGGGCTCGCGATGGTATGCAGCCGTTCATCCGGATATTGCAATATTTTTAGAAGTGCCATAACAGGTTTGCAGGGTTTGCGGGACTTGCGGAGCTTGAACATTAAATAATCTGAATGCAAAATTCAAACCGTGCTGTTACGATATTTCACTCCACATCCTCTAAGGGCGGGGAACGCTGTTCCGGGTTCGGTGAAAGGCCCATTATATCTGATTTCGCAGGAAACCCATTTTCAAGCCTTCGAGCCACGCCCCCGATTTCAGAATGAGACCGGGCGCGATAACACTTCTTTTCTTTTCAGACGAGTGTCCGCGTGAGGCGTATCCCCGGTTCAAACCGTTCAGCTGTCGCTGATCATGCAGGCACATTCAACCGATTGCATATGCTCGCGCGAAAACGCTACCATTGACAAGGATCAAATGAAGTCCATGAGCGATATCGAGGCCTGGCTCGCCCTTGGCTTGATTGACGGCCTGGGTGACGAATCAACCCGGCGGTTGCTGGTGGCGTTCGGAAGTCCCGCGAAAATTTTTTCCGCGAATATCACCTCGCTCGAACGCGTGGTAAAAAAAAAGGTAGCGTACAACATTGTTCAGGGCGCGGACGAAAAAAGGATTACTGCCACGCTCGACTGGCTGAAAGACTCGTCAAATTCGGTTGTTACGCTGGCCGATTCCGATTACCCTTCGCTGCTGCTCAACATTCCCGACCCTCCCCCGCTTCTCTATCTCAAGGGAAAGCGCGAACTGCTGAATTCATCGAAGCTCGCCATAGTCGGTAGCCGCAATGCCACACCCCAAGGGCTTGCCAATGCGGAAGCTTTTGCTGAAGCTGCAAGTAATGCGGGGTTGTGCATCGTCAGCGGCATGGCCTCCGGTATCGATGCCGCGGCACATCGTGGAGGCTTGCATGGGGCACGCCGCCAGCATTGCAGTAGTAGGAACCGGGCTGGATCTCGTGTATCCGGCAAGTAATCGCGAACTTGCCCATGAACTGGCGCAAAAGGGTGCGCTTATTTCCGAGTTCCCCTTGGGCACCCCGGCCATTGCCAGCAATTTTCCACGCCGCAATCGCATTATCAGCGGCATGAGCCACGGCTGTCTTGTGGTGGAGGCCGCACTACGCAGTGGCTCGCTCATTACTGCCAGACAGGCGTTGGAACAGGGACGAGAAGTATTCGCCATCCCGGGTTCCATTCATTCGCCTCTGTCAAAAGGCTGCCACGCACTTATCAAGGACGGGGCAAAACTGGTCGAAAGCGCCGGCGATATCTTGGATGAATTAAGAGATGAAATGCCGGACGAGTTGAAATCCCGGCGGCCCAGCCATAGCGAACGCCGTGAAGCTGATGAACCGGAGGGCGACGAATCATTGCTGCTGAAGTATCTCGGACATGACATTACCAATATCGATACCCTGTGCGTCAGGAGCGGCTTGACGGTAGAAAGGGTATCAGCGATGCTATTGGCTTTCGAATTGAATGGCCTGGTGGCAAGTCTGCCTGGTGGGCGTTATCAACGACTGCGATAGATCATCGCAGCGTGGCGCCGCGTAGTTCTTTATAATGGAAAAGCGACTGAACGTGATGCATAGCGTAAGTTGTCGTAGCGCCAAGCGAAAGTGAACTGCCAAGTTCTTGCTATCATACGCTGGGATTGAAGTGGCACGAGGAAACCTCCTCTACTGGCCACAGCTGTTGCCGATTTGCAGACTTTCACCTGGAGTTTCATGGGCAAGACTTTAATTATTGCGGAGAAACCTTCTGTCGCCGCCGACATTGCGCGCGTCCTGGGCGGATTTGTCAAACACGCAGATTACTTCGAAAACGACAAATTCGTGCTGTCGTCAGCGGTGGGGCATCTGCTTGAGCTGGCCGTACCTGAACAATACGAAGTCAAGCGGGGAAAATGGAGTTTTGCCAACCTGCCCATCATCCCGCCGCACTTCGATCTCAATCCCATCGAGAAAACCGAATCGCGGTTAAAGCTGTTGACCAAGCTCATCAAGCGCAAGGATGTTGACTCGCTTATCAACGCCTGTGACGCAGGGCGCGAAGGGGAGCTGATCTTTCGGTATATTACACGTCATGTGGGGACCAACAAACCGGTAAAACGACTTTGGTTGCAATCGATGACGCCCGCTTCGATCCGGGACGGTTTTACGAAGTTGCTCGATGACGAAGCCGTGCAGCCACTGGCGGAAGCAGCGGTAAGCCGTTCGGAAGCCGACTGGCTGGTGGGCATAAACGGCACCCGCGCCATGACTGCATTCAACTCGCAGGAAGGCGGTTTCCATAAGACGACCGTGGGCCGGGTACAAACACCTACATTGGCGATCCTGATCGAGCGGGAAGATATCATCAAGAAATTCGTCCCTCGCAATTACTGGGAAGTGCATGGCACGTTTGGGGCCGGTGGTGGAAAATACGACGGCCGCTGGTTCGACGAGAAGTTTTCCAAAGACAAAAAGGATGTCGAACAAAAAGCCGAGCGGCTATGGGATGAGGCCAGCGCCGAGGCTATTCGAATCAAATGCCAGGGTAAACACGGTATCGTCAGTGAAGAAAGCAAGCCTGCCACGGAAATCTGCCCGCTGCTGTACGATCTTACCAGCTTGCAGCGCGACGCCAACGGGCGCTTTGGTTTCTCTGCCAAGACAACGCTTGGGCTGGCTCAGGCATTGTATGAAAAGCATAAGGTACTGACTTATCCGCGAACAGACTCGCGCGCATTGCCGGAAGATTATATTGCAACTGTCAAAGACACTCTGAGTTCCCTGAAAAACACCCGTTATGGCGTATTTGCCAAACAGGTTCTCAAGGCAGACTGGGTCAAGCCCAACAAGCGTATTTTCAACAATGCCAAAATTTCCGATCACTTCGCCATCATCCCGACTTCGCTTGAGCCTAAAGCGCTGAACGAGGCGGAAGCAAAGCTTTACGATCTCGTCACGAAGCGCTTCGTGGCAATTTTTTATCCTGCCGCTGAATTCCTTGTTACCACACGCATCACTCGCGTCGAGGACGAGCCTTTCAAAACCGAAGGTAAGGTAATGGTCAATCCGGGCTGGCAGGCTGTATATGGCAAGGAAGTACGCGCCAGCGGCGCCGATGATGAATCAACGTTGATTCAGGTGCAGGCCGGGGAGCGAGTTCGTGCCGAAGAGGTTAAGGTTATCGCCAGCCAGACCCGGCCCCCTCCCCGATTCAACGAAGCCACGTTGCTGTCTGCCATGGAAGGTGCGGGCAAGCTGGTGGAAGATGAGGAGTTGCGAGAGGCGATGAGTGCAAAGGGGCTGGGGACACCTGCGACCCGCGCCTCAATCATTGAAGGGTTGGTGTCGGAAAACTACGTGCAGCGCGTCGGCCGCGAGTTGCATCCTACCGCCAAGGCCTTTTCGCTGATCACCTTGTTGCGCGGTCTGAAAGTGCCAGAGCTCACCTCACCCGAGCTGACCGGTGATTGGGAATTCAAACTGCGCCAGATCGAGCAGAGAAAACTCGAACGCAATAAATTCATGGAAGAGATCGCCGGCATGACGAGCCATATCGTGGAGCAGGCGAAAAGTCATCGCGGCGAAACCATCACCGGCGATTTTTCCACGCTCAAGTCTCCCTGCCCTAAATGCGGTGGTGTGGTGCAGGAAACTTACAAGAAATTTCAATGCCAGCAATGCGATTTCGCGTTATGGAAAATTCTTGCCGGACGGCAGTTTGAAACAGCGGAAATGGAACAGTTGATTACCCGGCGCGAGGTGGGACCGCTACAGGGCTTCCGTAGCAAAATGGGGCGCCTGTTCAATGCTAATGTCAAACTTACCGACGAATTCGAAATGAAATTCGATTTCGGCGGTGATGGTGAAGAGAATGCGGAAGAGATTGATTTTTCCGATCGGGAGCCGCTGGGAAAATGCCCGCGCTGTGGCAGCAGGGTGTTCGATCACGGGATGAGCTATGTCTGCGAGAAAGCTTTGGGCTCGCCCCGCACGTGCAATTTTAAAATAGCGAAGATAATTCTCTCACGTCCCATTGAACGCGAGCAGGTGGTCAAGTTGTTGCATACGGGCAAAACCGATCTGTTGCCAAAGTTTATTTCCAGGAAGGGAAGGCCATTTTCCGCTTATCTGGTTGCGGGTGCGGATGGAAAGGTGGGATTCGAGTTTGAGCCCAGGGATACAAAGTCAAAAGCAAGCACAGCAGCAAAAAATGAAACAAAAGTCACGAAATCAAAAATCAAGGCTCCGCCGTCAAAAAAATCACTATCGGGTAAAATATAGCGAGATCGATAAGGAAGCGCCGGACATCGGCTTTATGGTTCGTTTGCTCAGCGAGCGAGCACGGCTCTTGTACCCTCTCATCCTTTACGATGGCGCGGGAGCCTGATGATTTTCAATGTAGGAAATAATATCTCCCACGCTGCTGAATCCTTTTGCTTCTTCACTATCAAAATTAATGCCGAAAGTATCTTCGGCGTCAAACAGAAGCTGAATCGTATCCATTGAATCAAGCCCGAGTTCCTCGAATTTTGAAGATCTGCTTATTGTGGAGGTATCCAGATTCTCGACTTTCGTGGCGATAAACTGTATGACCTTTGCTTCAATCTCCGCTGTATCCATTTCTGATCTCTTCCTTCATTCAAGGGTTGTAAAAAGAATACTGGCATTGTTGCCCCCAAATCCGAAAGCGTTACATAGGCCGGTACGTGGGTTCTTCCGCTGCGCGACGTTGGGCGTGTAATCGAGATCGCACTCTGGATCAGCTTCGTCAAGATTAATGGTTGGATGTATCGTCCCGGTATGCAACGCCATGATTGTGGCTATACTGCCGATGGCGGCGGATGCACCCACTGTATGTCCCAGCAGCGACTTGGTGGCGCTGATGGCAATATTCTGGGCCCTGTCTCCAAAAAGACTTTTAATGGCCCGGGTTTCCACGATGTCTCCAAGCGGCGTGGAGGTGGCATGCGCATTGATATGGTCAATGGAATCAGGAGCCATGCCTGCATCCTCGATAGCCCCTCGCATTGCCGATACCTGGCCCTCCATGTTCGGCATTACGATATGTGAGGCGTCGCATGCCTGTCCATAGCCTGCCAGTCGGGCGTACATTTTCGCCCCTCGATGCTTTGCCTGTTCTTCCTTCTCCAGGATAAGTATACCCGCGCCTTCCGCCATAATGAAACCATCCCGGCCCTTGGCAAAAGGCCGGGATGCCTTGGCCGGGTCAGCGTTGGAGTTTGTAGTTAAAGCATGCAATATCTCGAAGCCATTCATGGTCAGCGGTAATACGCATGCTTCCGCCCCGCCTGCAACCACGACATCGGCCCTCCCCGAGCGCAGGAGATCAAGTGCCATGCCAATAGCATTGGCGCCGGAAGAGCAGGCGGTACTGCACGTCAGATTCACCCCTTTCAGCTGATGTTTGATCGCAATCCAGGCAGCTGCGGAGTTTGCCATGGTTCGAGGCACCGTAAAAGGAGGTACCGGCTGATTCCGGAACTTGCGTATTGCAGAAGACTCGAAGGTGGCAAAGCCGCCCATCCCCGAGCCTATGCTTACGGCCACACGTTGCGACGGGTAGGCATCCAGTCCCCCCGCGTCCTCGAGAGCAAGGCTGGCGGCCAGCAGCGCGAGTTGCGTGAATCTATCGGTTTGCTCTATGTATTTGGGCGACAGGAAGGTAGAGGGATTGAATTCGCTGACTTCGCCTGCTATCTGGGAGCGCAGATTTGATGCATCGAAGCTGGAAATTTTTTTAATTCCGCTAATCCCATTGACAGCCGCCGACCAGAACTGGTCAGTGCCAATGCCAATTGGGGATACCACCCCCATTCCCGTAACAATTACGCGCATATCCAACCATTGTCAGTCATGAGAGCCTTACTGTGCATTGAACATCATCGGGAAGAGGAATCTCAATATACCTCCCATGATCCAGATGACAAGTATCAAACTCGAAACCACTGCCAATCCCTCTATAACTGCCGAAAGGAGCGTCGTGGCAAGGCTGTCGAATTCCTGTTGTCCGGATTCGTTGCGCCGGCTCAGGCGGCGTTTCCTCACCCATATCTGCAGCCCGACGACGACAGGAATAAGGGCGATAGATATCAGGAGGTTATATTCTGATGTTTCCATTACTAATCAACCTTTGCGTAAATTATCGCTACAGAAAATCTTCAACCGTTGTTTTCTTTTGCTTTGATTACATCAATACAGGCCCATTCACTTCAGGCCCATTCACTTCCTCGATATGTCAACTTTTCCACCGTGGCGGGCCATCACGGACTGTGGTGCACAATGGATAGCGCAAATTATAAATCCGTCCATTTTTACACGATCCCCATGTTTACATGATCACTATCGACGCCAACCACACGGTCACGATGCATCCGACGCTTCCTCATGGCTTCGGCAAATTGTTGAAATCCGCCTCAGCTTGCAAACCACCAATTATAATATCACGTCACCAACATGTCATCGAGTTAACAAATCTTCGTCCATCTCCAACTTTACCGGCGCTCCGCTGCAGCTTGGCGAAATACATGAAGCACGGTCAACCGCGTCGAAGAAAATCGGCAGTCCAGAAACAGGGTGAGCATGAACCCATTGCATTAACGCGTTGCCTTCGAAGCGGATATCTTTACCTGTTTCGTTTTGATTAATCGCATATATGGCTACTCTCCTTCATGAATGAAAGCGTTCTACCGATATCCTCGGGGAATTACCGTGCGCCCGGTCACAAATCGCCGTGAGATGGGGACGTTTATCGATCTCCCGTGGCGAATTTACGCAGATGACCCCATGTGGGTACCGCCATTACGTCTGGAACGGCGCCTTCATTTTTCCAGATTCAATCCCTTTTTCAAGCATGGTGAATGGCAGGCCTGGATCGCATACCGGAATAATCAGCCGGTAGGCAGGATCAGCGCTCAAATTGATCAGCTTCACCGCGAACGCTATGGGGCCGATACGGGCCATTTTGGATTATTCGAATGCGTAGATGATTCGACGGCCTCAGCATTGCTGATGCATACGGCGGAGGAATGGTTGGCTGCGCGCGGCACCCGTCGCATAACCGGACCGTTTAGTCTGTCGATCAATCAGGAGTGCGGCATTCTGGTGGATGGTTTCGACACGCCCCCGGTGGTGATGATGCCGCATTCGCGCAGATGGTATGGGCGACTGATTGAAGAGCAAGGCTATCAGCCGTTAAAGGATATGCTTGCCTATTGGGTGGAGGTGGATTTCAAGGTGCCTCGATTGATGAGCTCCCTGGTCAGCAAATTTTCGGACCAGGTGCGCTTGAGGAAGCTTCGCCGGGACAAATTCAGCCAGGAGATGGAAGTGCTGCGTGATATATTCAACGACGCCTGGTCCGAGAACTGGGGCTTCGTTCCTTTTACCAAGGCCGAGTTCGACGAGCTTGGCGCCAGTCTCCGCCTGCTGGTACCCGACGATTGCATCCAAATTGCCGAGGTTGATGGCGTTCCTGCAGCGTTCATGGTGGCATTACCGAACCTGAACGAGATTTTTGCCGAGCTTGACGGAAGCCTGTTCCCATTCGGCTGGATCAGGCTGACCAGGATCAGATCCAGAGGAGGCGTTCGTACCGGCCGAATACCGTTGATGGGAGTGCGCAAGCAGTTTCATAATACCCCGCTCGGCATGGCGCTGGCTTTCATGGTAATCGACGCGCCCAGGGAACTGGGACGCTCGCTGGGGGTTCAGGCGGTTGAATTGTCGTGGATACTTGAGGATAACAAGCCCATGCGCGCGATTCTGGCGGGTTTGGGTTGCAGGGAATACAAGCGTTACCGGATTTATGGAAAGACACTCTAATCTATTATCCTGAACCGAGCGGTTGACCGCTTATTTTTCAGTTTAGCGTGTGATTCAACAAGACTTTACGCATCACTTGACCTTCACCTTTTTGGTAAGTCCGCTACGGATTATCTGAAAGACCGCAAAATGGAGTAAAACGTTTGCAATGAATAAAACAGATCAGTTTACCGCTGTGGTGCTGGCGGCGGATCGTACGGCGAACGATCCCATCGCGGTTAAAACAGGTATGGCATGCAAGGCAATTGCACCGGTCGGCGGTACGCCAATGATCATACGCGTGTTGGATGCGCTGGAAGCCAGCGGGATGGTGAAGGCCATTGTTGTATGCGGGCCGCCCGAGTCTGTGCTGCCGGACTGCCCGGAATTGGAGGAGCGGATCAGATGCGGGCGTGTCCTATGGCTGCCGAATCTGGATTCCCCCAGTCGCAGCGCTAACAGCGGGCTCGCGCAGATCGATCAAAGCGCACCTGTATTACTGACAACAGCAGATCATGCATTATTGACGCCTTCCATTGTCCGGTATTTTTTAAGCAAATCGCAGGCGGCCGGTAGCGACGCCACTGTGGGCGTGGTTAAGCACGAGGATGTCGCAGCCGCGTTTCCCGGCGTAAAGCGTACCGTGATACGGCTACGGGACGGGGGGGTTTGCGGCTGTAATCTTTATGCCTTTCTCAATCCGCGTGGCCGGGGACTGGTTTCGTTCTGGCAGCGGGCGGAAGACCTGCGTAAACGTCCGTGGTTATTGATCGGTCAAGTCTTTGGCGTCATGACCGTTCTTTCCTATCTGCTGGGATTGCTGACAATTGATAAGGGACTCAAGACCGTCGCGGCCAAAACCGGCATTCGTGTGCAGCCGGTGTTTTTGCCTTATCCCCAGGCTGGTGTCGATGTTGATAAGGTTGAGGACATGCTGCTTGTGGAATCCGTGCTGGCGGGAGAAGTATCCCTGACTCGAGAGCGAACCGATCCACACGATATCCCCTAGGCGGTCCCCGTTTTTAAAGACTATTCTACTCGATGGCGGCAGAAGATATCCGTGAAGATAATAGAACGATATATCGCGCGTGAATTGTTGATACCGTTCACCGTGGTCGCCGCTATCCTGGCGATATTGTTCGCGAGTTTCAGCAGCGCCCGCTTCCTGGCCGGGGCAGTGACAGAGTCGCTAGGCCTTGCATCCATGCTGAAGCTCGTGCTGCTGAAGACCGTGATCGCACTGGAAGTGCTGATGCCGATCTCCCTCTATGTCGCGGTAGTGATGGGGCTCGGCCGGCTGCACAGAGAGCAGGAAATTACCGTGTTGCGTTCTGCCGGCGTTAGCGAGAACCGCATAATCTACGCGGTTCTCATCGTTGCGATTCCGGTGGGAATTGCCAGCGGAATTCTTTCTATTTTCGTGCGTCCATGGGCGTATGAGGAGAGTTACCTGCTGAATGCTCAGGCAGAGGCTGAATTGAACATGGAGCGTTTTCAGGCCGGGCGTTTCTACGGAAGCGAGGGCAAGGACAAGAACAAGGGTGGGGGCAGAGTGGTTTACATTCAAACCAAGGATGACGCGGGCAAACAGATGAAAGATGTGTTTCATTACATCAATAAAAACGGCAGCAGCGAGATCATTCTGGCCAAAGAAGCTCATCAGCCTGAACCCGTGCTGGGCGAGCGCCCGCAGATACAGTTGATTGACGGCTTCATTTACCGGCTCATGCATTCCGGAACAGAGGATACGGTCGTCCAGTTCGATAAACTGGTTTATTTCACCGACAGCGGGAATGTACTGGATTACAAACGGAAAGCCGCGGCCACGGAGACATTGATGAAATCCGATCAGCCGCGCGATATCGCTGAATTCCAATGGCGGCTCTCGCGTACGTTTGCGACCATTCTGCTAGCGCTTATTGCCGTGCCATTCAGCCGTGCCTCTCCTCGGCAGGACAAGGGCGAAAGGACGTACTATGCTGCGGCCCTGGTTTTCGCCATCTATTATATCCTGACCGGATTGGCTCAGACATGGGTCGAGCAGGGCACGATCGGCAGAGTCCCCGGTGTCTGGTGGCTCTATATCGTAATGTTCCTTGGCGCGCTCAGCCTGCTCGCACCCGGTTTCTGGCAGAAGCTATTTCTGCGCAGATGACAATAATCAACCGCTACCTGGCCTTACAGATTTTAATGGGTCTGGGAATTGCCACCGCGGTGCTCTTGCCGCTATTCGGTTTTCTCGACTTGCTGGATCAGCTTGACGACGTGGGGAAAGGGACCTATCGCGTCTCGGATGCGTTCCTGCACACAGGTTTGCTGCTGCCGCGCAGATTTATCCAGCTTGCGCCTTTCATTGCGTTGCTGGGCAATGTGATCGCATTGGGACGGCTGGCCGTGGGGTCGGAGCTCACGGCGATGCGGACAGCAGGCGTGTCTCCGGTTCGTATCAGCCTTGCTTCACTGGCGTGTCGGGTCGGTTCTTTTATTATTCATTACTGTACTGGATCAATTTGTCGCGCCGCAATTTCAACAGCAGGCTATTTCCTCCCGCGCCGTCGCGCTTGAGAAGAGCGCGGCGCTTGGCAAATATCTGGGGATCTGGACACGCGACGAGCGGAATATATTACGTATTGGCGAGATGCTGCATGCGGGAAAAGCAGCGGATATCGAGATAATGCATTTTGACGAAAACGGTTTTCTGCTGACCTATACCTACGCCAAACATGCTGCTTTCATAGATGGTGATCTGTGGGAGCTGCACGATGTTATCACCAAGACCTTTAGCGGAAACCGGATAGAGTCGGTAAGCGCAAATTCGCTGCAGTGGAAGTCATTTCTGAACCCGGATGATATTTTGACACTGACCAAGTCCCCTGAAAGCCTTTCACCGATCGAATTGTTTTTTCACGTGCGTTTTTTACGGGCGACAGGTCAAGAAGGAGATGCCTATGCATTGGCCTTATGGCGAAAGGCCGGCGGAGCGGTAACGACCATCGCGATGCTGTTGCTTTCGATACCTTTTGTTTTCGGATCGGTACGGGCTGGCCTCGGCAACAGGCTCGTACTCGCGTCTATGCTCGGCATCAGCGTCTATCTGTTTGACCAGATCATTGCGAATGCGGGCCTGTTGCTGCGCCTGAATCCGGCGCTAACAGCGCTCCTGCCTGGATTGCTGTTAGTTGCTCTTGCGAGTTTGTGGTTGCGGCGGATTTTTTAACCGCTGCTCTCGGGCTGTTGTATGGAGCCGCTCTATTCTCTGTGGATGAGCTGTTGCTGTGGCACTAATGTGACATATGTTGTAATCTGCGCGGCTCGCCTTCAAAACCCTGGCCAAGTCCCGCGGGTGCGGTATTCAGATCAGATTTGAATGATAGAACAATCAAGAATTGACAGACTTAGAGAAGGGTCAGTCACTGTCGGGTTTCTGTTCAATCCAATGAGCGGGCGTATACGCAAGCGCAGGGATGCGATAGGGCGCGAATTGACCGGGATTCCCAATGCAACTTGCCGGCAAGCGACGAGTGCGTCAGAGATTAATGCATCTGTCGATGCTTTTCTGCAAGAGGATACTGATTTGCTGGTTGTCGTCGGCGGGGACGGCACAGTGCAGGCGGTGTTGAATCATTTATTTACCACAAGGCCAATGGCCAAATGGCCGGTTTTGACTGTCGTGCCTGGTGGAACCACCAATATGATCGCGCTGGATATGGGCATTCACGGCAAACCGGAACATGTCCTGCAGAAGTTAAGCAAGTGTTTGCAGAACCAGAACCCGCCTGTGTTGCTACAGCGTCACGTTTTGTGCATTGAACAGGCAGGAGCCGCCAAAGTCTATGGCATGTTCTTCGGCATCGGCCTTATTGCCCGTGCTGTCATATTTTCCCAAGGCAGAATCAAGCAATTGGGCGTCACGGGGGAAACTTATTCCGCTATCATAATGCTGGGTTATCTTGCCGGCGCATTCATGGGACGCCGTCAAGGCGCGTGGGCGCCGGTTCAGATGTCAGTCATTGAGCAGGGTATCGAACTGCATCATGGAACCTATGCGTTTCTTTTCGCCAGCACTCTTGATCGCCTGCTGTTTGGCATGCGTCCATACTGGGGCCGGGAGCGGGAACCGTTGCATGTGACATTTGTCCGGCAGCAGCGAAAGCGTCCCTTGCGCTCGTTGCTGCAACTGCTTTCAGGCCGCGGGAGCGTTCTCAAGGAACAGGATGGTTATTACAGCAGCAATACCAAAACCTTGGAATTGCTCGTAGATGATGAGTACGTCGTCGATGGCGAGTCCTACCGGGCGACGAGTCAAGGTGGGCCATTGCGCATTTCGGCAGTCGGCCCGATCAGTTTTCTGATAGCGGATAGCGGAAACGCAGACTCATAACATGGCGAATCGCACATCAATAGCTGATCAACAACTCCCGGATGGCCTGGTATCCGAGATGGCCGGCCTGAGTTCACTGGCTGTATCAGCGGATTTTTTTATCCTCGTTGAAGCATTGAAGTTACGCTTCGGCTCTTCACTTGAAGCTGTTCTTCTTTATGGGTCCTGTTTGCGCTCCCCCGAAATTGGCGACGGGGTCGTGGATTTTTATGCTGTGGTGAACAGCTACAGTAGCGCTTACCCCGAGCGCTATCTGGGTTACCTTAATGCCTGGCTGCCTCCGAACGTATTTTATCTGGAGGCAGCCACGGCAGGAAAAAAAGTTTCGCGCCAAATATGCGGTGGTCTCGGTGGCGGATTTCGAACAAGGGACCGGACATTGGTTTCACCCCTATCTATGGGCGCGCTTCGCTCAACCAACGCGATTGTTATATGCCCGGGATGAGGTTATCCGCAAGCGCATATATCGCGCGCTGGCACGAGCAGTGATAACGTTTCTCAAGTCCACGCTGCCAACGCTGAACGCCTCCGTGGTAGATGCCGAGACGATCTGGACCAATGGTTTGACGCAGACTTACGCGGCCGAACTGCGGCCTGAGCGGGCAGGACGAGCACGTCAGCTTGCCCAGTTCAATCCGGATGAGTACGCGCGATTAACCCGGCATGCCGCGCCCGGCGCTAGGGGGAGAACTGGAGGTGCTGGCAGATGGAAATTATCGCTGCCTGATCAATGCAGCAGATCATCGGCGTTCTCTAATGCATTGGCGGTTACGCCGCTGGCAGGGAAAAGTCCTGTCTGTGCTGCGCCTGACAAAGGCCGCATTTACCTTTCACGACAGCATTAATTATGCCGCCTGGAAGATCGAGCGCCATACCGGAGTTCGTGTTGAAGTGACTCCTTTGTTGCGGCGGCATCCGGTGCTGTGGGGTTTCAAAGTCTCCTGGCAGTTATTGCGGCGCGGGCTGATGCGCTGATCGCCTTGCGTCGGGATGCGTCGACACGCTGGCCGAATTGCCGTGCTGATCTGGCTGATGCACCGGTTGCCCTGCTCAGGTGAGCAATGGATTCAGATCGGGTAGAACGTCCACATGCGCCGGAAAGGGATTTTCATCCCCCGGCCGCACACGCCCCAGAAATGAAACGTTGTTAACGCGTGCACTTTGATAATCAATCAGGGCATCGCCTATCATCAGCACACGCTCGGGCAAGAGGGCATGCGATGCCAGAATGTCGGCTATCAACTTCTGTTTAGGAGTAGGAGAGCCGCGCACAGCGGTAAAATAGGAGGCCAGGCCGCGGCGGATGACGATGTGTATTCAGTTCAGTTTCCGGCGTGCCGGATGCGACAAACAAAGGTATTCTTTCGGCTTCTTTACGAATCAGTTCGGCCGCGCCCGGCACTGCCTCGCTCGCAATCACGGCCTCGACCACCAGTTCGGAAAAACGCCGGTCGAGATGCTGCTCTTCCTCCGGCGTGAGCGGGGGTTTTTCCAGAAGCGTTTCCTGAAAATAACGGAATTTCTGATAGCGCGACATGCCGCCGTTCAAGGTGTGATACTGCGCTACCGCAGCCATCACTGTTTCGCCATACCCTTGATAGAGATTGGCAAAAGCTTGCGTCTTGATTTCACCGGATTCAACCACCACTCCGTCAAAATCGAAAATGATGGCCTGCCATGCTACCCGTCTTCATGCTTTATTGTCAGACGCCAAGGGCGTCGCCTCATCATCTTTACCGGAGTGATGCATGCTTTTGTGAATATCCCGCAGGCAATCCAGCAGGCCCTGGCCCAGATCGACATGCTCATTGAGCACCAGCTTGTGGCCGATGCGGGGTTGGAACGCGTAAGGCGTCACTTCATAATGATGCCCCGCCCGTGCCTCGTCAAAATGCAGATTGATTTTCCAGGGCATGATTTCCGAAATCATCGTCATGACATCCCTGATCCGTAACCGCTCCTGCCCGGTCAGGATCAGATGGCGGTTGGCAAACTCCGGCGCAAGTACCTGTACGCTCATGCGTGCTGCATCCTCCACATGGATATACTCGCGGATCGCCTCGCCAGCTACCGTGATAAGTAATCGAATGCCGCTCCACTGCTTCGTGCAGCATCCGGTAGATACCATTGCGCGCGTCGGCGCGCCGTGCCATACAACGATCCATAGCGCAAAATACTGTAGTCCAGGCCGTAGCGTTCATTATAGGTTTCGATGAAGCGTTCCGCCGCCTGCTTGCTGGCCCGGTAAAAAGAACCCGACTCGGAATAGACGTAAATGGTGCTGGCAAAAACGAAGCGGCGCGCTCCGGCGAGGCGGGCGGCTTCCAGCGCGTGCATATTACCGAGCACGTTGATTGTTGCGGTAGCCAGCGGCTTGTCGTGGGCTTCATCAATATCAGCGATAGCGGCAAAATTATAGACTACGTCGGCGCCTTTGGCCGCTTCCGTCACCTGGTCAAGATCCATGATATCGCCAATGATCATTTCCTGGTCGCCTCGCTGATAGCGGGAGGGGCAACGATCAAACAGGCGCACCCGGTAGCCCGCCGCGGACAGTGCGTCCGCCACATGACTGCCAAGAAAGCCACTGGCGCCATAGACAATAGCGATTTCGTTCGACATTCCCTGTTTACCCGTTTTCCATAACGCCGGCTTCGATCAGACCTCGCAGCAGATTCTCCGCGGCTTCAACCTCCATGCGTTGGCGTGATTCCCTGGCAAGGGAGCCGATATGTGAGGTGAGAATCGCGTTTTCGCATTCCACCAGAGGACCCTGGTACGGTTCCTGCTCGAAGACGTCGAGAGCGGCTGCGCTTAGCTGTCCGGATTTCAAGGCTTCCGCCAGCGCGGCTTCATCTATAAGACCACCCCGAGCTGTGTTTATCACCACAGCGCCGCGCTTCATCTGCGCCAAAGCTTCCTTATTCACCAGATGGTGTGTGCCGGCGTCATACGTGAGATGCAGGGTGACGATGTCTGCCTCCGCCAGAAGCTTCTTCAAGGGCACCAATTCTACCCCGTCCGGCGAGCGCTGCACGTATGAATCATGCGCCACCACATCGGCTCCGAATGCCTGGCACAGGCGCGCAACACGCCTGCCAACTCTTCCCAGGCCCACGATGCCCACCCGCTGGGCGGCAAGCAGCCGTCCTTGCGTTCGTGGCCATTGCCCCGCACGAACCAGTCTATCAGTCTCGCATATCTTTCTGGAAACCGTCAATATCAAGGCCAAGGTAAGCTCGGCCACTGCCTGGGCGGGCGCTTCCGGCGTATTTAAAACAGTAATGCCATGGCGCTCCGCGGCGGCAAGATCGACGCTATCCAGGCCGCTCCCGCAGCGGGATATCACTTTCAAGCTGCTGGCGGAAGCGAAAACGCGTTCGGTGAGCGGTTCTATGCCGGCAATCATCCCTACGGTATCCTTGCCCAGCAACGTCACGACTTCATCTTCCGTAAGTTTGCGTCCGTAACTATTGCCCGTTATACGCATCCCCTTTTTTAGCAAATGCTGGATAGGCGGATTGTTGTCCACATCGAACGACGAGGTGGAAATGACGAATTTGTTCATAAACCTTCCCTTATATTTTGCATGTGGCTCCGGCATAGTGTGTCGAGGATGCGGATATCCAGGCCGTAGCCAAGAAAGTTGAAGCCGGCCTGAATGTTTCGACGCAACTGATCAGGATCCGGTTCCACTACATGAATTCCCCCCGGCTTACCGAGGCGGCGTCCAGCTTCCAGTACCCGTGCTATGGCAGTCTGCACTTCCGGATAATCGAGTTCGCCAGGACGTCCCATGGAGCCGGACAGATCGTAGGGACCGATGATATAGGCGTCAATTCCGGGTACGGAAAGAATGGAGTCGATGGCGTTGACGGCATCGATATGCTCGATCATGACTACGATGATCGCGTTATCGTCCAGCCAGAGCCGGTATTGTTGAAATCTTGCACCATAACCCTGTGCTCGGGCAAGACCCACTCCCCGCCCGCCCCGGGGCGGATAGTAGACTGCCTGGACGGCAGCCTCGGCATCTGCCGCGGTTTTGACCATCGGCACCATTACGCCCGTTGCGCCGGCGTCCATGACACGCTTGATCTGGTCGGGATGGTTCGAGGTCAGCCGCACGATTGCCGGGCATCCCTGCCCGTCCAGTGCCTGGATCAGTATTTGAACTTCGCTCAGTTCCAGCACGCTGT
This sequence comes from uncultured beta proteobacterium, assembly GCA_963831395.1. Classification (GTDB taxonomy): domain Bacteria; phylum Pseudomonadota; class Gammaproteobacteria; order Burkholderiales; family Nitrosomonadaceae; genus Nitrosospira. The sequence goes on from CAWHQD010000043.1 coordinate 23,578, forward strand.
GCTCGGTATCCAGCACGAGCCAATCAAACCCGGCCGCCGCCATGATCTCGGCGATGGCCGGATGCCCTAGTGTGATCCACGACCCGATGGTTAACGCATTCCGCGCAAGTTTCGATTTTAATTGCATGAGTACTTCCTTTAGATGACTGCCTGAAGGTGTCCGGCAAAGGCCGGGCTCAGTATGAGGTGAGCAAGGGATCGGCTTTCATCAGCCTGGCGACGCGCTCCAGATCGGCCGGTGTGTCGACCGCCTGGGTGTTGAATTCGGTTCTCACCATCTTCACCCGGTAACCATGCTCCAGCAATCGCAGCATGTCAACGGATTCCAGTTTTTCCAGGGGCGTGGGGGGCAAGCGGGCGAAATCAAATAATGTTTCGCGGCGGAATGGGATAATACATACCTGCTTGTAGGCAAACGCATGCGGAAAGTTCGAGTGAGAGGAAGCGGGGGCAGTCGGTATCGGCTGTCGCGACATGTATAGGGCATCGCCCCGCTGATTCATCACAACCTTGATTGTATTGAAGTCGTGAAGGTCGGCCTGGTTGTCAATACCTCGCACCAGATTCACACAGCCCAATTGCGGGTCGTGCTGGAACGGCTCTACCGCCGCATCGATCATCTCGGGATGTGTCATCGGTTCGTCGCCTTGTACCATGACGATAAGTTCAGCTTCGATTCTGGCCGCCGCCTCGGCAACGCGATCGCTCGCCCTTTCGTGGGTGTCGGCTGTCATAATGACGGGAGCGCCGAAATCCTGCGCCACCCTGCGGATTTCCTCGTCGCAGGTGGCGATGTAAGTCGCATGGAGCACGTTGCTCAGCGCCACGCGCTTGTAAACATGTTCCAGCATGGTCCGGCCCAACAGTTTTGCAACCGGTTTTCCGGGGAAACGGGACGAACCCATACGTGCCGGTATTACAGCAATAGTTTTCATTGGTGATTCATGTTCCTTGGCGTTTATCAGCTTTTGCCGGTATCAGGACCGGGGTTGTGATAACGGGAAGTCCCGTATCGCATTTATCGTTACTATGCCGCAGGAGAGAGAGGAGTGCCCTCATGAACCTGAAGCAGCTTTCTATTTTAACAGACTGCCACAAAGTTAAAGCGGCGGCTGTGCTAGTAAACGAATATTCGCCAGTGTACAATTACGCGCTTTTTCCCACCAGAAACACATCGGGATCCTCGACCAAATGATGGGTGTACCGCTTGTTGCCAACATGCGAAGGATGAGAATGCGGGGATGAAAGCGCTTTTTTTCCTCCGTCATTATAACGACATAGACCATATTACACCGGTAATCTACAAGTGGATCAATTCCGGGCATACCTGCGATGTTGTGCTGATAGGAAACTCGCGGTTTCGTAACGATTACCGGATCAACTTTCTGAAGGGGCTCAATGGCGTGCGAATGGCATACATCGCCGATGTGCTGCCACCTGTCGAGTTTGTCAGATGGTTTTTTCAGACACTGATATTGATCCGCAGCTTGCGCCGCCCGTTCATCGGTCCGATCATGGAGGCACTGGCAAAGAGTTACGATGCCAAGCGGCGTGAACCGGTCTGGCAAAGGACCGCTAAACGCTTATTGACGCGAAGTTTTGGACCACGCGACGAAGGGGTAGTGGTATTTGACTGGATAGAAAGAAATTCATCGATTTGCGTGGAATGGGTCAAGGTGGTGCTATCGACTGCGCGCGACATGGGTCTCGGGACGGTATCGCTGCCGCACGGCGATAGCCCTCATGCCAGCCAGTTGATCCGGCGTCGGGAATTGCGCCTGGAACCCGACACCACATTCGCCAACGCCGGGATTTTTGAAAGGGTTGTGGTGCCGAACGAGCTATGCTCGGTGCGCTTTCGTCCATTCATGGATAACAGGAAGCTTGCCGTATTGGGCTCGCCGCGCTACTGCGACGAATGGCTTGCGAAACTGGGCCAACTGATGCCGCCTTCGCCCTTGAGCCGCTCTGACAGTAAGCTCAAAGTGGCAATGTTTTTGAGAAAAAGCAATTTTTCCACGTTTTGGGAAGAAGTGGGCGAGGTAGTGCGTATTGTCGCCAGCTTTCCCGGCGTGGAACTGGTGATCAAGCCGCATACCCGCGGCGGCTGGCAGCAATCCCTGACCAAGGACGTCTCCCTTCGGCGTTTGCCCAACGTGAGCGTAGCCGGGGGAGACGTTCATTCGATCTATCTCATGAATTGGTCGGACGTCGTCATCGATCTTGCTACTTCGGTTGTGTTTGAAGCGGTCAAAACAAGGAAGCCGGTATTGGCGGCGGACTATCTGCATGCGGGACGTTCCGCACTGGCTGAATTCATGCCTGAGACAGAACTGCGGTGCCGGGATGATGTTTATAAACACATTGAAAGGTTTCTTTCCCACGGCTGCGATTCGTTTTATATAGAAGAACATCGTCAGCGTTTCTTGAAGGAAATGATCGATGTAGGGGATCCCGACGTACTCCCCCGTTATGTGGCGCTGCTGGAGGGGCAGGTACGGCAAGAGGCCAGCACCAAAGCCCATCCGCATGATGACGTCGCCAATCTTGCTTTCGCATGATTGGCTGGCCCCCCCAGATAGTTTTGCCAGGAGGACACTGAGCCGTATGCGGGCCACGCCGTCCATCGATGTGGTAATCCCGGTCTATAATGCGCCCGCGCTGACTCGGCGCTGCATCGATTCCGTCGTTACTTTCCTCGGCGAATCAATAGGAAACATTTACGTACAGGATGATGCCTCCGGTGCCGAGACCCGCGAGATGCTTGATCAGTTGCCGTACGAGCGCGTTCACGTATATCACGCACAAACCAATCGGGGTTTCGGCGCCTCGGTGAATGAGGCAATCAAACGCTCTGATGCATCCTGCGTACTGGTACTCAATTCGGATACCACGGCAAACGAGAATTTTCTGCCGCTGCTCTGTGCAGCGCTGGCGGCTGACCCGCAGCTCGCAGTTCTCATTCCTGGCGGCAACGACTATGCCAGGCACGATCTAAACCAATACTTGCGGCGACCCGGCGGATACATTGCCACCTATCGCCTTCAAGGTCACGCATTTCTCGTCCGCCGGGAGGTTTTTCAGGAAGCAGGCGGCTTTGATCCTGCATTCGGCCGAGGCTATTATGAAGACATAGACCTTGGCCGCCGGCTCGATCAACGCGGTTTCCGGCTCGGCGTGCATCCTGACGCCCGCATACAACACAAGGGCGGCGGATCATTCGGGCGCGGCCGGTCTTTCAGACAGTTGGTCAGGGGCAACCGCAATCTTTACTTTTCACGCTATCCTGACGCCCGGCGTAACATCCTGCTTCTCTCGGGCAAATTCCCGCTGGCGCATTTTCCCACACCCCTTGTTGATGCGCTCGAGGACGTGTTTCGCCAGGGAGGCTACGTGCATTGGTTATCGCCGGAGCCCGCGCGGCAGCTTCTCTGCCTGCAAATGCGCAGCCATGCGATGAGTATCGGGACCATTATGAGGCTCCTGATGCGTAGCTGGCGAGAGGATAAGCGTATCACCGAGGTATGGATGCTGCCGGATGTTTCACGCCTGCGTACGCGCACTGGTCGTTTCCTGGGCCCGTATTCAGCGCGTCAAAGTACTGTCATGGGAAAGCAAGACAGGAAATTCTCCTGAAAGCGTGTAGATTTTCGTTTACGTTTACGCTGTATTTGCCTGCTCATCCCTCGCGGTCCGGGGCACAGGGGCTAAAGCAACTCAATAAGAACATTCGGGTTTTGGTCACTCACAGAGCCGGGTAGCGAGGATGCACGATGGCGGAGATTTGGAAAGCAGCAGGAGAATTTTGACCAGAGAGATTGAAGCAGGGCAAGTATTCGAGTTCTAAAACCTTTGTAATTCTTCACAACCATTTTTTCCAGCGGAATAGCAGCAACATTCCTGCACTGATTACTGCCATCGTACCCAGCACCACGAAAAACCCCAAGTTCCACTCAAGCCCCGGCAAGTATTTGAAGTTCATGCCGAAGATGCCGGTAATCAAGGTCAACGGCATGAATATGGTGGTAATGACAGTGAGCACTTTCATGACCGTGCTGATGCGGAAGCTCACGCTCGATATATAAATATCGAGCATGCCCGCTGTCAGGTCGCGCAGCGACTCGATCGACTCAATGATATGTATGGTGTGGTCGTAGACGTCCCGCAGATAGAGCAGCGTATTGCGAGTGAACAGCGGCGAATCCCCCCGTTGCAAGGAGCTGATGACTTCGCGCAATGGCCATAGCGCCCTGCGTAAAAAAACACCTTCTCGCTTGAGGCGGTGAATGGATTGCAGCGTGCTTGGTTGTGGGCGGGCTATCAATTCCGTTTCCAGCGCCTCGGTTTTTTCGTCAAGGCGCTCAAGAATGACGAAGTAGCTGTCGACGATGGCATCGATCAAGCTATACATCAGAAAATCCGCGCCCGACTTCCCGATTTGACCTTTGCCTGAACGCAGCCGATCGCGCACCGACTGGAGCTGGATTCCATCTGACTCAAGAAACGACAGCACGAAATTTTTCCCCAGCACGAGGCTGATCTGTTCGGAGTATATTCTCTGTTCCGCGCCGCCGGTTTCGTAGCCGAAAGTTTTCAGCACCACGTAAAGATAATCACCGTAGTCTTCCAGCTTTGCGCGTTGCTCTGTATTGAATATATCCTCCAGCACGAGGGGATGAAGGTTGAAGCAGGCGCCGATTTGCTCTATCGAACTGATATCGCCCAAGCCGTGAAGGTTGACCCATTTGATACCCCGGGTGAGCTTGATCTTCTCGCTCAATCCTGCAGCGGTTACCTCTGACTCGCGTACTCCGTTTGCATCATAATCCAGCAGGGTAATGCGGGAAGCGCCCCCTTTCTTTGCGCCGATATGCACCAATGTTCCTGGAGGCAATCCTGCTTTTGTAGATCTCTTTCTAGAGTGTGACGCCATTGCCTCGCTGTCCGATCATTTGCCGGTTGCACTCCTGGCAGATTTACCCGTACTGTGTCTCCTTCTTTTCCTCCAGCTTCTTTATCTGGAAATTGAAGCCAAGAGCGGCCCATTGCTCGATTTCCGCAGACAGCGCGGTATCGGTCAGGGGATTGCTTTCCAGCCATCCCTGTTCTATGCGCAGCTCCAGTTCTTTATCGTCCAGGCTGATTTCCATTCCATTCGCGGCATCCTGATATCGCTGCGGCTGCGGTAGAACAATGTCGCCAGACGAAGCGCGCCCAGCAGGGCGAAATCCAGCCGGGACGGCAATGAGTTCCCGTGCTTTGCCGGCCGTACCCCTATGGAGGAGCATCAGCGAACTCAAGCGTTCTTGTTCCCTTCTCGAAAAACCGGGCATATCGGCATTACCGAGGATATATGCCGAGTGCTTGTGATAGCCGGAATGCGCGATTGAAATACCGACTTCATGCAGCCGCGCCGCCCATGAGAGCGTTTGCAGCAATTCTTCCGCTTTCTCGGGAAAATCTTCCAGCAATTGCTTTCCCAGCAAAAGGGCCAGCGATTCCACCCGGCTTGCCTGGGCGGGATCCACCCGGTAGCGTTGCATGAAACGCCTCACCGTTACTTCGCGCATGTCATGCTTATGGAAGCGTCCGAGCAAATCATAAAGCACACCTTGGCGCAACGCGCCCATGGCTTGCGACATGCGGCGGATTCCCAGTTCGGCAAATGCAGCAGACATGATGGCAAAGCCTCCGGGAATGACTGGCGCCCGGTCAGCACGCAGTCCGGCAAGTTCCAGTTTCCTGATATCGCCAACCTTGAGCAAGTGGTCGCGAAAATTTTCCAGCCCTTCCGGTGTGATTTCGCCCTCGCTGCCGGCAGTAGTAAAGTTGTTCAGCTTGATAATATCACCCAGTGCCCGCGCGGTGCCGGATGACCCAAATGCGTCCTGCCAGTGGATACTGGAGAATTCCGCCGCGATAGCCTGGATTTCGCTGCGTGCGGAGAGTTCCGCCCGCTTCATGGCTCCCTTGGTAATCTTGCCGTCCGGAAAAAAATTCAGACTGTAACTGACACAGCCCATATAGAGGCTTTCCAGTTTGACCGGCTTCAGGCGATTGCCAATGATAAATTCGGTAGAGCCGCCGCCAATGTCCATTACCAGGCGAGCGTTTGCAGAGGCTGGAAGACCGTGGGCTACACCCAGATAGATAAGCCGCGCTTCCTCGTGCCCCGCAATAACTTCGATCGGGAATCCAATGGCGGCTTCGGCTTTTTTGAGGAATACCGATGCGTTCCTCGCTACTCTGAGCGTATTCGTGCCGACCGCACGCACCGTATGTGGGGAAAAGCCCCGTAGACGCTCGCCAAAACGTTTCAGACAATCCAATGCGCGTGCCTGGGAATCCTCATCCAATCGCTTGTCGGCGGTAAGGCCTGCGGCAAGGCGTACCATTTCCCGCAAACTGTCCAGCGGATAAAGCTGTTTGCCTTCCACCCGTGCTACTTGAAGACGAAAGCTGTTGGAGCCAAGGTCGACTGCTGCGAGAGTGGAGTATTCGATCATGACTTCCGTTTCAGGATCCGAAGATTGCCGACCGGCCTAGTCTCTTACTTCACGCTCGATTTCTTCAACGGTCACATGGCGCACATCCCTGCCCTTGACCATGTATACCACGTATTCCGACATATTCTTGGCGTGATCGCCGATGCGCTCGATCGCTTTTGCTATAAACAGGATTTCCAGGGCGGTCGAAATTTTACGCGGATCTTCCATCATGAAGGTGATGAGCTGGCGCATGATGGAACGGAACTCCTCATCCACCTTTTCGTCCTCGCCGCACGACCTGAGCCGCGGCTGTGAGGTCCAGGCGGGCAAATGCATCCAGCGACTTGTGAAGCATTTCCAGCGCGATGTGAGCAACATGTCTGATTTCGACGAAACGCGGCATATGCATGCGGTCGGTTTGATAGATCAGCTTGGCCATGCGCGCAATTTTCTCTGCTTCATCACCGATGCGCTCCAGGTCGGTAATGGTCTTGATGACCGTCATGATCATGCGTAAATCACCTGCAGCCGGCTGTCTGCGGGCAATGATCTGGCTGCAGATTTCGTCTATCGACACCTCCATTGCATTGACGCGGTGATCATCGGCGATAATATTTTCTATCAAGCTCTCGTTGCCGGTGGTGAGCGCCTCAATGGCTTTCTCGATCTGCTCTTCCACAAATCCGCCCATATGCAACACGCGCGTGCGCACGGCTTCAAGATCGGCGTCAAACTGCTTGGATATATGTTCGCTGCTTGCCATTGCACACCTGCTGATCGTTTGGAAGTAAAGAATAACCGGGAATCGTACTGGCCGGCTGTGACAATTTTATTGCTGTTGACATCAGATAACAATTGTCCGGACACCGTCATCGCTGCTCAATAGCAATACATCGGCTCCTCGCTTTGCAAATAAACCGTTGGTCACTACGCCGGTGATCTGATTAAGTGTTGCCTCCAGTTCAACCGGGTTCAGGATTTGCATGTTATGGACGTCCAGGATCATGTTGCCATTGTCAGTGATGAATCCCTGGCGCAGGGCGGGTTGGCCGCCCAGTCGGGTTATCTCGCGCGCCACATAACTCCGGGCCATCGGGATAACCTCCACGGGTAGTGGAAACTTGCCGAGTATGTTGACAAGCTTGCTTTTGTCGGCGATGCAAATGAATTTTTTTGCCACCGCCGCGACAATTTTCTCTCGAGTCAATGCTCCGCCACCGCCTTTTATCATATGCAGGTACTCGGTGATTTCGTCTGTGCCATCCACGTATACCGGGAGTTCATCGACACCATTCAAGTCCATCACTTCAATGCCATGGCTGCGAAGCCTGCTGTGCCGTTGCCTCCGAGCTCGCCACCGCTCCCCGGATTTTATGCTTGATCCGAGCCAGCTCGTCTATGAAGTAATTCGCGGTGGAACCGGTACCCACGCCGACTATGCAATCGACGGGGACATGCTGGATAGCGGCTTGAGCGACCGCGCGTTTTTGCTCGTCTTGCGTCATGATGTTATTTTTGTGGGTAAAAGAATATCGATTATTTATGAGGATAATACTATCCGCCAATTTTAACAATGAAGCTGGACATTTAGAGTTTTCCGGCATGCTAAAATGCTGAATTCCTGATATCGCCCCAGCGCCGGCTTCGATGAAAAACAGTTACCTCGAAAGAATTCTCACCGCTCGCGTTTATGATGTGGCGGTAGAAAGCCAGCTGGAGCTTGCGCCGAATTTGTCTGCGCGCATAAACAATCAGCTATTGCTGAAGCGCGAAGATATGCAGGAGGTTTTTTCATTCAAGTTGCGCGGAGCCTACAACAAGATGGTCAAGCTTTCTCCTGCCGTACTCAAGCGCGGCGTGGTGACGGCTTCCGCGGGCAACCATGCGCAGGGTGTGGCGCTTGCGGCGCAACGGTTGAATTGCCGCGCCACCATCGTGATGCCGGTCACCACACCGCAAATCAAGCTGCAGGCGGTCGAGGCGCGCGGCGCGAGCGTTATATCGCATGGAGATTCCTATGACGAGGCCTATGCTCATGCGTTGAAATTCGCCGCAGACGAGGACGCTACATTCGTGCATCCGTACGATGATCCCGACGTCATCGCAGGGCAGGGTACGATCGGCATGGAAATCCTTCGTCAGCATACTGGCGTTATCCACGCCATATTCGTCCCTGTAGGCGGCGGCGGGCTCATTTCCGGCATGGCTGCTTATGTAAAGAGGCTTTATCCCGAAATCAGGATTATTGGAGTCGAGCCGGTTGACGCGGATTCCATGTATCAGTCATTAAGACAAAAACGCCGGGTCAGGCTTGCGCAGGTCGGGTCTTTTGCGGATGGCGTGGCGGTAAAGCAGGTGGGAAGAGAAACCTTCCGCCTATGCCGTGAACTGGTGGACGAAATCATACTGGTGGATACCGACGCCATCTGTGCCGCAATCAAGGATGTGTTCGAGGATACGCGCGCCATTCTGGAGCCATCCGGCGCGCTTTCCGTTGCGGGCGCGAAGGCTTATGCCAGACGGGAGAAGATACGCGGTAAAAACCTGGTCGCAATCTGCTCCGGCGCCAATATGAATTTCGATCGGCTGCGTCATGTGTCTGAACGGGCGGAGCTGGGTGAACAGCGGGAAGCAGTGATGGCGGTAACGATCCCGGAAGAGCCGGGCAGTTTCAAGAAATTTTGCGCCATGCTGGGTGCAAAAAGCATTACCGAATTCAACTACCGCTACGCGGATCCGAAAGAGGCGCATGTGTTTGTTGCCGTCTCGGTACGTAACCGCGAGGAAGCAGCGAAACTTATTGAGAGCCTTGAGAGAAGCGGCTTGCGCACCCAGGATTTGAGCGACAATGAAATGGCGAAGCTGCATATACGGCATCTCGTAGGGGGACGCGCACGCGAAATTAAAAACGAGCTTCTCTATCGTTTCGAGTTTCCTGATCGGCCGGGCGCACTCATGAAATTCCTGAACAGCATGAGCCATCACTGGAATATCAGCCTGTTCCACTACCGCAATCATGGCGCCGACTATGGCCGCGTGCTGGTGGGCCTGGAAGTGCCGCTTGAAGAGAAAGTTGAATTCAAAAGGTTTCTCAGCCAACTCGACAACCGCTACTGGGATGAAAGCGAGAATCCGGCCTATAAATTGTTCCTGGGGTAGACGCGCTCTTGTTCTCGCTGGATACGGCGAGTCTCCCAAAGCCGAACACTGATTTGGTTTGTACCGTACGGCTTCAAATCCTTATGTCTGGGGAACTAAGGAAACAAAAAAATGAAATGCATGTCAAAATGCAAACGCCATATTTTGTTGGCGGCCGCCAGCCTGCTGTCAGTGTCAGCAGTCATGAACTCAAGCGATGTTCGTGCTACCAACATAATAGACCGGTTCAAGGATAGCGGCGTGAGGATCGGAGGGTGGATCAATGGTGGAGCAACCTATAACCCGAGCAATCCGGCCAACGGATACAACGGCTCCGTTACTTTCGCCGATCGCGCTAACCGGTTTCAACTAAATCAATTCAACATATATATCCAGCGCACTGTGGTAACGGAAGGCAAGGCTTTCGACCTGGGCGGGCGCTTCGATTTCATGTTTGGCACCGACGCTATTTACACCCAGGCTTTCGGCGTTCCTCCCTTTGATGTGAATTCCGGCCAGCCGCTGGACAGGGGGAACTGGGACCTCGATTTGTGCTGTTCTTCGACCCGTACCTACGGTATTGCGCTCCCGCAGGCTTATTTGGAAGCCTATTTGCCGGTGGGAAACGGCCTCAACGTCAAGGTGGGCCATTTTTATTCTCCGACCGGTTACGAAACAGTCCCGGCGCCCGACAATTTTTTTTACACCCATGCCTATACCTTTAACAATGGCGAGCCGTTTACCCATACAGGATTTGTGGGTAACTACACGGTCAACGCAAACTGGTCTGTCATGGGTGGCGCAATTACCGGCAGCGCTACCGGGGGATGGGATGGTGGTTTTGACAAACAGTTGGGTAACTGGGGCGGCCTGGGCGGCATTACCTGGGCAAGTGATGACAGGAGAACTTCAGTCAATATCACGGGCACGTATAGCGAGATTTCGACGCGAACCAATGAGCCCTGGGGTATGTACAATGTTGTACTGCAGCATAGGGTCACCCCTAAAACGCATCTGGTTCTGCATCACGTCCATGGCTACGCAGGCGGTGTTTTGCTGGGTGGCGCGCCCCGGAATGCGGAATGGTATGGCATCAACACCCATTTGTATTACGATCTTCTGAATGACCTGTCCATAGGGATTCGTGGGGAATGGTTTCGTGACAGGGACGGTTTCAGGGTCTACTCGCCATTCCGGGTCGTTGCCGCTACCGATAACACCGGACATAGTTTTGCGGGGGCCTTTGCACCCATCAGTGCACCCGCGGATTATTATGCAGTGACCGTGGGCATGAACTGGAAACCGGCGAAACGGCTGAACATGGACTGGAAGCTAATGCAAAAGCTGAATATCCGCCCCAATATTCGTTACGACAGGGCGGATGGCATCAATCAAGCGCACAGGCCATTCGATAATCGGAAAGACCAAATCCTGTTTTCCCTCGACGCAACCATCCCTTTCTGATCGTGTGATTCGAACCAGGAGTAATGGATCAGGCGGATTCAAGAGGGAATGGAAGAATACGGCCTGCTATCTGCCTGGCCTCAAGAACTGCAGGCACGAGACGGCCATTACGCAGCCAGTAGCAGAAAACAGGATTTAGCCGGTTTTCGCACACCGGCAATTCCTCCACAGCCCCGCCTCTAATCTAATAACTCGCTGCGTTCCGCTCCTACAGCAGCCACGCCATCCGACATCCTGCCGCAGGGCGTGTTTTCATCACGCACCTCTTCCACGCAAATAAAAAATGGAGGTTTCAATCATATGTGGGGTATTATTTGACAAGGCTTGTCAAGCTAATTTTGTCATAAACGTTTTTTTTGAGTTTGACGGCAGGTGAATCATCATGGCTGTCGCGCGATGCGAAGCCGGGGGCTTTAGGGTACGTGGGATGCGCCTACACCTCTTCCGGAATAAGATTGAATCTTCACAAATTATTTACAAAAAAATAACAATTAATTCATATATTCCATGTTACGTTTTGGGGAAATAACAATTCTAATTGTAGTGTTTTATCTAGGGGAATAGCTTATGCGATGCTCGCCCAACCGGGGAAGCCAGATAGTATTTGCTTCCGCGCTTAGCCTGTTTGCAACAGTTCTCAGCTCATCCAATGCTCATGCGAATACCGCAATGGATTGGTTTAAGGATAGCGGGATAAGAATAGGCGGATGGATCAATGGGGGGGCGACTTTTAATCCGGGCCAGACCGACGGGTTCAATGGCCCGGTGACTTTTGCCGACCGGGCAAATCGGTTTCAGCTGAATCAGTTCAATATATACATACAACGGCCAGTGGTCGCGGAAGGCAGTGCATGGGATTTTGGCGGCCGTTTTGATTTCATGTTTGGTACGGATGCCATTTTTACCCAGGCTTATGGTGTTCCCTCATTCGATGTGAATACCGGCGAGCCCCTGGAGAGAAGCAATTGGGATCTTGATATATGTTGCGCTTCAACCCGATACTACGGAATAGCCTTCCCCCAGGCGTATGCGGAAGCTTATGTGCCGGTCGGTAACGGCTTGAATGTCAAACTGGGCCATTTTTATACACCCATCGGTTATGAATCGGTTCCGGCTCCGGATAATTTCTTTTATACCCACGCCTACACCATGCAGTACGGGGAGCCTTTTACACATACGGGCGCCTTGGGTAACTACAACGTTAACGGGAACTGGTTGATTATGGGCGGGGTTATTACCGGGAGTGCAACCGGCGGTTGGGATGGGGGATTCGATAAGCAGTTGGGTAACTGGGGAGGGATAGGCGGTATTACCTGGACCAGCGACGACATGGGCAGTTCGGCCAATATCAGCGGCACCTATAGCGAGACGTCCACAAGAAGCAACGAACCGTGGGGAATGTACAGCATTGTGCTGAAGCACAGGTTCACGTCCAAGACGCATTTTGTTTTCCAGCATGACCATGGCTACGCTGGAGGGGTTTTATTGAACGGGGTGAACAAGAATGCCGAATGGTATGGCATTAACACGCACCTGTACTACGATCTTACGCCCGATTTATCGATTGGCGTCCGTGGCGAGTGGTTCCGCGATAGAGACGGTTTTCGTGTATTTTCACCCGGCCGGGTAGCAGCAGCCACAAACAACCAGGGATTTAGTTATGCGCTGGGTCGTGGCGAACTCGGCAATAGCACTAGCGCACCTGCGGATTATTACGCCGTCACCGTGGGTATGAACTGGAAAGCCGCTAAAACCCTGAAGCTTGATTGGAAGCCGATACAACAGTTTAATGTTCGGCCGAACGTGCGGTATGACAACGTGGACGCGCTGCACGGAGCAACTTACCGGCCCTTTGGAGGAAAGAAAGACCAGGTTGTGTTATCCCTCGATTTTATGGTTCCGTTTTGATCACACGTTTTCGTCGCGCTTCGTCTGTTTAACAGTAGCGCCCGAAAAGAATACGATCTGATCCGGGAAATTGTCAGGTACGGCAGAAGGATGCCTGACGGGTGGGGCTACCGTACGACTTCCAGGGGAAATAGCTATTCAACCATGTCAGCCGATAATCGCAAAATCATCCTGACGTGGGGGATCGCCGCATCCAGGAACTCTTCCCCCACTGTTTGAAAACCAAATTTGAGATAAAACCCGACAGCATGTGTCTGCGCATTCAGACCAATCTGCTTGATCTGCCGGTCGCGCGCCTCCCATAGCAGGAAGTGCACGAGTGCGCTGCCGACGCCTTTGCCTCGCCAATCCTTAAGCACCGCCATGCGCCCGACTGAGCCGTCTCTTAAGCAGACGCGCCGTTCCGATAGGTTTTCCCGCTGAATCCACGGCGAGTACATGGATACAACTCGCGTCAGTTTCATCCCATTCCAATTCGGGAGGAATGCCCTGCTCGTGGATAAAAACAGCTTCCCGTATTGCGCGTAACGCTCCGCTATCGTTTTGCCAGTTGGCGATGCGCAAAGTGTAGCCGTTCATACCGATTTTTTGTTACTTCAGCGCTCATGGCAATGGCGACACGGTGACCATATGCCGCAAATCGAGAGGATACCGATAACTACTCAAAAGGATGCCGCAGCACAATCGTTTCTTCCCGGTCTGGTCCGGTCGATATCATGTCTATCGGGACCTGGCAGACCTCTTCCATACGTTTCAGATATGCGCGCGCCGCAGCCGGCAACTGCTCAAAGCTCTTGATGCCCACCGTGCTATCGGTCCACCCCGGCATTTCCTCGTAAACGGGCTCGCAACAGGCGAGTTCCTCCGCACCCACAGGCAAGATCTCCCTGAAACTGTCGCCTTCACCGTTCCCGGTCAATTTGTAACCCACCCCTACGCGCAGCGTTTCGACGCCGTCCAGCACGTCGAGCTTGGTAACACATAATCCCGAAACGCCATTGATTTGAATGGAGCGCTTTAGCGCAGCGGCGTCAAACCATCCGCAGCGCCGTGGCCGGCCGGTGGTGGCGCCAAATTCGTTACCTCGTTTGGCCAAATGCCTGCCGACGTCGTCAACCAGTTCGGTAGGGAATGGACCGGCGCCCACCCGAGTGGTATAAGCCTTGGTAATGCCGAGCACGTAGTGCAGCATTTGCGGGCCGATCCCGCTTCCGGTCGTCGCCGCGCCCGCAATGCAGTTGCTCGATGTAACAAAAGGGTAGGTGCCATGATCGATATCGAGCAAGGTTCCTTGCGCCCCTTCAAATAACAGACTGCTACCGGCCCTGTTGGCTTCGAACAAAAGCCGTGGCACATCTGCCATCATCGGCCTGATGCGTTCAGCCAAGGATAGGGTATCATCGACAGTTTGCTGAAAATCCACCACGGGCGCGTGGAAATAATTTTTCAGCACAAAATTATGATAATCCAGCATCTCGCCCAGCTTCGCGGCAAAGCGGTCACGGTGAAACAGATCTTGTAGGCGAACCGCGCGCCGCGCTATCTTGTCTTCGTACGCCGGCCCTATTCCGCGTCCCGTCGTGCCAATTTTACCCAAGCCTCTGGCGGTTTCCCGTGCGCTGTCAAGCGCGACATGGCAGGGCAGTATAAGGGGACAGGCTTCACTGATGCGTAGCCTTCCCTGCACGTCGACTCCGGCGTTCTCCAGCATGTCGACTTCCTCCAGCAGCGCCTGCGGGGACACGACAACGCCGTTGCCGATATAGCAAGCGACGTCATTACGCAGAATCCCCGACGGAATCAGGTGCAGCACCGTTTGCTTACCCCCGATGACCAGCGTATGTCCCGCGTTGTGGCCGCCCTGAAAGCGAACCACGCCTCGAGCGTGGTCGGTTAGCCAATCGACTATCTTGCCCTTGCCTTCGTCGCCCCACTGTGTACCAATGACGACCACATTTTTTGTCATATCTGCCAATCTTAAAAATTAACCTAAAAGCGGTAGCTGGACGGGGTGGAGTGTACGGTTTTTGGGGTGCAGGGCAAGGCGCAACGACGCGGAATGGCCACTCCATTTCAAGGAGTTGCAACGCAGCCATGTGCCGTAAAAACCGTTCAATCCACTCCGTAGCGAACTCGCCAAGGAGATGAGGATCAAGTGATACAAAAAGTCGATGTGGATCATAACGTCGAACTAGAAAAATGAGCGGCCTACTGCCGGGTTTAGGTTAATACACTGCCGAGCCCATGAGATTCAAGAGCGATGCTCAGCCAAACCCTTTTCCTGTGCCTGCCGATATTGCTGTCATATTTTTGTTATCGACCAAACATTGCCTTCCAGCATCAGTTTCCTGTCGCAGTTAAAAACACTTTCCTCATTCTCATGCCCGGGCAATTCCACCACCACGACTTCGCCTTCACTACGAAGCTGTTCAATTTTTCTTTCAAGTGCTTTATCCCCTTTCGCATAAGGAGCGAGGATTCCCTTGGGATAGAGACTGGGCTCCACCAACCCGGACAGTTCCCGTAAGTCCATACTGAACCCGGTAGCTGGACGAGATCTTCCAAACGCCTTTCCGACTTCGTCGTAGCGCCCACCCAGCGCAATCGCGTTAGGACTGCTACATGTATATGCCGCGAAAACCATGCCGCTGTGATAGTGATAGCCCCGCAGATCAGCCAAGTCAAATGCCAGCGTATCCACGAGCGGACTCAACTCCGCGCCCACCATTTCCAGTTCATCCAGCGCGGTCGTGATTTCCGGATAGTTCGGGAGAGACTTACGCGCAAGGCCCAGCGTCTTATCATCGCCATATAGTTCAGGTAACAGCAATAGCGCCTGCACCGCAAGCTTGTCCACTTGCTTATCGAGCCCGGCGCAGAGTTTCTCCAGCGCCGATATATCCTTGGCCTGCAATACGCCAAATAATTCTCTTTCAAGCTCAGCCGGAATTCCCGCGCCTCTGACCAGACCTCGAAATACCGCGACGTGACCGAGATCGAGATGAATTTTACCTACTCCGGCAATTGCGAGACATTGCAGCATAAGCCGCTGGACTTCCAGATCGCTTTCCAGCCCGCTGTGGCCATAAAGTTCCGCGCCAACCTGCAGTGGTTCTCGCGTCCGGGTCAAACCCGAGGGCACGGTATGCAGTACCGTGCCTGCGTAACACAGCCGAGTGATACCCTTGCGGTTCAGCAAGTGCGCATCGATACGCGCAACCTGAGGCGTCATGTCCGCACGTAAGCCCATCATTCGGCCACTTAGCTGATCCACTACTTTAAACATGCGCAGATCGGTGCCGCCCCCGCTGCCCTTCAGTAGCGATTCCACATATTCCAGCAAGGGGGGGCCCACTAACTCATAGCCATGCGCAAACAGCCAATCCATGACACGCCGGCGCATCATCTCGATGCGAAATGCCTCGGCAGGCAGGATGTCCTCAATATATTCGGGAAGAACCCATGCACGCATGTTTACGTTCCATTGCATCTTGAGAGAAGTGCGAACGCGGACCTATTTCACGAAATAAAGTAGAAGAAGGCCCGCCAGCATAGAGGTAAGGCCGATAAAGCGAACCTGATTGTCGCCCGTTTCCGTCAGTTTTTTAAAGGTCTCCCGCCAAACGCCGGGCATCAGGAACGGAACGAGTCCTTCCAGCACCAGCATCAGGGCAAACGCCATTAATAACGTGTCCCACATGCCGCCATAACCTCGGTAGATACTTACTGCTCGGTACGCACTCGCCGATTTAAAGTTCCGGCGAGATCGTTATCGGCGGGAAATGCGAAAAAAATATCGGGGCAACAGGATTCCAAAGGTTTGCATATCCCGTCATGAACTCATCGCAGCCAGCAGATCCCGGAATTCATAAGCTGTTTGCCTTGGGACGAATCATGGAAATCCGCCATCATTTCGCGTTTCTGCCCGAGTTCTTCAAATACTTGAAAAATTCGGAGTTGGGCTCCAGCACCATCATGTCGCTTTTGTTTCTGAAACTCTGCTTATAGGCTTCCAGGCTACGATAAAAAGCATAGAATTCCGGGTTAGGTTGAAAAGCGCTCGCGTAAATTGCGGAGGCCTTGGCATCACCCTCACCTTTTACCTCCTGAGCTTTCCGGTAAGCTTCCGCAAGAATGACTTCGCGTTGACGGTCGGCGTCGGCGCGAATTTTTTCAGACTCCGCCGATCCCGTAGAGCGCAATTCATTCGCTACACGTTTACGTTCCGCTTCCATGCGACGATAGACCGATTCGCTCACTTCCTGCGGCAAATCCACCCGCTTCAGCCGAACGTCCACAACCTCCACTCCGATTTTGCGCGCGTCGGCATCGGCTTTCTGGCGCATGATTTCCATGATCTTGTCGCGCTCGCCGGAAACCACGTCATGCACCGTGCGATTCCCGAACTCATCGCGAAGGCTGGAATTCACCGTTTGCGCCAAGCGGGTCTGTGCCAGCATTTCGTCGCCACGCACACTGACGTAATACTGCTTGACGTCGATGATCCGCCACTTCACGAACAGATCTACCAATACATTCTTTTTTTCCGAAGTGATGAAGCGCTCCGGTTCGGCTGTATCCATGGTCAGGATACGAGAATCGAAATAGCGCACGTTCTGCGCCAGAGGAATCTTGAAATACAGGCCGGGCGCTGTCTTTACATCGACTACCTCACCCAGTTGAAACAAGATCGCTTGCTGGCGCTGATCCACGATATACAGTGAAGAAGCCGCCAGAAGAAACAGGGCGACAAGAATGCCCAAGAGCAACGAAGTATAGTTTTTCACTTATCTTGTCTCCCGTTCACGGCCACGAAACGCCTCGCGGGTGCGAGCACCGCCGTCAGGCACAGCCTCTTGCGAAGCGCCGGATGGCACTTCGGGTGGCAGCGCAGGTGAAGACGAGCCCCCACTCGTTTGTATCAGTTTATCCAGCGGTAAATAGAGCAGATTGCTGCCGCTTTTCTGATCCACTATAATTTTGCTGGTGTTCGAAAGCACCTGTTCCATCATGTCCAGATAAAGCCGGTCACGGGTGACAGCCAGGCGCCTTACTATATTCGACAAGAACCTGTTTAAAACGGCTCGCCTCACCCTCGGAACTTGCAATCACGCGTTGCTTATATCCTTCAGACTCTTCCAGCAAACGCGCCGCGTTACCCTTGGCCTTGGGAATAACATCGTTGGCATAGGCCTGACCTTCATTTTTCTGCCGTTCCCTATCCTGCCCTGCCTTGACCGCATCATCGAAAGCCGCCTGCACCTGCTCCGGCGGTTGCGCGTTCTGCATCGTCACTTTACTGATGGCAATCCCTATCTTGTAGCGGTCGAGGATCTCCTGCATCAGTTCGGTTGCTTTCGCCGCCACCTGTTCACGTCCCTCGTATAGCACGAAATCCATTTTACTTTTACCGATGATTTCCCGTATTGCGGTTTCCGCCGCCTGCAGCACCGCGTTTTCCGGTTCGCGGTTGTTGAACAGGAATTCCTCGGGATTCTTGAGGATGTATTGCACCGCAAACTGAATATCGATGATATTTTCGTCATCGGTCAGCATCAGCGATTCCTTCAATACCTTGCTTCTCACATTGTTACGATAGCCGATTTCCACCGTGCGCACCTGGCTCACATTAACGGCTTCCACTACCTCGATCGGATAGGGCAAGTGCCAGCGCAAGCCCGCCTGGGTGCTTTCCACATATTTTCCGAAACGTAATACGATGCCTCGCTGGCCTTCGTTCACAATATAAAATCCGCTACCTATCCACAGCAGACAGGAGCAGTCCGATAAGCAACCCTATGCTGCCGCTATATCGCTTGGGATGACCGCCAGCCGGTCCCTCGCCGCCGCCAGACCCGTTGCCCCCACCCTTGCGCTTCAAAAGGTTATTGAGCTTTTTGTTGAAGTTGCGCCACAGTTGATCCAGATCAGGTGGACCAGAATTGCCTTTTTTTCTTCCCCACTGAGGATCGTTTAATCCCATGATGATTCCTATTTTTTGTTTAATGTAGATAAAACATTAAACGATACGGTGAAAAACTTCGAATTTCAGCCTGCCATAGAAAACAAACGTGTTATGGACCGGATGGACAAGCGCGCACACGGCGAGGACCTGCCAAGTCGTTACGGTCCGGCATGCGGCCCGTCCTCACGCCTGTGCAAGGCACGCTCCTCAATTGCTTCTGCCAGGGCCAGCCGGATAAATTCCAGCCCCTCGCCGGTTTTTGCGCTCAATCGGATTTGCTCGATTCTACCATACTCATCACGCCGATAATCCGCGCCGCCCGCGGATAAGTCGATCAGGTCCACCTTGTTCAACACCAGTATCTGTGGAACTGTGTCAGCGCCAATTTCCTTCAGCACCTTGTTGACTTCTTCAATCTGCTCAGCACGGGCAGGACTGCTCGCGTCCGCCACGTGGAGCAATAAATCCGCTTGTACTGTTTCCTCCAGAGTGGCACGGAAAGCGGCGACGAGTGAATGCGGCAAATCCCGGATGAAGCCCACCGTATCGGAAAGCACGAGGGGACCGTAATCCGGAATGAACAATTTTCGGGTGGTTGCGTCCAGGGTTGCGAATAATTGATCAGCTACGTAGGTGTGGGCGCGAGTCAGATTGTTGAACAAGGTCGATTTGCCGGCGTTGGTATAGCCAACGATGGAAACAGACATCACTTGGCCGCGCTGCCTGGAACGGCGCTGTAACGCGCGTTGCAACTGGAATTTTGCGAGTTTTTCCTTCAGCAGTTTAACGCGCTTTCCGAGCAGGCGCCGGTCCGTCTCCAATTGCGTTTCGCCGGGGCCGCGTAAACCAATACCGCCTTTTTGACGTTCCAGGTGGCTCCAGCCGCGTACGAGCCGGGTTGCGAGGTGCTCAAGCTGCGCAAGTTCCACCTGCAACTTCCCCTCATGACTTTTGGCGCGTTGCGCGAAGATATCCAGAATCAGACTGGTGCGATCTATTACGCGGTGCTCGACGCGCTGCTCCAGATTACGTTGCTGGGCAGGAGAGAGGTCATGGTTGAAAATAACCAGCGAGGCGCCGGTTTGTTCCAATGCCGCCGCTATTTCATCGACCTTTCCACTACCTGCGAAGGTCGCCGGGTCGGGCCTGGAGCGTTTGCCGTTGACAACAGCCGAAATCGTAAGCTGATCGCTTGCGGCTAGCCGTCGTAATTCTTCCAGATTCTCGGCAGGATCGCTCTCCCCAAAATCCAGGCTGACCAGTACAGCCTTATCAGCGGCGTTAGTGTTAAACGTGTTCGCTGCGGGTCGATCAAGCATCAGGTATAGTGGGCGCCTCAAATGGAATGTTGACAGCCCTTGCGGGGACAACGGTGGAAATTGCGTGTTTGTATACCATTTGCGTGACAGTATTCTTCAGCAGCACCACATACTGATCAAACGAGTCGATATGCCCTTGCAGCTTGATTCCGTTTACCAGATAAATTGACACGGGAATATGTTCCTTCCGCAATGTATTCAGAAACGGGTCTTGTAACAATTGCCCCTTAGCGCTCATTGGTGACTCCGTATTTTAATTATTCAAGAAGTAACTCTACTTGATTTTCAAGAGTAAATCCATATTTGTAGACGGAAGGCGAATTGGCGGCAAATACCGAAAACGCGGGTATGACAAAGATTAATCTGCCCGGCTGCAATTCCCGAGCGAATTGAATCAGCGGGGATAAAAAAAGAAAAAAAGCATCACCGAAATATTCGCCATTTCCGGCGCGGCAATACCCGCATTGCCTGATTTGAGCGCAACCAAATGCCGGCATCGCCCCGCTAAAGCCCAGGCTGTAGCTCAACCTGGGCAAGCCGGCAATATTTTTCGTTTCATCCCGAAAGCACAGTACGAAACGCCATTCGGTGACCGCAGGTCCCACAATGCGCAACTCATGGCGTTTCTCACCCAGAAAAAATAAGACATCAAGGCAGAGTGATCCGGTTTCCCCTGTACTGATTAATCAAACGGTGTAGGTTTCGGAGTCTCCTTGGTTGATGGCGGCAGAATCGGTATCAGGAATTCGGGTTGCTTCCCGGTAAGCGTCTTCAGGAAGGCTACGATCTTCACGTTTTCATCCTTGGTGAAGTTGCGGCCCAACTGTAGCCGGCCCATCGTGTTCACCGCGTCTTCGAGGCTTGCGGCAGCACCGTCATGAAAATAGGGATAAGTCAACTCGATATTTCGCAAGGTGGGTACCTTGAACATCATGCGATCTGCATCCTTGCCAGTTATCGCAAACCGGCCTTCGGCCTTGCTCGTCGTTTTGTAAGGTTCAATGACGCCCATCTTCTGGAATGAGGCCCCGCCGACTGCAGCTCCATTATGGCAGCCCGTGCACCCGGCATCCTTGAAGAGCTTGTATCCTTCCAGTTCAGTTTGATTTATAGCCGTCTTATCGCCCTTGAGCCATTTATCGAAACGGGAATCCGGTGTAACCAGTGTTTCTTCAAACGCGGCGATTGCATCCGTTACCATGCCGATGTCAATCTTGTCAGAGCCAAACACCTCTTTGAAGCGATTCCGGTACTGGGGGATGGACTGGAGTATGCCCACCGCCAACTCATGGCTGAACGCCATTTCCCCGGGGTTTGCAATCGGGCCGCCAGCCTGATCTTTCAAGGTCTTGGCACGGCCATCCCAGAACTGCGCCAGATTCATGCTGGAATTCAATACCGTGGGCGAATTGATCGGACCCTGATGCCACTTATGGCCGATGGATGAGGGCAGATTATCTGAACCGCCCATGCTCAGGTTGTGGCAGGAGTTGCAAGAGATGAATCCGGACTTCGATAAGCGTGGATCAAAAAAAAGCATCTTGCCCAGTTCCACCATGTTTTTATTCTTGGGCTTGGCGGCTTCGATGGGCTGGATGGGTTCATCGGCAGCCGTGGCTGGCGGGGCGGCAATGGTTCCAACAGATAGCAGCGATATGATCAATGCCCGCATTATCATCGGTAATCTCCTAAAAAACGCGGCTGTAGTGGCGCAGCCGATTACGCCTAACAAACTGAAGCAATGGGCAAGTTTATCTGCGGCTCGGGACGAGAACAAGGTATCGAATATCATATGTCGCGATGGAGCTTGCTGTTGGAAAGGAACGAGGTAAGGCCACGGCACGGATAAACATGAAACGTGGGTACTCCTGCTAATCGAATCCTGGGGAGTACCCGCGCATAGCCCTGCACACCGGCCTTCCCGGTCCGGAATAATTCATGCTGTTTCCTGCTGGAACGTCGCTTGCTCGATTTACTCGCTATGTTTGGCTGGACCAATCGCAATTTGTTTCCTGCTGCCGTAGCCCGATCGGTCATAACCATCAGTTCCAGAAGGAGAAAGGGGGCGATTGAGCAAGCGCGCCAATTCCGTCAAGGCCTGCCGGTAAACCTGGCGTTTGAACTCGACCACGGACTCCAGTTCTACCCAGTACTGGTTCCATCGCCATGCATCGAATTCAGGCCGGACGCTGGTGCGCAGGGATACGTCGCAATCACGTCCGATCAGTCGCAAGAGATACCAGATTTGTTTTTGGCCCTTGTAATTTCCTCGCCAGTCGCGCCTTATCCATTGATCCGGCACTTCATAGCGAAGCCAGTGCCGCGTTCGGCCTATAATCTCGACATGCCAGGGATGCAAACCGACTTCTTCCGTCAATTCCCGATACATCGCCTGTTCCGGACTCTCGCCCGGCTTAATGCCTCCTTGTGGAAATTGCCAGGAATCCTGCTTGATGCGTTTCCCCCAGAATACTTCGTTTTTCGCGTTCAGTAGAATGATACCGACATTTGAGCGATATCCGTTACGGTCGATCATGCGATTCACCCGTTTTATCCATCACAATAGGAATAGATTTTTCCACATTTTATCCCAGATTGAAAGCTGCCAAGAGTTTAATAAAACAGCGGTTAAGGAAGCACACGCAGTGCGGCTAAAAATGCGATGACTTTTCAGAGTAGAATTACGGGCCCACCGTTACAGCGGACCATATATGCGCCTAGCAAGTTTTTTTATTTCCACTCTTAAGGAAGCCCCCGCCGAAGCGGAATTGATAAGCCATAAGCTGATGTTGCGCGCGGGCCTCATCAGGCGGCTCGGGAGCGGGCTTTACACCTGGATGCCACTCGGTCTTAAAGTTCTGCGCAAGGTTGAAAGTGTCGTGCGGGAAGAGATGGACGCAACCGGCGCGATGGAACTTCTGATGCCGGCCATACAGCCTGCCGAATTATGGCGTGAAACGGGACGCTGGGATGTGTTCGGTCCCCAGATGTTGAAAATCAAGGACAGGCATCAGCGCGATTTTTGCTTTGGCCCTACCCATGAGGAAGTCATTACCGACATCGCTCGGCGGGAGATTAAAAGCTACCGTCAGTTGCCATTGACCTTTTACCAGATTCAAACCAAATTCCGCGACGAAATCCGGCCCCGCTTCGGCGTCATGCGCGCCCGCGAATTCGTCATGAAAGACGCTTATTCGTTCCATGCCGGCAGTGACAGCCTGGAAAAAACATACGCGGCGATGCATGACGCCTATTGCCGGATATTCAACCGCCTGGGACTGGGATTTCGCGCGGTGACAGCGGATACCGGACCAATGGGAGGCAGCGGTTCGCATGAGTTTCACGTTTTAGCGGATTCAGGCGAAGACGCCATCGCTTTTTGCCCGGATTCGGAATACGCGGCTAACGTGGAAATGGCCGAGTCATTGCCACCGGCAAGGCCTCGCGGTGCGGCTGGAAGCGTAATGCGGAAAGTCGCGACGGTGGACAAAAAGACCTGTGGGGAGGTTGCCGCGTTCTTGAGCCTTCCTGTCGAGCAAACGGTAAAAACGCTGGCGGTAGCGGCAAATGGCGAAATGTATCTATTACTGCTACGAGGCGACCATCATCTCAACGAGACGAAAGTTCGCAAGATTCCTTTTCTTTCCGATTTCCGGTTAGCGAACGAAGAAGAAATTCGCGCAAAAACCGGTTGCCTTCCAGGATATATCGGACCTGTCGGCCTGACACTTCCCGTCATCGCGGACCGTTCCGTAGTGGCAATGAACGATTTCGTTTGCGGTGCGAATGAAGAGAATTACCATCTCGTCAATGCAAATTTTGGCCGTGATATGAAAGAACCCGACCATATTTTCGACATCCGCAATGTGATTTCGGGCGATCCATCGCCGGATGGCCGGGGAAAGCTGGATATCTGCCGCGGCATAGAAGTGGGGCATATTTTCCAGTTGCACACCAAATATTCGGAAGCGATGAAAGCCATTTATCTCGATGAATCCGGGCAAAGCCGTCCCATGGAAATGGGCTGCTATGGCATCGGTGTATCACGCATCGTAGCGGCCGCGATCGAGCAGAACCATGATGCGCGCGGTATTATTTTTCCGGAGGCGATGGCGCCGTTCAAGGTCGTTATCATTCCTATCGGGCTAAAGAAAAATACGGAGGTCAGGACCGAGGCTGAGAGTATATATGCTGCGCTATCCGGCGCCGGCATCGATGTTCTGCTGGACGACCGCGACGATCGGCCGGGTGTGATGTTTGCCGACATGGAGCTGATAGGTATTCCCCATCGTATCGTTATCGGCGAGAGAAGCTTGAAGCAAGGAAAAATAGAGTATCAGGGGCGACGGGACGAGAAATCACAAGCTATTCCTTATCCATCTCAAGATATTGTCGATTTCATAAAATCAAGAATATCCGGGGCCTGACGCCATGTTCTGTTATTGCCCTTCTCCGTTCATCTGCGCTCCTCTACGAAGGTCCTCTCAACAAGGGAACGGGGGTAGGGTGTGTCTCAATAAGGGAAATCTTGCCGCTTGCCGGAATTCACTTGTCCTTTCGTTGCGTTTTCCCGCCTGTACGCCCGTTTCGGTTTCACTACCGGATTTTCCCGCATGAACTCCTCCAGGTCTTCACGAGAAATTATCCCTACCTTATAGGCAGCGGGCTTCCCGGCAGGGTCAAATAGATAAGTGGTAGGCAGCATTGAGACCGGCCCGATTTGCGAGGCAATTTTTTTATCGCCAAATACGATGGGATAAGAAATGGACATGGAATTAACGAATTTCAGCACTGTTTTAGGGTCACGGTAATCCATTGCGACGCCGATTACCATTACGTCGTTTCTTCCGGCTTTCGTAGAGCGACACGAGATCGGGAATTTCCTTCAGACAAGGTGGACACCACGTGGCCCAGAAATTTATCACTACCCACTTGCCCTTGTAATCAGAAAGCGTGAGCTTCTTGCCCGTATGGTCCGTAAAAGTAAAGCTTATGGCTTGAGCACTGGATGATAGCGACAAGGACAGGCAAACCAAAACGGCAAGACAGTATCGCGTCATTTTTTCGAAACAACCCTTAAAGTGCATTTTATACTACCGCTTTATCCGCTTTATCCAACTGCGATGACGCAAAAAGTTGCGACAGCGGGAGATTCATTTTCTCGTTCATTCCGGCCGCTATCTCGTCCAGCAGATGCTCCAGCTTTTCATCACCCGCCGCAGCGGAACGCGCCGCCTCGGGACGAAATGTAAACAGACGATAAATATCGGCAACCATGATTTTAGCGGGATCAAGTATCAGAACCCATCCTCCTGTCTTCACCTGCTGGACGAGCCCGGCCTGGCTCATAAGCTCCAGCATCGGCTCCAGCTCTTCGGGAGTCAGCGTTAGCCCCTGCTGCAAACTGGAATAAGTTTCAACTTTGCCTGTTCTCAGCGCCTCTCCCAGTATCTGTAACAGGCGCAACGCGTCGAAAAACTGCTTGCCCTTTGCTGCCGGGTCGCGCCGCCATGCGCCGAAACGCCAACTGGAAAGGGAAGCGGCGATTACCGCGCCCAGCAACACCATCAGCCACGATAGATAAATCCATAGCAGGAAAATAGGGATAGCGGCAAACGTGCCATACACCGCCTGATAAGTGGGAAACCGGGTGACATAGAACGCGAACCCCTGCTTCATTACCTCGAATCCCACGGCCGCGGCCACGCCGCCCACCATCGCATGGCGCCATGAGACCTGGCGATTCGGGACGATGAGATAGGGAATCGAAAAGGCAATGCTGGTCAGGATGAGCGGTCCCAGTCGCAGAAGCGCGACGTCAATCCCGGGAATGTCCTGGGTGAGGCCCATCGATTCACCGATCAGCCAGGAAGTGAGCGACAAGCTTGCGCCGATCAATAGCGGACCAATGGTGAGTACTGCCCAGTATATCAGCAGCCGATGCAGGAGCGGTCGTAGCCGGGACACGCGCCAGATGGCATTGAGCGCCTTATCGATGGTCAGCATCAGCGCAAGCGCTGTCACGCCCAGAAAAGCGGTGCCGATGGCGGTCAGTTTCACCGCGTTGTCGGCGAATTGCTGCATATATACCGCGATAACCTTATTTGCCGCTTCGGGCACCATGGTGGTAAGAATGAATATTTTTATCTGGGTTGAAAATTCGGCAAACGCGGGAAATGCCGCCACGACAGATAGTGCGATAGCGATTAACGGCACTAGCGAGAGCAGAGTAGTGAAAGTAAGGCTGCCGGCAACCTGCGTGCAATTGTGCTGGAAGAAGCGGACCAGCACATAGTATGCGAAATCCAGGGAACGTGAGGATTTCATAAGTTTTTAGACCGATCGACAGGATTGAAAGGAAAATCCAAAACGCATCCCCCATGTTCTGGAGCAGAATAAACTGATCCTGCCGCTTACACTATCCGTTTATCCCGTCCTGCGGAATCGGCTATTACACCTGCGGATGTGCTCGCTCCAGTTTGCTGTGCAGTTTGTTGAGCGCACTGAGATAGGCTTTGGCAGAGGCTACGACAATGTCGGTATCGGCGCCGTTGCCGTTAACGATGCGGCCCGACTTTTGCAATCGCACCGTCACCTCGCCTTGCGAGTCGGTGCCGCTGGTGATGGCGTTAACAGAAAACAACTGCAACTCGGCGCCGCTGCTCAATATCTTTTCAATTGCCCGGAAAACGGCATCCACCGGGCCACTGCCATCTGACTCGGCGCGCGATTCCTTGCCTTCTTCGCCAATCACTATACTGGCATGATGGCGTTTCGCCGGTTTCGCTATGAGCCGTCAGCGACAGAAGCTTGTAGTGTTCGTGCAGGGTCATGGCGTCGTCCGAAACCAGCGCATACAGGTCCTCATCGAAAATGTCATGCTTCTTGTCCGCCAATTCCTTGAAACGCATGAATGTAGTGTTAAGCACTTCTTCCGATTCCAATCCGATCCCGAGTTCCGCCAGACGGCTGCGAAAGGCGTTGCGGCCGGAATGTTTGCCGAGCAATAATTTATTCGCGCCCCAGCCTACATCTTCGGCACGCATGATTTCATATGTTTCGCGATGCTTGAGCACACCGTCCTGGTGTATGCCCGATTCATGAGCGAACGCGTTGGCGCCGACAATGGCCTTGTTCGGCTGTACCGGAAAACCGGTAATACCCGACACAAGTTTGCTTGCCGGTACGATATGAACCGTTTCTATGCGCGTGTCGCAGGGGAAAAAATCCTGACGGGTACGCACCGCCATTACGATCTCCTCCAGCGAGGCATTACCTGCGCGTTCGCCCAGGCCGTTAACAGTGCATTCCACCTGGCGCGCGCCGTTAACTACTGCTGAGAGCGAATTAGCCACCGCCAGCCCCAGGTCGTTATGACAATGCACTGAAAACACTACCTTGTCGGAATTCGGGTATGCGTTCACGCAGCGTACGGATGAGTTTTCCAAACTGCTCCGGCATCGTATAGCCAACGGTGTCGGGAATATTCACGGTGGCTGGCTCCGGCATTAATGACAGCCTCCAGCACGCGGCAGAGAAAGTCTATGTCGGAGCGGCCTGCATCCTCAGGCGAAAATTCCACATCATCAGTATATTGGCGCGCCCATTTCACAGCTTTTACCGCTTGTTCCACCACCTGGTCTGGAGACATGCGCAGCTTCTTCTCCATATGAATGGGGGAAGTGGCAATAAAAGTATGAATACGAGCCGAACGCGGCCCCTTGCAAGGCTTCGCCGGCGCGCTTGATATCGGCTTCTGTCGCTCGGGCAAGGCCACATACCGTGCTGTCCTTGATCGAGTCAGCCACCGCCTTCACCGCTTCGAAGTCGCCATTGGAGGCGGCCGGGAAACCCGCTTCGATCACGTCCACGCGCATGCGCTCCAGTTGCCGCGCAATCCGTACTTTTTCTTCTCGGGTCATGGATGCGCCGGGGCTCTGCTCGCCATCGCGCAAAGTGGTGTCAAAAATAATCAAATGGTCTTTCAATGGGTTCTCCGTTTTCCGAAAGGATAATCGAACTGTGATACAGAATCCAGGAACAGATTCCGCAGCATAAAAACTTGGAGTGGGGGTGTAATGTTAGCGCGCGGGGCGCAGCAGCGGTCTTGCGAGAAGCTGCGGGCGATGCAGAAAGCGGAGCGGGAAAAGCGATGTGTTTTCGTACTTCATGCAGAGAAATATAAAGCGTTTCCCGAATTCGTGCAATAGCAATGTTGAATGCTATATTGAAAGCAAACGGAGCGAACATCACTGCGAAAAGGACTTGGAAAAATCCGATGGAGAAACATGCTGCCAGATCAGTAAGCCTGATATCAGGCCGGTTCATTTCAGGTCTGATGAGTGGCGCTCGCGGTAAGTGCTTGCACCTCCAGGAGTTCCTGGCATCTCGAGCAGGTCGCCGGCCATTTGCCGGACTTGAATTTTTCTCTGACGTCTGACAGCGGCCAGCCGGTGACGGCAAAAACATATGAAGGGCACGTATTGTTGATGTATTTCGGATTTACCAATTGCGATGCCGAATGTCCCGTTTCAATGGCCCGGTTGGCTCGCGTAACGCAGCTTCTGGGCAGTGGCGCGCAGCGCGTTCGCATCCTTTTTGTCACGCTCGATCCCGAACGCGATACGCCGCAAGTCTTGCACCGGTACGTAACACAATTTGACCCCGTGCATGCCGTCGGGTTGACGGGCTCAAAGGACGACATTGAAGCTCTTACCAAGCAATACCGGGCAGCCTATCGGCCGCGCTCGAAAATAGCCGAGTCGCGCGATATCATGCACGGTGACGCTATTTACATTTTTGATTCACAAGGTCAAGCGCGCCTGCTGGCCACTTCCGCCGATTCTGACGAGAACCTGGAGCAGGACCTTCGCCGACTGCTGGCTTCAACTGGCGGAATCCGGCAGTGACCGCATGTGGTGGAATACGCTCACACATATCTTTTTGGCGGCCGCGAACTAAACGCGCCGTCCGCGGAGCCTGCTCCTGATGGATTGGTTATACTGGTTCAAGCCTTGGGAAGAGTCAATTCTGGTTGTCGGCGCAACCGGTGCCGCAGCGATCCTCTTTCTAAAAGGCTCGCCCAGAAGCAAACCTTCATTTCGTCAAAAATTATATTTCTGGACGGGGCTAGTTTGCGTGTATCTGGTTTCCCATACACAGTTCGATTATTACTCCGAGCATCAGTTTTTCATTCATCGGCTTCAGCACCTTGTATTGCATCATCTCGGGCCTTTCCTGATTGTATTGAGCAGGCCATCAGCCACGCTTCTCGCGGGAATGCCCGCAAAGATGAGGCGGATTTTTCGCCTGATGACCGGGTGGACGCCAGTTCAGTATCTGATACGTGTCTTATGCAATCCGATCGTGGCGGTAACACTATTCTGCGGCCTCATCGGCTTCTGGTTATTGCCTGCGATCCATTTCACCGCAATGATAGACTGGCGCTTGTACCGGCTGATGAACTGGAGCATGTTTGTAAACGGTTTGATTTTCTGGGGGCTGGTTTTACATCCCGGCCCCGTACTTTCGGTTCGCCTGTCGCCAGGTTCTCGTATCGTAATGATGCTTGCCGTAGCTCCACCCCAAATCGTGATCGGCGCAATGATTTTTTTTGCGTCGCAGGAACTCTACCCGATTTACACCATTTGTGGCCGCGCTATCGGCGGCTTGAGCGCACTGGCGGATCAGCAGATCGGCGGAATAATTTTGTGGATACACGGAGCAATGATGAGCGCTATCGGTGTGTTGATCGTGGTGCGCAAAGAGCTGATGCCGCGGAAACACGTACGGCAAGAGCAGTTAAGCTGACGGGCGAACAATATTTTTTGTTCACTCCCCGGGCTCAGCCGTGAAATTATGCTGCGGGGACCGAGCCGCCTTCTCGAATTTTTGCCTGGTTATACATCTCGCTCCGCCGCAACTGTCACTCGGTTAATGCTTTCCTTAACCTCGATACGTCGCGCGGCGTGACCGCAGGTGCCTTATTGCCCCAGCTGTTGCGAACAAAGGTAAGAACGTCAGCAATCTCGCGGTCAGAGAATTTTTTTGCATAACCGGGCATCTCCTCGGGCTTTGGACCATTTTTTGTCAGCGGACCTTTGCCTCCCTCCAGCATGAGCCGGATGAGAGAGGTGGCGTTTTCTGAAAGAACAACCGGACTGCCGGCAAGACGGGGTAGCTTCGGCAGCTTGCCTGCACCGTCGGGTCGGTGGCATTTGGCGCAAAATCCCCGATACAAACCTGCGCCGGGCCGCTCGAACGGACCGGTTACGCTCCCGGCCGACGCCGTCGCGACTTTCCTGATGAGCGGTTCATACAATGTTTTTCCCTCCCGACGTGGAAGCGTTTTGAGATAACGGGCAATAGCGTTCAAATCTTCTTTCCGCAAATGTTGTGTACTCTTTTCGATAACCGTGACCATGCTGCCAAATGCGACGGTCTGACCGCCATGACCTGTTTCAAGGAATTCGGCGATTTCTGCTTCGGACCATCGTCCTAAACCGGATGCGGGGTTTCCGGTCAGATCAGGAGCAAACCAGTTTTCTATTACCGCCCCGGTCAAATAGTCGGGTGATGACTCGGAATACCCCTTTTCCTGGAAGCCAAGTCCGCGCGGGGTATGACAAGCGCCGCAGTGGCCCAGGGCCTGCACGAGATAAGCGCCGCGGTTCCATTGTGCGTCGCGATCAGCGCGCGGTTTGAAGCGCTCGTGATTCACGAAAGCAATATCCCAGAATCCCAGGGTCCAGCGCTGATTGAAAGGGAACGGCAAGCTGGTCTGAGGCGGCCGATGGTTGACCGGCTTAACCTCGTTCATGAAATAGGCGTATAACGCCTCGACGTCGTCGTCTGACATTGCCGTGAACGAGGCGTAGGGCATCGCCGGATAAAGCCTCTTGGCGCCTTTGGCAATGCCGTCGCGAAGTGCGCGGCTAAAGTCGTCAAGGCTGTAGTGGCCGATGCCTGTGGCCTGATCAGGCGTGATGTTGGTCGAGTAAATGGTTCCGAACGGCGAGTTGATCGGCAGGCCCCCGGCAAACTGCGGATGATCGGGCCCGGCAGTGTGACAACCCATGCAGTCGGCAGCTTTGGCGAGATACGCCCCGCGAGCGATCGTTGCGGGATCGGCTGCCTGCGCGGCACCGATGACCGTCAGGATGACAAACCATGCATAGTCTTTGATCTTCCCGGCCATACGGGTAAACCAATCCGTGAACGGCACTGCTGGTCTCATCCCTGTCAAGTCCAGGCGCCACAGGGCGACACTAAAAGGACCGCGCAGCTGGTAAATAAAATCGCAACAATAAACAGGAAGCTCGACATCATTCCCAACATTGCTAAAAATCGTGTCTGCCCTTCATCGACTTCCATGACCTGCGTTTCTTGCAAGGCTCCTGTCCATGAGTGGCCTGTCCGCCGCCAGAAATCCAATGCGATATATCCAGAGAATAAGCCCGCTGCCAGGCAAGCCAGACTGATCATAGCGAGCATGAAAGGCAATTCTGCCCAAAGCGGAGCGGAAAGCGGAACCTGCCGCGGATAGCAGGCATAGGCTGCGATTGGTTCGATCAACGACATCTGGATCACCCACGCCACAGGTGCGCCGAATATCCCCAACCATGTCCGGCTCGCCTGGTGATGGTAGGAGGCCTGATGCCTGAGGTGTTTTGCCTGGCGCTCATTTCCGATAGGGCTTATTTGATGAGATAAGGAGATACATACAAGGCCGAGAAAACGAACAGCCAGACAACGTCGACGAAATGCCAATAGGCCCCGCCAATGGTAACGGCAGCGTAACGCCTGCCGTCAAAGTAGCCGAGCAATGTCCAGATCAGCAGGAGCATCAGGATGGCCAAGCCAATGACAACGTGACACATATGAAATCCTGTAATCGTAAAGTAGAGCGACCCATATAAGTCCGAAGTGATATCGTAGGATTTGTCCCTCCATTCGAGGAGTTGAATCACGACGAAGCTGCTGCCCAGTGCGATTGCCGCCACCAACCCGGCAATACTAGACTGTCTCCGCCCTTGCCGGACGTGGCGCTCCGCTGCCCATACGCCAGCGCTGCTGGCGAGTAGAATTGCCGTATTGACAGTGGGCACAAGCAGGGCGGGCAAACCCTCCGGCGGCCAGCTCTGCTCGGTTTGAGACGCCAGATAGAAGTATGCGAACAACAGATAGCCGAACAGGGACGCTTCTGTTACGATCAATGCCAGAACCCCCCACCAGCCAGCAGAGAGCTTGCCTGCGCTTCCTACCGGCAATGGCTGACACTGGCTGAGTTGACCTGCCTCACTCATGGACCTCTCCCGGCGGCGATGCGTTGAACGAGCGCTTTTTGCGGCCACATCCATATGACCAGCGTTATTCCGCCTGCTATGGCCATCCCTGCTGTAAAACTCCACCAATGCAGCAACAGGCCGGCAAACAGAAGGGATAGGAACAACCCGGCAAAAAAAGGCGTATAGGAATCGTCGGGCATCTTGAGGATGGCCACCGGCTTTGCATCGATGGGCGAAGTTCCAATGGTTTCCCGGCCCTTCGTCAGCAAATACCCCTCTGTGAAATTGGAGCGCGCCCTGCTGTCCCTGCTATCCTCTTCCAGCCTGCCCTCCCATAGCGGATGCCGGCTGCCGACAGTGGGAATAACGGCAAAATTGTAAGCCGGTGGCGGTGAAGAAGTGGTCCACTCCAGCGTGGCCGCGTCCCAAGGATTGGGACCTGCCAGCGCCCCTCGTTTGAGGCTGATGACGACGTTGACCAGAAAGATCAGCACGCCAAGGGCGAACACGAAAGACCCGATCGATGTGATCATGTTGACGCCGTCCCATCCCATCCGCGAAGAGTATGTGTAGATGCGCCGCGGCATGCCCAGCAGGCCGGCCAGATGCATAGGGAAGAATCCGACGTTAAAGCCGATGAACATGACCCAGAAGCTCCATTTGCCCAATTTTTCGCTCATCATGCGACCGGTAAATTTGGGGAACCAGTAATAAATGCCACCCACGACCGGGAATACGTTGATGCCAAGCAAGACGTAATGCAGATGTGCAACGATGAAGTAAGTATCGTTGAGCTGCCAGTCAAGCGGCACCGCTGCCGTCATCACGCCGGACATGCCGCCGATCACGAACAGAATGACAAAGCCGGCGAAGAACAAAAACGGCGTTTTGAACACCGGCCTCCCCAGCCAGATTGTTGCGATCCACGCGAACACGGCAACCGCGCTCGGGATTGAAATCACCATGCTGGCGGCGCCAAAGATCGACAGGGCCACCGCGGGCAAGCCGGTGGCAAACATGTGGTGTATCCATACTTCGAATCCGATCAGCATCGTCGCCATGGTCGCGAGCGCCACTGCGGTATAACCGACCAGCGGCCGGCGGCAAAACGTCGGCAGCGCATCGGAAACGATGCCCATCGCAGGCAGTACAATGGCATAAACCCAGGGATGGCCGAAGATCCAGAACAGGTGTTGCCACAGCAATGGCTTACCGTCGTTGGCGACGTCAAAAAAATGAGTGCCGAACTGCCGGTCCAGCCACAGCAGGAAAAATGCGAGACTGACCGCGGGTATTGCCAGTAGATTCGCAACAGAGGCGGTGAGAGTGCCCCAGACCAGGATCGGCACGCGGTTGATTGTCATGCCAGGCGCTCGCATCCGGAACAGGGTGACAACGAAATTGACTGATCCCACCGTTGTGGAGATTCCCAGCAACACCATGCCGAGTGCAAATACATCGATGTTGGGGCCGGTGTTATATATTGGGCCCGAGAAAGGGACGTAGTTGAACCAGCCTGCGTTCGGCGCCTGCCCAAGAGGAAAGCTGACGTACATGAAGATGCCGGCGAACAGGAAGATCCAGTAAGAAAGCGCATTGAGGCGAGGAAAAGCCATATCCCGCGAGCCCAGCAATAGTGGCCAGAGATAGTTGGAAAATCCGGACAGTATTGGCAGCGCATACAGAAAGATCATTGTCACGCCGTGCATCGTGAAAAGCTGGCTGTATTGTTCCGGAGTCAGCAAGGTCTGATCGGGGCCGGCAAGCTGTACTCGCATTATCAGCGCCTCGATTCCACCTATCAGCAGGAAAAGAAAAGCGGTTATGATGTAGCGCAGGCCGATTGTTTTATGATCGACCGTCGAAAGCCAGCCTCTCCAGCCGGGCGCTGTTTCCCATATTCCGGCAAGGTTTGCTTCGACATCGGAGCCACTCGGGGCGCGGCCAAATTCCGGCACGCGGTCAAGATCATCATTGATGGGGCGCCGCGTGATGTCAGCGATAGCCATGGCTTTCTAATCCAGTGTTGACAGGAATAATGCCAGCACAGACCTCTCGTCGTCTGATAAGGCCATACTTGGCATGCGCGACCCGGGCTTGTACTGTTGCGCGCGGGTGATCCAATCCATCAGATGATCCGGCGTATTGGCCAGTAGCCCGGCAGCAAGGCGACGCCGGGAATTCACGTGGGTCAGGTCGGGCCCATGCTCGCCCGCCGCATCCGTTCCCCGAACGGTGTGGCAACCGGCACAGCGGTCCATGAATAATTCATAACCCGCTTTAATGCGCCCCGCGGGGGAAGGTGAAACTGTCCGGAGCTGTTCATCTTGCCATTTTTGGAAGTCGCTGGCGCTTTCTGCAATCACTTCCAGGCCCATGTGAGCGTGGCCTACCCCGCAAAATTGGCCGCATTGCCCCGAATATATGCCCGGCTCATCGGCCTGAATCCACTTCTGATTGATCAAACCCGGAATCAATTGGGTCTTGCCGGCAAGTTTCGGCACCCAAAAGGCGTGAATCACATCCGCGCTTTTCAATTTGAGAAGAACAGGCTGGCCCACGGGAACATGGATTTCGTTGGCGGTGATAAAGCGTTTTGCAGGCTCGGGATGGTCATACTCGATTTTCCACCACCAGTCGTATCCCGTTACGGTCAGCGTGATGGACGGGGCCGTGGGAGGGTTCGCGACATCGTTCAGGACCATGAGCGAGTAAACGACCAGCGCGGCCAGAATGCAGGTGGAGATTCCCGTTCCGATATATATCCATTGGAGTCCTCCACCCTCCTGCCCGATCCTTCGTGAATCGGCAGCCGGACGTTTACGAAGCATGGCTGTTATCAAAAGCAGCGCAATGACGAGGCAGACTGCGACCGACAAACCCGCAAGCACCCATCCCAGATACATTGTCGGCCGGGATGCCGGACCATGGCTGTGTAAAAAATAGTTCAAGGGCGCTTCCGCCGCGGCCGCTGTACCGGAGACGGCCACAGTGGCCATCGACACGACGGCCAGCTCGATCAAGCGGGCGGCATATGGTGCGGCTGCACTGCAATAAAACCTTGGTTGGGAAGTCTTCATATCGATGACTGGGTCGATGGAAGCCGGGCGGCAAATTTTGCCCGGGAGGGTTTTACCGGCCTCTGAGGCAGCGTTGCAATGGGCGGCTGGCCGCGATCTGGGATGGTCCGAATTACGACGATTACGTGAATACGGAAAATGCGGCAGCAAGGTTTGCGATACCAGGAAGCAAAATGCAATAAGCCTGTGATATCACGCTTACAGGCACGGTGGCGGGCTGGGGAAATTTGATGCGAGGGCGGCACGGCGACGGGAACATTACATTCGGTCACACTCGCCGCGATCATGCCATGTCCCCCTGCAAAATAAGTGGATGACGCTTCGTCCCTTATTTATTCGATGCGAAGAAAAGATTCTCCGTGACTTTGCAGGGTAAATTTTACGCCGTGCGCCCAGTGCCTCTGTGCGCCACCGCACTTAGGGCGCCCTGGTTTGCTCCCGGATACGCGGCGATTTTATTTTATGATGCAGTGTACGTTGCGCGTGTTGAGCGGAGATCCCTTGGCGCTGATCGGGACGGTTGAAGCAGGTTTTGTTCCACGATGAATCAAATCAGTTGATCGGTAGAGCGAGTCTTTACACTTCCACTATTTTCTCAACAGCGGACGTGTAAAGACAGCAGGCTAAACAGCATTTCGGGACGGGGGAGTTATACCGGAGCACTCACCGCATCATACCCTCCGGCACGGTTGTTTTGGCGGCGGACCGCAAAACCTATCAAAGCCAGTCCCGCCAACAACATGGCGTAGGTTTCAGGCTCCGGAACGGCTGCTGCGAAACCAGGTACGTCGGTGAGTATTATGCGATCATTGATGTCCTGAATCTCACGCGCATCGCCGTCCGGAAAGAGCGAACTATATGCGTTGATTTGACTCGCAGACATTTGCAACGGCTGAGCGAGGTCAATCCACTTTACGCCTTCGGAATAAGGGGGCGTCGTCAGGGAGCCGTCATAGCGAAAAGATTGCAGATTGTCCGGCAGCAGCGCGTTCAAATCGAAGTGATTGAAGACGTGCGTCTGGGTGGTGTTCTTGGGCAGGTCGTCGAAAACCGGGGCAAGCGCACTATTGGAGGCTCCTTGCTCGACCCATCGGCCGACTACCAATATGTTGTCCTTTGCATCAGTAAACACCAGGTGCATCTCCATCGGAAAGGTATGGCCATTCACCAAATCCTCCGCAGGCGTATGGAAGTGGAACTGCGCCAGATCATAGGTGTTCCCATCAACTGTCACCGATCCTGCGCCATCGACGACGTTGGCCCTGGCGGCGGTTGCGTTCACGTCCGGCGAGCCGTTGTTGATTACGCTTAGCGTGGTATCGGAACTCAAGCTGAATTGCAGCGGCGATAATTGCTGGAATCGGGTATTATTTGCATTGATGTCAATGGGACTTTGGTGCGGCAGCGTATCTGCCTGTGCAGCCGGCAGGCCAGCCAAAAAAAGGGAGGGAACGAGTGTGGCGAGCGGCAATAACCGAAGTAACGATCTATTCATGTAAGGGCCTCTATAAAAGTAACAGCGAGATGAAGCAGCGGACTGACACGATCCAGCTTGAATCTAGCATGCACTTTGTGAAAAAAGCGTGGCCTAAATATAAAGAATTCGTTAAGCAGCAAGCTTCTTGATGTTATTAATGTAATAACTGTTATTAGTTCAATAAGCAGATAGCGAAGCGCTGTATCCCATCAGATTCCCTATTGGGGATTGTGCCAACAGCCGTCAGCTGCGATCAGGGCATCCGCTGCCGCAGGCCCCCAACTGCCTCGCTCGTAAGGGAGGGCACGAGGATATGACTTAAGGACAGGATCGAGAGCCGCCCAGGATGCTTCTACCGCTTCTTTTCGGGTAAAAAGTGTTTCATCGCCAATCATGGCGTCGTGCAAAAGCCTTTCGTAGGCCGATTCGCGTCCAAAGTGTTCCTCGACCAGGCAAAGTTCCCGCTGCATGCCGACAAACTCTTTTCCGGGCTGCTTGACGCGTGCGGCAATAGCAACGGCGGAGATCGGGGAAAGACGGAAGCGCAGATAATTGGCCTGACAAGCCTCTTCCGCCGAATCGTCAAAAAGCCTTTGTGGCGGCGGCTTTAACTGGACAATGACCTCAGCGGCTGTCTTCGCGAGAAACTTGCCCGAGCGCAGATACCACGGTACTCCTTCCCAACGCCAGGAATCGATAAAAAGCCGTAGCGCGCAGAAAGTCTCGACATCGGAGTCCTTGGCTACGCCCGTCTCGTTTTGGTAGCCGATATATTGACCACGTACCAGGTCAGCCGGCGTCGAGGGACGCAAGGCCTGAAGAATATTGATTTTTTCGCTCTGAACGGTTCCCAGGCCCTTGTAGGCGGGCGGTTCCATCGCAAGCAGTGCAACGATCTGCAAAAGATGGTTCTGGATTACATCGCGAAGACAGCCTGCGGATTCATAGAATCCACCGCGTCCTTCGATGCCGAATTCCTCGGCCAGCGTGATCTGTACGCTGGCTACATAGTTTCTGTTCCAGATCGGTTCCAGTAATGAATTGGCGAACCGGAAATATAAAATATTCATGATCGCCTCTTTCCCGAGGAAGTGGTCGATACGAAAAATCGACTCCTCCGGAAATACCGATCGCGCAATCGCATTGAGTTCACGTGCCGAGGCGAGGTCGCGCCCGAATGGCTTTTCAACAACGACTCGTGCCCCGGCCGCGAGCCCCAGCGCGCCCAACCCCCTTATTACGTTCCCGAAAAGAAACGGAGGAATGGCAAGGTAGTGCACCGGGCGTTCAGCCCCCGCCAGTGCTTGTTTAAGGAGTTTGAATGTTTCAACGCTGTTGTAATCGCCCCGGACATATTGAAATAAGGAAAGAAGATGGTTAAGTGCGTTCTCGTCATCAACTTTCCCGGATTTGCTTACCGCCTGCGTTACCCTGTCGCGAAGTTGCTCGAGGCTCCACGGTGAGGATGCCACCCCGACCACGGGTATATTGAGAGAGTCCTTCTTTACCAATTCATAGAGCGCTGGAAAAATCTTCTTATAAGCAAGGTCGCCGGTCACGCCGAATAGTACCAAGGCATCGGACTGCGCCTCACTATTGTTCATCTTGTCCATCTTCAACGCCCTCCTTTTTTTTCCTCATGACCCCCGAATCGTTTCCTCATGGCGGAAAGTAAGCGGTCGGCATAATCCGCATTACCGCGGGACTCGAAGCGGCTGAAAAGCGCCGCACTGATCACGGGTACTGGCACACCTTCGTCGACCGCCGCAAGCGTGGTCCACCGTCCTTCACCTGAATCAGAAACACGCCCGGAGAAGTCCGCAAGATCAGCATCCTCCATTAAAGCTTCCGCCGTCAGATCGAGCAACCACGACGCCACAACGCTGCCTCGACGCCAGACTTCAGCTATCTCTGCCACGTCCAGCTCATATTGGTAGAACTCCGGGTTGCGCATGGGTGCGGTTTCCGCATCCGCATCGCGCGCCTGCTTGCCCGCGTTTGCGCTATGAAGGATGTTCAGGCCTTCCGCATAGGCGGCCATGAGGCCGTACTCAATGCCGTTATGTACCATCTTCACAAAATGGCCTGCCCCATAGGGGCCACAGTGCAGATAGCCTTGCTCGGCCGTGCCATCCGATCCATCGGATCTACGTCGGCCCACAGTACGGGGCGCGGCATCAATGCCAGGCGCGAGTGCAGCAAAGATCGGGTCCAGGTGGCGGACAATTTCCCTTTCTCCGCCGATCATCAGGCAATATCCACGCTCGCGGCCCGCGACGCCGCCGCTTGTTCCGACATCAACATAATGAATTCCGTTCGAACTCAATTCCGCGCTACGCCTGATGTCGTCGTGGTAATAGGAATTGCCGCCATCGACGATAATATCTCCGGCGGCAAGAAGCGGTGTCAGCCGCGACAGAAGCGAATCGACCACAGCAGCGGGGACCATCAGCCAGATAACGCGTGGCTTTGCAAGATGGGCGACAAGATCCTCGAGCGAGGCGGTTCCGCTTGCCCCCTGGGACTCAAGCTCCTGAACGGCGTCAGCGCGCGCGTCGTAAACCACGCATTCAATTCCGGCCTGCATCAACCGGCCCGCCATGTTCATGCCCATGCGGCCGAGTCCTATCATTCCTAGTTGCATTTGGATCCTCCTTCTTATTTGAAATCGTTTCCGTTGCGTTGTGATGATGCAAAGACCAGGTAATTTTAGAGGCGCAAGATTCGTAATCGTGCCGGGACGGCTGTGATCAGCCTTGGAGTAGGGTGAGGCGGTCTATAGAATCATGTTTTGGCGGATGCGCTCTCCAGTGCTGCAACAAGCGCGTCTCCGACTATCGTCTGGGCCTCCTCCAAAATACAGCTTAGATGACCTGTTCCACGAAAACTCTCGGCATAAATCTTGTAGATGTCCTCGGTGCCGGATGGGCGAGCCGCGAACCATCCACTTGCAGCAACGACCTTTATGCCGCCGATGGGCATATCGTTGCCGGGCGCGCATGTGAGAATGGACTGGATTTTCTCGCCAGCCAGATCTGGAGTGTGAATTTGCTGCGGCGAGAGTTTCGCCAGAATTTTCTTCTGTGCGGGGGTGGCTGGCGCATCGACGCGTTCGGAAAAGGACTTGCCGACCTCATGTTCGAGCTCATGGTATATCTCACCCGGATCGCGGCCCATGCGCGCAGTGATTTCCGCCGACAAGAGCGCCGGGACAATCCCATCCTTATCCGTCGTCCAGACCGTGCCATCAAGACGGAGAAAAGAAGTGCCGGCGCTTTCTTCGCCGCAAATACCCAGGGAGCCACTGCAAAGGCCATCGACAAACCATTTGAAACCGACGGGGGTCTCGTAGAGCGTCCGGCCGAGCTTCTCCGCTATCCGGTTGATCATCTGGCTGCTGACTACAGTCTTGCCTATTTCCGTTTTACCGCTCCATTGCGGGCGATGCGGAAAAAGGTAGTGAACCGCGACGGAGAGATAATGGTCCGCCGGCAGCAGGCCCGCGCTTCGGGTTACGATGCCGTGCCGGTCATGATCAGTATCACAGGCGAACGCGACGTCGAAGCGATCCTTCAGATCAATCAGTCCGTGCATGGCATAACGGGAAGACGGGTCCATGCGTATCCTCCCGTCCCAATCCAACGTCATGAAGCTGAAGGTCGGATCCACTACTTCGTTGACCACTGCCAGATTCAGTTTGTACTGCTCTGCTATCGCACCCCAGTAGTGCACTCCCGCTCCGCCTAGCGGGTCGACACCCATGCGGATATCTGCACCGCGTATCGCGTTCATATCGATCACATTGTGAAGGTCACGGACGTAAGTGTTGAGGAAGTCATGCTGGTGCGTCGTAGCCGCGCGCAACGCTTTTTCGAAATGCATTCTTCTTACACCGGCGAGATTCTTTTCGAGAAACTCGTTGGACAGGGCTTCGATGGAGGCGGTAGCCTCGACGCCAGCCGGTCCACCGTGCGGCGGATTGTATTTAAAACCGCCGCTCTCGGGGGGATTGTGAGAGGGAGTAATGACTATGCCGTCCGCAAGTCCTTGGGTGCGGTTGCGGTTGTAAGTCAGTATGGCGTGGGAAATGGCGGGGGTGGGAGTATATTCCCGGTTTGCGGCCAGCATGACTTCAACCCCGTTGGCGGCCAGCACTTCAAGTGCGCTTGCATAGGCAGGTTCGGAAAGCGCATGTGTGTCAATGCCTAGAAATAAGGGTCCATCGATGTTTTGGCGTTTGCGATACTGACAGATCGCCTGCGTGATAGCCAAAACGTGCCATTCATTGAAGCTCGTTTCCAGCGCAGAACCGCGATGTCCGGAAGTGCCGAACGCAACTCTTTGCGACGGCAAGGATGAATCGGGAATTTGGGCGTAATAAGCGGCAAGCAGCAGCGGCACATCCACGAGCGTTGTTCGTTCAGGGGGTTTCCCTGCAAATGGGCTGATTTTCATAGTGATCTTGCAGTGACCATGCTGCCTCACCTCACCGGTTGATTAACTGAAGCTGGAACGCGCGAGTGGAGTTTCAGCGTTCCGGCCTAACTCGAAGCAGCCGAGCCATGACGTTGAATTTGTTCTCTGGCTGCGGCAACGACGTGTGAGGGCTCGAATCCGAAGCACTGCGCGACAATCTTCGCCGGTGCCGACAAGCCAAAACTATTCACGCCGAGAATGCGCCCACCGGGGCCGGTATAGCGTTCCCAGCCGAAGGGAGACGCTTCCTCGACCGCGACGCGCGCGAGTATGCCGGGGGGCAGAACGTTGTCACGATATTCCTGACTCTGATTCTCGAACACTTCCCATGAAGGCATGCTGATTACCCGAGCCCCGATTCCTTCCGACTTCAGCTGTTCATGGGCAGCGATACAGAGCGAAACTTCACTTCCGGTTGCCAGAAGCAGCACATCGGGATTATGGTCCTGGACATCGGCGAGTATATAGGCGCCACGACTGAGGCCGCTCGCCGGCGCGTACCTGGAGCGATCCAGCGTGGGCACGGCCTGGCGCGTCAGAATGAGGCAAACAGGACGGTCGGTAAGCCGCATGATGAGCCGCCACGCCTCTACAACTTCATTCGCATCCGCTGGCCGCATGACAATCATGCCGGGGCTGGCGCGCAGAGAAGCCAGTTGCGCGATTGGCTGGTGCGTGGGACCATCCTCTCCGAGGCTGATTGAATCATGGGTCCAGATGTAAATGACGGGAATTTCCATCATCGCACTCAGCCTGAGCGCTGCGCGGCAGTAGTCGGTGAAAATGAGAAAACTCGCAGCGTAAGGACGTAATCCGGATAGGCTCATCCCGCTAACTGCGGCGCACATCGCGTGTTCACGCAAACCGAAATGGAAGTTGCGGCCGCGATAATTGCCATTCAGGTTCTCATGCTGTCCGGGCGCCTGAAAATCGCCAAACAGCGCACCCTTCAATTCTGTTTTTGTCGAAGGCGCCAGGTCTGCCGCGCCGCCAAGCAGCCACGGCATTTGCGCCGCAATCGCGTTCAACACCTTGCCCGATGATTCGCGGGTCGCGAGGCCTTTCGCATCTGCCGGAAATGAAGGCAGCGCATCGTCCCAGCCTGGGGGCAGGCCGCGTTGTTGCATGTACCTGATCTGTTCAGCCAGGTCCGGATATCGCGCGCCATAGTCGGTAAACAGCTTTTTCCAGTCGGCATGCGCCGTTTCGCCACGTTTGCCAAGCTGGGCTTTAAAATGTTCCCGGACGCCATCCGGCACCTGAAATTGCAGGTCGGGGTCGCAGTCGTAGAATTCTTTCGCCAGCCGTACCTCTTCGGGGCCCAGCGGCTCGCCGTGTGCTTCTCGCGTGTCCTGTTTATGTGGCGCGCCGTAGCCGATATGACTACGCACGATAATCAGCGTGGGCCGGTCATGCGTATCGAGGAACGTTTCATAAGCCTGTGTCAGCTGCCCGAGATCGTTTGCATCACTTACGCGTGCAACATTCCATTTGTAACTGACAAACCTTGCAGCTACATCTTCCGTAAAAGTGAGATCGGTCGACCCCTCGATGGTGATGTGATTATCGTCATAAATCCAGCACAGATTGGCAAGCTTGAGGTGTCCCGCCAGGGATGCCGCCTCGCTGCTGATTCCCTCCATCATATCGCCGTCGCTACACAGCGCGTATACATTATGATCGAACAGCTTGAAATCGGGCCGGTTATAAGTCGCCGCAAGCCAGCGCTCGGCCATTGCCATACCGACGCTGACCG
The DNA here is from genome assembly GCA_963831395.1 of uncultured beta proteobacterium. GTDB lineage: Bacteria > Pseudomonadota > Gammaproteobacteria > Burkholderiales > Nitrosomonadaceae > Nitrosospira. The sequence continues at coordinate 66,936 of CAWHQD010000043.1, forward strand.
CGACGCCTTGTCCCAGTGGACCGGTAGTGGTTTCGACCCCAGAGGTCCAGCCATATTCCGGGTGGCCGGTGCAGCGGCTGCCGGCTTGCCGAAAAGTCTTGAGGTCATCGAGCGTTACTGCCAGCCGATCCGGATTCTCGTAGCTCGGGCTCGCCGCTTTGACGCCGCTCAGATAAAGGAGGCTGTAGAGCAATGCCGAGGCGTGACCTGCGGAGAGTATGAAGCGGTCGCGGTTCGGCCACTTGGGGTCGTCCGGATCATAGCGCAGAAAGCGCTGCCAGAGGCAGTATACCGTTGGGGCTGACCCCATCGGCGTGCCGGGATGACCAGAATGCGCTTTCTCTACCGCATCCATGGATAGACTGCGTAGCGTGTTGATACACACCTGGTCGCATTCGATTTGTTCGGTCATGGGGATCGTTCCGGTAGAGCAAGCCGCCACGCTTGCGTTGAGAAAAAATTATTCCCTACTTGAAAATGCTGGTCCTCCTCCTCGTGCCGCCATTGAGCTGCCATTGAGCTGCGTACGGCCCACCTCTCTTCATCCGCTTGTTCGGAAATATTGCGCCTCCGATATTACAGAACTTCTTTCCGGATCGCCATGCCTTGCATGGAAACGCAGGTCAAGAAAAAAGAAAAAGCAGGCAGATATCAGGAAACGTTTTCATGATCAGGTTTTTTTAGCGCCGCTATAGCGGCGTATCAGCGCATTCGTCGAACTGTCATGTTTCAACGGCGCGCCGCCCGTGCTACCCATGCTCTCCAATTCCCCCATGATGCGCTTGGCCAGCGCCTTGCCCAACTCGACGCCCCATTGGTCAAACGAATCTATATTCCAGATCGCGCCTTGCGTAAAGACGCTGTGCTCATAGAGGGCCACCAAAGTACCTAACGTATGCGGCGTCAGACGCTCGACGAGAAGAGTGTTGGTTGGGCGGTTACCCTCGAAACTCCGGTGTGGGCATAACCAGCCGGGTGTTCCCTCGGCTTTCACTTCATCCAGGGTTTTCCCGAACGCCAGTGCCTCGGTCTGCGCAAACAGGTTCGCCATGAGCAAATCGTGTTGGCTGCCGAGTGGATTCAAGGGCTCGCAGAAGCCAATGAAGTCGCACGGGATCAACCGCGTCCCCTGGTGTATGAGCTGATAAAACGAGTGTTGGCCGTTAGTGCCTGGTTCGCCCCAAACGACGGGTGAGGTCTGGTAATCAACGCGAGCGCCGTCCAGCGTGATGCTCTTGCCATTGCTCTCCATCGTCAATTGCTGTAAGTAAGCCGGGAAGCGCTTGAGGTATTGGTCGTATGGCAATACGGCAATTGTCTGCGCATCGAAAAAGTTGTTGTACCAGATTGAAAGAAGGCCCATGAGCACAGGCAGATTTTTGTCGAACGGAGTCTTGCGGAAATGCTCGTCCATTTCGTGAAAGCCGTCTAGCATCGCACGGAAATTCTGTGGTCCGATGGCAATCATGGTCGAGAGGCCGATCGCCGAATCCATTGAATAACGTCCGCCCACCCATTCCCAGAACCCGAACATATTGGCGGTATCGATGCCGAATTCAGCCACTTCCCCGGCATTGGTCGACACTGCCACGAAATGCTTGCGCACCGCGCGGATATCATCGACCTTATCCAGCATCCATTGCCGTGCCGCATGGGCGTTGGCCAGCGTTTCCGTGGTGGTGAAACGTCTTCGAGCATATTATGAACAATGTTTCGTGGGGGTCGATATCGCGCGTGGCTTCCGCAAAGTCGGTGCCGTCGACGTTGGATATGAAGCGAAAGCTCATGTCACGCAAGCTATAATGGCGCAAGGCCTCATATGCCATCACTGGGCCCAAGTCGGAGCCGCCGATGCCGATATTGACGATATTGCGAATACGCTTGCCGGTGTGTCCAAGCCATTGCCCGCTGCGCACCTGATCAGCGAAGGCGGTCATCCTGTCAAGCACGGCGTGCACCTCGGGCACAACGTCGACACCATCCGCAAGGATTTGCTCATGCCTGGGCGCCCGCAAGGCAATGTGAAGTACAGCCCGCTGCTCGGTCGAATTGATCCGGTCGCCCCTGAACATCGCGTCAATGCTTTCACGCAAACCGCATTCCTCGGCTAACTGAACAAGCAGCCGGAGCGTTTCGGCGGTAAGCCGATTTTTCGAATAGTCGAGATAAATACCGGCAGCCTCAGCCGTGAAGCGCCCGCCCCGATTGGGGTCATCAGCAAAAAGCTGGCGCAGATGCAGATCCTTGATCGTCTGGTGGTGTTCTTCGAGTGCCTTCCACGCGGGACGCTCTGTCAGGATCTGAGTCATGAGGAATCTCCCGTATGTTGCACGTCAATTATTCTTTTTTTCTTGAACCGTCTCCATACCCACAGGACATAGCCGGACAAGGCGTAAAGAAAGAAGAGGCAGAACAACACGACCGGCGGCTGACTTGGAATCAATACAAAAAAGAACAGCGCCAGTAGCAGGACAGTGATGAAAGGCACGCTCTTGCGCAAGTTGATGGTCTTGCCGCTGTAATAGGGAATGTTGCTGACCATCGTGAGGCCGGCAAAGAGGGTAATGCCCCAGGCAAGCCATCTGATATCCGCGCCGTCTATTCCAAAATCCAGCATCACCCATACCAGTCCCGCTATCAGCGCAGCAGCGGCGGGACTGGGCAGTCCCTGAAAAAAACGCTTATCCACGACCTCGATATTCGTATTGAAGCGCGCGAGGCGCAATGCGGCGCAGACGCAATAAATAAAAGCCGCGGTCCACCCCCACTTTCCCATGCCCTTCAAGGCCCATTCATATATTACCAGCGCGGGAGCAGCGCCGAACGAGACCATGTCGGACAAGCTGTCGTATTCCGCGCCGAACTCGCTCTGAGTGTGAGTCAACCGGGCCACGCGCCCATCCAGTCCATCCAGTACCATCGCAATGAAAATCGAAACTGCCGAGTGTTCAAAACGCCCATTCATCGCCTGTACGATCGCATAAAACCCGGCGAACAACGCAGCGGTGGTGAACAGGTTGGGTAGCAAATAAATACCGCGCCGGCGCAGCTTGGATTTGAGCATGTAGCGCGGATGAGGATCATGCATCATTGTGCAATCCCAGGAGGAGAGTGATGCATGTTAAACGGTTATGGGCTGATGGTAAACAGCAGTACTGGCGCGGAAAGGGGAGATATTCCCTCCCCCGACTGGCGAAACTGAAAAACTCGCCATCGTTACGAACGCTTGATGGATACGTATTGAAAAGTATCCGTATCAGGCTGGAGTGTGGGCAATTTGAATAGCGAATGGATGAAAACGGTTTTTCCGGCATCACTGTTTTATGAGGACTGGCATTGGATCAAACTCCAATCAGCTTTTGGATACTCGAAAATCAAGTATGATAATGACATCAGAACCCGCTTGATGCTCAGTAAGCGCACATGTACTGTACTATAAAAATGAATTTACGGATGGGAAAAGGAGTTCCATTATGACAGCAACAGCGATTGAAAGAATGTGGTTCAAGCCCCACCCCCAGGGCCCCAGGGAAGGTGAGGCGTCCGAAAATATCAGGGGGTGTGTAGTGGATGTTGCGGACGTGTATGGAAGTGTTTTCGAGCTGAGCGAAGAATAATTTTTGAGGAGGAGAAAAAGATGTCCGAACTCGTTGTAGTGGGATTTAAAGATCCTGAAGAAGCCGATCGTGTTCTATTAAGGCTTAGCAAGTTAAAAAGGGAGTATCTAATCGATATCGAGGATGCGGTCGTCGTCGTGCGGGACGAGACAGGCAAGGTTCATCTCAAGCAAAGCATCAATCTCGTCACAGCCGGGGCAACTTCCGGTTTTGTTTCTGGAAGTTTATGGGGCACGTTCGTCGGATTGCTATTTCTCAATCCGCTTGCCGGATTCGTCCTGGGCAGTACTGTCGGGATTGGCGCCGGCGCCCTGTCCGGCTCTCTGACCGATTACGGCATCAATGACGATTTTATCAAATCGCTCGCTGAAACCATCCCCAATAACTCGTCCGCACTTTTCATTCTCGTACGAAAAGCGCAACCGGAAAAGGTTCTGGCTGAGCTTTCCGGCGTTCAGGGCAAAGTGCTTCGCACTTCACTCTCACCTGACCAGGAGAAAAGGCTGCAGGAAGCCTTGAGCGGGTCAACCCCATGAACCAGAACCCGGCTTCATAGCTACCGCAAAAGGGCAAATTCGACGTGCGACAAAAGTCCTTTGTGTTTGTGGCAGGTGGCGCCCTCGACGTGCTTTCCCATGACGGCTACCTTACTTATGGCGGCGACAGCAGGGTGAGCATGATGGTATGCGGGATGATGCGGGGCTTCAAACGCGCTGGGCGCAATCGTCGTGCTGAACGGGATGCTTGAATCGGCATGATGGGACAAATGGAACGTTTTGCATTCACGCTCCATCCGTCCGCTTTGTTCCCTAATTTTTTGCTTGATCAACCAGTTGATTCTTCTTGATCCAGGGCATCATATCGCGCAGCTTCGCGCCTACCTTTTCGATCTGATGATCGGAGGCGAGGCGGCGGCTGGCTTTAAGCATGGGCGCACCGGCACGATTCTCCAGAATAAATTCGCGAGCGTACTCGCCTATCTGAATTTCATGCAGGACCTTGCGCATTTCGGCCCGTGTAGCGTCAGTCACAATTCGCGGCCCGCGTGAAATATCGCCATACTCCGCGTTATTGGAGATAGAGTAGCGCATGTTGGCGATGCCGCCTTCGTAAATTAAATCCACGATCAGCTTCACCTCGTGGAGACATTCAAAATAGGCCATCTCTGGCGCATAGCCCGCTTCGACCAGTGTTTCGAAGCCCGCTTGAATCAAAGCGGTAAGGCCCCCGCACAGCACGACCTGCTCGCCGAAGAGATCGGTTTCGGTTTCCTCGCGGAAATTGGTCTCGATTACCCCTCCCCGAGTGCCTCCATTGGCGGCGGCATAGGAAAGCGCCAGTTCTCGCGCCCTGCCGGACTTATCCTGATGAACAGCGATGAGTGAAGGCACACCGCCGCCCTGCGTGTAGGTTGAACGTACCAAATGGCCTGGTCCCTTCGGTGCAATCATTATGACATCGAGATCTTCTCTCGGCGAGACCTGGCCATAGTGAATATTGAAGCCATGAGCAAATGCAAGTGTGGCGCCATTCTTCAGGTTGGGCTCAATCTCGGATGCGTAAACGGCGGCGATCTGCTCGTCTGGTAGCAGCATCATCACGACATCTGCTCCCTTTACGGCTTCCGCCACTTCCTTTACGGTGAGACCCGCCTTCTCGGCTTTGCTCCAGGAGGCCCCGCCTCTGCGCAGGCCGACCGTTACCGTGACGCCGGAATCTTTCAAATTATTGGCGTGGGCGTGTCCCTGCGAGCCGTAACCCACGATGGTTACCTTCTTGTCCTTGATGAGCGACAAGTCCGCGTCTTTATCATAATAAACGTTCATAATTTCCTTTATGCAAATAGTAAAGCCGCAAGGCTAGCCGGCAGCCGGGATATCTCACAATCCACGGCATGCTTCTATACCTTCAATATCCGTTCGCCGCGACCAATGCCGGAAGCGCCGGTACGCACCGTTTCCAGAATCGCGCTGCGTTCCATGCCATCGAGAAATGCATCCAGTTTGGAACCAGTACCCGTCAGCTCGATGGTGTACGATTTGTCGGTGACATCAATGATGCGCCCTCGAAAAATATCAGCCATGCGTTTTATCTCCTCGCGGTCCTTTCCGACCGCGCGCACTTTCATCAGCATCAATTCGCGTTCAATATGGTTTCCATCGCTCAAATCCAGGACCTTGACCACTTCGATGAGTTTATTCAGTTGCTTGGTGATCTGCTCGATCACATCGTCCGACCCGGCGGTTACCAGCGTCATGCGAGACAAGGTCGGGTCTTCGGTGGCGGCGACGGTAAGCGATTCGATATTGTAACCGCGCGACGAGAACAGGCCGGCGACGCGAGACAAGGCGCCCGCTTCGTTTTCCATCAAAAGAGAAATAACATGTCTCATTTTTACACCAGAATCATTTCGGAGAGGCCCTTTCCGCCGGGCACCATGGGAAAAACGTTTTCCGTCTGGTCAGTTATGAAATCCATGAATACCAGCCGGTCTTTGAGTTTAAACGCCTCTTCCAACGCGCCCTGGATATCGCCGGGCTGTTCGATCTTCATGCCCACGTGACCATAGCTCTCCGCCAGTTTGACGAAATTCGGCAGCGCATCCATGTAGGACTCGGCATAACGATTACCGTGGAAAAATTCCTGCCATTGCCGCACCATCCCCATGTAACGATTATTCAAATTGATAATCTTCAGCGGCAGGTTGTACTGCTTGCAGGTGGACAACTCCTGTATGCACATCTGAATGCTGGCCTCACCAGTGACACACGCCACCGCCCCCTTGGGGTTGGCAAACTGCACGCCCATGGCCGAGGGAAGGCCAAAGCCCATGGTTCCCAAACCGCCGGAGTTGATCCAGCGCCGCGGCAAGTCGAACTTATAGAATTGGGCCGCCCACATCTGGTGCTGACCCACATCCGAAGTAATGAAAGCGTCACCTCCGGTTACCTCGTAGAGCTTTTCGACCACCATCTGCGGTTTGATGATTGCGCTTGCGCGGTCGTACTTGAGGCAATCGCGTGCGCGCCACAGATTGATCTGCGTCCACCATGCATCAAGGGCGGTCTGATCAGGCTTTTCCTTGCGGGCTTTAAGCAGCTTTATAAGCTCGTCCAATACGCCTGAAACGCTACCGACAATAGGGACATCCACCTTGACGCGCTTGGAAATGGATGAAGGGTCGATGTCAATGTGGATGATCTTGCGATCTTCATTGGAAAAATGCTTGGGATTGCCGATGACGCGATCATCAAAACGGGCGCCCACGGCCACAAGCACATCGCAATGCTGCATTGCCATATTGGCTTCGTACGTGCCGTGCATCCCCAGCATTCCCACGAACTGGCTGTCCGTAGCGGGATAGCCGCCCAATCCCATCAGCGTATTGGTGCAGGGAAAACCCAGCATTCGTACCAGATCAGCCAGTTGCTCCGCTGCATTGCTCAGGATGACGCCGCCACCTGTGTAGAACATTGGCCTCTTGGCTTCCAGTATGAGCTGGACCGCTTTTTTTATCTGTCCGCCATGCCCCCTGATGATTGGGTTGTAGGAGCGCATGGAGACGCTTTCGGGATAAACAAAAGCTGCTTTGTGCTGGCTCACGTCCTTTGGAATGTCCACCAGCACAGGGCCGGGCCGCCCGGTTGAGGCAATATAGAACGCTTTCTTGATCGTCGTGGCCAGTTCCGCGACATCTTTCACCAGAAAGTTATGTTTCACGCAGGGGCGCGTGATGCCTACGGTATCCACTTCCTGAAATGCATCCAGCCCGATGGCATGCGTTGGCACTTGCCCGCTGATGATGACGAGGGGAATCGAATCCATATAAGCGGTGGCGATGCCAGTCACGGCATTGGTAACGCCGGGCCCCGATGTCACCAGCGCGACGCCTGTCTTCTTGCTGGAGCGGGCATAGCCGTCAGCGGCGTGGACCGCCGCTTGCTCATGTCTTACCAGTACGTGCCTGACCTTGTCCTGCTTGAACAATTCGTCATAAATGAACAGCACGGCACCCCCGGGATAGCCAAAAATATGGTCCACCCCTTCCTCCTGCAAACAACGCACCGTAATTTCAGCGCCCGTCAATTCAGTGCTCATGCCTTCTTGAATTCCAATGGTGAGTCAATGTTTAATATAAGCAAAATTAGTTTGAATAAAACGCTGAACAGTAACGCCCAGGTAATTTTTGGTCAACCGCCTTGATAAGGACTCAACGGGGGGCGAGAAAGTCATACTCCCGCCTATCCGGAAAATGGTTCATCTGAGAGACAAAGTGCAGTCTGTGCAGAACGAGGAAAACGGCAAGTTCAGCAGTCGTGGGCTGAAGCAAGCCGAGTTTCAAGCGTCTTTCATTGAAGAATCGATCTCGGCGGATACTAACTAACCATTATAAGGGTGAATTCACATATACCGGATGAAAATCATAAAAACCGAGCCCTTTTTCATTGTCCCCTTTTTTCCTCCGGTTTTCGATGAGGGCAAGCCGGCTTGATACAATCGGCGTAAAGCGAAAGCGAGTGTTCGTGTATGGCGAAGCCCCGGTCCTTGGCGATTTTGATTTGGCGCTTCTCGATTTCAGCGTCGTAAAATTCCTCCACCCTGCCGCACTGCAAACAGACCAGGTGATCGTGGTGAGCGCCGCTGGCAAGCTCAAACACCGCCTTGCCACTTTCAAAATGGTGGCGTTCGAGCAGCCCCGCCTGTTCGAACTGCGTCAGTACGCGATACACCGTTGCAAGGCCGATGTCCTCGCCTTCTCCAATCAGCGTTCTATAAACATCTTCCGCCGAAAGGTGGCGAACCGGGCTGCTTTCGAACAAGCTCAGTATTCTAAGCCGCGGCAGCGTGGCCTTCAAGCCCATGGTTTTGAGATTTGGCTTGCTCATAGCTATACCCATCCATTAAGTTATTTGCTGTATCATATAACGTTGAGTTTGCTTTGGAAACATACGCCGCCCCGATGCGCGCAAGAATACTGACGTTGGTCGTTTTGTTATTGCTCGCAGGATGCTCATCTGTCCCATCTTTGCTCTACAAAATCGAAGTCCAGCAGGGTAATGTCATTACCCAGGAAATGGTAGACAAACTGAAGCCCGGCATGACGCGCTCGCAGGTGCGCTTCGCGCTGGGCTCGCCCATGATCAGCGACGCTTTTCATGAAAACCGCTGGGATTATGTATATCGTCTTGAGCAGAAGGGGCAACTGGTCGAACAAAGAAACCTGACCGTATTTTTCGAAGAAGACAAGCTGGTGCGTATCGACGGCACTTTTTCACCGCTTGTTTTTGCTCAGCATGAGGCAGTCGAGGAGCCAGCTGTGCCGCGGGTTAAAGAACAGGCCGGCAGTCCGGTTTCAGGCGAGGTCCCCAGTCCCGAAGTCATTGCTGTTCCCGCCGATATTCCGGCAAAGGATGTCCCGGCTGCGGACACTCTCCAGGTTCCAGCCGATGTCGCCGCTTCGACCGGTGGCCCGGCTTTAAGCGTTGTTCCGGATTCGGGTAGCGCGCCATCTCTGGGTGAAAGCGATACTTCGAGTTTGACGGAGCCGGTGAGGAGTCCGCGGCAGGCGCCATCGCAGGCATGGGACAGGGGCAATAAGGGAGCCGATCAGTTGAAGGAATAGGGCGCCGCCGCCCGGCCCGAAACATGTTATTGGAATATAAATGACGACATTGAATATTGCTATCGCCGGAAGCTCGGGCCGTATGGGCCGAACGCTGCTGGAAGCGGTCGAGCAATCGCCGGACATGCGGTTGACTGCGGCGCTGGAGCGCCCGGGAAGTCCGTACCTTGAAAAGGATGCGGGGGAGTTGATCGGTACGCTGTGCGGTGTCGTTGTTAGCGATGATGTGACTGCTGCGCTTGGCAAAAGCGACATGCTGATAGATTTTACCCGGCCCGATGCAACGATGATGCATCTCGCATCTTGTCGCGCAAAAGGGGTCAAGATGGTAATCGGCACTACCGGCTTTTCGCCGGAACAAAAAGAAGAACTCAAGGCGGCATCAAAAGAAATTGCTATCGTATTTGCTCCCAACATGAGCGTGGGTGTGAACGTCACGCTCAAACTGCTGGAGGTGGCGGCCAAGGCACTGAACGAAGGTTATGACATCGAAATCATCGAGGCCCATCACCGCCATAAAATAGACGCGCCGTCCGGCACGGCACTTCAGATGGGTGGGGTGGTGGCGCAAGCGCTCGGTAGAGATCTCTCCGAAGTCGCGGTTTATGGGCGCCAAGGCATTACGGGTGAACGCGCCGCTGATGCAATTGGCTTTGCCACGGTGCGAGGCGGAGATATTGTTGGCGATCACACGGTGATGTTTGCAGGAACGGGCGAACGCATCGAGATTTCCCACAGGGCGGGTAGCCGTGCAACTTTCGCGGAGGGCGCCTTGCGCGCCGCCCGATTTCTCGAGGCCCGGCAAAGCGGCCTGTTTGACATGCAGGACGTGCTGGGGTTGCGCGAATAATCATTCTATCCGGCAGACGTCAGTACAGACTTGCCACTTGATCGTATCCCCGCGGTTTCATTGAAGCGCGCCGCTTTTGAACGTATAATACCCGCTTGTGAAACGGGACAGGTGATACCTTGTCCCGTTTTCACGCCCTGTTCCCCTTCCCATGTGCCAGGAGTTTCCCGTGCCACAACGCCCGTACGCCGTTCTCGCGCTCGCCGATGGCACCGTTTTCCACGGGGTATCCATCGGTATGGTGGGCATCAGTACGGGTGAAGTGGTGTTCAACACTTCCATGACCGGCTATCAGGAGATTCTCACCGACCCATCTTATTGCCGGCAGATCATAACACTGACTTATCCTCACATCGGCAACACGGGCGTCAACGCGGATGACGTCGAATCGGGCAATATCGATCGCGTACATGCAGCGGGTCTGGTTATTCGCGATCTGCCCCTGACTTCCAGCAATTGGAGGCAGACTCAAACGCTACCGGAATACCTCAAGCAACATGAAGTGGTGGCGATTGCCGATATTGATACCCGCAAACTTACTCGTATTTTGCGGGAAAAGGGCGCGCAGGCCGGTTGCATCATGGCGGGAGACCCGGATGAAACGGAAGCGTTGAAACGCGCCAGGGAATTCCCGGGGCTGCTCGGCATGGATCTCGCCAAAGTGGTGAGCTGCGCTCAGCCTTATGAATGGACCGAAGGCGAATGGGAACTGGGACGTGGCTACCAGGTGGAGAATAACTTTCGCTTTCATGTTGTAGCAGTGGATTTTGGAATCAAGCGCAATATGCTCCGCAAACTGGTGCAACGCCATTGCAGGGTTACGGTACTGCCCGCGCAAACGACCGCCGAGGAAATTCTGGCATTGCAACCCGACGGGGTATTTCTTTCCAACGGGCCGGGCGACCCTGAGCCTTGCGATTATGCCGTCGACGCAACCAGGAGCTTGATCGAGGGAGAAGTGCCCATTTTCGGTGTCTGCATGGGGCATCAACTGTTGGGGTTGGCGGCAGGCGCCAAAACCATGAAGATGAAATTCGGCCATCACGGCGCAAATCATCCCGTGCAGGATCTGGATACGGGACGGGTGGTGATTTCCAGCCAGAACCACGGGTTTGCGGTAGATATCGATACATTACCGGAAAACGCGCGAGTTACCCATGTGTCGTTGTTTGACGGGAGCCTGCAGGGATTCGAGCTGATCGGCCGGCCTGTATTCTGCTTTCAGGGGCATCCCGAGGTCAATCCGGGGCCTCACGATCTGGACTACCTATTCGACAAATTTATAGGGTTGATGGAGAAAAGGCGAAGCCCGAATACGAAAGGAAGCGCTGAATAAATCCCAAGGTTACGACTCAGTTGCCAGATGAGTGCGCCACATCGGAATTTATTCAGAGACTTCTGAGGGTGCGCACCGCTTTCCCGCCTTACACTTCGCTGGAGCCATGCCTAAACGTAACGACATAAAAAGTATCCTCATTATTGGCGCGGGACCCATCATTATCGGGCAGGCGTGCGAATTCGACTATTCCGGTACACAGGCGTGCAAGGCTTTGCGTGAGGAAGGATATCGCGTCATCCTGGTGAACTCCAATCCCGCAACCATCATGACCGATCCCGAAATGGCCGACGCCACTTATATCGAGCCCATCATCTGGTCTATGGTGGAAAAAATCATTGCTGCCGAGCGGCCAGATGCGTTATTGCCGACCATGGGCGGACAGACGGCTTTGAACTGCGCCCTCGACCTGGCAAAGAACGGCGTATTGCAAAAATACAATGTCGAGTTGATCGGCGCTTCGCGCGAGGCCATCGACAAGGCTGAGGACCGTGAGAAATTCAAGCAGGCGATGAGCCGTATCGGTCTGAGTTCAGCGCGCTCCGCAATCGCCCACAGCCTTGAGGAAGCGCTGCAGGTACAGGCGATGGTGGGTTACCCCACAATCATCCGGCCGTCATTTACGATGGGCGGCAGCGGCGGTGGCATCGCATATAACCGGGAGGAATTCGTCGGTATTTGCGAACGCGGGCTGGAAGCTTCCCCTACCAGGGAATTGCTGATCGAGGAGTCGGTCATCGGGTGGAAAGAATTCGAGATGGAGGTGATACGTGACAGGAAAGACAATTGCGTCGTCATCTGTGCCATCGAAAACGTCGATCCGATGGGTGTCCACACCGGAGATTCCATTACCGTCGCACCCTCGCAAACCTTGACCGACAAGGAATACCAGATCATGCGGGATGCATCGATCGCGGTATTACGCGAAATCGGCGTGGAAACCGGGGGTTCCAATGTCCAGTTTGCCATTAATCCGGTAGATGGGCGCATGCTTGTCATTGAAATGAACCCGCGGGTATCGCGTTCTTCCGCGCTGGCCTCGAAAGCGACCGGGTATCCTATTGCCAAGGTGGCGGCAAAGCTGGCAGTTGGCTATACCCTTGATGAACTCAGAAATGATATTACTGGCGGAACAATGCCGGCCTCATTCGAGCCATCCATAGATTATGTCGTGACCAAGATACCGCGCTTCGCTTTTGAGAAATTCCCTCAGGCTGACGATCGCCTGACCACTCAGATGAAGTCGGTGGGCGAGGTCATGGCCATTGGCCGCACTTTCCAGGAATCTTTGCAAAAGGCCCTGCGTGGATTGGAGATTGGCGCCGACGGCCTGGATGAAAAAACAACCGATATTGAAATCATTGCGACCGAGTTGAGCGATCCCGGTCCGGAGCGGATCTGGTATCTTGCGGACGCGTTTCGCTGCGGCCTGACGTTCGATGAAATTCACGAACATACTCACATCGACCCCTGGTTTCTGACGCAGGTCGAAGATCTCGTGCGTCAGGAGCAGTCGCTTGCGGGAACAGTTCTGGATGAACTTGACTTGCAGGCACTGCGCAAACTCAAACGAAGCGGCTTTTCTGACCGGCGTCTGGCAAAGCTGATGAATACCACCCAGGAGGCGGTTCGCGCCAGGCGCCATGGGTTCGGCCTGCGCCCTGTGTACAAGCGGGTCGATACTTGCGCTGCCGAGTTCGCTACCCGTACCGCCTACATGTATTCCACCTACGAGGAGGAATGCGAGGCACTGCCCAGCGCGAAGAAGAAGATCATGGTGCTGGGCGGCGGGCCCAATCGCATCGGCCAGGGGATCGAATTCGATTACTGTTGCGTGCATGCGGCGCTGGCCCTGCGCGAGGATGGTTTCGAAACCATCATGGTCAACTGCAACCCCGAAACGGTTTCCACGGATTATGATATTTCCGACCGGCTTTATTTCGAGCCGCTGACCCTGGAAGATGTGCTCGAAATCGTCGCGGTGGAGAAGCCTTCAGGCGTGATCGTTCAATATGGCGGACAAACTCCGCTGAAACTCGCACGCGATCTGGAAGCCAATGGGGTGCCCATCATTGGCACCAGTCCCGATATGATCGACTGCGCCGAGGATCGGGAGCGTTTTCAGAAAATGCTGCATCAACTGAAGCTGAAGCAGCCACCCAATCGCACGGCGCGCACCGCTGAAGCGGCGCTTGCGGCCGCTGACGAAATCGGTTATCCGCTGGTTGTGCGTCCCAGTTATGTGCTGGGAGGCCGGGCCATGGAGATCATTCACGAGAAAGCGTATCTCGAACGCTACATGCGCGAGGCAGTGAAAGTTTCGCATGATTCCCCGGTGCTGCTGGATCATTTTCTGAACGATGCGGTCGAAGTCGATGTGGACGCAGTGTGTGACGGCAAAGCCGTGCTGATTGCGCGGAATCATGGAACACATCGAACAGGCCGGAGTGCACTCGGGCGACTCGGCATGTTCCCTGCCGCCTTTCAGCCTGTCGGTTCCCCTGCAGGACGAGTTGCGCCGCCAGACTTCAGCGATGGCTCGCGCACTCAAGGTCGTAGGTTTGATGAACGTGCAATTCGCTATTCAGGGCGAAACCGTATACGTGCTGGAGGTCAATCCCCGAGCATCGCGGACCGTGCCTTTCGTATCCAAAGCCACTGGCCTGCAATTGGCGAAAATCTCCGCCCGTTGCATGACGGGCAGGACGCTAGCCCAGCAAGGCGTGACGCGGGAAGTGATTCCTTACTATTATTCAGTCAAGGAAGCGGTCTTTCCTTTTATCAAGCTTCCCGGAGTGGATACCATACTGGGACCCGAAATGAAGTCCACCGGCGAAGTGATGGGAATCGGACAAACCTTTGCCGAGGCCTTCGTCAAATCGCAACTGGCCGCTGGCGTAAAACTGCCGCTCGCGGGTAAGGTCTTCATAAGCGTACGCGACGCGGATAAGCCGCGCGTGGTGGAAATTGCTCGCGATCTTGCGAAACTGGGATTCACGCTTTATGCTACTCGCGGTACAGCTACTGTACTGAACGCAGCGGGGTTGGCGGTTACTCCGGTAAACAAGGTGGCGGAGGGACGTCCTCACATCGTAGACATGATCAAGAATGGCGAGATGGACTTGATTATCAATACAGTGGGAGATAAGCGCAGTGCAATTCAAGATTCTTATTCGATCCGCCATGCCGTATTGCAGGCGAGATTAACCTATTACACTACGCTTGCAGGCGCTCGCGCGGCCTGCGTTGGCATGGCGAGCATGCGGGAGTTGCAGCCTTATAACTTGCAGCAACTTCATGGATTGCTGGAGGCGGCGTCACTAGACGCAGTTTCGTAGAGGTAGAGATGGCGGCTTGGCCCTCAGTCATGTTGGAGTAGCGGCAATCAAGCAAATAATTCCGCAACAAGGTCGAACACAAAACAGGGTGTGGTAAAAAGACTATGAGCACAATTCCATTAACAGTAGTCGGCGCGGCAAAACTGCGCGCCGAATTGCACGAAATGAAAACCGTCCAGCGGCCAGCTGTCATCGCAGCTATCGCAGAAGCCCGCGCCCACGGCGATCTTTCCGAAAATGCGGAATACGAGGCAGCGAAGGAGCGGCAGGGCTTTATTGAGGGACGTATCGCCGAATTGGAGAGCAAGCTTTCCAATGCTCAGATTATCGACCCGGCCTTGCTGGATGCTGATGGCGCCTGCGTATTCGGCGCAACCATCGATCTGGAAGACATGGCCAGCGAGACTATCGTGACCTATCAGATCGTGGGGGACGACGAAGCCGATATCAAGGAGGGAAAGATTTCCATCAGTTCCCCTATCTCGCGCGCACTGATAGGCAAATACCCTGGGGATGTAGCCGAAGTCCTTGCGCCGGGGGGCTTGCGGGAATATGAGATACTTGACGTCAAGTACGTTTAGGTATCAGCGCATCCCGGCTCGATAGGTGGGACGACGGTAGCTTGTCAGACAACGATACTAAGCGAGGTCCCGTTTGGTTCGATGTGACTTTTTCTCCTTGCGCGGGGGGGTAATATCGGACACTGTCTTGTCGGGCTTGGGACGGTAGATCACCAGTATCTTGCCGATGTGCTGCACGGGGGCAGCATCAAGTCGCTCACAGATTTCTTCCAGCAAGGCGTTCCTTGTTTCGCGCTCATCGCTGGATACTTTGACTTTGATTAGCTCGTGGCTTTTGAGCCCCTGATCCAGTTCATGGATAATGCCTTCCCACAGCCCCGCCGTGCCTATCCAGACAGTTGGCTTGATGGCGTGGGCGCGAGCTTGGAGCGAGCGCCGTCGAACAGATGCGAGTTCTAGCATAAATCCCCCGGAAAACGTGATTTTAAGCGATGAAACGCTCTAAAACCAGTAAAAGCTGGATGAAAGAGCATGTGAATGATTTTTTTGTGAAGCAGGCAAAAAAAGAGGGTTACCGTTCACGTGCCGCCTATAAGCTGATCGAGATCGCCGAGCGCGATCATCTGCTTGCGCCGGGCATGACAGTTGTGGACCTTGGCGCAGCCCCGGGCGGCTGGTCGCAGGTTGCGTCGGAAAAGCTGGGCGTAAAAGGCAGGGTGATTGCGTTGGATCTACTGGAAATGGCGGCCTTGCCAGGCGTCACATTCATACAGGGAGATTTTACCGAAGCGTCCGTTTTGGCGGAATTGGAAATACATCTTGAAAAATATCCTCTTGACCTTGTAATTTCGGACATGTCGCCTAATATAACGGGCATAGGGGTTATCGATCAGGCGCGCGGCATGTACCTTGCGGAGCTTGCCCTGGAATTCTCGGTCGAGCGATTGAACTATGGCGGTAATTTTCTCGTCAAAGTATTTCAGGGTTCGGGTTTTGAGGAGTTTCTAGGAAAAATGCGCACTACGTTCAATCGAGTGGTAACACGTAAGCCTGAAGCATCCCGGGGTCGTAGCAGCGAGATTTACTTGCTGGGGTTGGGGAAGCGGAATTAAATTTTCAGCTCAAGGCACGTAACCCGGTTCGAGGGATACGGTGGCCGCGGTGGGTACACCGGCTATTATAAATCTCGAAATGGGTTTAGAATGAAACACCAAGGATTTTGACGGCGCAAGCCAAGGAGTTATCTTGAACAATCTCATTAAAAATATGGCCATTTGGCTGGTGATCGCCCTGGTGCTGATGACAGTGTTCAACCAATTCAGCACGCGGCAATCAGCACAGGCACCGATGGAATATTCTCAATTCATCGACGAGGTGAAGCAAGGCAGGATTGCCAAAGTCACCATTGAGGGCCGTACGCTGAAGGGCACAAAATCCGACGGCAGGCGTTTCACCACGTATACGCCTTCGGATCCCTGGATGGTGAGCGATCTGCTCAAGGCCGGTGTCATTATCGATGCCAAGCCGGAAGAAGAGCCATCGCTGCTGATGAATATTTTCGTTTCGTGGTTTCCGATGCTGCTGCTGATAGGCGTGTGGATTTTCTTCATGCGTCAGATGCAGGGGGGTGGCCGGGGCGGCGGTGCTTTCTCGTTCGGAAAGAGTAAGGCGCGCATGCTTGACGAGACGACCAATCAGGTAACGTTCGCTGATGTGGCTGGTTGCGAGGAGGCTAAAGAAGAGGTTTCCGAGCTGGTCGAATTCCTGCGTGATCCCAGTAAATTCCAGAAGCTGGGGGGGCGCATACCCCGCGGCGTGTTAATGGTGGGAAATCCCGGTACGGGTAAAACGCTTCTGGCTCGCGCCATTGCGGGTGAGGCCAAGGTTCCGTTCTTCAGTATTTCCGGCTCTGATTTCGTTGAAATGTTCGTCGGCGTGGGAGCCGCAAGAGTGCGCGACATGTTCGAGCAGGCGAAGAAACACGCGCCCTGCATCATCTTCATTGATGAAATCGATGCGGTTGGCCGTCAACGTGGCGCCGGCCTGGGCGGCGGCAACGACGAGCGTGAACAGACATTGAACCAGTTGCTGGTGGAAATGGATGGCTTTGAAGGAGCCGCAGGCGTGATTGTCATCGCCGCCACCAACCGGCCCGATGTGCTTGATCCGGCCCTGCTGCGTCCCGGCCGTTTCGACCGCCAGGTAACGGTGCCGCTACCCGATATTCGGGGCCGTGAGCAGATACTGCACGTACATATGCGCAAGGTACCGATTGCACCCGATGTGCATGCGGAGATACTGGCACGGGGTACGCCCGGCATGTCGGGCGCGGATCTTGCCAACCTGGTGAATGAGGCAGCGCTATTTGCGGCACGCAGCAATAAACGCCTTGTGGATATGGACGACTTCGAACGCGCCAAGGATAAGATTTTCATGGGTGCGGAACGTAGATCCGTGCTGATGCCGGAACGTGAGCGACGCAATACTGCTTACCACGAGTCCGGGCATGCCGTGGTCGCGCAACTGTTGCCAAAAACCGATCCGGTGCATAAAGTTTCCATTATTCCACGGGGACGTGCGCTGGGCGTCACGATGCAATTGCCGACGGAAGACCGTTTCAGCATGGATCGCGAGGAAATTCTGCAGAACATCGCGGTTCTCTTTGGTGGGCGTATCGCCGAGGAAGTCTTCATGGCGCAGATGACGACAGGCGCTTCCAACGATTTCGAGCGTGCTACGGAAATGGCGAGGCGCATGGTGACGCAGTGGGGTATGTCCGATTCCCTTGGGCCTATGGTATATGGCGAGAATGAGGGAGAAGTGTTTCTCGGCCGCTCTGTTACCACGCACAAGAATGTCAGCGAAGCCACCATGCAAAAGGTGGACATAGAAATTCGCCGTATCATTGATACGCAGTACAGTTTGGCGCGCAGGCTGATAGAGGAAAACCGCGACAAGATCGAGGTCATGGCCAAGGCCCTGCTGGAGTGGGAAACCATAGATTCCGAGCAGATCGGCGATATTATGGAAGGACGTGCGCCGAGGCCGCCAAAGCCTAACAAGACGACGCCGACACCTCCCAAGGATAATACGCCTCCGGCAGCGCCGGCAACAACCGCAACGCCAGCTCAGGAAGTTTAAGAGCAGCGTTGCGTGCGGTAGGTTGTGATGGATGAATCAGGCGGGCTTGTCCCGCCTTTTTCCAATTCAAGCGTTACACTTGCGTTCAAGCATGCTGTATTCGCTGCTGTATTTCTTCCCCTTCCTGTATCCCATCTCGGCAATTCGGTAATAAATTCGGCCGCCATAGCGAACATGCACAAAAGGAAGACCAAGTGCCGCTAGAAGTTATTGCCGGTCATTGCGCTCATCTAAAAAACAGGCATTCCATCGCGGAATTCGGGTTTGGCAGTCTTGCTTTCCGCCGGCCCCTGATTATGGGGATCATCAATGTAACCCCGGATTCTTTTTCCGACGGGGGCTTGTGTGCCTCGACCGAAGGCGCTCTCCACCACGCCGCGTGCCTGATTGAACAGGGGGCAGATTGGCTGGACATTGGCGGCGAGTCCAGCCGCCCGGGCAGTATGCCGGTGGACATGGAAGAGGAATTGCGCCGCATTATTCCAGTAGTTGAAGCTCTGGCCAGCATGGATGTACCGGTTTCGGTCGATACCTCGAAGCCGGAAGTGATGCGCGCGGCGATAAGGGCTGGCGCGGCGATGATTAATGATGTCAATGCGCTACGAGCCCCAGGTGCGCTGGAGGCGGTTGCGGCGGGAGGCGTGGCGGCTTGCCTCATGCACATGCAGGGTGAGCCGCGCAGCATGCAAGCCGATCCCCGCTACGATGATGTGGTAGCAGAAGTGAAAGGGTTTTTATGGCAGCGCCTGGCTGCGGCACTTGCCGCGGGTATTCAGCGCGACCGACTCGTAATAGATCCCGGTTTTGGTTTCGGTAAAACGCATGATCATAATATCGAGTTGCTACGCCATCTCGACCGCTTCTCGGACCTCGGCGTACCGGTGCTGGTGGGGTTGTCGCGCAAGGCGATGTTGGGGAAAATGACGGGTAGGAACGTAGGTGACCGGCTACACGCCAGTGTTGCTGCTGCTTTACTGGCAGTGATCAAGGGCGCAGGGATCGTGCGGGTACATGATGTGAAAGCAACCCGGGATGCGCTAGCGGTTTATAATGCGGTGAACAGCTAGTGCGCGCGTAGATAACATGTGCCTCTGCTTTTGTCCCGCCTCATCAAGGTCTTGACATATTGCTCCAATCTTTGCCTGAACTTTATACGATAGTATTTAGTATTGCGACGCTATAATTTGAACGATGGACGCCGACCTAAAAAGGCAAGGCGGACCTTCGCGCCACTGAATAACTTAAATCCACGGATTCCTTAAAAATGACGAGAAAATATTTTGGCACGGACGGAATACGCGGGCGTGTAGGGGAAATGCCCATTACGCCCGAATTCGTGATGCATCTCGGCTATTCCGCAGGCAAGGTGTTGACATCGTCCGAACTGGCATCTATCAAAAGGCGAACGCCCGGCGGTATTGATCGGCAAGGACACTCGCATATCGGGGTATATGCTTGAATCGGCTTTGCAAGCCGGGCTTTCCGCAGCGGGCGTGGACGTACTGCTATCGGGGCCTATTCCCACCCCGGCAGTAGCTTATCTGACGCGGGCATTGCGGCTGCAGGCCGGTATAGTCATTTCCGCTTCGCACAACCCGTTTGAAGATAACGGTATCAAGTTTTTTTCCGGGTTGGGGACCAAATTGCCAGATGCAACCGAGCATGAGATAGAGGCGGGACTGAAGGCTCCGATCAAGTCAATGGCCTCGGCGCAACTTGGAAAAGCGCGCAGGGTGAATGACGCGAGAGGGCGCTATATCGAATTTTGCAAAAGTACATTTCCGACTCACCTTGACCTGCGCGGGCTGCGCATCGTGGTAGATTGCGCTCATGGTGCGGCCTATCAGGTTGCCGGCCCGGTGTTGCATGAGTTGGGCGCGGACGTTGTTGCTATAGGGGCCCAGCCTGACGGCGTCAATATCAACCACGATTGCGGCGCTACCCATAGCGCCTTGCTACAGGCAGCTGTCAGAGACCATGAAGCTGACATCGGCATAGCGCTTGACGGTGACGGCGACCGTGTCGTCATGACCGATGGAGAAGGCATGCTTTACGACGGCGACCAGCTGCTCTACATTATTGCGAGACATCGTCAGCAGAAGGGATTACTCAAGGGCGGCGTGGCCGGAACATTAAT
This sequence comes from uncultured beta proteobacterium, assembly GCA_963831395.1. Taxonomy (GTDB): domain Bacteria; phylum Pseudomonadota; class Gammaproteobacteria; order Burkholderiales; family Nitrosomonadaceae; genus Nitrosospira. The sequence goes on from CAWHQD010000043.1 coordinate 87,499, forward strand.
GACCAATCTCGCGGTAGAAAACAGTTTAAAGAAACTGGATATCCCATTTGCCCGTGCCAACGTCGGGGACCGTTATGTGCTGGAGCTTTTGCAGAAAAAAAACTGGCAACTGGGCGGAGAGGGCTCAGGTCATATCCTTTGCATCGACAAGCACACAACGGGTGACGGCATTATTTCCGCCCTGCAGGTGTTATATGCAATACGTGATTCCGCCATGAACCTGGCCGAGCTTGCACGCGACGTGACGCTTTATCCGCAAAAACTGATCAACGTGAGGGTTCCCAAAGGGTTTGATACGCGCGTCAATGGGGCGATTAAAGCGACTCAGGAAGAAGCGGAGCGCGATCTTGACGGAAGCGGGCGGGTGTTGTTACGTGCATCAGGCACGGAGCCGCTGGTACGCGTAATGGTCGAAGGTGAGTCGAAGCAGAAAGTCAACCATTGGGCTGAAAAAATAGCCGATGTAGTGCGCAACGCGGCTGGGAGTGAAAGCATGTCGAGGCAAGTTTGAGGGTAAGCAAACCCATTGACTCGCCTCGTGTGTGTAAACGTTTTGCTGTCGATCTGCACAGGTATGATTGGCGGCGCGACCGTATAACCAACGGGCAGCCGGGCCATGGAGCAGCATGCTTCCTTCTCTGTAAGAAGGGTGTCATAAACAGTAATACTTATGACGTAGCATGGCTTCCTGTAAAAGGGCGATATCTGATCAATTAACGAGGGGATGAAATGCTGAAATTGCCGAATAGTATAGTGCTTGCGATGTCCGCCGTATTCGGTGCCATGATCGGTGTTGCCAACGTTGCGAATGCAGGCTCGATTGTAAAAATCGACGGCTCCAGCACTGTTTATCCCATCACGGAAGCGGTGGCGGAAGATTTTCAGAATGCGAAGAAGGGCGCGGTTAGAGTAACTGTCGGAATCTCGGGTACAGGCGGAGGCTTCAAGAAATTCTGCCGTGGCGAAACCGATATCGTCAATGCTTCACGTCCCATTCTGCAAAAGGAAATGGAAGATTGCAAAAAAGCCGGCGTGCAGTACGTCGAAATGCCAGTTGCATTCGATGCGCTGACGGTAGTGGTAAATCCAAGAAATAACTGGAGCAAAACCATTACTGTCGCGGAGCTGAAGAAGATCTGGGAGCCCGCGGCACAGGGGAATATCACCAAATGGAGCCAGGTAAATCCGGCATGGCCGGACGAGCCGCTCAAGCTCTATGGTGCAGGCGCGGATTCTGGTACTTTCGATTACTTTACGGAAGCTATCGTTGGCAAAGCCAAATCGAGCCGTGGCGACTTTACCGCATCCGAAGATGACAACGTTTTAGTACAGGGCGTGGCCAGCGACAAGAACGCACTCGGGTTTTTTGGTTTCGCCTATTACGTCGAGAATCAGAAAAAAGTCAAAGCAATCCCTGTCGATGGGGGTAAAGGTCCCGTCAACCCATCTGCCAAAACGGTGGAGGACGGAAGTTATGCGCCGCTGTCGCGTCCCATCTTTATTTACGTAAACATTAAATCAGCGGAAAAACCGGAAATCAGACAGTTTGTCGAGTTCTACATGAAAAATGCACCCGACCTGGTGAAAGAAGTTAAATTCTTTCCGCTACCGGTCCAGGCCTACGCCATCAACATTGAACACCTCCACAACAAGAAGGTGGGAACCGTATTCGGCGGTCGATCGGAAGTAGGGCTAAGGATTGAGGAATTGCTCAAGCGCGAGGCCAGCTTGTAAGCGCTGAAAGAGTGAAACATCAGGCTGGGTCAAGTTGAAGGAGAACGGTTCAGCGAATCTCCCTGGCTCCGAGCGGTCAGCTGAACATTTGAGATGGCGATTCAGCCGCCAGTCCCCGATTCTACCCTTCTCGGTACTCCCATTTTATGGGTTATAAGAGGGAGTCCGCCAATTGCAGCCCCATTTCCTTCCTCGATCGAGCGTTATTTCCCAAGGTAAGCCCGTTAGCCTACCCGCTAGCGCGACACGCACTGGACTGTTATAGTTTTCCGTTTCCTATAGCAGCGGCTCGGCCAGAGGGCAAAACTTTCCCGTGGGGGCGCAGCTGCCACAAACACCGCAGAAAAACTCTGGCTCCTGTAAAATTGGGACATTGGTAATTTGATCTGTCTTTACAAAAGGGGCAAGTGGTGACTGTCGTTCGATTGCCGGATGGTTCGGAACGCACTTACAATCAACCGGTGACGGTAGGCGATGTTGCGGCATCGATAGGTGCTGGATTGGCTCGCGCTGCGCTGGCAGGCAAAGTGAACGGCAAGCTGGTAGACGTATCCAGCCCAATAGAAACGGACAGCGACTTGAGTATCGTCACCGAAAAGGATCCAGAAGGGCTGGAAATCATCCGTCATTCCAGCGCGCATCTGCTGGCGCATGCCGTGAAAGAATTGTTCCCGGATGCGCAGGTCACCATTGGCCCCGTGATTGAGGACGGCTTCTATTACGATTTTTCCTACAAGCGTCCGTTTACACCCGAAGATCTGGCGGCAATCGAGAAACGCATGGCGGAAATCAGCGCCCGCGACCTGAAAGTCGAGCGCAAGGTCTGGGACCGCTCCGAGGCAATCAATTTTTTCAAGAATCAAGGCGAGCATTACAAGGCGCAGATTATCGAAGCCATTCCCGGCGACGAGGAGGTTTCCCTTTATTCGCAGGGAAACTTTACCGATTTGTGCCGGGGACCGCATGTGCCCACCACATCCAAGCTCAAGACCTTCAAGCTAATGAAGCTGGCAGGGGCTTATTGGCGCGGCGATTCGCACAACGAAATGCTGCAGCGAGTTTATGGTACCGCCTGGGCTAAAAAAGAAGATCAGGACGCTTACCTGCATCGCCTCGAAGAGGCTGAAAAACGCGATCATCGCAAGCTCGGCAAGCAACTGGATTTATTTCATATTCAGGAAGAGGCCCCGGGGATGGTGTTCTGGCATCCCAAAGGCTGGATTATCTGGCAGCAGGTAGAACAGTACATGCGCGAAATATTCCGCGACAACGGGTATCTGGAAATTCGCACACCCTCGGTGCTGGACAAAGGACTCTGGGAGCGTTCCGGACACTGGGAAAATTTTCACGAGAACATGTTCATTACTCAATCGGAACAGCGTGAACTGGCGGTCAAGCCGATGAATTGCCCGGGTCATGTCCAGGTATTCAAGCAGGGCTTGAAAAGCTATCGTGACCTGCCCTTGCGCCTCGCCGAATTTGGTTCATGTCATCGCAACGAACCATCCGGTGCGCTCCATGGTATCATGCGGGTCCGTGCCTTCACCCAGGACGACGCGCACATTTTTTGCGCCGAATCGCAGGTACAGAATGAGGCGGTGCAATTCATCGATCTGTTGCAGAGAGTTTATACCGACTTCGGCTTTAATGAGCTTCTGGTTAAACTTTCAACCCGTCCTGCCAAGCGCGTCGGCTCTGAAGCGCAATGGGACAAGGCCGAAGCAGCATTGCAATCCGCGTTGAATCACAAGAAGCTTATCTGGGATTTGCAGCCGGGCGAAGGGGCGTTCTACGGGCCTAAAATCGAGTTTTCGCTCAAGGATAGTATCGGCCGTTTGTGGCAGTGCGGAACGTTGCAGCTCGATTTTTCCATGCCGGAGCGATTAGAGGCTGAATATGTGGCCGAGGACAATTCACGCAAAGTGCCGGTAATGCTTCACCGAGCAATCCTAGGGTCGCTGGAACGCTTCATCGGCATACTCATCGAAAATCACGCAGGGGCCCTTCCGTTGTGGCTCTCGCCGGAACAGGCGGTGGTGCTGAATATCTCGGAAGGACAGGCAGACTATGCGCGCAAGGTAACCGAAGAGCTCAAGCATAATGGCATTCGCGCAAGCGCGGACTTGAGAAATGAGAAAATAACTTATAAAATACGAGAACATAGTTTGCAAAAATTGCCCTACCAGATTATTGTGGGCGACAAGGAAGTGGCTGCGCAAATGGTGGCCGTGCGAACTCGCGCAGGCTCTAATCTTGGCCAGATGTCTTTACAGGCATTGATTGAACGGCTTAAGGCAGAGATATCCATAAGAGCCGGTGAGGTTTGATTATCAATAAATTTGGGGAATTACTATAGTTCAAGAAAAAGCAGCCCGCATCAATCAGGAGATTAACGCGCCTGAAGTGCGCTTGATTGGTGCCGATGGAGAGCAGATAGGTGTGGTCTCCCTGGCGGCCGCCAACACTTTGGCGGAGGAAGCGGGGGTGGATTTAGTCGAAATCGCGCCTACCGCACGGCCTCCGGTGTGCCGCTTGATGGATTATGGCAAGTTTCGCTATCAGGAAAGCAAGAAAAAACACGAAGCCAAGCTCAAGCAGAAACAAATCCAGATCAAGGAAGTCAAGTTCCGGCCCAACACGGATGAAGGCGATTACAACATCAAGTTGCGCAACTTGATCAGCTTTCTTGAAGAGGGCGACAAGGCCAAAATTACGTTGCGCTTTCGCGGGCGCGAAATGGCACATCAGGAGTTCGGTGTGCGTCTGCTGGAGCGATTGCGAGGCGATCTGGAATCCCAGGCGGTGGTCGAGCAGTTTCCCAGGATGGAAGGACGGCAGATGGTGATGGTGCTGTCTCCCCGGAAGAAGGAAGTTAAAATACCCAAGCCGAAGGAAACAAAATCAAGGGTTGTTACGGAAACTGATGCAGAGAATGGTTGAAGCATGAGACCGGCACAACCGTGGCATCAGTGCAGAAAGATGCTGTGGTGGTAACAGCTGCGAAGCTGGAAGAGAGAGTAGGCCCATGCGTTATTCGACCTGATGGCGCAAGGGCGGCACACGTGATTCATGGACGATTCCATGCAATCGAAAACAAGTGATTTCCGGGTTTAAAGCGTTCCATTCAGGAAACACCCGGCGTCATGTTAAAACGGGAGTAGTGTAATGCCAAAGATGAAAACAAAGAGTGGCGCAGCAAAGCGCTTCAAAGTGCGGGCTGGCGGCAGTGTCAAGCGTTCACAGGCATTCAAGCGTCATATTCTTACCAAGAAAACCACGAAAAGCAAGCGTCAATTGCGTGGAACGGTAAGTGTTCATTTCAGTGATGTGGCGTCGGTGCGCGCCATGATGCCATACGCCTAGGGAGAGATTGACATGCCAAGAGTAAAACGTGGTGTAACAGCTCACGCGCGTCACAAAAAAGTATTGGATCTGGCAAAAGGTTATCGCGGGCGCCGCAAGAACGTGTATCGCATCGCCAAGGAAGCGGTGATGAAAGCGGGGCAATATGCATATCGTGACCGCCGGCAGAAGAAGCGGCAGTTTCGGGCTTTGTGGATCGCTCGTATTAACGCCGCTGCGCGAGAGTGCGGTTTGTCCTACAGCGTGTTCATGAATGGTCTGCGCAAGGCGGAGATTGAGGTGGACCGCAAGGTTTTGGCTGATATTGCGGTATTTGACAAGCCGGCTTTTGCAAAAATAGCTGAGCAGGCTAAAGCCGGTCTGGCCGCATAGCAGTAATAGTAAAAAAAGCTGCGAGGAGGTTAAAGGCGAGATGCCTTGCCTCCTTTTTTCTTGTGTAGATAACCTGTCCCGCTTCGGATTTACATGATCCTAAATCCGGCAGTCGACCGCTTATTTTTCAGTTTAGCGCTATGATCCACCCCATCCAACTACCGGATTTAGGATGACTGATCTGGACCTCCTTCTGAGCGAAGCCATCGATCTGTTCAACCGTATAGACGATACCGCTGAACTGGAGCAGGCCAAGGCGCGCTACCTTGGACGGCACGGCGGGTTGACTGGCTTACTGAAGGGATTGGGCAAGCTTTCGCCTGAGGAGCGTCCCGCCATGGGAAGCCGCATCAATCAGGCAAAGGAAACACTGGAAGCGGCACTTAACGCCCGTCGTGAAGCGATTCAGGAAAAAAAGCTGGAAGAGCGGCTAATCGAAGAAGCATTGGACGTAACCCTGCCTGGGCGCGGCTTGGGAACGGGGGGGCTGCATCCTATCACGGCGACCCTGGATCGTATTCAGTCGCTGTTTCATTCAATCGGATTTACAGTAGCTTCGGGCCCTGAGATCGAAACCGATTTCTACAATTTCACTGCGCTTAATATTCCTGAAAATCATCCTGCGCGCGCAATGCATGATACGTTTTACGTCGACGACGGAAACCCGGGGAAAAATGAGCATCTGCTGCGTACCCATACCTCGCCGGTACAGATCCGCTACATGCAAAACATGCCGCCACCGCTGAAGGTAATCGCACCGGGGAGGGTATACCGGCGCGACTCCGATTTGACCCATACTCCCATGTTTCATCAGGTAGAAGGTCTATGGATTGATGAAAACGCCAATTTCTCTGCGTTAAAAGGAGTGCTGGCGGACTTTATGCAGCAGTTTTTTGAGCGCGACGATTTGCGGGTGCGGTTCCGGGCGTCTTTTTTCCCTTTTACCGAGCCTTCCGCTGAAATGGACATCGGTTGCGTCATGTGCCGCGATGGTTGCCGGGTGTGCAGTTATACCGGTTGGCTGGAAGTGCTGGGTTGCGGTATGGTGCACCCCAACGTTCTCAAGCATGTCGACATAGACAATGAAAAATATATCGGCTTTGCCTTTGGTCTGGGTGTCGAGAGGCTGGCAATGCTGAGATATGGCGTGAACGACCTGCGGCTGTTTTTCGAAAATGATTTGCGATTCCTGAAGCAGTTCAATTAAACCGAACTTGCCACCCGATCGCTCCTTTTTCAGTTCAGTGCTATTGACGGGCATGACGGGCCGGTAATGAAACACCTATTCAGGACGATGAGCCGGTGCGAACGAATGGGAAAGCACGCAATCGTGATGAGTGCTTCGGTCGGACAAGATACCAAGCGTGTTGGGCAACACCTCCCGGGAACATCCAGTCCACCTTCCGCTGGAAGATAATAATTCATGAAATTTTCGGAAAACTGGCTTCGTACTTTTGTTAACCCGCCGCTATCGACCGATAAACTCGCGCATGCATTAACGATGGCGGGCCTGGAGGTTGAGAGCATCGAGCCGGTTGCTCCCGCATTCAGCAAGGTAGTGGTAGCTGAAGTAACTTCGGTTCGCAAACACCCCGATGCGGATCATCTTAATGTCTGCGAGGTGGACATAGGTTCAGCGGGGGTCGGTGAGCCATTACAGATTGTTTGTGGTGCGGCCAATGTTCGCGGCGGGGTGAAAGTGCCATGTGCGCTGGAGGGCGCCCAACTGCCAGGCATGACCATTAAACAGACGAGGATACGCGGAGTCGAATCCGCCGGTATGTTATGTTCAGCCAGGGAACTGGGTTTGGGGGAAGCAACGGCAGGCTTGTTGTTGCTTCCCGCGGACGCGCCGGCCGGCGCCGATTTCCGAGATTATTACGAGCTTGAGGATAAACTCCTTGCGCTCAAGCTCACGCCCAATCGCGGTGATTGTCTGGGGTTAACCGGCGTTGCGAGAGAAGTGGCGGCGATTACGTCCCAAAATCTCAAACTCCCTGTGACAAAGCCAGTTGAAAGCCAGATCACGGAGTCGCTGGCAATACACGTGCATGCACCGGACGCCTGTCCGCTTTACTGTGGCAGAGTAGTACGTGATATCTCCCTGGATGTCTCCACACCTCAATGGATGATTCGCCGGTTGGAGCGCAGCGGCGTGCGCACAATCAACGCAGTGGTGGACGTCACCAATTATGTCATGCTGGAAACCGGACAGCCGCTGCATGCTTTCGACCTGGCAAAGATTTCGGGCATCCTTGCGGGCTCGATCCACGTGCGTTATGCCACCGCTGATGAAACGCTGCAATTGCTGAACGGCGAAAATCTCATGCTGCAACCCGACATGCTGATAATCGCAGATGAGGCCAAGCCCCTCGCATTGGCGGGTATCATGGGCGGGATTGAAAGCGGAGTGAAGCCAGGGGCCGTCGATTTGTTTCTGGAAAGCGCTTTTTTCAATCCCGAAGTAATAGCCGGCAAGTCATTCTCGCTGGGGTTCAGCTCGGATTCGGCACATCGTTTTGAACGCGGCGTGGATTTTGGCGCGACACGCAACGCGCTGGAACGCGCGACCGCCTTGATAATGGATATTTGTGGCGGCAAGCCGGGGCCGGTTATTGAAATCAGGGATAAACTGCCGCAGCGCGATCCCATCGGGCTTCGATTGGAACGAGCGCAGCGGGTCCTGGGCATGAATCTTGGCGAAGCCAGAGCTGCTGAACTATTGCGCCGCTTGCAATTCAGCTTTTCGATTGACGGCGGATTCTTCGCGGTAACACCCCCGACTTACCGCTTCGATCTGGTCATAGAGGAAGACCTGATCGAGGAATTGGCCCGTATACACGGCTATAATCACATCCCCGCGACATTGCCTCGCGTGAGGATGGGTATGCTTCCCGATCCCGAAACCCGGAACGCCCCCTCTCGGTTGCGGCAAATCCTTGTGGGACGGGATTATCAGGAAGTTATCAATTACTCTTTCGTCGACCTCTCGTGGGAAACGGAACTGGCAGGCAACCCGGCGCCGGTAGCATTGAAGAATCCCCTGTCAAGCCAATCGGCAGTGATGCGTAGCAGCCTGCTGGGGGGCCTTATATCGAACCTGCAATTCAATCTCAACCGCAAGCAGGCGCGAGTGCGTCTGTTTGAAATCGGGTGTTGTTTCGAGAGAATGGGCGAAACCTACGTCCAACAGGAAAAAATGGCCGGGCTTTGCTATGGGGATGCGATGGCCGAGCAGTGGGGAGCCTCTGCACGCATTGTGGATTTTTATGATGTAAAAGCGGATATTGAAGCGTTATTCTGGCCATCGGCGGTGCACGCGGCGCCTGTACTTCATCCCGCTCTACACCCTGGCAAATCCGCCGAGATCCGTGTGGGTAGTAAAATCGCTGGTTATTTGGGAGAACTTCATCCCCGGTGGCAGCAGAAATTTGACCTGCCTCAATCTGTCGTGCTATTTGAACTGGACATCGATGTCCTGATGACAAGAACATTATCGAAGGCCGCGGAAATTTCAAAATTTCCCCCGATACGGCGCGATATTGCCGTGGTGGTAGCGGAGAATGTGAGTGTCCAATCAATGGTGGACTGCATGTATGCCGAAAAATTGCCCATCATTTCGGAAATTTCCTTGTTTGATGTCTACCGCGGCAAAGGCGTCGAAGACGGGAAAAAAAGTCTTGCATTCCGTATGTTATTGCAAGATACTGAAAAAACGTTAACCGACTCGGACGCCGATCGGGTTACCATAAAGCTGATAGAGGTGTTGCAGAACCGGTTTGGTGCAAGGCTGCGCAACTGATTGAAAGACGAGAATTCAGCTAAGTCTGAAAGTAGCTAATAGGTGAGGGAGACTATGACCTTGACAAAGGCGGAGCTGGCGGATTTGCTCTTTGAAAAAGTAGGATTCAACAAGCGTGAAGCCAAGGACATGGTAGAGTCCTTTTACGAGGAAGTGCGTATTGCGCTGCAAAATGGTGATGGCGTCAAGCTTTCAGGTTTCGGCAATTTTCAGTTGCGCAACAAGCCGCAACGTCCAGGCCGCAATCCCAAGACAGGTGAGGAGATTCCTATCACGGCCCGAAGGGTGGTCACTTTCCACGCCAGCCAGAAACTGAAGGCGATGGTCGAAAAAAATCAACATGGAAAACGTAACGCCTGACAACGCCTTGCCCCCCATCCCGGCAAAGCGCTATTTCACCATTGGCGAAGTGAGCGAGTTGTGCGGCGTCAAACCGCATGTGTTGCGTTATTGGGAGCAGGAATTCACGCAGTTAAGGCCTGTCAAGCGCCGCGGTAACCGGCGCTACTATCAGCGCCACGAGGTGATGCTGGTCCGTCGTATCCGGGAGCTGCTCTACGAGCAGGGCTTTACGATTCATGGGGCGCGCAGCCGCTTGGGGCAGGGCATGGCTGAGGAGGCCACTTCCGTTCCGGGGTCCGCCGTATCGTTTTCCACGCGGGTTGATTTGGCGCGATTGCGGGATGAGATTGAAAGCGTCCTGTCCCTGCTTCGATCCTGATCTATTCTGCCTCCGTTTTTCGCGCTGATCCTCGTTAGTCCATTAAAGTAGCGATAGCAATTCCTAAGCTCCTGGCTTATTGCTATAATTTGACCTTCGGGGCGTAGCGCAGCCTGGTAGCGTACTTGCATGGGGTGCAAGTGGTCGGAGGTTCAAATCCTCTCGCCCCGACCAATCAAGCTTACAGGTTGATTGACTGTTCATGCGCATCGCGGGCATTCCAGCAACATTGAGCGAATATTTTTCGCCCCGGTAAGCAAAAAAACACCTGGGGTAATTTTGAATGCGCATATTGCTCAGCAATGACGACGGGTATTTTGCGCCGGGCCTGGCTTGCCTAGCGGAAGCGCTTTCGGTTATTGCAGATATCGTCGTGGTCGCGCCGGAACGCGACCGTAGCGGCGCCAGCAACTCTCTTACGCTCGACCGGCCCCTCAGCCTGCGCAAATCTCACAACGGGTTCTTCTACGTCAATGGCACGCCCACGGATTGCGTGCATCTGGCGGTAACCGGAATGCTCGACACGTTGCCCGACATGGTGGTTTCGGGAATAAACGATGGCGCGAACATGGGCGACGATACGATTTATTCGGGCACAGTAGCGGCTGCTACGGAAGGCTTTTTGCTGGGCGTTCCTTCTCTTGCCATCTCTCTCGCCAGCTTTTCCGCCGGCAATTTTGCCACCGCCGCACGTATTGCGACAGAAATAGTGCAACGTTTCGAAGGCGACAAACTTCCCGCTCCGGTACTGCTCAACGTCAATGTGCCCGATGTTCCCTACGATGAATTGCAAGGCATGGAGGTCACACGACTCGGACGCCGCCACAAGGCGGAACCGGTGATCAAATCAAAAAACCCGCGCGGCGACACGGTCTATTGGGTGGGTGCGGCAGGACCTGCCCAGGATACCGGCGAGGGCACCGATTTTCTTGCCATTCAGCGAAAACGAGTGTCAGTCACGCCGCTGCAAATCGACTTGACCCGCTACGGGCAGTTGGACGCCGTAAAAGAATGGTTGAAATAGGAGCAAGGCGTTACTGTTGCCAAGTATGGTTAAAAAACGCACGCCCAGCGCATGTTCAGGTTGAATAGCCACCATTCCGGAATCGGCATGACTTCGCAGCGCACGCGTGCACGCATGATCGAGCGCCTACGTTCGCAAGGTATTGCCGATGAAGTAGTGCTCGCGGCAATGGCAGCGGTTCCCCGTCACATTTTTGTCGAGGAAGTGCTGGCCAATCGCGCCTACGACGATGTTTCGCTGCCGATCAATTTTGGCCAGACCATTTCGAGTCCATTTACGGTAGCGCGCATGAGCGAGTTGCTACGCGCAGGCACCAGCCTTGGAAGGGTGCTGGAGATTGGCTCGGGCTGCGGTTATCAAACGGCGGTCCTGGCGCAGCTTGCACGCGAGGTTTATTCGGTCGAGCGTGTTGGACCGTTACTTACGCGCACTCGCACTCGTTTACGGGAGCTGCGCCTGAACAATATCCGGCTGAAACATGCCGACGGCCTGCTCGGACTATCCGAATCCGCGCCATTCGACGGCATCATGCTTACCGCCGGCACCCCCCATATTCCCCCGCCGCTGCTGGAACAGTTGGCCATGCACGGAAAAATAGTGTTCCCAAAAGGAAGCCAGGACCAGTTTCTGTGCGTTATCGAACGTAATTCGCAGGGCTACACTGAGACAATATTCGATGAGGTCAGATTCGTTCCAATGATGTCCGGCATCTGGAAGCGCTAGGGAACTCAGGAAAAGTTAAGCATGCAGAACAAGAGACGCGAATGAGGAATACAAGAATTCTCCCGGAGCGGCTGAATAGCGACGCATTGGCGGGTGGATTTGTCGCGAGAAGTGGTTATATTTTCTCTGCAGCCAGGTTTTTGGCATCTTGTTCAGTTCTCGTTTTATGCCTCCTGGTTATCGGCTGCGAGTCCACTCCCCATCATCATGCGCCAGTAGTGGATAACAGCATGGTGGAGCGGAGTGAAGCGGGCACGCCTGCCGAGGCTGCGGCGCAGCAACCCCACGTGTACATCGTAAAAAAGGGTGACACGCTCTACAGTATTGCGCAGAGCCAAGGCATCAACCAGGGGGATCTGGCCGAATGGAACAATATCCAGGATCCCCGGGCCATTTATATCGGGCAGCAGCTCAACTTGTCTTCCCCTTCTCAACCCGAACAGCCCGCCTTATTCCCTGTCCAGGAGCCTGCGCCACCCTCCGCAGCGATAACCTCGCCGATCGGTTCCCCGCCTGAAACAAAGCATCTTCCGAACACGAATAAGCTGAAAACCGAACCCAAGGCGTTCAAGCTTCCTTATTCAGAGCAGGCCGTAGCGCAGTTGAAAAAAGGCCTCATGGAAATTCCTCCCTCGGTGATGACGGTAAAGGTTGATCCCACGCCGGAAATGAAAACGGATACCGGAATAAACTCCGTACCGCCTGCGGCAGAAGCTATTCCTGATGATGACCGCGTTGAATGGATCTGGCCGACCAAAGGCAAAGTGTCGGAGCTATTCTCGGAAAATACCAAGGGTATAGACATCGCCGGCAAGCCCGGGCAGGAAGTCACTGCGTCGGCCGGAGGTAAAGTGGTTTATAGCGGCGCTGGATTGCGGGGCTACGGCAAGCTCGTCATTATCAAGCATAACAATACCTATCTTAGCGCCTATGCGCACAACAACAAGTTGCTGGTGAAAGAGGGCCAAACAGTAGTCAAAGGGCAAAAAATTGCCGAGATGGGAAATACCGATAGCAGCCTGGTGAAACTCCACTTCGAAATTCGCAAGAATGGAAAACCGGTTGATCCGCTCAAACATTTACCTGGGATCTCAGGATAAATCAAAGGATAAACAAGCATGAATCAGCTCGAATATACCGACGACGAAGAATGCTTCGATAAGACGGATCCATTGGATCCCGACAGTACGCCTGAAGTTGCCGAAGCGCCATCCAGTGTCAGCGCCGAGCCTTCGAGCGACTTTCTGCTGACTGATGTCACGCAAATCTATTTCAACGAGATCGGCCACAACGCCCTGCTGACCGCGAAGGAAGAGGCGGAGTTGACCCGTTTGGTCAAACAGGACGATTTCAACGCCCGGCAAAAAATGATCGAATGCAACCTGCGTTTGGTGGTCAATATTGCGAAACACTATACCAACCACGGCGTTGCCCTGCTGGATCTGATCGAAGAAGGAAACATGGGGATGATGCATGCACTGGACAAATTCGACCCGGAGCGCGGCTTCCGGTTTTCTACTTATGCCACATGGTGGATTCGTCAGAATATTGAACGGTGCATCATGAATCAGTCGCGGACCATCCGGCTGCCGGTGCATGTCATCAAGGACCTGAACATCATTTTGCAAGCCGCCCGCCATATAGAAGCGCATACGGGAAAGGAACCCAAACCAGAGGATGTGGCGTATTTGCTCGGCCGTCCCGTCAAGGAGGTGCAGAGGATGCTGTCTCTAAACATGAGCATGATGTCTCTGGACGCGCCTCTCGATGTTGATCCATTGCTGTCCATTGGTGATGCCATTGCCGATGATCACAACCCGGGCCCCGATCTCATGATGGAGCAGTCAGAGATCAAGTGTCGCGTCCAGGAGTGGCTTAACCGCTTGAATGATAAACAGCGATATATAATTGAAAAGCGCTATGGATTGAATGGTTACGAAACCCAGACACTGGAACAACTGGCGAGGAGTCTCGATCTCACACGGGAGCGCGTGCGCCAGATTCAGCTTGAAGCCCTGCAAACCTTACGCGTAATATTGAGGTGTGAGGGTGTCTCGAAAGATGGGGTGTTTTAGCGCTTGAGCTACAGCAATTTTCAGTAATTTTCATATGAATCACGTGAATCATCTTGTATCTCACATGATCCCGCATCAAAATCCGTCCTGAACCCGTTTGAACTCGTTTGAACCTTTACTCAGCGCGACTTGTCACATAAAATAATGTTGAAAGTGCGCGGTGTTTGTTTTTTTGATAGCGCAAAAATGGCGTCGATGGCGAGCAAGCGCGACTAATCCGAGCAACAGTTTTTAACCCGGCCATATTTTCTCCCGGCCAATATTATTTCTGAGTGACGAATATGACTATGCTACAACCAGAATTTTTAGCGCCGAATCCCGGCGTGTGTACTGAAGAAGAAATTTCACGCCTGGTTCATACCTTTTATGCAAGAGCCAGGAAAGATCCCTCGCTGGGTCCCATTTTTGAAGCGCATGTCACCGACTGGGACGCACATTTTGTGCAAATGATCAATTTCTGGTCAATGAAACTGCGCGGAACAAGCCGTTTCAGGGGCGCTCCCATGCCTAAGCACGTGGCTCTGCCCGGGCTCACTTCGGAATTATTTGAACGATGGATTCAACTTTTCCGCCAGACCACAAGCGAGATGGGAAACCCGAATTTACAGTTTAACGCGGATACCCTTGCCTTGCATATCGGTGGAAGGCTGTGGCTACGGTATCAAATGGAACGCTACCCCGACAGGGAACTGGTGGAGCTTTGCGGAGCATGAATACCTGGCTTGGTCTTGTGGGAATATGATCAAAGCAAGGCGCGAACCGCCTCGGCCATATGAACCTTCTTTTGCTCGCCGCCGGGGATCAATCAGCGCAAGGACTGGATCGCCTTACGCGCATTGCTTCCTGACGGGCGGCGTTGTCAACTGATGCCGCATTCATACGTCTACAATTCTTCATTCAGGCCCAGGCTTTTCAATTCGAGCCCGTCAATCTCCTGCAATGATTTGCCTGCTATTCCCTGCAGGTCTCCATACATTCCTACTGTTGCGCCCATCACGCGCATGATTTGTTCTTCGCGCTTGGCCCATTGTTTCATTATCACCTTGCGCTCTTTATCAAGATCCTCCTGCATGGTGGTAAAAGCTTCGACAATGGCTTCTACCCGCTGACGGAAACGTGGGCCCGTAAGATACTGATAGATCATCTCGGTTTTGGTCTGCATGCCTTCGAAGGATTGCCGCGCGAGTGCAAGTTCCAGCAAGGAGTGGCGCAGGATCAGCGCTACCGGTAACGCGGCTCTCGGATGTGTTACCCAGACGCCATCGACCATTTCAAAGGTTTCCACGCCTTTTGGCAGCGTCTGACTGACAATTACCGCGATTTCCGCTTTTGCGGTTCGTTGGTCTTCCCGCAATTTGGCCAGCCACATATCGCTCCAGTTTCTGGTACGTTTCGTCTCCCACAGAATAGTACCCCCGGGTTGTCCACCGTTTCCCATTACGCGATGCAGCACATCTCCGCCGTAATCTCCTTTCGGTACGGGTTCGATCGCATCAAAAGGGAATTTTGCGCGCAACAGGTTTTCCAGCGCCAATTCCTGCACCTCACCCTGCAATTGTTGAGAGCCCTGCTCGGCCTTGCGCATCAGCTCTTCGATCTTTTGCTGCATGGATGTGATAGTTTGATCCTTTTCCATTACCTTGAGCCTGAGTCCGTCTTCCGCTTCCTGCCTGGCCTGTGCGCGTACCGCAGCCAAGCCACCCTGAACGCGCTTTTCTATGGTGAGTTCGAGTTCCCGTTTGGCGTCGTCCAGTTCACGCTGTTTCTTGATAAGCTCCGCCTGAGCTTTTTGCGCCTCCGCCAGCTTTTCGTCGCGGCCTTTGAGCACTTCCTGCAACTCTGCAAGCTCACGCATCTTGCTTTCCATCTCCGCGGCATTGGCAAGCTTCGCTTTTCTGGATTCTTCGGCGATCACGCGGGATCGTTCGCGGCCCAGCTGTGCGGCGACCTCGATCGGCTACGCGATCCTCCAGCGTGCGCCTGGCCTCTGCAATTTCCTTTTCTTTTTCGCGGATACCTTGTTCGCGCCTGGCAACCTCATCATCTTTTTGCAAGAGCTGTTGCTCGAATTGCTTGCGCGTCGCGGCTAGCAGCGGTGCGGCAAGGGATTCCGTGAGCCGGATTTCCGTCTTGCACTGTGGACACGTAATGGTGGGTTCCGTCATGTCTTGTTTCCCGAAAAATATCAAAAGCCCCATATCACGCTTCTGTGAAATGGAGAGAATGGATTATAGGTCAAATGGTAAAATGACGATCATTCTGTTGTCGGCTTCAATTCCGCGCTTGCTTCTCTCAGGGATGAGCGCCCAGGTGCGCTTATTTTCGGCCTGTTTTCGGATATACTTGCCTTAATGCTGTGTTCCTGATCAGGCTTTTCCCGGTATTTGGCTCAGATGCTTTTTTTATCCATATCATAAACTCGTATATTCCGGGAACTGAACCAGAATATATTGTTGGTCAGCACATCCGGCTGACTCGATAACGTACGCAATCCCTTCTGATTAATTCCCCAGAAGCAGCTTGCTGGGCTGTAATGGTTGTACCGTGCTGTATTCCAATACGGGAACGGATCAGATTTTATGTCACCACACAGGAGCGAAAACAATGAGCAATCAAAATACTGGAAGTGCCCCACATGTTCTGCCACCTTTACCCTATCCTGATAATGCACTGGATCCTGTCATCTCCGCGAATACGCTGAGTTTTCACTACGGCAAGCATCACAAGACCTACGTCGATAACCTCAACAAGCTGATAGCCGGTACGGAACTCGCGGATTTGTCCCTGGAGGAGATCATTGCTTCAACGGCAGGCAAGGCGGACAAAATCGGGGTTTTCAATAATGCGGCGCAGGTCTGGAATCACACTTTCTATTGGAATAGCCTCTCGCCAAAAGGCGGCGGTGAGCCTCCTTCTGCATTGAAGCAAAAAATCGAGGCTTCTTTCGGTAGCGTCGAAGCTTGCAAGAAAGAACTGGCGACTGCGGCGACAACACAATTCGGCAGCGGATGGGCATGGCTGGCGCAAGATGGCGACAAGCTCCAGGTGATCAAGACCGGCAATGCGGATCTGCCCTTGACCAAAGGGATAAAGCCGCTGTTGACGATTGATGTGTGGGAGCACGCATATTACCTTGATTATCAGAACCGCCGCCCGGATTACGTTAACGCTGTACTCGACAAGCTGATCAACTGGGGCTTTGCGGCTGACAATGACAGGTAGTATGTGGGACCGTGCCACTGTGAAGATGCAGATCCCGGAACAGCTGGAAATAATCAGGCGAGGTTGTGGCGAGATTCTGCTGGAAGACGAGTTGGAGCAGAAACTTGCCTTGGATCGTCCACTCAGAGTCAAGGCCGGATTTGATCCTACAGCGCCGGATTTGCATCTCGGTCACACCGTTCTGCTCAATAAAATGCGCCACTTGCAGGATCTGGGGCATCATGCCCTGTTCCTGATTGGCGATTTTACCGGCATGATCGGTGATCCCAGCGGCAAGAATACGACTCGTCCCGCTCTTTCTCGCGAGCAGGTGGCCGAGAATGCGAAATCCTATCAGGACCAGGTCTTCCGGATACTCAAGCCCGAACAGACCGAAGTGGTGTTCAATTCCACGTGGATGGACAAGCTTAATGCGGCCGATCTGATCAAACTGGCGGCGACCCATACCGTTGCGCGCATGCTGGAGCGCGACGATTTTGGCAAACGCTATCGAAGTAACAGGGCTATCGCCATTCACGAATTCCTGTATCCGTTGATTCAGGGCTACGATTCAGTTGCCCTTGAGGCGGATATCGAGCTCGGGGGAACCGATCAGAAATTCAATTTGCTGATGGGGCGCGAATTGCAGAAGCATTTCGGCCAGCCACCGCAGTGTGTCATCACCATGCCGCTTCTGGAAGGGCTGGACGGAGTCAACAAAATGTCCAAATCCTCCGGCAACTATATCGGAATAACCGAGAATCCCGCTGATATATTCGGCAAGCTGATGTCTGTCTCCGATGAACTGATGTGGCGATATATCGAATTGTTGTCATTCGAGCCCATCAACGTTGTGCGCCAGTGGCAACAGGACGTCGGGCAAGGCCGCAACCCACGCGACATCAAGGTGATGTTCGCGCAGGAGATTGTGAGCAGGTTTTACAGCAGGCGAGAGGCGGAAACAGCACTTGCCGATTTCGAAGCACGGTTCAGGCGTGGCGGACTTCCGGATGACATGCTTGAAAAAATATTGTATACTTCGAAAGAAGGGTTACCTATTGCACAGTTGCTCAAGCAAGCCGGACTAACCGCCAGCACGACAGAAGCACTACGAATGATCGAGCAAGGCGGCGTGAAATTGAATGGCGAGAAGGTTAGCGACAAAACCATCAAGCTGGGTCGTGGTGAAACTGCCGTAGTGCAGGTAGGCAAGCGAAAATTCGCCAGAGTAACGATTTCCTCCGAGCAAGAATAAAATAAGAAAAAAAGTTTCAAAAAGCCCTTGACCGGGTGTTTGGTATCTGTATAATGCCGCCTTCGCTGTCTGACTTTGAGTTTATCAGGCAGCACCGCTCTTTAAAAATTTACAGCCGATAGGTGTGGGCACTTGATCAGGACAGCTGGTTATTTTTACTTTCGGGTGAAAATAATCGGTACCAAAGTATCGAAGTGCTCGCACAATGTAAGAAGAATTCCAGTTGCCATCCCTCGGGATGAAGATTGGGGTTGAATAATACGTCAAGCGAGAGTTTTACCAGTATTGAACTGAAGAGTTTGATCCTGGCTCAGATTGAACGCTGGCGGCATGCTTTACACATGCAAGTCGAACGGCAGCACGGGGGCAACCCTGGTGGCGAGTGGCGAACGGGTGAGTAATACATCGGAACGTGTCCTGAAGTGGGGGATAACGCAGCGAAAGGTGCGCTAATACCGCATACGATCTACGGATGAAAGCAGGGGATCGCAAGACCTTGCGCTCTTGGAGCGGCCGATGTCTGATTAGCTAGTTGGTGGGGTAAAGGCTTACCAAGGCGACGATCAGTAGCTGGTCTGAGAGGACGACCAGCCACACTGGGACTGAGACACGGCCCAGACTCCTACGGGAGGCAGCAGTGGGGAATTTTGGACAATGGGGGAAACCCTGATCCAGCCATGCCGCGTGAGTGAAGAAGGCCTTCGGGTTGTAAAGCTCTTTCAGCCGGAACGAAACGGTCACGGCTAATACCTGTGATCTAATGACGGTACCGGAAGAAGAAGCACCGGCTAACTACGTGCCAGCAGCCGCGGTAATACGTAGGGTGCAAGCGTTAATCGGAATTACTGGGCGTAAAGCGTGCGCAGGCGGTTTTGTAAGTCAGATGTGAAATCCCCGGGCTTAACCTGGGAACTGCGTTTGAAACTGCAAGGCTAGAGTGTGGCAGAGGGGGGTGGAATTCCACGTGTAGCAGTGAAATGCGTAGAGATGTGGAGGAACACCGATGGCGAAGGCAGCCCCCTGGGTTAACACTGACGCTCATGCACGAAAGCGTGGGGAGCAAACAGGATTAGATACCCTGGTAGTCCACGCCCTAAACGATGTCAACTAGTTGTCGGGTCTTAATTGACTTGGTAACGCAGCTAACGCGTGAAGTTGACCGCCTGGGGAGTACGGTCGCAAGATTAAAACTCAAAGGAATTGACGGGGACCCGCACAAGCGGTGGATGATGTGGATTAATTCGATGCAACGCGAAAAACCTTACCTACCCTTGACATGTACCGGAAGCCCGCCGAGAGGTGGGTGTGCCCGAAAGGGAGCCGGTAACACAGGTGCTGCATGGCTGTCGTCAGCTCGTGTCGTGAGATGTTGGGTTAAGTCCCGCAACGAGCGCAACCCTTGTCATTAGTTGCTACATTCAGTTGGGCACTCTAATGAGACTGCCGGTGACAAACCGGAGGAAGGTGGGGATGACGTCAAGTCCTCATGGCCCTTATGGGTAGGGCTTCACACGTAATACAATGGCGCGTACAGAGGGCTGCCAACCCGCGAGGGGGAGCTAATCCCAGAAAGCGCGTCGTAGTCCGGATTGTAGTCTGCAACTCGACTGCATGAAGTCGGAATCGCTAGTAATCGCGGATCAGCATGTCGCGGTGAATACGTTCCCGGGTCTTGTACACACCGCCCGTCACACCATGGGAGTGGGTTTCACCAGAAGTAGGTAGCCTAACCGCAAGGAGGGCGCTTACCACGGTGAGATTCGTGACTGGGGTGAAGTCGTAACAAGGTAGCCGTATCGGAAGGTGCGGCTGGATCACCTCCTTTCTAGAGAAATTCCTGTTCAAGTGTCCACACTTATCGGTTGTTCAGTAAAGCAAGGCTAGGGGCTAAGGAATGAGGCTCGAACATACGAAAGCCCATCTCCTTGTTTCCAGGCTCTGTTCAGGGTCTGTAGCTCAGTTGGTTAGAGCACCGTCTTGATAAGCGGGGGTCGTTGGTTCAAATCCAACCAGACCCACCAGTATCATATCGGGGGTGTAGCTCAGCTGGGAGAGCACCTGCTTTGCAAGCAGGGGGTCATCGGTTCGATCCCGTTCACCTCCACCAATTCACATCAAGACTTCACGACAGTGAACGCAAACGTGATTCAGCGATCAGCGCGTGCATGCGAGCATTTAGGTTTGATCTTTTGACGATCGATTAGGCTGTTTCGTTCTTTAACAATCTGGAAGAAGTAAAGTCTTTGTTCCAGTGTGAACGCGTCATGTGCATGAGTCGTGAGCTGTGCAATCGACACTGGGTTATGATTGTATCGATCGCATTCGACGATTACAAGCGAGATGCGGATGCGGCAAACAGCGTAGTTCAGGCCTATGACGATGCTTTGGGTGCGAATCCGAGAGGCTCAAGGTTATAGGGATCAAGCGAATAAGTGCATATGGTGGATGCCTTGGCGATTACAGGCGATGAAGGACGTGGTAGCCTGCGATAAGCTGCGGGGAGCTGGCAAACAAGCTTTGATCCGGAGATGTCCGAATGGGGAAACCCGGCCCGCAAGGGTCATCGCTTGACTGAATACATAGGTCATGTGAGCGAACCTGGTGAACTGAAACATCTAAGTAGCCAGAGGAAAAGAAATCAACCGAGATTCCCAGAGTAGTGGCGAGCGAAATGGGAACAGCCTGCAAGTTTTAGCACTCGAATTAGCGGAACGGTCTGGAAAGTCCGGCCATAGTGGGTGATAGCCCCGTAGGCGAAAGTCTGAGTGTGGAACTAGGCTTGCGACAAGTAGGGCGGGACACGTGAAATCCTGTCTGAATATGGGGGGACCATCCTCCAAGGCTAAATACTCGTAATCGACCGATAGTGAACCAGTACCGTGAGGGAAAGGCGAAAAGAACCCCGGGAGGGGAGTGAAATAGATCCTGAAACCGCATGCATACAAACAGTAGGAGCGGACTTGTTCCGTGACTGCGTACCTTTTGTATAATGGGTCAGCGACTTACATTCAGTGGCAAGCTTAACCGAATAGGGGAGGCGCAGCGAAAGCGAGTCCGAATAGGGCGATTCAGTCGCTGGGTGTAGACCCGAAACCAGATGATCTACTCATGGCCAGGATGAAGGTGGGGTAACACCTACTGGAGGTCCGAACCCACTAATGTTGAAAAAGTAGGGGATGAGCTGTGGGTAGGGGTGAAAGGCTAAACAAATCTGGAAATAGCTGGTTCTCTCCGAAAACTATTTAGGTAGTGCCTCAAGTATCACCTTCGGGGGTAGAGCACTGTTATGGCTAGGGGGCCGTTGTCGGCCTACCAAACCATTGCAAACTCCGAATACCGAAGAGTGCGAGCATGGGAGACAGACATCGGGTGCTAACGTCCGGTGTCAAGAGGGAAACAACCCAGACCGCCAGCTAAGGTCCCAAAGAACAGTTAAGTGGAAAACGAAGTGGGAAGGCTAAAACAGTCAGGAGGTTGGCTTAGAAGCAGCCATCCTTTAAAGAAAGCGTAATAGCTCACTGATCGAGTCGTCCTGCGCGGAAGATGTAACGGGGCTCAAACTGTGCACCGAAGCTGGGGATTTACACGCAAGTGTAGATGGTAGGAGAGCGTTCTGTAGGCCTGCGAAGGTGGCTTGTAGAAGGCTGCTGGAGGTATCGGAAGTGCGAATGCTGACATGAGTAGCGATAAAGGGGGTGAAAAGCCCCCTCGCCGTAAGCCCAAGGTTTCCTGCGCAACGTTCATCGGCGCAGGGTGAGTCGGCCCCTAAGGCGAGGCAGAAAGGCGTAGCTGATGGGAAACAGGTTAATATTCCAGTACCGTCGTTCAATGCGATGGGGGGACGGAGAAGGTTAGCCGGCCGGGTGTTGGATGTCCCGGTTCAAGCGTGTAGGCGTGCTGCTTAGGCAAATCCGGGCGGCTTAGTTGAGGCGTGATAACGAGACGTCCTTCGGGCCGCGAAGTGCGTGATACCCTGCTTCCAGGAAAAGCCACTAAGCTTCAGTTAAACGAAGACCGTACCGCAAACCGACACAGGTGGGCGAGATGAAAATTCTAAGGCGCTTGAGAGAACTCAGGAGAAGGAACTCGGCAAATTGACACCGTAACTTCGGGATAAGGTGTGCCCTCGGTAGCGTGAAGCGCCTCGCGCGTGAAGCGCGAAGGGGGTTGCAAAGAAATGGTGGCTGCGACTGTTTAATAAAAACACAGCACTCTGCAAACACGAAAGTGGACGTATAGGGTGTGACGCCTGCCCGGTGCCGGAAGGTTAAGTGATGGGGTGCAAGCTCTTGATCGAAGCCCCGGTAAACGGCGGCCGTAACTATAACGGTCCTAAGGTAGCGAAATTCCTTGTCGGGTAAGTTCCGACCTGCACGAATGGCGTAACGATGGCCACACTGTCTCCTCCTGAGACTCAGCGAAGTTGAAATGTTTGTGAAGATGCAATCTCCCCGCGGCTAGACGGAAAGACCCCGTGCACCTTTACTGTAGCTTTGCATTGGACTTTGACAAGATCTGTGTAGGATAGGTGGGAGGCTTTGAAGCGGGGTCGCTAGATCTCGTGGAGCCAACGTTGAAATACCACCCTGGTGTTGTTGAGGTTCTAACCTAGGTCCATTATCTGGATCGGGGACCGTGCATGGTAGGCAGTTTGACTGGGGCGGTCTCCTCCCAAAGTGTAACGGAGGAGTTCGAAGGTACGCTAGGTACGGTCGGAAATCGTGCTGATAGTGCAATGGCATAAGCGTGCTTGACTGCGAGACTGACAAGTCGAGCAGGTGCGAAAGCAGGTCATAGTGATCCGGTGGTTCTGTATGGAAGGGCCATCGCTCAACGGATAAAAGGTACGCCGGGGATAACAGGCTGATTCCTCCCAAGAGTTCATATCGACGGGGGAGTTTGGCACCTCGATGTCGGCTCATCACATCCTGGGGCTGTAGCCGGTCCCAAGGGTATGGCTGTTCGCCATTTAAAGTGGTACGTGAGCTGGGTTTAAAACGTCGTGAGACAGTTTGGTCCCTATCTGCCGTGGGCGTTGGAAGTTTGAGGGGGGCTGCTCCTAGTACGAGAGGACCGGAGTGGACGCACCTCTGGTGTACCGGTTATCACGCCAGTGGTATCGCCGGGTAGCTAAGTGCGGAAGAGATAACCGCTGAAAGCATCTAAGCGGGAAACTCGCCTCAAGATGAGACTTCCCGGGGGTTAAACCTCCCTAAAGGGTCGTCGAAGACCACGACGTTGATAGGTCGGGTGTGGAAGCGCAGTAATGCGTTAAGCTAACCGATACTAATTGCCCGTGCGGCTTGATCCTATAACCTTAAGCAGGACATAAGGTTGTTTGCCAAGATACAATCATCCCATTTTACTTCTTCCAAATTGTTGGCTTGCGATGGAGCCCAGGACTAATAGTCGTGGCTTCCGTCGTTTGCCATAAAAGTTACGCTTGGCGGTCATAGCGCTTTGGACCCACCCCTTCCCATCCCGAACAGGACCGTGAAACGAAGTTGCGCCGATGATAGTGTGATTTCACATGCGAAAGTAGGTCACTGCCAGGCACCCATAATAAAAAAGCCCCATTCGTTCGAGTGGGGCTTTTTTTTCGTGCGCCCAGCATGGGCGCACTCTTGCGGGAGCAAGTCTCGCGCAGCATGTGCAAAGGCAATATTGCGACTGGATTTCAAGCTCAAAGGCGAGGAAATCATCATGAAATCACACCGATTTTTATCTCTCCTTATGCTGGCGTTGACCGTCTGTTGCGCAGCAGGTTGGGTGCGCGCGCAGCAGGGGACTGAACCCTACCGGGCAACGGTGGACGGTGATGGCGTGCAACACGTGAACATCCTGGCGGGCGACTATTTTTTCAGGCCCAAGCACATCATCGTCAAAGTCAACGTGCCTGTAATGTTTGTGGTTCGCGTGGAGCAGGGGATCATTCCTCACGGCCTGGTACTCAAGGCGCCCAAGGCGAATATCTCGATTGACGAGGATCTGAGCCGTGAGTCCCAAACATTCACTTTTACCCCGACCGCTCCCGGCAAGTATGCTTTCTATTGCCCAAAGAAGCTGCTCTTTTTCAAGAGCCACAAGGAACACGGGATGGAAGGCATTCTGGAAGTTGTTGAGTAGCTCCCATGGATAGCGACTGGGCCATCCTTTCACTCTCAAGAACTCACGATAGCGCTTCCGAAATGGAACTCCTGTAAGCCTCTCAATGTATTTGGGCCGGGAAGAGATCCAGGCGGGAAGGTTTAATGAAAACCTGATTGCCTCGCGTCAATTGCAGTTCGCGAAAGCGCTCCTTGCTGATTTCGACCTCGATTAATTCCTTGTCTTCACTGTCATCACGCGTCAACCCGAGGCGCACTACCGGGCCAACCGAGAGAATGTGGGACACATGCGCCGCAATTGCTCCCTCCGCATTCAAGTTACTGCCGACCTTGTCCACATGGATATCATGCGGGCGTACATAGGCTACGGCTGCGAGCTCTTCGGCTTCGGTATGTTCAGGCGCATCGACCTCAATTCCCCCTATCCAGGCCCGACCGCGATGCAGGCGCCCATGGAACAGGTTCACCTTGCCAAGGAATTCATATACGAAGGGGCTTGCAGGGCGCTCGTACACTTCGTCCGGCGTGCCGATTTGTTCGATTCGGCCTTCGTTCATCACGACTATCCGATCCGCCACTTCCAGCGCCTCTTCCTGATCATGGGTAACAAACACACTGGTGATGTGCATGTCGTCATGGAGCCTTCGCAACCAGGACCGCAGTTCTTTGCGCACCCTGGCGTCGAGCGCTCCAAAAGGTTCGTCCAGCAGCAGGACCTTTGGTTCCACCGCCAGGGCTCGCGCCAAAGCAATGCGCTGGCGCTGGCCACCCGAGAGCTGGTGTGGAAAGCGGTCGGCGAGCCAGTCCAGCTGCACCAGCTTCAGCAATTCCTGGACACGCCGGCGAATCTCCGCATCAGCAGGGCGGAATTTCTTTGGCCGAACGCGTAGGCCGAAGGCAACGTTTTCAAAGATAGTCATATTCCTGAACAGTGCATAGTGCTGGAATACGAAACCTACCTGCCGATCGCGCACGTTTTGGTCGGTTGCGTCCTCGCCCTGAAACAAAACCTGACCGGCATCTGCAGCCTCAAGCCCTGCGATTACGCGCAGCAAGGTCGTTTTTCCTGAACCGGAAGGTCCAAGCAATGCGAGCAACTCACCGGATTTAACTTCCAGGGTGATATCGCGCAGCGCGGCGAAGTTGCCAAATTGTTTGGAAAGATTACGAATTTCAATGCTCATCGGCTTTTTCCTTATTTTGCTTGTTCCTGGATTCAATCAAAGTCTTCAGCGCGAGTGTGACCAGAGCAAGCATCGCCAACAGCGACGCCACTGCGAAGGCCGCTGCAAAGTTATATTCGTTATAAAGAATCTCGACGTGAAGCGGTAGCGTATTGGTACTGCCGCGGATGTGGCCGGATACTACGGATACCGCACCGAATTCTCCCATTGCTCGCGCGTTGCAGAGGATAGTGCCGTACAGTAGACCCCACTTGACGTTGGGAAGCGTGACCCGGAAGAATATCTGCCACCCGTTCGCGCCTAGCACCACCGCTGCCTCTTCCTCTTCTGTACCCTGAGACTGCATCAGCGGAATCAGCTCGCGTGCGATAAAGGGGACCGTAACAAATATGGTGGCAAGCACAATGCCGGGCACGGCAAAAATGATCTTGATGTCGTGTTCCGCCAGCCACGGTCCCAGCCAACCCTGCAAGCCGAAAATGAGTACATAGATCAATCCTGAGACCACCGGCGACACCGAAAAGGGCAGATCGATGAGCGTGATCAACAGATTCTTGCCGCGGAATTCGAACTTGGCGATGGCCCACGCCGCCGCTATGCCGAATGTCAGGTTAAGCGGAACCGCAATTGCCGCGGCGGTCAGGGTAAGCTGGATTGCCGACACCGCATCCGGTTCGGTGATGGCGGCGACATAAACGTCCCAGCCCTTCTTGAGCGCCTCATAGAAAACCGAGATCAGCGGCACGAAGAGAAAGAGCGTCAGAAAGGCGAGCGCAAGTCCAATCAAAGTCCAGCGCACCCATGCAGGTTCTTCGATGGGCCGCACGCGGCTTGCAAGGGAAGATACGGGAAGAGCGATGGCAGTCATCCCGATTTCCTCATGCCTTCTCACTCTGGCGACGGCTCCACCATTGCAGCAAGTTGATGATGAGAAGCATCGCAAAAGAAATGACGAGCATCACTACTGCCAGTGCCGTTGCCCCCGCATAGTCGTACTGCTCAAGCTTTGTGATTATCAGAAGAGGCGTGATCTCGGAAATCATCGGCATATTACCTGCGATGAAAATAACCGAGCCGTATTCGCCAATTGCGCGGGCAAAGGCAAGCGCAAAACCCGTCGCCAATGCGGGAAAAAGCGCGGGAAAAATCACACGCGAAAAGGTTTGCAGGCGGTTCGCACCCAGTGTTGCCGCCGCCTCCTCCAGTTCGGACTCGATGTTTTCCAGCACCGGTTGCACCGTTCGCACCACAAAGGGCAATCCTATAAATGTCAGCGCTACAAAAACGCCGATGGGCGTGAATGCGATCTTTATGCCAAGCGCTTCAAAATATTGCCCGATCCAGCCATTGCCTGCATAAAGTGCAGTCAGTGCAATGCCGGCAACCGCAGTTGGCAGCGCAAACGGAAGATCAACCAGCGCATCCACCAGTTTTTTACCCGGAAAGCGGTAACGTACCAGCACCCAGGCTACCAGAAGTCCAAATATCGCATTGACCAGGGCAGCCGCAAACGACGCACCGAATGTCAGCCTGTACGAAGCTATTACTCTTGGCGTCGTCACTATATTCCAGAATTCCGGCCAGCTTAGCGTGGCGGTGCGAACGAATGCCGCAGAAAGCGGAATCAGCACGATCAGGCTCAGATAAACCACGGTGAAACCAAGCGCCAGGTTGAATCCGGGCAGAACAGTGTGTTTCCTAAACGTATACATCTTGAACTCCTACCGCCACAGGGTTGTTTGAAAGCGGCCAGGAGGAGGCGGCTGATTTTTCTGCGGACGTAAGATGCCGCTCGATCACTTCCGCTTCAATTGACTGTGCCGGTATGCCAAGGAGGCTGCCCTGCAGGAAATCCACCCCGGCGTGAAGCGCAGCATTCAGCTGCTGCGTTGTCTCAATCTCATGCACGAGAACCTGCGCGCCGAAGTGATGAATAGCGTCAACCAGCGATCGCATTCCGTTATGTTTTAGAAGAACGGGGGCCTCCAGCCGAATCATATCCGGATACAAGGGGTACAGACTGGCAAGCTCCGCCATCCAATCTCCGTTTGCACCACTGTGATTAGTCGCAATCCGGTACCCACGTGAGCGATAATTGCTGATCACGTGCTTGAGCAGCTTCCAGTTGCGGCTCGCCTCGGCCGGAATTTCGATAACCACTCTGGAGGTTTCCGCTCCAATGATATTGACTATCCTCTCAAATGCGCGTCCGTGATCGTCCTTGACGCTCTCCAGCAGCCGGGGCTGCACGGTCACGAAAAGTGCGCCTCGCCGAGAATCGCCGCTGAAATAATTGAGAGCATGAACCGCCCGGCACAGGCGGTCGAAATGCACCAGCAGCGCATCTCCTTCAGTCATGGCGTAGATTTTCCAGGGCGACAGCGAATTGGTTCTATCCAGAGCCGAGCGGATATAGGCTGCGTGCCCAACCGTCTCGCGCGTTCTCGTATCGAAGACGGGTTGGAACACGCTTGACAGCCAGCAGTTGAAAAATTGCCCGACTATCGAGCCGTCTTCCGCCCGTTGCACCTTATAATCGGTTGCGTCCTGAATGCGCGCCAGCCCATCCTTTTCTTTGTCCGCAGAAATGCTCATTTTCTGTTCTCCTGTCAAACCATTTAAAACACCGGCATACTGGATTGTCTTTTCCCGGTTACAAGGGCAATAGCCCAGCCGCGTCCATCGTCACTGCTTATAAATCTGGTCGAAGGTGCCGCCATCGGCAAAGTGAAGCTTGTGCGCGTTTTTCCAGCCGCCAAACGCGTCGTCAATCGTGAATAGTTTGATGGCGGGAAGCTGATCCGCATACTTTGCAGCAATCTTCGGGTTGGCCGGACGGTAGAAATTCCTGGCGGCAATTTCCTGGCCGCGGTCGGAATAAAGATATTGGAGATAGGCTTCGGCGATATCGCGGGTGCCCTTTTTATCGACGACTTTGTCTATCACCGTGACCGGCGGCTCCGCAAGAATGCTGATTGAAGGGGCAACGATCTCGAACTTGCCGGGCCCAAGCTCCTTGATTGCAAGAAACGCCTCATTTTCCCAGGAAATAAAGACGTCACCGATGCCGCGTTCCACGAAAGTCGTGGTGGAACCGCGTGCGCCGGAATCCAGCACAGGAACATTTTTATAAATCTGAGCCACGAATTCCTTTGCCTTTGCATCCCCACCATAATTCCGTTTTCCGTATTCCCATGCTGCCAGATAATTCCAACGTGCTCCGCCGGATGTTTTTGGGTTAGGCGTAATCACCGCCACCCCGGGTCTTGCCAGATCGTTCCAGTCCTTGATGTTCTTGGGATTGCCTTTGCGCACCAACAAAACGATTGTGGAAGTGTAGGGCGTGCTGTTGTGCGGCAAGCGCTTTTGCCAGCCGTCCGGCAGCAGTCTGGCTTTTTCCGCGATAGCATCAATGTCGTTGGCCAGCGCCAGAGTCACGACATCGGCCTCAAGACCATCGATGACGGAACGCGCTTGCTTGCCGGAACCGCCATGGGATTGCTTAATGGCTACCTTTTCCCTGGTTTTCTCCTCCCAGTGCTTTGCGAATGCCACATTGAACTCCTGATAAAGTTCACGGGTGGGGTCATAGGAAACATTCAATAAAGTTCTGTCGGCCCAAACATTGCCGCCGATCAGGAGAGTTGCGGCTATAAAGCCGGGCATTAGCCATGCTTCGATTTTCATATCTTCCTCTAGTGGAATGGTGGAGTTATAAATACATGATCACTTAAAACGCGCTGAGTACAACTTCAACATAAAAGAAATCGGAACTGCCAGGGCTCGTGCCAAGCGCCGCTATCTGCCGGTTACGGGTGAATTCTCCACTGGTAAAATGTGAGTAACCCACAGTTGTGTCGATATGTTTGGCCAGCTTGTAGCGGGCACGGATATCAAAGGAATGACCAATGAAATCACCGCTTTTCCCTGTAACATCACGATTGAAACCGGGGTTGGGGCGGGCGCTGGTATTGCCATCAAGGAGATTGTTAAAGCGATCGGTATCGCTCGCCAGCCAAAACCAGCTGTAACCTCCATCTATGCGCAAGTCCTTGGCTGGCTGAAACTCAAGTTTGATCTTGGGCGCCTTGATATTCTCGAAAACGATGTAATCGTCCGCCGACCAGGGCCGCGCAAAACCGAAAAATCGCTCGAAGCGATTGTTCACATTGTCATTGGGATCGCGGTCGCCGGTAGCGTAGCCATAAAACGCACTGATACGCGGTTTCCAACTGTGCTTCACGTTATATCCCATCTCGGTGATATAAGCATGCGCCTCATGTTCCTCCGTGCCATTCCGGCCGAACTGGTAGATCAGGTTAAAATCAAAGTCCAGGCCGGTATCTCCTATCTTGCCGTACCCCCTCAGGGCAGGAGCGTGAATATGCCGGTCGATCTGGCCTGTCTTGCTGCCATCCTGCGTGAGGCCCATGTAATACGGTTGGAGTGTGATAATGTCGGACCACTTGCGCCAATGGCCGATTGCGCCATAAAACCACTGATTTTCGATGCGCTGGTCAAACTCTGTCAGCAGTCGCCTGACAGGCTGGTAAGCCCACAAATCGACTTCCCAGTCGTTTGCTTCCTGGCCCAGATTGAGGCGAAAACCCTCGAATGTGTTCGTGGTATTACGCCATTCGTTCCGGCCGATCAGACGCCGGTCCAATGCTTCATAAGCCATACGGCCCACGCGCAACCGGATGGGGCGCTCTTGTTTCCGGTCGTCTTCACCCAGTGCGCTTTTGAAGTACAGCTCGCCATATGCCTGAATCAGTTCGTGGTAGTTGAAATCACGATCGTCAGGCGGAAAATGACCGTTGTAGCGGCGTGAGTCCTGAAACTCGACAGCGCCGCGCACCGGATCCAGAATTTCCCTTATCCCGACATATGCACGCGAGCGCAGCAGAAAGGGCTGGTCGAGTATCAAGTCCGTTCGCCGGATATCGTTACTGCGAAATTCGTAACGGGTCCGATGGTCCAGGCCAACATCCAGCCAGGTAATATCTTTGAATGCATCGATACCTGTCTTGCTCAGATTGCGTACATATCTCGGTGGATCAGACTCTGGTTGAGTGGAGTAACTGCTGGAAGGCCTGAAGTAGGTCGTCGATTTTTTTTCGGCTGCTTTCACCGGTGTTTTGGTAACAGCCTGTTCTCCGTTTTTCTCAACAGGTCCCGATTCTGCAATTTTTCTGCGCACATCGCTCTGCACAATTCCTGATTCTTGTTTGCTCATTTGGGATTCTTCAAATTTCCTGATGTTTGCATCCGCCTGGATCGAACCTGCTGTAAATAGCGTAATTGCGGATACAAGCGTAATTCCCCGATAAAATTTCATTCCTCTCTCCTGAATCGCCCCTCCGGTGTGCCGGTCAGGTGTCGATTTAGCTCCTTTTTTATATTGCCTCCATTCGTATGGTCGGCGTCTTTTATCATTGACCGAGTTGGTATTACTGTTGCCATCAATCAGGAAATTTCTTATGGTTCTATTTCCTCGGACCAATCTCATGGCGGGCAACGCGAATTTTTTCCCGACGCTCTATCTGCGTGACTTTGCCATCATGAATCACCACCTCTACCGAGCCATATTCAATACTGCCGATAGCGCGCAAGATTTGCTGTCTGATATCCACCGGTATCCTCGGTACCTGTTTACCCGGCTGTGCCTGAGTAAAATACTCTTCTTCCAAATCGGCGATATTCGAACCGGCAGCCATCTATTTCCCTTTTGTGCATAACACGGACAAACGAAAAGTTACCAGCCATTCTTTATAATTGAAACTAATATCATTTCATTTGTTTATCTGTTTTATGTATATATGTCTTTCCCATCGTTTCATGTGATGCAGAGTACGTCCAACGCGCCATGAAATCGCGCCATCTTGCCAAAAAGCCGGATCCTGCTTTGCCGCTAGGGCTGTATCCAAATCGCGCCCAATCTGGGAAAATGCCCTTGTCGGAAGGAACGCTGACTTTCAGCGTTTCGGCTTTGTCCCGAGTAATTGATTAAAGAACGAGAGTGCAATGGGAACAGTGCCCAGAAAAGAACAGCATAACGCCAACAAACTGCACAAGCGGCTGAGGCGGCTTGTCGGAGCGGCTATCTCCGATTTCAATATGATTGAGCCTGGGGATCGGGTGATGGTTTGTCTTTCCGGAGGCAAGGACAGCTATGCGCTACTCGATATTCTGCGCAATCTGCAAGCTCACGCGCCATTACAGTTTGAATTGGTTGCAGTGAACCTGGATCAGAAACAGCCCGGTTTTCCCGAACACGTATTACCAAAATACCTTTCCGCCATCGATATGCCCTTCCGCATTGTCGAACAGGATACTTATAGCGTGGTAAAGCGGGTCATACCGGAAGGTAAAACGACATGCAGTCTCTGCTCGCGCTTGCGGCGCGGGGTGCTGTACCGTGTCGCCGGCGAGTTGGGCGCGACTAAAATCGCACTGGGGCATCATCGCGACGATATTCTCGAAACCTTGTTTCTCAACCTTTTCTACGGCGGCAAGTTAAAAACGATGCCGCCCAAGCTGGTGAGCGACAATGGAAGGCACATCGTGATCCGTCCGCTTGCCTATTGCAAGGAGAGAGATCTGGCCGCCTATGCCGAGATAGAGAATTTCCCCATCATTCCCTGCAATCTGTGCGGATCGCAGAAAAACCTCCAGCGCCAGGCAGTGAAGGAAATGCTGCAACAATGGGACAAGAAATTTCCTGGCAGGCTGGAAACCATGTTTACTGCGTTACAGAATATTCAACCTTCACATTTGGCCGATACTGCGCTTTACGATTTCCGGGGACTCAAGACGGGAACCGAACCTGTCGCGGACGGCGACAGGGCGTTCGATCCCGAAACATTCGAGCTGGGGATGGAAGAGATCCTGAGTGTGGGTCGGAAATTCAACACCGCGCTGAACCCATAGGGCCCGGCTTGATCCAGTGAAAGTACTCACGAGCAAATCGATGAAAAAATCATTCAGGCTTATTTCACTCCGAACCCTTTTCATTGGTTTGCTGGCGATGGCGGTGGCGGCGCCTGCCTACTCAACTGTACCTGCCAGCGATGGTAAGAACGGGTTACCCACATTGGCGCCCATGCTAAAAGATGTTACTCCGGCGGTGGTAAATATTTCGGTGCAGACGCGCGCGGCCATTGAAGAGAATCCTTTGTTTCGCGATCCTTTCTTCCGCCATTTTTTTAATCTTCCTGATCAGGCGGCGCGCCCTGAGCGGAGTGTCGGATCAGGTGTGATCGTGGATGCGGCCCAAGGCTTTGTCATTACCAACTATCACGTAATCAAGGATGCGCAGCAGGTTGTTGTCACGCTCAAGGATAGGCGCCAGTTTCAGGCGAAACTGGTGGGAACGGACCCTGGCACCGATATCGCGTTGCTGAAAATAGACGCGAAAAACTTGCAGGCCCTGCGCCTCGGCGATTCCGATTTGCTCAATGTGGGGGATTTCGTCGTTGCGATCGGCAATCCGTTTGGCCTGGGGCAGACGGTTACTTCCGGCATCGTCAGTGCGCTGGGAAGAAGCGGAATCGACATCGAGGGTTATGAGGATTTCATACAGACCGATGCATCCATCAATCCGGGCAATTCAGGGGGCGCGCTGGTCAATCTCACAGGAGAACTGGTCGGTATCAACACAGCCATTGTTGCGCCCACCGGCGCCAACGTTGGTATCGGTTTTGCGGTGCCCAGCGTCATGGTCAAGGCAGTGCTGGATCAGATCGTACGTTTCGGAGAGGTCCGCCGCGGAAGGCTGGGCGCAACCAGTGAAGATATCACGCATGACCTGGCGGGATCCCTGGGACTGACTTCCACCGCAGGCGCAATTATCAGTACTGTTGAACCCAACTCGCCCGCGGAAAAAGCGGGTATAAAACCACGAGATGTGATAACGACTGTCAACGGCAAGGCCATAAGGGATTCGGTGGATTTGCGCAACAGGATAGGACTGATGCCTATCGGGGAAACGCTGAATCTCGGGCTGGTCCGAAACGGCAAGCCGATCACCACAAAAGTAACGATTGCCAAGCCGCACGATGAACGGGGGACCGAGGCGGAAACAGTGCCTCAGCTCGCGGGTGCAACGGTCGCCAATCTAAAAACCGGGTCATCGCGGGGGAGAATTGAAGGTGTGCTGGTGACCAAGGTAGATGCAAACAGTCCCGCGTGGCTGCACGGCCTCCGGCCCGGCGATATCATAATTGGCGCCAATCGTAAAAAAGTCCGGTCGGTACAGGAATTTCTCGCGGTTCTGCGAAAGCATGAAGACTCCATCATGCTCAATCTGCTGCGCGGGGATTTCAGATTGACTCTCATCATCCGCTGAGTCCTTTTCGAACGCACACAAAAATCCTGCTTCGTCCCGCTGTGCTTCCGGCATCGCCACCCGAGCAACATCCTGTTTTTCAAAGTGCGGTCACTTTTAGATTAAATTGTCCGAGCGCATTTTGCATGGGGTGGAATATATAGCGTTTAGTTACCGCAATCTGCGACATTTATCTTTGCCGTAGTCCTACAGGATGGGACATGCAGGAATTTTGTTCGCGGTATAATTCCATGCTTTATGGCAGAAAGCCGAGTGTTTATGCAGGAAAAATATCATCCCCAGGCAATTGAAGCCGAAGCGCAGGAGTATTGGCAGCGAACGGCCGCGTTCAAGGCCGTGGAAACGCCTGGAAAGCCGAAATATTATTGCCTCTCCATGTTTCCCTACCCGTCAGGCAAGCTGCACATGGGGCACGTGCGTAATTACACGATAGGCGATGTACTGTCGCGTTACCGCCGCATGCAGGGTTACAACGTCTTGCAGCCCATGGGCTGGGACGCTTTCGGTTTGCCTGCCGAGAACGCGGCAATGCAAAACAACGTGCCGCCCGCAAAGTGGACTCATGACAATATCGCCTATATGCGCAAGCAGCTGCAGAGCCTGGGGCTGGCAATAGACTGGAGCCGCGAACTCGCCACCTGCAAGCCGGATTACTACCGGTGGAATCAATGGCTGTTTCTGCGAATGCTGGAAAAAGGACTGGCTTACCGAACTACGGGTACCGTCAACTGGGATCCGGTGGATCAGACGGTGCTTGCCAATGAGCAGGTAATAGACGGATGCGGCTGGCGCACCGGGGCGCCGGTGGAAAAGCGCGAAATCCCGATGTACTACATGAAAATTACCGCCTATGCCGATGAACTGCTGGACGCATTGGACACGCTACCGGGCTGGCCGGATCGGGTAAAGACCATGCAGGCCAACTGGATCGGCAAGAGCTTTGGCGTGGATGTAACGTTTCCAGCCGACACCGGGTCCGGCATGCCCCAGGCATTAAAGGTCTTTACTACCCGTGCGGATACGCTGCTGGGCGCAACTTATGTTGCGGTAGCAGCCGAACACCCGGTCGCGCTACACGCGGCAAAAAGCAATCCCGATCTTGCAAAATTCATCGAGACATGCAAGCACGGCGCCACCATGGAGGCGGAACTCGCCACCCAGGAAAAGGAAGGCATGGATACGGGACTGTCCGTCATCCATCCGCTGACGGGGTCGAAGCTGCCCGTATGGATAGCCAACTATGTGCTGATGGGCTATGGCGAAGGCGCGGTGATGGCCGTACCTGCGCACGACGAACGTGATTTCGAGTTCGCGAGAAAGTATTCACTGCCGATAAAGCCGGTGATCAAGCCAGGTGATTCCGATCTCGAAATTCCTCTCACTGAGGCTTATGTCGAGCACGGTATCACCTTCGACTCAGGCGATTTCTCCGGCCTCGAATTTCACGCGGCGGTGGACGCAATCGCTGCGGCGCTGGTGCAGAAGGAACTAGGAGAAAAACGGGTGCACTACCGTCTCCGTGATTGGGGCATCTCTCGTCAGCGTTATTGGGGCTGCCCGATTCCGCTCATTTATTGTGATGCCTGCGGTGTCGTGCCTGTGCCCGATGACCAGCTTCCCGTGGTGCTTCCAGAGGATCTTGTGCCGGATGGCTCGGGCAATCCACTGGCCAGGACGCCGTCGTTCTATGAATGCTGCTGTCCCCGCTGCGGCAAGCCGGCACGGCGGGAAACGGACACCATGGATACTTTCGTGGATTCTTCCTGGTATTACATCCGCCACGCCTGCGCCGGGCAGGACCATGCCATGGTCGATGCCCGCGTGGATTACTGGCTGCCGGTGGATCAATACATCGGCGGCATCGAACACGCCATATTGCACCTTCTCTATTCTCGCTTCTGGAGCAAGGTCATGCGCGATCTCGGGCTGGTAGTCTTCGACGAGCCGTTCGCCAATCTGCTGACCCAGGGCATGGTGCTGAACGAAATCATGTTTCGCAAGACCGAAACCGGGCGCATCGTCTATTTCAATCCCGCGGACGTGGATGTGCAGACGGATGAGCAAGGCAGACGAATCGGCGCGCTCCTGCGTACAGATGGTCAACCGGTTGAAATGGGTGGCATCGGCACCATGTCGAAATCCAGGAACAATGGCGTCGACCCGCAGGAACTGGTGGAGCAATATGGCGCGGATACCGCACGCCTGTTCATGATGTTCGCCAGCCCTCCGGAACAGACACTCGAATGGGCGGACGCCGGGGTAGAGGGCGCATTCCGCTTCCTGAAACGGCTGTGGAAACAGGTTTACGAACATATGCAACAAGGCGGGGCGGTGGATGGTCCAATGCCGGATGATCTTGGCCCCGAACTCAAGACTTTGCGGTTTCAGTTGCATCAGACCATCGCCAAGGTAAGCGACGATCTGGGCAGGCGGCATACCTTCAACACTGCCATCGCCGCAGTGATGGAGTTGATGAACGCGCTCGGCAAACTGCGGATTCCAGCCCGGCTGCTCGCAGCCTGATGCAGGAAGCGATGGAAAAAATCGTGTTGCTGTTATCGCCCATCGTTCCGCATATTTGTCACGCATTGTGGCGAGAACTCAAGCCGGGCACGGAACTCCTCGATCAGCCCTGGCCGCAGGCCGACAGTGCGGCGCTGGTGCAGGATGAAATTGAACTGATAGTTCAGGTCAATGGCAAACTGCGCGGGAAGATACGTATTGCCAGGGATACGAAACCGGCTGTAATTGAACGTCTTGCGCTCGAGAGCGATCAGGTCCGGAAGTTCGTCGGCGGAGATAATGTCAAGAAGGTAGTTATGGTCCCGGGCAGATTGATCAATATCGTTGTCTAAAGACGAAACACTCGAACAAGGTTCTCACGAGGATTGATTCATGAAAAAGATTCTGCCGCTTGTATTCTGCTGCCTGCTCACTGCCTGCGGCTTTCAGTTGCGCGGCACGGCAACACTCCCGTTTGACACGCTATATATTGCTTCGCCAGCCGGGCACCCGCTTGGTACGGACCTGAAGCGTCTCATCCGGAGTGGCACC
Organism: uncultured beta proteobacterium; assembly: GCA_963831395.1. Classification (GTDB taxonomy): domain Bacteria; phylum Pseudomonadota; class Gammaproteobacteria; order Burkholderiales; family Nitrosomonadaceae; genus Nitrosospira. The sequence goes on from CAWHQD010000043.1 coordinate 124,461, forward strand.
AACACCCGTATCGTTGATAAAGCCAAAGACGCTCAAGCCATACTGGAAGTTATCAGCGTAACGAACGACAAGCAGATCATGTCGGTTTCCGGCGGCGGAAGAGTACGGGAATTTGAATTGCGCTACCGCGTCTCCTTTCGTCTCACGGATGCCAAGGGAACGGAGCTCATCCCTACCAATGAGATTGCCCTGCATCGTATTCTTCCTTATACCGACGCGCAGGTAGTGGCGAAAGAGGGCGAGGAAGCGCTGCTCGTCCGGGAAATGCAAAACGACTCCGCGGCACAGATCGTCAGGCGGTTGAGTGCGGTGAAAACAGCGGGATTTCATGAGCTGCCGTATCGGGTCCCGGCTGCCCGCATACTGTAATCCTTACTCCCAATCCTTAATCCATGCGTGTTGCACCCGAACAGCTTTCCCGGCATCTTCAAAAACAGCTGGCGCCGCTCTATACTGTATTTGGCGATGAGCTGCTGCTGAGTATAGAGGCCGCCGATCTGATACGTGCCGCCGCGCACCGGGCGGCCTATATCGAGCGGGAGATTTTTACGATAGACCATCACTTCAATTGGGCAGATCTTCAACAGCGCAGCAACAGCCTGTCCCTGTTTGGCGAACGCCGGATAATGGATATCCGGATTCCCTCCGGCAAGCCGGGAAGTCAGGGCAGTTCGGTTTTAGAGGCATATTGCCGCTCGCTGCCTCCCGATACCGTCACACTCGTTACTCTGCCAAAAATCGACAAGCAGGGTTCCGCAACGAAATGGTTCAAAGCGCTTGAAGGCGCAGGAGTGATGATCCCGGTCGTTCCGGTGGAGCGCGCGCGCTTACCTGCATGGATAGGCCAGCGCCTGGAGATGCAAGGACAAAACGCCGCTCCTGATACCTTGCAATTTCTTGCCGACAAGGTGGAGGGCAACCTGCTCGCAGCCTATCAGGAACTCAAGAAACTCGGCTTGCTTTATCCGGCGGGAACGCTGTCCTTCGATCAGGTGAAGGATGCGGTACTGGATGTCGCGCGCTACGATGTTTTCAAATTGCCCGCTGCAATGATGGCAGGGGAGACCGCGCGTTATATTCGAATGCTGGAAGGCTTGCGGGGCGAGGGAACTGCCTTGCCCTTGATCGTCAACACGCTCGCCGGACAAATCCGCTCGCTCGCCCTGATACGTAAAGGATTGGACTCCGGGAAGCCGGTCGCGCAACTGTTGAACGAGCTCAGGGTATGGGGAGATCAACAGAAGACAATGGAAAGCGCGGCGAGACGCCTTACCCTTAAACAGCTGGTATCAGCATTGATGCATGCAGCGAAGATAGACAGGATCAGCAAGGGTATCGGGAAGGGTGATGCCTGGGATGAATTGCTGCAGCTGGGGCTGCGTTTCGCGATTGCCAGGCCATAGCAACAATGGCGGTCCGGAGTTTCCGTATTATTTAACCGGCTGAAGAATACTTCGTCATTCCGGGCGTGACGCGGAATCCGGTCCAAACCAACAATGTTATGCTTTGCACCTCGTCCGATACCCGCTTCCGCTGATATAGTGCCCATACTGCTTGCTGGGCCGGATGGATGATATCACCTCATATCCGCCAGCTTATCCCGATGCTGACACCTCGCATCGATTATTATTGTTTGTAAGGGAATGTGAAATGGACATTATCGACATCAGGACTTACATGCAGTCAATCGGACGCGAAGCGCGCGCCGCATCACGCCTGGTCGCCAAAGCCGAAACCGCAGCCAAGAATGGGGCGCTCACGCTAATGGCGGAGGCTATCAAGCGCGAGGAGCAGCAGTTGCTGGCCGCGAACGCCAAAGATGTGGAAAGCGCCAAAACCCGGGGGCTGGACACGGCTATGGTCGACCGTCTGACGCTGACTTCCAAAAGTATCGCAAGCATGGCCGAAGGGCTGCTGCAAATTGCTGCACTGGCGGATCCGGTGGGGGAAATCAGCGATTTGAAATACCGCCCTGCCGGCATACAGGTGGGAAAAATGCGCGTGCCCCTGGGCGTGGTCGGTATTATTTACGAAGCTCGTCCCAACGTTACCGCTGATGCCGCCGGATTATGCCTCAAGGCGGGCAATGCGGCGATACTGCGTGGCGGGTCTGAAGCCATTCACAGTAATCAGGCTATTGCCGCTTGTGTGAAGGAAGGATTGAAAGGCGCAGGATTGCCGGAAACCGCGATTCAGGTTATTGAAACCACCGACCGGGCAGCCGTAGGCGAACTCATCACAATGAAGGAATTCGTCGATGTCATCGTGCCGCGCGGCGGCAAAGGGCTGATCGAGCGCATCTCCAACGAAGCGCGTATCCCTGTTATCAAGCATCTCCACGGTGTCTGCCACGTTTACATTGATGATGGGGCCGATCTGGAAAAGGCGGTTCGCGTCGCCGACAACGCCAAGACCCAGCGCTACGGTACTTGTAACACCATGGAAACCCTGCTGGTGCATGAAGGCGTCGCCAGGGAAGTATTACCTCGACTGTGTAATATTTATCTCGATAAAGGAGTGGAGTTGCGCGGCGATGCGGCTTCTCGCGCCATTGTCCAGGAGATGGGCGAAGCGACGGAAGAGGATTGGCATACCGAATATCTCGCGCCCATCCTGAGTGTGCGGGTGGTAAGCGGGCTGGATCAGGCAATCGAGCATATTGCCGTTTATGGCTCGCAGCATACCGATTCCATCATCACCGAGGATTATGGCCGCGCCCGCCGCTTCTTGCGAGAGGTGGATTCCAGTTCAGTGATGGTGAACGCCTCCACCCGCTTCGCCGACGGTTTCGAGTATGGTCTCGGCGCGGAAATCGGCATCTCCACCGACAAGATTCACGCTCGCGGCCCGGTAGGGCTGGAGGGCTTGACCAGCCAGAAATTTGTTGTGCTGGGTGATGGGCACATCCGGCAATAGAACCGGATAACGTTTTCAATAAGAAAACCTGGATTTTCCCTAAAAAAGGTTGTCATGACTCAACTTATCGAAATAAAAATTCCTGATATCGGCGATTTCAAGGACGTGCCCGTTATTGAACTGCTGGTGCAACCGGGCGATACGGTCGAAAAGGAAACTTCGCTCATCACGCTGGAAACCGACAAGGCGACGATGGAAGTACCCTCGCCTCAAGCCGGCGTAGTGAAGGAACTCAACGTCAAGATCGGCGACAAGGTTTCTGAAGGTTCGCTCATACTCATGCTGGAAGCGGAGGCGCCAGCCAGTGAAGCGGTTCCAACCAGTAAGGCGGCTGAACCCACTGAATCCACTCAACCCTCGGAACCGGCAGGGCTCGCCGGGCAGTCTGCTTCTTACTCTGCGTCGGCTCCTGAAAAGGAAGGGGAGCCGCAGGGCTCATCCACTGCAGGCTGGTACGGAATCTGCTTCGCCTGCCACTCCTTCTGTTCAGCATGGCGATATCCATGCCGATATAGTGGTGCTGGGGGCAGGCCCGGGGGGATATACCGCCGCGTTTCGCGCCGCCGATCTGGGCAAGAAAGTCGTGTTGATCGAGCGCTACCCGACGCTCGGCGGGGTCTGCCTGAATGTCGGCTGCATTCCGTCCAAGGCACTGCTGCATGTGGCGAAAGTTATCACCGAAGCAGAGGAAACGGCGCATCAGGGCATCGTTTTCGGTAAGCCCGGCATCGAAATAGATAAGCTGCGGGGCTGGAAAGAAACCATCATCGGCAAGCTTACCAAAGGATTGGCAGGGCTGGCGAAGCAGCGCAAGGTGCAAACAGTACGGGGAACGGGCAAGTTCACCTCGCCCCATATGATAGAGGTGGAAACACCTGATGGCCCAAAGACCGTCTCGTTCGATCACTGCATCATCGCCGCGGGCTCGAGCGCCGCGCGTATTTCGGGCTTTCCCTATGAGGATTCGCGCATCGTTGATTCAACCGGCGCGCTGAAGCTTGAGGATATCCCGCAGCGCATGCTCATCATTGGCGGGGGCATAATTGGCCTGGAAATGGCGACAGTGTATGACGCGCTCGGCAGCAAAGTCAGCGTGGTGGAGTGGATGGATCAATTAATCCCCGGCGCGGACGCCGACCTCATCAGGCCGCTGCACAAGCGCATACAGAAACGCTACGAGGCGATCTACCTGAATACCAAAGTCACCGCAATCGAGCCCCGTGAAAATGGTTTGAGAGTTACATTCGAAGGAAAATCAGACGGTGCTTCAGCACCTGAGCCGCAAGTCTTTGACCGCATCCTGATGGCGGTGGGCCGCCGCCCTAATGGGCGCGATATCGGCGCTGAGCATGCCGGCGTTAATGTGGACGAACGCGGCTTCATTCCCGTAAACAAACAACTGCGCACCAATGTGCCGCATATTTTTGCCATCGGCGACATCGCCGGCGAGCCCATGCTGGCGCATAAGGCCACGCACGAAGGCAAGCTGGCTGCTGAAATTATTGCTGGCGGAGAACATGCAGAAAAAGCCGCGTTCGATGCCCGCGCCATTCCCTCGGTCGCCTACACCGACCCGGAAATCGCCTGGATGGGCTTGACCGAAACCGAAGCCAACAAGCAAGGCGTCGAGTATGAAAAAGCGGTGTTCCCTTGGGCAGCAAGCGGCCGCGCACTGGCAATGGCGCGCGAAGAAGGCATGACCAAATTACTGCTGGACAAGAAAACGCGCCGAATTCTCGGTGCGGGTATAGTGGGCGTCAATGCGGGTGAACTGATTTCAGAAACCGTACTGGGGCTGGAAATGGGCGCGGATATGGAAGATATCGGTCTTACCATTCATCCGCACCCGACTTTGTCTGAAACAATATTTTTTGCAGCGGAAATTGCGGAAGGATCGATTACTGACCTTTATATGCCGAAGAAATAGGTGTGCTGGTTCCCACCTATCAGCCTACGGAAAGAATCGGTAAAAACAATAGAGGTAGCAATTTTTATGTCTTCTGGGATCGCTCGTGCGAACGAAACGGCAGTCTGTCCCTGATTGTTCTTACTGCGGCTTATTCGATGTGTTTATGGCCGGCCATGTTTAACCATCAATAACAATAGAAGACTGAATCATCTTGGCAACCCCACGACTAGCTGCAAAAATTGAATCCGAAGAGCCAGCCCTTCGATTGGCAGTTCTGATTGACGCTGACAACGCTCAAGCAGCTGTCATTGAAGGTCTTTTCGCGGAAATCGCAAGATTTGGCGTGGCAACTGTCAGGCGTATATACGGTGATTTCACTGCCCCAACAAGTTCCTCATGGAAGAAGGTATTGCAGCGATACGCTATCAAGCCGGTTCAACAGTTTGCATACACGACCGGGAAGAATTCCACGGACAGCACGCTGATCATCGATGCGATGGACTTGCTGTATACGCGAAAATTCGATGGTTTTTGCTTGATCACGAGTGACAGCGATTTCACGGGCTTGGCGATGCGATTGCGCGAAGAGGGACTCACGGTTTTTGGATTTGGTGAAAAGAAAACACCGGAAGCGTTCCGCAATGCCTGCCACAAGTTTGTGTTCACTGAGATCCTGCGTCCAAGCATCGCGGCTGAGCCGGTTGGTTTGCCGCAAAAATCTGAGAGTGAGCAAAAGCCGGTTTCACCTCTGACACCTGCCGAGGTAGCAGAGCCTAAGCTTAAATTCCCTAAAAAATTCGTTCTGGCTGCACTTGAGCAGTCAAGTGACGACTCTGGATGGGCACATCTCGGGGCATTCGGCAGTTATCTTACCAAGCTGGAACCCGACTTTGACGCGAGGCTATACGGTTACAAGAAGCTTTCTGATCTCGTAAAAGCGAAGACAGATCTCTTCGTAATAGAAGAACGACAAGCACCGGGGTCGAATCAAAAGGTTCTATACCTCCGCGCAAAATAGTGTCAGTTTTTGATCTGCAGGTGAATACGTAGAAACCATGAAATGCCGTGGCTACAGTTCCTGGCTCTCCGTTTGTCTACACGGGAATTTCGGCAAGAAAACATAGTCTTTCCCTTATATGCTTTATACGGCCGAGCTTCTTTTCAAATTCCCCGTCGCCCTTGAAGGTGGCCGCCGCTCCCCTGATATCTGCGGTAGAGGTCCAGAACCTTTGGCACGTAAGCTTTGGTCTCTTGAAATGGTGGAATCTGATTTCCATATTTGACGACATTGTTCTCCCCGGCATTGTAAGCGGCGAGCGCCAGACTCATATTGCCGCTGAACATCTTCAACAAGTCGCTCAGATACCTGGCGCCTCCATGAAGATTCTGCACGGGGTCAAACCTGTCGGTAACGCCGTACCGTTGCGCGGTTTCGGGCATTAGCTGCATCAAGCCCGCCGCCCCCTTTTTAGAGACCGCCCTTGCGTTATAAGCCGATTCGGCGGAGACAACCGCATGTATCAGCGCACCTTCCAGGGCATAGGTCCGAGCGATTTCCTCGATCACTGCACCATACTCAGCTTTGAACGACGCCGCGCGGGCGCCCGTGATTTGCGATGGGAGGTGATTTCTTGACAGCGGCCCCGTTAGCCGTAAACGGAACATACCGTTCATCAGCGGGTACATTGCTGAAATGCACGACGCCATATTCGTCGGTAAACGAGTAGATGATATCTGCAGACGCAGGCTGTGTCAGCCCAGAAGTCAGCAATGCTGCCAGTATCAGCGATGTCAAAAGCTTCGTGATCATGTGGCCGAAGGGGAATTCCAGCTATTGTTTCTTCTTTTTTTGCGATTCAAAACGGCCTCTAAATTATATTCGTGCTTATGGCATTGGTCGCGCTGATAAAAGCCGTTTTAGCCCCTCATATCCCTCAGCCTGAAAATATTCCTCGGAAAATATCTATAGGCAGGTCTTCCGCCATACAAAGCTATCGTCCACTCAGGTGGTTTGCCACCGCTACAAACTGCGCTACCGATAAATTCTCCGCCCGTTGGCCCGCATCAATCTCGAGCGCCAAATAGTCCTCCGGCTTGAGATAATCACGCAGCGTGTTGCGCAGGGTTTTACGCCGTTGCGAGAATGCGGCGGAGACAATCCCGGCAAATAATTTTTCTTTACTCGCCTCAACGAGTGGTTGACTCAGCGGAACCATCCGGACGACAGCCGACTCCACTTTCGGAGCAGGATCGAAGCACTCCGGGGGGACGATAAGCAGCTGTTCCATTTCAAAACGGCATTGCAGCATGACCGAAAGCCGTCCGTAATCCGGCGTGGAGGGCGCAGCGATCATTCTCGCCACCACTTCCTTTTGCAGCATGAAATGCATGTCCCGGATGTTTTCCGCGAACTTGCTCAAATGAAACAGGATGGGCGTGGAAATATTGTAGGGCAGATTCCCTATCACCCGAATATCGTCTCCGATGGTGGAAAAATCGAACTCGAGCGCATCACCTGTATGTATCGTCAATTTCTTTTCAGAAAACTCCCGGCGCAAACGCTCGACGATATCGCGGTCGATTTCCACCACATGCAGATGACCGAGTGAGTGTAGCAGGGGCCGCGTGAGTGCGCCGAGCCCCGGTCCGATTTCTACCAGAAGATCGTCCTTGCTGGGATGAATGGCGCGGATGATGTCCGCGATGATCTGCTTATCAACCAGAAAATTCTGGCCAAAGCGCTTGCGGGGGATATGGCGCATGACTTGAATCTTCTTATAGCTATGTCGGCAACTTCCAGGCGGATATTATTTTCTTCTGAATCCGTACACATCCAGAAACTATCGTTTATTTCCGGCCAGCATCACCGCCATCTCGATCGCGGCCATCAGACTGCCGGGATCGGCCCGGCCGGTGCCGGCTAAATCGAGGGCAGTGCCATGGTCCACCGAAGTGCGGATAATCGGCAGCCCCAGTGTCACGTTGACGCCCATGCCAAAGCTGGCATATTTCAGCACTGGCAGTCCCTGGTCATGGTACATGGCGAATATGCAATCATAATCTTTCAGCTTCGATGGATTAAACAGGGTATCGGCTGGCAGCGGACCGATCAAATCCATGCCTTCCGCACGCAGCTTATCGAGAGAAGGAATGATGGTGTCCAGCTCTTCCCTGCCAAGATGCCCGGACTCGCCCGCATGAGGATTTAATCCAGCGACAGCGATGCGGGGCCTGGGAATGGCAAAGCGCGTCGTCAGGTCGTGCTGAATGATGCGCAGCTTCTGTTCGAGCGTTTCGGGCGTGATTGCCGCCGCCACATCCTTGAGCGGCAGATGGGTGGTGGCAAGCGTTACTCTCATACCGCCGCCGACGAGCATCATCACCGCCCGGCTGTTTGTAAGTTGCGCAAGAAATTCGGTGTGGCCGGTAAAGGCGATGCCGCCGTCGTTGATAATGCCCTTATGTACCGGTGCGGTGACTATCGCCGCGAATTCTCCCTTACCGCATCCTTCGACGGCGCGTTCCAGCGTTTTTAGAACATAACGGGCATTGGCCGCATCCAGTTTCCCGGGAGTAGCCGGGTTTGGCGAGCGGCACGTGCAGTACATGCAGGCTGCCGGATTCCTGCTCGGTTTCCGGAAGAGGCGGGTAGTCTCTTATTGTCAGCGGAAGTTGCAGTAAGCGGGCGCGTTCCCGCAGCAATCCACGGTCCGCGATGACGATCAGTTTGCACGGCAGATCCAGTTGGGCGATTTGCACACACAAGTCCGGGCCGATTCCCGCAGGTTCGCCCGCGGTAAGCGCGATCAGCGGCTTCATGGGTTCCCTGCGTTTGTGGGCCGTATGAGTGACCTCATGGGGCCATCAGTGCTAATGGCCTGGCCGGCGATTTTTTGATCCTAACCTTCCTCCAGCCTGTATTCGACATACGCGCGGTCACGCAGCCGCTGCAGCCACTCCTGAAAAGCGGTTTCAGCCTTGCGGGCTCGTATCGCCTGGCGTGCAGCTTGACGCTGCCGCTCCTGGCTGACATCCTGGCTACGGCGCTCAATAACCTGAATCAAGTGCCAGCCAAATGGCGATTGCACCGGCTCGCTGATTTCTCCGGGCTTTAGCTCTTTCATGGCCTGCTCGAATTCCGGCACTGTATCGCCGGGCGATACCCAGCCCAGATCGCCGCCCGTTGGGGCGGTGGAATCTTCAGAATGCGTTTTTGCCAGTTCCTCGAATTTGGCGCCATTTTCCAGGCGTTCTTTCAGATCGGTTACACGCCGCCGGGCATCGGTTTCAGATGTAAGTTCACTGATTTTTATGAGAATATGGCGAGCATGAGTCTGATCCACTATTGTTATTGCCTCGTTTTGATTGCGGCGATCAACCAGCTTGAGAATATGAAAGCCATTCGGGCTTTGAATTATCGGCGTCACTTCGCCGGGCTTCGTCGAAATCAGTATTTCCGCGAATTTTTTTGTTAGTTGAGCAGCGGGCCGCCAATCCAGCAAGCCGCCTTCCATGGCGTCAGGCGCATCGGAAAATTCCGCAGCTACCTGGGAAAATTCAGCGCCATTTTTCAGTTGCTCCAAGGCGGCTTCCGCTCGCTGCCGCCTGACCTCGATTTGTTCGGGAGCGGCTCCCTCCGACACTTGTACCAGAATGTGGGCAATCCGGTATTCGTCGTTATTGACAGATGGGTCATCCTGCGTTTCGAGATAGCTATCGACTTCTCCCTCGGTCACACTCACCCGATTGCTTACCTCGCGTTCTTTCAGCCGTACCAGAATGATCTCGTCGCGAATCTCGTCGCGGAATTTGTTGAAGCTGATCCCATCCTGCTCAAGCGCGTTATAAAATTCCTGTATCGACATTTTGTTTTCCTGGGCGATGCGGCGCAGGGTCTGGTCGAGTTCGGTATCGCTTACAGTCAAGCCTGTTTCTTTCGCAAGTTGCAGCTGGACCCGGTTGACAATGATACGCTCCAGCAACTGCTTTTCCATTACGGCCGGCGGAGGGGGCTGTACCCCCTGTTTCTGCAATTGTTTATGCGTGGCTTTAAGAATTTCGTCCAGTTCATGACGTGTCACCACGTTCTCATTCACAACCGCGACAATATGATCGATGGTCTCGATACTATGAGCAGGCGCCTGGACAATCGCCATCACGGAGACCAGAAGCGCCAGCAGAATAGGGGAAACAAGGGGACGTGACAAAAATTTCGCACCCATGTAATTAAGCATTATCAGAAATTGCAGAGGAACGGAATGATGTGATTCAAGCGAAGAGTGACAGTTTGAGGTTCCGTCTACGGCCCTTCTATGAGACCGCTTCCCTGGCTGCCGGTTCTGGTATATCCGGGAATGCTGCGTTGCAACACCGTTAGCGGGTTTGAGCCGATCTGCATCAGGCCGTTCAACTCAAGTTGCAAAAAAGCTGCGGTTGTCGTTCTCTGAGTGGCAAGGGTCAGATGCTGGACCACGAATCGCAAGGACCAGCAGCAGGCATTATACTCAAGTCCCGCCAGTCCTTCCAGAATCTTCTGATCCTGTAGTGAATAATTCAGGCGCGCCACGGTTTGCCATCTTTCGGAAAAGCGCCACTGGCTGGAGGCGTCCACCTGATGCAGCACATCCCGTGTAAAACGGTAGCCAAAATTTACTACCCTGCCGGGTTCCGGGCGATAGCTCAAACCTGAACGTATTACGTCGGCCATGAATCGGGTCTGATCGAATTGCACGCTGCTATCCGTGCTGATGGTAGGCGTGATAAAGCCCGTTACGGCGGCGACAAAATCCGGCCGGCGGTTAATGGTCTCAGGCGCCTCCAGCGTTACGCGGCGATTGATAAAGCTCAGTTGCTGGCCGACTGCAACACGCAAACGCTCTTTTCCAGTGCCGGGTTCTATCAGGCGTGAAGTCAGCGCGAAGCTGATCTGATTCGCGTCATTTATACGGTCGCTGCCGCTAAAGCGGTTTTCAGTCAGCATCTGGGCAAAGCTGAAGTCGGTCGTGGCTGAATCAAAATTAGGCAGAAGGCTCTGGTCACTGAAATGGTACGTACACATAGAAGAGGCGTGGCTCGAGAGTCTGGGTAAACCGTTTCCCGCGCAGTTCGATTTCGCGATCGAACGCGATCCCGCTATCCAGGCTGACGATTGGCAAGGTACGGTCGGGATTCTCTTCCGGCGTCGCAGCGTTGGCGTCCAGGTTATACTGGGTATGATGTATACCGACCTTTGGGGTAATATAACCAAATGCGTTGCGAAGCGGATAGCTGATGCTGGGAAAGATCACAGCGCGGTTGCCGTTTATCATCGTGGGATGGGTAAAATTCGTCCAGCTTCCGATAAGATTCAACTCGGCCCCGAAAACGTCCGGTTTGTTTGCGATAAAAGCAACTTGTGGCAGGCGCTTATAAGGGACGACGATGGAGGCAAGTGGATCCTGGATGGTCTGGAAACTCTGTACGAGTGAAGTGACATTCAGCGTGCCGTCGTCTCCGAGTGCTCGATTGTAGGACACCAGGCCCTGCTGCAACAGGTTGGTCCGCGAGGTGAGATTCATGCTGTTACCGAGATCGCGGAAATAGTCGTCATCCGAAACCCGGTTATAGTCAAGACGGGTGGAAAAACCGCTTCCCAAGTAATGATTATGCGCGAAGGTTGTGCGCCAGCGGCTCTCTTTGGTTTCCAGGTCATACGGCAGGACATCAACGAGCAAATTGCCGCTCGAGTTTTTGCCCAGATAACGAACTTCGTTGTTCAGCGCCACGCCGCGCTTGGACATCGCGCGCGCCGAGAATGTCGCGTCATAATTGGGCGCGATGTTCCAGTAGAAGGGCAGGGTCAATTCGAGCCCCGTTCTGACACTGGTGCCGTAGGTGGGCGCAAGCAACCCCGATTTACGTTTTCCGCTGTATGAGAAATTCATCCAGGGGGTATACAGGATCGGGACGTCCTTGAACGTGAGTTTAACCCTCCGGGCAGTACCTTCTTTTTCCTCGTCATCGAGCTTCAGGTCGGCCACCTGGAGGAGCCAATCGTCGTCTCCGGCGGGGCATGTGGTATAGGTGGCCTGTTTGAGCCGATAGTGGTTCTCACCTTCAAATAGCAGCGAACCCGCATAACCCCGGCTGCTGGCATCCTTTAAACGATAACTGGGATCGCTAAGCTCCCCGGTTTTGCTCAGCAGATTGAGTTTGAGCTTTGAGCCCTCCAGTATGTCGCCGCGTTGTTCAACACGTACGCCGCCTTCGGCCTCGGCATCGTCGGTATCCTGATGATATTTCAGCCGGTCGGCTGAGATAAACTGATCGCCGCTGGAAAGCTCAGCCCTGCCTATTGCCTCGACTTCCTTTTCCGCATGCCCCTGCAAACGCTCCGCTGTCACAAATACCGGTCTGGTTTTGGGCGTCCCTGTTTCCTCATCGGGCATCGCCACCCTGATTCCGGTATCCGGCTCGGCGTGGCCGCCCAAGCGGAGTTTTTCATCCGCCCCCTGTTCAAGGTGGCCGCGGATGCGTTCGGCGTCGGCAAATGTCGGCTTGCTTCCGTCTGTTTCGGTACCGGCTCCGGGCGTTGCCACCTTGCCAGCGCGTTTTAATGCCTGCGAAGCGATGCCGCCGGGCTGGCCGCCGCGGCGCAGAGGTGGCTCCATCTTCTTGCGCAGCATGTCCCGTTATGCGTTCAGCCCCGGCCGGCGCAGGCCGGTTTTCCCGATTTTCCGCCTCTGTGGGCGAGCCAGCAACGGCAGGCTCACTTTTTAACGCTGGCGATCGTGTATAGTTCTGCTGCGAACCGGTTCCGGGGGTCCCTGGCGCTTCCGGTGCGTCCTGTGTACTGCGGACTCGTTCAGGAGAAACATTGTTTTCGGCCGTGCCCTCGGTCTTTTGCCGCGATTTCGCGGGGTCGGCTGAGATAACATGGCGTCTCCGCAGTTCGGCCTCGCCCCCAGGCCCGGCCTCATATTCGTGATGGCCCTGTATGCGCTCGTTGTCGATAAGCACAGGTTTATCGCCGTTGATTTCCGCCTGGTTTGGTGACGTCATTCGTTCGTATTTGTTTTTTGAGGCGGGCGCTGGCGTTTCGGCACGGGCGTTGCACGCAAGGCAAAATATAAAAACAGACCAGCAAACGGGGCGGGAAAAACGCGATTTCATGTGAGGATATTCAAACCTGAAAAAGACATCATCCCGATACGGATGAATTGCCGTTTTCAGATATATCAGTCTCGCACCACAGGTATTGAAGCGTGAGGACACGTAGCGTATTGGAGTGGAAATCGAGGGCGTTGCGCGCGGAGCCTGTTGCTCAGCTGGCCTTGATGGTGGAATAAGGGAGGACAAAGCTGTAAGTGTAACAAAAAACGGGAGACAAGCCATGAATGGGCGGTGACAGCGCTGGCCATCGCATAGGAATGTGGTGAAAAAATGCGATAGGCCGGCAGACGCCAGGCAATGTTTTGAAGGGGAAATCTCTTTGCTTCAAGTTGTATTCGCATTACGCGACATATGCGCTGGCAAAGTCACGGAAGAACCGCACTGATATTCGAGCGCTGGCGGTGCGCCCAGATCCATCGCACGCGTCCAAGTGTAACCGCGCTGCAAAAACCGAGCCAAGGCTTCCAATTGAGACTCGGCAATTTGCTGCACTGCAAATCCATTTGTAATCTTTTTTCATGGCAGAGCTGATAAAGCCGGTCAATTTTACCCTTAGCGCGTGCTGGCGCGAAATTCATTTCGATATTCAGGAGTAGAACTTGCATATTCATATTCTCGGCATTTGTGGAACTTTCATGGGCGGTATCGCAGCAATCGCGCGAGAGGCCGGTCATAGGGTTACAGGCTGCGACGCAGGCGTTTATCCACCCATGAGCACTCAGTTGAATGCGCAGGGCATTGAACTGATCGAAGGATACTCGCCCGAGCAAATCGGGCTGAATCCCGACCTGTTCGTGGTCGGCAACGTGGTCACGCGCGGCAACCCGCTCATGGAGGAGATTCTCAACCGTAACCTTCCGTATACTTCCGGTCCTCAATGGCTTTCGGAGAACGTCCTGCGTGACAAATGGGTTCTGGCTGTCGCGGGTACTCACGGCAAGACAACGACGAGTTCCATGCTGGCATGGATTCTCGAATATGCGGGAATGGAGCCGGGCTTCCTCATTGGGGGTATACCTGGCAACTTCGGGACGTCAGCCAGCCTTGGCGGTTCAAGTTTCTTTGTCATCGAAGCGGACGAGTATGACACCGCTTTTTTCGACAAGCGTTCCAAGCTTGTCCATTTTCGTCCCAGAACGGCCGTTCTCAATAACCTCGAATTTGACCATGCGGACATTTTCGCGGATCTTGCTGCGATCGAGCAGCAGTTTCACTATTTTATACGCGTGATCCCGGGTAATGGTCTTATCATCACCAATGGGACAGAGGAGAATCTTGAGCGTGTGCTATCGAGGGGATGCTGGACGCCGGTGGAAAGAATAGGGGTGAAAAATGGGTGGCGGAGCCAGTGTATTGGCGGACGGCGAAATCGGTATTTCTTTTATGGGCAAACCTCAGGGAAATTTGAATTGGGCGCTGCTGGGAGAACATAACCGAATGAATGCATTGGCTGCGCTGGCTGCCGCGCGCCATGCCGGCGTGCCCGTGAATACCGCTATTGCCGCGTTAACGCAATTCAAGAACGTCAAGCGCCGCATGGAAGTCCGCGGCGTAGTCAGGGGCATCACGGTCTATGACGATTTTGCTCATCATCCAACCGCGATCAGAACAACGATCGGCGGCTTGCGCGATAAGGCAAAGGGCGCGCGCATCATCGCTGTGCTGGAACCTCGCTCCAACACAATGAAGATGGGCGTATGGAAGGAAAGCCTGGCGGAAAGTCTAGCAGGAGCGGATTTGTTGTTTTGCTATAACGCAAACCTGGGCTGGGACGCGAAAGAGGCATTGGTTTCGCTGGGTGCGAGAGCTGTAACCCACGACAAGCTGGAACCCTTGATCGAGTCTGTCGCGGCCGTTGCTCAGCCTGGCGACCACATACTCGTCATGAGCAACGGCAGCTTCGGCTGTATTCACAAAAAGCTGCTTAAAGCGATTGGGGATGCGGGCGACGCGGCCACAAATTGACGAGCGGGCAGGAAAAACGGCTACTGCGACTTTGCTGTTCCACAGCTAGCACTGATCCATCGGCCATTGGTATCCGCGTGTTCATTGACAGGCGTATTTTGTACGCTACCATTAAATATGGTCCATCCCGAAAAGCTTTCCGGAGTCGTAAACGTTCCTTCAGCTCTTCCATTTCCCTTTAATTGAGGGTTCGCGCAAACGATATCCATTTTGTAGCTGTTTTCTATGCGGATCGCGTTTTTAATACCACATCCGGATTGATGTGCATGAAAATAGGATGGAATTTCCTGATCTGCCATTTGCTGGGTGATGCAAACCCTGGATGTCGCCGTCCCGTCCTGGATCCGGGGCACATCCACTCCGTATTGCCTGGCGAGGCTTGTCAGTTTTTGCATTTGCTCCGGCGGAATCTGAGGCACCAGAGCCAGCAGCATTGACGTAGTCGTAACTTCCCACAAGCCGGGACGTATGTTGTGCTCCTTGTAATCCGCGGCACTTGCTGCTGAAACTATCGATAGCGATGATAGTAATAAAAGAATTGTTGTTCGCATTGGATCTCCAAAACAGTAACACCAACTTCAGTGTACTTTATTGATCAGGTAAGTATAGGTTTGCCGCTCGAACTTGAAGTTTGATCTTGATAATCCGGGTCGGTTCACTTCCGGTAGCACAACACTGATGAGACGGGAAAGCAGTGCAGGTGATGGGCGGGCCGAGATCAAGCAACCCGTTTTTATTGTTAACTGAAATCAGGGATATGAGGGGCCGACCGTGGAAAGAGGAATTCAAATAATCAAGCCGCGCAACTATGCGCATGTTTTAAGCATGTTGATAATATTAGTTTGCGGATCTGCGAACATATGGGCCGGCACGGATGATAGCGAACTCGTCACTGCAGCCGGCAAGGGCGATCTCTCCAGGGTCAAGGCGCTGCTCGATGCCAATGCCAATGTGAACGCCAAGACAGACGGCGGGGCCACTGCGTTGATAGCGGCATCGCAAAACGGCTATGAAGAGGTAGTGCAGGTGCTTCTCGCCGCGAAAGCAGATGTAAATGCGCAGACAGACAATTGTACTACCGCGTTGATGCGGGCGTCGCAGAAAGGTCATGAACAGGTAGTGCAAGAGTTGCTTGCCGCCAAAGCGGATGTGAATGCAAGGAGGAAGGATGGCATCACTGTTTTGATGCAAGCATCGCAGGAGGGACACCCCAGGATAGTACAGATGTTGCTCGCAGCCGGGGCCAACGTGGATGCGCGGCTGGATAATGGTGCTACCGCGTTAATGTTGGCGTCGCAGATTGGCGATGCCGCAGTGGTGAAGGCGTTGCTGGCGAAGAAGGCCAATGTAAACGCCAAGGCAGGTAACGGCGTTACCGCGCTGATGCTGGCATCGAAGTATCGCCACCAGGACGTGGTAAAACTTCTCAAAGCGGCGGGCGCCAGATAACGGATGCACTTCCCGCTTTCTTGACGCCTGCTTCACAATTGCTGAGGTGAAAAAACCCGGCAGAACAAATCATGCAGGGGGAAAACCATTGTCTATAATAAATTCGTGGCGTTGGACACGATTACTTATCAGCAGTATTGGGTTTCCCTATCACTACGCCAGGGGTCGACATGTTCCCATACTCGGATCCAGCAGGACGAAATTTCCTCGATAACAATGCCGTAGCCGACATCTTCCGGCAGCAGTTGCAAGGGTTCTATGACACATTTGCGCGCCGTGTCGATTCCGGTTTCACCTGGCTCGAAGCGTTCGATCAGTTGTCCGGCGGCCAGGCGCGCCAGGAGGTGAGTGTAGACTGGTCGTCATTTCCTATAACGGCACAGGCGACCGATGCGTTGATAGATCGTGACCGTTTCGAGCACCAGGACGAATACGTGGAATGGCGCACGGAAACAAACCAGGGCGGGTTGACGCAAGTAACATTTACCACGGAATTTCCGGAATACTTTGAAGCTTTTGCGGCGATTGGTTTCAACGAATTAGTGAACGCAATTCAGGATGTCGATGCCCGGCGCGAACCCGACAGTGGAAGAACTGTTTGGCCAGGGATTCAACCCTGCTTCCAGTCCGCCTCTCGGGCGCGCACGGATGTTTCGAGCTCACCTGCAGGAAAACCCGTGGAATAACGGAGAGAAAGGGATACTATGCCTGACCCAGCGCTTCAATACGCTCAATGCATTGTTCAATTTACTCGCAGCGTGCAGTGTTCGCAGAACGCAAGGTACTCCCGAAAATACCTGTTCACTCGTGGGAGCGGCGTGCGGACCTGCACGAAGTTCTGATCCCGCATTGTGCGCTACAGCACAGCGGAGCGTCCGGGGTAATCTGGGATTGAGTTTGCGCGACCCGACGGGCGTGCGTATCGTGAAATTGGATGGGGTCTGGAGGATCAATAATAGTACGATCGACATCAACGATCCTGCCCAGAATCAGGGGAGCTGGGTAGTGAGCCGGAACGCACGGCGCGCTGTCCTGACTATCGCGGCCGGGTTGACCGTGGACGGAAGTCCAGTTAGAACCGGAGCGCAGATTGCGCGCAAGCTCCAGGTTGCGGCCGACGTTCTGGCAGCGCCAGATGCGGCGCTTCCCTTGTGGGCGCGCGTCGGTGTCGAGTCCAGTTCGCGCGGGCCAGAGTGATTGTGATGCGCGCCTCCTGGCGAAAATTTGTTGCAATACTTGACCAATTTCGGGTACGGGTTACCGGAATAATACGAGGACGCGCCATTGTCGTTGCCGGGCTATTCGTATTGGTTGCTCCTGGTTTCGCGTATGCCCAGTCATCCACGCTTCAATTCAAGCAGACAAGGAATGAATCCCAACCCCAGTTATTGACGGCTGCGGAAATTGCCAACCTTGGTGATCCATTCTTCAACCTGCTACGTCAAGGACAAGGCCGACAAGGTGATGCTCGCGGATGTGCTGGATGCGATACAGCCCAACGCCGCTAACCGGCACTTATTCGTGGTTAGCGAACGCATCGTCCAAAAGGCAAAGATGGGATTCCGGCGCGCGGTGTTAGCGTTCGACGGTGCGAATGGCGGCGAGACGCTCAAGGGTAACGTGATGTTGTCACTCTCGTTTGGGCCGAACGGCTTCCCGGAAGACAGCGAGATTGAAGCGTGGGGCTGGGATGATCAACGAGGGCGATACAACTATTACAAGCTGGATTCCGCGGGTTCGTCGACAGGTGCGATGATATGGAAGTTTCGGGGGTCGTCGGAAAAAGCAGACTTGCAAACACCCGCGGAGCGAGCGGGAACTTGCCTGCGATGTCATGTGGTAGGCGCACCGATCATGAAGGAGCTGTTTTTTCCATGGAACAACTGGCACGCCGGGGTAGGGGGAAGCTTTGTAGCGGACTATCTCGAGCGAAATGCGGCCAACCCGGACAAATGGCCGGCGGCCAACACGCCTCCCTTTCAGCGTCTTTCCACGGCAGACAAGCTCGAGACGGACTTTCTCATTCCCACGTTCAAACGGTTTAACAGGTCGCGCCTGAACGCAGCGTTGAAGCACGATGATGCAAATGCGTCGTCCTTCGATTTCCTCTACGGGACGAATGACGGTGCTGGAAGGCAGCCGCCTGCTGAGACCCTTGTTTCAAGCGACTGAAATCAATCTGATTTCATCCCGCAATACATCAGGAATTACATCCATTCGGAAGTGCTGCCGACTTTGTTCCAGAACTCGACATGCAAATCCCAGCGTCATTCTTCCTCAACACTCAACTGATTGCGGGGGGCGGCACGGGAGGATTGGGCGGGCTCAAACTGACCGATGCGAACGCGTTTTCCACATTCGCCAAACTGAGCCAGCAGGAGAACAAAGAGCTTGTCGAGAAGTTCAAGCTCCTTTTGAACGGAGTGCGCGGCGACACCCATTTCGGCTGGTTTGCGCCCGAAGCCGGCTTTGTAGAGAACGACCTTATCGATCAGGCATTGCAACTCGGCGTTATTACGCCGCACTTTCTTGCCGCTGTATTGGCAGTAGACCTTGAAGTGCCCGTCTTTTCCGTTAAGCGCGCCGAGCTGCTGAAGTTCGTGCCGGATCAGTTCGATTTTATACCGGTGGCTCCGGGCGTAGATCCCGTCACCCTACCCCGGGATGCGACGAAGGATTTGCTCACACAAACGGTAGTCTCCCGCATCAATCAGGCCAATCCAACTCCGGGTTCGAGCGCTGATGAATTCCGCCAACTGTTGACCTCGGCGGACGCGGTTGATGAACTGCGGAAACGGGTAACAGCCTACACAAAACGAGTGCAAACCGCGCTAGATTCAGCAAGCGCCGACAGGCGGAAAGATGAGCTGGAGCGTCTATATGGCTTGCTGGTGGAGCGACGACGTCTCATGGAAGCGCACTCTGTCCTTCAAAACCTGGATGAAACTGATGGTGAGCTGCTCTTTCCACTCCCAAGCGGAGGCTGAGAGTATGTGAGGCGTACTTGAAATTTCCTTCAGCTAGCAGCCTGCCGGATTTGAAAGAATCGAAGCTTGCAGCAGACTTCCTTCAAGCCCGACAGGCTGTCAGGAAGGAGAACATGAAACAATCGACATCTGTCATCCGGCGCGTGGCGATCGGCACGGCAATAGCGGTTGCCGCGGTGGCGATCTACATCTCGTTGCCCATGGCTCTTGCGCAGACGCCCGTCACGTCCGCGCTGACAATATCCCCTGTGCTCAATAACGCGGGATTCTATTCAGGCGAGTCCGGTTTCAATGCCTCGGAGCGAGCGGGCCGCGAGATATGGTACAAGGCCACTGCCGGTAATAGCCGGTTCTACACCTACGTGTTCCCGCAACGCTTCAATGTGCTGATCGACTGGTATCGCGTGCTTAACGCAAGCGAGCATGATGATCGGTTCCAGGCATGGGGCATAATCAACGATCCGTCATGCTGCGTGCCGGGCACGGCGAACTGCCCGGCGAGGAATCTCGAAGAAACCTATGGCTTCGAATGGTGCCCCGGCGATGAGGAATTACTCAAGTACGTCGGCCAGTCGGGCTACCGGGATCCGGCATGCGACTACAAGGACGCGCAGCCCGGCACGACCGATCCCCATCATACGATCAAGGATCAGCGTCAGTCTGCCTGCGATCTCGCCTTTGGCACCTCAACCGGGGCCATCGGCTTTCGGAAGTTTCCCAACCCCCGTTTTGACAAGGTGCGATGGATCAAGGTAAACGGAGGTCTCGCAAGCTGGGACGGATACCGCCATTCCTTGGCGAAAGACGCCAGGTTAAGTGACAGCGAGAAAGGTCGTCTTGCTGATGGTTCAATCGAGCCACCGTTTCTGGTCGGCATCGCCTGTGCTTCCTGTCATGCTTCATTCGACCCGTTAAATCCTCCCGGGGATACTGCCAATCCAAAGTGGGAAAACATCAGGGGCACCGTCGGAAATCCGTATTTGCGGATCTCCGAGGTGCTTACCTCCGGCATGCCGGGCACGACGCTCGAGGTACAGATATTCGCACATGCGCGGCCCGGGACGTCGGATACCTCGGCGATTGCTACCGATCAGGTACACAACCCTGGTACGACGAACGCAATTATCCATACTCAGACGCGCCCCAAGTTCGACGACGAACGGGTCACCCGCTGGCGCAAGGTTACAACCTGCGTGGCTGACGATCAGGACTGTTGGTGCGAGTCCGGCCGCGACAGCAAGTGCTGGCAGCGTGGCGCGGGGACCGCTACGGTACACCACCTCTTGAAAGGCGGCGAGGACTCGATCGGCGCGCTTGAGGCGATTCAACGGGTCTATTTCAACATTGGAGGCTGTTCGGAACAGTGCTGGGTTAATCACCTGACCGATCTGCGCCAACTCGACCCACGAGGCCGCAACTTTGGCCAGACTCCATTCGATATCGGTCAGTGCCGGCGCGATTGCGCCAATTTCCGCGCGATCGAGGACCGCTTGGAGAACATCCATGACTTTCTCCTGTCGAGGGAGGGCGACGCCACGGATCTCTCACGGGCCCGCGAGATCGCAATGCGAGAATCCAACTTGAGGGCCACCTACACCGCGGCCGACCTTGAACGCGACCTGAACAAGCAGTTCGGGAATAACGCCGTGATACGCGGCCGTGAAATTTTTGCTGAGAGATGTGCTCGCTGCCACTCATCCATTGCGGAACTGGGCGGTGGTGCGTTCAAGAGTCGCGATTTCAGGAGGGTTGGCCCTATAGGCATGCGGGTCGACTGGCTGGGCTCGGATCAGGCCTTGCCTGTCTCTGAAATCGGTACGCATCGCTGCCGTTCCCTGCACTCGAATCACATGAGCGGACACATCTGGGAGGAGTATGGTTCAGATACACTTCGCGCAAGGGCGCCGGACCCGAATATCCGCGAACCGCACGACGGCGGCCGCGGCTACTACCGCAACATCTCCCTGCTGTCACTTTGGGCCCATGCTCCGTTTCTGCACAATAATTCCGTCGGCCCCGAGCTTTGTGGGAATCCGGCAAATAAAACGAACGATTTCTATCGATCCCCCTACCTGGATACGAATAAGCAGATGGCCGCGGCTGGTAACGGACCGTCCTGCTGGGCGTACGACCCGAGCGTCGAGGGACGCTTCAGACTCTACGTTGCGTCCATGCGGGACCTGCTCACCCCCCGCCAGCGCGTGCCGAAGCTCTCCCGCCTGGATAAGGATGTACGCATGGCGCTTGGGCCGCGGATTTGGGACGGAAGAGAAGAAGGGGAGTTGCTCGGCCTTACCCTGGTGCTGCCGGCGGGTATCAGTGCAGGACGGGTTGCGAGCTTCCAGCACAAGGCGTTCGTGAACGACATGATTCTCGCCAAACTCAGCCCCGCTGCCGTTGACGAGAAGCTCGTCAGGCAGTTCGGGGAGGTGGAGGGCAGAAAAATTTCCGCAGAGCTGCGCTCACTGGCTGGCAAGATGGCGAAAGAACCGGATCGCATGGTTGAGGCCATCCGTAGCTTTCCACACCTCTTGGCGGTCTACAGCTCATGCACCGCCGATGTGGAGAACGAAGGTCACCGCTTTGGAGAGGACTTGTCCGACACCGACAAGAACGCGCTTATCGCGTTCCTCGCGACGCTCTAGTGATGAGGCCAGCGATGAAAGGAATCCATCCTTTGCGCGTGGCAGTCAGGTCGCTTGCCGCTCTGCAGCGGCCTTCTCTCCCTCCCGAGATAAAGTTCGCCCGATATGGCGAGCTTTACGCGACCAAACCCGATTTCGCCCGCGTAGAGCACGAGTTTCCTCTCGTTTCCGCCGATCTCGCGAAGCTCACGCCTGAGAATCTCGGGGCATATGATCAGGAGCAGATCGACCAGATCTACGCGCGGCTCACGGCAGGGGCTATCCCCGACGGGTTGTTCGACGGCGGCCCGTTTTTTCCCAAAAACACCTCAGGCGATAAGCCCATCGCAGAAATCCTCGTTGGTCTGACCGGTATTGCTGCAGAAGCCAGGACAACGAAGCGTGACCTTCTCGGCAAATACCTATGGCACAAGAAGCTCTTCCACCGTGACAGCGGTCTTGTGCAAAACCGCATCGAGGACATGGCGCCGCTCAAGCATCTGATCAGCGGGAACCCGGCGGCAATTCCCAGGATCACAGTGAACGGCCAGGAACAGTGGTTGATGTTCCCGGCGCGCATCTATTGCGGACAGAGCCTGCTGGATTCCCGCCGCGAGTCGATAATCGTCGATTATTCTTATAACGACGAGATCCCCGGCTACCGCGAGCAGCCTGATTATCTCGCCGGCCGGCGCGGCATGCAGGTGCGCGACGAGATCCGGATGATACGGCCCGGCTTCTATCTCGGGCGCGCCTACCTCGGCAAGATTTTTTTGCTCAACTTCACGCTCTACAACAAGGTACTTGCCACACGTCACACGCCGGAGTTTTTGAGAACAGGCTCGACCCGGCAGGATTGCTGGCCGGGGGAGCAGACAAGGACAGCGGTCCCGAAGCAAGAGAGGTAAAGAATGCGGTGCATCGGCCTGGTTATACTGATTGCCTTGGTCCACATTTCGGAGGTCGTCGCCGGCGACGATTGCTCGCCCACGTGCGAGAAGGCCAGCTGGGCGGTGAATCCGGCAATGCCAGGTCCGACGCTTCCACCGGCGGGCCGTTCACTCTTTGACTTCGTGGCGGCCGATGGCATTCCGTTCCCGTTTGAGGCCCTGGTGCGCAAGATTGAAGCGCGCGCCGGATGTACGGACGGAACCTGTGTGACACCCGTTCTGATCCCACTCGGCCGTTCGCTGCAGCGTACCGCCGCCGCGCCTGACTTCTTCGCATACCCGCGTGCGATTGTGGCGGTGACAGGGGAGGGTACAGGCCCGTTGTTTGCTCGAGACCGGCTATATCTGGCGTACCAGGAGAAGATGAACCTGATCGAGGTCATCAGCTACAATGAGACCGCCGCGCGCTTTGAATTTCAGTTGGTGCGCGACTACCGGGAGAATGGCATGCCGCGGCTGGTTTACGCGAACCGGAATGTCTGCATCGCCTGCCACCAGAATCATTCACCCATCTTCTCCCGGCAAGTATGGGATGAGACCAACGCCAACCCCAGGATAGCCGAGAAGCTTTCGCAGGTGGGAGAGCGGTTCTACGGGATCACCGTGCATCGGGGCGTTGATCTGCCCGATATTATCGATAAGGCAACCGATCGCTCCAATCTCATCGGCGTGACGCAGCGTATCTGGCAGGAAGCCTGCGATGCGGTCTGCCGTTCCCTGGCGATCGCGGCCGCGATGCAGCATCGCCTGTCGGGAGGACGGATTTTCGATATGAGTGCTCTCGCGCAGGCGCTCTTGCCGGGATTCGCCGCGCGCTGGCCGGGCGGCCTCGCGATTCCAAATCCAGATCTTCCTAATCGTGATCCGCTCGCGTTTCCGGCAAGTACCCGAGGCGTGGCGCAGTCTCACGTCCCCGCCGTGTTCGAACCGCTGGCGCCCCGTGCGCCGCTTGAGATATGGGTAGCAAGCGATCCCTTGCTTGCCCGCCGCTTCGTGGTGGGCCTGGCCGCTCTCATAGCCGAAGCGGACATGCGTGATCTGGACGCATGGCTTGCACGCCAAGGCGCTCGGGCAACACGCCGGATCTATCGTGCTTCTTGCACGCTTATTCGAAGAACAATACGATTGCAGTGGCGAGTTTGAGCTGCGGGGAAACAAGAGCTTCATCGACGCTCTGGCAATCGGTGGCGAGCCACCGCTTCATTTTTCGCTCAAGAACGGAGTTGCAACAAGCCATGGCTTGCGAGCACGGACGACGGGCGGCAACCTGATCGAGCGGATTACTATGATCCAGGAACGCGGCAACATAGAAGCCACGGTTACCGTTGTCGAAGACTTCGCCTACGTGCGCGAGATGATGGCGAAATTCACTTGGCCTGATGCGCCGCTCAATCGTGAGCGGTTGCGCATGGCGCTTGGTCTCGATACCCGCGACATGTGCTGCCAAATACCCGATTTACTCGCGCCGGCGCAGGCTGACCGTGAACCCTCGGGTCCCGTTCCCGAACCCGGCGCCGCGTTCAAGAAGGCGTGCGGGGCCTGCCATCTGACAACCGAGCGCTTTCCGCCGAACTTCCTTGCCGGGGATGAGCACAGAGTCAGCACAAGCCTCGCACAGTGCGCGCCACGAATTTTCGTGCGTCTCTCGATGTGGCAGACTCCCCCGGCTTTGCGCGACAAAGTGCCCATGCCCCCGCCGCTCGCGTCGCGCAAAGGCAGTCCGTGGGTTCAGGCGGTGCCTGCGCCTTCTATTGCCGAGCTGCGAAGCAGGGTTGCGGAGTGGCTGCGGGCCGAGACAGGGCGCATGCCCGACGCTGCGTCGATGGTCGCACAAGGTTACGAGAATTTACGCCCTTGCATGCTGCCTATCCCCACATCCGATCAGTCAGGAGTATCAGCGCAGGACGGATCGAGAGATGAATAATTTTGCTGATAGTCGTTATGAAGCTTCTCTGTTCGCGTCTTCGATAATGACGTCGCTTGCCTTTTCGCTAATCATGTAGATGGACGATACGATGAAGAAGCCTGGTATTTTCGGGAAAACGGAAGCGTCTACGATGCGCAGATTCCGTGTTTTATGAACGCGAAACCGGCTATCCACCACAGCCATGCTTGTCGCTGGCGGGCCCCATTTTACAACTGCAAGAGGCATGGTGTCCCCAAGCCTGATTCTTGACGAAGTGGCGTATATCTTCGCTGTTCCTGACTTCGGGTCCGGGCAGAACCTCCGCGTCGACGACGTCCTCGCATTGTTTAATGATATTTCGAACCGCTTCCACTCCAGCGACAAGTGATTTCAGGTCCTCCTCGGCTTCCGGATCTTCAGAGAAATAATTAAAATTGATGTGAGGTACGTCGCGCGGATCCCCGGAACGGAGCGTGACGCGGCCCCCTTTGTTGGCGGTATGCCCCTTTAGAATAGCCCAGGTGAATGCGTTTCCCGCCTTGCTGATATCCTTGGAGTAGCCGGGATAATATCCCTGAAAATCACCGATCAGGCCGAAAATAAATAAATCCGGGTCCGGGCGGTCAGGAAACGAGCGTTTCATGAGAGCTAGCGTGGCGCCATTCGTGGTGTAGGGTCCTTCCTGGCGGAGCCACTGGGTGAACTGGGGATCCGGTTTTTCCCCTGGCGCCGGGCAGCGAAGTTCCATCCCCTCTATTAAGGGAATGTTTTGCTTGAGCCGCGTTACTACTCCAACTTCATACCGGTCTTGAAGGTTTTCCCCCACTCCAGGCAGCTCTACTTTGACTTCAATGCCGTGCGCCGCCAACTCTTCCCGAGGGCCTATCCCGGAAAGCTTGAGCAACTGCGGGGTATTGAATGCACCTGCCGAAATAATCACCTCCCGTTCCGCAAGCGCAGTTTCTGTCACGCCGGGGGGCGCCAATCCATGCTGCGGATCGGCTCGATACTGATGGGCGCCTGCCAGATATTCCACTCCGTAAGCCTTGTTGCCGTCAAGCAGGATGCGCTGAGCCAACGCGTGGGTTCTTACTTCAAGATTGTTGGGGCGTTGTTCACGAACGCGTGATATATACTCCCGCGTTCCCATTCTCCGCGCGCGCTGCGTAGTGATCGGTATCTTGCACAAGCCCTCTGGGTTCCTGCGGATAAAGCGCCAATCGTTGGGGTCGCCGTGAGTCCGCAATTTAAGTAGAGCCCGTTGGGCAGGATTGTCAATGCTGCGTAGAGATTCTTCCAGCGCGGCTTTCGCAAGCTCAATCAAAACCTCGTCGTTAAGCAACATTTCTCGCTTGGCCAAATTGGTGGGCAACCAGCCCTCGAATCCATGCCGGCTCTCCGGTTCTTCGGACCTGCCGGCATATTCGCAGCGCTCCAGGCGCTTGAAATACTTGTGCATATTTTCACTGCGCCAGGATTCGTCTTCCATCAACTCGGCGATATAGTCCCAATCACTATTGTGGGGATAGATCAGCATCATGGCATTATGTGCGGTACACCCGCCCAGTGTTCCAGAGCGAGGATAAAGGACGCCGTTCTGCTCTTGGCGGAACTTGTCATCCAGCTTCTGCTGATCGTCGTCGGCATAGTGGCGCACGAAAAAATCCCAGCGGAGAGCCGGATGTTCAGAAGCGTGCGCATGAAAGGCGGGAACACCATATTCGCAGGGGTTCTCCTCTCCTCCTGCCTCCAGCAGCAACACATGAAAACCCTTCAGGGCAAGATTACAGGCAAGCGGTCCTCCCCCCGCGCCGGACCCTATCACAATATAATCATATTTTATAATCATATTTCTTTTCGGAAGATGGCGAACAATGGAGCGGGCCCAATGGTCGCGGGTGATCCCTTCCAGAGAAGGGAGGTGCACCCGGTAAGAAGGGTGCTTGCGCCCGATATCAGTAAGGCGCCGTGTTTGATGAAACTACGCCGGGAGATCAAGGATGAAACCAGAAGTGTTTTTCATCGACAGCCCCCAACTGACATTTGCGCTTTCCCCCTTCGGCAAAGCCGCCCTGGATTCCCGATTACATGGTCTTGAGAAACTCGATCAACGCACGTTTATCGCTATCGCCGAGTCCCGGCTTGGCCTTCATCGGCTGGCAGGTAATCAGTCCCGAAGTAATGTCCCCGGTTCACAACAAAGTCCGGGCACTTGCTTACCTTGAGCAAGGGATCAACCACGTCGGCATAAACTTTTCGCAGTTCCTCGTCTGTGATCCGGTCGGGATTTATCTTGGTCAAGATCAGATCACCAAGGTGTCCCTTG
Source organism: uncultured beta proteobacterium (assembly GCA_963831395.1). GTDB lineage: Bacteria > Pseudomonadota > Gammaproteobacteria > Burkholderiales > Nitrosomonadaceae > Nitrosospira. Next base: position 151,644 of record CAWHQD010000043.1, read on the forward strand.
AGTGTCTTCAAGACGGATTTGACTTCGCCGCCTCTATTCTCGAGATCCAGATTGGATATCAGGCTGACAGGCGTGCCCGCGGGTATCGGGCCCAGATCCAGTACGCCGCCCAAGATGGGTAAACGGGCATACCAGGGCAGATAACCTTCCGGTATCATCAGCCAGCTCCTTGCCCAGGTTCGATCGATAATGCCCGGTACTTCCTTGCCGGATCGCGTGAGGTAAGTGCGTCCCTGGCAACTATTGGCCCCCTCATCCCCATAATCCTCAGCGTAGTTATCACTCTTGTCATACAAATCCTTTTGGTCGCAGTAGCGTTTCTCCGGCCATAGCAATTGCTCTATGCCGCTATGGAAGGATTTCATCCTGTCTTCAACTGACCCTGAGGGATAGAATTTGCCCAAGGTGTTGTTCAACAGGAAGGGCGCCGTGGACCAAAGGCTTGTGAGGGAAGGCGGTCTGATGTATCCGCGCCCACCGGCCGGCATGGTATATGCCCGAGGCTCCCGGGTCACGGGATGGTGGACCATGGTGCTTCCGACGGAGGGTAGTTGCTTGTAGGAGGTAGACGAGAAATTGTCCCAGGTGTCGCCTTTGAGGGCATTGGTCGCCAGGGAAGCGCAAATGTTTGTTTCAAGCAGGGTAACCGGGACCCTCAGGTCGGTAGAGAGAAAATTATCAGTGAGAAAGTCTTCCTTGGCCGCTATATCCTTCATTTGTTGCTTGAATTCATCGGTCTTGGTCCAGCTCCAGTACTGGTTCCAGCAATTCAGATAATCCGGACCGACACAGCCATCGTTGCGGAAGAATGTCACCGCTTTCTCGGGAAGCTTACTCGAATGGCACCCTGCACAGTTCTCTGCAAACACTTCCTTGCCACGTTTCAAGGTGTCCGCGTCAGTGTTCAAATAGCGCTCACCCGACGGCGCTTCCTTCAAATAATCCGGCCTGCTGGCGGCAAGGAAAAACAAGGATGTGTCCAACGTCTGGTCCTCGGTTGCCCTCCAATAGCTGGAATTCTTTGCCGCAGTCGCAATCGGGAATGGCGTAAATGGCTTTCCTCCAACCAGTGGATTGAAGTGCTGGAGCCATTCCTCGCTAAAAAGACCGATGTTCACGAAAACCCGGTTTAAAGCACCCAACGCTCCCACCGAATCCGCGCCGTCCTTGAGAACCAGCGGTGTAGCCACTCTATCCGGACTTTTAAAAAACTCTCTCAGCACGCTATCGGGGGGAATGTCGTAGTCATTAAACTGTTTATTGTTCAGCTCACCCCCCGTCAGTTTTTCATGCCCCCGGCGAAGAGCATTCTTCATCCGCGGCCCAAGGTTGTAGATCGCGTTCATGGTACGTGGATTGTTCATATAATCGGTTGAGATCAAAGAAGTATCCAATGCGCCAGGGCGATTCGTGCTGAGGAGCTGAAAGGCAAAGCTTTTCTTGTCGGCCTCGTAGGCGAACACCCGATCGAACCAGAAATATTGTGCCCCCGGGTTGGAATTGAGATTACTCCATTGCGGGTTCTCGGGGTCCTTCGGTGGATTGGATGGATTCGGACCTACATGGCAAAATCCGCACGACATACCCACGCGATAGGGCTTGACCAGGTTAGCGTCGTTATAATATGCGGGATCGGTATAAAATCTTTCGGGATCCCAACGCTTTTTAGCGGTTTCATCGAAATCGGGATTGGGAAACAACCGAAGCCCCACGATGCCGCTTGCGTAACCGTAGTAGGAACCTATCGGTACCGTCTTGCCACGCGCGCCAATCTTGACACCCGGATATTTGTGCTCATTCTCAAAAGGATCTGCGGCGCAATTCGGATCGCGCACATCCAGATACAGACCAAAACGATCCTTGCGTCCTATCGGTTTATCCTGCGCATCCAACGTTTTTCCTGAAACACGGTTCATTGACCAGGCCAAACCAATCCCAGCGATTGCTCACGGCTATATCCCGGGTTTTTCATCAGATGCGGGTGATTTGAAAGGACCTTCAGGAGGTCGAAACTTCCCTGGCTGTTGATGTTGAGATGGTCCCAGAATTTATCGTTGCCACCCGTCCAGATGATCCAGTTGTTGCGACCTCTGACCACGGCTTTTACAGCCTCCTGGGCGTGCGGGAAATACCTGGTACAAACGGCTCCAGTGCGGCTACAACCTCATCCGGCCGCTGACTGATGCCATAGTCCATATCCTTGAAATAATCCTCGTCTGCTCCAGGAAAGCTTTTCGCCGATCTTTTTGCGCATTGCGCCTCATCTTTGACGGCGCCGGCTCTTGCATACGGCCCCTCTATACACTCGGTCGCGATCCAGGGGGGGCGCTTGTAAGCGCAACCGGCGATGGATATAACCAGTCCCATTGCAATGAGAGTGATAGTAGCCCCTTTGGATTTCATGGCAGCCTCCTGCGATAAATCAAATGTTGGTTTAGCCTCTGGCTTATTGGACGCGCTGGCAGTACCTCGATCAAGGCCCCGCGACGTTGCGGGGAACCAATGAGCACATCCATCCTGGCGTATTGACACTCAACTCTCGCACCCTCTTCAGACCCTGGGTGGAACGTCCTTCCTTCTGCTGATTTCAGTCTAGGCGCGATTCATGAAAATACAAGAAATTCCAGCGATGCGGCCAGTAGATGTCATCGCGAGGTAAAAAGCTGTCCCTGATTGGAACGCAAAATCCAGCCCCTATCATGAAACATAATGACGTTAAAGGGCTCCTTCCCGTTTGCACACGGTTTAAGGAAATCGGATTGACTAAATGAGGATCAGATATATGATGAAATCAGGACGCCAGAAAGTACTCGCAAGGCGTCGATCTGCTGCGGGAAAAGAACGGTCTTCGAGCGGAGCGCAAACCGCGGTTGACAAGGGGTTGGGCGGCCTGAAAAAACGTGATTTATTCGAGTGACCGCAAGCTGTCTTGGCGGTCTTGGCGATGTATCAGGGAATGGTTCTGGCCGCGCGTGTGGCCGGGTCTGCGGATTGTAGAGACATGCAATACAGATAAGGAGGTAGAAATGGCCTACGATATTGAACAGGTGATCAAAATGTCTGAAGACGAGCTTGACCAGTTGTTTTCTGCCAGTGAGTCCGGGGAGATACCCGACGGCGAAGCAAAGGGTACGGCGATTATCGCTCCCGGGACGAGCTACAACCACGCGCTTTCCCAGATAATCAATTATTTTGCCTGGCAGGGCAAGATCTTCGACGCCAAGCGCGGTACGTTGAAGAACGAGATTACTCCCTTCGGCCTTCACGCAATCCTTGCCAGGGTTTACAAGGGTGACAGCTGGTTCGATCACAAGCCGTGCATCGTCCTCGATTATTCAGAGACATCAATGGTGGCGCAGAGGATACGCGACGAAATCCGCAGAGTTGCAGACAAGCAATATTTGGGTAAGGTTTACTGGGGCAAGAAACAGATAATACATTTTTTCCTGCAGTTTTGAGCGGCTCCGCCGCGTGCCGCATTCGGGCGAACGTTCGAGCCCAAGGAGGGGAAGCGAGTGGCGGATTCCCTTCGATAAGAATTTGACGAAAGACCTGCCAAAGCAGGCCGCCTCTCAACGTGAAGTGTTGAGCCAAGGGGTTGCGGCGAGCTGGACGCCCGTCATGTTGCGCCCTTGGTACCGTTGAAACCAGACATGAGGTCCGGACAGCCAACAACCTATACCCGGCACCCCGGCCAAAGGAAAGCCGGAGTGAACCAATAAAATAAGGAAGTCGTATAAATGTTTACTTGAGATAGAAAACTATGACACCCCAATCTAGCTTCTTGATTGTTGCGACTGTACGTGATGGGCAGTTGAAAAACTTGCGAACCTTATTGGCCTCGATGAACAAAATACCTGGTCATGCTGACCCGGACAATGAGTTTGATTTCATTCGGCAGGTTTGATCGCTTGCATTTTGCGCGTTTTGTAATCATAGAAGCAAGAACCGCACACGAAATTAAAGAATTTGGTGTAACACCAAGACCGTGGCTACCTACACTTGCCTTTCTTGGCGACATTGATGGAGATATACATACTTTTTTACTAGAGCTCGTGGAGCATGCGGAATCAGGTCTAAAAAAAATCTTTTCTCATTGCGAAGGTTTTTCTAAGGAAGATCAAAATCTGCTGGAATGGATGAAAGCAAACAATATAAATGCTAACGCCAATTATGTTAACTGGATCGGTCGAACGGTCAGGCAAATCCATGAAGAAGCAGCGCTACATCGAAGTTTGTCTACCTATTTACAGAAAATTGTTGATGACGTTGGCCGGGAGAATGTCCGTGCTTTAAGGCAAAAGCTGTTGTCTTACGTCGAAATGGAAAAATATAAAGGCAGGCTTACGTTATCTCCACCGGAACCCACACCCAGTGAATGGAAAATCCGCAATCTTCTGCATAAGATCGGGATTCCATTGATCATACTTCTTCTATCCCCGCTATTACTGGTTATCGCTCCTTTCTTCGCGCTACGCTTGAGAATGCTGGAACGTTCAGAACCTGAGCTCTTTATCCGGCCCAGCCGTGAACATTTAGCAGAACTTACAGTGCAGGAAGATTGGGATGTCACTAATCAGTACAGTGTGTTTGGTGATGTAAAACCTGGTCTGTTCCGCTTACTGAGTTTCAAATTCATACTCCTGCTGACCGACTATTTTGCCAGGCACATATATAACCGTGGATTTCTTGCTCGAATAAAAACGATTCATTTTGCCCGTTGGGTGCTCATGGATAATAACCATAGAGTTTTTTTCACCAGTAATTATGATGGCAGCCATGAAAGCTATATGGACGATTTTATTAATAAGGTCGGCTGGGGCCTGAATCTCATCTTTAATAATGCTGCCAGTTACCCTACCACGAGGTGGATTATTAAAGAAGGCGCGCATCGAGAGCATGCATTCAAATATACGCAAAGGCGACATCAGATACCCACAGAAGTCTGGTACAAGGCCTATCCAGGACTAACAGCCGTTGATTTGGCGCGAAATAGTCGTATTCGGCAAGGCGTGGAAGTTCGCCAATCCAATGATGCGGAAATCCGTGAATGGCTCAGCCTGATCTGAGCAGGGAGTATGGAAATGAAAAAATCAAGCGATTTTGAATTCGATGATCTGCAGGGGCTGCTACGCTTTGGATATGGGAAATTAACGGATACCTGTTTCATGTTGCTGAATATTGCAAATGTTGATTTAGCCAAACAATGGCTGCGACACGGCGCCAGTCAACAGTGCCATTGCGACAGATCCCCACCGGATACCGCGCTGCAGATTGCCTTTTCTGTGGAAGGTCTGCGTGCACTGGGACTAAAGGAATCAGTTGTCGAGGGCTTCTCCGATGAGTTCATCATCGGCATGGCAGGTGATGAAAGCCGCTCTCGCCGCTTGGGTGACGTCGGCAGCAATGCGCCGCAAAGGTGGAAGTGGGGTGGCAATGCGGCACAAGTGCCGCATGTTTTATTACTGCTTTATGCCAGAAAAGGGAATATCGAGGCTTGGCGAAAAACTGTAGAAGGCGAGCATTTCTCGAGGGGATTCCAGTTGGTGAAACAGTTGCCCACATTGCACATTGGCAACGTTGAACCTTTCGGATTCGAAGATGGCATTAGCGAACCGGCAATTGACTGGATGCAACGACAAAGCACGGATATACATGAACGCGATCGTTATTCCAACTTGCTGGCTGCTGGAGAGATGGTGCTTGGCTATCCCAATGAATATGGGCAATACACCGCACGACCGCTCATCGATCCTGAAAAAGACAGACTGGCAACCTTGCTGCCTGATGCCGAAGATGACTCGACACTCAAGGATTTTGGCCGTAATGGAGCGTATCTTGTGCTTCGGCAGTTGAGTCAGGATGTGCCCGGCTTTTGGCAGTTTCTTGACAAGGTATCGGATTACGTGCCGCAAAAACGCGAACAACTTGCCGCAGCGATGGTAGGTAGAGAACGTGATGGTACGCCTTTGATTGAGGAGCACGTTCCAGGCATCTCGCGCAAAAAAGATCATAGGAACGATTTTACCTACGACTCAGACCCAAACGGGAACCATTGCCCGATTAGCGCACATATCCGTAGAGCTAACCCACGTACAGGCGATTTACCACCGGGTGTAACCGGCTTTATCAGCCGGGTGAGTAAAATATTGGGTTTTGATCAAAGGCCAGAGGAGGACCTGGTTGCCTCTTCCCGTTTTCATCGTTTGCTGCGACGTGGCCGCAGTTATGGACCAGCACTTGCACCCGAAGATGCCATCAAACCGGATGCACCCGCCGCCGAACGCGGCATACAGTTTATCTGCCTGGTAGCCAACATATCGCGGCAGTTCGAATTTGTTCAAAATGCCTGGATCACGAACAGTAAATTCAGTGGGCTGCAAGAGGAAAGAGATCCATTGCTGGGGAATCGTGAACCATTAATGAGTGGTGAAAGCACTGATCATTTCAATCAGCCCGATCTGTCCGGACCGACGCGGAAAACCTGCCATTTGCCGCGGTTTATTACCACCCTTGGTGGCGGATATTTTTTTATGCCCGGGTTGCGCGCGCTTAAGTACATTTCGGCCTTACCCGCCAACGGGACTGGGACTGATAGCTCATCATGACGACGATCAAGAACAGAATACTAAAAGCCATTCACAATTTTCTGATTCTGCTGCTACGTATCGAGCGCCGATTGGAACCCTGGTTTCGCCCACAGTGGAACTACCTCTTTCGCGAACCCAGCGCGAAGTTTATCCAGTTTTTGATTAATCGGCGACGCCGGAACGAAGGCCTGCGACTGGCTGAAGAAAAATTCGACCCGGATGAAGAAGAAAGCCTGAATAAAATTATCGATCTCATGATGGATCAGATGCGCGGGCGTTTCAAACCAGGGGGGTATGAGCGGGGTGGTAATACAAAAACACACGGTATTGTTCGTGCCACGGTAACCATACGAGATGATCTGCCGGAACATTGCCGCAAAGGTATTTTTGCCAATCCACGCAGTTACCCTGCCTATGTACGCTATTCCGGACCGGGACCGAATGTGCCTGCCGATATTAATGATGTAGGCTTTATGAGTATGGCGGTGAAACTGATGGGTGTTCCAGGCGAAAAGCTCATGAGCGAGGAAAAGTTTACGCAAGATTTCATAACGACCAGTGGCGGCGCGACGTTTGTCACACCCAACACGCGGGAAAATGCCAAACTGCAATACTGGAGCCTGGTGGATATGACGCTTTATTATTTTCTCAATCCGAAGGATTCCCACTTGCTTGACTTCTTCATGCAGAGCCTGTGGAATGAAACCCAGTATAACCCGTTGGGGCGACGTTACTGGAGTTGCACTCCCTATCTGTTGGGTGAAGGACAGGCCATGATGTACTCATTCGTGCCAAAGACGTCAAAAGTTGAAACTCATATTCCTGGTCTGCCATTTGGCACACCACCGTTTAATTATCTACGGGAGAACATGATCAAGACTTTGAACGAGAAAGATGTTGAGTTTGATCTTATGATTCAATTACAGACGGATCCCCATTTAATGCCAATTGAAGATGGTTCGGTACGTTGGCCCGAAGAGCTTTCCCCGTTTATTCCTGCTGCTACCGTTCATATCCCGAAACAAAAATTCGATTCCGAGGCGTACCTTGAGTTTGCCAAACGACTGAAAATGAATCCCTGGCATTGCCTTCCCGAACATAGGCCATTAGGCAATCTGAATCGAGCACGCTTTAGAATGTATTATGAGTTATCCAACTTTCGGCAGGAGATGAATCAAACCACACATTTTGAACCGACCGGGGATGAAATATTCGATTAGTATTTTTTACAGCGTCACTATTTATTTCAGGACAGCATAACAGGGCTAATAAAAATTAGCCTGAATGTCGAGAATCTACCGCTGTAATTTCACCAACCTCTCATTAAATGGTTACACCGTTTGGAATGAATCTTGGATTCATGCGCTCATAGGCGAAAGAACGGCTGCTATTTCTTTGATCGATTTCCTCTTCTATCTCTTCTAACCTATCCTTGAAACGCTTTATCACATCGCGCGCTTCCGGATCGAATTGCTGTAGTTCGTATTGACCGATCGAGTTGACACGAAAATTCGTCACGAAATAGGTCCAGGTTTGCGAATAAGCAGCTCGAAACGCTGGCTGGAACTTCAATAATCCGGCTGCATCAATTTCAGTGTTTTTTCCCGCCGGAGGTGGCGCATAAGCTGAATGCGGCATATTGGGAACGAACCCAGGATATTTGTATTGGTTGAAGTGAATGCAGGAATGAAAAGCAGTACATAGAAAAATGATATGACCAACAGTCTCGGCTAGTTCTTGCCTGGACCCGAATCTGGCAGGAAACCCGGGAATTCTGCCTCGATCTCGTGCACTGATATCATTTGCCCATGCCTGAATTTCATAGTCTCCAGTAACATCTGCTTCAGATTTGTAATATAAATCGACATATTCTTTGATAAAGCTTTGAATTGCATTCCATAGCAAAATGCCATCATCGCGATAGGGATAAAAAAGATCAGGATTATCGACTTCCCGCTTCGCAATATCATTGGGAAAGGCCGATTCTTTAAAATTAAAGCTTGTCATGCCATTGGCCATGCACTGAGTCATCGAGTCATAGTCTCCGGCAAATAACTCACCGTATCGGCCCGGGCGTCCTTTCCGGTCTTTCAGGAAAGTGTGCTGGTGATTAACGTTGAGGGTATATTGAAGATGTGGATTTAATAGAATATAGAGCGGGTGAGATTTATAAAGCTGTCTGCGGGAAGCCATAATGATGGCTTCCATGACGTAATGAATACGGGTCGCATGGGTATACAGTATGTGATGGTTGCCATCTGCGACTTGAGCGAACATCTTCGCTGTCAGCCAGAGATTGCCGTCTTTCGGAGTATAGATTGGATTATCAGGCCTGGAATCCTGGTATAACTGTATGGCAATCGGCCGCAACATGCCATCCGATTGCAGAAACAACACAACGATCGGAGTGGTGACATATTGTTTTTGGCCGCCGTCGATATACCCCGGGTTTGACTGCAATACCTGTAAATCCGCATAGTCCAGGACGTATACGCGCTTTTGCTCAGTGGCAGCCGCATAGTCAATCTCATCAATCTGCTCTTCAAAAATTTGTCGGATCTCAGATTCCGGCAGCTTTTCCGGGAGAGGATTCTGACGGGTAACAGCGCGCAACATCACAGGATTTACTCCAACGACACGTTGCAGGCCAAATATCAGGTCCTGCTGGAAGCTATCAACCAGATCGGGGTTTGGAGGACTAGCCGGAAAAAAAACATAGTCCCGATAACTTTCCATCGGCTTGCCGAGCAAGTAGCGCAAAAAAGTAACTGAGAGGCTGGGTAAACTCGGAATCAACCGTAAAAGATTCATCCCCCCACGGAGCCAATATCCAATCCCGGGTTTCTCCTGCCGCGGCAGCTCACGCACAACAGCAATAGTATTGACATACTCGTAGGCGTATTGATACTGAGCCTGCCTCTGAAGAAGATAATTTTTCCGATCTTCTTTTCGTATATTTTCTTCATTTTGCGGTAGCTTATTCGACACGCGGCACTCCTTTACAAAAAATAAAGTTCGCCTGGTTTCTATAGCTTATGTTCGATATCACTTCCACATCTAAATCAAAATAATCCTTGGCTGTCTCATGACGCCGTAGGTGTATTGAAGCTTGCAACGACCGTGTCGCTATCCTTTACGTTACGGCTGACAATATCCGCAAGCGAGTTTGTTTCTTCAATAACGGATTGTCCAACCTTTGAAAATGTCATTTCGTTGTGCACATAGCTCGATACAAGCGGGTTTGTCAGCGCGTGGGTAAACGCATCGTAACCAACCATCCGTACCATAAGGCGTCCAAGACTAAAGCCTTCATCATGATCTTCGGCAAATATGCCGACCTGCCACTCCAGATCCTCGATTCGGTCTTTATAGAGTTCCTGCAGTTCTCGCTGTAGCTCGCGGTCATCTGTTAATTCCTCAAAACTCCTCAAGCGAGGCATGCCGAACGCTTCGCGATAGTCATTGAATGAGCGCAGCTTGGCCTGACGCCCCATCGCGACGCTGCGCTCCATGACGCTTCGATTATCGTCACCGACAGGGAGCGGATCGAAAAAGAAACTATGTGTATTGTGAAGACCAATACGACCGGCTCTTTGTCTTGAAGCAGCCGTTATCAGCGTCCCAATACCATATTGAGTTACCAAAGGGGTATTGTTACGAAATTCATCCAGCTTGTATGACTTGTTACCGACCACGTAGTTTTCCGGAACCATGGAGTGCCACCGGTACAGGAGATTGAATTCCAGCGAGATCCAGTTGGTGCGGTACCAGCGCTCCCTTTCCGCCATGCCAGGGGACGGGTCAAGGGTAAAACCAAATTGGGTAAAGCGCGAGACGTAATCCCGCAAGATCACTTTAATCAGCAGCACAATCATGATGTTTCTGGCCGTCTGAAACAGGCGTTCATCATCCCACTTTGCATAGGCCTCCTTTAACAAGTCACAAATCCGATTGTGCTCACGCAGCATGAGTGTATTCATTAGGGTATAACCAATCGACGAGTTGCCGTGCTCCAATCCAACAGCAAACATCCGTTTTAACCGCATCTCGGGAACATTGTTGAAAATAAAATCCAAAGCATATCGAGGGTGCAACTTCTCGAATTCCTTATTGGCAAACACCCAATTGCCCGTAGTCGTCTCATCAACGTTAAAAAGGTAGGGAGGATAAATATCTCCATCGATAATTTGATACTTCAGCTTTCCATCTTTTTGTAACCGTAAATAATGGGTAATTTCTTCACGCAAACCATAGATCTGGCAGAGGTCAATTTCATGGTTCGATGTATTTTTTCGACGATCGAGAAAATCTGTCCTGAGGAAACTATCGGTAAACCATTGGGCAAAGAAAGAAAACAGTATGCTTGTATCGACCGAAGGTATTTCCTTATTCTCTTTTCTTCGCCATAAATCAACGATTTTCTCTATGCTCGGAAGATTCTGATCTCCTTCCGCCTCTGGCAGATGCCGTCCGGTAAATGACCTATCCGTCAACGACTGCCACGTTGTATACGACGAAGCCATTGAAAACGGCCTGGGCCGAGGGTTTGTGGCATAGGCTTGCCAGTTGATATAAATGTCACTGATAAACCGCCGCAACCACGTTATGCGCGAGGCAATCCTGGCAATCCATGGGAACCTGTTTACAATCCGAAAAACGATCTGAAAAAAAAATTCATCCATAATTTCCTACCTTTTTTCGCATATATGGCAAATCATTGATGAATTTCGTATTCTTCTTTTTTTGAAAACGGGGTGTATACACGGCAGAAATCAACAAGCCCGTTGTGCCGGCCCCCTGGAATGGATGAATTGCCCATTCTTCGACCCTGTCAGCATGCGGATATTCCAAATGACGGGTTTCGGCGATCGGGCTAGAACAAAAACTCCCGCAGGCCTGGGCAAAAACATGTTCTGTCATAAATCGTCAATTCACCATAGTTCATAAAAAAGGGGACGTCAAAAGCCTGCGCTCTGTTGTAAAAATTAAAAAATAGCCTAATATCAGAATGGCTAACGCTACGTTATTATTCCTGGCTCATGACAAGAGGCCGTAATGCCGCCATCCAGCCGCCCTCCGGAAACACAAGCACGCGTCAAAACTTTTGACCCGCTGGAGCTTGACCGTTCGGTCATCGCTATCCCGCTCCTCCGGCAGATGGAGGCAGAGTTAAGGCAAATTCAAACTTTTCTGACCGAGCACCCCCTTGACCGGCAAGAGTTCAATAGCGTGATCGAGTACAACAGGGAGTATTCCGGAAAGCCGGAAGAGATGCGGCAGCTTGTCGTAGAGATGGCGGAGCGCGCAGCAAGCAAGGCTTTGGAAGTATCGAAAAAAAGGGTTGAAGATAGTAAAGAGGCCGCGCCTGTCGGAACACAGGTTTCGGATGGCACGGCAGGGGATCGCGCGGACATTTACGGAAATATGTTTTTGATGGAGCAGCGGCGGCACGCGGCCCTCGAAGAGGCAATTGGCGTCCAGAAAATCGGGCTGGTTTCAGAAGATGGATCATACAGTTTCGCCAACCTGCATGCTTCCATCATCCGGCGCTTGCTAGCTGCGAATGACCGGTTGTCGGCACCGGATGAAGTCGTGAATAAACCCATCATTCAAATCCATCCTACCCGATATGACGTCATTATCGATCTGAACCTCGAATATCCTGGGGGCCGGGAAGAGGCGCGGCAGTGGGTCTATAAAAATATTGAAGTGGCTAAAGAGAAGGCGAATGTACGCGATGCCGGTCAGGATGTTCATCTCAAGAAATATCAGCGTGAAAGCGGTTATGTGTTCGCACGCATGGAGGCGCGAGTCATCAAAGCCCTTATCGAACTGGATATCGACGCGGCCAAGTCAAAAGCCAGTGAGGCGGAAGCCAAAATTCATGAGGCGCGGCCAGGCAATTTGACTGGCGCAGCGAAAATTGATCCGGGTAAATTTCGCGCAATCTTCCGTATATGGCCCGACTTCGAGATTTCCGCAAGTATCAATAAATCCATCGCCACAATAAAAGCGGATGCGGCGCAAAATTCTTTCTCTGCGCGCGGCGCCGGAATCACCTGGGCGGTAATGGATTCGGGAATAAAGCATGATCATGAGCACTTCCATAAACATGCCAACATCGATAAGGACTCGGAATGGCACAAGGACTTCACGGTAGATGGTGGCGGTCCATTCGAGGATGAAAACGGACATGGGACGCATGTTGCGGGAATCATCGCTGGCGAGTGGCGGCCTGCAACGGCGGCGTCGGTGGTGATAGAAGCGCCTGCATCAACAGATGTGTCCCGCCCAACGGAGGCGCCCGTTGTGATGCCGCGGATACCCATCGCGAGTTTCCCGCTATTTAAAAACGGATTCCGAAGACGTCGAATATCAACAGATAAAACTTGTGGACGGCATAAGCGGCATGGCGCCGCGCTGTAAGCTGGTGAGCCTGCGGGTGCTGGACGAAAACGGAAAAGGGAGCGTCAGCAATCTCATCGCAGCGATCGGCCATGTCCAGGAAATTAACGGTTATGGTCGCAAGCTTCTGATCCACGGGGTCAACATGAGCCTGGGATACACCTTCGAACCCGAATGGTTCGCTTGTGGCCAGAGCCCGCTCTGCGTCGAGGTGGACCGGCTGGTAAAAACCGGGGTCGTTGTGGTTGTTGCGGCAGGCAATACTGGATACGGAACATTGAAGTCTTCGATCGGCGCGTCGGCGGCCGGCATGGCGCTGACAATCAACGACCCCGGCAACGCGGAGCTGGCCATTACGGTTGGTTCAACCCACCGTGACATGCCGCACGTTTACGGTGTGTCTTACTTTTCCTCCAAAGGGCCAACGGGAGACGGACGCCTCAAGCCCGACCTCATCGCTCCCGGTGAGAAGATCATCTCGTGCGCCACCGGCCTCCTGAAAAATGAAGGTGCGAAAGGTAAGGAGTGCGATTACGTCGAAACCAGCGGCACGAGTATGGCGGCTCCGCACGTCAGCGGTGCCATCGCCGCGTTCTTGTCCGTGCGAACCGAATTTATCGGCAAGGCCGAACGCGTTAAAGAAATCTTCGTTGACTCAGCCACAGATCTGCGGCGCGACCGTTACTTTCAGGGCGCGGGTCTCATTGACCTTATGCGCGCCATTCAGTCGGTATAATTCTTGCAATTATAAAAAAGAGAAAGGAGGAGCATGACCATGAATGAAATCGCGGGAATTCCTTATATCGAAGCAGGGTTCGACAAGAACGGTCTAGGCCCCGAGAAGGAAGTCGTTCTGCCTGCCGGTGTTACCGATCTCTTCGTCATATCCCACGGATGGAATAACAACAAGACCAGAGCCGAGGACCTTTACAGCAAGTTCTTCGAGAGTTTCGCGTCGGTCGCTCAGCCCAACGATTTACCGGGACGTCAGTTTGCCATCGTTGGCATAATCTGGCCGTCGAAAGAATACGATACGTCTGTTGCCGTTTCCGGCGCACCGGCCGGGGGAGGCGGGGCCGCCTTGGGCGGGGGAAATGGGGAATCCATCAAACTTCTTGAAGAAAAGCTCGATGAGATGAAAGAAATCTTTACTGAGCCCGAGCAAAAGCAGCTTCTTGATGAGGCGAAAGCGTTACTTCCGGATCTCGAGGAAAAAGCTTCCGCCCGGCTTGAATTCGCGAACAAAATGCGTTCGCTGGTCGATCCGGGGGCGGCAAGCAAGGAAGACGCCTCTGATATCTTCTTCAAGGATGATGGAAACGAATTGATGAAGAATTTGAAGGCCGATGAAGAGGATCTGGACGAGGAACTTGCTGGGGGCGGCGCATCGCTTCCGCTCGGAGTCGGCGGAGCCGCTCCGGCGGAAGGCGGCGCGGCTGGATTCGTGGAGTTTTTTTCGGGATTCAAGGCTGCTGTCGTAAATATTCTCAATTACACAACTTACTACGAAATGAAGACCCGATCGGGGGCCGTTGGCAAGAGCGGCGTGGCGCCCCTGATCGATAAACTGGCGCCACAGGTGCAACATATCCACCTGATCGGCCACAGCTTCGGTGGTCGCACAGTTACCGCGGCTGCGCTCCATTCGAAAAATGACAAAATAAAAAGCATGACCCTCATACAAGCGGCTTTCTCACAGAACGGTTTTTCCAGGAGAGAGCACGGGTTTTATCGGGGAGTGGTGGATAATCAGCGGGTCAAGGGTCCCGTTCTCATCACGCATACGCTGAATGACAGAGCAGTCGGCCTTGCCTACCCGCTGGCATCGCGCATAAGCGGGGACAAGGCGATGGCATTTGGCGACAAGGACGACATGTTTGGAGCGATGGGCCGTAACGGAGCGCAGAAAATGGAGGACGGCGAGACGGTTGACGGCCGGTTGCTCCCGGTTGGCGGCGCCTATGCGTTCAAGGCCGGCTTTTTCAATCTCGAAGCCAGTGATTTCATCAAGGATCACAACGACGTAAAAGGGAAGGAACTTGGCTACCTGGTGCGCAAGTGCGTAGCAACTTGAATCCAAGGTGGGACCAAATTGAATTTTGACAAGCTGTTCCTCCCCAGGGAGGGCGTAGCCGCCTGATTCCTGTTTCAAGCAATTCTTTTCACCAAGGTTTCTTCAACGGCTCACACAACGCACTGCGGTTGCGGAAAAAAACCGGACAGGATAGAAAACTTTTTGTCCGAATGACAATCCAACCTGTGAGTTTTCCATGGGGCTTCCCCCGAATCTCCATTGCCGAATGAAAAACCCGCGTCATCATTGATTGCCCCTGTATTGCCGGACATTTTGCTCAAGCCGGAACGTTCGGTGCAATCTCCCGAAAATACGTTTCGGGCTATAATTTGGTGGCCGACGTTAGCTGAGCCTTTGCATTCGCGAGTCTCATAATCTTTCCCGATCTTGTCTCAAGAACTATTTCATGAACGTTTTTTACGAAGAGGAAGGTACCTTCAAGGTAGGCGCGATTCTTGCGGATAACACCGCCTCGCTTCAAGTGGAGGCGCCGCATGGCAAGCGCGCAAAAATAAAGGCAGCGTCGGTGCTGCTGCGATTTGACGCGCCTTCCCTGACGGAATTCATGGATCTTGCGCAAAAAACCGCGGAGGATCTGGACCCGAATTTTCTGTGGGAATGTTGCGAAAGCGAAGAGGAGTTTGCCAGTGATGCGCTGGCTGCGGACTATTTCGGACACACTGCCACGCCGGAGGAAGCGGCGGCAGTGTTGATCCGGTTGCATAGCGCGCCCATGTATTTCTACAAGAAAGGCCGCGGGCGCTACAAGGCGGCGCCGCCGAAAGCGCTTGAGGCGGCACTTGCCGGCCAGGAAAAAAGGCGCCGCCAAGCGGAGCAACAGACGCGCTACGTGCAATTACTGAATGAGTTTACGCTGCCGGAAGAGTTCAAGCCGTTGTTATTGAATCTGCTCTACCGGCCCGACAAGAACAGCCTCGAGTGGAAAGCACTGGATACCGCCTGTGTCGCGAACAAGCTGAGCGTTTCCCGATTGCTGGAAAAATGCGGTGCAATCCCCTCTACGCACGACTACCATCTCAACCGTTTTTTGCTGGAACATTTTCCGGAAGGCATGGACTTTGGCGCATTGGATGCGGGTGAGCTCAGCGATCCGGCCGATTTGCCGATAGCGGATGTAACTCCCTTCAGCATTGACGATGTCACCACTACGGAAATCGACGACGCGTTTTCCGTCACGCCGCTGACTTTGGGCAGTTTTCGCATCGGTATACACATCGCGGTTCCAACTTTGGGAATCGCACCGGATTCGCCCCTGGATGCGGTGGCGGCACAGCGTCTGTCGACTGTCTATCTTCCCGGCAGCAAGATCACGATGTTGCCGGAGGCCGTGATACAGCACTATACATTGTGCGAAAACCGGTTGCGTCCGGCCCTCTCGATGTACCTCGACGTGGCGGACGATTTTACGGTTTTCGCCACGAGTAGCCGCCTTGAACAGGTAAGGGTTGCGGCCAACCTCAGGCATGACACGCTGGAGGAGCATTTTAACGAATACGCCCTGGCGGCGGGAAACGTCGATCATCCTTTCGGCAAGGAGTTGCTGGCGCTATGGAATTTCGCCCGCAAGATGGAGGCGGTCAGGGGGAAGACCAACGATAGCAATAACGAGAGGATCGATTATTGTTTCAATGTCAAGGACGATCACATCACCATCAGTCCGCGCCGGCGGGGCTCGCCAATTGATAAGGTGGTGTCGGAGCTGATGATTTATGTCAACGCCGAATGGGGCAAGCAACTTGCCGACAGCGGCGTGGCAGGCATTTACCGCAGCCAGGGTGGCGGCAAGGTGAGGATAAGCACCTCTCCCGCGCCGCACCAGGGCTTGGGCGTTTCACAGTATGCGTGGATCAGTTCGCCCATGCGGCGCTATGTCGACTTCATTAATCAGAGGCAGCTTGTAGCGCTGTTGCGCGGCGAAACGCCCCCTTACACCAGGGAGAGCGAGAGCCTGCAGACATATATGCGAAGTTTCGAAACCGCTTATGAGGTCTACGGAGATTTTCAGCGCAACATGGAGCGCTACTGGTGCCTGCGCTGGTTATTGCAGGAGAACGTCAGTACGACTGGTGCACAGGTAATAAGGGAAAATCTGGTAAAGCTGGATTGTTTGCCGCTGGTTGCACGGGTGCCTTCGTTACCTGAAGTGCCGCCGGAAACGAATGTTGAAATTGAAATTTCCAATATCGACTTGCTGGAACTCACTTTCACAGCGAAGTTCGTGCGTAAGGTGCAGGCATAAAAATTTTATTGCCATTCTTGTGACGAATGGCGTCATTGTGTTTAAAATGGCCTGAAATTTTTTTCTCCAGCCATAATTCCCTTACTCTTCAGCAAATTGAGCACCACTCCCGATATATTCGATCGTAATATAGCTGCGACCGCCGGCTGGCCGTTGGGTACGTCCTCGCGCTTGAACATGGCGATACTGGCGTCGATGATTTTCCATGCGGTCGTATTGTTTGGCATCACCTTCAAATTTCCGCTTCCGGAAAACAGCAAAGCTCTCGCGCCGCTGGAAGTGGTGCTGGTAAACAGCAGGTCCGCATCCAGACCGAACAAGGCTGACGCACTGGCGCAGGCCAACCTCGATGGCGGAGGCAATACCGACAGCAATCGCCGGGCAAAAACACCTTTTCCGGTTATGCCGAAGCACGGCAGTATGGCCGATACGATGGTTGATACCACCGCGGCCACGCAAAAAATGGAGCAGCTTGAACAGGAAGAACAGCGGCTGATGACAGCGGTCAATAACGACGATGACCAAAGCGTTTATCAGGCTGACCTCCCTTTCGCACAATCAGAACAGAATCAGGCTATCGACGCCTCCGATCTGGTTCAGCGAAGTTTTAAGATCGCTCGGCTGGAGGCGCAGACCGCCCAGAATCATGAAGCTTATCAAAAGCGCCCCAAGCGCAAATTTGTCGGCGCCCGCACCCAGGAATATCGCTTTGCCCGCTACGTCGAAGACTGGCGCCTCAAGGTGGAACGCGTCGGCAACCTGAATTATCCTGAAGCAGCGAGGCGTGAACAGCTTTACGGAAACTTGCAACTCACCGTAGGCATCAAGTCCGATGGCAGCCTGGAATCAATCGAAATAAACCGCCCTTCAGGAAAAAAAGTTCTGGATGAAGCGGCGGTACGAATCGTCAACCTGGCCGGGCAAAACGGGTTCGCTCCTTTCCCGCCTGATATCAGCCGGGATACCGATGTTCTCCACATTACCCGAACCTGGGTATTTACCCGCTCGGATGAGCTGGCAAGCGAGTAGCGGCGCGATCTGAAGATATCCGAGGGTTGCCGTTCGTAATATTCCGTATCAAATCAGGCAGCCTCTTAATGACCGATTTCTACGCCGTTATCGGCAACCCGATTGCGCACAGCAAGTCCCCGCTGATTCATGCCGAGTTTTCCCGGCAAACCGGTCAGGATATCCGGTACGAGGCCATACTGGCGCCGGTGGATGCATTCCCCGCGACAGTAAGCAGCTTCAGGGCGCGCGGAGGCAAGGGCGCGAACGTAACTGTTCCATTCAAGCTTGAAGCCCACAAGATTTCCACCCGTCTGACTGAACGGGCTCAAGCTGCGCAAGCGGTTAACACGCTCGTGTTCGAGCCCGGTGGAATTGCTGGTGATAATACGGATGGCGCAGGACTGGTGCGCGACATCGTAGTCAATCTGAAGTTTTTAATTAAAGCCAGGCGGGTTTTGCTGATGGGCGCCGGGGGCGCGGCCCGCGGCGTTATATTACCGCTGCTGGAGCATGAGCCTCGCGTACTCGCCATCGCCAATCGCACCAAACAGAAAGCTTATGAATTGCAGCAGCTATTTTCACGCTACGGCAACGGAAATATCGTTCCCGCGGATTACGCTGATCTTGCCGGTGAAAAATTCGACCTTGTCATCAATGCCACCTCTGCCAGCCTCCGGGGCGAGTTGCCAGCGCTTCCCGCCGGTATTTTTGCTGACGGGTCTCTGGCTTATGACATGATGTACGGCAATGGGCGCACACCTTTCCTGCAATATGCCAAACAGCAGGGTGTAACGCGCCTGGCGGATGGTATCGGCATGCTGGTGGAGCAAGCGGCGGAATCGTTCTTTCTATGGCGTGGAATACGGCCAGAAACGGCGCCGGTAATTGAAATGCTGGGATCTTGCACGGCAAATTAAAAAACATAATGACGCCACAAACACATGGGAACGTTCATCACGCGCTGGGTCTGGCGAATTCTTTTGCTTTCTATCGGCGCCGTCCTTGTCTATCAGTCCTGGATTTTCAGCCATGTGGTTTACTGGAATTTTTATAACCCGTCTTCCAGCGCCTTTATGGAAGACCGGCTGGATGCATTACGCCAACGAAATGCAGCAGCGGTGCTGCGCGCGCAGTGGATCCCATACGAGAAGATCTCTCCCAGCCTCAAGCGAGCGATAGTTGCTGCCGAGGACAGTAAATTTCTGGTACATGAGGGGTTTGATTTCGAGGCTATCCAGCTAGCCTATGAAAAGAACCTGAAAAAGGGCAAACTGGTTGCGGGCGGGTCCACCATCAGTCAGCAACTGGCGAAAAATTTATTTTTATCCGGTGAAAGAACTCCCTGGCGTAAAATCCAGGAAGCCGTTATCACGCTGATGCTGGAAAACGTGATGTCCAAACGCCGCATCCTGGAAATTTACCTGAATGTGATCGAATGGGGTCACGGCGTGTTCGGGGCGGAGGCGGCAGCCCGCCACTACTATGGCGTTTCGGCTTCTTCTGTCACTGTGGAACAAGCCGCCCGCCTTGCCGCCATGATTCCCAGTCCGCGCTTCTACGACAAAAATCGTAATACGCCCTGGTTATCGAAGAAAACCGGCATCATACGCAGCCGGATGGCAGCGGCACAAATTCCCTGAAAGCCTGAGCGTTCCAGAGAGGCTGCTGGCAGAGCTATCGTTGCGGCCGATTGGGCTTATTCAGAGTTTTCCCGGCAGGGATAGCAGCGCCAGCGTAATGCCTGCTTTGCGTTCGCTACCCTCCCTGTCATAATATCCGGCCAAAATTTCCCCACAATCAGGCGACGTTGTCGCAATCAGGGCAATACGCCATGACAAAAGCAAATAACCTCAGGGAAACCGAAAACCTGCAAGAACACTTGCAGCGGGTAATCCACTTGTTGTACCAGCACAAGATGGTGGAAGGACTCGTGCCCACGCAAACCATGCCGCACGAGGAGTTCGCCGAAGCCTTGATGCACAGGCAGAGCCTGGCTGAACTGCGAACACTTCTCGACAAGCTCCATCCTGCCGACGTAGCCCATATTCTGGAGGCGATGCCGCTGGAAGACCGCCTTTTGATCTGGGATCTGGTCAAGGCGGAGCGCGACGGCGAAATTCTTCTGGAAGTCTCGGACGCGGTGCGGGAAACGCTGCTCGCCACGATGAACAGCGGTGAGATGCTCGCAGCGACAGAGCAACTCGATGCCGATGAAATTGCCGACATCGCCCCTGATCTTCCGCGTTATGTTCTCGATGATGTTTTTCAGTCGCTTCCGATGGAGGAACGCGAGAAGCTGCGCGCCGCCATGTCCTATTCGGAGGATTCGGTCGGCGCCTTGATGGATTTCGAGGTGGTGACCATTCGTGAGGATGTGACCCTGGAAGTGGTATTGCGCTACCTGCGGCGGCTGGAGGAACTGCCCGATCATACGGACCAATTGTTCGTCGTGGATCGCGAAGAGCATGTCAAAGGCATACTGCCGCTGAACCGCTTGCTGGTAAGCGACCCCGGAGCCAAAGTGGCCGCTGTGATGACCAAGGAAATGACGGTCTTTCACCCCGATGAGAATGCGCACGAGGCGGCGCAGGCATTCGAGCGCTACGACCTTGTATCCGCCGCCGTGGTAAATGCGGAAGATAAACTGGTGGGACGGGTCACTGTTAACGCGGTGATGGATTTTATCCGCGAGGAATCGGCAAGCGAAGCGCTGAGCCTGGCTGGTCTGCAGCAGGAAGAAGATTTGTTTGCGCCGGTATGGAAAAGCCTGAAGAACCGCTGGACCTGGCTGGCCATCAATCTGGTGACGGCATTTATTGCCTCGCGGGTGATAGGCGTGTTTGAAGATTCAATAGAAAAACTGGTGGCACTGGCAGCGTTGATGCCGATTATCGCCGGGATCGGCGGAAATTCCGGTAATCAGACAATTACCATGATAGTGCGGGCACTTGCGCTGGGGCAGCTTAACGCAGGCAATGCGCGAATGCTGTTTACCAAGGAGATCGGCGTGAGCGCGGTGAACGGGCTGGTGTGGGGCGGCGTGGTGGGATTGTTCGCTTTCTTTATTTACCGCAGCATTTCCCTCAGCCTGGTGATGACGCTGGCGATGATGTTGAATTTGCTGCTGGCGGCCATAGTAGGCGTGTTGATCCCCTTGACGCTTCATCGGCTGGGCCGCGACCCGGCGGCGGGCTCCAGTGTCATGATTACCGCAGTTACCGACAGCGGAGGTTTCTTTATCTTCCTGGGGCTGGCTACCATCTTCCTGGTGTAGCGCGATGCAGGAGTGCAGCCATAAGGCAGACTGCACGAGGACGGGAAAATAGGGGATTAGGGGAAGCAGGGGGATCAGGGAAACTAGGGCAGAATTTTTTCGCCAGCCATCAATTGCTCCATGGATTCGCGCTCGCGGATGAGATGAACCTGGTCGCCATCCACCATCACTTCGGCAGCACGGGGGCGAGTGTTGTAATTCGAGCTCATGCTCATGCCATATGCGCCAGCGGACATGATGGCGAGCAGATCTCCCTGGGATAGCGCCAGGTCGCGATCATGGCCCAGAAAATCGCCTGTCTCGCAAACAGGACCCACGACCTGATAGGTTTTGATGCTGCCATCATTCTTGACGCTGACCGGAAGGATTTCGTGATAGGCATCGTACAGCGCAGGGCGCATCAGGTCGTTCATCGCCGCGTCCACGATGGCGAAATTCTTGTCGCGCGTATGCTTGAGGTACTCAACTCGCGTTAGCAGTATACCCGCGTTTCCCACCAGTGCGCGGCCAGGCTCGATCAGGATGCGCTGTTTGCGCTGCCCTACGCAGGCGCACAGCGCATCGACATATTCCCGGACGAGTGGCGGATTTTCCCCGGAATAACGAATTCCCAGTCCGCCGCCCAAATCCAGATGATCGATTTGCAAGCCCTGCGTTTCGAGGCGATCGAGCAGCCCCAGCATTTTCCCGCAAGCTTCGACGAAAGGATCGAGCTCGGTCAACTGCGAGCCTATATGACAATCCAGCCCGGTAACGCGCACGTTGGAAAAATCACGAGAGGAGGCATAAAGCGATTCCGCTTCATCGAAGGGAATGCCGAATTTATTCTCCTTGAGGCCGGTAGAAATATACGGGTGGGTTTTGGCATCTACGTCGGGGTTGACCCGCAGGCTCACGGGCGCGATTTTATTCATTTCCCCCGCAACCCGATCCAATACTCTCAACTCCGCTTCCGATTCAACATTGAAGCAGAGTATGCCGGCGGCAAGCGCCGCACGCATCTCGTCAGGCTGTTTTCCGACCCCGGAAAAAACTATTTTTTGCGGATCGCCCCCCGCTTTCAGCACCCGCTGCAGTTCTCCGCCCGAAACAATGTCAAAGCCACTGCCAAGGCGGGCAAACAGGTTGAGAATAGCGAGACTGGAATTGGCCTTGACCGCGTAGCACACCAAGTGGTCGCGTCCGGCAAACGCGGCGTCAAATTCCTGGTAAGCGGCAACCAGTGCGGCGCGCGAATAAACATAGCAAGGCGTGCCAAATTCCCGGGCAATGAAATCCAGTTGAACCGATTCACTGCACAACCCGGAATTTTGATAACTGAACGAAGGAAAGCCGCTCACTTCTTTTGCTCGTCATCCTGAGATTGCTTCGGCTGTGGTGAAACCGGCTCCTGCGGAAGATAAAGAGGCCCTTTCAGGCCGCAGGCGCTAAGCAGCAAAACTATCAGGAGGGCAGAGGAGAGCGTACGCATGGGTTAGTACAAGAATGATGAGGTGGAAATACTAACACAAAGGCTAAGAACCTCTGAATACGTCCCCAAGTTTGCCAGCAATGCGCTCCATTGAGGATTTATTCAGAGGCTTTTCTGAACATTAAGAATATCAGTATCTCCGACTTGATCTGCCTTTTGTGTCAGAATCGATTTCTGAAAACGGCGCAGTTCTGCCGTGGCTCCCGACACACAACAACCACATGATCTTCTGAAAAAAAGTGAACCCTCACCGGCAATTTTTGTCGGCTGGAACAACCGCACATAATCTAGAAGCAGGGTTTCCCAGAGAGCTCTATGTTCCCTGCCCTGGGAACAGCCCTATGTCGAATAGTTTTACATCCCGCATCGTATTTTCGACCGTCGCCAGAAATCCTCTGACTTTTCAATAGGTATTTAATTAGGCACGTTTTCTGCTTTCTTATTCAAGATTGTAAAAACTCAACCGTCAACTAATATAAAAAATGGGTACTGCAATAACTGCGGATAGCGCACCAGTCAAAAAAAATAACCCAACTAAGGTAAATAATCCTATACGCGAAACTCCCCCTGCCCCAGCAAGTGGAGAAACCAAAGGTGAGAGTATGGAAGCAAGGATTGCAAAACTTGAATCGGACATATCCCATATTCAGACAAGTCTAAAAGATATCAAGACCGATATCCGCGGCTTTCGCAATACTTGGAATACGATTACCGTTTTTGTTGTGATGCTGATGGTCGGGTTGTTCATGTGGCTCGATAATAAAGTCCATCCACTAATGGATGATTCTTTCAAGGTGCGGTCCGAAGTTTCAGCGTTAAGTAAGGAAGTTCAGGAGGTAAAGAGCGAAGTTTCAAAGAACAGCGCTACCATGGAGAAAATATCCGACAATTTATTAGAATTGAATAGGAGGCTGACAGCTGCGCCGACCGAAGCCCCGCTCGTCCGGGATCCTCAATAAGCTACTGACCTTATACCGTTCCAATCCGCCGCCGGCGGGTTTTTTATTGCCCGTCATTCCTGTGTTCGCACCTTTTGTTGGTAATTTCCGGTTCAGTGTGATTTCAAACTCTTCGGCTTCTTCGTGTAGTTGTTCAAGATATCATCGGCTGCGAGCTTATGTGAGTTCAGTAGCTTCTGTATTTGGGTTGTAGATAAATCTCTGAAGTTGACGGATTCGAAGGATTTGAAGAAATCCCTTACGGATTTCACAAAACCTTTGAGTTCGCCTGCCCTCATAACTTCCACGTCATGGGTAAACGCTGCTGCACTTGCTACCGCATTCGCAGGGTGAATAATTACCCGTTTCGCCTTCAACCCTGGGTAGTATTTCTCGAACCAGGCACTCGAACGGTTCATCTGCTCCGCTTCCCGTTTGTTGATTTCCGTACGGGCAATCTCAACTTCGCTTTTGCATTCCCAGACCACGTAGTGTGTGTCGTCAAGCGCCCAAAGGTTATCAGGGCCTTCCTTCCACTCTTTATCCGGTCGCTCCCCAGCGAAACCCAGTGCGCGACTGAGTTCGTCTAACGCCTGTTCAAATTGATCAGCCTTGGTGCCGAAGACCAGTCTTCCAAGAACATCATAGAGATTTACCTCAAGCTGACTATAGTTCTCAAATTCGCTTACCCAAGCAGCAATTCTCTCCACTCGCCCCTGACTAACCATAGTGAGTTTTGCTATGGTTACTCCAAATGGGGGCTTCAATAGCAAACGGTTACCCTTGTGGGCGGCAATTTGTAGCCGCTGAGATTCGATGCGATTAGAGCGGAAGTGATAGCGAGCCATTTCTTGTAAATACCACGCTCTATCTTCGGGGACAATTGACCCACTATCCAAAAGCCCTTGAAGTTTGTCGTTTGCACTGGAATAGTCACCGGCGTTGTAGGCCTGCTCCGCTGCTAGCTCAGCTGCATAAGCGCGCAAGACGTGTTCGTTGGCGCCTGCGGGTTTTACGTTTGCCATTTGCTCAGCGTAAAAAGCTTTCCAATCCTCGTCGCGATTTAGACACTGTCGGACTAAGCCATTAAACGCAGCAGTTGGCTCTTCCCCATCTTCTATTTCCTGTTGTGTCATCTCCGCGAGTTCTAAGCCGATTTCGATCTGAGCCGACATTTGCGGCGAAAGATGTTTTCTGGATTCTTTGTCCCGAACCAGTCTAGTTATATCGGTTCCGATGATTATAACAACAGAGTAGTCTTTCTCTCCACGAACGCTCCGTCCCAGACCCTGCTCAACTGTGCGGATCGTGCGCATCAAAGTAGCCTCGCTAGTTGGCCGACAAGACTCTTGGTACAGATCTATCAGACTCTCAGAAAACGGCCGCCCATCAAAAATCAGAATACGGCACGTGTCGTCAGGAAGGTCTATGCCATCATAGCGATTTGCCAAGACGACGGTTTTTTCATATTTGCCTTTTCGAAGGTCATCTATGGCATCAGATAAGGTATCTTTAGTTGCCACGACTGCTCCGTAGGCCTCCCAGTCCCTTGTTCTCGGGAAGCTGGGCACCAAGGCGACATAACCGTAACGCCTTTTCTCATTTGGTGTCCCGTACCCTTTGACAATTCGCTCCCGATTTAGCGTCTCATGAATTAGCGAGGGCAAAAGAACCATTTTTTCGCCAGACTAGCGTTCTTCGGCATAGGTGATCGGGTTGGTGATTGTCTTTGGTTCAAGCTGCAAGCCTTTTACGAGGAACGCGTCGTCAGTGACGGTAGCAGACATAAATATTCTATGAGGAGCATCCCAGTAGCTCCCAAATGCAGACAGAGGAGGAACATACGGTTCGATCTCTATGGCAACACCAGAAATTACACATTGACAGTAGCCAAGCATGTCCTTCAACAAAGGCCATGCGTATTTAATCGAAGCTCGATCTGCATTAGCAGACAAAATGTTTGCGACATCAGTTTCGCGTTGAAGCCAAGCCCAATAAGGAACTGGTAACAGAGCATCGCGTTTGTCATTGCAGATATCTGCATAGGTCCCAACTCCTTGTTGCTCTAAGTCCCCGGCAAACAGTGCTTTCAGACGGGCATAGGCTGGTTCGTTACTGAGGATACGAATACGGCATGCTTCACGAATCCTATCCGCGCATGCATGAGCGTCATCCATCAACAACACGCCCACAGTTTCAGATTGTCGGTTAAGACCGAAACGTGAAAGCCCGTTAAACAGTTTCTGAATCGAAGTAACGAGAATCTTGTCGCCACTCAAAAACTCTTCCGGCAGATCGGGATCAGCCGTGCACGTTGCTATACCAAACTGCTTTGCTTGCTCACATGTTTGTGCAATGAGGAAATTGTCAGGACACAAATAAAGTGCGGGCCCTTTAGTGTCGTTCAGTCTTGCTTGAAGCAAGAGCAGACCGATCAATGTCTTTCCTTGGCCGGTGTGCAATTTCACAATAATATCGCGAGACATGCGATGGTGATCAAACCATTCTGTGAGGACTGCCAACTGAGCGGGCCGCAATGGGCCTTTGTCATGGGCGCGGTCGAGAGTGTCGTAGAGTTTCACGGGATCAATCGGCTTCCCCGTCTTCTTTCCTGCTAGCCGTTTCTTGAAGTCAACCATGTTGGCACCTCTCTGCGTTATTTTTTAACAATACGGACGTTTTGGTTCGGTTAGTCCTCATAAATCCGCGTAAACATGAGTGGCGCCGACTTCCAACATGCATTCCAACGGGCAGTGTTCAGGTTCAAATGTGCCGATCAGTTATTTTGACTATCTGAACAAAGTTTTCTAGATAGTTGAATGACCGCTTTTGGCACTTTGCAGTAATTAGCGTCTGGCACAGACTATAAATCAAGGGTGCAACATATCGGCCTTTGCCATCACCCAACTCCCCTCAATTTCTTCCTCGCCGCCGCATAACCCGGATATACACTTCCCACTATCCGCCAGAACGCCTTGGAGTGATTCATTTCGATAAGATGAGACAACTCGTGCGCCACGACGTAATCCACCAGATCGAGCGGCTTCTGGATCAGCCGCCAGTTGAGATGGACAATGCCGCGCGAGTTGCAACTGCCCCATAGGGTTCTTGCTCGCGATAATCGTAGTTGCGGCAACGCTACACCGAGCTTATCCGCATACATCGCAATGCGTTCGCTGAAACATGTCATGGCCTGATGACGATACCATTCCATCACCGCTTTTTCGATTTGCTCGGCTGTTCGCATGGCTGGCAGCGGTAATTTCAACTGGCTCTCCTCCACCCCTGTGTTCACAGTGGCCGGGACCATTTGCACAACCCCGGCAGGGGTAACCATCACCCGCCAGGGCTCGCCCAGCAATGGGAAAATTGCGCCTTCGGCCCACTCGGGCTTGCTGGATTGTTTATTCTTCCATTCGTCGAGTTTTTTTACGATCCAATCGGCTCTTTTTTGCAACACCGATTCAACCCAGCGTAAGGATTCTCTCGGCGGGATACGAACCGTTAACCCTTCCCTGTCGATTTTCATGCCGATGGTCTTTCGCCTGCAGCGCATGAGGACATACGCCACATCCTTGCCGTTCAGCTTAATACGGCGTTGTTCACTTGCTGCGAGTTTGCTTGTCTTTGTGCGTCGAGGCAGAGGTTTGTTTTCGTCATGCATTATCCTGAATTCCGGCAATAGGAACCTTGGCAAGTGAAGGTCAAGTAGAAAAAAACTTTAACGGTCATAAAGCCACACTGAAATAACGAGGGATTAACGGCCGGATTCGCGATCACCTGAAGCGGGATTATCGATATGCGTCATCTCGGTTTCAATCCATGATTCCACGCTGGCATTCAGCTCGCCAGGTTCCATTCCTGCGGGATCGATCGGCGCGCCTATGCTTACGGTAATCGTGCCGGGCCGCTTGATCAGCGCGTTCTTGCCCCAGAAGTGTCCGGCGTTGTGGGCCACGGGGACGACGGGTGCGCCGGTGTGCGTTGCGAGCCACGCGCCGCCTATGCCGTATCTGCCTTTTTTGCCGGGAGCTATGCGCGTGCCTTCGGGGAAAACCACTATCCAGAATCCCCGCTTGAGCCGGTCTTTTCCTTGCTCGACAATCTGTTTCAGTGCCGCTTTTTTCGAACTGCGATTGATGGCGATAGGGCTGGTCATTGCCAATCCCCAGCCAAAAAACGGAACAAGCAACAACTCTTTTTTCAGGACCCACACCTGCGGGGGGAATATCTGCTGAAATGCGAGCGTCTCCCATGCCGATTGATGCTTGGAAAGCACGATGCTGGGCGTTTGGGGAATATGTTCCGCCCCGATCACGCGATAACGGATGCCACAGATAACACGTAGCAGGAACAGCATCAGATGCGCCCAACCTGAAGTGATGCGATAGCGGCTGAGCGGGGACAGCGGGAATGAGGCAAATATGACGAGGAAGTAAAGGGGGGTGATAATAATCTGCAATAAGGTATATAGCGCCGAGCGCAGCACCACCAGAATCCAATTCATTGTGTCAGGGCATCGACTGCTGCTGACAGATTGGGAAATATCTTTGTATTTTCCGGCAATTCGCCCTCCGCCTTGGTTTTTTTTCCCTTGCCCGTCAGCACCAGAATCGGGATCGCGCCTACTGCGGCTGCTGTCTGCAAATCACGCAACGAGTCACCGATTGCAGGCACGCCATTCAACTCCACGCCAAAGCGGTCGGCGATTTCCTTGAACATTCCGGTTGCCGGCTTGCGGCAATTGCAATTATCCGTATTGGCGTGTGGACAGAAAAACATCGCATCGATACGGCCGCCTGCCTGGATCGCCGCCTTGCACATCTTGTCGTTAATGGCATTGAGCGCGCCCATATCCAGCAGCCCTCCGCCGATTCCCGACTGATTGGTGGCGACAACAACGCGATAACCCGCCTGGGTGAGATGTGCGATAGCTTCAAGGCTGCCGGGAATGGGTTTCCATTCATCCGGCGTTTTGATGAAGGCGGCACTGTCATAATTGATGACGCCGTCGCGATCCAGAATGACCAGTTTCATGTTAGAGCCAAGGTTAAGTTGCCAGCCGGGAAATATCAGCTACTCGATTCATGGCATGGTGCAACCGGGCGAGCAAGGCAAGCCGGTTGCGGCGCAACCCCTCATCTTCTGTGTTGACCATTACGTTATCGAAAAAGTCGTCCACCGGCTGTTTTAACGCGGCCAGGATTTGCAGCGAAGCGTTATAGTCGCCAGCAGTGAAGGCGGCATCGGCTTCCGGCACAATGCGGCTCAATGCCTCGTGCAAAGCCTGTTCGGAGGGGCCTGCATCAACGCGGGATAATCTCGTCTTCTATCCTGACATCAGCTTTTTTGAGAATGTTGCCGACACGCTTGTTCGTTGCGGCAAGGCTTTCCGCTTCCGGTAACGCAGCGAAGGCACGCACCGCGCCAAGACGTTTTTTTACATCGCTTAGCCGCTGAGGCCTAAGGCCAGCACTGCGTCCACTTGCTGTGGAGAAAAAGCCGGACGGCTCACGCGGCACTGTTTACGGCATTTATATCGGCTTGCTCACCCGAGGCTGAAAGTCCGCTCATCAAAAGACAAGAAATAGTGACGAAGGCGTTCATAGATAAAATCACTCAGCGCTTCTGGCGTTCCGTCAACCCTCGGAGCCAAAAATATCTCGTAGTTTGCTCAAGTAAGGTATTCAGGGGCAGCGAAATTTCTTTTTCAATCAGTATCCGGATTACGCCCAGTGCATGACGACGTAATGCGAAGGGGTCTTTATCTCCGGTCGGAATCTGTCCGATAGCAAACATACCCACCAGCGTCTCGAGCTTGTCCGCGAATGCCACGCAAATACCAGCCATATTTCGCGGCAACTCGTCGCCCGCAAATCGCGGCTTGTAGTGATCTTCATTCCTCGGCCACATCGGCGGCCAGCCCATCATGTCTTGCATAATAGCGACCCATAACGCCTTGTAACTCCGGGAATTCTCCCACCATGTCGGTGAGCAGATCGGCTTTGGAAAGCATCGCGGCTTCGCTTG
>CAWHQD010000044.1:0-44565 GCA_963831395.1 uncultured beta proteobacterium
GCCCTCCCTCATCAAACCGTGCATGCGGTTTTCCCGCACACGGCTTTCCGATGTTCTTCACGCCAAGGCATGCGCTGTTTTCCAGCCCGCCCTTGTCGGAACTTTGTATAGCCCATAGTACGCATAAAGCTTTTGGCTGGGAAATCGGCCTAAGCCGGTTCCACGATCCCGGACCTTGTGTCGCTTCATCAGGTGCGTTCGCAGGCGTTCTTCGGCGTGCGCCTTTACCTTGTCCAATATCCTGCTGGAATTGCGATAATGGAAGTAGTTCACCCATCCACGAAGGGCGGCGTTCATGCTCCCGGTAATATCTTCCAGCGGTATCAGTGTGCGTTCTCGCAGGGTCAATTGCGTTATGCGGTCTTTGATTTTCGCAAGAGATTTCGGTGCCGGACATATATGCGTATAGCGTTTGCCCGATTTCCAACTCTTGCTCACCCTGATTGCAAAACCCAAGAAATTGAAGCTTTCTTTCCGGGCATCAACAATGTGGGTCTTGGTCTCGTTTAGCGTGAGATCAAGTCGTTCCAGTACATGGCGTACCGTTGCCAGGGGCGCATCTACTTTGCCCCTGCATAACACCACAAAATCGTCCGCATAGCGGACGATGTGCGCTTGCAACTTCCTGCGCAGTTGATGCCTGTCCCATATCCGGTCCAGAAGATGAAGGTAGCAGTTCGCCAGCAGCGGTGAAATGACGCCGCCTTGCGGGGTGCCACGGCTGTTGGCTTTGCCACCGCCTACATGCTTGCGGGTGCCGCCCTTGTCCTCGCCGATGACAGGCGCTTTGAGCCATAGCTTGAGCAGGTGCAGTATCGCACCGTCAACGATGCGCTCGGCTACAACGGCCAGTAGTTTGGCATGAGGGATGCTGTCGAAGTATTTCGACAGGTCGGCATCAATGACGTTGGTGTAACCTCGATGGAGCGCATCCACTATGTCATCCACCGCATCATGGGCGGTCTGCTTCGGCCTGAATCCATAAGAGTTCGGGCAAAAGTCCGCTTCAAAGATGGGTTCGATGACCAGCTTTACCGCCATCTGGGCTACCCGGTCACGGATCGTCGGTATCCCCAGCGGACGCTGACCTCCATCCGCTTTGGATATCATGACGCGCCGTACCGGACTGGGGTGGTAGGTCTTGTTTTTCAGGTCCTGGGCCAGTTCCAGCAAGAACGTGTCTATCCCTCTTCTTTGCTCTATGTCATCAAAGGTCATCCCATCAACGCCAGAACTTCCCTTGTTGGCACGGACAAGGCGGTAGGCAAACATGAGTATGTCTGCCCGCCACACCTTGTCATAGAGCGCATAGAAGCGATAGGCCGGCGCCTGCTTGGCCTTGACGTAAAGCTTCCTCTGTAGTGTCCTGATTGCTTCAGGGGTGGTTAGCATTCGGCAATCCCCTTTTCCTCCACTCTTCGGTTGCATGAACAAAGCAGGGTCCCTTCCCCTCGATCAGGGTTATGTTGTCCCTTGATCTCAGACGGTACTATGAACCCCTCCGACTCCCGTCTCGGGCCGTTGCGCTTTCGTTTCCTTATACGCTGCGGTCGGTGGCCTCCCCACCCCCGTAAACGGGTCTCCAGCACTGGACAGTAAGTCTTCGAAAACATGCCGACCCTGCTACCCCGGGAGTCAATGGATACCACTTCCGTTATTCCGCTATCCATCCAACGGCCTTCCCCTTCTGACCATAGGGTCGGCTCCTCCAGTTCGTTTACGAGGCTACTCATGGGTTCACTTGCGTTACGGCCTGCTCTCTTGCTGTTTGGAAACTCACAACCCCGTGTTACCACGACGCCGCTTCCTCATGCTACCGGGGCGAACGGACAACTCCCCGGACGGGACTTCAACCCGCTAGACTTACTGCTGTTACTGCGAACGGTCAGACTCGATTGATCTTGATCTATCTCTGCCATTTTTGAGGAAGCGGATCACTTGCAATACTTTTGTTTTCAGATCAATCGAATCTGACCCTATCGATATTCGTTCGTTTTCGTTTCTAGGCGGTGTGCGTTACGTGGGTGAAGGTAGATCGGTAGATGACGCTCAGTTGCGGCAACGAAGCGACGATTACTCGGAACGTCAGCAAGACCGTCAACGCAACGAGGAAAGCTACAAACGCGTCGAGCGTATAGAACGGGACTATGATTATCGTGATCGTTCCGAACATTATTAATCAAGGAGGGGGCTTTTCAAAATGAAAAGAATTGCGCTTTTAGCAATAGCTTTATCCGTTTTAAGTGGCTGTGCTGCTGCTAGGACTGGTCCTATTAGGGAGACTTTGGTGACATCGGAAAGTGGCGTTAAAACTTATCTTTTAACAAAGGAAGTTGCTTCTCTATTGGGAGAAGCACACACGGTGAAGGGATTGAATAAGCGGTCTAAGGAATTATGTCCTAATGGTTACACTGTAATGAATCAAGAAACCCACGATGAAAAAAATTGGGCTGGAAATCCTATTGGCAAGGAAGAGGTTACGAGAAAAATCATGTGCCACAGTCCTGAATAGGCAAGCTAGCCTAAACTTTGCAACTGATAAAAACAAAGCGGCCAGCGGGTATAGAGCGCACGAAGAGAAATATGATTATTAATTATTCCCGTTTTCGTTTTCGGGCAGTAGTGGATTGGATTGAAATTGAAATTGTTACCGAGAAGCATACCAGTTTTATGAATGATGCAATTGAACGCGGGAGCAATGCGCGCGGATAGCGGTTTAACCGGGTTTTCGGGGGTTTGCATTTCATTTCCCGTTTTTATCTTTTTCCTGGGCGCTGGCTTGCCCGGTTACAGATGCAGGAGCGTGAACATGCTATAACGGAAGTGAGCAGCTTGAGTTCGTTGCGCTGCTCTTCCAGAGGAAGACGTGAAGACGGGATAATGACAAAGTACTGCCGATCTCTTGAATGAGATCATGGACGGGGCCGGAACGATGACCGCATGTAAGCGATTTTGGGCTTTACCTTGCATTTTTTTCCTTTGCCTTGGGGTGGGCCTGAGCGGCTGTAGCACGTTGCCCTCTCAGAAAAACCGCAGCGCTTCAGTGGCCTTCGTGGACACTGGCAATACCGCGCTGGGGAAGGCGGTCAAGCCAAGGATCGCCGCCAACCCCGGTTACTCCGGCGTCCGTCCGCTCCGGGCACACGATGCCTTCGCCGCTCGCGTACTATTGATGCGCGCCGCACAGCGCTCCCTTGATGTTCAGTATTACGTCTGGAACAAGGACATGACTGGGACGCTGCTGTTCAACGCGCTCCACGAGGCGGCTGAGCGTGGCGTTCGTGTGCGGCTGTTGCTGGATGATAACCATACCTTGGGGCTCGACCCAATCCTCGCCGCACTCGACGCTCATCCCAATATCGAGGTTCGGCTGTTCAACCCTTTTGTCGTTCGGGATGTGCGCCTGTTTAATTTCTTCGACTTCTCACGCTTAAACAGGCGCATGCACAATAAGTCGTTCACAGCCGACAATCAGGTGACCATCGTAGGCGGACGCAATGTGGGGGATGAGTATTTTGGCGCCCCTGGCGGGGTTATGTTTGTCGACCTTGATGTATTGGCGGTGGGCCCGGTAGTCGATGCGGTATCCAATATTTTTGACCGCTACTGGGCGAGTGAATCGTCTTATCCGCTCGATCGGCTCTTGCCCCCGGCTGATTCAAACGCGTTCGCCGAACTCGCCTCTGCTGTCTCTCGCGTCCAGACTGCTCCGGCAACCGAGGAATATACGAGCGCGGTACGCGATTCGTCGCTTATCCAAGAATTGGTCTCGGGTCGGCTTTCCCTTGAGTGGGCCGTCACGCATGTTATCAGCGACGACCCCATGAAGGGACTTGGACTCGCTGCGCCTGAGGCCTTGATGTTACACAAGCTCAAACAGATCATTGGTACACCATCAAGCGAAGTCGATCTTGTGTCCCCTTATTTCGTGCCAGGCGCTGCGGCCGTGGCTACGTTCGCGGCGCTCGCTAAACAGGGCGTTCAAATCCGGGTGCTCACCAACTCGTTGGAAGCAACGGACGAAGCGTCCGTCTACGCGGGGTACGCGAAGTCGCGCAAGCCGCTTCTCAAGGCCGGCATCCAGCTCTACGAAATCCCGCGTTTGCTGCCAGACACCGTGAGAGGCTTCAAGCCCCACGGACGGAAACCCTCGGGTAGTAGCAAGTCAGGCCTGCATGCCAAGACATTCTCCGTGGACCAATCGAGGGTTTTCGTTGGCTCGTTCAATTTCGACCCGCGTTCTGAGAAGCTTAACACCGAGATGGGACTTATAATCGAGAGTCCAACGCTGGCACGGCAGATCTCTGATGCATTTCTTCACACGGTTTCAAATAATACTTATCAGTTGGGCCTGTCCGATAGCGGCCACCTCTACTGGATCGAGCCGCTGAAAGAAGGAGAACGGCGTCGGTACGACGTCGCACCAGGCACTACTTTCTGGCAACGCGCCAGGGTCTGGTTTATTTCGTTGCTGCCCATAGACTGGCTGTTATGAGATATCCAACATGGAATCCAAGAAAACAATAGGATCAGGCACGATTGATTCTAAGCAACAATAAACTTTGCCAATTTGATATGGAAGAAATTTCGTAGATTCCTTTATTAACCGGTAGATGGTGCCCACCAAGGCACTCAGGTTTTGAATTACCTGGAGTTTGATTAGCCAGCAACGACTTATATAAATCTCTAATTTCGCACTGCTATAAGCTCCTGGAAGAGCTTGACCCAGCGCGAGATGGTGGCATGATCGAATGCGCTGACACCCCTTTTTAGCGCCAGTTCTTTAGTCCGTTTTGCAACTTCAACTTTCCATCCGTCGCGGAGTGTTAGGTCTTGGGTTTCCGCCCAGGCTTCTACTTGACCGACCAGCGGCTTGCCGTTGCGCAGCACATCCGCAAAAGGTATCTCGGTATTTCTTTCCCAGCGGTCTATCACTTGAGCAAAGAACGAAGCGGGTATTAAATCCTCTACTTCAGAGCCGGTAAGGCCGGCATAAGTATCCGTTGATAAAATCCTCTCTTCTGCGCCGTTATACAGCCCGGATTTCAATTCCCCGGTGATGCGTTTTCCTCGCTCGTCACCGCCCAGAAGTATTTTGGGCAGAGGTTCGTCCCGGCCTGCGATGATACTTGCGATGACCCCCGCTGTTTTGCTTCCGCCTGATGGGGAAAAGACCAATTCAAGTTTTGGCGTTATTTTGTTTGCACCGATAAGCAGCGTTTTGATAGCCGAGAGATAATATTGATCCGATGGGCCCTGGACGATGACGGGTTGGCAGCCGAGCAGCAGGCTCTCCGCGATGTTCAGGTTCAATGCGGAGTGAACGACGTATGCAGCGCCGGCTTGCCGGGGATCCTTTTCCACAGGCCGAAG
Source organism: uncultured beta proteobacterium (assembly GCA_963831395.1). GTDB lineage: Bacteria > Pseudomonadota > Gammaproteobacteria > Burkholderiales > Nitrosomonadaceae > Nitrosospira. Next base: position 5,374 of record CAWHQD010000044.1, read on the forward strand.
GTCTGGCGTCGCCCTGGTAGTGCCATTTTCGGACACGTAAACCTTTCGTGCGCGTCCCAGGTGTTCTGCGTCGATTAAAAACGGCGAGTGGGTGGTGTAGAGAATTTTATTGAAATTCGAGAGATTATCGAAGAAGGCTGACAGGTTTCTTTGTGCCAGCGGATGCAGTGACAATCCGGGCTCATCCAGCAATAAGAATTGCGTTTTGGTGTTCTCCCTCGCTTTCCACCAGGAAGACGAGATAAAAGCTCAGGAACCACTGAAGACCGGTGCTTCTGCTCTCCAGCTCAACTTCCTCCGGGCGGCGGTCATCGGAAACCCATATCCGGAAGTGGCTTCCATCCGCTTCGAAGCGGAATTTGTAATCTCCCTGTTTCCACCAGTTTCTGAATTTTTCTGTCAGGATGGCGCCTGCCGATTGAAGCAATATTGAGCGCTCCCTCTTTTTCAGCGCTATTTCACTGATTTCTTCCGGGGTAGGTTCGCGATGGTTGTTGTGTGCATCTCTAAAGTCCTGGCCGAGTTCCAGAATGTCATTTGGCTCCAGCTTTACAAACTTGAACAGGACACGCAGGGTTCGCGCTTTGGCCGCTTCTTTCGGGCCAAGATCGTTTCTTTGAAGATTTTGTACAACATGGGGAAGATAGATTTCAGAATCCAGGTTCCCGAATTCGGAGTAGTAAACGAATTTCGGCAATGCGCCGATTACCATATCCATTACATCCCCGCCGACTTCTGGCGGGGGCCTCGTCATCCCGGAGATTACCAGTTCGAGCGCATCCAGCAGTTTGGCTACCCGGCCGTATACTGCCGTGGCTCTGCTATCGGGCTCCTGGATCAGGAATTGCAAGTCCCGCTTAAACCCGGAAGCCTGGTCCACTGAAAGAAGCGATTCCCCGAGGCTATTATCCATTTCATGCAATTTTGCGAGAACGGCTCCTTTCAACTCTTCTTCTTGTTCCGGCAGTGCCAGATCGGTAATGCTTCTGGTGGTAACAGCGATCAGCTTTTTTACCTCTGCGCTTACCTCTGAGGCGTCTACATCCGTAATCCCTTCGGAGCGGGGGAAAGAAATTGCGTACTTCCCGTTGAAGTACCGTTTGACGGATACAAGAGAAGCGTCTTCAACTGAAATTCCCGCCTTGCCGGAAAGCTCTGTTGCGAGTGATCCAGTCTCAAACTCCGCTGTTATGAAGCAGTAGTTTTCCGGGGCCTGGCGTATGGCGCCAAAATGTTTTTTCGGGTAATCAGAGGTCGGCTGAATCTCTCCCTCTACCGCTGGGTTCAGCTTCCAGAGCGGAATCAGAAGGTTTGTTTTGCCCGATTCATTCACGCCAATCAGGGCAGTAACGTTATCCACGTCGACCCAACCGCTATTCTCGACGGAACGAAAATTTGTGACCATGAATCGAGTAAGGTGCATAAGCTTTTTTCCGTCCTGCTTCTTTTTCAGGGATTGAGAAGGCTTGTCAAATTCTTGCTACCCTTCCCGCATTAAACCACGGCAAGGTATCGCGCCGGAGGAAAAGAAGATAAAAGCTCCTTCAGGTGTCTCCGGTTTTTAAGCAATATACGTGCCCCCTATTTTTAGCCCATTGATTATCCTTTATATTTACTGGCAGGATTCTGGCGGACGTGCGATATGTAATACTTCTCGACAAGCGAGTCGTAGAGGCTAAACAAAGGTATTGAACCTAAATCCGGCAGTTGACCGCTTATTTTTCAGTTTAGCGTTATGATCCACAAAGACCTTTTATATCGCTTTGCCTTCACCTTTTTAGTGAGTTCGCTACGGGGGCGGATTGAACAGTTTTTTGCGGCACAGGGCTGCGTTGCAACTCCTTGGAATGGAATGCCCATTCCGCGTCGTCGCGCCTTGCCCTGCACCCGAAAAACCGCACACTCCACCCCGTCCAACTACCGGATTTAGGTTGAATGCCGTAGTTTACATTCTTGCGCTTCGCGTGACCGGCACTATGAATAGCCGTGTTCAAATCCTTGACGGGGCTGGGATCGAGTATATCGCCGGAGAACGCGTGTTACTAGCCTAGGGTCTACTCAGAAAACCGAGAGCACAGTCCCGGATGCAACCAGAAAACCAGAAGGGAGGACTTTGGATTTACTCGAAGGCTCGAGCCAATGATACTGAGCCGTTATCTCATCCGAAGAAGAAGCCGATGCCCTGTACCAAAACAAAAACCGCACGAGCATCGGCCGATTAGTGTTAGTTCTGAGTTCTGCGTGTTGCAGCTAGAAGATTTCTTCTACGTCGCTCTACTCAGGGTTTTAAGATGGGTTTTATTCTTTCCGTCCGTCCTTTGACATAAAGAACCAAGCGGCGACAGCGGCTACACCTAATACGAGAATTGCCATTTCCATGATTTGTCTCCTTAAGGATATGAATGTTCAAGAACATGACCACCTTGCTGCCCCGCTTTAACGCTTCTTTCAGTGCGGTCAGCAACCGTCCTCAAAAATAAACCATCCCAAGCGAACAGAACGGCATGTCCGCAAAAACTTTGACTACAATCAGGGAAAAAAATTCGCACAATGATATTGTTGGTATTAATTTTTTGACCATTATTTTTCTCTCTGGCAGAAAAAGGGTCGAATGAAAAAGCCGAGTTGAGTAGCAATAGGACTGTGCCCGAATAGAAATACTGAGTTCGCGGTTGTTAACCGATCCAGCGCCGTTCGCCAGCCTCTAGCTCAATAGAGAATCGAAGGCAGAAAAGCGCCGGAAGGCTGGTTGTAGAGGCCAAGGCTCATCAACGTGGCGGGCTGAACGACGCGAAGCCCGTGCTGCAGGCACCAGCGGAACAGTTCGCCATTACGCGAAGGGAGGAGAAAACCGGGGCCGGCGAAGGCCTCAGCAGCCCCGATGAGCGCTTTGAGATCTTCATTGCTTTCTCCCACGGCATGCCCCATGAATCCGATTAACGTCGCGTAGCCACTGATGCGGCCGGCGTGTTCAACAACCATCGCTGTGCCTTGTTCGATCGCGTGACGTAACTCTTGACCTCGGTCATGGCCATGAATTTTATGGCAGAGATGATTGCAAGCATCGATATCGCCGCCACGCGCCGGACGGACTGCATAGCCGGGAATATCAAGCTGAAGCGGCGGGCCTTGCAAGTTTGCCAGTGGCTCCCGTACATCGAAACCCAGTTTGGTATAGAGGGCCAGCGAGCGGTTATGATATGCAGCTTGCACCAGGCGTACGCCAGCGAACCGTTTCTGTCTTGCGCGCTCCAGGACATTCTCCATCAGGCGTCTCCCGAGGGTGCTGTTTTGCACCTCCGGGGCGATCGTCAGCGGACCAACACCCGCTACGACTGCATTTTCCCACAGGAAATTGCTGCCCACGACCCGTCCCTCACTTTCGGCAATTACCGAATACACATCCGAACGGGACAACAGCGAGGAAAAGAGATCACGGGCCACCTCAAACGAGGGAAAATCCGGCGGGAAATTATGTTGCCCCGAGATCGTCTTGAACGCGTCGTAGCAGATCCTTCCTCCCGCTTCCATGTCGTCAAGGCGGCCGGCTCTTAAATTGCAATGCATGTTCACCTCCTCGTATTATCGCTTGAAGACCCCCTCGTAAAGTCGAAATGGGCCGCGATGAGATTGGCCGGTTCGGAAAAAGAACCGCACAAGTCCAGACAGTTTATTTGTTCCCCTGACTTTCTACAAAGCTTCTTGACGCTCTGACCGAATGGCTTACAGATTATTATGATAGAAGGGATGGGTGCATTGGAAAGTCCAATTTGGAGCCTGTCAGATAATGAGCGTTATTACCGCACCGACAGGTGGGTGCGGATCGAATCCTTGAGCACGTCATTGCGCCTTACTACCGACGCGTAGGTGCTCACTGGCAATTATCGCGTCACGCGTTAGACGGCGATCCATGGTGAGGTTGAACGCCTAATCCCCTGCATTACCGATAGTGAGTTCTGCACCTCTTGCTGAAAAATGCAATACTTTCCCTATGGTCACCGCAACATTTCGTTTCTACGAGGAGTTGAACGATTTCCTTGCGCCTGAACGGCGCAGACAGGAATTCGCTTGCTCATGCGCCCGGGCAGCGACAACGAAGCATATGATCGAAGCGCTGGGAGTGCCCCATACGGAGGTTGAATTGGTGCTGGTCAATGGCGAATCCGTGGGTTTCGACCGGATATTGAAAGACGGCGACCGAGTGGCCGTTTTCCCCAAATTCGAGATGGTCGATGTCACCCCCCTGCTGCGCGTCCGCGAACATCCTTTGCGCGTGACGCGCTTTGTAGCCGATGCCCATCTCGGCGGGCTTGCACGTCTGCTGCGAATGGCGGGTTTTGATACGCTTTACGACAACAACTATCACGATAGCGAAATCGAAGCTATCGTGGTGGATGAAGGGCGTATCGTACTCACGCGCGACCGGGAGTTGCTCAAGCGCCGCTCGATCACGCACGGATGCTACGTACGCACATTGAAACCCGCGCAACAGCTGTGCGAGATATTTGACCGCCTGGACCTCGCGGGCAGCATACAGCCTTTCACCTTATGCCTGAATTGCAACGTACCTTTGCGCGCCATAGAAAAGGCTCAAGTTCTGATGCGCCTGCCACCCTCCGTGCGTGAGCGTTTCGACCACTTCAGCACTTGCGATGTCTGCCAAGGGGTTTTCTGGAAGGGCTCGCACTGGCAGCGCATGCGGGCTGTGTTGGACGATTGTATGCAATCAAACCAATTCTCCGAAGACAGCATAGGGGAGGACAACAGTAGTTGAATACCTACTGTACTGTTGTGTACGATGAAAACATATCATCTGTTCCACCAAAACATCTTAAGCCACATCTCGTCGTTCCATTCGAATTTTCCCTCGGATGTGGTACGATTAACATTTCAAGGTCGAGTAGCAGGAAGGTAGCGTCTGGCCCCTTCTCCTCTTGACCGGCAATTGAAAAATTCCGGTTCATCCGATCCGGGTCGTTAGCTCAGCTGGTAGAGCAGCGGACTCTTAATCCGTAGGTCGAGCGTTCGATCCTGTCACGACCCACCAACAAACCAAAAACTTCACCGTCGGGGTCTGGCGCGCTTCGCCAGCTCCTGCTTTTAATATGCGTCCGAGCGGTTCATCAGCAATCCCCGCCTCGATATCGTCCCCGACATCCCGCAGCTCGCGCCGTTGTCTCTACGCACTCCTGCACCTGGCATGCGCCCATACCCGGGCAATATCCCTGCGAACACAAGAATTGATCTGGTGGAAGGTGGACAGCGGTTGACCGGGTTGAGCCGAATAATAACGGGAAACGCCTGCTGCCTAAAAAGCGAAAGTGCCTAATCGTAGTGTTTTTGTCTTTTTTCGTATTTCCACTTTTTAAGTAACCACTTCAAGGAAGGACCCAAACGATCAGCTGAACGACGCTGGCGAGTCGGTATCTAAAAAGGTCGACCCTTGCATTTAAAAAGGTAAGACCATGAAAGCTATATTCGCTGCTCTAATCGCATGCGCGCTGACCAGCCAGGTTAGCGCGTACGACCGCAATCGGAGTATAGGGGAAGAGTGGCAGCGACAACGCGAAACAGCAGAGTTCCAAAGAATAGAGGAAGCGGCCAGGCAGCGGGAAAGTGAACATAATAATCGGATGCAGCAGCTCGATCGACAGCAGAAGATCCAACAGCAGGAAAACGAATGGTGGCAAAGACAGCTTGAACTGGAGCAATACCGCCTGTGGCTTTGGAAGCGTTAAACGTGTAGGCAGGCTTTTCATGGTCCGCCAACATCGCCTCGGTTAGATCAAACCCGTGGAAAGCCTGATAACCGAGACCACGATGCTGGAGGGCTTTCAAGAGCGCGAAGCTGGCGAAGCCGGTTCCGCAACCGGCATCTAGTATGCGAAGACCTGGGCGGAGGCACTTGTAGGATTCGAAGAAGGCTTCAAGCCCTTGGGATACCGGAAAAAAGAGCTGAATGAAAGATAGGCTTCCAGCTTGTCCGTGTAGAGTTTTTTGATATCGTAATCCATGTTCCTTTTTTCTAGCCTGGTTGAGCTGCCTCGAGCCAAAGCTATCCAAGCATACCGATCACCGGCCTTTGACTCGCAATGCACTGCTTCCTCGGCCGTTTTCACGCAACACTCGTGCGATTGACTTCTCGCCGCGCAGGCGATAGATTGGCGGTTAGCGGAAAAGGCGTTTAAAAACCTGTTCGCCGTACCGTAGGCACAATTTCCCGTAGGACTCAATTCTAGTGAGGAGGTTACAATGGCTGAAGCGCCCAAAGGGCTCTACCACCGCGTAAACTGCGCGCACCTGAAGGGGTTGAAGATCGAAATAACCGAGGAAGGGCAAAAACACAAGAAACACTTTGCCATTTTGGGCTTGTCCTCAAAAGAAACCATCGAAAGGGGATTGACGGCGGTTGATGCATCTCCATTTAAAACTATTTTTGTAGTAAGAGAGACCAGCGGCGAAATTTTGTTCGCCCTTTCGAAAAATGAAGAGTATGTCAAGGCCGCGAGGAAAAAAAAGAAACCTACTCCCCCGACCACGCCACCGGTACCGCCCATCAGCGATTGTTGTATGAAATGCAGATACGAAGACGGGACACAAGCCCCTTGCCGTAACCTGGGTGACGACGCCTGTATTTGTGACGATGAAGAAGGTGGTGGTACTGGCGGCGGGTTTGATGACGAGTTGGAAACACTGGCGTTCTAATTGCGTATAGGCCGAAGACCGGTGGGATAGTTCCGCAATCCGGATATCAAGGGTAACCCCAACATACCACTACCAGGGGCAAATTGATTATTCCGAAAGCAACCCGAATCTCACCGGGATCGAACTGAATGGTCCTTGCCAAGCACATCAATACCATCCAAGAGCAGCGTGACAACCGTCACGAAATCAACACAGAGCAGGTGCATCACAAGGTCAATGCCGCCTCCTCGGTCCGAACGTCATACAACTTCAAGCCCGTTACCAGTACTTCCCAAGCGAAACCCGATAACACCCCCCAGAGAGCTGCAGTTATCTGCGCTTGCACACGAGAATATCGCTCTACTTACTTTAGCGCGCGGGCGTCAATAACTCATCCAGGAGCCTCTTTAATCGCTCACGAGGAGTGTGCTAAGCTTTGCCGGTTGACCGATCTTTTTTGCAACTCGCTCGGTAACCTTGCCTGTCAGTTCCCGGACCCTTTGCACAAATTTTTACACACCGTGATTTTAGCGGGAAAAATAACCTTTTCCCGAGGCCGTGCACCTTTCGCTCCGCTCACCGGTAATACGCGATATGGTCGAATGACGGCAGCGCTGGTCCTCGGTCTCAGTTTGCCGCAGGTCATCTACGGTGACGATAGGCCGGAGCCAATGGTCTTCGACATGGTTGACCCGCTGGGGGCAAAAAAAGGCGAGGTCGAGATCAATACCCCACTGGATTTTTCGCCCAGGACGGGGCAACTGGAATGGTCGCCAGAGATCGAATATGCTTTCGCGGATGACTACGCGGTGGAATTTGAGCTGCCGATGGAGAACGCCTCCATAAAAGAGTACAAGGTTTCCCTTCAGGGCACGTTTGGCAAGCTTGACAGAGGGCGGATGATCCATGGCTGGCAGGCCATCGGGCGCCGCAAAAACGAAGAAAAAGCCTATGCCGCCGAAGCGCTATACCTGAACGATTACACGTTTTCCAGCAAGTGGAGCATGATGAACATGGTGGGTGTGAGGCATACCGCCATCGCTAAATCGGGGGATTTTATCGGTTTGCTGAATAACAGCTTGTTTTATAGCTTTAAGGAAAATTTTTCATTCGGGATCGAAGTCAATAGTGAAATCGGCGAGCGCAAGTGGCGATACCGTGTGACACCCCAAATTCAATACAATTTTGGCGCCAACGGCAAGGGTGCAATAGTCCATTTCGGTGGTGGCCCTTCGCAGCTGAATAGAGAACGTACCGAATGGCTGGTTACTTCCCGGATTATCTACAGTTTTTAGACGCTCTTGCCCAGCAAGTGTTGGCAACTGAGGCTTGGGGAAATTGCATAAAAAAAATGTACGCCTGGTAGCGCTGGCCCCTACTGATTTTCTTTACCCATGTCATGCCAATGGTTTGATTTCCTTTTGACTCCTTAAGGGTGGGGCTCATCGCTCCACTGCCCGGCTAGTGATAAAGTCATGTTTTCCACTCTGCCCAACTTCGTAATCCTGGATCTCGAGACTACGGGAGATTCGCCCCTGTACGATCGTATTACCGAGATTGCGCTTGTTCGCTTTGAAAACGGAATAGAAACCGATCGGTGGGAAACCCTGGTTAATCCGCGCATCAGCATCCCACCTTTTATTTCGCGTCTGACTGGTATTACCAATGAGATGGTAAGCGGTGCGCCTACTTTTGAAGAGGTTGCTCACAAGCTGTATGGCTACATTGAAGGTGCGGTTCTCGCGGCGCATAACGTCCGGTTTGATCATGGCTTTCTCAAGAGTGAATACAAACGTATCGGCGCGGTGCTTCGCCAGAAGGTCATGTGCACGGTAAAGCTATCCCGCCGACTATATCCCGAGCATAGAAGCCATGGCCTGGACGCAATCATGCGTCGCCATGGACTCGTCACGGCTACACGTCACCGGGCCATGGGCGATGTGGAGCTGGTGGTGGCTTATTTAGAATTAGCCAAACATGAATTAGGGGAAGCCCGGGTTCTGGAGACGGTAGCGTCATTACTGAAAGGTCCGAGCTTGCCTGCCGGTCTTGATGGTGCGTTCCTGAACGAAATTCCTGATAGTCCCGGGGTTTATCTCTTCTATGGTGAAAACGATCTGCCTCTCTATATTGGTAAAAGCGTCGCCTTGAGGTCACGCGTCATGTCGCATTTCAGCGGCGATCATTCATCCAGTCGAGAAATGCGCATAGGGCAGCAGGTAACTCGAGTTGAATGGATAGAAACCGCTGGAGAACTGGGCGCGCTTTTGCTGGAAGCGAGGCTGATCAAGGAGCGCCAGCCGATCCATAATCGTCGTTTACGTACTGCTAAAAACCTGTTCTCGCTGAGCCTGGCGCGTGGCCTGAATCAGGTCCCGCTGGTTAAAATCGTCACCGAAGATGACATTGATCCCACCCTGTTCGAACATTTATTCGGGCTCTTCCGTTCAAGAAAGGCCGCTATCGAAGCGCTTCGCGGAATTGCTTTGGACAACAGATTATGTCCGCGCATAATCGGAATAGAAACTGGCAAAGGCGCATGTTTTGCTCGCCAGCTTCAACGCTGTGATGGGGTATGCGCAGGCAAGGAATCTTATGATCTCCATTATTTGCGCCTAAAACAGGCACTCATCCCGCACCGGCTGAAGAGTTGGCCGTATCCGGGCAGAATAGGCATTCGAGAACATGATGAGGCCAGCCGTCGCAATCAGCTACATATTTTTGATAGCTGGCGCCACTTGGGAACGGTGGAAGACGAGGGAGAGTTAGAGGAGGTCTTACAGGCGCGTGCATCCTTGAGCTTTGATCTGGACATCTATAATGTGTTACAGAAGAATCTGAGGAAATATCCAGAGGTCCTTTCTCTGGGATTTTCGCCCACGCATCGCCGTTTTGATCTTTTAAAAACTGCTGAATGAATGAGCCCTCGGCCAAGAATCGCTCGAAACGGTAGTGGCGTTTCACCACTTTGCTTTTTGTTACGTGCGACATGCCAAGGTAAAAAATCTAGCTGCGTGATTGGACGTTGAAAAGATGGAGATGGCGTCCAGCAGTTGAGCCCTGCTTAAAACCTCCAGTTGAGATTTGCCCGAATACCGCTGTCAATCACGCTATCAAAAATTTGCCCCGTGTATGAGATACCAAGGATAGCCACTTTAGTAATGTTGGCATCGAACCCGGCCGCCATAATCATCGCGTTTCCCGCGATCGGCGTACCGGCAGTAACAAATGTCGAACCAAGGTTGAAGGCAAGGGCGGAATGGGTCGGGTCATCATCGAAGGCATGGCGCCAGCCCAGAGTACCGCGCACCCTACCGTTTATGCCTTTGGGCGTCGTAAAGGTGGTGGCAATGTTCATGCCCAGGGTTGTGTAAGTGACGTCCTCGCTGTCCTTGGAGCTACCCAGAGCCGCCAGGCCGCCGCGCTCCTGGAAATCTTTAACGCCAAGATTGACATAAGCAAGCCCCACGAAGGGTTCGAGGGAAACACTCTTGAACGGGATGTTATAGCCGAGTTCGCCGAATACCTGCCCGGTGCGAGCATGATAATCACCTTTGGCATTGGCCGCGAAACCGGGGAAAGCAATACTTCGGTTCGTTTCAAGGTCGTGCCATGTGTGGCTCCCGCCGAGACGCAGACCCAGGAAGCGCCACTGCGTGCCCCCATAAAGAGCGAGATGATAGTTGTCGCTCGAACCCGTCGAATAACGCTGGTTTACGTTGAAGGATGAGTTGCTGTACCCGCCGGCGATACCGAGACGCACGGCATTGGCGATCATTGTGTCGGCACCTAAAAAGAAACCTCCGATACTTCGGTCGATGCGGGCAGCATTGGTATCCCCCGCGCGATGGCCAAAGGAGCCAAATGCCCGAGTCCAGAAAGCACGGCCAGTGTCCGCGTTTTCTTGTACTGTCTCCCCTGGTACTTGAGCACTACCTGGGCTAAAAGCTTGCCGTATCCGATCCGTGACAGCCTCCCGCATAAATCGGCTGTCCTCGATCATTACGCCCTTCGCGCTCGCGTGAAGCTCGCCCGAAAGGCTATCGAAAGCCTGACGCGCAGTGTTCTGGTTGGGGAGGTTGACGATCGCGCTGTAAAGCGAATGGCTGGGACCAAGACTCTCCGCGCCCTGCCCGGCGGCACACTGGTTCCCTGCAACCGCGACATCGCAAAACGAAACGGAGTTGCGGCCAAGCGTATCAAGATAAACGTTGTTTAAGTCGTAACTCAGCCCTAGATTTATGAAAGGCAAACTCTGTGTGAGCACGTCGAACTGCCCGGTTCGGCCGCCGGTGGCGCTCAAGATGGTATACCGGATGCCTTTCGAATAATCGCCCAATTCCGGAATGACAGAGACCCTGCCACCCTGTATATCTGCCTGACCGGCTACGGCGATTCGATCACTCTTCCCCGTTGAGTCGATTTCAACCTCATAAGTCGAATCGGGAAGCTGTGTATAGTTGCCACTTACCTGAATGGTGCCGATAGAATTTCCTGGCGCAATCGTACCGGCTACTGCACTCGTGCCCACAATACCGTTGCCCCTGATGAAAGCGCCAGAATGAACATCCAGCCTGCCGCCGAGAACACCGTTCACTGCAAGGGTGCCGGAATTTACGGAAGTGATTCCCTGAAAGCCGCCGGAGTCACCCGTTAGTGCCAGCAGGCCGGCGCCATCCTTATTAATAGTGCCAGAACCCGAGATAACCCCGCCGTAGCCCGTGTCATCGACACGATTGAAAGCGAGCGTGCCGTTGTTGCTGACGTCTCCCATGATACTGCCCGTGGTGCCGCCATTGCCAATCTGGAGCGTGCCCGCGTTAATCGTGGTGCCGCCCGTGTAGATGCTTGCACCGGTTAATGTCAGTCTTCCCAAACCTCGCTGCTCCAGACTGCCGGCACCGCTAATGGAGCCTCCAAAGCTTGCGGCATCCGAGCGATTGAATGCCAATACACTGTTGTTGCTTACATTGCCTACGATATTGCCGGTGGTCCCGCCGTCACCAATCTGGAGCACGCCCGCGCTAATTGTGGTGCCGCCGGTGTAGGCATTCTCGCCGGTCAATACCAGCTTTCCGGCACCTTCCTTATTGATCAGCCCGGACCTGAGATAACGCCGCTATAGCCGATGTCATCCGAACGGTTGAAGGCGAGAGCACCGTTGTTATTCACGTCACCCAAGATACTGCCCGTGGTGCCGCCATTGCCAATCTGGAGCGTGCCCGCGTTAATCGTGGTGCCGCCCGTGTAGGCATTCTCTCCAGTCAATAGCAGTCTTCCACTTCCTTCCTTGTTCAGCCCGCCAGTACCTGAAACAATGCCGCTATAGCCAATGTCATCGGTACGATTGAAGGCGAGCGTGCCGATGTTGCTCACGTCACCCGCGATGCTGCCCGAGGTGCCGCCATCACCAATCTGGAGTGTGCCCGAGCTGATCGTGGTGCCACCCGTGTAGGTATTTGCACCCGTTAACGTCACCTTGCCCTGACCTTGCTGCTCGATGCTACCCGTCCCGCTGATGGCGCCGCCAAGACTTGATTCATCCGAGCGGTTAAAGACCAAAACACCGCTGTTGCTCACGTCCCCCATGATCCTGCCCGAGGCGCCGCCATTGCCGATCTGGAGCGTGCCGGCGCTGATCGTGGTGCCGCCCGTGTAGGCATTCTCTCCAGTCAATACCAGCCTTCCATTTCCTTCCTTGTTCAGCCCGCCGGTACCTGAAACAATGCCGCTATAGCCGATGTCGTCCGAACGGTTGAAGGTTAGAATACCGCCGTTATCCACGTTACCGATGATACTGCCCGTGGTGCCGCCGTTGCCAATCTGAAGTACGCCTGCGCTGATCGTAGTGGTGCCGGTATAGACGTTCTCGCCAGTCAATGTTACTCTGCCAGCGCCTCGCTGCTCAATGCTGCCGGTGCCGCTGATGGTGCCACCAAAGCTTGTCTCACCGGTCCGGTTAAAGGCCAGAACACCATTGTTGGTCACGTTGCCTGCAATGCTGCCCGTGGTACCGCCATCTCCAATCTGGAGCGTGCCCCCGCTGATTGTGATACCACCGGTGTAGGTATTTGCACCCGTCAATGTCACCCTGCCGGCGCCTAGCTGCTCGATGGTACCGGAACCACTGATGGCGCCGCCAAAGCTCGTCTCATCTGAGCGGTTAAAAACCAGAACACCATTATTGCTTACGTTGCCTACAATACTGCCCGTGGTGCCGCCATCTCCAATCTGGAGCATTCCCCTGTTGATCGTCGTGCCGCCGGTGTATGCGTTCTCGCCAGTCAGCACCAGTCTTCCGGCGCCTTCCTTGTTCAGCCCACCGGCGCCCAAAACAATGCCGGCATAGCTGATGTCGTCTGAACGGTTAAAGACCAGCGCACCGTTGTTACTCACGTCACCCGTAATGCTACCCGTGGTGCCGCCGTTACCAATCTCGAGGGTCCCCGCGCTAATTGTGGTGCCGCCCGTGTAGGCATTCTCGCCGGTCAATACCAGCCTTCCACTACCATCCTTATTCAGCCCGCCAGTACCTGAAACAACGCCGCTATAGCCGATGTCATCCGAACGGTTGAAGGCGAGAGCCCCGTTGTTATTCACGTCACCCAAGATACTGCCCGTGGTGCCGCCATTGCCAATCTGGAGCGTGCCCGCGTTAATCGTGGTGCCGCCCGTGTAGGCATTCTCTCCAGTCAATACCAGCCTTCCACTTCCTTGCTTGTTCAGCCCGCCAGTACCTGAAACAATGCCGCTATAGCCAATGCCATCGGCACGATTGAAGGCGAGCGTGCCGTTGTTGCTCACGTCACCCGCGATGCTGCCCGAGGTGCCGCCATCACCAATCTGGAGTGTGCCCGCACTGATCGTGGTGCCACCGGTGTAGGTATTTGCACCCGTTAACGTCACCTTGCCCTGACCTTGCTGCTCGATGCTACCCGTCCCGCTGATGGCGCCACCAAGACTTGATTCATCCGAGCGGTTGAAGACCAAAACACCGCTGTTGCTCACGTCCCCCATGATCCTGCCCGAGGTGCCGCCATTGCCGATCTGGAGCGTGCCGGCGCTGATCGTGGTGCCGCCCGTGTAGGCATTCTCTCCAGTCAATACCAGCCTTCCATTTCCTTCCTTGTTCAGCGCCCCGGTACCTGAAACAATGCCGCTATAGCCGATGTCGTCCGAACGGTTGAAGGTTAGAATACCGTCGTTGTCCACGTTGCCGACGATACTGCCCGTGGTGCCGCCGTTGCCAATCTGAAGCACGCCTGTGCTGATCGTAGTTGTGCCGGTGTAGACGTTCTCGCCAGTCAGCACCAGTCTTCCGCTGCCTCCCTTGTTCAGTCCGCCAATGCCGGAAATAACACCGCCATAGCTGATGTCGTCCGAGCGGTTGAAGGCCAGGATACTGTTGTTATTCACGTCGCCCACAATATGACCTGTCGTACCACCATTGCCGATCTGGAGCGCGCCCGCACCGATCGTGGTACCACCGGTGTAGACGTTCTCGCCAGTCAGCACCAGTCTTCCGCTGCCTTCCTTGTTCAGTCCGCCAATACCGGAAATAACGCCGCCATAGCTGATGTCATCCGAACGGTTGAAGGTCAGGATACTGTCGTTGCTTACGTCGCCCACGATGCTGCCCGTGGTGCCGCCCTCTCCAATCTGGAGCGTGCCCGCACTGATCGTGGTGCCGCCGGTGTAGGCGTTCTCGGCACTCAGTACCAGTCTTCCGCTGCCCCCCTTGTTCAGTCCGCCAATGCCGGAAATAACGCCGCCATAGCTGATGTCGTCTGAACGGTTGAAAGCGAGGAGGCTGTTGTTGCTCACGTCGCCCACGATGCTGCCCGTGGTGCCGCCATCTCCAATCTGGAGCACGCCCGCGTTGTTCGTGGTGCCACCCGTGTAGGTGTTGTCCCCGGTGAGCGTGAGAACTCCCCATCCGTCATTGCTTAATGCTCCAGAACCCGAGATAACCCCGCCATACACAATGTTGTCGGAACGGTTGAACGCCAAAACACTGTTGTTATTCACGTCGCCCACAATACTGCCCGTGGTGCCGCTATCTCCAATCTGGAGCGTGCCTGCATCGATCGTCGTACCGCCTGTGTAGGTGCTCTCGCCAGTCAATATCAGCCTTCCGCTGCCTTCCTTGTTTAGCCCGCCAGCGCCGGAAATGACCCCAGCATAGCTGATGTCGTCCAAGCGGTTGAAGGCAAGGAAACTGCTGTTGCTCACGTCGCCTACGATACTGCCCGTGGTGCCGCCATCGCCAATCTGGAGCGTGCCCGCGCCGATCGTGGTGCCCCCGGTATAGACGTTCTCGCCAGTCAATACCAGTCTTCCGCCCCCTTCCTTGTTCAGCCCGCCAATGCCGGAAATAGCACCGCCATAGCTGCTGTCGTCTGAACGGTTGAAGGACAGGACACTGTTGTTATTCACGTCGCCCACGATGCTGCCCGTGGTACCACCGTTGCCGATCTGGAGCACACCCCTGCTGATCGTGGTGTCACCGGTGTAGGTGTTACTGCCGGTCAGGGTCAAATTTGCGGCGCCTGTCTTGGCCAGACCGCCAGCACCGCTGATCGGTCCGCTCACTTCGAGATCTGCATCGGTCTGGAACGTGCCGCCGCCGGAATTAAGCGTGATGTTGCGCGCTGTCGCAAAGCTGTTTGTGTTCTCCAGGGTGCCGCCGTTGAATGTGACGCCGCCTGCGGTATTACCCAGATTGCTGTCCGATCCCACTACCAGTGTGCCGGAAGTTAAGACGGTGCCGCCTGTATACGTGTTGGCTCCTGTCAACTCCAACATGCCCGTTCCCGCGAGGTTGAGCGCGCCCGTACCGGACAAAATCCCGCTGATACGGGCATGTCCACTGATAAGGCCTCCCTCGGCCTGAATAGTGCGGGTACCACCGCTGAGGTCGATTCCGTTTTGGAAATCCAGCGTGTTAGCGCTTGAGGTACCGAGAATGAGGCGGCTACCGCTGGGCACGAAGCCTCCGCTCCCCCACGTCAGGGTGGCGCCCGCGCCGCCGATATTAACAGTGCGGTCGGAGCCATGAGATTGAAAACCGCCATCGCCCGTCCATCTCACTTGACCCGCACCCGCCCCGAGGCTACGAGTAAAATCACCCGACGCGCTAGTCAGTTCGATCGAGCCACCAGTGCCAGCCGCTCCGCCGAATACCAGATTACTCCCCGAGGATAACGCTCCTGTACTGCCAAGCTGGAGGAAACCTTTGGTAACAGTCGTGGCACCCGTGTATGTGTTATTTCCTGAAAGAGTCATCCGATCGATGTTATTCCTGGAAAGAGACAACACGAAGGGGCCGGTATCAGCCAGGGTGCCCGATAGAGTGCCGCTTGTCCCGTTCAAATTGAGCATTGTCGAGACGGTAAGGGTGGGCGAACCACTCCAGGTACGTCCTCCTCCCCCCTGAACATTTGCTGTACCGCCCGTCAGGGTGTAATCGTGGGCGTAGTCGACGTTGAAATAGAAACTGGACCCGTTGTTCAACCTCAGGTTACTCGCCGCATTCGAGGTGCCGAGCGCGTTTACATGATCGACTCTCAAGGTACCTGACGCTGCGGTAGTCACGCCGCTGAAAGCCGCGTTGTCAGCGGCGAGAACCAGTGTGCCCGGGCCATTTTTAATCAAACCATTGCTTCCGGCGAGAGCCGAGTTGAACGTTACTAACGAGGCATTGGTAGTGATCGTTGGATTGAAACCGCCCAGGGTCAGCACATTTCCAGTAAAGGTGTATCCGCTGGCTGTGAAGTTGAGACTGTGGACGTTAATTGGCACGCCAAGCGTTACTGTACCGGCGCGTTCCCCCGAATATGGCGTTGTCAAATGCGGCGTTATTCCAGGGCTGAAATGTTGCCCCGCTTGCCCACGCCGCGGAACTCGTGTTCCAGGTACCCGAGCCGCCTGTTCCCGCCAATCCGCCATTCGCATCCCAAGTGAGCGTCTGTTGTGCATAGGCGGGCGGAGCTATAGGGAACAATACCGGCCAGACAGCCGCAAACTGCAAAAGTACTGACTTAAAATTGGATTGTTTCATAATCGCCTTAGAAGGCGGCACACCCGAGTTTATCCGGGAAGCGTGGAAGAGCTTTGTGCCGTTTCTCTAATATATTGAGTGAGTGAAGTCCTCTCTCCACTATAGAAATACCGATGTTCCCGGGTAACTATCGCTGCAAAGAAATCAAGGCTGGAATGCTACCGTGTGGATGTGAGAGGCAAAGCGTGCTTAAAGGCGGTTTTTACCCCGCTTTTCACCTTCATACTCATCTCGCAGAGTTTCAGGGATAATTAATCTGACAGGAACACTTGTCTCGCCTGTTCTATTGTCAACCATGTGTCATTTCATGAAAAAAACCAGAAAATCATGAAGGACTGGAGGGATTGGAGAAAGCATCAGCGCGCTGAACTGATGGCGGTCAGGGAGTGCGTTGCCGACGAAGATCACCGCTGCTGGAGTACTGCGATAACCAGTTCGCTCGAACAGGGCTTTCCCTTGTTACAAAAAAGCACGGTGGGATTCTGCTGGCCGCATCGCGGTGAATATGATCCGCGTCCCGTGATGAATTTTATTGCGGAGCGCGGTGCGACGCTTGCGCTGCCTGAAGTGGTGAATAAAAACGAGCCGCTGCGTTTCCGCAAATGGTGGCGAGACGCGCCAATGAAAATCGGTGCTTATGGTATCCCGGTCCCTGATAACACCGACTTTGTAACGGTTGACGCACTCATAATCTCCGATGATTGGTTTTGATGAGATGGGTTTTCGGATCGGGTATGGCGGCGGATATTTTGACCGAACCCTGGTTGCGATCGCCCCGCGTCCCCTGGCTATCGGCGTGGGGTTTGAAATTTTGCGTCTGGATAGCGTGCATCCCCAGCGGCACGACATCCCGATGGATTTTATTGTAACCGAGGCCGGAATTTATCGAGTTACCGTAACCGGTCGGGAGCTGATTTCTGCTGAGGAGTGCGCGGCGGAGAATGCTTGAGGGCGCATCTTCTTCGACTCGCAGGCGCTTATTCGATATCCACTACGTAGATAGCCACCAGACAAACTGGCTAATCCTGCTCACCCCAGCGGGGCATGAGCGTATGTGTTATCCCAAGATGATCCAGTATGCGGGCAACCACAAAATCCACCATATCCTGCACAGTCTGGGGATGTTGATAAAAGCCGGGATTGGGGGGCAGGATAATTACCCCGCTGCGCGCAAGTTTCAGCATATTTTCCAGATGGATCGAGGAAAATGGCGTTTCGCGTGGAACAAGGATGAGCTTGCGATTCTCTTTCAGCATCACGTCCGCTGAACGCTCGATCAGCTTCTGGCTCAGCCCTGCAGCGATCGCGGCGAGCGTTCCCATGGTACACGGGCAAACTACCATTGCATCCGCCGGGTTGGAGCCCGAGGCGACGGGCGCGAACCAGTCTTCCCGTCCAAATACTCGCAATTGTCCTTCGGCGGCATTGAAACGCCTACTGAACAATTCTTCCGCTTCCCTTTGGTCGGGATGGCAACACCAGTTGCATCTCCTGGTGCGCGACAAGTTGTGCCGCCTGGGAATACAGCAGGTAAACCCGGTGGCCTCCCGCCAGCAATAATTCCAGCAGGCGCACGCCGTAAGGCATGCCGGAGGCGCCGGTATAGGCAAGCGTAATGGTTTTTGCTGAATTCATGGACGACTCGGCACTTATCCCTGTGTACCCAACCCGATTCTATGCATCCAATTCCCTGTGCCGCACCAGGACCTGGTTGTTCTCAGTAAAATACCTTGCCAGCCGTTCCACGAAATAAACGGAGCGATGACGTCCACCGGTGCATCCGATAGCCACGGTAAGATAATTGCGGTTGTCGCGAATGAAACAGGGTAGCCAGTCATCCACGAACCGCCGGATATCCTCGAACATTTGATTGACGGTGATATTCGCCTCAAGGAATTCAATTACCCCGCCATCCTTTCCTGTAAGCGGCCGCAGAAGCGCTTCATAGTGCGGGTTGGGAAGGCAGCGAACGTCGAATACCATGTCGGAATCCAGGGGAATACCGTGTTTGAAGCCAAACGACTGGAACAGGAGCGTCAACCGTGCATGATTTAGCCCGATGAAATCCCGTATCCACGCACGCAACGAACTGGCGCTCAAATCACTGGTGTCAATGCGATTCGCAAGATCGTGTATCTCGCGCAGTATTTCGCGTTCCATCTGTATGCACTCAAGCAAGGTCGAGTGATTATCGCTAAGCGGATGGCGGCGGCGGGTTTCTGAAAAACGCTTTACCAGCGTATCGGTTTTAGTTTCAAGAAATAGCAGGTGCACTTCCATTTCCCGCCGACGCAGATCAGCCAGTCGCTGCGGCAACAGATGCAAGGTCTCGCGGCTCCTGGCGTCGATACTGACGGCCACGCGTTGATGTCCGGATTCCTTGAGATAGACTGTAACCTCTGGCAGCAGGTTTGCTGGAAGGTTGTCCACGCAATAGAAGCCGTTATCCTCCAGAACGGTAAGCGCGATACTTTTACCGGAACCGGAAAGACCACTGATGACGATCAGTTGCATTTTTCAGAATGCAGGGAAGGGGCGCGCCCTTGAAGCGCTCCCGCTTTGCGTCTGCTGCTCACCGCGCATTTCCGGAGGTTCGTTTATTCTTGCCCATTCTCCATTTCCTGTTGGTGCCGGGCGAAAAACTCCTGGGCGCTATCGATACCGCGCAGTTGCAGAACATAATTACGTACCGCCGCCTCTACCAGAACGGCCAGGTTCCGGCCAGCAGCTACCGGGATGATGACCTTTCGGATATTGACGTCCAGAATGTTTTCGGTAACATCATTAATCGGTAGGCGCTCCATGGTATTGAGGTCCGCGCTGCTGGGTTTTTGCAAATGGACGATAAGCTTCATGTTTTTTTTTCGCCGTACCGCGGTCTCGCCAAAAATAGTACGGATATTCAGCATTCCCAGCCCGCGCACTTCAAGAAAATCCCGCAGCATGGGAGGGCAGCATCCTTCCAGCGTTTCCGGAGCGATGCGATAGAGCTCCACTACATCGTCCGCGACCAGTCCATGGCCCCGGCTCACGAGTTCCAATGCCAATTCGCTTTTGCCTACGCTGCTTTCGCCGGTAATCATTACCCCAAGCCCCAGAACATCCAGCAGCACGCCGTGACGACTACAGGATGGGGCAAGGACACGACCAAGATAGGGACGTAACACCCAGATCACTTCCAGACTGGAGTGCGGGGAACAGAAAAGGGGAATGTGACTGGAATCTGCCAGGTTTTTTATAGAGTCGGGTACCGAGGCTCCGCCGGCGACGATAATGCACAACAGGCTGCTTTGCGAAAGCCGCCGCAAATGCTGTTCCAGAGAAGGGGAATCGAGCGAGTTGAGATACTCGGCTTCGGTTTCGCTGAGCACCTGGATCCAGTTGGGATGAATAAAATTGAGGTGGCCGATCATCCCTTGCGTCGACTGAGCGATGGATTCATTGTCGAGATGCCTGTCGCCACCATCCCTACCCGCTTCCCAGGTCAGGCTCAGCTTTTGATGTTTGTCCTCGAATAGCTGCGCGGCGTTGATTCCGGATATCTGGATGGGATTACCTCCTGATTAATGAGACAAGGGGGTCCGTCCTCCTGCCCCCATTCTGATCGCTACCAAGCCAGCTCTTACTCAGGCTGCTCCATTTCCTGGTTCTTGAGCGCGCCACCACGATAACTTCCATTTTTCTCCTTGTGCCTGATGATCTGGCGGTCAAGCTTATCCACCAAATTATCTATGGAAGCGTACATGTCGGCGCTGTCTGCCTCTACAAAAATATCCTTGCCCCGCATATGTACGTTGGCTTCCGCCTTCTGCCTGAGTTTTTCAACCGATAGCGTCACGCTGATGTCGATGACCTGGTCAAAATGGCGGGCGAGCCTGCTCAGCCTTGAAGAAACATAGTCACGCAGAGCTTGCGTGACTTCAACGTGGTGGCCGGTTAGATTAATATTCATTGCTCCTCCCCCTGGTTTTGGATTAAAACGATTTCCTGAGATTAACGGGAGGAATCTGCATGGACTCCCGATACTTTGCCACTGTGCGACGGGCAACCACAATGCCCTGCTGTCCCAGAACTTCTGAAATCTGGCTATCGCTCAGCGGCTTCTTCGAGTTCTCGGCATTTACCATTTGCTTGATCAGAGCGCGGATCGCGGTGGCGGAACAGGCGCCGCCGGTATCGGTTGCCACATGGCTGCCAAAAAAATACTTCAGTTCGAATATACCACGGGGCGTCCGCATGAATTTTTGCGTGGTCACCCGCGAAATGGTGGACTCATGCAAGTCGAGCGTATCGGCAATTTCCCGCAAGACCATGGGGCGCATTGCAACCGCGCCATGGTCAAAAAACTGCCGCTGACGCTCGACCACCGCCGAAGATACCTTGAGGATGGTGCTGAAACGCTGATGTACGTTCTTGATGAGCCATTTCGCTTCATGTAATTGGCTGGACAGCCGGCGCGCGGAATCATCGTGACAACGTTTCAGGATGTCCGCATAGAGCCGGTTGATCTTGAGACGTGGCATTGCTTCGGGATTAAGGCTGGCTACCCAGGCGCCGCCGATCTTTGTCACAATTACGTCGGGTATGATGTAGCGGGCAACCGCGGAACTGAATGCCATGCCCGGCCTCGGGTTCAAGCGGGTAATCGTGTACTGGATCGAACGCAGGCAGTCGTCATCGCAATGCAGCAGCTTTTTGATCGTGCAAAAATCGCGTGACGCCAGACTGTCGAGGTGATTGTTCACCAGCAGCAACGCCTGCTCCCGGTAAGGAGTATATTCGGGCAGGGCATGCAGTTGCATGACCAGGCACTCTCGCAGGTTACGCGCACCGATACCAGGAGGATCCAGATGTTGCAAATGCTCCAGGGCAATATGAAGATCGTCGATGTCTATTGCGAGCTCGGGCGGCAACAGGTCAACAAGTTCTTCAAGGTCCTGGACAAGATAGCCGTCATCATCCAGGCTGTCGATCAGCAAGCCGACGATCTTTTTGTCGCGCTCGGGGATCTGGCTAAGACATAGCTGCGAGTTGAGATGCTCACGCAAATTGGGCGGCTCTGCCGCCTGTTGGGGAAAATCGCGCTCGTCATCATCATCCCGCCCGTTGTGAAATGCGCCGTCATCCGCGAACCAATCCGGCTCGTCAGCTGCTTTTTTGATGTAAGGATCGTCTTCAACAGGGAGCAACTTCGCATTGCCATCATCCGGAATCTCGATCAGGTCCGACAGCGGCTCCGCCAGGCTATCAAGCGTGGTATTCCGGTAGTCCGCTGTATCGTTACCTGGATTGTCATCCAGTTCCAGCAGGGGATTTTCTTGAACTATGCGTTCGATTTCCTGGCTCAGCTCAACCGTAGAAAGCTGCAACAACCGTATGGAGTATTGTAATTGCGGGGTAAGCGTCAGATGCTGCGACAGCTTGAACTGGAGGGTAGGTTTCATAATTTGGAAAAATCAGGTAAACCAGATCCAAATGAACGGAATCTCTCTTCAAAGCCGGAAATGTTCTCCCAGATATACTTTTCTCACGCTTTCATTATAAATGATTTCATCAGGATTACCGCTGGCCAGTACCTTGCCGTCGCTGATAATATAGGCATGATCGCAAATACCCAACGTTTCCCTTACGTTATGATCGGTAATGAGCACGCCGATGTCGCGTTCCTTGAGAAACCTGATAATCTTCTGGATATCCAGCACGGCAATCGGGTCCACACCCGCAAACGGTTCATCCAGGAGGATAAAGCGCGGCAGCGTTGCCAGTGCCCGGGCAATTTCAACACGGCGCCGCTCGCCGCCGGATAAGCTGATAGCGGGGTTGGCGCGTATGTGGCTGATGTGGAGATCATGCAGTAGATCGTCGAGATGCTGCTGCATTTCATCAGCGGTATAATTCTTCAATTCCAGTACTGCCCGAATATTGTCAGACACGGAAAGGCGCCTGAAAATAGAAGCCTCCTGGGGTAGATAGCTCAAACCCAGACGCGCGCGTAAATGCATGGGCATCTGGCTTAAATCCTGATCGTCCAGACAGATATTGCCGCCATCCAGCGGTACCAAGCCCACCATCATGTAAAAACAGGTGGTCTTGCCCGCGCCGTTCGGGCCCAGTAGACCAACCACCTCTCCGCTACGAACAGAAATCGAAACATCCTGCACCACGGTTCGGGACTTGTAACGTTTATTTAAATTATTAGCTCTGAACTCGCTCATTTTCTGGAACCCGGAAACTCGGAATAAATGCCGCCCTAGCGCCGCAGCTTTGCGGGATTGGACGCCCGATCAATAGGGAAGCCAGGAATCCGATGATGCCGCCGGAACAAAGCAAACCTTGCGCCTGAGGGCATAACCGGGTTCGCTTTTATGGATTCTCGGCGTCCGGTTTCGGCTCCTTTTTCTTCGGCTGGATAACCGCCCTCACTCTCCCCTCGGTATGGGTTTGAGTGCTTGCGTTATTGTTGCTCGTTACCTGGAAAAACTCATTGATTGCATCGTAGGAAATATAATCGCCGTGTACTTCATCTTGTCCGCGCCTTAATCTCGCTTTCTTGAAAAGCTGCACTTTATCAGCTTTGCCGTCATATTCCATGCGCTCACTCCAGCCCTCGACGTACTCGTCCCTGCCATCGCGCTTTTGCCGGAAACTGGCGAGGTTACCGAAAGCAGTGGCTTGCTGAAATCCGTTCGCGTCTTCTTTCACCGTCATTTTGTCAGCTCTGATTACCAGGGTACCCTGAGTGAGCACTACATTGCCGGTGAATGTGGCAAGCTTGTTGGCGTCCTGGACCGTGGCGCGGTCGGCCTCCAGATGGACCGGTTTATCTTTATCGGCTCGCTCAGCCAATACCGATCCGGTAAACAGCATATTTAAAAAAAATATGATAAAAAAAGATTTCATGCGGCCTCGGGTATAGCGGCTAACGTCGCTTGTCATGGACAACTCTTACCTGTGACAGCAACCGAGTGACATTGGTGCGGTTATTCATCTCCATGCCGACCGCTTTCATGGTGGCATTCGTTTCGCTAATCACCACGGGCTTGTCGGTTTTTGCGATGTCGTCATCCGGTATGAGATGCAACAAGCTGGTCGTCATGGTGGTCTCGCCGCGGCCTTTACCCGCATTCCGAAGCACTGTAACGTTACCCATCAGATAAATATCTTCACCCTTGGCGGACATCCTCGCCTCGTCAGCTTTTATTTGCACCGCCGGCTTGCCGGGCTCGCTACCGATAAAATGGGGTTTTTCCACATCAGTGGTATCGTCTTCCGGATAATGCACCATGCTTTTGCCTATGAGTATGTGGCGTGCGGCTCCATCCTCCCCCATGCGAGCGGCCGAGAAGTTTTCCACCACGTAATCGGGCGCACGGCGCAATCCGTTGTCTTCGTGGGCTGGGGACGGCGCCCGCCCCGGCTGGTTCTGCCAAAACGACAACGCTGCCAGCAAGACGAGTATGAGGAGGAGGATTCCGGGAAGCAGGCGGCCGATCATTTGAGATAGGTCGCCAAATGCATATCCAGCGTATCCTGGGCATGCATTATCATTTCGCAAATCTCTCGCACTGCGCCGCGCCCCCCTTCAAGACGAGTGACATAGTGTGCATGCTTTTTCACCAGGGCGGGCGCGGCAGGTACAGTAATGGCTAGACCGCAACGTAACATCACGGGCAAATCTATCAGATCATCCCCCATGTAGGCACAGGCGGAAGCCTCGAGTTCGTGTTCCTTCAGCAAGGCCTCGAATGCAGGCAGTTTACTCTTTGCACCTTGATAAACAGTCGTCACACCCCAGTCTTTTGCCTTCAAATCCACGCAACGCGATTGTCTGCCCGTGATAAGGGCAACTTTGACTCCGCTTGCCTTGAGCATTTTCAGGCCATGACCGTCATGGCTATTGAATGCCTTGATTTCTTCACCGCCATCTGTGAGGTAGAGGCTTCCATCGGTAAGCACCCCGTCCACATCGAAGATAACGGTATGAATCTTCCTGACCCTTTCCAATATATCCTGCATTGATATTAACGGCCCATGTCCGGTGATCTAATTAATAAACAATTAATTTTTGCTGATGCGGAACAGGTAATGTGACGTTGCTACAGATCAGCGCAACTGTTGGAGCGGACGCGAGGAAGAAGTACTGAGCGGCTGCTTTTTGCCCGGCACACTTGCCAGCGTCTCCTGGCGTTCAAATGTACGCCGTAAACACGGGAACGCTACAATTCAGTTCAGTGAGGGCGTGATAGCTCGCCATATTGTGGCGACAGGTAGCAACGCGCAAGAACATGAAATTATACCAGAATCAGGACTGGCTCCAAATACCCCGAGAAGCTCATTGTCTTTCGTACGCTGTGAGGGGTAGTGATGACGAGAAATTGGGATTGCAACGCGCGGCCGGGCGGCATTCAATAAGAATAGCACCTGCGTGCCCGGCGGAGAGCATTGGTACCGCGGGCCAAACTACTTGCAATCCTGGAGCATAGAAAATTACAGACTGGGGGCGATCAGGTTTTAGGCAACGGAAATACGACTGACTCAACCACACCGCTCAGTTCTTCTACCACCACTTCCTTTCCTGCTTGCCCTGCACCTATCTGTCGTAGCCGTGAGATCACTTCCTGCACCAGCACTTCTGGCGCCGAAGCGCCGGCAGTGATACCGATCTGGTCTTTTCCTTCCAGCCACCTTTCCTGCAGCTGCTCGGCACGATCTATCATATATGCATCGACGCCGGCATTCCTTGCAACTTCACATAAGCGGTTGGAGTTGGAGCTATTGGGTGACCCTACCACAATTACCAGATCGCACTGCTTGACCATCATTTTTACCGCATCCTGGCGGTTTTGCGTAGCGTAGCAAATATCGTCTTTTTTCGGCCCGGTAATTTTTGGAAAGCGCTTTTTCAAGGCCTTGATTACCCGTGTTGCATCGTCCACCGACAGCGTCGTTTGAGTGACATATGCCAAGTGGGTCGGGTCTTGAACCTTCAGATTGTCGACATCCTCCTCCGTTTCAACCAGATACATACAGGGGCCGTCTCCTTCAGCCTGGCCCATCGTACCTTCCACTTCCGGATGCCCGGCGTGGCCGATCATGATGATTTCCCGTCCCTGCTCCCGCATTTTTGCCACTTCAATATGAACCTTGGTCACAAGCGGGCAAGTGGCGTCGAATACCTTGAACTGTTGTGCCTCGGCTTCCCGCCGCACTTCATGGGAAACGCCATGCGCGCTGAAGATCAAAATGCTGCCGACGGGCACTTCATCGAGATTTTCGACAAACACTGCCCCTTTTTTTTCCAGATTCTCTACCACGAACCGGTTATGTACTACCTCGTGGCGCACATAAATCGGCGCGCCATGCATACTCAGCGCCCGCTCGACAATTTCGATCGCACGATCTACCCCGGCACAAAAACCACGAGGGTTTGCAAGCAATACCTTGATCATCAGTCATTCTCCATAAAAACTTTCATTCAGGCACCCAAACTATTCACGGTGCTGTTCGTGGTTCAGTGCGCTCTGCTTACGTATATAGCGGGCCACATGCGCGATAGCGCCGATAACCGGTGGCAATGGCAAAAGCCGCGGACCGTTATTCTAGAGCATTCATATATTTACTCAAGGGAACTCTCGTCAACGGTTTCCAATTGAGTCCCCTCATAGCTACCCTCATGAGCTACTCCGCGTTGCCGCACCGGGCGCTGTGCCGGAAACATCCTTTCGCTGGCTTGACCGGACACTGTCCAATTGGGCGCAAACTGTTTTTGCTGCTCGCAACATTCGAACAGTCTGGCGATGCAAGAGATCGGGGTCCACAAAAAACAAATGGCTGTTCCTGACTGCGCTCACCTGCGGAAAGCGGCGCGACAAGTTTCTCGCTCCAGTTTCAGCAAATTCATGCGGGGCACTGCTGATAATAGCCTGAGGATCGGCTTCCACTAAATTTTCCGGCGATATTACCGGTGTTAAAGAAGGAGCAGATCCGAACACGTTCACGCCGCCACATATGCCGATGATATCGCTGATAAGATGATTACCATTCACCGTCATCAGCGGCTGATGCCAAATTACCTGGAATACGCTGATTTTACGACGATCGCTATAGCTGCGCTTGATTCCTTGCAATTCTTCTTCATAATCGCTCGCGGCTGATTCTGCCTGCGTTGATGTCCCCGCCAGCTTCCCGGCCGTCCGCAACAATCGCGGAACATCTTCCAGTTTATTCGCTTCAGTAGCGAAAACAGTGATGCCCAGTTTCTCCAGTTTCTCGATATTCGGGCGTGCGTTGCCGCTATGCCACGCCACCACCAGATCAGGCTTGAGCGCGACAATTCTCTCCAGATCAAGATTGGACGCGTCGCCGACATCCTGAACTGTTCTGGCAGCATCGGGGTAGTCGCTATAACGGCTGACGCCTACCAGTTTGCTCCCTGCTCCGGCCGCGAATATCAGCTCAGTGATGTGTGGAGAAAGAGAGACGATACGCTTTGCAAAATGGTCCAGGCGGATATTGTGTCCGCGATCATCGGTGAGCTTAATCGGAAAAGTAAGCGACGAAGCTGCGCCGGCTTCGTTGATAACGCCAGCAGCGCCAATAGAAGTTGTCAGCAGTGATGCCGGAAATACAAACAACAGCATTAAAACGCTACGCCTTATCTTGTTGAGAGGCATGGCAAGGTAGGCAGGCATTCCCGAGCGGGCGTTTGTGAGTTCGCGCTTTTGGAGATTTTTTAATGGAAAAAAGTGGGAAACTATGCTTCCTGGTAACGCTCCGCCAGGGCGGCGCGTTGTTCGTATGCTCCCCGTGCTATGCGGACATCTTCGAGGAAAAACGGCAGCTCCCTGATCAGCAGCGCCTGCGGCCCATCCACGAGTGCTTTGCCCGGCACCGGGTGAAAATCCACCAGTACCATATTGGCGCCCGCAATCACCCCTTGGGCGGTCACATGCATGATATCGAGTATGTTATCCGGCGAGGAAGCGCGGAGGCCCACCGAATGGGAAGGGTCTATGCAAACCGGCATGCGGGTCAGACGCTTGACCACTGGCACATGGGCAAAATCCACGAAGTTGCGATGAGGATCCGCCATGTTGGTCTTCATGCCGCGCAGGCCAAAGACGACCTTGCGATTACCCTCGGACGCGAGGTACTCCGCGGCGTTCAGCGACTCATCCAGGGTAATGCCGAAGCCGCGCTTGAGCAACACGGGGAAGTCCTGCTGGCGTCCTACGATTTTCAGCAGCTCGAAATTTTGCGTATTGCGCGTGCCGATCTGCAACATGACACCGGTGGAATTGCCCGTGCGGTAAAGGGCTTCACAAATTTCCTCCACATGGGATTCATGCGTGATTTCCATGGCTATCACTTTAATGCCATATTTCCCGGCCAGGTCGAATACATAAGGCAGGCAAGCTTTGCCGTGACCCTGGAATGAGTATGGGCTGGTACGCGGCTTGTACGCTCCCATGCGGGTGCATACCTGGCCATTGTCGCGTAGCGCCTGCATCATCAGCTCGACATGCTCCAGCGTATCCACGGCGCACAGGCCAGCGAAAACGTTGAGGGTATCCTGGCCGAAGCGAACACCGTTATAGTCGAAGTGAGTGGGCCTGTGATCGTCTTTATGCCGCCCGAGAACGCGATACTCTTCCGAGATCCGCACAACCTGCTCGACACAGGGCAGGTTTTGCATTTCCTCGATGGGTAACGGCTTGGTATTACCGATCAGATATACCTCGGTAAGAGTCTGCTCCACGCCGACTTCGGTATGCACACGCGTGGAAATACCGGGAAGATTGGCGAGATGCGCCATTAACTGCTTGTATTCGGGGCTGTCCGGTCGAGTATCCGGATTCAGGACAAGGATCATTGAAAATAGTACCGGGGTATCGACAAACGCGCAGTTGAAGGCATGGCGGGCGGAAATGCGGAATTCTAACCGAAAAAACCGATGCTTGCCATTCAATTGAATATCGCGTTTAATCAATTTCAGATCATCCCTTTACCTCTTTGAAGTCTTGCTGAACCCGGGAACAGGTCTCCAACCGCAAGGCGATTCAAGATAAACCAGAGCCCGCGTTTACCGTGACAGACCCGAACGTAAACCTCCCAAATCGCGATTCAGTTACCCATCCGCCCGCGATTTTTCTGATGGGACCCACCGCAAGCGGTAAAAGCGGCGTTGCGCTGGAAATCGCCCGGCATTTCCCGGTGGAAATCGTTAGCGTCGATTCCGCCCAGGTCTACCGGCATATGGACATCGGTACCGCCAAGCCCGACGCGGAATCCCTGGCGGCGGTCCCGCACCATCTCATCAACCTGATTGAGCCGCAAGAGCGTTATTCCGTTGCGCAATTCCTCAGCGACGCCCTTGCGGTAATGAGCGAGATCACGGAGCGGGGCAATATCCCCCTGCTGACGGGTGGCACCATGCTCTATTTCAGGACATTGCTGGACGGGCTTTCAGCGCTGCCTTCCGCGGACAGCGGCTTGCGCGGGGTGATTGAAGCCAAAGCGGAAGAAAGAGGCTGGCCCGCGATGCACAACGATCTGTTGCGGCTGGACCCGGCCAGCGCGGCACGAATCCAGCCCACCGATAGTCAGCGCATTCAGCGCGCGCTGGAAGTGTGTTACCTCACCGGCAGGCCCATGTCGGAAATCCTGAAGGAGCCCCGATATTTGTCTCTTCCTTATCGAGTAATCAAGATCGCCCTCATTCCCTCTGATCGCGGAATACTGCATCAACGCATCGCCCAACGCTTCGAGCAAATGCTCAAACGGGGATTAATCGATGAAGTCCGCGCAATCCATGATAAATTCTGTCTGAACGATGACAGCCCCTCGATGCGCTGCGTCGGTTACCGGCAAGTATGGATGTATCTGGAAAACCAGATCGATGCGGAAAAAATGCGGGAAATGGCGTTGGCCGCGACACGGCAATTAGCAAAGCGGCAACTCACCTGGCTCCGTTCCATGAAAGGAATGCAAGAATTCGATTGCCTGGATGAAAATTTGCCGGAACAGGTGCGCAAGTACCTCCTGGACGCTGGATTGAAACGCGCACTGGCTTCATAATCGCGTTGATTTATTTGATCAGTTTGGTCGGCATTCTTTAAATAAATTCTGATTAGGAAAAACGAAATGAACGATAGGCATAGATTGGTTATTTTGGCCGTAGCCCTTGCCGGCGCCTTGTCCATTGCAGGGTGCGGAAAATCCGAGAAGGTGCATGAGTCCTGGGTAGCGCCTCCAACACAGGAGCAAGTGGATGACAGCACCCTCAACAGCACGGTAAAGGCGGCGCTACTTGCTGATCCGGAAGTGAGGCATCTGGATGTCAGGGTCGAGGCAAGCAGCGGCACGGTTATGCTCAGCGGTATTGCGGACAATCAGTCTCAGATGGATCGGGTGAACATGCTCACCTGGATGGTTGACGGCGTCAAGAAAGTGGACAATAAAATGAGCGTCAGAAGCGGGCCTGCACCAGAGGAAAGTTGATCCGACCGACTCCCCATGGAGCATTAGAGGCAACGTGGCACAGCTGTTGCAAACCTACGCAGGAAAACTATCTTGATCTCTTCTCTGCTTTTGGCGCTGGTTCTGATTGGCGGCGTTATTCTTTTCGTCCCGCCGGTACGTCGCGCACTCATTTCGAACCACGTGCTGAAAACTTTCCGCAAGATAGTGCCCAAGGTTTCGCAAACCGAGCAGGAAGCGCTGGATGCCGGAACTGTATGGTGGGACGGAGACCTGTTCAGCGGCAGGCCAAACTGGAACAAGCTGCTGACCTATCCGAAACCGAAACTAAGCGCGGAGGAAAAAGCTTTCCTCGCAGGCCCTGTCGAACAATTATGCGCGATGCTGGACGAATGGCGCATTACACGCGAACTGTATGATCTGCCGCCCGACGTCTGGCAATTCATCAAGGACAACGGTTTCTTCGGGATGATCATTCCCAGGCAATATGGCGGCCACGGTTTTTCGGCGCTGGCGCATTCCGAAGTGGTCATGAAAATCAGCTCGCGCAGCGGTACGGCGGCGGTATCGGTGATGGTGCCGAATTCGCTCGGGCCATCGGAACTGTTGCTGCAATATGGTACTGAAGAGCAGAAAGATCATTATCTGCCGCGCTTGGCAAAGGGACTGGAAGTACCGTGCTTCGCCCTCACGGGACCGGATGCAGGCTCGGACGCGGGTGCGATACCCGATTGCGGCATTGTCTGTTATGGCGAATTCAACGGCGATGAACATGTGCTGGGCATGCGAGTCACGTGGGAAAAACGCTATATCACCCTGGGGCCGGTCGCGACTCTGCTTGGGCTTGCATTCAAGGTGCATGATCCGGACGGGTTATTGGGCGGTGAGAAGGATCTGGGGATTACGCTGGCGCTGATTCCCACCAATACGCCGGGCGTGAATATCGGCCGCCGCCATTTCCCACTCGATGCCGCCTTTCAGAATGGCCCCAATTCCGGGAACGACGTATTCATCCCGATGGAATGGGTAATCGGGGGGCTCGAAGGGGTGGGAGGCGGCTGGCGCATGCTGATGAATTGCCTTGCCGTCGGGCGTTCGATTTCCCTGCCGGCGACCAGCACCGGCGCGGCCAAGCTGGCTGCGCGCACCACGGGCGCCTACGGCCGGGTGCGAGTGCAGTTCAAGACTTCCATCGGACGCTTTGAAGGCGTCGAGGAAGCGCTGGCCCGCATTGGCGGCAACACATACATGATGGACGCGGCGCGGGTGATGACGGCCGGGGCGGTGGATTTGGGCGAAAAGCCTTCGGTCATCTCAGCCATTGTCAAATATCATCTCACCGAACGTGGGCGCCAGGCGATAAACGATGCGATGGACGTACACGGCGGCAAAGGCATTTGCCTGGGGCCCAGCAACTATCTGGGACGCCACTATCAGCAGATCCCGGTCAGCATCACGGTGGAAGGCGCCAATATTCTCACCCGCAATATGATCATTTTCGGCCAGGGAGCGATACGCTGCCACCCATACTTGTTAAAGGAAATTCACGCCGCCAATGACACTGATGCAACGCGCGCCTCAGTGCAATTTGACCAGGCGTTCAGCGGACACGTTATTTTCACGCTCGGCAATGGCTTGCGTACCCTGCTGCACGGATTGACCGGGGGTACGCTCGCGAGCGCTCCGGGGAGCGTCGGCCCTGAAACGCAGCGTTATTACAGCCAACTCATGCGTTTTTCTGCTGCTTTCGCCTTTCTTGCGGACATCTCCATTCTGATTTTGGGCGGCGCGCTCAAGCGCAAGGAAAGAATATCCGCACGCCTTGGCGATATCCTCAGCCTGCTCTATTTGTGCTCGGCAACGCTGAAACGCTATAAGGACGATGGCCGGCCCGCAGCCGATTCGCCGCTACTGCATTGGTCGATGCAGGATGCGCTTTACCGCATGCAGCAGGCATTCGAGGGATTGCTGGATAATTTTCCGGGCAGTGTGATCGCAAGGCGAGCGCTTCGTTTTATGGTGTTCCCCCTGGGCAAGCCTTTTTCCCCGCCTTCCGATAAGCTGGGCCATGAGGTAGCCACGTTGATGCTGTCGCCAGGAGAAGCGCGTGATCGCCTGACTGCCGGAATTTATGTGCCCGTATCCGCTGATGAACCGCTGGGCAGGCTGGAACAGGCGCTACAGTGTGCAATGGTGTGCGAAGCAGTGGAAGCCAAATTGCGCGCCGCGGTCAAAACCGGCCGAATTCCGGCTCAAGGTGATGAAAGAATTGCGGCCGCCCTCAAACAGAGAGTCATCACCACCACTGAACTGGAGTTAATGGGAGAGATGAAATCATTGCGCCGCGGCGTCATTATGGTGGATGATTTCCCTCCGGATTTTGGCCCGGAGCCCGGCGGCGAAGCGGTTATCACGCCGGATGCCGCACCGGCACAAGCCGATGCGTGTACCGCATCGGCGTAACAGCACAATGCGCGATAACCTTATCAGGTCAAAAATAACAAGATACGGAATACATCATGCAAACCGGACAACATGACTTGACCGACATTATCCCGGTGGAGACTGCCGGAACGCTCGACGGCTTGTTCCGCGAGCGAGTGCGCCGCTCGCCCCATAAAGTAGCCTACCGCGATTACGACCGTTCCAGCGGCAAATGGCGCGACCTCACCTGGGCACAAATGGATGACCGCATCGAGCACTGGCAGGCTGCGCTCTCCCGCGA
The DNA here is from genome assembly GCA_963831395.1 of uncultured beta proteobacterium. Taxonomy (GTDB): domain Bacteria; phylum Pseudomonadota; class Gammaproteobacteria; order Burkholderiales; family Nitrosomonadaceae; genus Nitrosospira. The sequence goes on from CAWHQD010000044.1 coordinate 38,322, forward strand.
GAATCTCGCTCCCGGCGATCGGGTGGCTGTCATGTTGAGAAACTGCCCGGAGTGGGTGATGTTCGAGCACGCCGCGCTGAGGCTGGGGCTCGTGGTGGTGCCTCTTTATACAGCCGATCGGCCCGAGAACGCCGCCTATATCTTGCGCGACGCGGGCGTCAAAGTATTATTGGTGGAAGAACTGGCGCAATGGCAGGCATTTTCGGAAGTGCGGGATCAGATAGGCAATCTGGTACGCGTCGTCACCTTCCAGGGAATCCCTGAAAAAGAAGACGACGGGCTCGTTCTCGCGCTGCACGACTGGCTACCGGAAGAGTTGCCGGAAAGACTGCCGGAAGAAGCCGGAAAGACACGGGACCTCAAGCGCGATCCCCATCAGCTGGCCACTATCATATACACCTCGGGCACATCGGGCCGGTCCAAGGGAGTAATGCTGAGCCATCATAATATCCTCACCAATGCCCATAGCTGCCTGCAAGTTGTGCCGATCAGGCAAGACGACCTGCTGCTTTCATTTCTGCCGTTGTCGCATACTTTTGAGCGAACTGCCGGTTGCTATGTGCCTATCATGCAGGGGGCGACTGTCGCCTATGCCCGTTCGGTCCACCAGCTGCAGGAGGATTTGCTGATCATTCGGCCCACTATCCTGGTTTCGGTGCCACGAATATACGAGCGGATTTATGCCGGCCATCCGGGCCAAGCTCGCGGAAGGACCCGCTTTGAACAGGAAGACTGTTCAAGCTCGCGGTTGAAATCGGTTATAACCGCTTTGAGTATCAGCAGCATCGGGCGCCTCGGCATGTTTCCCACATGTTGTGGCCCTTCCTGGAAATAATGGTGGCGAAGAAGGTAATGGGTAAACTCGGCGGCCGGCTGCGCTGCGCCATGAGTGGCGGGGCGGCCTTGTCGGGCGACGTTTCCCGCGTGTTCATCGGTTTGGGGCTGCCCATCCTGCAAGGCTACGGCATGACTGAAAGCAGTCCGGTGGTATGCTGCAATACCCCCGAGGATAATGTTCCGACCAGCGTCGGACGCCCCATTCCAGGAGTGGAAGTAAAGCTCGGCGAACATAATGCCTTACTGATTCGCGGCCCCAACGTGATGCTCGGCTACTGGAACAATCCGGAGGCCACCAAGGCAGTCATGATGCCTGAGGGTTGGCTCAATTCCGGCGATATTGCGCATATTGATGAGCATGGCAGGGTAACCATCACGGGCCGCCTGAAGGAAATCATCGTTATGTCTACCGGCACGAAAATCCCGCCCGCGAATATGGAAGCAGCCATTCTGCGTGATTCGCTGTTCGAACAGGTCATGGTGATTGGCGAAGGCCGTTCATATTTGAGTGCGCTGGTAGTCCTGAACTCCGGTAATTGGGAGAGCATATCGGGGCAATATGGTCTTGATCGCGACTGGCGCCGCCTGTTGGGAAACCAGAAGCTCGAAAAAATCCTGCTTGAACGAATCGCCCATCAGATAAAGGAATTTCCCGGCTATGCCAAAATATACCGCGTGGGGCTGGCAAGAGAACCATGGACTGTCGAAAACCATATGCTGACACCCACCCTGAAACTGCGCCGAAACCAGGTGCTGAACCATTATTCCGCGGAAGTGGACAGGCTTTACGAGGGCCACTGAGAGGATGATGGGTTACGCTTTGCTCCACCCATCCTACGAAACCACGAATGGCAAACCCGAGGCATAGATGAACGCTGACGCAGAAATTCAAACATCGCTGCCTGAGGGATGCGATCCAATACTGCGCCTGGTGCCTATGCCGACGGATACCAACTATGCAGGGGACGTATTCGGGGGCTGGATCATGGCGCAGGTGGATATTGCGGGCAGTCTTCCGGCCATCCGCCGGGCTCGCGGGCGGGTAGCGACGGTAGCGGTGAATTCTTTCGTATTCAAGCAACCTGTATTTGTGGGCGATGTCGTGAGCTTTTATGCAAGCATCGTCAAGGTCGGGCGTACGTCGATTACGGTGGATGTCGTGGTTTATGCTCAGCGGGGATTGCGCCAGGGAAACCATGAAATATGCTACAGGGTGACCGAGGCGGTATTGACTTATGTGGCGGTAGACGAGAATCGCAAACCGCGTGTTGTTCCGCCCGAATAGGTAAAATGGGCCTGAGATCGAACTGGAGGCAGACTTGAATAATCACAAATTTGTCGTGCGCAAAGCGGCCGTGCTAGGTGCGGGGGTAATGGGAGCGCAGATCGCGGCACATCTGATTAACGCCAATATCGAAACACTGTTATTCGAGTTGCCCGCCGAGAAGGGCGATCCCAACGACAATGTGATCAAGGCCATAGAGAATCTGAAAAAACAGGACCCGGCGCCGTTGTCGGTTTCAGCCAGGGCAGCCGCTCTCCAGCCTGCAAATTACGAGCAAAACCTTGAATTGCTCAAGGATTGCGACATCGTGATCGAAGCGATCGCCGAGCGTATGGATTTGAAAAGGGCGTTGTACGCGAAAATAGCGCCGTACCTCGCCGAGCATGCCATTTTTGCCAGCAACACATCAGGGCTTTCCATCAATCAATTGGCGCAGGCGTTTCCGGAGAACTTGCGCCACCGCTTTTGCGGCATTCATTTTTTTAATCCGCCGCGCTACATGCATCTCGCTGAGCTGATCGCCTGCACGGAAAGCGATGCGGCAATGCTGAATGACCTGGAAGCGTTTCTGGTTACTTGTCTTGGCAAAGGGGTGATTCGCGCAAAGGATACGCCTAATTTTATCGCCAACCGGATAGGCGTATTTTCCATGCTCGCCACCATGCATCATGCCCGGGAATACGGTCTCGGGTTCGACGTGGTGGATGCTTTAACGGGACCTCTCATAGGACGCCCAAAAAGCGCGACTTTCCGCACCGCGGATGTGGTGGGGCTCGATATTCTCGCGCATGTGATCGAAACCATGCGCAACACGCTCGCAGGACGACCCATGGCATAAGTACTATGCCGTGCCCGGCTGGCTGCAGGGCTTGATAGAGACCGGCGCCCTGGGACAGAAAACCAGACGCGGGGTATATCGGAAGGCGGGCAAGGAAATTCATGTGCTGGATCTTGCCAGGAAGGAATATGTACTTTCCGCAGGTGCGGCTGACGATGACATAAAGGAATTGCTCAAGCAAAAAAATCCAGCGGGTAAACTTGGCGCACTACGCGCTAATCCGCATCCGCAAGCCCAATTCCTGTGGGCAATATTCCGCGATCTGTTTCACTATTGCGCTGTCCATCTCAATGCAATCGCAGACAATGCACGCGACCTCGATTTTGCCATGCGCTGGGGTTTCGGCTGGAATCAGGGCCCGTTCGAAATCTGGCAGGCGGCGGGATGGAGCGATATTACGGGATGGATAAACGAAGATATCGCCACAGGCAAAAGCATGAGCGAAGTATCGCTGCCCGACTGGGTGCGGGAAATGGGGCAAAGTGCGAGTCAAGCCGCCAATCAGGACATACAAGGGGTTCATAGGACCCAGGGTTCTTATTCGCCGTCGGCTAACAGTTTCCGGCCCCGTTCAACGTTGCCCGTGTATAGGCGACAGTTATTTCCTGACAAATTGCTGGGCGAGCAGGCGCAGTACGGCACAACCATATTCGAGACCGATGCAGTCCGCATGTGGCATACCGCCGGCAAGTCCGGCAGCGGTGGAATGGCCGATGACGGCGTAGCCATTCTCAGCTTCAAGAGCAAGATGCACACCATCGGCAGCGATGTGCTGGACGGAGTACAACAGGCCCTGGATGAGGCGGAGCGAAACTGGCGCGCACTGGTGATCTGGCAGACCGAGCCACCCTTTTCCGCTGGCGCCAACCTGCAAAAAGCAACAGAGCGCCTGAAAAGCGGCGAACCTCCTTCCGCCCTCAGCGTTCTGGCAAAAAAGCTCAGGAAAACGGCACAATCCGCTGTGCTCAAGGCCGCGCGCAGCCTTAATCTTGCCGACGCCCTGATGGCGGGCAAACTGGCGGAAGTCGAGGCAATGGTGGCGCAGTTTCAACAGACTTCGCAGGATCTCAGGTATTCGATGATTCCCACGGTTGCGGCGGTGGATGGGCTTGCGCTGGGCGGCGGCTGCGAGTTTGTGATGCACTGCGACAGGGCGGTCGCCACCCTGGAAAGCTACATTGGCCTGGTGGAAACCGGGGTGGGATTGATACCGGCGGGCGGCGGCTGCAAGGAACTTGCCTTGAGGGCCGCGCAGGAGACAAAAGACGGCGATCCTTTTCCGTTATTGAAAAATTATTTTCAGAGTGTCGCAACCGCGCAATTGGCAAAAAGTGCGGAGCAGGCCAAGGAACTGGGGTATCTGCGCCGTGCAGACCAGATAGTGATGAACCGGTTCGAGCTGCTTTATGTCGCCAAGGCGCAGGCAGTCGCACTGGCGGAAGCGGGGTATCGTCCTCCTCTGAAAGCGCGAAATATTCCCGTTGCCGGTTCTACGGGCATTGCCACTATCAAAGGCATGCTGGTGAATATGCGCGAAGGCAACTTCATCTCGGAGCATGATTACCTGATCGGGTCAAAACTTGCGCACGTCATGTGCGGTGGAGAATTGACTCCCGGCAGCCTGGTCGATGAAAACTGGTTCCTGGAGCTCGAACGTGATGCGTTTATAGAATTGCTGGCGACCGAGAAGACGCAGGCGCGCGTGGAACATACCCTGAAGACAGGGAAACCGTTGAGGAACTGAAGACGATCCCTCCTAAATTCGAATCTCAGAGCATCCTCGTCGCGGATTACTGCTTACACCATTTATCTTAATACTGCGGTATTCAAGAAGTTTTACCGCTTATAACCGCTTATATATCAAGTAACGCGGCCATCAAAATTTCTTCCGCCCTCAGTTCGCAAATGAGCTTACTTGGAGCTATTTATTAATATGCGGTCGAGAGAAAGAGACTCGCATTTTCCAAAATGATAATTTTGCCCTAAGTTTTGATTGAAGCGTGGCTAGCTGAACAGGATGAGGCTCGTTGGTAGGATCACCTTGCGATATGGATGAATTCGCGGAACGCGCCCGCGCCGAGTCAGTGCGTACAGTAACGTAATCGTCCTCACAGGATAAAATTAAAAATCATTGAACCCAGCAAAACAGATTTAAAGCAGATTTTGGGCTTGACTCGGTTATCTGGCAAACGCCATATGCATTGAAGAGACAAAGGAAGCAGAACGCATGCAAGCCTCCCCAAAATTTAGAACGTCTGTGGAATTTCTGTTTTGTAGTCTCACTGGACTGACGGTGGTAGGATTGTTAGTAGTTTTTAGTCTTGACCCATTCAACCAGACGTGGTTGACCCAAAGTTTTCCCTTTAACTCATCTAATCCTCGGTTATTCAATACCATTCTAATAGTAATTATTGGATGGTTTTTTTGGGAAACCCATTTGCTTCGCAAGCCTGCATTATGGGTAGAACGATATTTCACAATCCCTGAATTCCTTGTTCCACCAAGACCAGACAGCCTGGTCAGGGATTTTGAGAGCGGCTCTCCTTGGGTAGACCGCGAAAAGGAACTTGCTGCACTAACAGAATTTCTAGAAGGTAGAGATGCCTTTCGGTGGTGGTGGATTATCGGTGAGGCTGGCATAGGAAAACGTCGTCTCGCTTCAGAATTAGTCAATTCAGCAAGTAAACTAAAGTTTGACGCAAATTTTTGGCATGGCGAAACGGAACTTATAGATGACTGGAAGCCTCGGCGGCCGACGTTGATCGTATTTGAGAACGCGGCTGAAGGGACCTCCAACGAGCCAGTGTTGCGCTCCATCCAGCTTGTACGAAAATTAGGGGATAAACATCGATCATGCGCTTTCCCTCATCGCGTACGTTTGCTTCTTATCGATCAAAATAAACCGTCCGATTTCGATGGGCCCGGCCAAATCAGGGAATCCGATCGGGATTTTTGTTTTAGGGGTGAGCCACTGCGGCTGCAGAAGTTGTCAGCGCAAGCTGTGGAAGTCCTAATTGACGCAGTCGCACGCCAACGCAATATGAATGCCGTCCAGGGTGATGAAAGGAAACAAGTAATCCAGGGGGGGGCTTACAGCCCATTCTGGCTGCTACTGGTACTTGACGGTTTCTTTGAGCATGGAACGTTGACGTTGTATTGGGCAGGCAAAGACAATTTACTTTCCAAACACCTTGACACGGTACGGCAGCAATGGACGAAGCATGCAAATTACGTGGCTGAGTGCGAGACCATTCTTGCTCTTGCCGCATTAACACAAGGCTTCG
>CAWHQD010000045.1:0-157574 GCA_963831395.1 uncultured beta proteobacterium
TACTTTTTCATTAAAGCGATTCGCCTGCGCTTGCACTACACTACTAATAATAGTCATCTCTTTGCGCTAACGTATCGCCATTTGATAAAGATTCGCCACCGATATCGGGCAGAACTGCCTCGTCTTCTGCAAGGCCACGGTAGGATCAGCCAATCTCACTACGGATTATCAGGCCGGCCCAATCGATTATGTCAATTAGCCGCAGTTACGCAATTTGGGGAAACTGGACGCTGGGCCATCCTTTTACGGCGCTGTCGTACTGGTTGCGCTCAGATTCTGGCCGCTCAGTACACAATCGGCCATTTGCGCATCGATACTGATACCGCCAAGCTCATTGCTCCCGATGCGCCTTTTCAGCATTACCGTCAGCTTTATGAGCAATCCTTTTCACAGGATTTGAGCACGCTGTTGCTGGTGGTTGAGTCGGATACGCCTGAACTGACTAAAACCGCAAGCAGAAGGCTGTTGAGCCTGCTCCGCAAAAATACGGATCACATAAATTCGGCCTACATCCCCAATGACAATAAATTTTTCCGTCAGAACGGTCTGCTTTATCTGGACAGTGCCGAATTGCAGACGTTATCCAATAACCTGGTCGCCGCCCAGCCCTTTATCGGAAGAATTGCGCAGGAACCGAAGTTGACCGGTTTTTTTTCTATTTTTGAGGATGCCCTGAAGGCCACAAACAAGGCTAAGGAGCAGACAAACGGCACAGCCCAGGTTGTGCCTGTCGATTTAGCCACGCTGGCCGACAAGATCGCAAAGGTTCTGCACAGGACGACCAATGGCGAAAATGCTTTGCTTTCCTGGGAGTCGCTGATCGCCGAGAAGAAAAGGCGTTCCAATAAAGAGTTTATCATTGTCTCGCCCAAGCTCGACCACTCGGAAATCCGCCCCGCCAAGGGCGCGATCGAGGCGATCCGCAAAGCAGCCGCAGATATCCAGGACCCCGGTCTGCCGCCTGTAAAAGTTTGGGTGACCGGCGAGGTCGGCCTTGAAGATGACGAACTTGCAGGCATCAGCGCTGGCACTTTTACGGCTAGTGTTTTCTCCGTTGTCGTGGTGTTATGTATTTTATTGGTTGCCTACCGGTCCGTTTTACTTACGTTAGCCACGTTGCTGACGCTGGCCGTGGGCATGGTTTTTTGCGGGGCATTCGCGGCTTTTGCCGTAACGGAACTGAACCTGATTTCACTCGCTTTCGCGGTATCCAATATCGGCTTGGGCGTGGAATATGCCATCCATTTTTGCTTACGCTATAAGGACAATCTAAAGGAGCACGACAATAAAGAGCTGGCGCTGCGCAATGCCTTCATGACCGTTGGCCCATCGCTGTTACTGGCCGCCGGAACCACATCCATAGGACTGTACGCTTTCATGCCGACCGATTACAAGGGCGTTGCCGAACTTGGCCTGCTGGCAGGGACCAGCCTGTTTATTTGCCTGATAATCACTCTGATTTCCCTGCCAGCCCTGCTAAAAATCCTGCCCGCGCCAGCGAAGCCGCGGTTGGAGGAAGGTCAGCATCTCCTCTCAAACCTGTCAAGGACACTGGCGGCCTTACCAATCCGATATGCCAAACCCGTTTCCTTTGCCGCCCTCGTTATCGCTCTCATCTCCATCGTTTTGGCATTTAACGTGAAGACGGATTTCAATCTGATCGAGCTTCGCGACCCTAATACCGAATCGGTTATCGCGTTCAAGAAATTGATGGAAGACGAGGACACCTCACCGATGGTGTTGAACATCTTGGTCAAGGATGAGAACAGCACGAGAATTTTGCAAAAAAAGCTGTCGGCATTGGCTTCCGTTGGCAAGACCATCAGTCTTTTTGACCTTCAGCCCACGGACCAGGACGAAAAACTGGCCTTGGTTGAAGAACTGGGGCTGATACTTGGGCCGCAGGTGCAGCATTTCCCCCAATTGGAAACCAATGTCGATCCGGCCCCCGGCATCACCCGGCTGATAAAAGCCATCGACATTGTCCTGCCCCAAAAAGCCGATGCCCGTGATCGCGAGTCGTTAACAAAGTTAAAAACGGAATTGCAGGAAATTTTGACCGAACTCGATGCGCGGCCACAATCCAGCCGAAAGATTTTCATTGAAAAAATACAGACTGCCCTGCTTGGCACGTTGCCGCAGGTCATGGGGGAATTATCAGCCAGCCTGAAAGCCGGGCCTATCAGTTTGGACGACCTGCCTGCCGACATCAAGGATCGATGGCTGAGCAGGGACGGCTGGTACCGCATCCAGATTTTTCCAAAAAAAGACCTGAATGAGCTGACCAATCTGAAGGAATTTATTAACGAAGTGCAATCGGTCGCACCCGAAACAACCGGCCTGCCAATCATTTATTGGGAATCCATGAACGAAGTCATCCAAGCCTTTCAGCAGGCTATCGTGATTGCTCTGGTTGCCATTGCGCTGGTTTTGTTCGCTATTCGGCGCAACGTGCTGGATACAACGCTGGTCATGACAACGCTTATACTGGCGGGGCTTTTTACCATGGCCTGCGCTGCTCTCACCAACACACCCATCAATTTCGCCAACATCATCGCCCTGCCGCTGTTATTGGGACTGGGAGTCGACAACGGCATCCACATGCTCGTCAAGCTGCGCGAGTCACTTTCCGGCTCGAAAGACGAGGATATTTACCAGTCCAGCACCGCCAGAGCCATATTTTTCGGGGCCCTGACCACTTCCTCCAGCTTTGGAGGATTGGCTTTCTCGCCGCACGCGGGAATCTCCAGCATGGGCTTGATGATTACCATCGGCATATTCTGGATCATGGTTTGCACATTTATTATTCTTCCTGCGCTGAGCAAGCTGATATTAAGCCGCAAGGAGGGTAATCAATTACGGGTGGGATAGACGTCAACTTCACGATACGCATACTCTTCAACGGAAGCGGAGCTGGCCTGTATTTTTCTTGCACTAGCCCCACTCCTTGTAATGCAGGCAAACGCATCCGCTTCCGATAATGGCCCGTCTGGCGCTAGGGGTGTCCTTCCCCGCCCGAGGCACCGTACACTTGTCCGGTTGCGTAGCTTGATTCCTGCGACGCAAGAAAGACATACAGGGGGCCCAGTTCCGCCGGCTGTCCGGGCCGGCCAAGCGGGGTTTCTTTCCCAAACCTGCTGACGTCTGTCCATCCCATCGTTTGCAACGGGGTCCAGAATGGTCCCGGCGCCACCGCATTTACCCGTATACCCTGCCGGGCTACCTGCTTCGCCAGCGATTTCGTGAAAGCAACGTTGCACGCCTTGGTCTGCACGTAGTCGAGAAACGCATCGGAAGGAGTGTAAGCCTCAATGGAGCTTGTATTGATAATCGCCGAGCCGGGCTTAAGGTGCGGCATGGCGGCCTTGGTGATCCAGAACATCGCATAGACATTGCATTTGAATACCGAGTCGAACTGCTCGGTCGTGAGATCAACGATCGAGGGCTGCGCGGCCGCCATGGCGGCATTGTTGACAAGGATATCCAGTCCTCCCAGATCCCGTACGGCGTCGGCGACGAGCCTGGAGCAGAAATCCTCGTTCCGGATATCGCCGGGGATCGCAACCGCCTTTCGCCCTTCCGCCCGGATCAGTTCCACGACCTCCCTGGCGTCAGGCTCCTCGACCGGGAGATAGTTGATCGCAACATCGGCGCCTTCGCGCGCAAAGGCGATGACGGCGGCGCGGCCAATGCCGGAATCGCCCCCGGTCACGAGTGCCTTTCTACCCACCAGCCTGCCCGAACCCTTGTAGCTTGTTTCGCCATGATCGGGCCGCGGAACCATCTTGCTCGCAAGGCCGGGCGGCTCCTGTTTTTGCGGAGGGAAGGGGGGAGCTGGATATTGCGTTGTCGGGTCCTGTTTACGGGACTGGCTGAGCCCTTGCGGCGAACCCTGCTGCCCTTGCTGCCCAAAAGCAGGGGAAACGAAAGCCGTAGCAAGGCCGGCAGTCATGCCGCCAACAAACTGGCGCCGTGACGCGCTGGCGTCGTCTTCTGGTTTCATACCTGTTCTCCCATGAAAGTTGCTGAGGTGGTTTCCGATGACAGATTCTCGCCAAGGGGCGATCAGACCGGAAGCTGTCTCGCGGTGACAGGCCACGAAAACAAGCAATAATTGTTCGATGCGGGAACGTATAATTTCGCTTTTCGCTATCTCATCCGTACGTCAAGGCGCTCGAAGCAGTCACGGTCCCGTTGGGTGGCGTTAAAATCAGGAATCTCTTCAATGAGGGACGTCCATCAATGAGCTCAGTGTGCTATGAAATCTTCAAAAATGACGGTTTGTGGTTGGGATCAAGCAAAAGCATTACGAAAAATAGACACTTTTAGGTCTGTTAAATACGTCTCTCTCTGCAACACAGACGGTAAAATGTTTTTGGAACGCTTCAGCACTTCGTCGTTATCGAAAATGAACAAGTATGGGCCACATTTAATAGTTGATTCACTCAATACTGCTGCAACAAAATGCCCCCAACTCTCAGGACGAGACTCCTCAGTGCAATATGAATCCGCCCCTAAAGCACCAAATACATCAATATAACCGAGGTTCATCTCAACGAAATGCTTAAATGCCAGCGAGCGATTGGGCGCAAAAAAATCTAGCCTTGGCGTTATTCGTATATCGAATAGCCAGCGCGGCTTAACGCTCACTATTAACTTGGAAAAAGCGCCATTTTCTAAAATATCAGACTCTCTAACCAACAGTAATTCGGGGGATTCGAAAAGGCCCAACGTCAATTGTTCGTTTAAATTGGGCTTGTCAAAACCACGGCACTCCACTTCTTGGGTATTAGCAATAAGCTGAAGGTGATCTCGTGTCAAATTGAGTTTGAGCATTATTACCTCCGCCTCTCCTGCAAAAGAGCTCCCTCAACATCTTGATAACTTAGCTTGAGCAGCCCTGATGCAGAATCTGAATCTCCGATAAAAAAATCACCGTTTTCTTCGTTTTTTAGTTTCCGATCCTTCAAAAATGCCTGCCGGTATAAACGTGGCGCTACGCCCGTGAACGGCCTGAAAAGCACTTTACGTTCTTTGCCTTGGCTACTTTCACTTGAAGTACTTGGGGCGACCCAATTAACGGGAGACTCAGTAATCGCGTCTCCATGTAATTTCAAAGCTTTGCTCTTAGGATAAGGCTCTATGTACTGCACCTCGTCAACACCTGCCGAAACAATGTGCCTCGCACAATAATGGCACGGAAACGTAGTAACGAATAGCCTTGTTCCAACGGTTGAAGCTCCGAGTCGCGCTGCTGAGATAAGCGCATCCATCTCTGCATGTACGGCTCTGCTAAACTCTAAGAGCTTGCCTATCGGTGTTTTTTTCAACTGCTTTGCCAGATCATGTTTATCTAAAACTGCCTTTAACGCGGGTATCTGGTCAATAATATTCTCGATGATTTCGTCCTGAGATCGATTACTACTGCAATACTTGTTTGCCGTCACGCATCGGTGATCATGAAAGTGTTCTGGTGTATCAAAATCATCGAAATTTCCCCCGTATACTCCTCCACCGGCGCGAGGTACTTCATTCGTACCTGTAGCTATTACGTTTCCTTTTCCATCAAGTAATGCCGCGCCTACTTGGCGAGAAAGGCACGCACTACGCATTTTTGCTCCGTATGCATGGAACATCCCAGTTTCGCTTGGGGTTGGGCGAACCACTTTCTTAAAAGTTAGCAAATCTACTAACCTTCCAAGTTGTTCAGGAACATCCCAAGCCGGGTTTAACACTTTTTTATCTTTATCCTTATATCTATCGGGAGAATTATGAACAAAGAAATCTGCAAGATGAAAAGTATCTTTAACCTTTTGCCCATGCGTAATATCTGCGTCCTCATCTCTTTTCATAAGCATCTGGACCTCCGACAAACTTGAGTCCTTGCATTTAACCTTCGCAAGGCGGTCCTCGCGAACTTCCTCCTCACAGACGACGCCAATTAAACAAAAAGCCTCTTTATAAACTGCACGTAACAATTCAACTTCAGCGGGATGTTTTAATGAGTCAAGTATGTAAACTCGCCTGCTTACAACCTCTGTTGGAAGCTTTGGAGCGATGTTAGTGACTGTCGCTGCCACTCCCTGTCCGAGTTCCTCTCTTTTATCTCGAATTGAAGAAATTAATTCAAGCGCTACGGCTGCTGGATCCTGTGCCCGCATTCCATCACCCGCGTCTTGCAATGCGGTGACTTTTTGGAGCCTTTGACCGTCAGATAATGAGCTAGCTTTTTCTTGAGAAGCCCATTTTGTTATAACTTCACTGGCTTTAATTATATGTACGTCCGCACGATACGCTTCGTTACTTAACAATCCTGCTAACGCTGTCGAGATCCAACTCGTTCCCGAGCCAACAGGTCCTACTACTGCGAAAATAAGTTCATTGGCACTTAAGTCACGTAATCTTTTATCGGCAGCCTTTGACTTAACATTTGGATTTTCTTCTGGAAGAGCGGACATAGAGTTTAATTTCTTATTAATAAGTGTACTAAATAATACTGGAGCTTTAAAAAGGAAGATGGGGCTAGCTTAGCTTTACTTAAAGCCTTCTATTGGCTTGTAAATGGTTCTTATTTGTTTGCCATTTCGGATAATAGCTATTATCCGCCTCTCCCCCCACGCTAACCAGTGGATCGTGTGAGGGTTAATGGTTGGTTGCTTATTCATGCTCTACCCGATCTGTGATGAGGTTCGGTGTAATGCCCAGCGCTACACCCGGGCAACCTCCCTCCAGAATATCCTCTAGGATAAAACTCGCCCATCAGATTCTCGCTCATAAAGCTCTACCTGTGCTGTACCGGCTAGGGTAACGTTATTCACAGCCGCAAATCCTCCCAAATCTCATCCACTCTTGCTTTCACCGCCGCATCCATCACAATCGGCGTACCCCATTCGCGATTGGTTTCCCCCGGCCATTTGTTAGTAGCATCCAGCCCCATTTTCCCGCCCAAGCCGGATACCGGGCTGGCGAAGTCGAGATAATCGATGGGCGTATTTTCCACGATCAGCGTGTCGCGCGCCGGATCGACCCGCGTGGTAATGGCCCAGATGACTTCCTTCCAGTCACGGATATTAACGTCATCATCTGTGACAATAATGAATTTGGTGTACATGAACTGCCTGAGGTAACTCCACACGCCGAACATGACGCGCTTGGCGTGCCCCGCGTACTGCTTTTTCATGCTCACTACCGCCATGCGGTAGGAGCAGCCTTCCGGCGGCAGATAGAAATCGACGATTTCGGTGAACTGCTTTTGTAATAGAGGCACGAATACTTCATTGAGCGCGACACCAAGTATCGCCGGCTCGTCCGGGGGCTTGCCGGTATAGGTGGAATGGTAGATCGGGTCGCGCCGCATGGTGATGCGCTCGACGGTGAATACCGGAAAAGTCTCCTGCTCATTGTAGTAGCCGGTGTGATCGCCAAAAGGGCCTTCCACGGCTGTCTCATTGGGGTAGATATATCCTTCCAGCACGATTTCCGCGCTTGCGGGAACCTGCAAATCATGGCTCAGGCATTTGACGATTTCGGTTTTTGCCCCGCGCAGCAATCCGGCGAACTGATATTCGCTCAAGACTGTCCGGAACAGGCGTCACCGCGCCGAGTATGGTCGCCGGGTCCGCCCCTAGCGCCACCGCAATAGGATAAGGCTGGCCCGGATTGGCCAGACAAAAATCGCGAAAGTCCAGCGCCCCGCCACGGTGGGCCAGCCAGCGCATGATCAGCTTATTCGGCCCGATCACTTGTTGCCGGTAAATGCCGAGATTCTGCCGCGTCTTGTGCGGCCCTCTGGTGACGGTCAAGCCCCAGGTGATCAGGGGGCCCACATCTCCCGGCCAGCAGGTCTGGATCGGCAGCCGGCCGAGATCCACGTCTTTGCCTTCCCATACGACATCCTGGCAGGGGGCTCGCGAAAGCTCTTTCGGCGCCATGTTGAGTACCTGTTTCAGCACCGGGAATTTGTCCCACGCATCTTTCAAGCCTTTGGGCGGGTCGGGCTCTTTAAGATAGGCAAGAAGTTTTCCGACTTCCCGTAGCGCTCCAACCGAATCCTGCCCCATGCCCATGGCCACGCGCCGAGGCGTGCCGAACAGATTTCCCAGCACGGGAATAGTATGCCCTTTAGGCTTTTCAAACAGAATGGCCGGACCGCCTGCCTTCAACACCCGGTCGCAGATTTCGGTCATTTCCAGATGGGGATCGATTTCGACGCTTATGCGTTTCAGTTCGCCCTGATTTTCCAGCTGGGCGATAAAATCGCGCAGATCCTTGTATTTCATTTGGATCGCTTATGAGGTTGCCGTTATGAAGTAATCAAGCGCAATGCCGGCAAATATCGTTGCGCCAACCCAGTTGTTGTGAAGAAAAGCCTTGAAACAGTTTGCCCGGTCGCGGTCGTGAATCAGGCGGTACTGATAACGTATCAACCCTAACGCGACCGCCAGACCTGCGTAATAAATAATGCCCAGTTGCTCCATCAGCCCTATGACAGCCATAGTGGCGATAAAAATAATATGGCACAGCATCACGCCCGCCACATCGAAGCGGCCAAAAGTGATGGCGGAAGTCTTGATGCCGATCTTGAGATCGTCAACTTTATCCACCATTGCGTACTCTGTGTCGTAGGCGATCACCCAAAGCAGGTTCGCCGCCATCAATAGCCAGGCCATATAGGGCACTTCCCCGGTTTGCGCGGCAAAAGCCATTGGGATGCCGAAGCTGAAGGCAATGCCGAGATAGGCTTGTGGCATGGCGAAGAAGCGCTTGGTGAAGGGATAGCTTGCCGCGAGAAATAGCGCGAACACGGATAGTTCAAGCGTGAGACGGTTGAGCGGCAGTATCAGCAGAAACGCGCACAGACTTAACCCGGCCGCCAGCAGCAGCGCTTCTTTGGAACTCAGCTTGCCGGTAGCCAGGGGACGGTTTTTGGTGCGCTCAACATGCGCATCGAAATTGCGATCGGCATAGTCGTTGACGACACAGCCAGCGGAACGCATCAGCACCGTGCCCAGTATGAATATCACCAGAATGTTCGTGCTGGGCACGCCGTCTGCGGCAAGCCATAAACCCCATAAAGTGGGCCACAGCAGCAGCAATATACCGATGGGCTTATCCAGCCGCATCAGCTTTTCATAATGACCCAGGCGCTGTGTTAACGTCACTATCCCAACTCCAGAATGGAAGGAAGAAATACTTCGGTAACGAGTATGGACTGCCCATGCAAGCTGAATAAGGAGCGCCGCGCCCACAGGCCGGACGGCTTTGCTTTCAAATTCCTGCAGGCACGGTTGAAAAGTGGATGAACGGAATTCAATCTTTTGAATCGGAGCGGTGTGCGTTTTATCACTGGATTGGTAAATAATACGGTACCCAATGACCTGTTACCAAGGCCGTTCAACCCGCGCCACGCGCCGCGCAGATCTTTTCTCGCCACTACCGAATGAGCAAATACCACCGGCGTATCGCCGCAATACAAATACACTTCCCGTATCAGCGCCCGTTCTTGCCGGCGCAAGTTCATAAGGGCAAGTTCATCTCCGCATGCCGTTGCCAGTGACTGGAACACTGGTTTAACGCGAAATTCGCCGCAGCAGCGCTGCTGAATGAGCTGGGTAAGCGAGCCCCGATTCTGCAACCAGCCACGAGCATGGGGTGATACGGACGACGGCGCAGGATGCCATGACGATGACTGGACAGCATTCATTAAAGTGAAACTGAAAAGGGTGAATTATGCCGCATAATCCAGCGCGGCTGAACCTTTATCCCCAAAGGTGATCCGCCAGTGAACTTCGCAAATTTATTTCCGGCGGGAAATACTTTTCTATTTAGCTAATTCACATTGAAATCTGCATGAAACTGACCTAAGTTTTAAAGAAGCCTTTTTAATTCGAGTAGCCGGAAACGAATACTGTTCCTTACAGCAAGAGAGATCTTGAAAGCCGAGATACGATAAACGAGCGGGAACGGGTTCATGACCCCGAGGGAGCAGTCATGGCCACAGAAGCCGAGGAATCGCTCCGATTAGCGGCTGGCGAAGCATTCCTCTTTCCTACTTCCTTTGCCCAGCAAAGGCTATGGTTTTTCGAGCAGTTGTATCCGGGCAGCCCGGTTTATCACTTGAGCACGGTGCTGCCGTTCGACGGCCCCCTGGACCGCAAGGCGCTGGAAGAGAGCTTGTGCGATCTGCTTGAGCGCCACGAAGCGCTGCGCACCACTTTCACCGCGCTGGACGGCGTGCCGGTGCAGCTCATTGCCCCAGGCTTGCGCCTTGAACTGCCCCTGGTGGATGTCAGCCAGCCGGCGGAAGGCTGTCTTGAGCGCGCCCGCGCCGCTACCGCGGCCGCCTCGGCCGCCCCCTTCGATCTTGTCCATGGCCCCCTGCTGCGCGCCAGCCTGTTGCGTCTCGAGACAGATTATCACTGGCTGGTGCTGGTGCTCCATCATATCGTCGCCGATGGCTGGTCGCTGGAGGTACTGCACCGCGATCTGCGCGCACTCTATGCCGGAAGGGTCAAAGGCGAGCAGCCGGCGCTGCCGGCACTGCCGATTCAGTACGCCGATTTCGCCTGCTGGCAGCGGCGCATCCTGCAAGGCGAGCGGCTCGATTCCCTGTTTGCCTACTGGCAAAAGCAACTGGCGGATGCGCCGGCGCAGCTTTCCCTGCCCGCCGACCGGCCGCGCCCGGCCCAGTCCAGCTATCGCGGCGGACGCTGCGGCGTGTGGCTTGACGCTGCGCTTACCGCACGCTTGCGTACACTCGGGCAAACCGGGGGCGCGACCTTGTTCATGACGCTGCTGGCCGCCTTCGGCGTGCTGTTGTCGCGCTACAGCGGCCAGTCCGACCTGGTGATCGGCACCCCAATCGCCAATCGCACCCGCAGCGAACTGGAAGGACTGATCGGCTTTTTCGTCAATACGCTCGCCTTGCGCCTCGATCTTTCGGGTGACCCATCGTTCACGAAACTGCTTGAGCGCGTCCGCACCGTGGCAACCGAGGCGTATGCACATCAGGACATGCCCTTCGAGATGCTGGTCGCCAGGCTCGCCCCAGCGCGGCATCTGAGTCAGGCTCCGCTCTTTCAGGTGATGTTTGCGCTGCAAAACGTTTCCTCTCAGGATCAACAGGAGGAAACGGCAACCGCACCCGTCAGCCGGAAGCCGCACGAATCCGGCACGGCCAAGTTCGATCTGCTGCTTTCGCTGGTCGACGATGGGCGCCAGGTAACGGGTTATTTCGAATATAGCGCTGATCTTTTCGACGCCGAGACCATCAACCGGATGGCCAGGCATTTCGAGATTCTGCTGGCTGGCGCCGCCGCCGATCCGGAACGCTGTTTTCCCGACCTACCCATTCTCACCGAGGTCGAGCGGGAGCAGCTTCTTGTCGAATGGAACGACACTCGCGCTGAATATCCTCGGGAATCCTGCATCCACGAGCTGTTCGAGGAGCAGGTCGCGAGGTATCCAGACGCGGTTGCCCTTGTTCTGAAGGATCGCTGTCTCACATACGGCGAACTCAACGCTCGCGCCAACCAGCTCGCCCATCGCCTGCGCCGGTCGGGTGTCGGTCCGGAGGTTTTGGTTGGAGTCTATCTTGAGCGCTCTTTTGATCTGATCACTGCCCTGCTCGGCATTCTCAAAGCTGGAGGAGCCTATCTTGCCCTGGACCCCGGCAGCCCTCCCGCCAGGCTATCTGCGATGCTACGCGATGCGAAGGCGGCAGTATTGCTGACCCAACGCCGTTTTCTCCCGGTACTTCCCGCCGAAGCTGTACAGCTGATTTGCGTAGATGATGAGCGCGAGGAAATCGAGCACGAGCCGGTGGATAATCCTGTAAGCGGAGTGGTAGCGGACAACCTCGCCTACGTCTGCTATACGTCGGGCTCCACCGGCGTCCCCAAGGGGGTTGCTGTCGTGCAACGTGCCGTGGTGAGGCTGGTAAAGGGTACCGACTACGCGACGTTCGCTCCTGATGACGTGTTCCTTCAATTCGCGCCGATTGCGTTCGACGCTTCGACATTCGAAATCTGGGGGTGTCTGCTTAATGGGGGGCGGCTGGTAATCATGCCGCCCATCGCACCATCCCTCGAAGAACTCGGCGACGTGATCGTGCGACACCAGATCAGCACGCTCTGGCTGACGACAGGACTTTTTCACCAGATGGTCGATGACCATTGCGAACGCTTGAATACAGTGCGTCAACTCATTACCGGCGGCGACGTGTTGTCGCCGGACCATATTCGCAAGATGCGCGAGCAACACCCCCAATGCGCGCTGATCGCGGGTTATGGCCCAACCGAGAACACCACATTCACCTCCTGCTACCGCGTGCCTCCGGTAGAGAGAATCCACAGTCCTATACCTATTGGCCGGCCGATTGCCAATACTGAAATTTATGTACTTGACGACCGGCTTCAACCGGTACCCATCGGCGTGCCAGGAGAACTCTATATTGGTGGCGAGGGCCTGGCGCGAGGTTACCTCCACCAGCCAGAACTCACCGCCGAGCGATTCATTCCCCACCCCTTCCGCGCCGGCGCACGCGTATACCGTACCGGGGATTGGGTACGCTATCTTCCGGATGCAAACCTGGAGTTTCTCGGCCGGCGCGATCAGCAAGTCAAGGTGCGTGGATTCCGCGTCGAACTGGGCGAGGTGGAAGCGGCGCTGCGCGGATATCCGGGGGTGCGCGAGGCGGTGGCGGCAGTGCGCGAAGATGCGCCCGGTGACAAGCGGCTGGTCGCGTATGTGGTGGCGGATGAAACACCTGCGGCGAGCGAATGGCGGCCTTTTCTGCAAGCACGACTGCCAGACTACATGGTGCCCTCGGCAGTCATGGCCTTGACAGCTTTGCCGCTGACCGCCAATGGCAAGATCGACCGGTCGGCGCTGCCAGCGCCTGCAATAGTTAGGGAAACCGAAGCGGCTGCACCGCGCACTGAAGACGAGCAGCGGCTGGCAGCAATATTCGCAGAGATACTACGGCTGGACCAGATCGGCATCCATGATAATTTCTTCGAAATGGGGGGGCATTCTCTACTTGCTACGCAGGCAATCTCGCGAATACGCGATGTTCTGCACGCGGCATTGCCACTGCACGTTCTCTTTGAAGCACCCACCGTCGCAGAACTTGCGCTACGCCTGGGACCGCGCTCGATCTCGCAGCCAATTCCCCGCCGTCATGGAGAGGGTCCATATCCGCTTTCCTTTGCTCAGCAGCGTCTGTGGTTCCTCGATCAGCTTTCGCCGCAAAGCACCGCCTACAACCTCTGCACTACGTTTTCCTTTGCCGGACCGCTGGCTACGGGAGTCTTTGAAAAAAGTTTGGGTGAAATCGTGCGGCGGCATGAAATCCTGCGTACTACCTTCACCGCCATCGAAGGGCAAGGTGTCCAGGTCATCAGCTTGCCTTCGCCACCAGCGCTTGCTGTGATCGATTTGCGCCACGCGCCTGCAGGCGAAGCGCGCAGGATTGCCAGCGAGGATGCAGCAACGCCGTTCGACCTTACGCGAGGGCCGCTCTTTCGCGCCACATTGCTGCGCACCGGAGAGTCAACCCAAGTGCTGATGCTGACGATGCACCATATTGTCGCCGACGGCTGGTCGATCAGTATCCTCAAACGTGAACTGGAAGCCCTTCTCGAAGCTTATTCGAATGAACGGCCTTCGCCATTGCCGGATCTGCCGATTCAGTACGCCGATTTCGCCTGCTGGCAGCGGCGCATCCTGCAAGGCGAGCGGCTCGATTCCCTGTTTGCCTACTGGCAAAAGCAACTGGCGGACGCGCCAACACAGCTTTCCCTCCCTACCGACCGGCCGCGCCCCACGGCGCAAACCTTCGACGGCGCTTCCCTGTCGGCAACGCTACCCTCCGAGTTGACGAAAGGCTTGCGAATCCATTCGCAACAAGAGGGCGTGACCTTGTTCATGACGCTGCTGGCCGCCTTTGGCGTGCTGTTGTCGCGCTACAGCGGCCAGTCCGACCTCGTGATCGGCACCCCAATCGCCAATCGCACCCGCAGCGAACTGGAAGGACTGATCGGCTTTTTCGTCAATACGCTCGCCTTGCGCCTCGATCTTTCGGGTGACCCATCGTTCACGAAACTGCTTGAGCGCGTCCGCACCGTGGCAACCGAGGCGTATGCACATCAGGACATGCCCTTCGAGGTGCTGGTGTCCAAGATTGCCCCGGCGCGGCATCTGAGCCATACGCCGCTTTTCCAGGTGATGTTCGCCATGGAAAATATGGCCGAGGAAACTCTGCCATCCACGAGCAACGCCGCCATGAGCGATATCGTCGAGGCGCGTGGTGCGGCGAAGTTCGATCTCACCTTGGCAATTGCCGAATTTAATGACGGAATTACGGTAACTTTCGAATACGCCACCGACCTTTTTGATTCGGCCACCATACGGCGAATGCTCGGTCATTTCGTGGTGCTGCTTGAGGGCGTCATCGCCAGCCCGGAACAGCGCTTATCCGAACTTCCATTGCTTTCCCGAATCGAACGGCAGCAACTTCTTGTGGATTGGAACGATACCACAGCCGCTTTTCCGCGCGATTGTTGCATCCACACATTGTTCGAGATCCAGGCAAGGCGGACGCCGGAAGCAATTGCGCTTGAAACAGGCAATGAACGCATCACCTATGCGCAACTGAATCATCAGGCCGATCAACTGGCCGCCCGCTTGCGCGGAGGCGAAACAGATACCCCTATAGGACTGCTGACTGATCGGGGCATTGGACTGGCTATTGGCGCCCTCGGCATCCTGAAGGCTGGTGCAGCGTATGTTCCCATCGACTCTACGTTTCCCGAGGAACGAATCACTTTCATCCTTTCTGATACCGCCGCACCCGCGGTGGTGACCCGCAGCGCATTCAGCAATCGGCTCGCCAGCTATAAAGGACGCGTCATTTGCATCGATGCCGCCACTCCACAAGAAATAGACGGCGTTCCGAAGGGCAGGGCTCCGGCGAACGTCACACCGGAGAATCTCGCCTACGTCGTGTACACCTCCGGCTCCACCGGATCGCCGAAGGGGGTCATGGTTTCGCATCGTGCGCTAGTCAATCACGCCGTGGCGGTTTCCGGCATTTATGAACTCCGTGCAACGGATCGCATATTGCAGATTGCGTCTCCCGCGTTTGACGTGGCGGCGGAGGAAATTTTTCCTACCTGGCTGTGCGGAGCAACAGTCGTCGTGTGGCCCGATACCGGTCCGCCGGTCTTTTCGGACCTGCTCGACTTCGTGAACAGCCATCGCCTCACTGTCTTGAACCTACCAGCATCTTACTGGCACGGATGGGTGGCGGAACTTGGGAATTTACGGCTTCCGGAAAGCCTGCGGCTGGTGATAGTCGGCAGCGAACCTGTGCTTGCCGCGCGATTGAGCGATTGGCTGCGGCACACGCGCGGACGAATCAACCTGATCAACGCGTATGGTCCCAGCGAGACCACAATCACGGCAACAGTCTGCAAGCTCTCTCAGCTTGCGGCTTTCGCGGACCAAACCCGCGTTTCGGCTCCTGGCGGCGCCAGACTCCTCTGCTCCTTCTGTTCCTATTGGCCGGCCGATTGCCAATACTGAAATTTATGTACTTGACGACCGGCTTCAACCGGTACCCATCGGTGTGCCAGGAGAACTCTATATTGGTGGCGAGGGCCTGGCGCGAGGTTACCTCCACCAGCCAGAACTCACCGCCGAGCGATTCATTCCCCACCCCTTCCGCGCCGGCGCACGCGTATACCGTACCGGGGATTGGGTACGCTATCTTCCGGATGCAAATCTGGAGTTTCTCGGCCGGCGCGATCAGCAAGTCAAGGTGCGTGGATTCCGCGTCGAACTGGGCGAGGTGGAAGCGGCGCTGCGCGGATATCCGGGGGTGCGCGAGGCGGTGGCGGCAGTGCGCGAAGATGCGCCCGGTGACAAGCGGCTGGTCGCGTATGTGGTGGCGGATAAAACACCTGCGGCGAGCGAATGGCGGCCTTTTCTGCAAGCACGGCTGCCAGACTACATGGTGCCCTCGGCAGTCATGGCCTTGACAGCTTTGCCGCTGACCGCCAATGGCAAGATCGACCGGTCGGCGCTGCCAGCGCCTGCAATAGTTAGGGAAACCGAAGCGGCTGCACCGCGCACTGAAGACGAGCAGCGGCTGGCAGCAATATTCGCAGAGATACTGCGGCTGGACCAGATCGGCATCCATGATAATTTCTTCGAAATGGGGGGCGACTCGATTCTGGCAATCCAGATTGTCGCCAGGGCACGAAGCAAAGGATTGCGATTCACACCCCGCCAGCTTTTCGAGCAACCTACCATCGCAGGATTGCTCACTGTCGGGAACGCCGCTCCCATCGCGACGGAGCAGGGAACAGTGACAGGTACCGCGCCGCTCACGCCGATCCAGCACTGGTTCTTTGAGCAGGAACTGGTTGATCCGCAGCATTACAATCAGGCAGTGCTGTTGACGGTCGCGCGGGACATCGACGACAGCCGCTGGGTCCACATTTTCGACCAGCTTCTGGCTCACCACGATGCGTTGCGGCTACGTTTTTTCCGTACCGGCGATGAATGGATTCAAATACTGGCCGATCCGGGCGCAGAGACGCCTTATTCCCGCATCGACCTGTCGGGGGTTGCGCGATCCCACCACATGACGGCTGTCGCGGAATGCGCGGCCCAGGCGCAAGCGAGCCTTGATCTTTCCCGTGGGCCACTGCTGCGCGCCGTGCTATTCGATTTTGGTCCGGATGAAAAAGCCTCCTTGCTGATCGTGATCCATCATCTGGCGGTTGATGGTGTCTCCTGGCGCATCCTGCTCGAGGATCTGGACACAGCCAGCGCCCCTGTTGATCATCCGGCTCCTCTACCGCCAAAGACTACCGCTTTCACATCCTGGGCCGGGAAACTGTCGGAATACGCAAACTCGACAAATCTCCGGGAGGAGGCGAAATATTGGCTTGGCTGCGGTCCCCATGCAAGCACCTTTGCTGCCCATGGATTTGCCGGCGCCCCCGGAAGCCAACACCGCCGGCTCAAGCCGCACGGTAGTGATTTCCCTCAGCACGGAAGAAACTACACGCTTGCTGAAGGACGTCGCACGGATTCATCACGCACGCATTGATGAAATACTGCTGACGGCCGTGGCTCTTGCCGTCGCCCGGTGGACGGGAACAAGTGCAACGCTCGTGGACGTGGAAGGCCACGGCCGGGAAGCCATTTTCGATGATGTCGATTTATCAAGAACCGTCGGTTGGTTCACGACAATCTTTCCGGTAGTTCTCGACGTCAGCGGCTGTGCCAACCCCGGCGCGGCACTGCGGCGAACCAAGGAGCGGCTGCGTGCAATTCCGCGCCGTGGTATCGGTTATGGCCTTCTACGGTACCTGAGCAAGAGTGAGGATGGCCACCATTTCAGAACGCGCCCGCAAGCACAAATAAGCTTCAATTACCTCGGACAATTCGAGCACGCCGCCGATCCGGGCGCCGACGGAGACGATCCGCGAGGGCCGGCTTTCAGCGAGCACGGCAGGCGGCGCTATCTTATTGACATTAATGGAGGCATTTTCGCCGACCGGCTGCACCTATCCTGGATTTACAGCGAGGCGATACACCACCGCGACACCATCGAATCACTGGCGGCGGCATTCCTGGACGAACTGCGCGGACTCCTCGCCTATTGTCCATCCTCCGTGGACGCCGGATTATCGCCGATGGATTTTCCGCTTTCGAATCTTGACCAGGCTCAACTGGACGGTCTCTTGCGCGACAACCCTGACATCGAGGATATCTATCCTCTGTCGCCGATGCAGGAGGGAATGCTGTTCCATACTCTCCTTGATCCGGATTCGGGAATATACGTCGAGCAACTCCACCATTCCTTCACGAACGGGATCGACATCGAAGCGTTTGAACAAAGCTGGCGGCGCGTGGTAATGCGCCACCCGGTGCTGCGGACAACGTTCCATTGGAAAGGCCTCGATGCACCGCTGCAGATCGTCCACCGCGAGGAGCGGCTGGACTGCATCCGTCATGACTGGCGCGGATCTTCCCGGATAAGCCAGCAACTCGACGCCTATCTCGATGCTGATCGGAGGCGGGGTTTCGATCTTTCGAAAGCGCCACCGATGCGAATCGCGCTGATTCGTACTGATGATAATCAGTTCGAGTTCGTCTGGAGCCATCACCATGCTCTTCTCGACGGATGGAGCGTGCCGCTTCTCTTCTCGGAAATCGGGGATTTCTACGACGCGATTCAGCGTGGCCTTCGCCATGAACCGCCTTCGCCACGTCCTTATCGGGACTATATCTCCTGGTTGCGTGATCAGGACCGGAATGCCGCTCAGGCTTACTGGAAGCAAGCACTCCATGGATTTTTTGCCGCCACGCCGCTGGTGGTGGACCGGCCGCACACAGGAACCGAGGGACACGGCGAAGAAAATATCCACCTGCCCGCCGACTCGACAGCCGCTCTGGAAACTTTCGCGCGCGCGAACCGGCTCACCCTCAACACCCTGGTTCAGGCCGCCTGGGCGCTGCTCCTGAGCCGATATAGCGGAGAAACCGATATCGTGTTCGGCGTCATCGTGTCGGGACGGTCGGCAGCGATTCCCGGCATCGAGTCGATGCTGGGGCTTTTCATCAATGCCTTGCCGTTACGCGTTTCCGTACCCAATGGCGGCACACTGCTTGACTGGTTACAGTATCTGCAAAACCGCCAACTCGAAGACAGGGAATACGAATACAGTTCACTCGCGGAAGTGCAGCGCTTGAGCGAAGTACCCGCCGGACTGCCGCTTTTCGAAAGCCTGCTGGTTTTCCAGAATTATCCCCATCGCCAACTGACAAAGGGAAAGGCAGCCGACACAACCCGGTCCGTGGAGCGCACCAGCTATCCCTTGACGGCAATTGCGGCGCCCGGCGAAGAACTCCTGCTCAGGCTTCTGTATGACTGCGCACGCTTCGACGCTGCTACCATCAAGCGCATGCTCGGCCATTGGCGCACGCTGCTGGAAGCAATAACAACGAATCCCGCAGCACGGCTCGCAGACCTTTCGCTGCTCACCGCAGCAGAGCGGCAGCAGTTCGCGGACTGGAACCGTACCCAGCGGGAATATCCCCGCGACCGTTGCATTCACGAGCTTTTCCTGGAACAGGCGGCGCGCACGCCTGATGCGGCCGCGCTCGTCTGTGGCGCTACCCGGTTGACCTATCGCGAAATCGACGATCGTGCCCACATGATTGCCAGCCATCTGCGCTGCCTCGGCGTGGGCCCTGATACGCCGGTGGCGCTCTGCCTCGAGCGTTCGCCGGAGATGGTGAGCGGGGTTCTTGCCATTCTCATTGCCGGCGGCGCCTGTGTGCCGCTTGATCCCGCATATCCGCGAGAGCGGCTGGCTTTCATGCTGCAAGACAGCGGAGCGCCTTTACTGCTTACCCAGCGCGCGTTGCTTGAGCGGTTGCCCGCCCATCGCGTGTTGTGCATAGACGAACCTCTTCCACCACTGCAAAACAATCCACCACAGGTCACACCGGAATCGGAGAATCTGGCTTACGTTATTTACACTTCGGGGTCTACCGGCAAGCCGAAGGGAGTAGCCCTGCCGCATCGGACGCTCGTTAATCTGATCACCTGGCAATATAGGGAACTGGGGCCAGGGGGCCCCACCCTGCAAGTTGCGCCGTTGAGCTTCGACGTCTCATTCCAGGAGATTTTTTCTACCCTTTGCGCTGGCGCGACATTGATTTTGGTACCCGAAACGTTGAGGCAGGATCCGGTGAGCTTATGGCGGCTGATAGACGAACGGAAAGTCAACAGGCTATATCTTCCTTTCGTTGCGCTACAGCAACTGGCGGAAGCCGCTACCCACATGGAGCCGCTCCCGGCGACGTTGCGGGAGATCATCACCGCCGGTGAGCAGTTGCAGATAACGCCGCAAATCCGCAACCTGTTCGGAAGACTCCCGAACTGCCAATTACATAATCAGTATGGTCCATCGGAAACCCACGTGGTTACAGCTTATACTCTTGCAGGCCCGCCCGTCCACTGGCCCCTCCTCCCTCCGATCGGCTAGGCCGATCGCCAATACGTACATTCGCCTGGTCGACCGCGACCTGCGCCTTGTACCTATCGGCGTGCCGGGGGAGATGTATATCGGCGGAGACAATCTTGCGCGAGGTTATCTCAACCGTCCCGAACTCAACGCCGAAAAATTCGCCGCCGATCCTGATTCTCCGGAAGCGCGTCTTTATAGAACAGGCGATCTCGCGCGCTATCTGCCCAACGGCGCCATCGAGTTTCTCGGCCGTCTCGACCACCAGGTTAAAATTCGCGGTTTCCGGGTTGAACCAGGCGAGGTAGAGGCGGTACTCGCCAGCCATCCAGCGGTGCGTGAAGCCGCCGTAGTAGCGCGGGAGGACGAGCCGGGCGACCGCCGGCTGGTCGCATATTTGGTGGTCCGGATGGAAACACCGCCCGCGGCCGGCGACCTGCGCCGGTTTCTCCTCGAACGGCTACCCGAGTATCTGGTGCCGTCAGCATTCGTATTTATCGACCGCCTCCCCATTACGCCGAGCGGCAAGATTGACCGGCGGGCGCTGCCCGCGCCGGATCGCGTACGTCCAGACCTCGGGCGCACAGCCGTCGCCCCGCGCACGGAGGACGAAATTCGGATTGGGCGCATATGGACGGAGGTTCTCGATCTCGACGCTATCGGGGTAGAGGATAATTTTTTTGAATTGGGCGGGCACTCGTTGCTTGCAACGCGGGTAATGTCACGAATTCGGGACACATTCGGCATCGAGGTCCCATTGCGCCGGCTTTTCGAGTCTCCGACCGTTGCCGGTCTTGCATGCGCAATACGCCAGGAAACAGATGAGGCCAATGCCGATCCGGCTATTCTTGCAGGACTGCGAACGGATCCCTGTCCCTTATCCTTTGCCCAGCAAAGGCTATGGTTTTTCGAGCAGTTGTATCCGGGCAGCCCGGTTTATCACTTGAGCACGGTGCTGCCGTTCGACGGCCCCCTGGACCGCAAGGCGCTGGAAGAGAGCTTGTGCGACCTGCTTGAGCGCCACGAAGCGCTGCGCACCACTTTCACCGCGCTGGACGGCGTGCCGGTGCAGCTCATTGCCCCAAGCTTGCGCCTTGAACTGCCCCTGGTGGATGTCAGCCAGCCGGCGGAAGACTGTCTGGAGCGCGCCCGCGCCGCTACCACGGCCGCCTCGGCCGCCCCCTTCGATCTTGTCCATGGCCCCCTGCTGCGCGCCAGCCTGTTGCGTCTCGAGACAGATTATCACTGGCTGGTGCTGGTGCTCCATCATATCGTCGCCGATGGCTGGTCGCTGGAGGTACTGCACCGCGATCTGCGCGCACTCTATGCCGGAAGGGTCAAAGGCGAGCAGCCGGCGCTGCCGGCACTGCCGGTTCAGTACGCCGATTTCGCCTGCTGGCAGCGGCGCATCCTGCAAGGCGAGCGGCTCGATTCCCTGTTTGCCTACTGGCAAAAGCAACTGGCGGATGCGCCGGCGCAGCTTTCCCTGCCCGCCGACCGGCCGCGCCCGGCCCAGTCCAGCTATCGCGGCGGACGCTGCGGCGTGTGGCTTGACGCTGCGCTTACCGCACGCTTGCGTACACTCGGGCAAACCGGGGGCGCGACCTTGTTCATGACGCTGCTGGCCGCCTTCGGCGTGCTGTTGTCGCGCTACAGCGGCCAGTCCGACCTGGTGATCGGCACCCCAATCGCCAATCGCACCCGCAGCGAACTGGAAGGACTGATCGGCTTTTTCGTCAATACGCTCGCCTTGCGCCTCGATCTTTCGGGTGACCCATCGTTCACGAAACTGCTTGAGCGCGTCCGCACCGTGGCAACCGAGGCGTATGCACATCAGGACATGCCCTTCGAGATGCTGGTCGCCAGGCTCGCCCCAGCGCGGCATCTGAGTCAGGCTCCGCTCTTTCAGGTGATGTTCAATCTGCTGAATATCGATGGACGACTCCCTGACGATGCAGCGCAACCGCCGGATGCCGGGGCAAACGTTGAACTGGATGGTAGCTCCGGCGCCGGGGCGGCTGAACAGGACGAATCGGCTAAATTTGATCTCACTCTCTACGCCATCGAATATGGCCGGACCATCCAGCTACACGCGGTGTATGCGCAAGATCTTTTCGAGTCCGGCACGGTAAGGCTCATACTCGACCACTTTAAAACTCTTCTGGAAACTATTGTTACCGATCCTGGCTTGCCGCTCTCGCGTCTTCGGTTCACTCGTCAAATATCATCAGAAAAAAATACCATCGCGCCAGGGACACCCTTTACCGAATTTCCCGAACAAGCGGTCGAGCAGTCGATAGGAAGCCGTTTCCGCGAGCAAGCCGAGCGCCATCCCGATCGCATTGCCATCAAGACGAAAAACGAGCAGTGGACTTATACGCAACTGGAAGTGCTATCCAACCGGATTGCCAATGCGATCCTCTCTCTGCACGGGGGAAGCCCGGAACGAATCGCTCTGTTCTTCCGCCACGGCGCCTCGATGATCGCCGCGATGTTGGGCGTACTGAAAGCCGGAAAAACCTACGTTCCTCTCGAGCCCGCTCATCCTGCCGCCCGGATTGAGCGGCTTATCGATGATTCCGCGGCCGCCGCAGTGCTGACCGATATAGACAGCTTTTCCACAGAACATGCGCAAGTGATTCGACTTGCCGGGACCGAATGCTTCGATTCAAGCCCGCCGCCCCCGGTATCTCCCGACGCTATCGCCTACATTCTCTATACTTCGGGATCCACAGGAGAACCCAAAGGTGTCGTGCAGACTCACTGCAACGTTCTCCGGCATGTGCGGGCCTATAGCAATAACCTCCATTTATGCGCCGATGACCGGCTGACATTTGTCTCTTCGTACGGCGTTGACGCTGCTGTTCAAGATATATTCGGCGCGCTTCTTAACGGCGCGGCGGTTTACCCCGTTTCGGTGCGTGAGGATGGCGTGAATGCACTCGTCGATTGCCTGGTGGAACAAAAGATCACTGTTTTTCACTGCGCGCCGACCCTATTCCGTCATCTCGTCAGCGCATTGCCGGAGACAGCGCGTCTGGAAAAAATTCGACTCGTCGCCCTCGGCGGCGAACCCGTGTACCGGCGTGACGTCGATCTTTTTCGCGCGCATTTTCTTCCGGATTGCGTGCTGGTCAATGGTTTTGGACTAACCGAATCAACGATGGCGCTGCAATATTTTATCAACGATAAAACCAGGCTCGTGCGCGACTCTGTGCCGGTCGGTTATCCGGTTGACGACATCGAACTTCTGCTGCTGGATGATGCCGGCGAACCGGCGGATATCTACTGTCCGGGGGAGATCGTGCTGCGCGGTTCCGCTATTGCCCTGGGTTATTGGCGACAAGGCGGTATTGCGGCATTTGCGACGGATGCCGAGGGACGGCGGCTCTATCGCACGGGCGATCTCGGCCGCCGGCTTCCGGATGGCAGTATCGAATTCATCGGACGGCGGGATTTTCAAGTGAAGATTCGAGGCTACCGCATCGAGCTGGGAGAAATAGAAAACCAGCTTCTGGAGCATCCCGAAGTGAGGCAAGCAGTGGTTATTGCGCAGGAATACGCCGACGAGCCGAGGCTTGTGGGGTACGTCTCGGCGAAGACGGGGCGAACTCTGGCCCCCGACGACTTGCGACGGTATCTTGAGCGCCGATTGCCTGATTATCTGGTGCCGTCGGCGTTGGTCATTCTTGAAGAACTGCCGACAACCTCGAGTGGCAAGATTAATCGCCTGGCGTTGCCTGCGCCGGAAACGCCGGACGACAGCTTTGCTCCGCCCCGGACTGTCACTGAGGCAAAGCTTGCGGACATCTGGCGGCAGGTACTCGCCATCGAGCACATCGGTATTCACGATAACTTCTTCTCGGTCGGGGGGCACTCGCTGCTCGCAACCCAGGTGATCTCGCGGTTACGCGACGAGTTCGGAGTCGAGTTGCCGCTACAGCAGATTTTTGAAGCGCCTACCATCGCCGACCTGGCGCTGGTCGTGGCCGCGGCACAGGCGGAGAGCGCGCCATTGCCAAGAATTGAGCCACTGCCCCGATGGCGGCACCGTGCACGGATTTCCTCGCTCGGGGAGCTTGTGTTTTCCAAGGATTTGAAGGTGCTGCTGGATCGCTTTGCCGCCGCCGCAGCATGATCGAAGCACCACTTTGAGGGAGATGACAATGGACGTGATACAGCAGCGGGAAAACCCGGAAATCAAGCTCGTCGAAAGTAACGACGAAGTTACTCTCTACATAGACGACGGACAGGCAATGCAAGGATGGGAAAGAGCGCTGATGTGGGAATCAGCCGACATCCTTTGTGAATACGGCTCGGAATTCCTGGAAGTGGGCTTGGGTCTGGGCATTTCGGCGCTGCGTATTGCCTCCAACCCGGCCACTCGCCATCATACCGTGATCGAAAAATTTCCGCGGGTCATCGAGCTTTTCCGCGAGCGCAACCCATCCCTGCCGCCGGCGCTGGAGATTGTCCATGCCGACTTTTTTCAATATATCCATCGAATGGATGCGGAAAGCCTCGACGGCATCTTCTTCGATCCCTACCTCGTGCCGGTTTCGCTGTGGGACGACGAGGACTTGTGGATGGAAGTAATGCCGGCGGTGACGCGCGCCCTGCGGCGAGGTGGGGTCTTCATCCCTTGCTTCTCCACGCGACCGGTGCTCCGATGGCAATTCGTCCATCACTTCAACCGTATCGTCGTCGAGCGGCGATCCTATGCGTCGTACCAGACTACGGATTATGTCAAAAAGGATGCCGGGGACGCATATATCCAATGTTTCGTCCGGACCTGATGTCGTCTGCCTGGCCCCATAAGTGGCAAATCATCTCTTACTTCTCAGAACAACCGTCCCAGCAGTACGCCTGAGCCGTAATCACGCAACTCAACCACTTTGGACGCAATGTCCACGGCGACGCAGCCCAGTACGTTCCGGCCGGGCTCGAAAAGCAGCAGCCGCCATGAATTCGGGAGGGTATTATCGTCCGAATCAAAGAGAATCTTCGGTTCTCTGCTTTCCGCAAGGCTGATTTCAAAACTGTCCAAGGGTTTTGAAAGTCCCAGTCCCAAGGCCTTGATGTAAGCTTCCTTACAGGTCCAGAGAGTAAAAAAACCGGCATTCACCTCATGCCGGTCCGCCGCAAGCAGCCATGCTTGTTCGCCAGGCGCAAAATACGACGAAATCGTTTCGGGTGCCTCAAAATCCCGGAGAGTCTCGACATCCACTCCGACCCCGGTTCCACGAGCGATTGCATGAATTATGCAATCGCCGGAATGCGCTACATTAAATTGCACTGAGCTGACCGGATACTCAAGAAACAACTTACCGTATTGATTTTGTTTGAACCGGATCTGAGCAGGATGAGCGCCTGTATATCGTGCCAGCAAGCAACGCAGGAAACCGCGTCCCAAAACAAATAGCTTCCGATCGCGATCGAAGTGGAACCGGGCTGCGCGGTCTCGCTCCTCCTCATCAAGGACCGATAGGGGATCATCGAACGGAATGCTCGTGTGCGCGACGGAGGTATACCAAAGGTGAACCGTACCCGCATGCAGTTCGATAGGCGATGGGGAAGTCATGGGATTCATGCGCAATCTCCGGCTCGAAATTCTGGAGTCAGATTATCAAAGTCCACAGTTGACTGGACGCCCGGAACCAAAAACTAAGAGCGCTTTTTTGACAGCAGCAGCAACAGCGTGGGCACGCCCAGCAATGCCGTCAATACTCCCACCGGTAATTGCTGGGGCGCCCACATCGTGCGGGCAAGGGTATCGGCCAATGTAAGGAAGCCGCCCCCTAAAAGTATAGCCAGAGGCAGGAGCCAGCGAACGTCATTGACTCCCAGCAGGCGGACGGCATGCGGCACAATCAGGCCGACGAAACCGATTGCGCCCGCCAGCATCAGAGCCGCTACGGTTGCCAATGACGCGAAAAAATAGATTCCCATCTGCAGCGGTAACACGGCAACACCCAACGTTTTCGCTTTCATCTGGCCAAGGCTCAGAACATTGAGGCTGCCGGAAAACAGCATGCTCATACCTCCTGCAAGAATCAGCGTCAGCCATGCGGGCAGCAGCCCTTCGGCACGGGAAACGTCGCCCATCAGCCAGAACAGCATGCCTTTCACATCGCTGGCCGGCGCCAGGGTCAGGATCAGCGTTGTCAGCGCTGTGCTGCCGGCTGACAACACTACCCCTGTCAAAAGCAGACGGTAGAGATTCCAGTCCCCGGTGCGGTAGCTCAAGCCGAAAACTATGGCAATCGCGGTCAACGCGCCAGCCAGGGAGGCAACATTGGTCAGCATAAGCCCCCATCCCAGCAGCATTGCGAGGAGGGCGCCCACCGCCGCACCGCCGGATACCCCCAGAATATAAGGATCAGCGAGCGGGTTACGCAATAACACCTGCAATAAGGTTCCTGCCAGGGCAAGCAGGCCGCCACACGCGAACGCCGCTAGAACGCGGGGCAAGCGAAGCTGCCAGATAATTTGATGCGCGACGCTGTCGTTCTTATCGTATGGCGACAACAGGACCTGGACAATGCGGCCGGCAGCGATGTCGACGCTGCCGAAAAGCAAACCGGTAAACACGCCGCCAAAAGCCAGCAGACAGAAGAGAATCAGCAGCAATAAGGGATATTTCGCGGCAGTCACGCCAATACGCGAACATTCATATTTCCCGGCAGCGGATCAACAGGCGATAGCATGTCATTGCATTTGCCGTTTTCGCCAACCCCCAACCCTCGGTACAGCCTGCGATGGAATGAGCAAAACGGCCGCCAACCCTAGCGCAAACTGATGATGGGCCATTTGTTTTTTTCAGCATAGGCCTTGAGTGTTGGATCAGGATCGACCGCCACCGGATGGGTGACCTTTTTTAGAAGCGGCAGATCGTTCAATGAATCGCTGTAGAACCAGCTTTCCAAAAATGACAGCCAGGTCAGATTGTGCTCGTCAAGCCAACTTTCCAGGCGAGCGATCTTGCCCTCCCTGAAACAGGGCAGGCCGGAAACCTGGCCCGTGAATTCACCATCCTTTTGTTCCGGCTCCGTAGCGATGAGATGGCTTATACCCAGTGCCCGCGCGATGGGCGCGGTTACAAAGCTGTTGGTCGCGGTAATGATGACGCATAGATCACGGCCGAGCCTGTGCCTGTTGATCAGTTCCTTCGCACTGGGCGTTATCATAGGCAGAATCCTTTTCTCCATGAATTCGCGGTGCCAGGCATCCAACTGGGCTCGGGGATGGCGCGACAGCGGCTTTAACTGAAAATCCAGGAACTCATGTATGTCGAGGGTGCCGGCTTTGTACTGCTCGTAGAATTCGACATTCCGTGCTTCGTAAACTTCACGGTCGAGCACGCGCTGCTCTATCAGGAATTGCGCCCATTGAAAATCGCTATCGCCGTTTAAAACCGTATTATCGAGATCGAACAGCGCCAGATTCATGAGGCGGCCTGCAATAGCTCACGTACCAGGGGAACGGTGATTTTCCGCTGACTGGCCAGGGAATAGCTGTCAAGGGCATCGAGGGTCGCCATCAAGGAGGGCAAGTCGCGTCGTTCGTGCCGCAGCAAGTAGTCGCATACCTCCTGCGACAAATCAAGTCCGCGGCTGATTGCATGGCTTTTCATGGCTTCCACTTTTTCCTCGTCGGTCAGTTCATGAACCTGGTATACCAAACCCCATCCCAGGCGCGTAACAAGGTCTTCCCGCAGCTTTAATTGCACCGGTGCGGCCGGGCCGGTCACCAGCAGAAATGCGTGACCTTCATCGCGAATACGATTATAGAGATTAAACAAGCCGATTTGTGCCCCGGCGTTAAGACGGTCCACATCGTCAACCAGGACGCAATCGGTTTCGCTGCCGTCAGCAAAATGGGTATTTTCATCACAGGCAAAGTACGCGGTGCTCATTTTGTTGCGCATACAGACTCCGGCTACGCCCTGGAGCAGGTGGCTTTTGCCGCACCCCGGTCGCCCCCATAGATAAATAATACGTTCACTCTCCCGTCCCGCGAGAACGTTGTCCAAAGCCTGCAATAGCTCGGCATTGCGCCCGGGCACGAAATTGGTCAGCGTGGGTTGCGGCGACGGCGCGATGTCCAGCAAGAGCTGTTTCATCTAATGTTTATTGTCCAGGTATTGCCGGTGCGCGTGGCGCAGCCATACATTTACGGTAAAATTGCCTTTTTTGAAAGCAGCACTCTAACCGCAACCAGGCGAGAACTCAACTTGACTTCATCCAGACAGGAAAATTCCGACTCCATCCCTCTCTCCTACCGCGCAGCGGGTGTGGATATTGACGCGGGTGATCGCCTGGTGGAGAACATCAAACCCTATGCCAAGGCGCACCATGCGTCCGGAAGTACTTGGCGGCATAGGCGGGTTTGGGGCGCTATTCGAAATTTCCAAAAAATACCGTAATCCGGTCCTGGTATCGGGTACCGATGGCGTGGGCACAAAATTGAAGCTTGCCTTCCAGTTTGGCAAGCATGATGGCGTGGGTATAGACCTGGTGGCAATGAGCGTCAACGACATCCTGGTCCAGGGAGCGGAACCGCTATTCTTCCTGGATTACTTCGCGTGCGGGAGGCTGGACGTGGACACGGCAACCCGGGTAGTGAAGGGTATCGCGGCAGGCTGCGAACAAGCAGGCTGCGCCTTGATCGGCGGCGAAACGGCCGAGATGCCGGGCATGTACCCGGAAGGGGAATACGATCTT
Organism: uncultured beta proteobacterium; assembly: GCA_963831395.1. Classification (GTDB taxonomy): domain Bacteria; phylum Pseudomonadota; class Gammaproteobacteria; order Burkholderiales; family Nitrosomonadaceae; genus Nitrosospira. The sequence goes on from CAWHQD010000045.1 coordinate 28,772, forward strand.
GCGGGCTTCGCTGTGGGCGCGGTCGAGAAAGACAGCCTCATCACCGGCTTGACCATTCGGGAAGGCGACGCGGTTTTGGGGCTTGCTTCCAGCGGCGCCCATTCCAATGGCTACTCGCTGATCCGCAAGATCATCGAAAAAAATAACACCGACTTGTCCACCGATTTCAACGGCGAAGCGTTAATCGACGTCATCATGACGCCGACGCGGATTTACGTGAAACCGCTGCTCGAACTGATGAAGCATCTGCCGGTTAAAGGCATGGCCCATATTACAGGCGGCGGTCTGGCGGAAAACATACCGCGTGTTCTGCCTGACGGTGTCACGGCGATTCTCAAAAAAGAGACATGGGACATGCCTCCGCTTTTTCGTTGGCTGCAACAGCAAGGCAATGTGGCCGACAGTGAAATGCACCGCGTGTTTAATTGCGGCATTGGCATGGCGGTGATAGTGGCGCCGGAACTGGCCGACGCCGCAATGCAGTTTTTGCAGTCCTCCGGCGAAACTGTATGGCGTGTAGGCACAATTCGACACCGCAATGCAAATGAAGCTCAAACAATCATCGAGTGATTGGCTGAGTACGTAAAAATAGCCAATAGCCAAGCCACAGTGATTCAAGCCAGCTGTTGACAATGAAATCCCTTGTAATTCTCATCTCCGGCCGCGGCAGTAATATGCAGGCGCTGATCGAAGCAAAACTTCCAGCCAGGGTGGCCGCGGTCATCAGCAACAGGCCGAATGCACCGGGATTGGAAATCGCAAAAATGCATGGTTATGAAACCATCGTGGTAGACCAGCGGTCTTACCCCGAACGCACGGCATTTGACGCGGCGTTGATGAAAACAATCGACGCTTATCAGCCGGATCTGATCGCCCTTGCCGGCTTCATGCGCATTCTCGGCAATGATTTTGTCAACCACTATCAGGGCAGGCTGCTGAACGTTCATCCCTCATTGCTGCCTGCTTTTCCGGGCCTCAACCCTCACCGGCAGGCGTTGAAAGAGGGCGTAAGGATACACGGCTGTACGGTACACTTTGTCACCGCGCAAATGGATTGCGGCCCCATCATTATTCAGGCTGCGGTTCAGGTAATGCCGGACGATACCGAGGAAACGCTTGCGGCCCGGGTGTTGCAACAAGAACACCGCATTTATCCGGAAGCCGTGCGCTGGTTTATGGAAGACCGGTTGATGCTCTCCGAGAATCGCGTAAACGTGAGCAATGCCGGATTTAATGGCTCAGTTTTATATTCACCGGGATCAAATAAATGAAACAGCTATCAGTTGCTTTATTGTGCGGTTTAAGTTTTTCCACTTTTTCCGCTTTCTCCGCTTGTGCCGCGGATATTCCTCCTCGTGTCGATATCAGTTATTCGGTTACTTCCGGCAGCCTTGAAGCGGAAATGAATGACACATTGGAAATCAGGCAGGAAAACGGTGCTCGGCGGTATGCAATCTCCAGCGAGGGCCGCGCCAAGGGCCTGCTGGCGCTGACACAACCAGACAGCGTGGTACGTGATAGCGAAGGGATCATAACCGCAAAAGGAGCGCTGCGCCCGGAACGCTTTTCGGATCAGCACGGGGCAAAGGTCCCGAAAGTCGCTATTTTCGATTGGAGTAACAAGCTGCTGACCCTTCAGCATAAACGTGGGGAGGAAAAAAAACCCTTGCCCGCTGACGCTTTGGACAGGCTGAGCCTGCTCTACAGCTTCATGTTTTCTCCCGCTCCCGGCAAGGTAATAAATCTGCATGAAACCGATGGCCGACGCCTCGAGGTGGCAAGTTATACCGTTGGCAAGGAAACCCTGGATACACCGATGGGCAAACTTGAAACTATCGTGCTGACAAAGCAACTGGAAAAGGAAGGCGATCGCGACAAGAAAATCTGGCTTGCCGTCGACCATCATATGCTACCGGTACGCGTTGTCTCGGCGGAAAAAATCGGTATCGTGACCGATCAGATGGTCAAGAAAATAAGCTATGGAGAAACGCCGAATACCCTCAAGCAGGGCCGCCTGCACTGAGTAAAAAAGCCGGAATCATCCGATAGCCCGTTTTTCCCCGCGCACCTCTTTCCCATTGATGATATGTATTCCATCTTGGGGAGGGATGCCTTTGCCTTACTTTTTGCCGAATCGACAATAAATGCGTCTCACCCCTGCCCATCTGGACATGGCTACCGCTGCACTGCGTGCCGTGCTTCCGCTGGAATACCCTGCTGATTCGATATTGCGGCATTTTTTTCGCGATAATCCAAAGCTTGGAGCAAACGATCGGGCTTTTATCGCGGAAACCGTATTCGGTGTTCTGCGCCACCGGTTCTTTCTCGAAGGCGCCGTCGAAATTGCGACACCTCGTTCGCTACTGCTCGTATATCTGGCCAAATTTCAAGGTTTGAATTTGCGCGAGCTCATACCGCTTGCCAGCGAGGCTGAGGCAAAGTGGCTCACGGGCATCAAGGCGGTATCCGTGGAATCACAACCGCTTGCAGTCCAGGCCGAGTTTCCGGACTGGCTGATGGAAAAACTGCGCGGTTTTATGGAAGACAGGGAGATTCTCGATCTGGGACGCTCCCTGCAACATGCTGCGCCCCTCGACTTGCGCGTAAATACGCTTCTGGCAACTCGGGACGAAGTAATTGCTTCACTAGCCAAAGACGGGATCGAAGGCGCTGCCACGCCTTATTCGCCCATTGGCATTCGCCTTGCAGGCAAGCCGGCTATCAATCGCCAGGAGGTGTTTCTCTCAGGCAAAGTGGAAGTTCAGGACGAAGGCAGTCAATTGCTAGGTTATCTGCTGGCGCCAAAGCGGCGGGATATGGTGGTTGATTTCTGTGCGGGGGCCGGGGGCAAATCACTCATGCTAGGCGCATTGATGCATTCACAAGGACGCATCTATGCTTTCGATAATTCCGAAAAACGCCTGAACAACCTCAAGCCGCGCCTCAAACGCTCAGGCTTATCCAATCTCTACCCGCAACTGATCACGAACGAAAACGACATCAAGGTAAAACGGCTGACGGGAAAGATCGACAGGGTACTGGTGGATGCCCCGTGTAGCGGCTTGGGGACGCTGCGCCGTAATCCGGATCTGAAATGGCGGCAGTCATCGCAGAGCCTGGAAGAACTCAAGCGCAAGCAGGCGGCAATTCTGTCCTCCGCGGCAAACCTGCTTAAACCAGGCGGCAGACTAATCTATGCCACCTGTAGCTTTTTGCCGGAAGAGAATCAGGAAATCGTCCAGAATTTCCTGGACTGTCATCCCCGATTCATACTACTGAACTGCGCCGAATTGTTGGCGCAGCAAAAAATCCCGCTCGACACGGGCACATTCCTGCAGCTGTCACCCCGTCTGCACGGTACAGATGGTTTTTTTGCAGCTGCGCTGGAATTATCGGGAACCGAAGCGTGATATCGCTAAACCGTTGCGCTTTCATAAGCGGCTGCCTGGCGATATTTCTTTCGGCCTCTGCGGCGGCCTTTGAACCACCTTCCGACAGGGATCGTAAAACTCCTCCTGTTCTATCCGCCACCGGCACAGTGCAAGCGGCCTTCACGCCGGGAGACGATGCAGGCAAGCTCATCGCCGATGCGATTCATGATGCACAGCGCCAGGTCCTGGTGCAGACATTCAGTTTTACCCATCGCAAGATAGCGGACGCATTGATCGCAGCCAAACGCCGGGGAGTGGACGTCAAAGTTCTTGCGGACAAGGACCAGATCCACAGAATTGCCACAAGCTTGATTTCGAAGATTGCGGCTGAGGGCGTACCGGTTTTTACTGACTCCGAGCACACCAGCGCCCATAACAAAGTCATGGTGATCGATGCGGGCAGCCCGGAAGCTACGCTGATAACCGGCAGTTTCAATTTCACCCAAGCCGCGCAGTACCGAAACGCGGAGAATGTGCTGGTGATACGCAACAACGTGCCGCTTACCGATCTTTATCTGAAAAACTGGCACCGCCACTACGAACACTCACGGCCTTACCGTTAGGCGCAATTACGGTTCTAACCACACGCGCCCAATAGTGAGTCCAGAGTCTGCCAGGAATTCCCTGATTCCGTTTCCAGCGTCACTCCCGGTCAGACTCCGCCGGCTCGCTGATGCTACCGTCCTTGATATAAGGCTGGATTTTGGATAAGATAACGCAATCAACCAGTTGGCATTTTTATAAATGAAATTCGCGGCGCCAAAAGGAAAATAATCGCGCTAATTGCTGTGAGGAGGCCGCTGCGTTATCAGGCGCCGCGTCAATCTGTTCGTAGAAACCAACCCTGACGTTTCATCAAGAATCATGAAGAAAACTTTACCGGTCATATTCTTCACGCTACTGTCCACACACGTTTTTGCACAAAAAGAGGCTCAGGAATTCCCCTGGAGCAGGGCGGCAAAAATCATGGAAGCAGATGAGGCGAAGGCCTCTGCAAGAAAAAAGGCAGAACGACCGTCCGAGGCGGACACGAAAAAGCCTGAGAGGAAAGAGGATACCAATAACAAGAAGAGTAAATAGAGCTCGATTCCCTGGCATTAAGTTCTATTCAGACGCGAATTCTTAATCCAGGGTCGTTATGGGCGCTTTAATCTTCTATATTGGGATCTACTTCCTCGGTTACTATGCCGCGTATCTGATCAATCAACTGGCAGGCCGAATCGTGATCAAGAACCGCCGCATGCTGGGGCTTGTTGCGGCTCTCACTGTCGGCGTGATTCATGGCTACAAGATAATCAGCAGTCCTCCTCCGCATGATCATGGCGACGGGACCGGTTATGCGCTCGCCTTATACGTTATCCTGCCTCTCACAATAATCATGGCTGGCGTCTTGTTTCTCATGTGGCAGGACAGGCAGGACGAAGAAGACAGGCGTTAGTTACAGCCTGTAGGAACTGATAAACCTATACCGTCTTTTTCTGTATGAGCTCGACCTTGTAACCGTCCGGATCTTCCACGAAGGCAATGACCGTGGCGCCATGCTTCATGGGTCCCGCCTCACGCGTAACCCGGCCGCCACGCTTTTTCACTTCCTCGCAGGCTTCATAGGCGTCGTCCACTTCTATGGCGACATGTCCGTAGCCCGTACCCAAGTCATATTTTTCCACGTCCCAGTTGTGGGTCAACTCCAATACGGCGCCATCCGCCTCATCCTGATAACCGACAAACGCCAGCGTGAATTTGCCCTCGGGATAATCCTTGCGGCGTAACAGCTTCATCCCCAGCACATCCGTGTAGAACGCAATGGATTTTTCCAGATTTCCAACACGCAGCATGGTATGAAGAATGCGCATTTCAGATCTCCACCATCTCAAAATCTTCCTTCCGGGCAGCGCATTCCGGACAAGTCCAATTCATCGGCACGTCTTCCCATCGAGTGCCCGGCGGAATACCTTCCTGCGGCGACCCCTCGGCTTCGTCGTATATATAGCCGCAAATGAGACACATGTAACAACGGTAAACGCGAGTTTCGGTCGTAGGCATGATGAGTGAGAGTAATTTGGGTTAAAATGTCATTTTACGGTATTAGCCCATGTCTCAGCCACCCCCCGCAGTACTTTCTTTCGCTGCCAGCGACTCTACCGGGGGCGCTGGCATTCAAGCTGATATCCTTACGCTTGCCAGCATGGGATGCCATCCACTCACCGTGATCACCGCCATTACGGTGCAGGATACTGCGGGAGTGGAGGACGTAATGGCGCTGGACCCGGAATGGGTAGCGGATCAGGCGCGCGCGGTGCTGGAAGACATGCCGGTGCATGTATTCAAGATCGGGCTATTAGGCAGCGTCGAAATCATCACGGCCATTGCCGAAGTGGTTTCGGATTATCCCGATATCCCACTGGTGCTGGACCCGGTACTCGCCTCGGGCCGGGGCGACGAGCTAGCCAGTGAAGAAATGGTGGCGGCTATGCGGGAATTGCTGCTTCCCCAGGCGACCATCATTACCCCCAACAGCATCGAAGCAAGGCGGCTCGCGCAGGATGATGAGGATGACGATGACGCACCCCATCTTAGCCAGTGCGCGGGTCGGCTTCTGCATATGGGGTGCGAGTACGTGTTAATCACTGGAACTCATGAAAATACATCGCAGGTGGTTAACCATCTGTATGGAACGGGCGGTATTGTCCGTACCGATTCCTGGGACCGGTTGGCAGGCTCTTACCACGGTTCCGGCTGCACCCTTGCTTCGGCTATCGCCGCCGCGCTTGCAAATGGGCTGCCGATTGCCGAAGGAGTATATGAAGCGCAGGAGTATACCTGGCAGTCGCTAAAAGCGGGATTTCGCCCGGGGATGGGGCAGCATCTGCCAGACAGGTTATTCTGGGCTCGTGATGATAACGATGCCGCAAATGGAAACAAAACAGAATAACGCAGCCCGGAAAATGATGGGGCGGGGGCTTTCCGGCTTGTACGCGATTACTCCCGATCTGGCGGATACCGCCTGCCTCGTCAAGATGGCGCGGCAGGTGCTGGCAGGGGGGGCACGGCTGCTCCAATACCGCAGCAAGACTGATGATATTGCGCTGCGTTTGGAACAGGCGCATGCACTCGCTCATCTTTGCAGAAGATTTCATGTGCCCTTCATTGTTAACGATTATCCCGATCTTGCCGTGGAGGTCGACGCTGATGGCGTACATCTGGGCAGGGATGATGCGAGGATATCCGAGGCACGACACGATTTGGGGCCCGAAAAAATTATCGGGGTTTCCTGCTATGACCGGCTGGCGTATGCCGTTGAAGCCGAGCGACAAGGAGCGGATTATGTCGCATTTGGCGCTTTTTTTGCTTCCGTCACAAAACCTGGCGCGGTGTCTGCGCCCATTGACCTATTGTGTGACGCGCAGCGTAAACTGCATATTCCGATCGTCGCCATTGGCGGTATTACGCCGGAAAATGCCCTTGAGTTGATTCGCCAGGGCGCAGATATGGTGGCCGTGAGCAACGCTTTGTTTAATGACGGCAACATTCAGTCTGCGGCCGAGAGCTTTTCCCGATTATTCAAACCGGGTCAGTCTTCAATTTCTCATCATGGGTTAGCCAATAATGTCACGTAACCAGCAATTATTCGAACGATCTCAGGAATATATTCCCGGCGGGGTCAACTCACCGGTTCGCGCCTTTAAATCAGTGGGCGGTACGCCGGTATTTTTACAGCGCGGGCAAGGGGCCTATGTGCTGGATGCAGACGATAAAACCTATATCGATTACGTCGGCTCCTGGGGCCCATTAATTCTCGGCCATGCCCATCCGGAAGTGATTGAAGCGGTACAGGCGGCAGCCCGAAAAGGTTTGACTTTTGGCGCACCCACCGAAGCGGAACTGGAAATAGCGGAACTGCTGTGCAAGCTTGTTCCTTCAATTGAGCAAGTGAGACTTGTGAGTTCCGGGACTGAAGCCACCATGAGCGCCATTCGCCTTGCGCGAGGCTATACCGGCAGAAACCGCATCATCAAGTTCGAGGGTTGCTACCATGGCCATGACGATGCCTTGCTGGTCAAGGCGGGTTCAGGAGCGCTGACGTTCGGCCATCCGAGTTCCGCCGGCGTTCCGGCGGAAACCGCTTCCAGCACCGTAGTGCTGGATTACAACGATCTCGACGGCGTGGAACAGGCCTTCAGTCAATTCGGTGAAGAGATCGCCACGGTTATCGTCGAGCCCGTCGCAGGCAATATGAATCTGGTAGCGCCGAAGCCTGGTTTCCTGCAGGGCCTGCGCGAGCTATGCACCAGGCACGGCAGCGTACTCATCTTTGATGAAGTCATGACCGGCTTTCGTGTCGGACTGGAATGCGCCCAAGGCCTCTACGGCATAAAACCCGATCTTACCGCCTTGGGCAAAGTGATCGGCGGCGGCATGCCGATGGCGGCCTTCGGCGGCAGACGAGACATTATGCAATGCCTGGCCCCAGTGGGAGCGGTATATCAGGCAGGCACCCTCTCGGGCAATCCGGTCGCGGTCGCCGCCGGACTTGCTACCTTGAAGCTGGTGCAAGCGCCAGACTTTTATGAAAAACTTGCTTCCAGGACCCGGCAACTTACGGAAGGCCTCGCCACAGCAGCAAAAAAACATGATGTTGCTTTTTGCGCGCAGGCGATAGGAGGCATGTTCGGCCTTTATTTCCGGAAGAACCTGCCGGAAAGCTATGCTGAAGTAATGAGCTGCGACAGAGATGCGTTCAACCGCTTTTTCCATTCGATGCTCAAGGAAGGCATTTATTTCGCGCCATCAGCATTTGAAGCGGGATTTGTTTCCGCGGCACATGGCGACGCCGAAATCAGCAAGACACTGCTTACGGCTGAAAAAATCTTCAGCGCCGGAAATTAAAAAACGGCCCGAGCCGTTTTTTAATGGCTCAGGCCGCCTTGATTGCCGCCGTTCCTTGATTCAGAATCAGTTCGTTTAGCGCAAGCCCGAAATAAACTCGGATACCGCCCTCAGTTCCTTTTCTGTCATGCGCGAGGTGATCGTGTGCATCACATCGTTCTCATCGTTTATGCGCTGCTCGGTGCGGAATGCTCGCAGTTGCCCGAGAGTGTATTCCGAGTGTTGCCCCGCAAGCCGGGGATATTTAGGCGGAAGACCAGTCCCGTTTGGTGAATGGCAACCGGTACAGGCCGGAACGCTGGTTTCGAGATTGCCGCCCCGGTATAATTGCTCGCCTTGCTCAGCCAGTGATTTATCCTGGGCTACCCCAGGCTTGGGTGTCTGCTGGGCATAGTAAGCGCCAAGATTCTTAATGTCCTCCGCCGAAAGCGGCTCAACCATTGCAGTCATAATCGCACTTTCCCGTTCAGCGGGCTTGCCGTCTTTCGACTTGAAATTATTCAGCTGCTTGATGATATACTCGGCATGCTGACCGGCCAGGCTTGGATTTGCGGGAATAATACTGTTGCCGTCGGGGTTGTGGCAAGCCGCGCAAACCTGAGTCGCAATTTGCTGCCCCTTGGCTGCATCCCCTTTGTTATTGCCGGGCTCTGCAGCGGTTTCGGCGAAAACCTGGCTGGATAAGGCCAATGCAACCGAGACCACCATGTTCGAAATTAGCTTCGTGCCTTGCATTCCTGGAACTCCGAAAAAAGGTTTTTGCGGTTAACATGGCATTTTAACAAGGCAAAGGCTGAATAACAACAATAAGCTATCGGCAGATGAGAACATTATTTTTTTTATTGCTGTTTATCAACCTCGCCTTTGCGGTTTATATTCAACTGGAGCCGGTTGCAAGAAGCGGACCAGAGCCCGCGCCCGAGTTCCGGCCGGAAAAAATCAAGCCTCTACCCGCACTTGCCGCTCAAGCAACAACCACCTGCCTGGAATGGGGAAGGTTTGTTGAAGCGGATCTGGAGCGTGTGGAGTCCGCGATTGCGAGGCATGAGCTGAGCGAACAGGTGAGCCGGCAGGATATAGGTAAAGCCCCTGTTTTCTGGATACACATTCCCCCGCTGCGAAGCAGGCAACACGCCGAGCGGAAGATGGGGGAGCTCAAGAGGCTGGGCGTTACCACTTACACGCTCGTTCAAGATGACAGCAAATGGAATAATGCCATCTCCATGGGGTTTTTTGAAAACATAGAAGATGCGCAGGCTTTTATGGCGGCGCTGAGAAGCAAGGGCGTAAGGTCAGCGATTATCGGCGCACGCAATCTGGAGCAGGTGAAGTTTGTGGCAAGAGAGCCATCGGAGAGCGTAACAGGGAGAATGACGGACTTGAAACAGGAATTCCCCGGCAGCGAGCTCAAGACAACCACGTGTAATTAGGAAAAAAGTTTGGCCGTTCAAGTGCTGCTCACGATAGCGGCTGGGGACTGCCTTGATACGGATAAGCTCGGCTTTATTGCGCTTGCCCGCCGAAGCGATGCTGCGCATCGTGGCTTCTTATTCCCCTGAAAGAACATCTAACGAACCTCAAATCGCATGTTCCTGATCCCATCACGGCTAGCTTGATGCGGGACTTGCAATGCCATGCCCGCACCCCCATCATACGTTTTTTCCACCGATAGCTTTATCACCGATCCGGAATTATTATGACAGTACCTCTCAAAACCCCTCATGAGATAGAAAAAATGCGCGTGGCAGGTAAACTCGCATCCGAGGTGCTGGACTACATCGCACCCTTCGTCAAACCCGGCGTTACTACTGATGAGCTTGATACACTGTGCCATGATTATATGGTCAATGTTCAGAATACAATTCCTGCGCCACTGAACTACGCCCCGCCCGGATATTCGCCGTATCCGAAATCCATTTGCACTTCGGTCAATCATCAGGTTTGCCATGGGGTGCCGGGCCAGAAAACGCTGAAATCCGGCGACATCGTCAATATCGATGTGACGGTCATCAAGGATGCATACCACGGCGACACCAGCCGCATGTATTACGTTGGCGAACCAGGAATCCAGGCCAGGCGCTTGTGTGAAATTACCTACGAATCCATGTGGCGCGGTATCGAGGAGATCAAGCCGGGAAGGCACCTGGGAGATATCGGCCATGCCATTCAGCAATTCGCTGAAAGTCACGGATACAGCGTGGTGAAAGAATTCTGCGGCCATGGGATCGGCGTGAAATTCCATGAAGAACCGCAGGTGCTCCACTATGGCCGCGCCGGCACCGGGCTGGAGCTCAAGGCAGGCATGATTTTTACGGTGGAGCCGATGATCAATGCGGGAAAGGCTGCGATACGCCAGATGGCCGATGGCTGGACCATCGTAACCAAGGATCACAGCCTGTCTGCACAGTGGGAACATACCGTGCTGGTCACCGATACGGGATATGAAGTGCTGACGCTTTCGGCTGGCGCGCCTGCAAAACCGGTTTTTCGTTCGTGATTAATGGACCGGCTTGATGTAAGGCCATTGGAAAGTCCTTTTAACCCTGAAGCCGTCAAGGAAGCACTGCTTCAGGGCCGCGAGTTGTTACGCCGGCGTTACGGCAAGAACAGGAATGGCGCAGCCTTCTTGCTGCGCAGCCACAGTCGATTGGTGGATGGCATCCTGCGACATGTCTGGCGTGAAACCGGAATGCCCGATTCCATTGCCCTGGTGGCAGTGGGGGGCTATGGCCGCCAGCAACTCTTTCCTCATTCCGACGTCGATCTGCTGGTATTGCTTTCAACTGAAGGAAGCGGTGCGAATGCGGTGGCCGGCGGTATTGAGGCACGGCTTGAACAATGGGTGAGACTGTTGTGGGATATCGGGCTGGAGGTCGGCCACAGTGTTCGCACCATTTCGGAATGTGTTGAAGAGGCCGCCAAGGACATCACTGTTCAGACAAGTCTACTGGAAGCCCGGCAGCTTGCGGGACGCCGGCAGCTGTTCAAGGAGTTTTCGCATTCCATGCAGGCCATGCTTGCGCCGCGCACATTTTTTACCGACAAACAGCTTGAGCAACGGCAACGCCATGGGCGTTATCAGGATGCAACGTACAAGCTTGAGCCTAATATAAAGGAAAGCCCCGGCGGCCTGCGGGATTTGCAAAACATCCTTTGGGTCAGCCGCGCGGCGAAATTGGGGAGCTCCTGGAAAGACCTTGCCAGGGGAGGATTCATTACCCCTCGGGAAGCCCGTCTCGCACAACGCAACCAGACTATCCTGCAGGACCTTCGTATTCGGCTGCACTACCTCGCGGGCAGGCGTGAAGACCGGCTGCTATTCGATTATCAGACTCCCCTCGCGGATGAACTCGGTATGACTGGAAAGCTGCCGCGCCGCGCCGGTGAGATGCTGATGCAGCGGTATTATCGTGCCGCCAAGTCGGTAACACAGATCAACACCATACTGCTGCTCACGCTGCGCGCCGAGATTTTTCCCGATGAGGATGCAGCTCCTGTCATTATCAATGAACGTTTTCAGAAGCGTGGGGAATGGTTGGAAGTACGCGATGAGAACATATTCTGCCGGAATCCCGGCGCCATCCTTGAAAGTGTTCTGCTGTTGCAACAGCATCCCGACTTGAAGGGTCGTAGTGCGGCTACGCTTAGAGCAATGTGGCGGGCAGCGCCACTCGTTAACGCAGCATTCCGGCGCGATCCCCGCCATTGCGCCCTGTTCATGGAAATCTTGCGCCAGCCGCGCAGATTGACGCGTGAACTGAGATTGATGAACCGCTATGGCATTCTGGGGCGCTACATTCCAGCGTTCGGCCGTATCGTCGGCCAGATGCAACACGATCTGTTCCACGTCTATACGGTGGATGAGCATATCCTGATGGTAGTGAGAAACCTGCGACAGTTCATGGCGCCTGAGTTCGCCCACGAAAATCCGCTGTGCAGCCGGCTCATCCGTGATTTCGAACGGCCTGAAGTGCTATACCTTGCCGGACTGTTCCACGACATCGCCAAAGGGCGCCATGGAGATCACTCGAAGCTTGGCAAGGCAGATGCCAGGCGTTTCTGCAAGCGGCATGAAATGCCGCCGGAAGACACTGAACTGGTCGCGTGGCTGGTGGAAAACCATTTGCTCATGTCTGCCACAGCGCAAAAAAAAGACATTTCCGATGTGGATGTGGTTGCGGATTTTGCCGCTCGGATGGGGAATGAGCGGCGTCTCATCGCGCTTTACCTGCTTACCGTTGCGGATATTCGAGGCACCAGCCCGAAAGTATGGAATGCATGGAAAAGCAGCCTGCTCGAAAATCTGTTTCGAGCAGCGCGGCGCCGCCTGTGCGGCGAGATAACTCATGCCGGCAGTTCGTTGGAAAGTCGCAAAGATCAGGTTCGGGAATTACTTCAGCTCGATAATATCGATAATACTTCCGCCGGGTCGCATGAGCGGTTCTGGTCCGCGCTTGATCCCGCCTACCTGCTGGTGCATGACCCGCAGGAAGTCGCCTGGCATACGCATCACTTGAGCCGGCAAATGAAAACAGCGTTGCCCGTGGTGAAGGCGCGTGCCGCACCGTCCGGAACGGGAGTGGAAGTGCTGGTTTACACTGCTGATCAAAAGGATTTGTTTGCCCGAATCTGCGATTTTTTCGATCGCATCGATTACAACATCGTTCAGGCTAAAATTCATACCACCCGCCATGGCTATGCGCTAGACAGTTTCCTGGTGCTCGACCCCTTCAATGTTGCCCAGCCTCAGCGCGATGAGTTCAGCGTTATTGAGCATGAGCTGTCACGGCAACTGGAGCAGCAAGCGCCCCTGGAGCCGCCGTTGAGCGGGCGCCTGAGCCGTCATCTCAAGCATTTTCCAATTACACCGGAAGTCAACGTCCAACCTGACGAAAAAGGCATGTGCCATGTCCTGTCGATCATTGCTGGCGATCAGCCTGGGTTGCTCTCGCGTATCGCACAGGTGCTGGTGCATTTTGAGGTAAATGTGCGTAGCGCGCGGATAAATACCCTGGGCGGACGTGCCGAGGACACATTTCTGGTTACGGGAAACGTATTGAACGAATCCAGAACCCTGATCCGATTGGAAACAAAGCTGATAAAGGCACTAGAGACTTCATGCGAACGAGACCTGCCTCTCCGACGCAGTCAGGAGGAGAGGAGTCCATTTCATTGACTTACCTCTACCTCCTCGCCAGATTCAACTTGCGAAACTTCCAGACGGGCGCGTAACAGGCCCGCAGCTTCAACCATCCGCTTCAGCGAGGTGACGACTTCCGGCCAGCCCCTTGTCTTCAAACCGCAATCGGGATTAACCCATAGTTGCTCCGGGTCGATCACCAGGCAGGCTTTTTCCAGCAACTCCAGCATCTCCCTGGTTTGAGGAATCCGCGGCGAGTGAATGTCGTATACGCCGGGCCCTATCTCGTTGGGATACTTGAAATGGCCGAATGCATCCAGCAACTCCATGCGTGAACGCGAGGTTTCGATGGTAATCACGTCCGCATCCATATCGGCAATGGCAGGCAGAATATCGTGAAATTCGGAGTAGCACATGTGGGTGTGTATCTGGGTCTCATCCCTTACACCAGAGCTGGCTACGCGGAATGCTTCCACTGCCCACCGGAGATATTCGTTCCAATCACATTTCTTTAGCGGCAATCCTTCGCGAAAGGCGGGTTCGTCGATCTGAATAACGCCTATTCCGGCCTGCTCCAGATCGACAACTTCGTCACGAATGGCGAGCGCGAGTTGAAGAGCAGTGCGAGAACGGGGTTGATCGTCGCGCACGAATGACCACATCAGCATGGTGATAGGGCCGGTCAACATGCCTTTGACGGGCTTTTCGGTCAGGCTTTGCGCGTATTGAATCCAATCCACGGTCATCGGCTCGGGACGATAGATGTCGCCATAGAGAATCGGCGGCTTTACGCAACGGGAACCATAACTTTGCACCCATCCATTTTCGGTAAAGACATAGCCCCACAGTTGTTCGCCAAAATACTCCACCATGTCGTTACGCTCGGGTTCTCCATGTACGAGTACATCCAGCCCGATTTCCTCCTGTTTTCTTATCGCCAGCCGTATCTCATCGCGCATTGCTTCCAGATATTGCAAATTTCCGAGCTCGCCTTTTTTAAAAGCAGCGCGCGCCTGGCGAATCTCCGGCGTCTGGGGAAATGAACCTATGGTTGTCGTGGGCAAAAGGGGAAGTTGTAAACGCTCCCGTTGCCGCACCTGGCGAACGGAGAATGGATTTGTACGTCCGATATCATCCTGAGTCAGCCGCTTCAGGCGCTCCTGCATCACCGGCCTGTGTATTCGTGGCGATTCGGCGCGTGCTTGCCTGGCCTTTGCAGAGGCGGTCAAGGTCTCACGTATCGCATCTTCTCCCTCGTTCAGACCTCGTCCAAGGGTAGAAACCTCGCTCAATTTCTGCGCGGAAAACGCCAGCCAACTCTTGATTTCCTCATCCAGCCGGGTTTCCAGTTCAAGATCTACCGGGCAGTGCAGCAGGGAACAACTGGGCGCAACCCACAACCTCTCGCCCAGAACGGACTGTGCGCGCGACAAAATCGAAAACGCCTGTGCGAGATCCGCACGCCACACGTTGCGGCCATCAATGATGCCCAACGACAGCACTTTGCCGGCTGGATAACCATCAAGAAAAGTATCGAGTTGATCCGGCGCCCGGCACAGGTCGATATGCAGTCCATCTACCGGCAGGTTTTTCAGGCGCGTAGCGTGGTTGTCCACTGCTTCGAAATAAGTCGCCAACAGCAGCTTCGGCTGCGTTCCCGCCTCTTTCAAGATAGCGTAGGCTTGATCGAGGCCACGCAACCACTCCTCATCCAGATCGAGCGCCAACACCGGTTCGTCAATTTGAACCCATTCCACGCCCATGGATGCGAGCCGGGCGAGAATATCGCGATAAACCGGCAGCAGATCCGCCAACAGATTCAGGCGATTGAAATCAGGCGTGGTCGCTTTTCCGAGGTACAGGTAAGTCAATGGCCCGATCAGCACCACCTTCGGAGCAATGCCGAGGGCGCGGGCCTCGGCCACCTCGTTGAAAAGTCTTGGCGAGCCGATGCGAAATGAAGTGTGCGAATCGAATTCCGGGACGATATAGTGATAGTTGGTATCGAACCACTTGGTCATCTCCATGGCCGGCTGAGTCGCGGTTCCGCGCGCCATCGCGAAATACAAATCCAGCCCCACATCGTGGCCCCCTGCGTTAAATCGTGAGGGGGTGGCGCCGAGGAGCGCCGTCATATTCAGCATTTGGTCGTACAGTGCGAAGTCGCCGGCCGGGATCAGATCGATGCCAGGTCACGCTGCAAAATCCAGTGACGTTTCCGCAACTCCGCCGCTGTGGCTTCCAGTTGCTCATCATTGATATCGCTACGCCAGTATGCCTCAAGCGCCTTCTTCAGTTCTCGCCGCGCGCCAATACGCGGAAAGCCGAGGTTGTGTGTCATTGCCATTGTTCGCTCCCGTTAATTCATTGCAGTAAGGGAAGATTGTGTGGCAGACTAAATTATGAATCAAATGAAAATTTATAAAGGATTAATGAATATAATTCATATTTTAAATTAATAACCATGTCACTCGTATCCATTCTTGAACTACGTCACCTTCGAACGCTTGCCGCGTTACACGAAACAGGCAGCGTTTCGCGCGCTGCCAAGCGCGTGCATCTTACCCAATCTGCCTTATCACATCAAATCAAGGCGCTACAAAACCATTACGGGCTCTCGATAATACAGCGCCGGGGACAAGCAGTGGAACTCACCGATGCTGGAAAGCATCTGGTTGCACTCGCAGGAAAAGTACTGGAGCAAATTCAGTCGACTGAACGGGATCTTGCCAAGATATCGCAGCAGGCAACAGGCAGTTTGCGCATCGCGCTGGAATGCCATACCTGTTTCGACTGGCTGATGCCGCTCATGGATGCTTTTCGCCAGCACTGGCCGGACGTGGAACTGGATCTGGTTTCCGGATTCCATAGTGATCCAGTGAAACTGCTGGAAGAAGGTGGCGCCGACGTGGTGATCGGATCGGAACACAAGCAGCAGCGCGGCATTATCGACCATCCGCTATTCCGTTTCGAGATTCTCGCAGTTCTGGCTCCGGAACATCCCTTGCGCGTAAAGCGAATACTGCACGCCGCTGACTTCACCAATGAAACCCTTATTACCTATCCGGTGCCGGAAGATCGCATTGACCTCATTCTCAATGTGCTGAAACCGGCGGGAATTCATCCCGAGCGGCGTACGGCCGAACTGACCGTGGCGATCCTGCAACTGGTAGCCAGCCGGCGCGGCGTGGCGGCACTACCCAGTTGGGGTCTCAAAAACTATGTCGATCACGATTATGTCATCGCGCGCCGTATCGGTTCGCAGGGACTGTGGAGCGACCTGTACGCGTCAACCCTCACCGAGACGGCTTCCCGTCCCTACTTGCGCGATTTCCTGACAACAGCAAGAAATACCTGTTTTGCTACGCTGGATGGAATCATCCCGCTTGAATAAAAGCGGTACCGGGAGGAGGGGAGAATAATACGTGAAAGCGACTGGATAACTTCTTCAGGGCCGGTCCTGAGGAGGACGGAGAAAATCATCTGGCAGGCAAACGACATCGGACGTATCGTTTGCCTGCCGGCAGGGCGATTATCAGTGCAACGTTACTACCTCGGCTTCGCAGGCGAGGTCTGAACAGTAATTATGGTAGACGCCATCGAGAAAGCCCCATAGCGCGTCACACGCCCGGGTCGTTGCCGCCGCCACCTCAGCCTGTTTCTCCGGGGTATCGGCAAAGCGCTCGATCAATTCCCATTCTGCTTGCGAATGATACACGTCGGCTTCCTGGTGCACTGTAAAGAATTCGTAACTGGCGGGATCGGTCATTCCGTAGTACCTCTCGAGCCCATCAATTTTTACGGAAGCGATGGACGGTACCTGAGATTCAAAGGCGTGCATTGCTGCAAGACCAGCATAAAACGGCTGGTTCAGGCAGATGTCGCGAAATGTCGCCACCAGCCTGGCCGTCCCTGGCAAAGCGTCCGCCTTGGCGAGGTCGCTGTCGCTCGAACCCAGGGCGATGGCAAAATTCTTCCACAAGGCAGGATGGTTTTTTTCGCCATGCTCTTCGCTGATCAGGTTTTTGAGCACTTCCTGGCGTACGCTGATGTCGCCGCTATTGGCTTCAGTGTGAAAATGCGGAGTATTGAAATGTACCGCGCTCAAATAGGTCGGCTCGGCCAGCACATTATGAAAATATTGTTCTGCATACCCGCGTAATTGGTCTTTCGTGAGCTTGCCTTCTGTCCATGCCACATAAAAAGGGTGCTTGAGCAGGTGTCTGGCATTAATGATGGAATCGATCTTTTGCTTGAATGGTACGTTGGTCGTCATGGTTTTCCTCTTGGACAGAGATGGGTAATCGTCGGCATATCATCGCCGAAATAATGCCGTTAAGTCAAATATTGGATTAAAACTGGCTGGAATCGATCAGTCACAGCCAACGTAAGACATTCACCTCATCCACTTTTGACACATTAGCGGCTAAACTGCGGCTTTATTTTTTTCAGAAAAATGTCATGGATGAGCGAACGAGCCTGCTGGCGCTTTTCACCACCAGTTTTCTCTCTGCCACCTTGCTCCCGGGCGGTTCGGAAGCCGTACTATTCGGTGTTTTGACAGCTTACCCACAGCTTTATTGGACTGCCCTGGGGTTCGCATCATTGGGCAACACCATGGGCGGAATGAGTTCGTATGCTATCGGGCTTTTTTTACCTGATG
The DNA here is from genome assembly GCA_963831395.1 of uncultured beta proteobacterium. Taxonomy (GTDB): domain Bacteria; phylum Pseudomonadota; class Gammaproteobacteria; order Burkholderiales; family Nitrosomonadaceae; genus Nitrosospira. The sequence continues at coordinate 46,893 of CAWHQD010000045.1, forward strand.
AAAAAACGCTTTTGAAACAATCTGGCGACAATATACGAGGCTTGAAGTGGGTGCGCCGTCACGGCAGCCCCGTTTTGCTACTGGCATGGGTGCCGATAATCGGCGATCTGTTGTGTGTTGCGGCTGGATGGCTTCGCGTCAACTGGATATTGGCGATGCTGTTCATGGCTATCGGAAAGTTCGCGCGCTACTGGGCACTCGCTGCAGCTATGAGTCTATAAACCGGTCTAATCCTTAATCCGGTTTGCCGATGCGCTACTTGCCGTTGTCTTCGAAAACAAGCCGGCTGCTGGCTTACTGCCGGCTTATCGGTGCGTTTACTCTACTCGTATATCAAATAGCCATGTCTTCATTTCTTGAGCAATTTCTGCAATTCACCGCTCTGGTACATTTCGCTAACGATATCGGAACCGCCGACAAACTCGCCATTGACATAGAGTTGCGGAATGGTGGGCCAGTTTGAGTACTCCTTGATGCCCTGCCGGATTTCAGGTTCGGCAAGCACATCCACAGCGAAAATATCATCTATTCCGCAGGCGTTGAGAACCTTGACTGCATGGGCGGAAAATCCGCACTGAGGCGCGCCCGGCGTTCCCTTCATATAGAGCACTACAGGATGGGTGCTTACCTGCTGTTTGATGGTTTCTTGCGTATTCATAATGACTCCTTCTTCTCTTTAAAATTAAATAAGCTCCAAATCAGCTTATGGGAAAGTCAGGTCCTTTTCAAGGGATTTGATTCATTGTTCAACATATCTCCGAATCTCATTTTACAGCTCTTTCAGGAAACTACCAGACATCCGCCGCTGACCCGCATTATGCCCGCCAGGTCAGGATGGGAAAACACGCCGCCGAACCCCGCTTTACCCAGCAATTGCCTGCAGGTTTCCGCCTGATCGTAGCCGTGTTCCAGCAGCAATGCGCCGCCGGCGGCGAGGTGAGCGGGAGCGGAGGCGATAATCGATTGGATGCAATCAAGGCCTTCGCCCCCTGCCGTAAGTGCAATGCCGGGTTCGAAGCGCAAGTCCCCTTGTACCAGATGAGGGTCGCCATACGCAACATAGGGTGGATTGGAAACGATAAGGTCGAATTTTTCGCCGGCAAGTCCCTCGAACCAGTCGGCTTCCATGATGCGCACATTGTTCACATTGAGCTGCTTGGCATTCTGCTCGGCAACCCTCAGAGCATCGGCGGAAAAATCGACAGCGATGATATCGGCAGATGGACGGTGTTTTGCTATGGTCAATGCGATCGCGCCACTGCCGGTTCCAAGGTCAAGAACCTTGCAGGGAAGGTCGAGAGGGATGCGCGCCAAGGCCAGGTCGACCAGCAATTCTGTTTCGGGGCGGGGAATAAGCACCGCGGGGGTGACCGCAAAGTCCAAACTGTAAAACTCGCGTTTTCCCGTCAGGTAGGCGACGGGTTCGCCATGAGCACGCCGCATTGTCAACGTTCGAAAAGATAGAGCTTGATCCGGCGCGAGTCCCTGCTCGGGATGAGCTAAAAGGTAGGCATGACTCACGCTCAGCACGTACTGCAGCAACATTCGCGCATCGATCTCGTCAATGTCGTGGCCTGCCTGACGTAGCGCTTCCCGTATTGTGATCTGCTGCATCAGGAGTTCCGCCTGCCATTACGATAGGCGCGCATCATGGCGTTTAAAACAGATCCACAACGCTCTGAAGGAGGCAAACGAAGAAAAACCAGAGGCGAATAAAGGCGAGAGCGCAACAATACTCTGTCTATTCGCCCATCGCGGCCAATTGCTCCGCCTGATGTTCGGACATCAACGCAGAGCAAAGCTCATTCAGATCTCCATCCATGATCTGCTCGATCTTATAGAGTGTGAGGTTGATGCGATGATCGGTTATCCGGCCTTGGGGAAAGTTATAGGTGCGAATACGGCCTGAGCGATCGCCACTACCAACCAGGGATTTGCGTGTGGCAGCCTGCTTGCTCTGCTGCTCCTGCGTTTGCTTGTCGCGAATCCGCGCCGCCAGCACACTCATTGCCTGTGCCTTGTTTTTGTGCTGCGAACGTCCATCCTGGCACTCGACCACGATCCCGGTCGGCAGATGAGTGACGCGCACTGCCGAATCCGTCTTGTTGATGTGCTGGCCGCCCGCACCGGATGCGCGATATGTATCAATCCGCAACTCGGCGGGATTCAGCACAACGTCCATGACCTCGTCTGCCTCGGGCATGACCGCGACGGTGCAAGCGGAAGTATGGATGCGCCCCTGGGTTTCGGTGGTGGGCACCCGCTGAACCCGATGGCCGCCCGATTCGAACTTGAGTTGGGAATACGCGCCGGCCCCGATGATCTTGGCAATGATTTCCTTGTAACCGCCTGCTTCGGACGGGCTTTGCGAAATGATTTCAACCTGCCAGCGCTGGCGTTCGGCAAAGCGCGTATACATGCGAAACAGATCGCCGGCAAATAAAGTGGATTCGTCTCCACCCGTGCCGGCGCGGATTTCCAGAAAAATATTGCGATCGTCGTTGGGATCCTTCGGCAGCAATTGCTTCTGCAACTCGGCTCCGAATCGCACCAGCTTCTCTTTGGCATCGCGCATTTCCGCATCGGCAAACTCGCGCATCTCCGCATCTGCGGACATCTCCTGCGCCGTATGAACATCGCGTTCGCTTTGCAGGTATGCATCATAAAGCTCGACTACCGGCGCAATCTCCGCGCGCTCCCGTGTAAGCTTGCGGTAATTATCAAGATTGGCGGTAATGCTTTCGCTACTCAGCATACGGTTCAACTCATCCAGGCGCACGCAAAGTTGCGTGAGCTTGGCAGCAATACTTTTATTCATTCTGGATGGTGGAGATGATACAGGCGGCTGATCAGATCGACCAGTTCGTCACGCTCGTCCGCTGCAGCGTGATTAAGGGCGTAGGAGGGTAAATGCAGGAATTTGTTGGTCAGGCCGTTACTCAAGGATTCAATGATTTTTTGCGGATCTTCGCCCTTGGCCAGAAGCTTGGTGGCTCGCTCCAGTTCATGACGCCGATACCGTTCGGCCTGATCGCGCAGCGCACGTATAGTGGGAACGACCTGGCGCGACTCCAGCCAGTGCATGAAATTGACCACATTGTTGTCGATGATCGCCTCGGCCTGCGCTACCGCGCCCTGGCGCGAATCCAGCCCTTCCTTGACGATATCGGCAAGATCATCCACTGAATAGAGAAACACGTCGTCCAGTTCCGCCACTTCGGGCTCAACATCTCGCGGCACAGCCAGATCCACCATGAAAATCGGACGATGCTTGCGCGCCTTGATGGCGCGTTCCAGCATGCCTTTGCCGAGTATGGGGAGCGTACTCGCGGTACAGGTTATCACGATGTCGTGCAATGCCAACTGTTCGGGAAGCTCGTTCAGAGTAATAGCCTGCCCGTTGAAACGATGAGCCAAAGCCTGTGCACGGTCATGGGTACGGTTCGCGACCGTAACGCGCTTTGGATGACGTGCGGCGAAATGACTGGCACATAACTCGATCATCTCGCCTGCGCCGATGAATAATACGCGCTGCTCGCCTATGTCACCGAAAATCCGTTCCGCCAAGCGCGCTGCGGCCGCAGCCATGGAAACAGAATTCGCGCCAATCTCGGTGGAACTGCGAACCTCCTTCGCGACAAAGAAAGTGCGCTGAAACAACTTGTGCAACAACATGCCAAGGGTGCCGGCATGCTCGGCCGACTTCACTGCGCTCTTTAACTGACCGAGTATCTGCGGCTCACCCAGCACCATGGAATCCAGTCCACTTGCCACTCTAAAGGCATGCTTCACCGCCTGTTCGCGGGGCAATTTGTAGAGATACGGATCCAGTTCGCGAGCTTGCAGGTGATGAAAATTAGCCAGCCAGTGCGTCGCCTCCTCCGGCTTCTCGGTACTGCAATAGATTTCGGTACGATTACAGGTGGAAACAATCGCCGCCTCCCTCACAGGATGATGGCCCACAAGATCGTGCAATGCGTGTTCCATCGCATCTTCCGGAAACGACACCTGCTCGCGCACGTCCAGCGGCGCGGTCTGGTGGTTGATTCCGAAGGCGAATAACTGCATGGAAGACAAGGTAGTAGCCGGTGAGCCCGGTCAGGAATTTGAAAATTTGCTGATTATAGTATTACAAGCATTTGAATACCATAAGTAAGAAGAGTTTCTGCTTTAGAGAAAAATTATGAGGAAAAATCGAGGATATGCCGGCAATCGCGCTATGGAAAAAAAAGAGCGCCCATCAGGACGCTCCAGTAAGCGTAACAGATTTGACTTATCACTTCGTCGAATCGAAATTTCCCAACAGGACCAGGTCGCCAGGCACCGCGCAACTGCTGAACGTGATGTAATTATTCGCCGGGAACAACAGGTTCTTCAACGCAAACACGGAGACCGCCTCAAACTGGATCGATAGTTTTTGCACAATCTGCTGTGGCACCTGACTCTGGATCTGCTGATTGACTTGCGCCGCCAGGTCGTCGGAACCACTGGGACCCCCTCCGGACAGGTGGCCGCTGACAGCGACGCCCTGACTGGTAGTCTTGATCTGGATAGTCTGGTTGCGCCCGCTGCCATCTACACTCAACGGCAGTGAAGCCCTCACCTCGACCGTTACGTCGGTCGCAAGCATGGAATCTCTGCAACGGGTGCAACTCCAAAAGCAGGGGTAGACCGTGGTGCAGGAATGCTGATTATATTGCAGAGATTGCCCGCGGCTGCCGCTGTAATACATTTGCCCGTTAGCCTGCGCCGTGATGGTGGTATCCACCAACGACCACGACACATCTTTGCCTCCCGGGATCGAATAAGTGTACTCGGTAAATGAGCCGCCGCCTTGTCCGCCACCGTTCGATGAGGTGTGATTAAGCTTGCTCAAATCTACGGTGCCAATGACGCTTGCGCCGGTGAACTTGGCCGACCAGGCTTTGGTTGGGCTGCCCGGATTCACACCCTCCAGCGACCAGCCGCTGTTTCTCAGGCTTTGCGGCAGCACCTCCCTGAAAATCAGTTCGGAGCGCACCATCATGCTGTTGCTCTGGCCTTGCGGCAGCGGTTCCGGAATATTGTTCAGAAAAGCCTGCGAATAATTCAGCACCGCCCGGCCTCCGGTCATGATGAACAATTGCAGCATCTGGTTGTTGGCGGGCGTCTGGAGCGGTTTGAAAATGAAATCACTGGGCTTTAGCGCGTCCAGTGTCGGAATTGCGGTCAGGTCGAGCTGATTAATCAGGTAGATGACGGGGTTGCTGACGAAATACTCCTTGACCGCCTTGTTGAACTCTACCTTGGTAGCGTCGCTCAGGTCGATGTTGCTGATCGAGAAGGCGCCTTCCTTCATGTCCAGTTGCACTTTCAGGACGTTGTGATTACCGTTGTCGATCTTGACCGTACCTGCGACCTTTGCCAGCTGAATCACCGCCGTGAGGGTTTCGCCGCTGATGGATTCAGGTGTATCGCATTGTTCCGGCAACGACCCCACCTGAGAACAGCGCTGTACCGAGCCGCTCAGTATTTCCATACTCAAAGTGGCCGAATTGTTGTTGTTGATGCTGAAGCTCAATAGGGGATAGCCGTAGTCGATCGTGAAGCGATTGATCACGGTGACTCCGCCGGGATATTTTTCCGAAGTGTTAACCGTGATGCGATTCTTGTAGACGGTATCTTTTTTCAAGGTTTCGTATTGATCCAGCAGCGCGCTGTTGATTCCTTTCAGATCCATGTTGAACACCACGTCCCAGCCATTGGTGCAACTGCCCTGCGCATTCATCTGGGCCAGCAGCGTCTCGGTGGACGGCAGGTTCGCGTCAGTCGCCAGAAGTACATCGCTTGCAGCCAGTAATCCCGGCAATTGACGCGGCGGAGCGAATGCGAGTAGCCGGTTGGCGGCGCGCTGCTGCATGATCTTCAGCGGGTCGGCAATTCTTGCCTCAAGCACGAAGGACAACCGTACTGTCAGGCTGTCTCGTGCAAAGCTCAGGCCCTTGTTCGTGCTGGTGTTCGGCAGCGAGATTTCCCAGGTAGAGAAAGGAGTGACGCGGCTGACGCCTTCTGACCAGGATTCGCCGCCATCCGAGAAGTTTGGCGAATTGTCATGCGCGTTGTAGCTGTATATCCGCTCGCGCCAGGGGGTGCGAAACGCCAGGGGATCGCGGTGAAGGTTGCGGTCGTGAAACGGCGTACCGTTATAGGCAAGACGAAGCAGATAGGTCCCACTGGCGGTGGATTTGACCCCTTCCACCACTGCAACCACTGAAATGATCCGTGCGTTGACATATTGATAGAAGGCCGGCGCATCCAGAAAAATGGTACTGAGGAAAACATTGCCGCCGGTCAGCTCCTCCGGCTTCACGCCTTCGATGACATATTCTATCGGCTTGGTCCTGCTGGCCTGATAATGGGCCAGCAAGGATTTGGCCTCCAGCGTCGCGGCCTGTTGCTGGACCACCGCAGCGCTGAATTTCAGCAGACTGAAAGCCAGCACTGGCGTTGCCGGCTGCAGATTGGCATATTGCAGCGCCAGATCCTGCATCAGGAACGCCTTGGCCAGGATGGTGAGCATCTGATTCTGGATGAAAGTCAGGTGGCCGGTGAGCGCCACCAGATCGATGGCAGGCCGGTCGAGATCCTCTACTCTCGCGGGATGCAACTTCTGCTGCAAAACCTCCAGTCGCGCTGCCTGACGGCTGTTGATCTCTTTTTGTTTCTGGTTGGTGTAAATGTCCCGCCGCAGTGCATGCAGAGAGGATTCAGCGCTCGCCACAGCCTTGCCGCGCAGTACCAGAGTTGCGAAAGCGGCTTGCAGGCTTGCTTTTTCCGGCTTGATATCCGGGCCAGACGCCATGATCTGGTTGAACTGAATCGACATCTCATCCCAGGACAGCGTCGAGGGGCTGCCAAACTGCGCCCCGTCCAGATCATCAAGCGCGCGCTGCGCGTTTTCCAACCCTTTGGCCCCAGTACTAATGCCGGTATACAGTTTGGACATCGCATTGAGGACGTTCAGGGTCTTCTGGATTCTTTGCACCATGAGGCCAAGGTCCTTCACGGCCGAGATGGATGAGGCCGGAATGGCGATACTGGTTCCGATGCTGAACAGATTAGTCGCAACTTCCAGCCCAAACTTGATCGCTTCCATGGTCTCCCACTGCTGTACCGCGGATTTGTATTTCTGCACAGCCAGGTCCACGTCCCCCCGGGCTTCGAATAGCGAGGCGTTCAGGTTGTTGATCTTGGCCTGCTGCTGCTCCGCTTCAGCCTTACCCTGGACGATCATCGAATCGTAAAATCCTTCCAGGTCTTTTTGCTGCGCGGTATTGGCTTCGATTACCCCACTGATCAGCTCGCCCGACGCGATGATGTTCTGGTTGAGCGTCTTCGCCACGTCAATCACCAGCTCCTGCTGGCGCCGGTTGGCCATGCGCTGTTCGTTCTGCGCGACCTGCAGCTGTATCCGGTCCAAATGACTCAAAATGCTTTGCACGTATTGGTCGTAATCACTATATGGCAGGATGGGAACAAAGCTCCCGTACTCCGGATTGGTCGTGTAGTTCGCCAGATCCATCGCACGAACGCGCAGCGCAATCAATTCCTCGCTCCCGCCTGCGGGCAGCATTTCCGTTACCCATGTCAGGTAATTGCGCACAAATTGCTGAATGCAGCTATTTGCATGAGTAGACTGATCGCTGATCACCGCTTCGGCGAAGGTCATTGAAAACTGCAGGCTGTCTGTCAGTAGCGGGATCGCATCTGCCGGCGGCACCGTGCGAACGTCGTCTGCGATAAACGGCATCGCGGCTGATCCGCTTCCATCCAGGCCGAACCTGAGCCCATCCACAATCACGCTATAGCGGGAGCCAGAGCGATTCTGGATCGCCAGCGCGCCGAGAAACTCGTCGCACCCCAACTGCAGCGAGTCGAACGCCTCGTCAGTCAGGCTGATCGATCTGGGCTGACCCTGCACGCGCATGTCCAGCACCTGGCCGAACAGACGCACTTTTTTACCGGGAACCTGTATGGTCGCGTTCGTGCCGGCGGATAGCACATTCGTGAACAGGACAAAATCCTGCACCTCTCCGGCTGCGACGAGCTGCATATCCGCGAGATCTAGCCGCGCCTTATAGACGTTGACCGTGGGCGTAGCGATAAAGGAGGTGATCCCGGCAGTATCCTGCGGCAGCATGCGCACGAAATCGCGCTGATCGTAAACGGAAAAATTCGGCTGAATCGCGGTACGGTATTTCTGCGCCATCGCACCCTTGAAGATTCGCTGCCAGATCAGTCCCCGTTTCTGTTCTATCATCACGCCCAGGCTGGCGAGGTGAACGGCTACCACCGCCTGTTCGGTAAATTCCTGCTGCAGGTTGACAAGCGATAACCGGGAGTTGACGTTGAATAGGGAAAACACGCTGTTCTTGTGCGACCACAGCGTATCCAGCCAGTCGCCGCCGTGCAGCGTTGAGTTGAAGATAATCGAATTGCTCAGGCAAATGACGCTACCATACTGTTCCACATAGCCGTAGATGCCGGTAGCCCGGTCGGTAGTGAATTGAACAAAATTTTGCGATCCCGGCCCGAAAAGGGGATTATTTCCATCCGCATACGCCAGCTTGAGTTTTGCAAACTGTTCCGGCAGATACGCAAATACCTGCAGAATGGTGTCGCCCAGTTCCACGGCAGAAACATAATGGGTGCCGAATTCGCGGAAAGAATCCAATACCTTGTTGCCGTCATCCTTGTTCAACTGATCGCCGTAGTCCTGGAGACGGCTACGACCCGCATGCCGCAATCTTATTGAAGCCGAAGTAAACTCGGTACTCAGCCCATATTCCGGATCGGGCTGCCGTGGCCGCGCATGTACCAGAATGCCGCCAACCGCCGAAGCGTGATTATCGGCACCATCGGCTCTCTCCAGTTTAACCAGTGCATAGCGCAAATCCGTTCTGGTCAGGTCGACACCAATTGTTTTCGACAGCATCTCCAACGATGGCTGGCTGCCCGTAGCGCCAGCCAGCAAGGCGCCCGCGCCGAACGATGGGGCGTCAATATCGCTGGAAGGGTTGATAACCTGATACGGGATCAATTCATCCAGCAGGTCCAGTGCGGTTTCATGCAAAGTGATGGCCGGGTACGACCAACTGCCACGCTGCGCTATCGGCTCGACTGGCCTCAAAGCCATCGCCTGCTGTTCAGCGGGGTAGAGGATGTTCACCAGTCCTGCCTGGGGCTGCCACTTGGGGTTGAGGCCATTGATCAGATTGCTGGAGAAGCCGATGCTGAAGTTTGAATCGATCATTTGCGTATCCTTGGTTAACTTTTGAGCTAGACCGAGGATATACGCGTCGCTCGCGCTTCTAAACCGGGAAATACGGGCACATTTGACCGGTGTTCGAGGTTTTGCTGACTTGGCGTTAACGGCTGACCTTTTCTAAAGGGTTGCCAAGGGTTGCCAGGGTTGGACGGGCGGTATCAATAGAACGAAGCAGCAGGGCCGCAAATCGTTTTGCTATTGAGCATGATTGCCGGAAAACTGACGCAAAGGGGATTCTTCCAAGCAGGATTTTGGGCGCGGCTATGAATGATTAATAAGGGGAGCAGCATCAGCTCTGGCAGGTACGGATATATTCGCGAGCTAGCACCTCAATTTTTTAACCAGCTCATCAATAAAGCCCGCCTGTGCAGGATTAATACGGCGCATAGCTTCGGATATTTCGAACCACTCAGCGCGATCCACTTCCGGAAACTCGCGGACTCGACCCGAACCCTTTGGCCACTCCATGCTGAAGGTATTAGAAACCAGCCGGGAAGTGTCCCAGTCGCTTTCCGTAGCCCATGCGTCCACCAGCTTCCCACTAGCCTGCTTGCGCTGTGTGAGTGGCAAGAACGGTCCGGCTGGCCGGAACCCGGTTTCTTCAAAAAATTCCCTCAACGCAGCCTGAAGAGGATCTTCGCCTTCTTCGTACTCACCCTTTGCTATCGACCATGACCCCAGGTCTTTCCTGGCCCAAAAGGGTCCTCCGGGGTGAACGAGCAATACTTCGAGCCGGCCTGATCGGGTGCGATAAAGGAGAATGCCGGCGCTGGTTTTAGGCATCTTTACCTGAAATATTTCACTTGCTCGCGGGCCACTATGAGATTTCCGCTTGGAGCAACCGATGGCTGAACACTCGAAATATCATCCGCAGGCTCGACAAGCAAGGGGTCATGTGTCGTTTCATCGACGATCGATTTCATTAAGGATCGGTAAAAAAAGTAGACGATACCAGCAGTGACCAGATGATGTGTTTATACTTTTATAGCAGACTCAGATTGCCCTCTCATTTCACGAACCAGTAACGGCCTCTCTTGTATATGCCAATAAACGCTCCCTTCTTGCTATTCATGTGGTCAGCGCTATTTACGGCGGGATCGTTAGCAGATTCGCTGGAGGGTAAGGACATTGAAGTTCAGGTAAACATGGTCGGGGAAAACATCATTATTGACCTTAATTTTGCCGTGGCGGCAACCCAGCAGGAGGTCTGGGAAGTGCTGACCGACTTCGACGGTATGGCTGGTTTTGTCTCCAACTTGAAGGAGAGCAAGGTTGTCAGCGTTTCTTCCAAAGACAAGTTTACTATTTTCCAGCGCGGTGCCGCAATTTACGGTCCTGTCAGCTTCCCGTTCGAGTCAATACGGGAAGTAAAATTAATTCCTCACCGTGAAATAGGAACGCACCTGATCAGCGGCAACATGCGCAAACTTGAAGGTATAACTCATCTGATTAACGAGGGCGGACAAACCCGCGTTATCCATCGTACTAATGCCATCCCAAAAGACTGGATTCCTGAGGCAGTGGGAAAGATCTTCATCGAGCATGAAATGCGGGAGCAGTTCAATGACATGCGAAATGAAATAATCAAGAGGAAGAGGGCCGCTCTTAAAGAAACGGATGTGAGAGAAAACGGTGAACGATGACCAGTGAATAGAAGCAGATAATATGAATTACCTGAGCTGTGATGAACACAACCTCGACGACCAAAAAATTATCTCATTTTTTCAAGCAGCCGTTCATAGGGTGTTTTCCCGCCCAAGCTTCCATGAGGCCTGTGATAGTTATAGAAAGCCTCCCATTCAGCTAACTTGGCGTGCAGGTCAACGTCATCCTTATAAGTCAGTAGCTGGTAAAACTCGCGCTGATCCGTGCCGTGCGAGTGTTCCACCTTGCCGTTCAATCGTGGTGTCCCGGGTTTGATATAGTCATGACGTATGCGGTGTCTTCCAGGCGCCAGTGGAATTTGACCTGAAATTCGCGGCCATTATCAGTACGAATAATATTTATTCGAAACGGGAATTTGGCAATGACGGAATCCACGAAGTCAATTGCATTCTGTTGCGTATGCCGTTCGTAAATCTTCAGCGCGCGGATGCGTGTCGCATCATCAATTGCCGTGTACTGGAAGTACCGTACCTTGCGACCTTCCTGAGTTTTAGAATCAAGGAATTTCACATCGACTGCACATGGTGCCCGGATACCTGCTTCTCATAGCGGATTGTCGCAATCGACCTTTTGCGTTGCCGATCAGGCAGGCGATTTAGGTCATGGCGCTTTAAGACCTTGTATACCCCGCCAGCAGATATCTTGATATCGTGATAGAGCGCCAAGAATTTAGGATGATTTGGGGCGGAATGCGCTACACTAGCCACCATCAGCTGTTGCACTTTGAATTTTAACCTGCGGTGGGTTATCCGGTTGAAACGGCGATTAAGCCCATCGGATTTTCTTGTCCATTCCAAGTGGAATTCAGTATATTGTTCTGGGCGAGTGTGTTCTGCACGAGACTCCAATATAAGGAAGATAGACGATGAATATCAGATTCCTGTTCGTATGGCTGGCGCTGGGGCTGTTAGCTGCGGGTTGTGCGGGACCGTCGAAGGTTCTCACAGATTTCGATCCCTCCGCCGAGTTTTCCGCTTTTCGCACGTTTGCTTTCACCGGGCTGACAGACAAAGATCAGGGTGGGGTGTTGGACAATTCGCTCTTGCGAAAACGGATCGAAGCGATGGTCGGTCAGCAACTGACCGCCAAGGGCCTACAGCAAGTCGGCTTGGACGAGCGTTCTGACCTGCTGGTACACTTTTGGGTCGGTAAGAAGGACAAGCAACGTGTTGAAAGTACCGGCATGCCAGCGGGCGCTTATGGTGGCAGGTACGGATGGGGGCCCAACTATCCCTATGGTGGCGGGTATGGGGGCTATGGGGGTGATGTGACCACCTATGAGTATCAGGAAGGCACCTTGATCGTGGATTTGGTTGAGTCGTCAAAAAAGGAACTGGTGTGGCGTGCCACGATCGTGGGAACATTGTCGGGGAGCCAGGAGGAGAATATTAAAATGGCCGACACGGGAGTCGCCAAGGCGTTCGAAGACTATCCCCCAGCCAAAAAGAAGTGATCAGATTATGAATCTAACGACTTCGGTAGACAGTTTTGATAAATTAAACTGCTTTCCAGGAGTCGTCTATGAACTGACCGGCCCAGCTTTTTGTAGCCAACTCCAGAGTTAGTCGTCGGTCGTATTGATCCGCTTGGGTTTCCAGGACCATTCCGAGAGTTAGTTTTCGGCGTTGGTTAAACCGGGATAGGACCTGGAAGTCCCGCCTGGCGTACAAATTCGGCTGGCGACAGGTCATTGAGAGTCGAGTGGGGCCAACTCTCGTTGTAGTCCCGCCGGATGTTCAGGTCATAGTGGCTCACAATATAGGCCACCACTTCACGTCTCAGCGCGGGCCGGGCCACTTTTTTGATGCAACATCCTGCAGGATCGCCTTGTCCAGGCTCAACTCGGCAACCAGCTTCTTGAGCCGCCCGTTCTCTTCCTGCAGCTGCTTGAGCTCCCGCACCTGATCCGACTGCATCCCCGCGTACTGCTTCTTCCAGCGGTAGAACGTCTGTTCCGAAATCCCCACCTGCCGGATCAGGTCCGCCACCGGCATCCCCAATTCCGCCTGCTTCAATACCGCTACGATCTGCTCTATTGAAAACCGCTTCTTCTTCATGGCAAACAGCCCTCCTTTCAAGGTCAAGTTTGCCGAAAAACTCACTTCCTGTCTGGTCCTGAATTCCTAAAGCAGATCAGTAGGATTGGAGCGGGTTTGATGGACTTCGTTGGACGGGGTAAAACTATCATTTGGTGGCAAGGGCTCAACCAAACAAAACGCTGGGTCATGCTCTAGTGGCCGGCCTGGATAATTCTGAAAACTTACATACCAACAAATGTACCAACAGATTGGAATTCGTGGGATGCAAGGGCTCTCCACCTCATTGGTTTGATTTGAGTTGATGTTGAGGCGCCACTGGTGGAATTCCCGGATGTTAACGGCAAGCCTAGGCCAAGAGGGCTGACCCACACCGATCGCAACTAGCTCTCGTCTTATCATTTAATGCCCGACATGAGGGGCAACACCTTACGGTCACTTGTTGTTGTGCACGAGCGGCCGCAGCCTTTACTCCATCCGTATCAAAGTCGAATGTGATCTGCTTTATCACGCGACCCGCGTCCACATTACTACCCAAAATGCGCACTGCTTCGTTCAGTGCCCGTGCCGCAGGTTTGTTACCAATTTCGATCAAATGACCAGCGAACTTGAGCAACTCTTGATTCTCTCCAAAATAATTTATGAGAAATTCTTGCTGGATACTGTCCGCAATCTTGACCCTTTTCTCAAACGCCTTTGCCTCAAGTAGGTATGCTCGAAACGAGTATGCGAGCCGCCAAGATATTCTCGCTAGTCGCCGCTCAAGATCAGCGATGTCTGGGTAATATTTAAGCGCGATCGACCAGTCACGCTCAAGAGGATCAGGTTTGGATGCTTGCTCCGCAGCTGAATCTTCAAAATACGGTTCTGCAGAAAACGCGCCAACGCCGCGAGCCCTGTCGTATGCTTGCCGCGCCGCACCATCTGAAAGGACACCGTAAGCCTCGTTGATCTCACCCATTCGGCGTTGAGCTTCATCTGCCCGTACGCCAAAGTGCCTATCCGGATGATAACGCTGCGCGAGGGCCTTGTATGCAGCACGTACCACGATATCCTCTGCGCTAGGCATAATCCCGAGCGCAGCGTAGTAATCTTTACCAGTATCCATCATTCAGTTTATTGAGTGTTGATAAGCTAACTAACCTGTCGGCCCACTCGTTGCGTCGTGTCAGTGCCGCTTCCAGCACACAAATCAACAACGTTGAGTTAGTACATTTCCCCCTTCCGACAGCGTTATTTACTATAGAACTGAAGAGCTCCACCGAGGCACATTAATGACACTCATGCCATCACCCACGTCGCAGAGAGCAGTGCAGCTTGATCTAATACTGTCTTGACCGCTTCCTCTTACAAGTCAGGCGAGAAACCATACTTTTTGAGGATACGCTTCACTAATCCTAATCCGGGCGCGCGCGCTTTCGCGAACTGCCCAGTGGATGATTACGCTCTTCCGAAATTGTGTCACGAGTTTGGCGGCAGACTTTTAGTTCGCTGCTCCCCATCGCTTGCACAGCGCTTTCATTCACAGCAAGTGCCCGGCGACTTTTCCGCTAGAACCCAGCTTTCGCCTACGACATCTATTTCGCTGGCCAGCTTGATGAGTTCTTCGATAACTTCCTGTGTAGCGATAGCACGGTTGTGATATGCGTTTAGGTGCGCTTCAGCATTTCGGAGAATGCGAGATTGCGCGTGGACGCAATTTGATTTCATCTTTGAGCAACTTCGCCAGCAACTCAGCAGCGACATTCTTGTGTTTTAGTCCACGCACCTCGGCAAGGAATTGATCAGAGAGAATGCTGATGTTTGGCTTCTTCAACCTGGCAGCGGTAAAAACATCATGATATCTTCTTCTGCCATGATCGCCTTGGATGCAAGCTGTCTAACTGCGGGATCAATTCTCTTCCAGTGGCCGCAGTGTGTCGAAGGTCTTCGCAAGGTGTGCCTTCACATGGAAGAAGGCGATGCTGTCGAAGAATGGAGCGATTAAGTGGCCTTTTTTGGATGGGGATAAACAACCATTTGGTGGCAAGGGCACACTCGAATAACCCGGTGCATCTTGCGCCAGCTAAGGATTAGTGGACTATAATTTTTATTTGTACCCCCAAATATACCCCCAATCCCTGATACATGAATGTAGGTTTAAAATACTCAATCTTTGCTATGGGTAACGATTGGTACACGTAGAAATAATCTGTGCTGGCTAAACAAAGTTTTCTACTGATCCTTAAACGTCCATTTCCCATTTTTTAAACGTGGAAAAATCGGTTTTGATAAAGCTTTCATCAAGAACGCGGATCGGAGAGGGGTTATCTTTAATTTTTTTCATTAACTCAATTACTCCGAAGTGTGCTTTGTTCACCTTATCTTCAAAAGCTATATATTCCTTTGTGGCCTCATCACACTCAAGATAGATCGAAAAGGACTTGATGGCCTCCAATACCTTCCCTACTGATCCACCAAGAATACAGAACTTTACCTGCATATCTTCGTGCAAATTGTTTGGTAAGGGCAAGACAGAATAAAAATTACCTTTTCTACCAGTCGATTTTGAGTCATGGGCCACTGACTGCCAAGTTGGATGTTTGATTTGACATAACCACTTGTAATGATAGTAAGAAATAGTCCAGGAGTCTTCATACTCGCCAGGGGGAGATCTTCTTGCCCAACTTTGCCTGTAACTCGATCCATTGACGAGTATTCAATTGAGCTAACTTTTTTGCTCCCCACGGTATTTCGGCATATTTTACTTGCATTGCTTCTCTGGCTTAGCTTTTCTGAGCTCGCCAATACTGCCGCGGTTAACGCATTTTCAAATACTGAGGCGCCTACACTTGCCGCTTGTGACGAATACCCCATTTCCACGAGTAGCCAGATGCAGCGAAGATCGTTAATTGACCGCTTTAGGAAAAGGAACAGCGGCAATAAAAGGAAGCTGCCCGTGATTCTTTGCGTTAAGAATTGGGGCTAGCATGCCCGCTTCGATGCATACTTTTACAATCTCCTCCCAAGACGAAAGCTCCTCTCTGCATGGTGTCCTTAGCCTAATTTTTCTACGTCACCAAGAACAGACCAAACAGTTTCGATTTCTTTCAAGGTACGCATTTTATTTTCAAATAATATAGTGTTAGCTCAGCATTATTACATATGCGCTTCTTTTAGAAATGGGGGAGTGCAGACGTCTGCACTTTTTCGAGGAAAACAAAAACCCCCAGCCTTTGGAGCTGAGGGTTTCCTGCTCGCCATGCAAGGTAAGGGCTTGCCGCAAGCTCTCGGGGTTAGCGCACTCGCCGAGTTGCGTTCACGATTTTCCATGGATCAGAAAGGGGCTCATGACTGCCCTTCGCTGGGTTTACGCGGTCAGGCTACTGTTTGCGTCAACTCAAGTTCAAGCTCCTTCACCTTGTTTTTCCTCAGTTCCTCATTTTCTTTCGTCAGCTTGTCCATTTCTGCGAGCAGTTTTGGCATTGTCGGACCGACAATCGTGGGATATTCCATATCCTGTACCGCACGCCTGACACCCTCCTTTAATTGATCTCCGAGCATGTAAAATAGCGCCCTTTCAATCGTTTTTGTCGTTGCCTGCACAGTACGCTGTTGCCGCCAAGATACGAATGGGGTTCATGCTGGTTTCGTTATAACGAGCGTGCGCCAGGTTAGGTGTATCAATAGGATTTTCTATATGCTGCTTCAGCTCAGCTTGAAGCATCTGCGGATAGTCACCACCAAAATCATCTATCCATTTACTGGCCAGCTCGGCCAGTTCCTCCTTAGGAAGCGGAAGCTTCCGGAGTTCCTCAATGCGGAGTTTGTTTCTAGCAATTGTCGCCCGCATGGTTTTGCATTCATTGCGAGCATCAGCCAGGGTGCTTTTGATTTTCAACCAGTCAAACATATTAATAGTCCTTTGCATCGTTGAGTTTATTAGCGAGAACTCAGCAGGACGTGGTGGGATACAGAACAAATGAAAAAGCCCGCAGGGAGCGGGTTTTAGGGACTTCTTTGGACGGGGTAAAACAATCATTTGGTGGCCAAGGGCGGAATCGAACCACCGACACAAGGATTTTCAGTCCTCTGCTCTACCGACTGAGCTACTTGGCCATTTGAAGCTATTGCTTACTGTCGCGCAGGAGGAGGATTACTTGACGCACCTCTGGCTTTTTGAAGTGCGCAATTCTAGCACAGCGCAAAACTCATTGGAACACAAGAGCAATCAGCGCTAGCACCTGCCGACTGACAAGCTTGACCAATTTCAGGTTCGTTAGTAAGAAACTAGCCGGATGATGGGTTGCTGACCGTGCAGAAGCATAATTTAAAATGTTACTGTTCTAGACCCGTCCGCGCGAAACAAGCTACAATTCAGCATTTTAGTAGCAATACGAATGCGTATTTCCCATGGCATTCCCATTCGGGCTGAAGGTCCCGTTGCCCTTACCATAGGCAATTTCGATGGGGTGCATCTTGGTCACCAGGCCATGCTCGCCCGTTTGAAAGAAGCCGGGAATCGGCTCGGCCTGGCTACGTGTGTCATGATTTTCGAGCCCCACCCGCGAGAGTTTTTTGCGCCGGACAAGGCGCCCACCCGGCTCACCAGCCTGCGTGAGAAGCTGGAGTTGCTGGCGGCGACTGGTGTGGAGCGGGTTCAGGTATGCCGTTTCAATTTCGATTTCGCCAGGATCAGCGCCGAGGATTTTATTGCCCGCATTCTGCAGCAGGGGCTTGCAGCCCGCTGGATACTGGTTGGAGACGACTTCCGCTTTGGTGCGCGCCGCGCAGGTGACTTTGCCATGCTGAACGCGTTTTCGGGAACATGCGGTTTTGAAGTGGAAGAGATGCCCGGCTACACTGTTGACGGGGTAAGGGTTTCGAGCACGGCAGTACGTAGGGCTTTGGCTACGGGCGATCTGGATTTTGCAAAGCTTCTGCTGGGACGGTCCTACAGTATCAGTGGACGCGTGGTGAATGGCGAAAAGCTCGGCAGGAAGATCGGCTTTCCCACTGCCAACATTCAGTTAAAGCACAATCGCGCTCCCTTGTCGGGAATCTTTGCGGTAGAGGTTGAGATAGAAATACATGACACGTCAAAGCTGTCGTCATGCAATGTAATGGGCCCGCTGCGTGGGGTCGCCAGCCTTGGTGTACGTCCCACCGTGCACGAGCATGGCAAACCGGTGCTGGAAGTCTACCTGTTCGATTTTGACCATGAAATCTATGGTCGTCACTTGCGGGTGCATTTTCTGCAAAAACTGCGGGATGAAGAAAAATACCCCGACCTTGAAACGCTTACGAAGCAGATTGAACAAGACGTGGAAGACGCAAGGGATTATTTTTCGTCGTTACCATCTGCGGCTTCCACTGCCAGTGAAAAGAGCCCGCTGCACAGATCAAGTTGATATTCGCAACATTTTCAATATTCCATGACTGACTATAAAAAAACGCTCAACCTGCCTGATACGCCTTTTCCCATGCGCGGCGATCTCGCCCGGCGCGAACCTGTCATGCTGAAGGCCTGGCAGGAGAAAAATCTTTATCAAAAAATCCGCGAGGTTTGCAAGGGGCGCCCCAAATTCGTGCTGCACGACGGACCACCCTATGCCAATGGCGATATACACATTGGCCATGCCGTCAACAAGATTCTGAAGGACATTATCATCAAGTCGAAAACGCTCGCCGGCTTTGATGCGCCTTATGTACCGGGTTGGGATTGCCACGGCCTGCCCATTGAGCATCAAATTGAAAAAAAACATGGCAAGAATTTGCCGGGGGATAAGGTGCGCGAGCTGTGCCGCGCTTTTGCGCAGCAGCAGGTGGCGCGGCAGAAAGCCGATTTCATCCGGCTTGGGGTGCTGGGTGATTGGGACAATCCCTATCTCACCATGAATTACAAGACCGAGGCTGACATTATTCGCGCACTTGGAAAGATCCATAGAAGCGGCTATCTCTACCAGGGGCAAAAGCCCGTCAATTGGTGCATGGACTGCGGCTCTGCGCTGGCCGAAGCGGAAGTGGAATATGAAGACAAGGTTTCGTCGGCCATAGATGTGAAGTTCAAGGTAGTCGACCCCGACGCATTAGTGAGAGATGTTTTAAAACCGGTGAATCGTTCCGCCCCGGCCGATTTGTCTGGGAAGCCTGTATATGTTGTCATCTGGACGACGACACCGTGGACCCTTCCTGCCAACCAGGCAGTGAGCTTGAACCCCGACGAAAGCTATGTTGTGGTAGACCTGGGGAGTGAATGTTTACTTCTGGCTGAAGCATTGATGGAAAGTGCCTTGGAGCGCTATGGTATCGACAGGGCTGACATCAGCCTTGCGGGGCAGTGTAGCGGGAGTGTGCTGGAAAATGTTTTGCTGCAACACCCGTTCTATCCGCGGCAAGTGCCAATTATTCTGGGAGACCATGTCACCATGGAAGCGGGAACAGGTGCTGTGCATACTGCCCCGGCGCATGGCGTCGACGACTATATCGTTGGTCAGAAATATGGCTTGCCGGTCGAAAATCCGGTCGGCGGGAATGGCCGGTTTTTCGACCACATACCGCTAGTCGGAGGTCTTTCCGTCTGGAAAGCCAATGATGTCGTTATCCAGGAATTGGAAAAGAACGGCCTCCTTCTGAAGGTCGAAAAACTTCAGCACAGTTACCCGCACTGCTGGCGGCATGGAACGCCGATCATCTTCCGGGCGACGCCGCAATGGTTTATCGCCATGGATAGACCAATAGACAATAACGCACCGGCTAATACGACTGTTGCTTATAAGCCATTTAAGGGCCTTGATACTTTAAGGGAGCGCGCTAATTCGGCGGTAAGGGACACGGAGTTCTTTCCGAGCTGGGGGCGTGCTCGTCTTGAAGCAATGGTGAAAAACCGGCCCGACTGGTGCGTTTCGCGGCAGCGTAACTGGGGCGTGCCGATGTCGCTCTTTGTAAATAAGGAAACCCATGAACTGCATCCCCGTACTGACGAGTTGCTGGAGCAGGTGGCGCAGCGTGTGGAACAAGACGGCATCGAGGCATGGTTTAGCCTGGAGGCGGCGGAACTGCTGGGTGACGAGGCGCAGCAATACATAAAACTTATGGATACGCTCGACGTATGGTTCGAGTCCGGAACGACGCACGATACGATACTCAAACACGAGGTTCAGCTCCGCTACCCTGCCGATCTTTATCTGGAGGGCTCTGATCAGCATCGGGGATGGTTTCAGTCCTCGCTCCTGACCGGTTGCGCGATTGACGGTCGCGCACCTTATGAGGCATTGCTCACCCATGGTTTCGTGGTGGATGGCTCCGGTCACAAGATGAGCAAATCCAAGGGTAATGTGATTGCGCCACAGAAGGTGATGGATACGTCCGGAGCGGATATTCTGCGGCTGTGGGTGGCCTCGACCGATTATTCCGGTGAGTTATCGATTTCGGATGAAATCCTGAAGCGGGTGGTGGAAAGTTACCGGCGCATACGCAATACGCTACGTTTTTTACTTGCGAATCTGGCTGATTTCGATCCTGTCCGGGATGCGGTGGCGGTGGAGGAATGGCTGGAGATCGATCGCTATATGCTGGCGTTCACCAGGAAACTTCAGGATGATTTGACGGAGAATTATCGGCACTACGATTTTCATCTGATCGTGCATCGGCTGCATAATTTCTGTTCGGAAGATTTGGGTGGTTTCTATCTGGACGTTCTCAAGGACCGGCTTTATACCGCTGCGGTCAAGGGTGCCCCACGTCGCTCCGCGCAAAGTGTGCTGTACCACATTGCCCACTGTCTGGTGCGTTTGTTTGCACCTATCCTTAGCTTCACTGCTGAGGAAGTTTGGCAACATCTGACAGGTGACACCCAGGATAGCGTGCTGTTGCATACCTGGCACCAGTTGCCCCCGCAACCGGACGAAGAGGTGTTGATGCAACGCTGGACCCGAATTCGGGAACTGCGCTCGCGGGTACAGGGACGGCTGGAAGATTCCCGTGGGCGAGGTGAAATCGGTTCTTCGCTTGCTGCCGCGGTTGAGATTCACGTTAGCGGGGAGGATTTTTTGCTGTTGGATTCATTGGGCGACGATCTTCGGCTGGTGCTCGTCACCTCCTCCGCACACGCCGTGCGATCCGAAGCTCCCGAGAAAGAGGGGATTCACGTAACCCCAAGCGTATATCCAAAATGCGAGCGCTGCTGGCATTATCGCGAGGATGTGGGAATCGATGCCGATCATCCAACGATCTGCAGCCGCTGCGTATCAAATCTGTATGGTTCAGGCGAGGCCCGGCGATATGCTTAGCATGATTAGTGTGCTTGGAGGGGGAGCTCATACGATGGCCTGCCGCATACGATGAAGTTGCAGATCAGCCTGATTGTTGCGCTGGTTGTGCTGGTGCTGGATTTCGCAAGCAAACGCTGGATAGAAGGAGCGTTATTTGATGGGCAACAGATACCACTGACAGGATTTTTTAACCTGGTGCTGGCCTACAACGCGGGTGCCGCGTTCAGCTTTCTGAGCGACGCTGGCGGATGGCAGCGCTGGTTTTTCAGCTTGATTGCTGTTGGCGCTTCCATACTGATCGTTTACTTGCTCCGGAAACACGCGACCGACAGACTATTCTGTTTGGCGCTTAGCCTGATACTTGGCGGCGCGCTGGGTAATCTATGGGACCGCATAACCATGGGCCATGTGGTTGATTTTCTGGATTTCCATGCAGCGGGTTACCACTGGCCCGCATTTAACGTGGCGGATTCCGCAATTTTCCTCGGGGCAATGCTGATGATAATCGATAGTTTCCGGAGAAAGGAGTAGGAACGGGAATAAGCGACGTTTAGCCAGCCGGGGAATCTGTAGCCCTGAATTCTATATTGGATGGCGGTTTTTGCCGGGTTGCCACATTACATCTCCTACGCCGGCGTGGCGGTTCAGGACGCGGCATAGTACGAACAAAAAATCGGACAGGCGGTTGAGGTACTCGATGTGGGACGGCATCGCTGGTTCGGTTCGATAGAGCCTGACCAGGCACCGCTCGGCGCGCCGGCAGACCGCGCGTGCGACATGACAAAGGGAAGCAGCTCTGGTTCCACCGGGAAGTATGAATTCCTTAAGTGCAGCCAGGGAGATATTGTAGTCATCGAGTTGCTTTTCCAACCGGCTGACTTGCGCTTCGCTCATGCTGGCACGGCCGGGAATACTCAGGTCTCCGCCCAGATCGAACAGGTCATGCTGGATATCTTCCAGTTTGAAGCGCACTTCCTCCGCAGGATTTTCTGCGATCAGAACACCGATAAAACTGTTTAATTCGTCTACGGTACCAATGGCTTCGACACGCAAGCTTTCCTTGACGGATCGGGTTCCGTCACCCAGCCCGGTGGTTCCATCATCACCGGTGCGGGTGTAGATCTTTGTCAGGCGCTTTGCCATGTCATACGTTGCCGCTCACTTAGTTGTTGGTTTGGCACGGGTTAAGGTACAACGTCTAATGGCTAATGCGCAAGGCTACTCAGCTTTCCTGCTTGGGCTTGGCAGGGGATCGTGGCATGAATAGCGCTGCCAACGGTTTACTCTGCTGTTTGTGGCGGGAATGATCAGCTTTTGATGATGCTTCAGAACCGGCGGATGTGTCGTCGGGACGCTTTATTGAAGACCCGTCAGGTATGTAGGGCTGAGAGAACAAAGGATCTTCAGGGGTTTTGGAGCCTCTTTTATGCACACCCGTGTACTCCCTGGGGCTCTTCGCATCCTTACGGCTCTCCTTAGGGTGAGAGGCGGAATGCGCCTCATCCGGGCGCCTGGGACGGGGTTCAAATAATTTCTTTTGCTCATGCTGGGAGGGCTTGTTGCGGCTGGATTTTCCGCGTGCACCTTCGGTTTCTGCCGGATGATGCTGCGCGTCCGCTTCGAATCCAGCTATTGTCTGGGAAGCAAGCTTGAATTTCAGGAGCTGTTCAATGCCTTTGAGTAATTCCTTCTCGTCCTCGCATACCAGTGAAATTGCATCGCCTTTGGTACCAGCGCGGCCGGTGCGGCCGATCCGGTGGATATAATCCTCAGGGGTAGTAGGCAATTCGAAATTGACCACGTGGGGCAGATCCTCGATATCCAGTCCTCTGGCAGCCACGTCGGTCGCCACCAATACGCGAACAACCCCTTGCTTGAATTCCGCCAGCGCCTGAGTACGCTGAGGCTGACTCTTGTCTCCATGAATTGCTGTTGCGGTGACCCCATCCCGTTCCAGTTGTTCGGCAAGACGGCTGGCTCCGTGCTTGGTGCGGACAAATACCAAAACCTGTTTCAGATCCTGAGATTTAATGAGATGTGTTAGCAACTCCCGCTTACGATCTCGCGTTACCGGGTGTACTACATGCGTTATCAGCTCGGCAATGGAATTTCGCTTTGCCACTTCAATCAATACCGGATCTCGCAGAAGCTTGTTTGCAAGTTTCTTGATTTCCTCGGAGAACGTCGCGGAAAACATCAGGCTTTGCCGCTGCTGTGGCAGCAACGCGAGTATACGCTTGATGTCGGGGAGAAAACCCATATCCAGCATGCGATCAGCTTCATCCAATACCAGAATCTCTACCTTGGACAGGTGCATGGTTTTTTGCTGGATATGATCGAGCAGGCGTCCGGGGGTTGCAACCAGGATTTCCACGCCCGCCCGCAAATCCTTGGTCTGCGGCGTCATATCCATTCCCCCATAAACAGCAGCGCATCTGAGGGGCAGATATTTGCCATAAGTTTTTACACTTTCATACACCTGAATTGCAAGTTCGCGCGTGGGCACGAGAATTAAGGCGCGAATCGGGTGTTTGGCAGGGGAAGCGCTGGCGTTGGCACCGGGTTGAAGCCGATTCAGCATTGGCAATGTAAAGCCGGCGGTCTTCCCCGTACCGGTCTGTGCCCCTCCCATAATGTCTTTGCCTTCAAGTATGGGCGGTATTGCCTGAGCCTGAATGGGGGTGGGTTCGGTGTAACCTTGATCTGCTATGGCGTGCAGGATTTCAGGTGATAGGTTGAGTTGAGCGAACGACATAGTTATTACTTCTTGACCATCCAGCAGTAATGGTGGGGATTGGTCCGGACGAAGCAAGTCCTGGAAGAGAGGGTTATGAATAATAGGTTGTAGGCAATAAAGGGTTGTAGGAACGAAAACGGTGCATTGATAGTTCTACGATGACTTTTTGAAATTCCAAATTAGACTTGTGACAATCAAAAAAATTCAACTAATCGTTTCTTGCACCCTGATGAATGTTTTTTGGTTTCTCTGCTTTAAACCAATCGCCGCCTTTTTTAAAGGCGTTTAATAACACGGGCGCGCCGCCGATAGCCACGGCATCCACCAGGCAATACCAGGCCGCTACCCCGCTTGGCGGGTTTCCCTGGGACAGCCCCATAACCGGCTCTATCGTTGCCCATTTCCACGTTCCCGCGGCGGTGCCGATCAGCTCCAGCCATGTAGTGATAAAAAAGGCGGCGAGATAGACCATGGGCGAGCGGCCCCTTAACAGGTAGATCAAAAAGACGCAATACAGGAGTGCGCCAACCTGATCGCCCTGCGCCGGGTATCCGCTGATCCCCCAGATTGACCAGACGCCACATGTCACGGCCACCAGCAGCGCTATCTTGCGTGCATGCGTCAAAAACAGACCGGAACGAGCGAGCGCGACCGCCGTTAAATAGACCATGCCGTGGCCGGGCGGTACATAAGCCGGGACATTACCGAATCGATAGGTATAGCCACCCATGTAAATTGAAGCAAAGTGCTCCCCGAGTGTAGCAAAAGCAACTGCGATGATGACTTGCATCCGTACTTCTTTATTCTCCCCCCAGAGCATCAGGAATAAAAATGTCCACGCGATGAGGCCCATGAAGTTTTGTTGCTCCAGGCTGCCACTGGCATCCATGTTCAAGCTGATAGCGACGCACAGGAACGTGATCGCGGCTATGAAATAGTCGCGTATTCGATGGGGATAGACAGTATCGGGTTGGGGAAAATTACGCAGCATTCGTTTCTATACTCAGGACATCTTTATTTATGAGGCTACTTCAGTTAAAGGCTCAGGTCGTGCTGACACTGCCTGAGTTGAGGCGGAATACCACGCAGTCCATGTCTGCACCAAGGTATGGTGCCTGGTAGTTTAATTTTTGTTGCGGTCCTTGGCGCCAGTCGAAACCTCTCGACCGTTACCATTATAAGTTAAAACCGCTGTTCCTCGCGCGAGCAGGAGGAACAGCGGTTTGAGTAACAATGAGAAAGCCCACTAATGAATGTTGAAACCTGAGGAAAAAATCGGATTACTCCTCCTCATCCTCGTCTTCGTCCTCATCGTCATCCTTCTTTTCCGGTTTGAGCACCATTTTACCCTGCTTGATGCTCTCGTTGAGGTCTGTTTCCGGGGCTTCCTTGTGCACCAGGTTCTGGTGGCAGTCGATGCAGGTGGCCCCTTCGGTCTCCATCTTCTTGTGCGCGGCCTTGGCGTCCGCGCCCGGCGGCTGCGGATTCTTGTGACATTCGCGGCAGGTGCGGCTATCCCACTTCTTCAGGTTCATGCGCGCATCGTGCGCCATGATGAGCCTGCGCTCGTTGAATTTCTCAAGCGTGGAATAGTCCTCGGCAAACTCCATGTACAACTCGCGCGCCCCGTCCACCACATGGGTCGCCACCGCCAGGTGGAAGTTCTTGAAGCCCTGCGGTATGTGGCAGTCCTTGCAGCCGGGGTTGGCCCCAAGCGCCCCATAGTGCGATGAGCTTCGCAACTCCTCCGCAGGATAGGTCATGGAATGACAACTGGTGCAGAATTCCGTGGTGGAGACGGCGGCCTCGCCGCCGAACACCACCGCCACCATGACTATCCCCAGTACCGCACCTGTGAGCAGGGTGCCGCCCGCCTTGATTCCCGCCATTAGTCCTCCGAGCCTTTCTCGCCGACTTTCGCCTTGGACTGGAAGTCGTCATGGTACTTGAACTTCGGATCACCGGTGAAGGTGCCGTCCAGCTTGTAGTGCTCGTGCATGGCCTTGGTGTCCTTGACGTACTTGTCAAAGTCGAAGGTGTATTTCTTGTCCACCGCGGGGGTGAAGGGGGTGTAGGGCTTCTTCGCGCCCTTCCACGGGCTGCCTTCGTAGTTCAGGTGGCAGGCGTTGCAGCTTTCTTCAAAGCTGAAGTCCTGGCCGGCGTCAGCCAGTGTCTGGCGTGGTGCGGTCTTCTTCGACTTCTCATACGCCGCCCCGGCCTTGCGGTGGATGCCGCGATACTTGGAGCCGGGACCATGGCAGGATTCGCAGCCCACCCCGGTGGTGAACTTGCTCGGGTCCTCGATGGTGTAGCCGCCTTCCTTGCCCCAGCCGTCGACGTGACAGCCCACGCAGTCCTTGTCCTTGGTGTAGTCCTTGGCCGGATCGAGCTTGGCCTTCTTCTTGGCCTCGGCCTTGGTGTTGGGCTTCAGGGAGTCCATGGCCTTGGCGTGCGCCGTGTCTCCCCATGATTCGGCCTGGCTCTTGTGACAGGAACTGCATTTCTTGCGGCCTTCATACGATTGGGCGGACGCAGTGCCGCACATGACCGCAAGCATGGTGGCTGCGGCTAAGGCTAATGTTATGCGATGGCTCATGGTTTCTCCTTTTTTCTTTCGGGCAAGTATATCCGTTTATATCCGTTTGTATCGTTATCGTTATGGGTGCGTGATGCGCCAGCAAAGCCCATGGAAAGGCTCTTGGCAATGCGATGGTACAGCAAACCGCATTGAAACGGGATGTTACAGCAAACCTGTTATTCCCATACTGTATCTCCGGTTTATATAAACGGGTAGCACCAGTACCATGACTCTTTCTGGTACCACTGGTACCGCTGCCGGTCCTGGCGGGAGCGGTTGCGGGTTGCGGAGTGTTTGGGGGGTTGCGGGATGGGGTGAGCCCGGTGGGGCTGGCCCGGACTGGATCAGTTGCCCTCGGCAGGCTCGGCGCCAGGCGACGATGGGGCGCGGCACGGGGACGGGGTGGCGTCAGAGGATGGCGCGCCGCCTGCGGGCGGAATCTGGTAGACCCAGTAGCCGCCCTGCTGGTAGATGAGCTGCACGGCGGTCAGATCCAGCGGCTGGGATTCGGTGAAGGGCAGCATCTGGGCAATCAGGCTGTTGCTGCTTTTGGCATCGCGCAGGAAGTAGCCGCGCACCATCTTGTCGGAGAGGGACTGCAGGGTGTGGGTCTTGAAGCCGTTCTCCTGCATCCAGCTCTTGAGGTAGCCTATCATGCCGTGCATGTTGCCTTCCATGGGGAAGTTCTTGTAGGCCATGTCAAATTGCGCCGGGCGCATGAGCCCCAGTTTGTAGAGGTCGGTGACGTGGATGGCGATATAGGCCTCGCGGGGAGTCTTGTCCCCCTTGCCCGCGCCATCCATGCCGGCAAGCTCGCGCAGGATGGCAGCCCCTTCCTGCGGCTCGGCCAGGAGGGCGTCGGCGAAGCGCTGGAACTTGCGCTGCTCCTCGGCGGAGGCAGCTCGCATCCCAGAATTCGTTCTCGTAGTGCCGGATGGCGTCCATTTGATCCTGCCAGTGAGGGGGCACGATCAGCGGTTCGCCCACCCGCTGGGTGAACAGGGTGTCGCGCCCGGCCAGAAGCTTGATCTGGCGCGAGGTGTCCCACCAGGCCAGGACGATGGCGTCCTTGGCGGCGTACTTGTTGATGGCGGTGGACAGCGCGGTCAGTTCACTGAGCTTGCTGTCGGTGGTGAGCAGCAGTTCGCTGGTGCGGTTTTCCCAGTCCAGCAGGACGGGTGAGCCCGTCCCCTGTCTTGCGATATGGGTGACGGCCAGGGGCTGGTCGACACCTTCGGCATAGACTTCATATTTGGCCAGCTTAAGGTCGGGCCAGGCGGCCAGTCCCAGCTGGCTGAATTTGTCCACGTCGCCTTCTTCCACCAGCTGGTAGCGGTAGGGGGCGGGGCCGGGATTGAACCAGAGCCAGGCAAACCAGAGGAGCAAAAGAATTCCTCCCGTCACCAGCAGGATGCCCAGTGAGGGGAGGAGTTTGCTGCTGCGCCGCGCCCCGGGGGTGGGGGCGCGGCTTGAGGTCGAGGCGATCAAGCTTATATCGAACCTTTAGGAGCGGTCGTTCTTCTCGCGCCGGCGCCAGCCTGCCAGGGCGAGCGTGCCGGCCAGGAGCATGCCGCCACCCAGGCCGCCAAGCGAGATCTTCTCACCGGTGCTGTTCAGGTCGAAGAGGCTCGAACTGCGCTTCGATTCCATCTTGGCCACCCGTGCCTGCAGGGCCGCCATTTCACGCATCTTGGTGTTCTCATCCATGACTTCGACGTAGTCGCGGTTCATCGGGCCCCAGCCTTCGGTGTAGGTCCAGCCACCCGGGTTGACGTGGGCCAGGCCTACGTGCAGTTTGGGCAGGTTGTTCTCTCCCATTTCCAGCACCTTGAGCTCGATGGCGGCCGGGTTGTTGTCCTTGGACCAGTAGAGCTGGGTGAAGCCGGCAAACATTTCCTTGTCGGGCGCCAGCGGGGCCGGACGGTTGGTCTTTTGCCCGGTCAGCATGCCTTCCTTGTAGAGCTTCTCGGCAACCGCGTGCGCTTCCTTGTATTTGGCCAGGCCGTGCAAGGTGCCCTTGTCCATGAATTCCAGGTAGGAGCGGGCAAAACGCTCGGAGTGGCACTGGGTACAGGTCTTGACCCAGGAATCCAGACGCGCTTCCGACCATTCGCTGTCGATGTTCTCGGCGATGCCCGGTACCGCAGGATAGTTGGCCCAGCGTATCTTCCTCACGACGTTGTGGCTGTATTTGCCTTCATATTCGAAGTGGCAGCCCTGGCAGGTCGGGGCAGTCTGCCCGCCTTTGGCGTAGGCGTCCTTCAGCGGTACGTTCCAGTTCCACTTGTTGCCCATGATGGCCACGGTCTTGCCGTGCTTGCTCATGGAGTAGGCTTCCCAGTTGTTGTGGTCTACCCCGCTGTGACAGGTGGCGCAGGTCTCCGGCTGGCGTGATTCGGCCGCGGAGAATTCATGCCGGGTGTGGCAGGAGTCGCACTTGTTCTGGTTGGTGTGGCACATGCTGCAGCCTTCGGCAATCTCGCGTTGCGGCATGGAGGCAAACACGGCAACTTCCACGTTGGCCTTCCAGTCCAGTGCATGCGAGGGACGTCCCTGCGGCCATTGCTTGTTCGGCCAGATAAGCGTGTCGCGCTCGGATTCGCGCTCGGCAAATTCCTGCAGGTGACACACGCCGCATACGTCCGCCGTGGGCATGCGCAGGTCCTTCATGTGGTCGGCCTTGCCCTTGGCGTTGATGTCGACGTGGCAGTCAATGCAGCCGACTTCCTTGAGCTTTTCATTGGCCCCCAGCCGGTTCATGGAGCGAAGGTTCTTCTCCACGTCTTCCAGCTTGGCTTTCTTGTAGTAGATCGGGTCTTCCGGCTTCAGGTTGCGGATCTTGTCCAGGTTGGCATGCGTGCTCTTCTTCCAGGCATTGACCCATACCGGCGATTCGTCGGTGTGGCATTTGACGCATTCGTCCCGACCCGCTACTTCCTTCATCGAGGTCGGCGGCTTGTAAAAAGAGGCCGGGTCAAAGTACATGCTCATGGGAATCGGCTCCCAGTACTTGGCCAAAGTCCCGCGTCCGGCGCCTTGCGCCGGGTCCTTGTAACGCTTTACCAACGCTTCATGCAGCTGTTTGGGCGAGGCCGACTGCTCCAGATTCAGCGCTTTGTACGTCTCTTTGGGAACGCTGGGAAAGTTCGCGTACGAGGAGGCCGCCAATAGCGCCCCACACGTAAGCGTGACCAGCCTCAGCCAAGGCTTCACTAACATTTGTCTCTCCTTTACTCCGTTTTTGATATTCGTTGTGCTTCGCTATCAGTGGGCTCTTGCCTGCCTGAAACTGCTCTGCCTGCCTTCTATTGGCAGAAACCAGACCGCGTCCCTATTCTCACGATGCCTGTCTTGTCCGATAAAAACCCAGGGCTGTCCCCAGGCCCTCCCTGAAACACCGCGTAGACTACCCGCCAGATACTCATGTGTCAAGAAAATTGAGGTGCGATTCCAAATAAAAACAGCTCAATGGGATATATTAAAGCTGGATATCCCTATCGGACAAGAAGGCGAAAGTTCTTGTGCAGGACGCTTGCCGGAGCCGGCATTGAGCAGTTAATAGCGCTATCGCGAGCAAGCGTGGCTAAATCGATGCTGCTTGCTCGCGTATGTTCTGTCCAATGGAATTCCCGGTGAAAAGGGACATATCCTTGAATAGCCGGAAACGGGCTCCCTTCAGGATAGAGATGCCTCGTCAGGATGGATATGCCTCTTATGCCTTACGGCACGGTCCGGGTTACATTATGTACCGATTTCTCCTCGGCAACCTGGGGAACAGGCTTGTAGCAGTAATGCAGCAGCAGGCCTGTGAATACCGCGCCTCCGACAATGTTACCCAATGTGACCGGAATCTGGTTCCAGAATAACCATTGCCCGATGGTAATGTCAGCGCCGAGCAGCATGGCGGTTGGCATCACGAACATGTTCACGATCGAGTGTTCAAACGCCAAAGCAAAAAATGTGGATACCGGCAACCAGATAGAGGCTATTTTGCCGAATGCCGAGGTGGAAATCATGCCCAGAATAGTTCCTAGCGCCACCATCCAATTACAAAGTATGCCCTTGACGAATGCGGTCACCCATCCATTCGCTCCGGCGTGTTCATAAACGAGCGTTTTGGATATCGCTACCGCGATGATTTTCTCGCCGAGCGCCCCGTGAGGTTCGATAAAAGCTTCGGTCAGCGCAATGGCGATCAGAAAACCGACAAACACGCAGCCGAAAAAATTCCCAAGATATACCCAACCCCAATTACGAAACATTTTGTTGATCGCTACTTTGCCGCGTATGACGCCAACGGGCAGCACGGCAAAGTTGCCGGTGGCAAGTTCCATACCGAGCAATATGATCATGGCGAAGCCTACCGGAAAGACCGCTCCCGCAACGAGAGCGGCGGCGCCTTCGGAAAAACCCACGGAACACTTGAAAGCCAGCGCGGTGCCATAAGCGAGAAGAGCGCCCGACAGGAAGCCTTTAACCAGCATTCCGCCAACAGGCAGACCAGCTTTCTTTTTACTGGCGGCTTCAACCTCTTCCATGAGTTTCAACGGCGGATGGTAGTCCATACTTTTCTCTATTCTCCTAATCGAAAGTTTTTGGTTTTACGCGAGCGTCGTACCCGAACCGCTACTATCATTTTTATCCGGGCCCATGCCGCCACCGACAAGTAAGGTGCCGAGCCACCACAGGAAAATCAGCACCGAAATTATAACCATATACCAGCCGGCACTTTCCTGATCATTCACCAGATAGCTGTTGCAAACGCGAACGGGCGCAACAATGTATAACCAGCCAAGAACCGCCAGCATACTGATGAAATTGGTCCAGACAAATCCGCGGCCAATAAGAGTGAGTCGTCTCCACGCCAGCACCAGAGGGAATCCGACCAGGAGCGGTAGACTGAGGAATTTTGCCACTTCCGCTAGAGGATCATTCAGTGCCGCATCCAAAGCCCGGGGAAGCATCCAGTAGCTCGAAGCAAATAATGCCACCATGACGCAGGGCACGGAGCCTCCAACCTTGATCAGAATGGACTCCTGCAACCGGATCGGCAGCATGCGGCAAGCCACGATCCCGATTACCGCCAGCAATGGCATCTGCACGAGCATGTGACTGCTCATCGATGCCTCCAGCCAATCTCGCGCCGCAGGCGTTCCAAGGAGCAGATAGAACACCCCGAGACCAAGCCCGATTTTGACGGTGTGATGAGATAAAGCTCGTTTCATAGCAATGCAACGACTTCTTCAGCAAACGGTACCGCTTTATCAATGTCGCTAATCAGCCTTAACTTTCCATCGCGGCCGACGAGATGAAGGGCCGTATTATGCTCAAACCCCCCAAATTCGTCCGGGATTACGATGATGCCAAAGGCCTCGAGCAAAGAC
This sequence comes from uncultured beta proteobacterium, assembly GCA_963831395.1. Lineage (GTDB taxonomy): Bacteria > Pseudomonadota > Gammaproteobacteria > Burkholderiales > Nitrosomonadaceae > Nitrosospira. The sequence continues at coordinate 78,852 of CAWHQD010000045.1, forward strand.
TGGAGCTCCGCCTTATCCGGCACCCGGGCAATCCGCCAGATCTTGCCGTCCGCTCCATATGACTGACCATATTTCTTCAAATTGGCCGGATCATCGTGGTCCGGGTCAAAACTGATACTGATAAGCAGAAAGTCGCGTCCCAATGATTTCTCCGGGATCAGGTCGCGTATTTGCTTGAAGATCATACCCATGCTTCGACACAATGTTGTACACCGCGTGAAGATGAAGTCTACTGCCAGAAGTTTACCTTGGTAGTCCTGCAACTTGAAGATATTTCCATCCTGATCTTCAAGCGTAACATTTGGCAGAGGACGCGGGGAACGCAGAATTTCGACACGCCTGGCTGTTTCCGCCGTAAGTGCGGTAAACCCATCCGTACCCCACCAGAAAACCCCAGTGCCCAGCAAAACGACTAGCGATGTCACAACTGCGCCGCGTTTAACTGGGCTCCTCATGGGATGTTATGTTACGCCCTGCATCATGTAGCCATACTTCGAGCCAGAGAGGCACGCTGGTAATCGCGGCCAGCCAGGCCCAACCGGGTAAGAAAGCGGAATATGAACACCAGTACCGAAGCGATCAGCAACATTGCGAAGATCGAACCAAGACGGTCATAGGGTACCCACTCCGGAAGATGCTCAGCGTAGCGGCGTGCCGCACCTTCTTTTCCACCATAGAGAAAGCTCATCGTGAAACCCATGGTGCCGATAACGAATCCCCAGAATGCGGCGACGTCGATAGGGCTGTCCTTGGCATTCTCATCTGGCTTTCCAAGATAGTACATGAATCCGAAAACCATTGCGACCATACCCAGAATCAGATAGGTATGAAAATGGCCCGGTACCCACAGCGTGTTGTGCATCACGTAGTTGACGGTAATCGTGCCGTCGATGAACGCCGGCATGGCGCCCACGGCCCAGCCGAAAAGCGATACGAACAACAGCCTGGAACACATATCCCAACGGATGCCCGAACGATATACAATCATCATGGCCCCGTAGCCGGTCACGATCAGAATCGGGAAGGTGTTGAGATAGCCAATGATGTGGCCCATGATCAGAAACCACTTGGGAAAAGCGTAATCCATCAACAGGTGGTGCGGGAAGATGAACATGACCATGATAGTGGACGCTGTCCAGGAAGCCAGAAATACCTTGTTCGATTTCCATGGGCGTTGCGTGTAGCGCGGCAGAATTTCGTATACCGCGATGACCGCCATGTAGATAACCGCGTTGATGAATACGTGGCCAAAGAAATAAATCATTCCTTTCGCCAGCAACGCGTCGATTTCAAAGGTTGGAACATAAAGATTCACGAGCATCATCACCAGGATACTGGCGCCGACGACCAAACCAACCAGGTTGACAATCGTCACCATCGTGCTGGCGACGACTGCCGGGGGTGGTGCATTGCCATCGTCGGGACCAAAAAGCTGCGGCCAGCCAAGTCCGCGGCCAAGACCCCCGTAACGCTTGATGACCGCCCGGGCGATATCGAGATGCAGCAGCACGAAACCAACGCCTATGACCAGCAGGCCGCCCATGAATAAGGCGGCGGCTCCCTGGCTCCACAGGCCCATCGAAGTTCCGGGCAGCGGAAAGAGGAAGGTCCATGCTGCGTGAAAGTCGCCAAGCAGAACGCTCGGCCAGAATCATGACCACACCTATGAGGAATATGATCAGGTTGGCAATAAATATGCCGGTCGAGAGTTCGACGTATTCCCGCAGGAAATGCCACATGATAGCCGCCCCTGCAATGGCCACGATGCCCACCATTCCTGCGCCATGCAGCGTCATCAGTTTATAAAACCAGAGCCCTCCGATGGAGATGAACTGCGCTTGCTCCATTCTCATGAGCAAGCCGAAAAGCATCATCAGCAGCAATACAACAGCTGAGACAACCAGATAGGCCAGCACGCCGGCCTTTGCCCCCTGATCGGGAGTTGGGGTATAGGTATAGCTTGCCATGCTTATTCCTCTCTAAGATTTGCCAACTTTGATTTCGGTCATCATATTGTGATGCGCAACACCACAATATTCCATGCACAGCACCCTGTACGTGCCTTCCTTATCGAAGGTGTGTCGAATCACGTTTGTATAGCCGGGCATAGCCTGAGCCTGCGCAACCAGTCGCAAACTGGGATCGTAAATACCAAAGCCGTGATTCACGTCGGCACTGGTAATGTGGATTTCTACCGGTTGTCCCACGCTGACCTCGTCCCGGTCCATTTCCCAATACCACATATGCCCGGTTACATTGATAACCTGTGGCGGCACCCTTGCCCGCGGCGCGACTGACATCATATGGCAAGTCCATGAGGTTAAAAATCATTGCCGGCAGGAACACCAGTGCAACGGCCCAGAACAACTTGGTGCGGAAACCATACGCACTCTTTACTAATGGCCCATAGTCTTCCTGGCGTTTATCGGAATTGATTGCGACATAAATAACTCCGAATGTGATCAACAACATCAATACAAGGGAAACCATCCACGCGGTTTCTTGCATTATATTCTCCTTCTTTCTATATATATCATCGGTAGTGCCCAGTTAAATCACGAGGTATGTGTCGACAACAACTCTGGCGGATCGGGAAAAATATTTGACGCCGGTTCAAATCAGATACTCATATTCAGGCAATTCTTCAGGCGGGTGCCGCTGAAAGCCACGACAAGGACAGCGCAAACTATATTGTTCACAGCGTGGTGCGAAACCGGATTCGACAGAGAAGTGATGCTTTTATGGTTTTCTATCGGAAACGCGCCGGAACAAAGATAAAGACTATATTAGCGCACTGCTTGAAGTAGCAATCGTTGTGCTTCCCCCTTATGCAAAACAAGTACGATGGCTAAAGACTCCTGTCGCCAACGACCTTCTTCTCCGTCGTTTTTACCTGATACTTCGAACTGCTTTTATGCGTCATACCGAAAATAATCCTTCCGATTCCACTAGTAATACCCATACTCACCACGCTGGTATGCATTTTGGTTACTTCGTGAAGGCCAAGAGTATGCTTTATGGTGGACATGGTGTCAAGCGTGAAGAAGTCACTGGAAATGCTGGCAAACAGCCAGAATTCCCACACTTGCGACGCAGGAATTTCCCGGCCTGTACCTTTAAACTGTTAGTCAATAGTAGCTCCATTGAGAGAAATGGTAGCGGAGCGGATATCACCCTCTCACGCCATTTACATAAGCGGCGGTAAGTTCATGAGAGGGAGATTCAAAAATTTGACGGCAGCCGCCAAATTCAACCAGTTGCCCGGCATGGCCCTTGGTCCAGAAAAACGCTGCGTAATTAGCAATACGGCGCGCCTGTGCCAGATTATGGGTGACAATGACAATAGTGTAGCGGCCGCTTAGTCGGCTAATCAGATCTTCGACTATGCCCGATGCAATGGGGTCGAGCGCGCTGCATGGCTCGTCCATCAGCAGAATATGGGGATTCAACGCCAGCGCGCGAGCAATGCAGAGACGCTGCTGCTGGCCGCCTGACAGGCGTAGGGCAGGAGAGTGCAACCGGTCATGCACTTCATTCCACAACCCGACATCTTGCAACACCTGTTCAATGATGGCCCCGGTGTCGGCCCGCCGCGTTATGCCATGTTCGTGTAAAGGCAACTCGATGTTCCGGTGGATCGAAAGTGGAAACGGGGTCGGCTTCTGGAACACCATACCGATCCGTCCGCCGCAACGTCTGCACATCGCAGATTGGATCGTGTATGTCGCGACCATCGATCCGAATGCGTCCAGTGATCCGACAACCGGGGATCAGGTCGGTAAGCCGGTTGATGGATAACAGGAAACTGGTTTTTCCGCAGCCGGAAGGGCCGATCAGCGCAGTGATACAACCACGATAGATATCCAGCGTAACGCGATCCAACGCGGCTTTGGCGCCATAATGGAGAGACAAATTCTCAACCTGGATCAAGGGTTGCGGGTCGCAGCATACCGGCCCTGCCTGTATTGGCCCGAGCGTATAGGCACCGTTGTCCTCGCCTGCCATTTGCTTTTGCTCAGACATGGCTTGCCGGGATTCGGGGTGCATTCGAACTGCCGTTCCTGTTTGCGTTCATTCACGTTATCTTCCTGCGCTGCCATCCGGCAGCCAGCCGCATGGCAGCCACATTGAGGAGCAACAACGCCATGATCAGCACAAGCGCCGAAGCATGCGCGCGCGCATCGCCGCCGGGTATATTCATCGATAAATCGAAAATATGTATCGACAGAGTGCGGCCCGAATCCAGCAGCGAGCCTGGCATGCGATCGACATAGCCACTGGTAAACAGAAGTGCGGCGGTTTCGGCAATGGCACGTCCTGTTCCCAACAGCAGGCCCGCAGCCAGCGACGGCGAGGCGGCCGGCAACAGCAGCCGGAATAAGGTTGTGGTGCGGGACATCCCCAGCGCAGCAGCGGAAAGGCGATACGTATCGGGCACCGCCCGCAAGCCGGCATCGGCGGTACTGATGAGAATGGGCAACAGCATGCAGGCCAGGGTCAGTCCTCCGGATAATATGGAAAATCCCATATCCAGATAGATGCTGAAAAAGGCATTGCCAAACAGGCCGAAAACGATGGAAGGCACGCAGGCAAGCACCTGCAGGCTGTAGCGCACCGCGGAACCGAAACTGCTGTCGAGCGGAAATATATTCCGCGAGCAGCGCGGCGGTTGTCCATCCCAGGGGCAGAGCCGCCATCAGGGCAACCATCAAGACGAGGACGGTGGAAACCAGAATCGGACCGATGCCTCCGGCGCGGCCAGCATCCCGCGGCGAGTCGACAAGAAAATCCCAGGAAAGATGCGCTGCCCCGCCGAGTACGAGATCACTCAATATCCACACAAACGCAGCGCAAACCATGAAAGCAGCGGTGTAGATGGCAAATTGCGCGAAGCGATCCCGATGGGCGTGTATTGATTTCAGGGTGGCCATTTCAGGCATCGCGATTTGGACTCAGCCATGCTGCAAGGCCCAAGAGCACCATTACGAACAGCATGAGTGTCAGGCCGGATACAAAAAGGGCCGCGCGGTGATCACCCATGGCGTAGGGCATTTCCAATGCAATATTGGCGGCGAGGGTACGTATTGGATTGAACAGGCTTGCGGCATGCTGCACCACATTACCTGTGACCATCAACACGGCCATGGTTTCCCCGATAGCCCGGCCGGCGGCGAGAATGATTCCCGCGACGATGCCCATTTTTGCCGATGGCAGAACGATGCCCTGAATCATGCCCCAGCGTGACATGCCTAACGCTGCAGCACCACGCAAGTAATCGGCAGGTACCGCAAGTAGCGCGGCATGCGCGGTGAGCGCGACAGTGGGCAGGATCATCAATGTCAGCACCAGAATTCCAGCCAGCAGACTGGCGCCGGGAGGATGTAGCTGATTGATCAGAGGCACTAGCGTGGTCAGTCCCCAAAATCCGTAGACTACGGATGGAATCCCCGCCAGCAGCTCGACCAGGCGCTGATAAATGCTTGCGCCATGCGGCGGGGCGTAGTACGCGATAAACAGCGCCGAGGCGATGCCTAGCGGCGTGGCCAGCAGCAATGCGCCGCCTGCGGCATAAAGCGTACCGGACAGCATGGGCGCAAGGTTGTACATGCCTTCTCCAGGATTCCAGGACGGATCGGCAAGAAAACGCTCAGCTGATATATGCCGTAACGCGGGCCAGGACTCAACCGCAAGGAACAAGAGGATCAGCAACACTACGCTCGCTGCGATACCTGCTGCGCCGCGCAGCAGCCAAAGCATCAGCCCGTCAATGGCGGGGGACGGAGATGGGGACAAAATATTGTGCCTCCACCAGATCATGTACCTGCCTCGAGCGAGCAAACTCGATGAATTCCAGGGCCAGTCCTTCGGGGAGCGCTCGCGTTACGAAATTGAGCGGCCGTGAAAGCGGGAAAGTGCCGTTGCGCACATTCGCTACGGTCGCCGCGATGCCATCGAGCGGCAGTAATTTGACAGGCACGCCATGTCCCGCTTCGTATTCCGCCGCGCCTATCGATACGTAGCCTATGGCGTTCGGGTTGCCGGCTACGGTCTTTATCCCCTGCGAATTATCACCGATGACCACATGTGATTTTATATCGCTGTTTTTCAGCTTCGCATAGGTCAGAAACAGCTCAAGCGTCGAGCGGCCCTCAGCCTTGTTAACTACGGTCACGGGCGCGTCTCTTCCGCCCACAGAGTTCCAGTTAATGATTTTACCGGTATAAATATCAATAATTTGTTGCCTGCTTAGCGCAGCGACCGGATTGCTGGCATGGAGGATAATACCGATCCCGTCCCAGGCGATGGTATGCGCTTGCAAATCCTGCTCTTCAGGTTTCAAGCTGCGGGAAACCATGCCGATGTCGGCAGTTCCCTTGCGGGAATCGTAAATGCCCCGCGCAGAGCCACCGGTCTGCACATCCACCCGGACGCCGGGATGGAGCGATTCGAAGCGCCGGGCAAGCTCTCCAGCCAACGGAGCAATTGTGCTGGCGCCCGTCAAAACCAGTTTTTGTGAGGCAGCATTGCCAGGCGGACTCCAGCCGGCTACCGCCAATAATGCGGCAATGAATATCACGTAATGTACTGCTGATATTATTTTCATCCCTCTCATCCCTCTAACCCCGTCGCCAGGCGTGGTACTTCTCTACCCAGTCAAGCAGGCGAGACGGCATGTGCGCGCGCCTCCACTCTCCTGCAACATATTTGTTGGCTTCGGGCCAGGTAGGATAAGTATGGATGGCGCCGAGTATCTTGTTGAGGCCGAGGCCATGTTTCATCGCCAGCACGAATTCCGCCAGCAGGTCGCCGGCACGCTCTCCAACAATGGCCACGCCCAGTATTTGATCCTTACCCGGTACAGTTAGTACCTTGACAAAACCGTGCGCCGCCTCGTCGGTAATGGCACGGTCCAGGTCCTCAAGGCTGTAGCGGGTCACCTCGAACCGGACGCCGCGCGTGTTCGCTTCAGCCTCGGATAATCCGACACGGGCAACTTCCGGGCGGGTGAACGTCGTCCAGGGTATTACGGAATAGTCCACCTTGAAACGCTTCACGCTGCCGAATAATGCATTGACAGCAGCATACCAGCCCTGATGCGCCGGCAACATGCGTAAACTGATACGGCCCAGCCACGTCCCCGCAGGCATAGATGTTGGGGTAGAGTGTCTGCAACCATGCATCTGTTTCAATGACGCCCTTTGACGAAATCGGGATTCCCAGCTCCTCCAGGCCGAAACCTTCGGTGCGCGCGACCCGCCCTACCGCGCACAACAGGGCGTCGAATGTAAGCGCTTCTTCCGTTCCATCCTGGTGACGCACGATCAGCTGCTGCCCTCCCGCCTCGCTTTGGCAACGGATAGCGCGGGTTTGAGTCAACACCCGCACTCCGTCGGCGCGCAGTGCGGCTTCAATCAGTGCAACGGCATCCGGGTCTTCACGTCCCATCAAGCCTGCCCTTTCCACTTGGGTGACCTGACAGTCCAGAAGTGCAAACGCCTGCGCCAACTCGCAACCGATAGGTCCGCCCCCCAGAACCACCAGCCGTTTCGGACGCTCCATAAGCGACCAGATAGTGTCGGAGGTATAGTAGCGCACCTGCTCCAGTCCTGGAATCGGCGGGACAACGGGACGAGAACCGGTGGCAATGACAATCGCGCGCGTGGTCAGGGTGCGCTCGTTGACCTCCACTGTCCAGGGTGAAGTAATACGCGCCATGCCATGAATTACCTCCACTCCCAGTTTGGTATAGCGTTCCACCGAATCATGCGGCTCGATTGTTTTTATGACACGGTGCACACGCGCCATAATTTCACGAAAATCATATTCGACAGGCGCGTGAGCGATGCCGAGGTCTTTGCAGCGCCTCGCCTGTCGCAGGAAAGTAGCTGAGCGAATCAACGCCTTGGAAGGCACACAGCCAAAATTGAGGCAATCGCCGCCCATCTTGTCTCCTTCAATCAGCGTCACCTTGGCGCGAGCGGCCGCCGCAATGTAGGATGTCGTCAAGCCTGCTGCCCCGGCGCCGATAACCACCAGATTGCGGTCAAATCGTCGTGGCTTGGGCCAACTGGAATGTACGCCCTTCATTTCCCCATCCTCTCATCCCTTGTTCTCAAGCGGTTTACACCCCACCGCGCCAGCCAGGGAAATGCCGCAAGCAAGGCGAAAGATCCGATCAGTTCTGGCGAGAGAATGTCGGAGAGATTGGTAAGCGAGCCTAACTGGGTCCCCGCGTTGACATAAATTGCGGTGCCGGCGAACATCCCCAACAGACTGGCGACAAAGAACGTTCGGGTCCTGATGGCCGTCAGCCCCATCAGCAGGTTGATGATGAAAAAAGGGAACACCGGCACCAGGCGCAAAGTGAAAAGATATAATGCGCCGTCGCGCTTGATGCCCGCGTCGACCGCCGCCATGCGGTCACCGAAGCGTTCCTGTATGACATCGCGAAAGACATAGCGCGCTACCCAGAAAGCGAGGGTAGCGCCCACACTGGCGGAAATAAGCGCTACCGGAGTGCCAACCCATAGCCCGAAAATAGCGCCGGCCGCCAATGACATCACGCCTGCGCCGGGCAGGGAGAGCGCGGCTATGAGGATGTAAGCCAAGGCATACGATCCCAACACTTGCAATGGCCGCGCCCGATAGGCCTGCTGCAGCTCATCACGGCCGCTTTTGAGTGACTCGAGGCTGATGAATCGACCAAGATCAAAAGCGAAGAATAATCCCCCCAACAGTACCAGCAATACTAGCGGCCACCAATGTTTCATCCGGGCGCCTCTGTAAGTTAAAAACTGTAAAAGCGTCCTTTCGTCCCTTATCGATTGAACTGGATTTCATTCATTTTCGCTCGCTGCATGAGGCTCCGTATTTGAAGCAACTGTAGCAGCGATGGTGTTTCATGCTCACGGGGATCTGCACGGCTTCCGTCAGGGTTTCTCCAAGGATGTAATCCGGATCGTCATCCACAAGGGTACAGGCGTAAACACATGGACGGCCATTACTTTTCGCAACCATCCTGCTGAATGCGCACATGAAGGCACGGCGGGTCTCTTCGGTATGAAAGTGCGGCCATGCAGTGCTCGGTGATTTGCGGTGGTTTTACCTGTGCGCCGGGAGGATGGAATTCAGGAAACTCGATACGCGGCAGATTCTCCGGTAGGCCGGCAGCGCGGAAAACTCCGGCAAACCGCTCGGAGACAACATCCGCTGCGGTACCCGGCATGAATTGGCTGGCAACCGATACACGGAATCCCATTGCATGAAGTTTTCGCAGGCCTTCAAGTGCGCAAGCGAACATGCCTTCGCCACGGTTGGCGTCATGGCGCGCCGCGTCCGGGTAATCAAGGCTGACGCGGAAAGTCAGCGGATTCGGGCGGTTAAGCAGGGATTCCACCTGATTGAGGCGCTTTATCAGCGGCTCGGTCGCATTGGTCAGCACCAGGCAGGGCTTGTGCAGCAACGCGTAATCGAGGATGCGTACTATATCCTTGTTGACGAACGGTTCACCCCCGGTGAAGGAAAATTGTTTGACGCCAAGGCCGAGCGCCTCGTCCACAAAAGGGACGGCCTCGTCAAAGCGTAACATTTGTACGCGGTTATCTCCCGGTTTTGAACCTTCCAGGCAGAATGGACAGGAGAGGTTACAGGCAGTGCCGGTGTGAAACCATAATTCATCCAGCGTATGCGAATGAATAAATCCCCTGGGCTCATCGCCCTGGGTGCGATGCCAGGATCGAGGACGACTGGTCCGCTCGCCGCGGACAGGAGCAAGCTCGTCAGACCTGATGCTCATGGCTAGCAGCATCCACCTGATCGATTGCCGCTGGCTTCGGTACTATCGTCAAAGGGCAGGCCCATGCCACAACCAGGGAAGATGCCGTAGTGGCGTTCAAAATTACCATGGAAGTCAAAATGAGCGGCGAGCCGCGTATCGTGCAGCATAAGCCAGGTGTTGCCGCATACGGGAAAATGCTTGCCTGTCTCGATGCGATGATGCTTGTCGAGCACAAACACATGAGGATGATGCGGTATCGTGCCACGATAAACCACGGCCTGACCATAGTCCTCACAGGCTGGCTCCAGTCTGTCCAGCTTGAATAGCCTGTAGGTAGCAGAGTAAAAGCGGATGTTCCCGGTGCGAGCAGCCAGCTCTGGATTGCCGATGGCGATACTGCGATCATCAACCAGCCTGGGATCGGCAAAGCCATGCTCACGGGACAGGTTAAGGAAATCGTTCCAGTACAGCGCGCCACTCAAGCACTCACCGTATAGCACCGGATCGCTGGTGAGCGCTTTCGGTACCCGCCGGTCGGTATAAACGTCTGAAAAATAGAGTTCTCCACCCGGCTTGAGCACGCGCCAGGCCTCCCGCAGCACCGCCGCCTTGTCCGGCGCAAGGTTGAGCACACAATTGGACACTATTATGTCCACGCTGGCATCGGCCAGTTGGAGTTCCGAGAGCCGCTCGATATAACCTTGCAAAAAACGCACATTGCCTGCTCCATAGCCAAACACCTTGCGGTGGTATTCCTCGTGACGGCGCGCGACTGCCAGTTGCTCTTCAGTCATATCCACCCCGATTACCCGGCCATGCTCGCCGACCAGTTTGGATAGCACGTAAACATCGCGTCCTGCGCCACAGCCGAGATCAAGCACGGTCAGGCCGTCGAGCGATTCCGGCAGTATCAGGCCACAGCCGTAATAGCGTGTCAGCACTTCATTATGTATCTGCGCCAGTATCGGCTTCACGTATTCAGGCAAACCGGCATCCGTCGTGCATGCGTTGGTCTGAAGATCGAGCGAAGAACTCAGGGTGTCGCCATAGTATTGCTGGACAGCGTCATGCATGATATTTACCTCGTGATTGGATTCAGTTGGTTTTGGAACGATAGCGAACGGCCAGTTTTTCGGGCGCTACGCCGCGTGCAAATGCTAATGCCAGATTGCGGTTTACCCATGTCCGGCGCCACCAGCCGTCGCGATGCCAGCGCCGGGGGTCGACGAAGATGGATTCGCGCAAAGGCATAAAGCGCCCCAGGCGGCGCAATCCACGCACCAGGGACACTTCCTCGAACAGGGGCCAGGGCGAATGCCCACCAGCATTGAAATAAGCCTGCCGAGTCATGAATAAACCCTGATCGCCATAGGGGACGCCAAAACGGCAACGAAAAGCGATAGCCGGCTCCAGCAGTAAGGCGGCCCAGGCGCGCGGCGCATCAAAACGGAAGCAAAAATAGCCGCCCACTGCGCCTTGCTCAAAAGAGCGCTCCATCGCCCCTATCGGATCCGGCGGCAACCGGTTGTCAGCATGCAAAAACCATAATGCGTCACCTTGCGCCAGCGTAGCGCCCGTCAGTAATTGCGACCCGCGGCAAGGTTCGCTCGCAACCCAGCGCGCCTTGTATTGATCGCAAACGCTACGGCATGTGTCCGCACTGGCGCCATCCACCACGATGATCTCCAGCGGCCGGCGACGGAGACTTTGCAACTGGCCGAGGAGGTCCGCCAATTTATCCTCGTCGTGGAAGCAAGGAATAATGACACTAAAATTGCACACTACTTTCTTCCCCTGAATCTCCTGTATCCCGTGACTGGAAAAGCTCGCATGCCAATAAATGCAGGGCCTTCCGTGCCGGCCGCCGATCCGCTTTCAGCGCCGTAATCAATCGAACGACGTCGTCCTCTTCGTCCACGTCAAAACTGTGAGCCAGCTCGGCTATGGAGTGTCCCGCTGACCGGCAACAGGCGGCCAGGTCTGCGCCCAGACGGGCTGTGCTCCATGCCAAGCCTTCCAGCGCCGGCCAGTGCCGGCGGCTGGCCATCAGCACCACGCCTCCGTCCACTGCCGGTTTCAACACTGTCTCATAATTCGGCAAGGTCCTGATAGCTGTTGCATAATCCGCGGCTGTCAGTGCGGGAGCATCACTTCCGATATACACCAGTTGTTCCAGGCCTGCGCTGCGCAGTTCATGATCCAGTGCATTCAGCCGTTGTCCCAGATTCCCGGTTGATTGCGGTTTCACACCTACTTTAGACCGCATTTCCGGCAATAGTGCATCGGCCCAGGCATAATCAGCCGGATGCGAAGGTGCAATTATCACAGGGCCGGGCCAGTCGCGTGCGTCTTCAAGGGCGCAGGCGAGCAGTGCCTCGGCGATGCGGCCCGCCGTCTCCTGGCCCAAACGAGCGGCAAGCCTTTGCTTGCCGATGCCCGATGCCGGCCGCTTGCATACCAGTACTAGAGCAGCTTCGGGTCCAGCCGGCTTCTTGCCGGCTCGCGGTTGGCATAAACATTTGGTCAATGGCATTGCGAGCTGAAGCTTCTTTTGCCGATTACACTGACTACCGGCTAACGTGCTTACGAACGGCGACGATGGCAAAGTCAGTTACATGATAGACAGCATTTGCCTGTCGAGCACGAAAATTTTCCAAAGGGATTATACCGACGGGGAGATTCTTGACTGCCGCAGGCGAAGCCGTATCGTCTGCTGACCAGGAAATTCACGATCGGCTGAGATGCTGATAGAGAGCAGTAAAAAACCCGCCGGAGCGGGTTATCCATGTGTCCTGAGAACAGCTTATCAAGTCGAAAAGGTTCAGATTGCTTTGGTCCGCAGTCCTACCGTTGCCTGTACCATTGTTCCAGCATCATCAATACCCAAACCATAGTGCCGTGGTATCCCGCATGCTCGTCCAGATGCTGATCCAGCAGCTTGTCGATAAAATTCGAGCGGACGATGTTCCGTGACTTGAGGTCGCTCAAGCTATCCGCTGCCAGAGTCTGCAATGGTTTGTGCGTTTGAAGCCATACGCCGAACGGCAGTCCGAACCCGTGTTTTTGCTTGGCGATGATGTCGTCCGGCAAGAATCCCCGCAGCGCTTCTTTAAAGAAATAACGTAACTTCGTGCCTTTGAGCTTCAGGTGAGGCTCCAGCCGCAAGGAAAAAGCCACGATCTCGTCGCTGATAAGCGGAAATGCCACATCCATTCCTGCCAGTTCGCAGGCCTTGGCTACTTTAGGCAAGTCGTTATCGGCAAGCGTGAACTTCCGATCAAAAGCGAGCATGCGATTTATCAAACTTCTGGCATTGCCCTGAGCATAAATTTCGCTTAGAAGACTTGCGGGATAGCCTGGATTTACCGTATCGAGAAATTCCGGGGTAAAAACCTCCCTATGACCGTAGCGCTCCAGCAGATTATAGGTTTCCGTACGGGCGGGCATGGGTATCGAAGCTTGTTCGACATAGCTGCGAGCCTTTCGTATTGGCGGCAGCGCCGCGCCGCCGGGAAAGCCAAAAACCAGTGGTTCGATAATTCCCTTGCGCAACAGCGAAGGCGCTTGTTCATAAAGAGAAAAAAGATGCTGCTTGGCATAACGTACATTGCCCCCGAACAGCTCATCCCCGCCATCTCCCCCCAGCATCATGCTGAGGCCGTCCGCCTTAGCCATGCTTGCGCAATAGTAGGCAGGGATTGCGGAAGAGTTGCCGAAAGGTTGGTCGAAAATAGCCGCAACCTGAGGAATAGCGGTCACGATATCATCCGGAGTGACATAGTATTCCTGATGCCGGGTAGCGAAATGTCTTGCCGCGATACGCGCATATTCCATTTCGTCATAACCTGAGGCATCGAAGCCAATGGAATAAGTCCGCGCCGGCTTGCCGGTTACTTCGCCCAATAATCCTGCAATTGTCGAGCTATCGGTCCCGCCGCTGAGAAAAGCACCCACCTCCTGATCACCAACCACTTCGCGCACGCTGGAGTGTAATACGTCCAGGAAATCCTGCTTGAGCTCCTGGAAGGGGCGCTTCTCGTCCTCCAGAAATCGCATCTGCCAGTATTGGCTAATCTCGACGCGCCCCTTTCGATAAACCAGGCACTCGCCGGGCAAGAGACGCTTCTGCCCCTGGTAAATCGTGTCGGGACCGGGCACCATGTGAAAATAAACGTAGTTGTATAAGCTCTGCGGCGCGATCTCGGGTTTAATCAGGGGGTGCAAATTGATGGCGTCCGCCGACGAGCCGAATACCAATCCGCCTGCTGAAATCTGGTAGGAGAGCGGGTAGGTGCCCATACGGTCTGTCGCCAGCGCGGCCTCATTGGTATTTTCGTTCAGGATGCAACAGCAGAATGAGCCTGTCAGACTCGCAAAGATTTGCTCTCCTCTGTCCCGCCAATTATCAGCCAGCGTTTTCGCGATACCTCCGGCGTGCGCAAGTTCGGCCAGGCGAGGCTCAAGAAACCTGGCTCGTCCCCATACCGATACGAGCAGCCCTTCCTTTTGATAAATATGAGCGCTACCGTCACGGGCAGCAACAGCAACGGCGCTGTTGCCTCCTGCGGATGAATGCGCTTCGCTGCCGTCGAAGCGGCCAAGCGGCGCAGCCATTTGCCGGACAAGATGCAAGTTTTCAGTAACAGAGCCGCCATGGCCCAGCCAGCCGCACAATCCGCTCAAGGTAGCTCTCCTGTTTTTCTGAACATTATCCTTTCCATTGCTGTTGGTAATTGCGGGCTTCCAGTCATACTCGCCGGTGAATGGACTGCGTCATGCGCCAGATCAACGGGGCGGTATCGTTGTTCATCAAACCAGCACTTCAGCGGGGGCCGGATGACTGAGAAATGCTGTCGGGCTCGCGGTCAAGCCATATGCACCTGACTGAAACACAACAATTAAATCTCCCGCTTCCGCCTTGCTCATTTCCATCCGGTCTGCCAGCAGATCCAGTGGAGTACAAAGTGGTCCCACTACCGAGACAATTTCCCGTTCGGCCCCTTGTACCTGATTGCCGACGACGACCGGATAGTTCTTGCGGATCACCTGGCCAAAGTTCCCGGACGCTGCCAGATGATGATGCAAACCGCCATCGGTCACCAGAAATATCTGTCCCCTCGATTCTTTCCGCTCAAGCACGCGGCATACATAAACGCCCGCCTCCGCTACCAGATAGCGCCCGAGTTCGATTACCAGGCGTGCGTCCGGGAGTTGCCGCTTTACCTCAGGCATCAGGCGTCGCAGGTTTTCCCCGACCGCCGCCACATCCAGCGCTTCATCGCCAGGAAAATAGGGTACGCCAAAGCCACCACCGATATTCAACAGGCGAACCCTATCCGGCGCATGCCTGGCAAGAGCAATGGCAAGTTGCAAGGTTTTTTCATGGGATTCCTGGAGGGCCGCCACCTTCAGGTTTTGCGAGCCGCTGAAGATGTGAAACCCTTCGAAATCGAGCCCAAGTTCACCTATCCGGGTAAGCATGGCCGGAACCCGCTCTGCGTCCACGCCAAATTGCTTCGGGCCGCCGCCCATTTTCATGCTTGACGATTTCAGTTCGAAGTCGGGGTTGACGCGAACTGCAACCTTGGGACGAATACCGAGCTGATCACCCAGTTTGGCAATACGCTCCATTTCCTGCTCGGACTCCATGTTCAGGGTGATACCCGCGGCAATGGCGCAGGAAAGCTCGCTATCGGCCTTTCCTGGTCCGGCAAAACTGATCTGATGCGGCGGAGTTGGCGTATCGAGAGCAATTTTCATTTCGCCCGCTGATGCCACATCCAGCCCATCCACCAGGCTGGCCAAATGGTGCACGACGGCCGGCATGGGATTCGCTTTCATTGCATAGTGGAGGTGAATCTCCGCAGGCAGGTGTTGCCGCAAAACGGCAACACGTTCGGTAATCCTTTGCCGGTCATAAGCATAGAACGGGGTTCTGCCTACCCGCTGCGCCAAGCGAGTAAGCGGCATTCCGCCGATCTGGAGGCAGTCGCCGTGAACTGGAAATTGAGTTACGGGCGCATGTTTTGGCCGTGCGTTACTCATGCGTCAGATTCCATAAAAGCGTCTTGCAGCGCCTGGGCAAGGAGTTTACGGTCGATTTTGCCGTTGGGGTTACGGGGCAGATTACCCTCCCTGCACTCAATGCGGCTGGGCAGCATGAATGCCGGAAGATGAAGTTTGCAAGCCGCAAGCAGCGCATCCTGATCCAGCACCGATCCCGTCCGTGGCGTAGCGATCAAAACGATAGCCTGCCCCAATACCGGGTGAGGAACCCCGACGGCGGCGGTCTCTCCCACGAGCTCCGTGCCATAGATCACCTCTTCGACTTCGGTTGGGCTGACGCGATAACCGGAGGTCTTGATCATTTCATCGCGACGGCCGATAAAATACAGAAACCCTTCTTCATCCATGCGTACGGTGTCGCCCGACCATACCGCCAGCTCCGGGATAGTCAGCCCGGACTGACGGGAAGGTAGGGGTTTGAAACGCTCAGCGGTTTTTTCCGGATCATTCCAATACCCCATGGAAACCAGAGCGCCGCGATGCACCAGTTCCCCCGGCTCGCCGGCCGCGCAGAGCGATCCATCGTCGCGCACCACCAGCACTTCCGCGTTGGGTATGGCCTTGCCGATGGAGTCGGGGCGCACCTCCACTTCCTCGGGCGGGAGGAAAGTGGAACGAAACGCCTCCGTGAGCCCATACATGAGAAATACTTCGGTATCGGGAAGGATATTGCGCAATGAGTCAAGCGTCGCGCGGGGCATGGCGCCGCCGGAATTGGTGATATACCGCAAGGAAATATCCCGCGGCCAATTCGATTGGACCAGTTGAATCCACAAGGGAGGGACGGCGGCAAGGCCAGTTATCTTCTCCTCCGCAACGGTATCGATAATATCCCGCGGCATCAGATAATTCATTAGCACATTGGTAGCGCCGACATGAAATGCCGTAGTGAGCTGGCTGAGCCCGTAGTCAAAGCTTAACGGCAGTACTGACAGAATCCGGTCATCAGGAGTGTTTTTCAAATACTCTGCTACGCTCTTTGCCCCTGCCACCATGTTGCGGTGGGAGAGGACTACGCCCTTCGGCTTCCCCGTGCTTCCGGAAGTGTAAAGAATCGCGGCCATATCCCCATCGATACTGTGATGTGGTTTCAGATGGCCACCTTTGCCTGAAGCGAGTGCGTCGTTCCATGATATGACGCTCAGACCGGAAATTATCGGGCAAGCCTCTACCGGACCGGCGATCATTACTGCATGCAGGTCATGGCATTGCGGTAAAACTGCGGCGAGCAACTTCAACCGGTCGGCCGAGGTCACCAAAATTCTTACATTGCAGTCGCGCAGAATATAAGCCACCTGCTCGGGCTTCAGAAGCGGGTTGACTGGCACGAAAACACCCCCTGCCCGGGCCGCGCCGAAAAGAGCGGTTACGGTTTCCCGTCGTTTTTCGAGGTAAACAGCGACGCGCTCGGATCGGCCAAGCCCCAAGGCCAGCATGGCCGCGCCCGCTGAATTGATATCCTCGGCCAGAGCCGCGTAGCTTATTCGGTTTTTCTGGTGAATCAGGGCTTGCTTGCCGGGAAAACGATCAGCGGACTTGAAAATAAGCTCGTGGAGAAGATCTGCCATCGGTTAGACTACTAAAAGAGGTTATACATAAGGACCGCTATTTTAGCCGGTGGCGGTTCATCAGGTCATAAATGGTGGGGCGGCTGACGCCCAGTAACTCGGCCGCCTTGACTACATTTCCGTCCACCCTTGCCAGCGCTTTCATTAAGGCATCACATTCCGCCTTGTCACGCACCTGACGAAGATTGATCGGTTCCGCCGAAGTTGCTGAAACCTGCAGCCCGAGGTCATCGGCGGTAATGATGGGACCATCTGCCATAATGACTGCCCGTTTAATGCAGTTTTCCATTTCTCGCACATTGCCCGGCCAGGAGTGGCTTTCAATCGCCGCAAGCGCTTCCTGGCTGAAGTTGAGGGACGAACGCCGCTCCTGAGCGCAAAATTTATTCTTGAAGTGGTGCGCCAGCAGTGCAGGGTCGCCCCCCCGCTCCCGCAAGGGAGGGATGGTAATGACGATTTCGCTCAGGCGATAATACAGGTCTTCGCGAAAACGACCGTCCACGATGAGCTTCTTGAGATTCTGGTGGGTTGCGCATACGATGCGGACGTCAACCGGAATTTCCTTACGCCCGCCCACTCTTTCGATCACCCTTTCCTGCAAGAAACGAAGAAGTTTTGCCTGTAACGCCATTGGCAAATCGCCGACCTCATCAAGAAAAAAGGTGCCTTCATTTGCCAATTCTATTTTACCTGGTGTCTGCTTGACTGCTCCAGTATATGCGCCTTTTTCATAGCCAAACAGTTCGCTTTCCAAAAGCGTTTCCGGGATTGCCGCGCAATTGATCGCCATGAAGCGTTTCTCCCGCCTGGCGCTGGATTGATGGAGAGCTCTTGCGAGAATTTCCTTACCCGTGCCACTCTCTCCCAGCAGGATAACCGTAGCGTCTGACGGCGCCACTTTCTCTATATTTCGGCATACCTTAACCAGTGCCGGATCGCGGGTTATAATTCCACTGACGAGTGAATGGGCCTGAATTTGCAACAACCTGCGGTTCTCTTGCTGCAACGCATACAGGTAATAGGCTCTTTCCACGACCAGGCCCAGCATATCGGGATCAAAAGGTTTTTGATGAAAATCGTAGGCGCCGGCGCCGATGGCTTTTAACGCATTCCCGTGATCCTGATTACCGGTTAGAACGATTACCTTGGTTTCCGGCGCGAGCTCAAGTATTTGCTCCAGGGTAGCCAGTCCTTCTGATGCACCATCGGGATCAGGGGGAAGCCCCAGATCCATGGTAACAACAGCCGGTTCATGGCGCCTGACCAGCGCGAGCGCGCTTTCCCGGTCGCCCGCCACCAATACTTCATAAGCATCAAAGCTCCAGCGCATTTGACGCTGTAGTCCCGGGTCATCTTCAATTACTAATAGACTCTTTTTATCCTGACTCACTTTGGTCCTCTTATATTGTGATATGGATCAATCGACTTTGTGCTTCTTTGCGGCATTTGCTATTCGGAAGTTATCTCGGCACTTTAAATTGTCCCTCATGTGGCCGGCAGATGCTCATGACACCGGAGTTATCATTTTTATCAATTTGCTGCACTGGTCCAATGTAGATGAACGTTTTGTTATTGCATGTCAGGAACATCGGACGAATCGCTCTATGTTGCCGCTTTAATGGCTTGTTGGCCAGTTTGATGAAGAGGCAGGACGATGCGGAAAACCGTACCATTCGATTCACTACTGCTGACTTCCAGCTCGCCGCCTAATTCAGACACATATTCTCTACTCTCGAAAACACCTATACCCATGCCTGCGGATTTGGTGGATTCGAAAGGCTTGAAAAGCTTTTCGCGAATGAATTCTTCGCTCATGCCATGACCCGTATCCTTTATTTCAACTATCGCGAAATCCTGCTCTCTTCTCAGTTGGACCCGAACCTGTCCATTCCGCGAAGTCGCTTCGATGGCGTTCTGGATGAGATGCCCGACGACTCGCTCAAGGCGCGACGAGTTCGCGTACACCGAGAGGCTTGAATCCTGTATTTCAAGAATTGGCCGTGGTTCGGCAATGGATTTACTCTTTACCGCCTCTTGTAACAACCGCGCAATAATGAGAGGAGCCGCTTTTTCCGGCGAATCGCCACTACTCAATTTCTCCAGAAGCCGCTTCATCTTTTGGACGGAAAGATATACCGTTTCGATCATATCCTTCTGAAATTCCGGATTCTTTTTGTGTTTCTCGGCATTGGAAAGCAAAAGGGACAACTGTGAAACCAGATTCTTCAAGTCATGCACCACAAAGGTCGACATACGATTAAAAGATTCGAACTGACGCGCCACCATTAGCGCCGTGACGGCCTCGTGCTGCGCCAGATAACTTGCTGCCTGATTACCTGCCACCTTGAGCAGATCACTCACCTCCCAATTCAGCTTTACTCTGCTTCTGGGTTGCGCCAGCACTACAAAACCAAATAATTTTCGATCCTGAATCAGCGGTACCACAAGCCATGCCCTGTAAACGGTTCGCAACCATTGAGGCAGGGCGAGTGCCGGGTATTTTTCAGGAGTTGCAGCATATTCCTGCAAATCGATCACCCACTCCTTGTTTCCCAGAAATTGACAGAAAGGACTATCCAAAGGTTCGAATCCGCTAGCCGACGGCATATTCCAATGCGTTACCGGTTCGCAATTACCGGATTCGCGGCGTATCCACAGGCCTCCGCCGGGGCTCTCCACCAGTTGCGCCAACGCCTGGATTACGCGCTCTCCGAGCCCGTGTTCGCCCTCCGAAAGCGTACGCGTGAAATGCAGCCATTCTTCCCGGTAGTCGTAGTTGTAGCTGAAAAAATGCTTGCTGATGAAGACTCGGAGCCATGAGCGCAAGGTACCCGAGAACAGGACGGCCAATAGCAGAACCACCGCGCCGAACAAGAAACTCACCTGCATGACCGTGCCCCAGTTTCCTCCGAAAAACCGGAGGTAATAGCCGGCAGCGGCCATGGCCAGCAAATATGCGGCGGCGCCAAACAGTGCTGCTGAATAGAAGAGAATACGACGTGATACCGTAATGCCGACCGACCATTGAGGATTACGCGCAGCTGATACGGCAATGAGCGGAACTACCAGTGCATTGACGATCCCGCGCGCAGCCCAGATCTCGGGATTCACCTGCCTGAGCAATAGCGCATCGCTGTACAGATAAAAATCATAGGCAAAAATGCCCCCTATGCCGAGGCAGGCGAACTTTATTCCCCAACGCTGCTTGAGCGGCGTATTCCTGTAAAGCTGCTCCACCAGGATCATGCCAAGTATTGCCATCGCCAGGCTTCCAACAATACTATTGATGAAGTCGATCGTTTTATGCGAAGAGAAGTCGAAATCCCCATGGGAGTACAGGGCAACAATAAGGCACCCGATATACAGCGCCATGATGGCCACCATGGCTGGGCTGAGCTTCGGCATGAGGGAATTTCCATGGCGATACAGCCCCAGCAACGTGATGAGAAAGGCCGACCATCCTGCGTTTCTGAGGATTTCCACCACATCTGTCAGTAGCGTGAGGGGAGGATCCTGGGCGGCTTGATAGGCAAGCAACGCCGCCCAGAATGCGGAAAGGCAACAGGCGACAGGCAGCACCATTCCCTGTAGACGACCCCTCCAGCTCGTCAACAGGAGCACAGCCAGAACAAAATGCGCCACGGCGGCCATGGTGTAACTGAACGTCGCTATGCTGGCCAACATATCAGATCGCCGCGCCTGGAGAATCTCCGGATAGAGATTTCCAGATCATCTTCCGCCCTTGCCCAGTACAACAACTTCAACGGTATCTATCAAAATGATGACATCAAGGAACAAACTATGGTTTTTTACATAGTACAGATCGTACTGAAGCTTTTCGATGGCGTCGTCCACCGAGGCGCCATACCGGTACCGTACTTGCGCCCATCCGGTTATTCCCGGCTTGATACTGTGCCTTACGTTGTAATAGGGAACTTCCATGCAGAGCTGGTTTACAAAATAGGGCCTTTCCGGACGGGGACCGACAAAGCTCATATCCCCGTTCAAGACATTGAATATCTGGGGAAGCTCATCGATTCGCAGCTTCCGGATGACTCTGCCTACCCGTGTTACCCGGGGATCATCCGCCGCCGCCCACTGGGGTTTTCCGCTTTTCTCGGCATCACTTCGCATGCTGCGAAATTTCAGAACCATAAACGTTTTGCCCCCTTTTCCCACCCTTTCCTGCCGGTAAAAAACGGGAGCGCCGTCCTCGAAAAGTATACAGAGCCCGGTAACAAGCATTACCGGTAGCGTACCAGCCAGGAGGAGGCCGCTTGCCGCCAGATCAAAAACGCGCTTAATGCCGGATCTGAGCAGGCTTTGATCGAATCCTCCGCCAAAAACCAGCCAGCTCGGGTAAAGGGTATTCACCCGTATCTGGCCTCGCTCACGCTCGAAAAAAGCGGCTGAGTCTGTCACTTTTATGCCGTTCAACTTGCATTCCAGCAGATCCTGAATAGGAAAGCAGCCCCCTCGACGTTCCTGGATCGCGATGATGATTTCCCGCGCTCCGTACCGGTTAACCAGCGACATCAGGGAGTCCACCTTCGGCAAGACGGCGTGAGCTGGCACGTGCAGTTCTTCATCCGGTAGCGAGACAAAACCAATGATCTTGAATCCCCTGTGGCCTGGATCGTTTTTAGCCTGCTCAACGAACTCCTTGGCCTTGCCACCTATGCCCAGTACGATGGCCTGGGACTCGAGAATTCCCAAGCGGGACCATTTGAGAAAAGCCGCTCGTGTCAGGAGAATCCCGGGCAGAGCGAGAAGCATTACCAACCCCAGTATGCCGCGCCCAAGATAGAGGTCAGGCAGCAAATAAAAAATCAGGGTCGTTATTCCGAATCCCAGCATCATGGACGGCATGAGACGAAATAAAGTGTCTTTGATGTTCAACCGGGAGTCCAGTTGATATAAACCCATGGCCGACATGGACAGGATCATGACGAAGGTGAAGGTGACGGCCTCCGGAAACAGGGCTGAGAAAGAGAAAGGAAAGGGAGCAATGTAATCAAAAAAACGAATACTGGCGCCCAGATAAACCATGAACATCAGCACGAAAACCTCCGCGCTGATAAGCAGGATCACCGTTCTGGAAATGAAATGGTTATAAATACGAAACAATTTTCGTCCTCATCCGCATCAGGGCACGGCCGCATCCTGTTTTTCTTCTCGCCAAGCCTGAGAGTGGCGTGTACCCCTCGCCGAGCGAGGGGTGCGCCAGCGTGGGCGCAAAAGTCGACGTCTGGTTAATATTTAGCAACATCCGATTTAAAAGCTTCGCTCCGTTATCCTGATGGGGCACATCCATGTTTCAGGAAAGATGATGATGGACTGTTTGGCCTATGGACTTTCGAGGGACGGACCCGGCAGTTTTTGCTTCAAGGGCAGGGTGTCCAGATTTCCCTTACGCGTGATTGTTTAAACTGCACGGGGTCAAGCAACATCCCTTCCCCGCACCTTGTTCATCCCTAACGGCGGAACGACTCGAGATAAGCCTTTAATTTACGAAAGTATTATATGAGATGATTCTTCTGATTAGTAGTCATCTTGCGCCAAGCCATATGTCCATATCCCCATCATATCAACTTGGACAGCAAGAACAATTGGACTTAAGTACGCAAATTCAGGGGCAGGAGGTTTACAAAGGATTTAAAGACCGCTTGCTTTTTTCACAGTCGGTCTGGAACAGGAGCGACGCGTGATCGAGGCCCCACCCAGTCTGTTTTGCGAGGCGCCATCGAAGGGCGAGAATGGGAGACTCATGACCAAGTGACTGCGGCGCGAGGCTGATCGAGAGGGAGTTTGCACCTAAGCGTGCGCGGATTACCCGGGGATCAAAGGTAATGAGTAACCGGCTTCTCGGGGAATGAAGAAGCGGCGGCAAAACGCGACGATGCAGTTCCGTTCAGTCTAGAGGAAGAATCGAAAAGACGGGGAGCCAGGTAGGCAAGGCGCTCGTTCCCTTTGCATCCCATGTTATAGAGGACGGCCTTGTCATTAGTGTTCTAATTGTGTCGTGTCCCGGGATGACATCGAGCCTTTGACAATTAACGCCAGCTTGAGCCGGTCGGCGACGTCCAGTTTGCGAAAAACCTCGGTCAGGTGGGCCTTCACCGTACGCTCCGTAATGGCCAGCCGGCGTGCAATTTGTTTATTGGTTTCACCATTTCCCACCAGCGTAGCAATTTCGTACTCGCGCCGGGTTAGATTTGCAAGCAGATCGCCAATGGCCTGCTTGAGCTTGTTCTTCTCCTGGGTGATCACAACCAGTTCGTTGAGCAGATGCCAACTGAGCGTTCGTCGAATCCATAGCTCACCTCGCTGAACAGCCATGATGACGTTCTTGAGCTGCTCGGGTTCCATATTGCGCTGGCAGCATCCCCTTACCCCCGTCCTGAATAATCCCCATTCTATTTCGTCAGTAATAGGCCCGCTTAAAATGACGACTTTAGTATCGGGATTCAATTTCATGAGCGCAGCAATTCCGCTCAGCCCATCCAGTTTGGGCAAATCATAATCAAGCAGGAGTATTTTAGGCTTTATCCGCACCAGCTCATCACTGAGCGAGCCAATGTTGGTTGAGCAGAATATGGGTGCAAGAGTACTTACCCCCCTTTCCCAGCGATACAGATTGTCCTGAGATGAACTAGCCAGCAAAATCAAGAATGTCTCCCGCCAAAATCCGTGAAATCAGTGCAAAACCTTATCCATAATTTTGCCAAGCATTTTACGTGTGACCCAGATCTCACCACGGTCAACTACGCGTACAGCCTTCAAGAAATAAAATGGGTCTGCTTCATGACTCAGGCAACCACGTGCGCCATTAGCCAGAGCCTGTATTATCTGCTCCTCCTGGACCGATTTATCGGTTAATAATAATACAAGCGTCTCCGGACATTCCCGGTGCAAGGCTTCCAGCAAGGCAAAGCTCCCGGTAGACTGATCCAGATGGACAAAAAGGATGCGAGGTTTCAACTCGCTGATTCTGGTAACTACATCGTCAATTGCTATAACGGCCTTATGTGGCTCAAGTTTAGGGTCGCCAGGAATATTGATTCCAGTTGACACCGCATTTTTCAGCACCTTGATGTCGGACTCCGCTTGCAGGAACTGCTCCAGCTTTGCGCGTCTTCCCGGGTCCGTATCTGCTATCGCCACAGTGACCATTTGCATCGTCTCTCCTTCCAGCTCGCGCGTCAGATATTAAAAAACCATCGTCAAGCAGTTAACTTCCAGCTATATTGCATTCAGCCTCTAAAGATTTCCATGCTCTATTCGGAGCCGGCTAATTCATGAAGCGTTTCCATGACTGTCATCATGCCCGTTCATTTGCTTACTTGTTTTAGCAGGTCGTTGATATAGTTGCCGGGAATGGCATATGTTATGCCGCTCGGGTTGCTGAGCGCCGCCTCTTTTTTACCCTTCACGAACACCATATTGATCACACCGTATACCAATCCGGTTTCAGGATCATAGAGAGGACTTCCGCTGCTACCGGGGTAGGCAGTTCCATCAAGCTGAAATACGGCATAGGCAGCCTTTTGCAACTGGCTGATCATCTTTGCATTGAGTTGCCTCGAATTGTGCGCAGGCAGGATGATGGGGGTAATCGAGGAAACCATCGCACGGTGAGTGACCGGGTAAAATCCCAGCACCATACCAATAGGGAACCCCGTAAAAATGAGAGTCTGCCCTTCCCGAACCTTGCTCGCATCTCCCAGTTGCATCGCGGGTAAAGCCTCCCCGCTGATTTTCAGCAGCGCCAGATCGTGATCTTTATCGATAGCAGCAATGGTTGCAACCCGGAGTTCCGGCTTCTTGCCCTTGCCTGTAATCACGGTATACGACTCGTTGTTCGCGATATCCAAAACTTCCGGAACAACATGAGCATTGGTGATTACATGGAGGCCATCGTCCAGTACAAAGCCGGTTCCCAGAAAATTGACTGCGGGGGAGCGTGTTCTCTGGACAGTTCCTACTCCAACTATCGACGGTTTGACATGTTCGATAGTCTTGACCAACTCGCTAGCCCACAGCGGAGTAACAAGTATGAGTCCAAAAATACCGAAACTTCTAATGCACGACACGAAGCGGGCCGGGAAGATGCGCGGAGGGCTCATCGTCTATCAAATTCATCCGCAATTTCCACCCGCGCACGCCCCCGGCGCTCATACCGTCTTCTTCTAGAGCAATAGATGGAAATTACTTGCATCCTTGCATCTTGTAGATGAAATAGCCGTCCTTATTGATCGCATCGGCGACATTGGCGGGAGCGCTTTCACTGTGACAAAAACGGCACTCTTTACTGGTAATGGTGGCGTCGCCTTCACCAATGGACGTCAACCACTCTTTCGCGTATTCAACGGCTTTCTTGTCGTCTTTTACCGCGGTAAATACGTCGAAGTGCATCGTATGGCCATCTTTAGCTTTGACATAAGTGTCGTATACATGAATTTCCATGCTGTTCCTCTTATTAATGGTAGTTGGATCGTAAGCGACGCTAAACCGGACACATAGACTATCACGGCGACGAGAAAAGTGGAATGCGGAACATGCCCTCAGAACCGCCCTGATATCCGCTCTGCTTATTGGCAAGCCCGTCTCGAACCGACTTGCCTCACTGTGTCCCCCTCACCGGCTTCGGGTTCCAACTCATCATTTCCTGTCATAAAACGGTGACAAAACTGTAATCAAACTGTCATTTCTCGACAGTATTCTCGCAGCAGTTTTTATAAGCGAGCGAGAAGAGAAAACTGATGAGATTATCCCGGCTTACGTTAGCGATCACCGCTGTTTTAAGCTCAAGCGTATCAACCGCCGCTTTTGCCATTGATCTTTACGTCGATACCAAAACCGAGCAAATTTATGCGAAACCTGGCCCCGGGCGCGTACACCTGGGTTCTTTCGTGAAAGAAGATGCAGCCAAAGCTGCGGAAAAGTCAGCCGCAGACAAGACCGCGACAACAGGCGATAGCGCACCCGCAGAGACGGTAGATATTGCAGCCGGTAAAACAAACGCTGCTGATTTAACCGCTGTCCGTAAAGAGATTGAATTAAAGTCAAAGATGATGGGAGCGCGTCTTGCCAGTGATATCGCGTCGCTCGAAGAGCGAGTCAAGGAAACAGAGAATGTTCACATTCAATTTACCGATAGTGCGCCGCATTTTTCAAGTAAAGACGGCAATTTTACATTTGCGATCAACGGGCGAATGCAGGTAGGTTCACAATACAATTTCATCAACGAGGTTTTGCCCGCTACCGGCAGCAACCTCCCTAATGAATGGAATAGCGGTGCGACGCTTCGACGCGCCCGCCTTGGCGTCGAAGGTACTTTTTTCAAGCTCTGGGATTACAAATTCGAGTACGATTTCAGTCGGGGTAACGGTTCTGTAGCGTCGGGAATTACTGACGCTTTCGCACGGCTGAATGTGACCAAGCCGTTTTCAATCAAGGCTGGTTCATTTAAAGAACCTTTCAGCCTGGAAGAAGCGGCCAGTAACCGCTATCTTACGTTCATCGAACGTCATATGTCCGTCAATTCGTTTGTCGATAACCCCAATACCTACAAAACCGGTATAGGGATCAATTATGCGGTGCCGCGTTTTCAGTTTGGGCTCGCTTTTCAGACCGAACCCATTGGATCCTGGTCGGCCGCTTCCACCTCGGTTAATGCCGCAGGCAACGTTAACCGCAACAATGGTTCAGGTGATTCCGGCTGGGAAGGTATCGGCCGGATAACAGGCCGGCCTTGGATGGAAGATGAAACCAGATTCTTGCATGTGGGAATTTCGGCTGGACACACTGTTGTCAACACGCAATACCAGGCAGACGGCACGATTAATGTTGGACCGAATCAAACCGGGGGAGGGGGCGGGATGGCATTCGTTGCCTTTCCGGGAACCAACGTAGACCGCACCAATATGCTGAATACCGGCAATTTGAGCGTAGGAAACAAGGGTGCACCTGGCTCGCGCCGAATAGACAGTTACGACCGCTTTGGCGCGGAGGGCTGGCTGGTTCACGGTCCATTCTCGGTTCAAGGGGAATATTTGCGAACGAATATAAATGGGCTGGGCTATGACGACGAACATTTTACCGGCTATTATGGTTTTGCCAGTTACTTTTTAACCGGCGAATCCAAAGCCTACCACGTCAAAAATGGTGCGGCGAACCGAATAAAACCCAGGCAGAATTTTCAATGGAACGGTTCAGGCTGGGGAGCTTGGGAAGTCGCGGCCGGTTATGACTATATCAACTTGAACAGCGGGGTAATAAGAGGCGGGCAAGCGGATATGGTCAGGTTTGCCCTGAACTGGTACCCTCACCCGAATATTAAAATACAGAACAACATTATTCACGTTCTAAATGTGGATACGGCAGGGTCCGCCATCCCTCGTACTGCCGGCTTTCATAACGCAGAGTTGAGCGCTTTCCTGACACAAGTTCAAGTCGAGTTTTAAGAACAGTGAATAGATGCGGCACGCGTGCCCTACTGGAGATTTCCGAGTGATTTCCGGAAATCTCCAGTAGGGCACGACAGCATTTATCTGAGCGAGAATTCCGCCCGGATGCCGGATTTCTCGCCATCGGCTTCCACCTCGATTTTAGGCGCAAGCACGAACACTCTGTCACCGGCCACCCCACCACGTTCGATCAGCCAGTCGCGCGCCACCTTTGCGCGGCGCTCCGCGAGTTGTCGCATTTCGTTATCACCGGCATCGATGTTGGCCAGCATTAATTGCTCCATTTCCGGCACGGGCAGGCTTTTTGTAAGGCCGATTACATTTTTTGGCTTCACGAACTTCGCTTCCTTGTAGGCCATCGTCAAATATTTGGCGTATTCCTCGGCGCTCAGTTCGACGTCACGTAACGAGTCCACCGTCTCTCCCTTTTTTACCTTCTCTGACAGTTTCTGTGCTTTAACCCTGCGTTCAAGAAGGCTGCGCTTGAGAGCTTCCGGGTCATGCAAGGCATCGGCCCAACCCGTGATATCGAGCTCGAGTGCGGGACGATCTATCAATGCCCTGGATAAGGTCTCGAGGACTTTCTCGGCTTCAGGCGTAAGCTGTGCCCGCCCAGGTAAAAAAGTTATCTGGGATAACTCTTCACCACCGAAGAGCGAGCCAAGCATCGCAAGAGGCGCAGTTGCCGCTTTCGTGAGAAGATTAATAATGGCGTTGAAGATGACCCCGCCCAAGCTGAATTGCGGATCGTTGATGGAACCGCTTACCGGCAGATGAACATTGATTTCTCCGCGCTGGTTCTTCAAAAGCGCTAGCGCGAGATTTACCGGGATCGACAGCGCATCAGGGCTTTCAATTTTTTCGCCGAGAGTCAATTGATCAAGGAAAATATTGTTTTCCGCTGTCAGCTCGCCTTTTTCAACATGGTAATGAATATCGACCGATAGCTTGCCTTTCTCGATAGCGTAGCCGACATATTTCCCCGAATAGGGGCTGAAAGTCGGCATATCGATGCCCTTCGCCGACGCCGTAATGTCGAGGAAGAGCTCGCTGCCCAGCGTATCGACTTTGCCCACGATTTGCAGTGGCGCGGTTTTGTCCACTGCGCCACGTATATCGATTTCTCCCGGCTTTTGCGGATCCAGAGGTCCGACGCGGCCCACGAGCCCGGTCAACCTGGCCCGGTAGTAAGGCTTGATGAACCGATCGTGAAAATTGACGTGCCCGCCCTGCATTACAACGCGTCCAATATGAACAGGTAGCCGCCTATGTTTTTTTTGCTGGGGAGCGCTTCCTGCAGCAGCCTGGGTGAGCGTCGCGGAAATTGCCTGCTGTCCGGCCTCGGACCGGGTAGCCGAGGCCGTCTTGACGGCTGCAGCCCCGCTATCGTCCTGCCGGACGATATGTTTAAGATTAAGCTCTCCTTCAGGAGTAAGTACGACGTGGGCAAAGAAATCTGCAATCGCAATAGAGGCAATGTTGACGCGGAGCGGTTCATTAACAAACTCGATGCCATTGATGTCCAGGCTTCGCCAGCGCATGAGATCCGTCGTGCTTAGCTTGTCCACGACGTTAAAATTGGTAAATCGACCCTTTCCGTTTACTGCCACTTTTAATGGTGATCCATTCGCTTGTATATTGCCATCGAAGGATATGGCGCCTCGCGTGAGTAGCGCGTTCAGGCGGTCGCCCACCCAGCCCTGAAGCGCGACCAGATCAATATCCCTGGCATTTACCGCGAGATCGGCCGTCACCGGCGCCCAAGCCAGAGCGCCGCTTGCTTCAAGGCTCCCGTGTTGATTTATCGCAGCCTTCAAGGCCAGTTTCAGTGGCGCTGCGCCGGTCAAATCAATATCGTTGATAGTCAAGTCGAGTGGATCGGCAATCATCGGCGCGAGATTTGTCAAGGTGCTGTCTTCAAAGCGAAGTATCGCTCCTACCAGCTTCAAACTGCCAAGCTGCGCAGACCAGGGCTTATCCGTCTCCGCCTTGCCGGAGGATGGCTCCGGCGCCCGAGCCCTGCCCGGCGCCGGCGCAAAAAGCTTTTCCAGATCAAGGCGGCCATCGGCTTCGCGGCGCGCCGAGGCCTTGAACCGGTCCAGCACTACTGCGCCAAGCGCGACGGCCTGCCGCTTGGAGTCGACCTCAACCTCATCTACGCTTAACTTCGGCAGGGTCAGGAAAGGGTCTGAATCTCCCTTCCGCATCACCGCGGCTTCCGACAAAACCAGCGAGGCGTGCGACGGCTTGGCGCCATTGAGATTGATTTCGGTCAGCTTGACATCGAGTTGATCCAGTTTCGCCGTATACGGCGCTTCCACCGCCTTATTCTCTATCTCCAGCTTCCTTAACGCTGTCCGCCCGCTCAAGACGATGCTTGGCGGCTGGCCATCAGCCTGCGCAAACGTCAGCAATAAATCACTGTCAAAATAACCGGAAAGCAGCCTGATGCCGGTCGGGATCGGCGAATACTCGTCTATTCGCGTCAGATCTACATTGTTTAGCTTAAGCTCAAGGGTCGCTTCGCGATTTTGGGTAAAAGGCCGCAACCTTCCGTTCAGCGTCAATGGGGCGTCATTGATCTTCGCGCTGAAATGCGGCTCTACCCAAGTTCTCTCGTCACTTTCGAAGTTGGCGATGAACGGTATGCCGATTCTGATCTCGGAGATTTCCTGATGACTTTTTTTGAGCCGATCGACAAATTCGAACCGGCCGCCTTCCATAAGGATATTACTCACTGAAAAACTCGTCTCACCGCCTTCGCTGGGCCGTTTCATGAAATCTTCGATTAGATCCGTAATATTGAAGCGTTGATCGCTTTCGCGAACCAGACGAAACGCTGGCGCTTTCAGCGACACGGAGCTGATCACAGGCGCGCCGCGCGCAATAGAGGCGATGCTAAGGTTAACGTACAGTTCGTCAAGGGAAAAAAGCGCCTTTTCGGCGTCGATACTCGTTTCCTTTTCCCCAATGCGGAAACCGCGTACCGTCAATTCCAGCGTATACGGCTGAATATCGATCGACTGCACTGTAACAGGCCGCTGCAGGGCTTCCGATAGCGCTGTTTCGAGCTTCGTCTTGGCATACCCCGGCAACCAGAAATAGCCAATCAGCCCGAACAGGGCGATGACGGCGGCAAAAATACCAAGACCGGTACCTGGTCGTCTGTGGCGGGTGAAACGATGAAGGAGCGTTCTTGCAGACATGGTCGCACGATTTCCTGAAGACGTTCGGGAAGCAACGGGATAGTTTAACGACCGGAGACTTAAGCTTTTTTTTTGCAAACTTTACGCTTAGCGTAAAGTTGGGTCAATTGCCATCGCAGGTCGCGGCCGATCACGGGTGGGACTTGCGAGGATGGGGTGGAACCAGCCTGAAAGTAATGACGACCAGAAGTGCAAATAGCACATAAATTCCTGCCAGCACCCACTCCGGAACGTCGTAAAAGAGGACGCGATGCAGCCACCGCTGGATGAAACTGGCGCCGGTTTCCGTACCGCGCAGATAGTCTTCGAGCAGCGTTAGCGGACATACCATGCCGATGAGAGACTCGACAACAACGAAGAGAATGGCGGAAATATGCGCAAACCGAAACCGGCGATTCCGTACAAAATCCAATCTCATCGATGCGCCGATCCAGATGAGCGGCAGGCTGCCGACGACAAACAATACGAAGATGAAATGAATGATGAGGATGATATCGGCCAGCAACATACTGTTCCGTGCATTCGAATTTGAGGTTTTTACAATGTTGCAGCAAAGATTAGCAAGGACTCACCCTCATGTGCGATTTATTCTTAATGATAGAGCAGCTGCGCGAAGGCTTTCGTGGCAGGGCTTGTGATCATTCCGGATTTCGCCTGCACAGGTTTCGTACGAACCCTTGAGGTTGCGCGATCAGCGCATCCGCGACATCTTCCATAGCGTAAAAAGCAAAAGAATAAACATATTCTATTAGGTTATTTCTGCATGTTTGCCGGTATCGGTATAGTGTTACGCCAATAGAAGAGGCAGAGAAGCAGACTTATGAAGATTCGCAACCTGGATCTGACAGGCAATCCGATAAATGTGGAGCACCAGCAATTAGGACTTCCTCCTGTGGAGGAGCCCGTCTCTCATCCTGGAGCGCACCCTCTCCTTCAGGCCGCGGTGTGGTTCGTTGTTGTCGTGTTGATTGCATTAGTCGTATTCTTGACGGGACGCTTTTTTATTTCCAATAACTGGTTTGGCGGCTGGCAAATCATTGGCGAGACAATCAGCGGCAGAGATTTCTGGACGGCCGTAATGGTCGGGTTTTTTGCACAAGTGGTGGATGGCGCCTTAGGCATGGCGTATGGCGTTACGGCTACGTCGTTTCTATTGGCGACAGGCGCTACGCCCGGGGTGGCAAGTGCGAGCGTACATATTGCGGAGATTTTCACTACCGGGGTTTCGGGTATTTCTCATGTCAAGTTCGGCAACGTCAATAAAGCGTTGTTCATACGTTTGCTGGTGCCGGGGATTCTGGGCGGAATATTGGGCGCAGTGCTGGTGACCCAGGTTGACGGCGCCATGTTCAAGCCGTATATCTCCGCCTATCTGCTACTGCTGGGTATCTATATCCTCAGCAAGGCGTTTCACCCTCTGCGTTTGCGCGAGAGTGCTCCCAAGCATGTCGGAAAGCTGGCGTTATTTGGCGGCTTCGTAGACGCAGCGGGGGGAGGTGGCTGGGGACCGGTGGTAACCTCGACCTTGGTGAGCTCGGGAAACGATCCGCGCACTACCATCGGCTCGGTCAATTTCGCAGAGTTCTTTCTGACGCTGACAGGCGCGGCCGTTTTTACATTGCTTGATGGAAACGAACACTTGGCCCATCATTGTCGGGCTGGTATTCGGCGGTTTGTTTGCCGCGCCGTTCGCGGCAGTACTGTGCAAGAAGCTTCATGCGCGAACTCTGCTGATACTGGTGGGAGTGCTGATCATCAGCATCAGTTTATATAATCTGTATCGGGCGCTAAGCTAAAATCAGTGACGAGCGATGAATTTCGTATTTCTGTGCGTTTTGGAAACACTTAGGACGATGAGGTCGGGAAAATTGTCCCCGTACGTACTGCAAGTGACACTTTTTACAACTCAGGCTTAACAAATTCCTCACATCGACACGACATTTTCCTGAGATTAGCTGTGATAACGTGTGACACGGTATTGTTTCGGGATTTCACGCGGCCCAAGTTGGCCCCCTGGGGCAGGGCGTAAATAGCTCGGCTATGTATGCCCACGGCCTCAGCGTTGATGTGGCCGCCTTTCTTGCAGTCGCATTTAACGTAAGCCATTATCCGGTAATGTATCAGCGGCGGATTTTACATTTTTTAATAATATCCATGGGAGAGAAAACGATGCGAAAGCAATTTTGGAACACTCTGTTACTGTCTAGCCTGGCAATTTCAGGGACCGCTTCGGCACAACAGTTCGCCGATGATGTTCAAGACTTTGGAGTATGGGGAGCTGCGACCGCGACCGGCAATTTTGGCTTTCTCAATCCGGACAATCCTACACTGGCGAAAGTGAAGTGGTGGGCGGAAGGGCAGGGCCGTTTTGCCGATGATGCATCTAAATTTTCCCAGGCCATCGTCCGTCCCGGTGTCGGTTACCAACTCACCGAAACCATGAGTGTGTGGGCAGGATACGCTTGGACACCGACCACAACTCCCTATGTCGGGAACACTTACGATGAGCACCGTGTTTGGCAACAATTCATCTACGCCGACAAATTCTCATGGGGGGGGTTTCAAAGTCGCAGCCGCTTGGAACAACGTTTTGTCCCTGACCATATAGGTACATTGTCCAACCCAGGAGATCCATCGCCCTCAAATTCGGAGATGGCTGTACGTTACCGGCACTTGCTCAAAGCGGCCATTCCACTCTCGTTTGCACCGGGCTTCAGTTACATTGTTCAAGACGAAGCGTTTGTCGCCCTTAACAATACCGATTGGGGTCCCCGGAGAGGGTTCGATCAAAACCGGTTCTTTACGGGCGTGGGTTATGCTTTTACAAAAAATATCACAGGCGAGATCGGATACATGAACCAATACATTATTCGCCGCGGGGCTAACTACATGGGGCACAATCTGGTGGTTAACCTACTTGCAAATTTCTGAAAATCTTTTTTCGCCACGGGGTAGGGAAAAATGCATACGCTTCCTCGTTATTCCGTGGCGAACTACCGTTGATTCAAACCCTTTTCACTCCGGAACTTAATTATCTGGTCGTTATCGCTCGCTATATCCCTAGCGGCTTCTGCTCCAAGTCATGCTGCTACGGGTGATTACAATCAATGTATCGATAAATCAACCAAAGAAAAAGCGGACAAAGTACGACTTATGCAGCTGAAGCAGATTGCAAGAATCAGTCGGAAAATGCGGCTCCTGTAGAACTTGACCTGCCACCCGATGCGCTAAACAAACTTACCGTTCACGCGGGTTTTGGTTGGGGGATATTCAGCGGAACCGTTTATAACGGCAACAAGGACGCGCTCATAGGTGTTACCGTCCTTCTCTCCCGCAACAAACAATAAATCTAAACAAACCCCGGCGAACGGCTGAGAATACGATATCGCTTTGGCTTTGACACCCTTGGCAAAAGGCTTCCTTTCCATGCCGGTTTCTTCCGACAATACCCTTGAATATACCTGGAAGATCACAAAGGCACGAGGTTACAAGCGCGATAATACCAACCGTTAAGTATCCGAAGACGGCGCTATAATAGAGGTTTTAACATTTCCTCGAGTGTGCTTCGGCTCAGGCGACCCAGTTTGGTACCGGTGATTTTCCCATTGCGGTCAATAACGACAGTAAATGGCAGCGCACCTTGGCGGTTTCCCGCTGCCTCCGCCAGCGCCATGGCTTTCATATCTCCCACCAGCACGGGATAATTGATGCCTATCTCTTTGCTGAAAGCCACCGCCTTTTCTTTCTGATCCACTGCAATACCGATAAAAACCAGGCCGTTATCCCTGAATTTTTCCTGGAGTTCAATGAACTCGGGAATCTCCTTGCGGCAAGGCTCACACCAGGTCGCCCAGAAATTGACGACCATGACATTACCGCGCCATTGCGAAATGGCCTGATTCTTGTCCTGGAGATCGGGCAGGGTGGCCGCCAATATTACCTCAGCTCCTTTGGCCGCCGCTGCGGCATCGGTTCCGGACTGGGTATTGCTGCTCATTAGCTGGCCGCGCAGCAAAAAACCGGCAGCCACTGCGAGCACTGCCACCCCTGCATACAACAATATCTGTTGCGATTTCGTCATTTAGCCATTAACCCCGAGGGAAGATATACTCCAAGGCCACGCCACCGGCTCTATAATTGGCGAACACGCTTCGATTCTTCAATCCGGCAGGCCGCTAGATCAGCACCGCATTGAGTATCTTCAGAAAGCTTTCCTTGTCCTGGTATCCGATGAGCCTGACGCCGGGGACCTCGCGCCCCTGCGGATCAAGGAACAGGATTCCGGGAGGACCGAAAAGCTTGAAGCGTTTGAGTAGCGCCGCGTCATCAGGTGTCCCCGCGGTAACATCGACCTGCAACAGCGTCACATCCTTCAGCCGGGACTGCACCTCCGGGTCAGTAAAGGTGAAACGCTCCATTTCCTTGCAGGAAATGCACCAATCAGCGTAAAAGTCCAGCATTACGTATTTGTTCCTGGACTGGAGAATATGCTGCTCGAGTTCCGCTATCGACTTCACTCGCTGAAATGCCAAATGCCCCGCTGGCTCGATGCCATTTTTTTTCATTCCACCCGCTTCAACCGCGGCAACGTTTATCTTCGAGAGAGGTTGCAGGATATCCCGGCTACCTGAAAAAACACCGATCAGCAGTGCAATACCGGTCAGTAGCGCAATCATGCCCAAACCCTTCAGGAATTTCTGAAGGCCGGGCGCGCCTGGACGCAGCGGGTCAATGGCGTGTAAATAAATGGCCGAGATGATCAATAAAGCTGCCCACAGCAGCATATGCACTACCGCGGGAATAACGGGCGATATCAGCCATATCGCGACCGCCAGCAACAAAACACCAAAAAATTGCTTGACCGACTCCATCCACGGGCCCGCTTTTGGCAGTAGCGCTCCAGCGGACGCGCCCAGCATCAGCAACGGCACGCCCATGCCCAAGGCCATGGCAAATAGCGCCGAACCGCCCAGCACGACATCCCGGGTCTGGCTGATGTAAAGCAGCGCCCCAGCCAGCGGAGCCGCCACACAAGGTCCCACAATCAGCGCCGATAATGCCCCCATGCCAAACACACTGGTGAGATGCCCGCCTTTCAGATGGCCTGCCTCCTCCGAGAGCTTGCTCTGAAGAAAGGTGGGCAACTGCAATTCGTAGAAACCGAACATGGAAAAAGCCAGCGTTATAAAGATCAGCGCAAATGCGCCGAGTACCCAGGCGTTCTGCAAGGTTGCGGACAGCATGGCGCCGGAAAGGCCTGCCGCCACGCCAGCGGCGGCATAGGTAATCGCCATCCCCATTACATAGGCTAACGATAGGATAAACCCGTGCATCTTGGTAATGCGCTCTCCCCGTTTGGCGATTATGCCCGATAAAATCGGAAACATGGGAAACACGCAGGGAGTGAACGAAAGAAGCAGGCCGATACCAAAGAAACCGGTCAGAATCAGCCAGAAATTGCCGGTCTCGAACATTTGCTCTATTTTGCTCGATTCCGTCTCGATGGCGGGCGATGCGGGGGACTGGAACAATTCATCTGCCGGGCCGGGCTTTATGCCTGACAAAGCGGGTGCCGCCGAAGCATTTCCGCTCACTGCATCGGCAACCGCTCCCGCCGCCGCTTTCGCCACCGGAAGCGTCAGTTCAATGACTTTATTGATCGGCGCATAACAAACGCCTATAGGCTCGTTGCAACCCTGGTATGTCGCTACCAGGGTCAATTTGTTTGTTGACGATGCGTCGCGCTTCAAAGAAATCAGCGCTTCGAACGGATGGTGAAACACTTCGACCTGCCCAAAGGTAAGATCGCTTTTGACGGTACCCTGAGGTAGCGAGATCTTCTCGACCGACGTCCCGGTGTTTTGGGGCTTGAACGCAACCTTGTCTTTATAAAGATAATAGTCTTTTGCCGGCTCGAATTGCGCTACCAACGTATTCGCATCCCGGACCCTGACCGTCAGTTTGAACGCCTGATCAGGGGGTAGCAATTCCTGTTCAGTCTGATCAAAACTTGCGCCAAGCTGTCTTAAACCTGACAGAAAGCCGGAAGACTGCCTCTCCTGCGCGAAGACGCTGCTTACGCTGCAAAAAAAGAGTAATAAGAAGAAATATCGGCTCAGGCGCATGGAAAACAGGTTCTGTTCAATTGTTGTCCGGAGTTGATGTTTCCCCCGCGATCCAGTCCAGATAAGCGGGAAGACCGTTGCTTATTGGGACAGCAATGATTTCAGGTAGTTCGTAGGGGTGCAGGGAGGTTATCAGTTCCTCTACGCGGCCGTAATGCCGGGCAAGCGTTTTGACGAGCACTGGCACCTCTGCTGTACTCTCGTTTTTTCCCTGCCAGTGATAGACCGAAGTGCATTCGGCCAGCACGTTGACGCAGGCTGCGACCCGCTCATCGATCAGTTTTTGAGCAAGCGACATGGCCGCCGCCCTATCGGGCAAGTTGGTAATGATGAGTATGGGTTCCATCATGATGAGCAGGTCTACCGGGGTCGACTTTCTCTTTCCTTGAAACAGATCCGATTTTACTATTTTCCATGGCATTCGCTGCGGTTCCCTCGGCGAAACACTTCGCCACGGTAGGATAGCGCAGGTTCACGTGCAACTCATGCTTGATGCGGGTATTGGTGAGCCGCCGCGATTCCTGCATGAACGATAACATGCCTGGCGCTATGCGCGCCTCTGCCTGAACCCGGGGAATACGGGGGGGTCTTGGCAGGTCGAACCGGTCTGCTACCAGATCGAAATACTCGCCCATTTTCAAGTCCGAGTCGTCGCAGGCATGATAGATTCTTCCGGGTTTCGCATGGCGCAACGCAGCGAAAAGAATACGCGCAAGATCGTCGGCGTGTATATGGTTGGTATAGCTATCGTCCTCCGGCAAGAGTACCGGCCCGCCTTCGCGCAGGCGAGCGAGCGGCAGACGATCATCTGCGTAAATTCCAGGTACGCGAAGAATTGAAACATTTACTCCGTTGCGAAGCCCCCAACTGCGCATCTGTTTCTCCGCATCGGCACGGCGCAAAGCACGTTCCGTCTGCGGATTGATCAAGCGGGTTTCATCTACCTGGGCGCCCCTGCAGTTACCATATACACCGCTGGTACTGATGTAAATAAGCCGTTGTGGTAATATTGCCTCCTTCATCTTTGGCCGCTTTGCCAGTGCTGCCAAGAGGTTTGCAGTGCGGGTATCTCGTCGACCTCGAACAGGTGGCGGAGCAAGGTGCAGAACTGCATGGGCCATTCCCGCCACCTTGCCAAGGCTACCGGGTATGTCGAGATCTCCAAACACTGGCGTAATTCCATGCAGACGCAAGGGGTCGCGGCTCTCCGGCTTGCGGTACAGGCCCAGCAACCGGTAGTGCGACTGAAGCAGGGGCGCCGCACGCAAGGCGATGTCGCCGCAGCCAACAATTAAAAGAGTCCGTCGTTTCATCGCATTCATTTTGTTTGTCTCCAGTTAGAGCCTTGTCTTACTGAATCATTCACAACTCGATGCCGCATCAAATTACTATCAAGCCCAGCGGGCACGTTTTTTTCGCCCAACCTGGTGAAACCGTATTGCAAGCCGCGCTTCGCGAAGGTTATTCGCTTCCCTACGGGTGCCGAAACGGCGCCTGTGGCACTTGCAAGGGCAAAATCATACAGGGAAAGGTCGATTTCGGCAGCCATAACGAAAGTACGTTAACGGAAATCGAGAAGCGGGCAGGGATGGCTTTATTTTGCTGCGCCGTGCCACTGTCGGAACTTGTCATCGAATGCCGCGAGATCGGGGCAATAAAGGATATCAAAATCAAAACGCTGCCGTGCCGCGTTCAAAAGCTGGAACGGGTCGCGCCCGACGTAATGATTATTTCCCTGAAGCTCCCCGCCAACGAACGCTTGCAGTTTCTCGCCGGGCAATATATCGATATTCTCATGAAAGACGGCAAGCGCCGAAGTTATTCACTGGCTAATGCGCCGCATGATGACGAACTGCTGCAGCTGCATGTACGCAACTACAGCGGCGGCGCGTTCGCCGAGCATGTGTTTACGCGGATGAAGGAGAAGGACATTCTGCGCTTCGAAGGACCGCTCGGGACATTTTTCCTGCGTGAGGATTCAGACAAACCGATCATCTTCGTAGCCAGCGGCACAGGCTTCGCGCCGGTTAAAAGCATACTCGAGCATGTATTTCACGGGCGGAACCTCCACGGCCACGACCGGCAGATAGTGCTCTACTGGGGTAACCGCACCAGGGCCGATCTATATATGGCGGAACTGGCGGGGAGCTGGCAGCAGGAGCATGCCAATTTTACCTTTATCCCGGTGCTATCCGAGGCCCTGCCCGCGGATAACTGGAGCGGAAGGGCCGGGCTGGTGCATCAAGCCGTGCTGCAGGATTTCGATGATCTCGCCGGGTATCAGGTATACGCGTGCGGCACCCCGGCAATGGTGGAAGCCGCCCACACGGATTTCACCAAACTGCGCGGCCTCCCGGAAGATGAATTCTTTTCCGATGCATTTACTACCTCGACCAGCCAACCAAAACCCTGAATTTTCCTCTGTTCCATCTGAACCCTATCATGGAAGAGTTTATCTCCCGGCAGTTATTTCTGGGCAAGGCATTCGATCAGCTCCGCGTCTTGCGTTACCGTCTGCCCTGTCTGCCCTGTTTGCCTTAAGCTTGCTCCTGCGCATCGAGCCGCCTCAACGCAAGTTCCAGCCCCTTGCCATAGTGATCCTTCGCCAATTCAGGCCGCTCAAGTTTCTCGTTCAATTTCGCCAATGCGAGATGCGCGGGATAACCAGGTTCCACCGAAAGGCTCGCCTCCAGATAGTTCTGCGCCTTGCCCCACAACTCGCAGTGGACGCAAAGCTTACCCAGCGCAAGCAGCAGGCTTGCATCGTTAGGATGAGAGCTTAGCCAGGTTTCAGCGCGTTCAATTTGCCTGATTGCGTCATCTCCGAGACATTGCGCATACAACTCCGCCAGTTCGGAATCCCATTGGCTGTCCAGGCTCTCCTCTATAATCTGACGGGCAGTTGCACAATCGCCCATTGAGGTATACGCACGGGCGGCAACGGCGGCCACCTTGTTGTCTTTCTTGTCAGTTGAAGAAGTATTCTGCCAATACTCCTTCAGCGCCTGCGGATTTAACATTCTGCTCTTGAGATTTTCCACATGAGCATGGCGGCGTAGCTGCTTCATCAGCCTCATGTCTGCCGCGTCAAGCTGTTCCAGTTGCGGGAGCAGACCCAGTACCGCGTCCCAGTTTTTCGATTGCTGCTGCGCTTTCAGCTCCAACCGCAGTGCAGCGGCATGCTGGCGCGTTCCCGCGGTGTGCAGGGACCGCAATATCTTCAGCGCTTCTTCTGGCCGGTGTTCATCCAGCAACAATTCAGCCTGTGTCATTAGCCGGAGCGGTTATTTCCTTCGGTGCGTTACTTTCCGCCATGGCAATAAACTCATCGCGACGAGAATATTTTCTCAGTTCGTGCGCGGAGCGGGCGGCAACCAGTGCACTGATCGCGCTAACGGCGGGAGATTCTTTCAGTTCCAGTGCGGCAGCGGAAGATTTCTCGGCCTTGGCGTAGCGGCCTTCGAAGAACGCCTTGAGCCCGTCCAGCATCGCGTTACGCGCTTTCTCGCGGCGCCGGCGAGAGCGGAATTCCTTTACCTCCGCCGGCAATCGGAGCGTAATGACAGCAAGCCGCACGATGAAATAGGTGAAAAAAAATAGCGCCAGCAGCAACACTGCCATTAAGTTGAGCGATAGTTCAAGGCGATACGGCTGAGCCACCACCAGCACATACCCGCTGTTATATCTGGCCGCAAGTGTCACCGCCACCGCGACGGAAAACAACACCAGAAGCCAGAGCGCCCACTTCATCTATTTCCTCGATCGCGCGCGATGCGATAGTTGCGCACGGCATCGAGACTCGCAGAAATACGTGGCAGCTCGATACCCACTTCGCTGTTGCGCAACTGATGCAGCGCTTCAAGAATATTTGCGACCGGTTTCGACTCGTTGTCATAGTACCGGCTGATCCAATCGACGGATGCGTCGAGATCAGCCTTGAAGCTGGCGGCGTCGCGCGCGAGTAGCGCATGTCGAGCCGACAGCAGGCGGAGCTTCAAATTCTCGCGCAGGAAATATGCCTGCGATGGCGATAGCAGGGCTATATCGGGCTTATTCATGTATTGAATCCGAACCAGGCG
This sequence comes from uncultured beta proteobacterium, assembly GCA_963831395.1. GTDB lineage: Bacteria > Pseudomonadota > Gammaproteobacteria > Burkholderiales > Nitrosomonadaceae > Nitrosospira. The sequence continues at coordinate 120,143 of CAWHQD010000045.1, forward strand.
CTTTACGTCCTCCCAGGCTTCGCGCGCGAATCTGAGCCAGATGTTGTCCGACGCTGGAATTGCATCCCCGGAAGAGGCATTCCCCTTTGGACGAAGTTCCATCTCCAAGGGCAATGCATCCACTGAAGCGGCAAGATTGTCCAGGCGGAGGCTGATCCCGACCGTATCCAGATAAGGGGCGGATTTAAGAACATCCATGTCCTGCGAGAGAATTTTGCGTAATGGGGATAACTGGGGACGGTCAATGCGTTGCAGCCGTGCATCGGCTTCCTGCATTGCGATGAGAGCAGCTTTAACGTTACTTGCCAGTTGCAGTTGTTGATTCGCAATAAGAAGTAACTGCTCGATTTCCTCCAGCGTTGCTTCATCACGGTTACGTGTAAGCTCCTGGTACAGCGCCTCCAGCGCGAGTTGCTGGCTCTGCGATTCAGCCAGTTTGGCTTCCAGCAAATTCACCTTGGTTTCTACCCGCCGCCCTGCCTCCGTCGCCTCCACCGCGACATTACGCGACTCTTTGCCGGACGCATCCGATTCGGCCAGCCGTTTTGCCAGCTCATGTTGCAATCCGGCGATCTGATCGCGCGTGTCATACCACTGCCACGCCATCACGGGAATAAAGATCAGGGCAAGAAGCAAAAAAGGATTGATGCGCACACCCAGCCACGAACGCGATCTTTTGCCTGATCGAGGTGGTTTGCCGGTATCGACAGATTGAGTCTGTGCACTCATATTTTCGTTGAAACACGGTTCTCGCCGCTGGCTTCCGGCCGAAAATAATTCAACAAGCCTTCCATCAGGCCGTCATCTCCAGCAGGGGTGAGGATCACCTGACCAAACCCGAGCTTCCTTGCGGCATGAACGATGCGCTCATGGGAAGCAAACAATGGTGTTTTCTTGAGCGGCGCCTGGCCAGCTTCGCCAACCATATCGCACAAATTGCGCAGTCCTTCGCTGCTGGTTATGGTAATCGCATTTATCCTGCCGGTTGCCCAGGCCAGCAACAGTGGAGCAATATCTGAATCCGGCTTGATGCGGCGGTAGCATTCAACATATTCGACGCTGGCGCCCCGCTTCAGCAATGTTTCACCGAGCAACTCGCGTCCCCCGTCCCCGCGAAAAATGACGGCATGCTTACCCTCCACCTGCGTTAATTCTGGCGTGTCCAGCAAGGCCTCGCTATCAAAACGTATAGTTGGCGCGATTACTTCATTGACGTCAAAATTTCCCAACTCCTTTGCAGTTCCCTGGCCAACCGCCGCGATTTTCAATCGGGCCGGCAATGTCCGCCTTTCTCTTATCCGGTTCATCGCCTTGCGGACAGCGTTGGGACTGACAAAGATTGCAAGGTCGAACTCTATCCAGACGCTCGATCAAATCCAGCAGGGGACGCTGATTCGCCGTATCCAGGATCTCCAGCACCGGAAATAAGATGGGATCACCCCCCGCCGCCCGTATACGGTCAGCAAGCGCGCGCGCCTGATGAGCCGGGCGCGTGACCAGGACATGGATCCCGGCCAGCGGATGGATCACGGATGGCTCACGGGCTCAGCTGCTCTCGATCCCAGCGCCGTCAGAATTTCTTCCGCACCCTGTATCTTCAAGTTTTGCGCCAGTTGTGCGCCCATTCCCATCCCCATGCCAGGATCACCGCTCAATTCATCACTTATCATGCGGGCTCCATCCTGGCTGGCGACGAATCCGCGTAACCGGAGTATGCCTCCGCTGATTTCCGCGAAGCCTCCCAGCGGTACCTCGCAGCTTCCGCCCAAAGCGCGGCTCATGGCCCGCTCGGCTTCGACGCACTGAGCCGTCGGAAGGTGATGCAATGGCGCCATGAGCCGGATCAAATCGGTCCGGTCGGCCCGGCATTCGATTCCAAGCGCGCCCTGCCCAACTGCAGGCAGGCTCAGCTCGGGACTTAGCAGAGCGGTAATGCGGCCCGCCAGCCCCAGCCTTTTCAAGCCGGCAGCTGCCAGAATAATTGCCGCAAATTGCCCTTCATCCAGCTTGCGCAACCGGGTCTGTACGTTGCCGCGCAAGGGCTGCACCTGCAAATGCGGAAAACGTGCGCGCAACTGGCTCTCGCGCCGCAGGCTGGAAGTCCCCACTATACTGCCGGGCGGCAGGGCGTCGAGGTTGGCGTGTCGATTGGAAATAAAGGCATCTCGCGGATCTTCCCGTTCGGCGATAGCCGCCAGTGCAAATCCGGGCGGCATATCCATTGGCACGTCCTTCATGGAATGCACCGCGATATCGGCGCGTCCTTCTTCCAGTGCCTGTTCCAGCTCCTTGATGAATAATCCCTTGCCGCCGATTTTAGAAAGGGACACATCAAGAATCTGATCGCCGCGCGTCGTCATACCGAATATGTCGAGTTCGGTTTGCGGGTATAATTTGGCAAGCCGATCACGAATGAAATTTGCCTGCCACAAGGCAAGCGCGCTTTCACGCGTTGCAATAACGATTTTTGCGGGTATGGATGAATTAGGCATTATTATTACAAATGAGAAAGTGACGGAATTGCTTCGGGTGTCCATTTTAGCATGCTGGACGTCCAGCCGGATGAAGTGCGCACGGCATCCGCTCGGTCCGCGTTTATGAAGAGGTTATGTTATGAGTTCCCTTCCTTCCCGAAGCGGAGATTCTGAAAAAAATCACGTCGACGATAAAGTCAACGAGAAGGATAATCCTTTACGTAACGACATTCGTCTGCTGGGCCGCATGCTGGGCGATACCTTGCGCGAGCAGGAAGGCGAATCTACTTTTGATCTCGTCGAAAACATCCGCCAGACCGCGATTCGATTTCGCCGCGAGCAGGACCTGAAGGCTCGGCATGAGCTGGACATGATGCTCAATCAGCTGAGCAACAAGGCGACTGAAGCGGTGGTGCGGGCATTCAGCCAGTTCTCGCAACTTTCCAACATTGCCGAGGATATGCATCACAATCGCCGCCGCCGTAGCTATCTTCTGGCCGGATCGCGACCACAGGCAGGCAGCGTCGCGATGGCGCTGGAGCGGGTCTTCTCCAGCGGAACGAGTGGCGCCGCATTAGCTGGATTTTTCGCCAAAGCGGTTGTTTCACCGGTTTTGACCGCCCATCCAACAGAAGTGCAACGCAGAAGCATACTCGATTGCCAGTTGACTATTGCGCACCTGTTGAACGAGCGCGACCGGGTCCGGCTTACGCCGGACGAGTTACGGAACAACGAAGATGGGTTGCGCTGCGCGATCCAGATATTGTGGCAGACTCGCATGCTGCGTTCGCAGAGGCTTTCCGTATATGATGAGATCAAGAACGGCCTGGCCTATTATCACTATACTTTTCTTACCGAGGTACCGCGTCTGTATGCAGAGATCGAGGATTTGCTCGAACGCCGGATGGGAGCCGAAGCTCCCCATATCCCGCCATTTCTGCGCATCGGTAGCTGGATAGGCAGTGATCGCGACGGCAATCCATTCGTCACCCATGAGGTAATGCTGCATGCGGCAGAGCGTCAATCCGCGCTCGCGCTGGATTTTTATATGGGTGAGGTACATCGGATTGGCCGCAGGCTGAGCCTGACGGAGCGATTGGTGGATGTCGACGCGGACCTGGCCAAATTGGCTGAGGTATCTCCCGACCGGGCGATAAGCCGCGCCGATGAGCCTTACCGCCGCGCCCTGATCGGTATTTATGCACGTCTTGCTGCCACTAGCGAGGGTCTTGGTCACGTCATCAGGCAACGCCGTCCAGTCGGGCCCGCAGAGCCCTATGCGGAAAGCGCAGAGTTCGTTCGTGATCTCGATATCGTCATCCATTCCCTCAAGCAGCACAAATCCGAATTGCTGGCGCGCGGAGATTTGCGCCATCTACGGCGGGCAGCGGACGTGTTCGGGTTTCACCTCGCGCCCCTGGATATGCGCCAGCACAGCAATGTGCATGAGCAGGTAGTGGCGGAATTGTTCAAATTTGGTACCGGTCGAAGTGATTATTCCGAAATCGCCGAGGAAGATCGCGTACAGTGGCTGTTGACCGAGATCAGCAGCCCCCGCCCCTTGCGTTCGCCTTATCTGGACTATTCCGAAATCGTTCAGAGCGAACTGTGTATTCTGCAAACGGCAGCGGAAATTCACAGACGCTTCGGCCCCGCCGCATTACCAAATTACGTTATCTCCAAAGCTGACGGCGTCTCCGACATGCTGGAGGTTGCGCTATTGCTGAAAGAAGTTGGCCTCTTGCGAGCCGGAGAAAAACCTCGCCTGCATCTCAATATTGTCCCGTTATTTGAAACCATTGCAGACTTGCACGGTTGCGGCATCGTCATGGACAAGATGTTTTCGTTGCCTTATTACCGCAAACTGCTGGATTCGCGCGACAACGTTCAGGAAGTGATGCTGGGTTATTCCGACAGCAATAAAGACGGCGGCTTTCTTGCCGCAAATTGGGAGCTCTATAAAGCTGAAACGGAACTGACGAAGGTTTTCGCGAAACACAAGGTTGAACTGCGTTTGTTTCACGGACGCGGCGGTACCGTCGGCCGGGGCGGCGGCCCCAGCTATCAGGCGATACTGGCTCAGCCCCCTGCTAGTGTCAACGGCCAGATACGCATCACGGAACAGGGTGAAGTCATCGGCAGCAAATACGCCGACCCGGAAATAGGGCGGCGTAATCTTGAGACATTGGTCGCTGCGACAGTCGAGGCTACACTGTTGAGCCACGACACGCTTGGTGAGCGCGCAGCCGATTATTATCGAATCATGGAAGTGCTGGCGCGTGATGCGCTCGAGGCCTATCGCAACCTGGTATACGAGACTCCCGGGTTTACACGCTATTTTCAGGAATCGACACCGATCAGGGAAATTGCCGGCCTGAATATTGGCAGCCGTCCGCCGTCGCGCAAGAAATCCGACTTGATAGAAGATTTACGCGCCATTCCCTGGACGTTCAGCTGGAGCGTAAATCGCGCCATGATCACTGGCTGGTACGGCTTCGGCACGGCCGTGGAACTGTTCGTCAAGCGCGAAGGCCGAGGCGAAAAGGGCTTGGGATTCCTGCAGGATATGCACAGTACCTGGCCGTTCCTGCAAACACTGCTGTCCAACATGGATATGGTGCTGGCCAAGACCGATATGGGCATTGCCTCCCGCTATGCTGAACTGGTTACCGATACTGCCTTGCGGGAAGAAATTTTCGGGCGTATAGAGGAGGAATGGCGGCTCAGCGTGAAGTGGCTATTTGCCGTGACGGGCCGAACCGAGCTGCTGCAGGACAATCCGACGCTCGCCCGCAGCATTCGTAATCGTACACCCTATATTGATCCGCTCAATCATTTGCAAGTAGAGCTTTTGCGCCGTTATCGTTCCGGCGACGCCACCGATGCGGTGAAGCGGGCAATACAACTTACCATTAACGGTGTAGCGGCAGGGCTGAGAAACAGCGGATAAGCTCTCGTATAAGAACGCAGCGCCAACGGCATGCTGGAGCGGCAGGCCGGGTTGAATGGAAGCGATAGCGGAATTCCGATTATTTCTGGGGATAACTCGACGCAACACTTTGCGTATACCTGGGTAGATGCATGGTTAAAAAACTTTACATTAAAACGTTTGGCTGCCAGATGAACGAGTATGACTCGGACAAGATGGCGGATGTGCTTCATGACGCCCGGGGCATGGAAAAAACGGACAATCCTGCTGATGCCGATGTGATTCTCTTCAACACCTGCTCAGTGCGGGAGAAGGCTCAGGAAAAGGTGTTTCATGATCTTGGGCGCGTCAGACATCTTAAAACTTCCAACCCGAACCTGCTTATAGGCGTGGGAGGTTGCGTCGCGAGCCAGGAAGGCGCGGCGATTGTGAAGCGCGCGCCATACGTGGATCTGGTATTTGGCCCGCAAACGCTGCACCGGCTGCCCCAACTGATTTCAGCGCGGCAGTCAACAGGCCGCCCGCAGGTGGATATCTCCTTTCCTGAAATCGAAAAGTTCGACCACCTGCCGCCTGCGCGTACCGAAGGCGTGACCGCCTTCGTTTCCATCATGGAAGGGTGCAGCAAATATTGCAGCTTTTGCGTTGTGCCTTATACCCGCGGCGAAGAAATTTCGCGCCCGCTCGATGACGTACTGACGGAAATCGCAGGCTTGGCGAGTCAAGGCATCAAGGAAGTAACGCTGCTCGGGCAGAACGTCAACGCTTACCGAGGCGTACTCGAGTACGGGGAAGAGGGCGAGCTTGCGGACCTGGCGCTATTGCTTGAGTATATCCACGAGATTCCGGGTATCGAACGCATCCGCTACACTACCTCGCATCCACGGGAATTTACCTCACGGCTGATTAAAGCTTACGAAACACTGCCGAAGCTGGTGAGCCATGTGCACTTGCCGGTTCAGTCGGGTTCGGACCGCATATTGGCGGCGATGAAGCGCGGCTATACGAGCCTGGAATATAAATCGATCATCCGCCGGCTGCGCGCCGCCCGGCCTGACATCTCGCTTACCTCTGATTTCATCATCGGATTCCCAGGCGAAACCGAGGCCGATTTCGAGGCTACCATGAAGCTTGTCGAGGCGATGAACTTTGATGGCTCCTTCAGCTTCATTTATAGTCCGCGTCCCGGTACGCCTGCCGCAGGGTTGGCGGATACCACTTCCCATGAAGTCAAGCTTGAGCGCTTGCAACGCTTGCAGGAAAAAGTCGAGCAACAGGCGCAAGGGATCAGTCAAAGCATGATCGGGACGACACAACGCATCCTCGTGGAGGGCCAATCCAGAAAGCACGCTCACGAGCTTTGCGGGCGCACGGATAACAACCGGATGGTAAATTTTCCCGGACACCCGGAAAAGATCGGCGGTTTCATTGGTGTAAAAATCACTTCGGCGCTGTCGCATTCCTTGCGCGGTGAAATGGTAGAGGATGGATGCCCGCAGACCTCCGGGTAAATTCTGGACTTCACCTAAAGTGACGGCGCGAGTGGACGGATCGTCAGGCGCCATCTCGCCATGCAGCTTGCGGGAAAAGCCGCACGCCGACAGCCTTGCTGTCCTCCGCAAGGTGGGCGGTGTTGAAACTTCGTTTCATATCCCGGCATATTCTGGCATATCTCGGGATGGCGCCACTATCCGCAACCGCCGCATGAAGAATTATTGGAAACCCTCGGGCCTTCATTTCTTGCAAAGTACGTCTGTCGCTGCCAGAATTAAGACCTTACGATCGATTTACTGCGTCGCTTCACCGCGCCTTTGAAACCCAAACCCGTAGAACTTTCTTTTTCCCCAGTCGATAACCAGCGCCTTGCCAACCTGTGCGGCGTGCTGGACGAGAATCTCAGGCAGATTGAAACCGTACTTGATGTCACCATCGCGCGCCGAGGGGAACATTTCAGTTTGCGCGGTAAATCAGCCCAGACTTTGCTCGCGGCAGAAGCATTGCGAAATTTTTACGATCAGGCGCAACATCATCTGAGCATCGAGCAAATCCAACTGGGCTTGATCGAAGCGATGAATCCTCATCATTCGAAAAAGCACGTCCCTGCTGATGGCGCAAAAGAAATAGTCGAGCCTGCGCTGCTTACCAGGCGTAGCGATCTGCGCGGCCGCACCCCCCGCCAGATTGAATATCTGCAGCAAATCCAGATGCATGACATCACATTTTCCATCGGACCGGCGGGTACGGGCAAGACTTACCTTGCCGTGGCAAGCGCGGTAGATGCGCTGGAACGGGATATCGTGGCGCGTATCGTGCTGGTGCGTCCGGCAGTGGAAGCCGGGGAGCGTCTGGGTTTTCTCCCGGGCGACATGGTACAGAAAGTGGACCCTTATTTACGCCCTCTCTACGATGCGCTTTACGATCTGATGGGGTTTGACAAGACCAGCAAGCAGTTTGAGCGAAGCGCAATCGAGGTTGCACCGCTGGCTTTCATGCGCGGCCGCACCTTGAACCAGTCTTTTATCATTCTCGATGAAGCGCAAAACACCACGCCGGAACAGATGAAAATGTTTTTGACTCGTATCGGCTTCGGCTCCAAGGCTGTGGTGACAGGCGATATTACTCAGATTGATCTGGCAAAGCATCAGAAAAGCGGCCTGGTGGAGGCCAAACAGGTTCTGGAAAAAGTGCGTGGCATCGCTTTCACCCATTTCGATGCAGAAGATGTAGTACGGCACCCATTGGTGCAAAGAATTGTCAATGCCTACGAAAAATATGGAAAAAAAGAGTAGCCCTTCCAATTCCCGGGGAAGCGTTCCGGCCAGGGAGAAGAAGCGATCGCAGTTGAAATTGACGACGCAATACGCTACTCGTACGACGGGAATACCGACGCGGCCGGCATTTCGCAAATGGGTCAAGGCGGCTTTGATGCAGGATGCGGAAATTGTTCTCCGTATCGTTGATGAAGCAGAGGGCCGAAAACTAAACCTGGACTTTCGCGGTAGAGATTACGCTACCAACGTCCTGACCTTTGTTTACGCTGAGGCCAAGCCCGACATTCAATCCGGTATTCGGTCCCCGGTTCACGATGCCGCGCCATTGACGGGCGATATCGTGCTGTGCGCTCCGGTGATAGAAAATGAAGCAAGGCAGCAGCACAAAAACCTGCCTGCGCATTACGCCCATCTCACCGTGCATGGCGTCTTGCATCTACAGGGCCATGACCATGAAAACGATGCGGATGCAGCGGTAATGGAGCAACTGGAGATTGAAATTCTGGGCAGGCTGGGGTACCAAAACCCATATGACCAGCATCAGCCAGCCACGGAACCGCATTGAACACGGAAAAATCGGGTCTTATCAGCGCCCCTGCCTCCCTAATTTAATTATTACAAGTTGATTTGATTTTTACATGCCGACGTCAACCACATATGGATGACCCTCCCAATCCTGGCTGGCTTGAGCGCGTCAAAGCGTTGCTCTTGCGTGAACCAGGGGATCGCGAGCAACTGATCGCGTTATTGCATTCCGCCTTTGAGCGCAATCTGTTCGATTCGGACGCCCTGAGCATGATTGAAGGGGTGATACAAGTGTCCGAAATGCAGGCACGCGACATTATGGTGCCGCGCTCGCAGATGAGCGTTATCGACATCAGTGAAACGCCCGACAAGTTCATCCCGCTGGTTATCGAAACGGCGCACTCGCGCTTCCCGGTAACCGAAAACGATAAAAACAATGTGATTGGCATATTATTGGCGAAGGATTTACTGCGTTTTTATGCCGGAGAGGAAGAGTTTGATGTCCGCGACATGCTGCGGCCCGTCGTATTTATTCCCGAATCGAAGCGCCTCAACGTACTGCTCAAGGACTTTCGAAGCAACCGCAATCACATCGCTATCGTAGTGGATGAATATGGGGGCGTGGCGGGGTTGGTGACCATTGAAGACGTGCTGGAGCAAATTGTCGGCGAAATCGAGGATGAACACGATTTCGACGAGGCCGAAGACAACATCGTACAGGATTCGAACGGGCATTACCGCGTCAAGGCTGTTACCGAAATCGCGGATTTTAATGAAAGGCTCGGTGCTGAATTAAGCGATGTGGATTACGACACGATGGGAGGTCTGGTACTCCATGAATTCGGCCGCTTGCCCAAACGGGGCGAATCGGTAGCCGTGGGCGCTTTCAGGTTTACGGTATTGCGCGCCGACAGCCGCAGGTTGTATACGTTGCTGGTTGAAAAAAATAGCGACGGGGTCGAGCAGTGATGCGGCAGGTTTGAGAATGGGCCCGGTAAAACCGGCGCCTGGTGGAAGTTGCCTGGCAGCTCGGCAGTATGGAATAGTTGATGTCTGTCCCATCGGAACAGAAGCAGAAACGGCAATGTCTACCTGAAGCCTGGGTCGGATTTTGGAAGGATCGCGACTATCAAAGATTGCTCAAAGATTCCTTATGGCATGAGACGGTGAACGACACCCACTACAGCCGACGCGTCACCCGGCAGGAATCATCCGAGCCCCTGGTGGTGGAGATCATAGTGGAAGTTCCTCGAGGAAGTTTTCTCAAGCGTGGATCCACGGGTAGAGTCGACTTTATCTCACCCCTGCCATGCCCCTTCAATTATGGCTCCGTGCCGGACTACCTCGGCCTTGACGGCGATCTGCTGGACGCGCTGGTACTCGGCCCGCGGTTGCCATTAGGCACGAGGATACGGGCCAGAGCGTGGGGCGCCGTAACAATGACAGATGGCGGTCTTATAGATGACAAGCTTATCTGTGGCGACTATTGTCCGGATGCACTGGAACGCCGCAAGATACTGCAATTTTTCCATCTTTACGCGAAATGCAAAGGATTGCTGAATTTATGGCGAGGCCGGCGCGGACGAAACGCATGCGAAGGCTGGTGCGACTCGTCCCAGGCACTGGCACGCGCCCAGCCGCTGAGCCAGGGGCGGCGGGGAGTACCGCCCAACTTCTGACGCTTGTCGTTCCGTTGCGAAGGCTCCATGCGGGTGATATCGGAATCACACGCCAGATTCTTTGCCAAGCCTTGCCAGCCATGGCAGAATTGCGCCCCTCGTCAATCTTGCTAACGTACTTTCCCAATCATGCCCCTCCTCACTCTTGAAAACGCCTGCCTCGCCTTCGGCCATCATACGCTGCTCAACCATGTCGATTTGCAGCTTGATTCCGCGGAGCGTATCGGTTTGATCGGCAGGAATGGCGGCGGCAAATCGAGCTTGCTGCGTATTCTTGCAGGCGAAACGCGGCCGGATGATGGCAGGCTCTGGCGCGCACCCGGGTTGCGACTCGCTTACGTGCCGCAGGAGCCGGAACTGGACTCGGCCCTCACGGTATTCCAGGAAGTATCGAAGGGCCTGGGCGCCGTCAGCCAGGTGCTGCTCCTTTACCATGAGACGTCTCATCTCCTGAGTGACGGTGCGGGCGACACCGAAGCTCTCCTGGCGCGCCTGGAGGATTTGCAAGCTCAGCTGGAGGCTCAGGATGGATGGCGTATCCAGGCCAGAGTGGAAACTGCCATCGACAAGCTTGATCTTTCCGCCGAGGCTCTGGTGGGGCAACTTTCGGGGGGACAGAAAAAACGCGTCGCGCTGGCCCGCGCTCTGGTGGTGTCACCCGACGTCCTGCTATTGGATGAGCCAACCAACCATCTGGACTTTCATTCCATCGAATGGCTGGAAGGGCTACTCAAGGATTTTGCCGGAAGCGTACTGTTCGTCACCCACGATCGCCGCTTTCTAGGCAATGTCGCCACGCGGATAATTGAACTTGACCGAGGAAATTTGACGAGCTTTCCCGGAGATTTCGAGGATTACCAGCGAAAGAAAATGGAAATGCTGGAAATCGAGGCTGTTCACAACCAGAAGTTCGACAAGGCGCTGGCGCAGGAGGAGATCTGGATACGAAAGGGAGTTCAGGCGCGCTGCACCCGCAACGAAGGCCGGGTAAGGCGCCTGGAAGCGCTAAGGGTTGAGCGTGCCGCCCGTCGGGAGAGGCCGGGGACAGTTAACCTCAACGTAGACGAAGGCGCAAAATCGGGACGGATGGTGGCTGAGCTGGAGCATGTCGGCAAAAGCTATGGCGACAAGGTTGTCATCAAGGACTTCTCCTGCCGGATCATGCGGGGCGACCGCGTGGGATTGCTGGGCCCCAACGGCGCGGGGAAGTCCACGTTGCTGAAGCTGATACTGGGCGAGTTACAGCCCGATACCGGCAATGTGCGGCTGGGCACGAAACTCGAGGTAGCCTATTTCGACCAGATGCGCGAACAGCTCGATGAGGAAGCAACGCTGATAGATACGATCAGTCAAGGCGCCGATTTTGTCGATATCGGCGGTGCAAGAAAGCATGTCATCAGTTATCTGGAAGATTTCCTGTTTTCGCCGCAACGCGCCCGCTCCCCGGTAAAGTCGCTTTCCGGCGGCGAGCGTAACCGGCTGTTGCTGGCGCGCTTGTTCACCCGCCCAGCCAACGTACTGGTTCTCGACGAACCAACCAACGATCTGGATATTGAAACCCTGGAGCTGCTGGAGGCGTTGCTTCAAAACTATGCCGGCACATTGTTTCTGGTGAGTCATGACCGGGAATTTCTCGACAACGTGGTTACCCAGGTTATCGCATTCGAAGGCGAAGGCATGTTGAAGGAATATGTCGGAGGCTATGAGGATTGGGTGCGGGCAAAGAGTTATCTTAAACCAGCGGCAAGGCAGCAGGTGGCCAAACCGCAGCAGCCGGTTCCCTTAAAGGTGCAGGATCTGCCCGTTCGCGCTAAATTGGGTTATAAGGAAATCCGTGAACTTGATGAGCTGCCGGGAAAGATCAAGGTTCTGGAGGAGGAACAGGCTGCCATCACCCACCAGCTAGGCTCCCCTGATATCTATCGTGATTTCCCGGAAAACGCGAGAGTCCTGCAGGAACGTTTTGGTTTCATCGAAAAGGAACTCATGGATTATCTGGCTCGATGGGAGGAGTTGGAAGCAAAACGGGCGTCGACAGGACAGAAGATATAACGATAAGTTCCTCATCTCCTGCTGTTTTATTCATTGACCAGAAATGGCACATCGTTTAGAGTCGCTCTTTTTGAAAAAAGAGGGCACTAATAATGAAACCACCAGCAACAGTGAGTTTTTTATTTGCGTGCGGTATGCTTCTGGCATTAGCCGGCACCGCTCAGGCTGCCGGTAATCCGGCTGAGGGGAAGAAGAAGAATACCATGTGCATTGGTTGTCACGGAATAGAAGGATACCGGACGTCTTATCCGACAGTATATAACGTCCCGAGACTCGGCGGTCAACACGCCGAATACCTGGTCAAAGCGCTAGAGGGATATAAAACCGACACACGCAACCATCCCACCATGAAGGCTATAGCCGACACACTGTCCCAGCAGGATATGGAAGACCTGGCTGCCTATTACGCCGAATCCAGCGGAAAATAATCACCCATTACGCAAGGAAGCCTCATGAAAAAATTTGTTATTGCCGCGGTGAGCGGCGCAATGCTGCTTATTTCCAGCCAGGGGATGGCAGCTAATATAGAAGCTGGCAAGAAAAAAGCGGACGAGGTTTGTGCTGCGTGCCATGGCCCCGACGGGAATAGTCCCGCTCCCGCTTTTCCAAAGCTGGCCGGGCAGCATGCAAGTTATTTGATGAAATCCCTGAATGAATATAAGTCGGGCGTTCGCAAGGACCCCATCATGGCTGGCATGGCCGCCGCCTTGAGCAAGGAAGACATTGAGAATGTGTCGGCCTATTACGCCAGCCAATCCGGCCTGAAAACCAAATATTGATCAAGGAAGCTCTGAATAAGCTCGGCCCAGCGCGACGCGGATTTGCGGGACGGGATATGGGCGTCCAAAGGTGCCCGCTGCATCTCCGGCGCTCCCGGTCCCGCTTTACCGTGCTCGTATCTGCAAGAGACTACTGATGACCAGGTATTTGCATTTCTATTTAAGGGGACTCAGAGCGCGTTCCGTGACCATATTCCTCGCGGGTGTTCTCTTGTGTGCCGGGGGCATCGCCAGTGCAACCGACCTGCCCAACAGGAATTCGAGCAACTCGACGGGCGTGACACTTGCGTCCGTCGCATCACAAGCTCTTCCCGATGATTCAGCGCAGACCCTGACGGCGTTCGTCGTGAACCTGGCGCCTGAAGCCAAAACCGGCAGCCATCGTCATGCGGGCATCGTCTTCGTTTATGTTCTTGACGGTATCGTTCGTTCACAATTGAACAGTGGCGAAATAATCGAGTATCGCGCCGGGCAAAGCTGGAGCGAGCCGCCCGGAACAGTACACTCGTTTATGGAGAATCCTAGCCAGACGGTTCCAGCACGCCTCCTTGCCACTATCATCGCGCCGACAGGCGCGCAACTGACTACATACGGCGAATAGCTGAGCCAGCAACGCTTCGAAGCCAACGATGCCGGCGTTCTCTCGTTTCATGCCTGATTCGCCAGGCTGAATACAAATCAGGTTTTACGCCGATCCAGACATTCAAAGTAAACTGAGGCATCATATCCCGTCTGGTTGCGTTGCGCCTGCCAGATCATCTCGGCCAGGCATTCCATGACTTGATGCATGGCTGCATGCTCATCGCCGGTGCTCTTCAGCAGGCGTTCAAATCTTTGCCGAATGCCGGGAGGCTGGTCTATGGAAAGCTGCTCCTTGATGGCGATATGCATGCTCATATGCAGAAAAGGATTGGTATCGCCCATTTCGGGCAGATAGTCCTTGTTCTGATAGCGCTCCGCATCATCAAGCATCGCATGGTATTCCGGATGAAGCAAAATGACCTCAAGCGCCATGTTTTCCATAGCGGAGAGCATTTCCCGCTGCCGGTATTTGCGCCATGTGTCGAAGAAGAACTGGCGCGCCTCATCTCGGGATGGGTTAAACATTTATCGTGTCAGGGCAATGACATGAAAAGAGGTTTATTCCTGATGCTTTCTTGAATTTTTCCCTCAAAGATTCTTTTCCTCATACTCGCACAAGTCGTTGATAAGGCATATGGCGCATTTCGGTTTCCTCGCCACGCAGATATAGCGCCCGTGTAAAATCAGCCAGTGATGGGCATCGTGGCGAAATTCCCCTGGTATGCATTTCAGGAGTTTGAGCTCTACGTCCAGCACCGTTTTTCCGCGCGCGATTCCGGTACGGTTTGCAACGCGAAAAATGTGGGTATCCACTGCCATTGTGGGTTCGCCGAACGCAGTATTCAATACCACATTGGCTGTCTTGCGCCCGACGCCGGGAAGTTTCTCCAATTGCTCCCGAGTCCGCGGCACGCTTCCACCATACTGCTCAATGAGCATGCTGCAGGTCGCCAGTATATTCTTTGCCTTGGTTTTATATAAGCCTATGCTCTTGATGATTTCCCGCAATCCTGTTTCCCCCAGCTCAAGAATTTTCTCCGGCGTATTGGCCTTGGGGAATAATTTTCGGGTCGCAAGGTTCACGCTCTTGTCGGTAGCCTGGGCTGAGAGCACTACCGCTATCAGTAACTCAAAGGGCGAGTTGTATTCCAGTTCCGTAGTGGGGTGAGGATTGGCAGACTTGAAGCGCGTGAAAATCTCGCGACGTATAGTTGAATTCATGAATCAGGGTTGAGAAGTGTCCGGCAATGGGCCGGCATCGTTGTTTTTCTTCGATGCCCTGGCTTGAGCAGCTCGTGCCCGCTCCAGCGCGGCCTGGATAGTTACTTTTTTTAGATTCGCGGCTGCGGAGGACGAGCCATTCGCTGGCGTCATTGTTTCAGCTTTCCGCGCCAGCCTTTTTTCACGTTCCTGTTTTTCACGCTCGAGCCTCTGCAACCGAAACTGGTAACGTTCACGTGCGCGGTCGGCAGCTTTCTTTTCGTCCTCGTGCGCCACGTGGCTACCCTCCGAGGCACGGGGCTTATGCCCCAGGCCTGCGGCCTGTTCCCTCGGTGGAACCATACTGATACAGTCTACCGGGCATGGCTCGATACACAGTTCGCAGCCGGTGCATTCCGCGGCGATCACCGTATGCATTTGCCTGGCGGCGCCCACGATGGCGTCCACCGGACAAGCCTGACTGCACAAGGTACAACCTATGCAGAGTTGTTCATCGATCACCGCCACTGCTTCAGGCTTGGGGACGCCATGCGCGGTATTCAGGGGCATCGGGCTCACTCCGAGCAATCGGGCTAACGCAAGAATGCCTTCTTCCCCGCCGGGAGGGCACTGGTTTATCTCCGCATTCCCTCCCGCAATGGCTTTTGCATAAGGCAGGCAACCGGAGAATCCGCATCGGCGGCATTGGGTTTGGGGCAGAATTGCGTCGATTTCCGCTACCAGCGAATCTTCTCTCATTCAAATCTCGCCGGATAAATGCGGCGCATCGGATATGCATAAAGCTTGCGCAATGTCGCGTACCAGGCGAGGCCCCCGGTAAATGAGGCCACTGTATATTTGCACCAGACTTGCTCCAGCCTCGATTTTTTCCTTTGCGTCCGCTGCGCACATGATTCCGCCCACCCCAATGATGGGTAGCGCGCCTTGCAGCATAGTACTCAAACGGCGAATAACGGCGGTAGCGTGCTGGGTGAGTGGGGCTCCACTTAATCCGCCCGCCTCGGCCGCGTGAGGCAGTGTTTCCACGCCCGCCCTGGAGAGCGTGGTATTGGTGGCTATAACACCGTCAATCCGGTGTTTCATCAACAGCGCCGCGATGGAGTCGATCTGCTGCGGCTCCAGATCGGGGGCGATCTTTACAGCCAGAGGCGTGTATTTTCCATGTTCATCAGCCAGTTTTTGCTGGTTCAGCTTCAGCGCGCCCAACAGGTGATCCAGTTCCTCGGCGTTCTGCAACTGGCGAAGGTTGGGCGTATTGGGCGAAGAAATGTTGACAGTGATGTAGTCGGCGTAGCGATAGGCCTTTTGCAGGCAAATCAGGTAATCGTCAATGGCTTTTTCCACGGGCGTATCGAAGTTCTTTCCGATGTTGATGCCGAGTATACCGCGGTAATTCGCATGCCGGACGTTCGCCACCAGTTCGTCTATGCCCTGGTTATTGAAGCCCATGCGGTTGACGATGGCGCTTGCCTCAGGAATACGGAACAGCCGCGGTTTTGGATTGCCCGGTTGGGGACGGGGTGTTACCGTGCCAATTTCGATAAAACCGAAGCCGAGCGCTGCGAGGGCATTGATATGCTCGCCATTCTTGTCCAGCCCGGCGGCCATGCCGACGGGATTGGGAAAATTCACCCCCATGACATTACGGGGCCGGCACGGTATCGAACCCTTGCCAAGCAGACCGAGCCGATATGCTTTTTCAATCGCAGTGAACGTGACGCCGTGAGCTGTTTCAGGCGCAAGACTGAATAGCAGCGGCCGGAGTAAGGAATAAAGCATGAACTCATTTTAACATTCGAAAATGTAATGGTCTTCAGGAGAGCCTGTGGCGACCGTTCAAAGCACCGATGCGAGATTGTTGGACCGGACGAACTGAATCACGGGTCCAGCACAAATGACAAGATTCATAGTATTTTCTGGTCGAATCAATATTGCTCGGTCCAGGTTTATTTTTGGCATAATAAAGGGATAATTACGAACAATTCGCTGTCATCCATGTTTGACCGTCGATAGGAGTATTCATGAAGCTGTCCGACTATGCTCTGGTTTTGGCTCTCATGACGTTTTGCGGTTTCGCTCACGCCTTGACCAAGTGGGAAGCCCTCAACCAGGAACTGGAATCCCTTTATCAACAGGGTGACTATAAAGGTGCAACGGTGGTCGCAAGGCAAGCGTTGCAAACAGCGGAACAAACGCTGGAACCGAACCACTCAGACATCGCCAGCAGCCTGAATAGTCTTGCGCTGCTGTATAACGCCCAAGGTAAATATGTACAAGCGGAGCCGCTTCTCAAACGCGCCCTGGCGATTTTCGAAAAATCGATCGGCGCGGAATCTACCGAGGTGGCTGCCACGCTGAACAATCTTGCGATGCTTTACGGAAAGCAAGGGGATTATGCGCAGGCCGAACCCCTTTATAAGCGCGCGCTGGCAATTGATGAGAAAGTGCTTGGCGAAGATCATCCCGATGTGGCCATAAGCTTGAATAATCTGGCTCAGCTATATCAAGCGCAGGAACAGTATGCGGACGCTGAACCGCTTCTCGAGCGGGCATTGGCGATATTGGAAAAAACGCTGGGTCCCAACCATCCGAATGTGGCCATGAGCCTGAACAATCTTGCCTTGCTTTACAGTGCGCAAAAACAGTACGCAAAAGCAGAGCCACTTTATAAACGCGTATTCGCGATTTCCAAAAAGGCGCTGGGTCCAGACCATCCGACCGTGGCCTTGAGCTTGAATAACCTGGCGGGATTATATAAAGACCAGGGCAAGTATCCGCATGCCGAGCCCCTTTTCAAACGGGCCCTGGTGATTTCAGAAAAAGCGCTTGGCCGGAATCATCCCCATGTGGCGACGAGCCTGGAAAATCTGGCACAGCTTTACCGGGATATCGGTCATGCGGAAAAAGCGGACCCTCTGGATAAACGGGCAGCCGAAATACGGACGGCTCAGCGGCAAACTGAACGTTGAACCAGACGATCTCGGGGCATCTCGTCGCCCTGACAGGAACGATGTTGCAGGAAGGCCGCTAGATATTGCTCAGCGGCTGCCACCGGCCGTCAACCAGCCCCTGCAACGGCCTGAAGCCGGCTTTGTATGCCATTTTCTGGCTTTCCTTGATCCAGTAGCCCAGGTAAAGATAAGGCAGTTTCAACGCCCGGCACAATTCCACTTGCCACAGAATATTGTAAGTGCCGAAGCTGGCCCCAGGCACATCCGGATCGAAAAAAGTGTATACAGACGATATGCCGTCAGGTAGCTCGTCAATGATGCTGATCATGCGCAGCCGGCCGTCTTCGTGAAACTCTACAAGACTGGAATTGACATTGCTTGGCAGCAGGAAGTGACGGTATTGCTCCCGGCTGTCGCGGTCCATCCCGCCGCCGCTGTGGCGTTGCGCCTGATAGCGCAGATAGAGCGCATAGTGGTCCGGGTGATAATACAAGTTCATGTTGCGTTGCAACCAGGTTCTGATGGCGCTTCCAGGAGCGGCGCTGAGCGCGCCTGAGAATCAATTCATCCACCACGATCCGAACCGGCATGCAAGCGCGGCAGTTGTCGCAGTAGGGACGGTAGGTGAACGCGCCGCTACGGCGAAAACCCGCCTGCACCAGCTCACCATAGATATTGGTATCGATCAGATGACTGGGTGTCGCCACCTGAGACCGCGCCAATTGCTCCGGCAAGTAGCTGCACGGATAAGAAGCGGTAGTGTAGAACTGTAGCACTGACGAAGGGACGTCATTCAATTGACTCATGATCGAAACACCATTTTTCGACTCGTTCGGGGTAGTTTACCAATTCTTTTAGTCTTTGACTAAATTCCTTACGCGGTAATTCCCGCGCCCCCAGGGAAGCGAGATGAGCGGTTTTCATCTGGCAGTCAATCATTTTGAAACCCCTGCGCTCAAGCTGTCTTACCAAATGTACCAATGCGATTTTAGACGCATCGGAAACACGCGAAAACATGGATTCGCCATAAAACATCTTTCCCTTGGGCAACACCATACAGCCCGCCCGCCAGTTCGCCATCTATCCATGTCTCGACGGAGTGGGCCATGCCCATTTCATGTAGCGCAGTGTAGGCTGAAACCATCTCTTCATGGATCCACGTGCCAGGCCGCTCTTTACGGGGTGCGGCGCATTCCTGCATGACCTGATTGAAAGCGCTGTCGATGCGAATCTCGTAATTGCCTTTCTTCAGGGATTTTCCCAGTGACCGGGATATTTTAAGTTCGCCCGGAAACAGCACCATACGTGGATCCGGACTCCACCATAGCACCGGTTCGCCCTCGTTGAACCAAGGAAAAATTCCGCAGCGGTAGGCCTCTATCAGCCGTGCGCGGCGAAAGATCGCCGCCAACAGCAAGCAGGCCGTTAGGCTCAACGCATGCAGTATGTAGCGGGGGGAAAGGAGATTCAGGAGTAAGCCAGGGAATCATGCTATGACGATGAGCCGAATACGCTTCCAACCTGATAATCGATCATTGAGTCAGCCGCTGCAACTTCACGGGCGGTTACACGGTTACAATTGGACAGCTACAATTGGCAACCATAGCCGTATCTACGATTGATAACGCGTCACATCGGGAACATCGGCTGATTCGAATCCCGCTCGGCGTATTCGGCACGAATCGCATACACCGCAAGCCCGTCCCGCTTCATCCGCCTGATAACAGGATACCGTCAAGCTGTAATCGAGGCCGAGCAAAACTCCCTGCCGTATGATTTGCGCCTTGGACAACTCCATAAGCGGCGCATGAATACGAAGCCTGGCGCCTTCAATCGCAGCTTTGGTGGCAAGGTTTGCCATCTGCTCAAATGCCGCGATGTACTCGGGACGGCAATCCGGATAACCGGAGTAGTCCACCGCATTCACCCCAATAAAAATATCGCGGCTTTTGAGTACTTCGGCCCAGGCCAGTGCGAGGGACAACATGATGGTATTGCGAGCCGGTACGTAAGTGACAGGAATGCCGGTTTCGGTTCCCGCAGTGGGGATGGTGCTGAATTTGTCGACAAGAGCCGATCCGCCGAACGCGGACAGATCAACGTGAATCGTCTTGTGGTCAATTGCCCCAAGTGAATGGGCAAGTTTTTCCGCAGCTTCAAGTTCGGACCTGTGGCGCTGGCCGTAGTCGACGCTCAAGGCATGACATTCGTATCCCCTGTTGCAGGCAATGGCAAGAGTAGTGGCGGAATCCAGCCCGCCTGATAACAGTACGACTGCCTTGTCCATGAATTCAGGTGAAACAATTTATGACATTCACCGTCCTGGCCCCTCACCCCACAATAGTTTGTGTAACTGGACCTGCACTCTCACCGGAAGGCGATCCCGTAACACCCATGCAGCCAGCGCCGCAGGGTCGAGCTTGCCGTAAACCGGCGAAAATAAAACCGGGCAGATGCGATCCAACCGGCGCTCACGCATCACTTCGACCGCCCACAGGTAATCGTTCTCATCGCACAGCACAAACTTCACTTCATCTTGAGACGTAAGACAATCGAGATTGGACCAACGGTTCCTTTCCACTTCGCCCGAACCGGGCGTTTTGATATCCAGAATCTTCGATACGCGCGGGTCTACCGCGGATACGTCCAGCGCCCCGCTTGTTTCAAGGGATACCGAATAGTCCGCGTCGCACAATAGCCTGAGCAAGGTGAGGCATTCCTTCTGTGCCAGAGGTTCGCCTCCGGTCACTGTCACATAGCGGGCCCCATAGGAAGCAACCGCCGCCAAAATGGCGACGATTGACATTCGCTCGCCTCCCTGGAAAGCGTATTCGGTATCGCAGTAACCGCAGCGCAATGGGCAACCAGTGAGGCGGACAAATACCGTCGGCAGCCCTACGCGACTGGTTTCCCCCTGCAGAGAAAAGAAAATCTCGCTGACGCGCAAATGCCCGGCTTCGGAGGCCGACATAATTGCGGATGGAAATGGAGATAAGGTTTGAACCATATCCTGGATGTGTAAGCCGACAAGGGAAGATGTCCGGCTACAACGGCAGCTACTTTATATTGGCCAGCCGCTGCCTGGCTTTTTCAGCCGCGTCGCTGCCGGGATATTTGGTGATTATGCCTTGCAAGGTTTTCCTGGCGGCAGGTTTCTTGTTCATTTCCTGCTGACTGCTGGCAATGTTGAGCATGGCGTCAGGCGCCTTGGCGCTATCCGGGAAAGCACCAATCAGTTTTTCCTGGGCACTGATGGCATTCTTGAAATCACGCAGGGCGTAATGGGAATTGCCGATCCAGTATTGAGCGCTGGGTGTGAGATGTGAACCGGGATAGTCTTTGATAAATTTGTTGAAATGGGAAATCGCATCGTTATACCTTCCCGCCTTGAACAGAGTAAAGCCGGCCTCATAGGCGCGGCTCTCGCTACTATCGGCGAGGTTAGCGCCGTTAGTCGCGGCAGGCGCGCTCGCGGGGGGCGCTGCGGCCATAGCAGATCCGGCCGCTGCGTCCGGTTCCGCGTGCGGCGGCGGGCGAGGGTAGCGGACGATGCCCCGGATTCAGCAGCGCCCGATTCAGACCCGCTTGATTCAGATACGGCGGGCTCGGAGGTAACCGATTCGTCACGCTGCTCTACCCGTCTCAACCGGGTATCCAGATCAATGTAGAAATCCTTCTGCCGCTTCTGTGTCAACTCGTTTTCATTTGCCAGCACTTCGATCTGACCCTGCAACTTGTTCAGGTCAAGCCGCAGGGTCTCGATTTGAGTGTGAAGGTCCAGCAACGGTTGAGCACTAAGCGTTTCTTCGAGTTTAATGACACGGGTTTCCAGCGCCTGCCCCTGATTGCGCACGTCCCCTATCAATGCCTGTTGCGCCGCAATCTGCCTGCGCGCCTCCTGGTCGTCGAAAACCCCGGCGTAAGCTGAATTACAGCCGATCAGCAACAACAGCCAAAATGCGCGCAACAGCACCGTTACTCGCCCTGATAGCGGATGTCGGCACGGCGGTTCTCGGCCCAGGAAGCCTCATCATGTCCTGTTGCCCTTGGCTTCTCTTCGCCCAGGCTGACAGACTCAACCTGCGATTCCTTGGCGCCTGAAAGCGTCATGACGTACTTTACCGCGTCTGCGCGGCGCTGACCCAGCGCAAGATTATATTCCCGGCTGCCGCGCTCGTCGGTGTTGCCCTGCACCAGCGCTCTGGCATTACCGTTGTCACGCAGGTACTGGGCGTGAGCCACCACCAGAGACTTGTATTCATCCTTTACGACATAGCTGTCGAAATCAAAATAAACGCTGCGTCTGGAAAGTATGTTATTGGGATCCGTAAGCGGATTGAGCGTAGGCGTCGCCTCCATGCCTCGTGTGCTTTCCTCGGACGGCGCGGTGACGCCTCTGGATTTGTCTTCCACTTCGGCAGAAGGCTGCGTACCCTTGCTTGCGCAAGCGGATAATAAACAGATCAATAACACGCCAAAAACTTTTTTCATATCCATTTCCTTTAAAGTTTACTAAAATTCAGAACTGCAATTATTGCTACCTTGACAAAGGCCCCCATGCGGGCTCTCTTATATCACCAGCTTGCGTTGAAAGCTGTTGTCTTGTTTTGCCGTCACTCGACACGGCCGATAATATACCACGGCCCCTTACTTCAGTTGCATAAAGGATGATCTTGCCGTTGGGAGCAAAGCTGGGAGATTCATCGAATTGCGAGTCGGTGAGCAATTGCACCTGACGGGTCGCCAGGTTCTGTATCGCGACGTTGAATCTGTCGCCGTTACGGTGAATGAAGGTGAAGCTTTTTCCATCCCGGCTGAAATCGGGGCTTACATTATAACTGCCCTCGAAGGTAAGGCGCTCCGCCGTGCCGGAGGCGCGTCCTGAAACCGGCATGCGATAAATCTGCGGACTGCCGCCCCGATCGGAAGTGAAAATGATGGATTGACCGTCGGGTGAAAAATTAGGCTCCGTATCGATTCCCGAACTTTGGCTGAGCCGTTGCAATCCGCTGCCATCCGCATTTACCAGAAAAATCTGTGAACCGCCCATCAGGGATAGCACCACCGCAAGCTTTTTTCCGTCCGGCGACCATGCGGGCGCGCTGTTGCTTCCCCTGAAATTGGCCACGGCCTTGCGGGCTCTTGTTGCGAGCGTCTGTACGTACACCACGGGTTTCTTGTTCTCGAAGGACACATATGCCAGCTGCTTGCCGTCGGGCGACCATGCAGGGGAGATGATCGGCTCCGTGTACTCAATTACCGGCTGGGCATTAAAGCCATCGGCATCCGCCACTTGCAAGGAATATTTTTTTCCCTGCTTGATCACATAGGCAATGCGCGTGCTGAACACGCCCACGTCGCCCGTCAGCTTTTCATAGATTATGTCCGCTATGCGATGGGCGGCGGCGCGCAATTGCGTCTGCTGGAACGGTTTCGGTATAGACCGCCAGCTCCGTTTGCTTCGCCACATCCAGCAATCGGACGCGGATGGCGACCTGCCCCTCCGGAAGGGCTGTGGTGCTGCCGATAACCAGGGCGCCAGCTCCGCGGTTGGTCCAATCCGGATAAACCACTTCGACCGGCTCATGCGGCCTGAGGCCACCCGGATCCACCAATCGGAACAATCCGCTGCGTTGCAGATCAGCGGACACCACCGGCGTGATGCCTTGCGTAAGCCTTTCTTCGGCGGCAAAGGGAACAATAGCGATGGGAATCTGAGTGGCGCCGCCGCCAAAAATTTCGATGTTGAGAGTAGCATGGAGCGGCGCGCTAGCCAGCCACAGAAGCAAGACGACAGCATAGCCGCAAAATTTGCGCAAGCGAATGTGAATGGGCAGCATAGGGGTGACCTTCAAGGAATTCGCAAAACCGTGAATTATACCAGTCATTCGCGGTAATGCACTTTGACGCTCAAATTACGGAATTTGGAAAAAAGTGCAGGATCGGGCGGCAGTGGGAGCGGTTTCGACAAGAAAATGCCGCGCTCCACAGCGCTATCGAAAGCGGCAAATCCGCTGCTTGTGCGCAGTTTTACGTCAAGGATATCCCCGCCCGGGAGCAGCGTGACGTCGAATTCCGCAACCGGGTTGCCAGGCAGATCGGGCGGCATGACAATATTTCTCCTGATTTTTGCAAGGATTTTTGCCTTGTATTCGTCTATCTCGTTCGCCAGGCGAGACTGCGCCGCTGCCTGCGCGGCCTGAGCCCTAAGCTTTTCATTCGCAGCCTGCTGTTCCCGTTGAAGCTGCTCCACCTCGGCCGCAATCCTTTCTTTCTGCTCCTTCTCCCTCTGCGCCTTCTTCTTCTCTTCCTTCTCTTCCTTCTCTTTCTGCTCCTTCAGTTCTTTCTGTGATGGTTGTTTTTTTTCAACCGGCTTTTTTTCCACCGGTTTAGGTTTCTCGACTTTTTCCTTGAGGGCAATATCCGGTTTCGCGGGAGGCGGCGGCGTTTCCACCTCGGGCGGCAAGGGCTTTGCTTCCGGCGGAGGCTCGGACCGGCTTGGGTGGCTCGGGCGCGGGCGGCGCTGCTTTAACGACCGGCTGGGCCGGCTGCGGGGGAGGAGGCAGGCTGCTCCACACATCCACCATCATGCCTTCGGGCGGATATGTTTTCCAATTGAGTCCGAAAATCATGAACGCAAAAAAAATGATATGGACCAATACCGCAAACACGCCGGCTTGCATCCGGCCCGGTTCCTGGTGCGCGGAATCTCGCGTTGCCATTGCGCTCATCAGATGTTGGGTCTTGCCAGAAGCCCCACTTTCTTTACCTGTTGCTGTTGAAGAATATCCATCACCTTCATCACTTCTTCATAACGCACGCTTTTATCACCCGCAATCACCACTGGCTGCTCGGTATTTACCGACTGCTTCTGCTTGATCGCCTCGACCAGTTCTTCGCGGCTGATTTTTTGCTCACCCCCGGTGCTGGAGCGGTCATGCAAGCTCAGGCTGCCATCGGCCTTGATGATCACTTCCAGCGGCGCTACCGGGGGCGCCAGGGATTTGCCGATCTGTGGCAATTCAACCTGACCGGGGGTGATGAGCGGCGCCGTGATCATGAAAATCACAAGCAGCACCAGCATTACGTCGATGTACGGCACGACGTTTATCTCGTTCATCAGGCGGCGTTTGGCTCGGCGCTCAGTCACGGTATCTATCCTTCAAAATCATCCTCATCCGTTCACTTGCCGCTGCAGGACATTGGATAATTCTTCCATGAAGCTTTCAAACCGGGTTGCCAGCCGGTCCATATTATTGGCATAACGGTTATAAGCGATGACGGCGGGAATGGCGGCGAACAAGCCCATTGCCGTCGCTATCAGCGCCTCCGCAATGCCGGGCGCTACGTGGGCTATGGTAGCCTGGGTAACGTTGGATAGACCTCGAAAGGAATTCATGATTCCCCATACGGTGCCGAACAGGCCGACATAAGGACTGACCGACCCCACCGTGGCCAGAAACGAAAGATGCGATTCCAGGTTGTCCATTTCACGCTGATAAGTGGCTCGCATTGCCCGGCGAGTACCGTCCATTACCGCGCTGATGTCCATTCCCGGCTGGCGCTTGTGTTTGATGAACTCACGAAAGCCCGCCTCGAAGATCCGTTCCATGCTTCCCGCGGTATGGCGCGACGCGGCGGCGCTTTGGAAAAGCGCGTTGAGATCGGGCCCTTTCCAGAAAACATTCTCGAATTCGTCGCTTTGCCTTATCGCCTGCCGGATGACGAACAGCTTGCGAAAAATGTACCACCACGATAGAAATGAAGTCAGCAACAGCAAGGCCATCACCAATTGCACCGGCAAGCTGGCGCTGCCGATGAGGTGGAAAAGAGACATATCCTGGGTAACGGCTGGGCTCATGATAGTTTTCCCAGTTTCTGGCGCAACGGCGCGGGCACACTCACCGGCTTGAGGCTATCCGATCCCACGCACACCGCCTGGACAGTGGCGCTGACTAACGTGGTCGTGCCGCGCAGCACATGCTGCGAAATGGCGATGCGGCTTCTGCCCAACTCCGCCGCCTGCGCGGTCACGTGCAGCAAATCGTCCAGCAACGCCGGTCTGAAGTATTCGATACTGAGCGAACGAATCATGAAAACCACCTTGTGCACCTGAACCAATGAATGAATATCGAAGCCCAGTTCCCGCAACCATTCGTAGCGGGCGCGCTCCATGTAATCGAGATAAGTGGAATGATAAACCACACCGCCCGCATCGGTATCCTGATAGTAGACCCGGACAGGCAATGAAAAAGGCGATTTATCCGAATTAACGGCGCATTTATCAGCTTCTGTTGATTTCATATTTTTAAATTAAACGACGGCGAGCGACAGATGGCATTGCTCCGAATAAGGCCCGTATAAGTCTCGCCACTGATCCCACTGCTGCGTATTGTCAACTGAGTCGGTCGGCGTCCAGATGACTGGCAGGATCGCGCCAGCGCCGCATATTCACCGTAACTAATCATCTCCCCACAAATCGCCGCTCAACCCGTTCTTCGGCAGCGCCATGCCAAAATGCTGGTAGGCAATAGTAGTAGCCATGCGGCCGCGCGGCGTACGCTTCATGTAGCCTTGCTGGATCAGGTAGGGTTCCAGCACATCTTCGATGGTGCCGCGCTCTTCGCTGATGGCGGCGGCGAGGTTGTCCACTCCAACCGGCCCCCCGCCGAATTTTTCCATGACGGCGAGCAGCAGCTTCCTGTCCATCACGTCGAGGCCAATGATGTCCACATCCAGCATGATCAATGCCGCATCGGCCACCGGCCGGGTAATGTGGCCGTCCGCCTTGACCTCGGCGAAATCGCGCACCCGCCGCAGCAGGCGATTAACTATGCGCGGCGTGCCGCGCGAACGCCGCGCAATTTCTATCGCTCCATCAGCGGAAATCTCGGCGTTCAGCAAAGCCGCCGAGCGGGTCACGATTTTGGTCAGCTCCTCCACCGAATAAAATTCGAGGCGCGAGATAATGCCGAAGCGATCACGCAACGGGTTGGTCAGCATGCCCGCGCGAGTCGTGGCGCCCACCAGGGTAAAGGGCGGCAAATCGAGCTTGACCGACCTTGCCGCGGGGCCTTCACCGATCATGATATCGAGCTGATAATCCTCCAGTGCCGGGTAGAGGATCTCTTCCACTACCGGTGACAGGCGGTGGATCTCGTCTATAAACAGTACGTCGTTGGGCTCAAGGTTGGTCAGCAGGGCCGCCAGGTCGCCCGGACGCTCCAGCACCGGGCCGGAAGTCTGGCGCAGGCTCACGCCCATCTCTCGGGCAATAATATGAGCAAGGGTGGTTTTGCCCAAACCGGGCGGACCAAACAGCAGTACATGGTCGAGCGCTTCCCTGCGCCGCCTCGCCGCTTCGATGAATATCTGCAACTGGCCGCGAATTTTTTCCTGGCCGACGTATTCGGACAGATGCTTCGGGCGCAGCGCCCGCTCCATCTCCTCTTCCTTGAGGGAAACAGGCGTGGAGGTGATTAATCGATCGGTTTCAATCATTCTCAATCATCAAGGCAAGCGTGGCTCACTGGGCTGGATGGTGCGATTGCGGGATTTCGTCGAGGCGGTAGATTCATGGCTCTTGGGAGCGTAGCCTTTCGTGCTGCATGATCTTTGGCTACTTTTCTTTTGACAAGAGTTTCAACGCTTGCCGTATGCCGTCGGACACGGAAAGGTCTGCGGGATAATTGCCTGACTGCCCAATTGGCTTCCCGATCATTATACCCTAGTGACAACAGGGCATTGAGCACGTCGCCTTCGTTTGTTGACGAACGCGTGGTCCCCGTTGCGTCTGGGGCGCCAGCAATGCCGGGGCCGAGCTTGTCGCGCAATTCCAGCAGTAGACGTTCGGCGGTTTTTTTGCCGATGCCGGGGATCTTGATCAGCCGCCGCTGTCCTGAGCCGCAACCGCCTGATGCAAATCGGCTACGCTCAAGCCAGACAGCAGAGCCAGGGCGGTTCGCGCACCCACGCCGGAAATTTTCACGAGCTGACGAAAGGCTTGCCGCTCCGCTTCCGTGCCGAAACCAAAAAGCAGATGCACGTCCTCGCGCACGACAAGGTGGGTATGGAGCGTGATTTGCCCACCGATGGCGGGCAGGTTGTAGAACGTGCTCATCGGCACGTCAATCTCATAACCGACGCCTTGCACGTCGACGAGCACCAGCGGTGGAAATTTTTCCAGCAGCAGGCCGGTTATTCTGCCGATCATACTAGTCGTCCTCGCTTCATGCGGTATCCCGCTGTCGAAATTCCCCCCAGCCCCAACCCGCCATGGGCATGGCAGATAGCGCAGGCGAGGGCATCCGCCGCATCCGCGCCGGGGCTTCCGGCAAGCTGTAGCAGCCGCTTGACCATTTCCTGCACCTGCTCTTTTTTTGCGTGGCCCTTGCCGACCACCGCCTGCTTGATCTGTAGCGCGGTGTATTCGGCAACAACAAGATTATTAAGCACTGCCGTGCAAATGGCCGCCCCGCGCGCCTGCCCCAGCATCAGCGTGGATTTTGGATTGACATTGACGAACACTTGCTCCACCGCGACCTGATCGGGGCGGTGTTCCACGATGACTTCGTTGAGATGATCCATGATGGACTTCAGGCGCAACGGCAGTTCGCCATCCAGTGTTTTGATACAGCCGCTGCTGACGTACACCAATTTGCTGCCAATTTTTTCGATGACCCCGAAACCGGTGATGCGCAAGCCGGGGTCTATGCCAAGGATACGGATTTTTTTACCTTTTCCTTGCTGGATAAACAGCTATTCAGTCGATTAATGCGGTCGTGTAAACCTCTTGCACATCGTCTATATTTTCCAGCGCATCGAGCAGTTTCTGCATTTTTACCGAGTCATCGCGCCGCCAACTCCGTCTCATTGACCGGCTTCATCGTCACTTCGGCCAGCTCTGCCTTGAACCCGGCTTTTTCCAGCGCTTCCCTGACCGCGACAAATTCATATGGCGCCGTGATGACTTCAATGCTGCCGTCATCGTTGCTGACGATATCCTCCGCGCCCGCTTCCAATGCCACTTCCATCAGCTTGTCTTCATCGGTGCCGGGCGCGAAAAGCAGTTGCCCGCAATGCTTGAACAGGAACGCAACCGAGCCATCCGTGCCGAGATTGCCGCCATACTTGGTGAAAGCATGGCGCACATCCGCGACGGTACGCACGCGGTTATCGGTCATGCAATCGACCAATACGGCCGCGCCTGCGATGCCATAACCTTCGTAACGTATTTCTTCATAATTCACGCCCTCCAGATCGCCACTGCCGCGCTTGATCGCGCGTTCGACGTTGTCCTTGGGCATGTTTTGCTCATAAGCCTTGTCAACGGCCAGACGCAACCGGGGATTGCTGTTGGGATCGCCCCCGCCGAGCCGCGCGGCGACGGTAATTTCCTTGATGAGCCGGGTGAAAATCTTGCCGCGCTTGGCGTCCTGCGCGGCTTTCTTGTGTTTGATGTTAGCCCACTTGCTGTGACCAGCCATAATGCGTTTGCCCTGTCCCTGTGTTGAAGTGGTGCAATGTTATCACCCCGCAACCCGAGGATAAAGCGAGAGGCGGCCAGACTCAGCGGAAACAGCGCTGCCCGACGCAGAGGCCGTGGATCGCTGGTGCTCATACAGGCCATCGATAAGGCGCCACGTCCAGTGGCTGAGCCTTGTTCAGGATCATGTTGGATACAAGCCGCGCGCTGCCCGGCGCCATGGTAACGCCATAACGGTAATGGCCACTGTTGAGATAAAGGTTGGAGATGGCGGGGTGGCGATCGATAACGGGTATGTTGTGAGGCGAACCTGGACGCAATCCCGCCCAATGACCGGCAAGCAGTTCTTCGGTCAATGCGGGCACGAGCGCATGCGCCCTGGACAGTAATGCGTTGCCGCGCCTGGGCAGAGGGCGATTGTCGAAGCCGGCTTCCTCCACCGTGCTGCCGGCAAGAATATGTCCGTCTCGACGCGGTATCAAATAAAAATTATCCTGCCCCTGTAGCACAATCGTGCCGAGCAGACCGGCCTGTGCCTTGAACAGCAGGATCTGGCCCCGCACGGGCCAGATATCGAGCTTTAGCGCATGTTCGCCCAGAAGTTGACGGCTCCATGCTCCAGCGGTAACGATGAAATTGGCTGCGGAATATTCCTCGCCCTGGCTCGTACTGATAGATTGAACGCGACCTCGCTCGATCTTCCAGCTTGTAACTTCGGCATGCTCAACAATAGCGCCACCGGAGCACTCCACAGCCTTTACGAGCGCCTGCAACAAACGGGGATTGCGCACCTGGCAGACCTCCGGCAACCAAAGCGCGGCTTCGTCACGTGCCAGCATCGGCGCAATTTCATGAGAGCGAACTCTCTTCATGGGAAAACCGTGGCGTATACACCAGGCTTCTACCGCAGGATTGAGTTCGTCTTCACTCTCTCCGCGCGTCTCTTCTTGCGGCTCAGCGGGAAAATCGGACAGCACCAGCATGCCGCTAGCCTGATACTCCGGATCGATGCCGGTCTCCGTCCGCAGCCCTTCGATAAATTGCGGAAACAGCCTGTTGCTGAACTGCGTCAGTTGCGTCACCGAATCCGGGTAATCCCACGGCAACAACGGAGACAATATGCCCGCGCCCGCCCAGGACGCTTCCTTGCCGCAGCGATTACGCTCCAGTACGGTAACGGTCGCCCCCAGCCGCAGCAATTCATGCGCCGTGGCAAGCCCCGCAATTCCGCCGCCTATGACAATAACGTCGCTGCTCAAAAATTACCCTCCCTCATGCGGGCAGTTTAAAGCAACTGCAGCGAAACGGGCGAGCAGGCAGGACAATGCGCTGTAGACGAGCTTGATCCTAAAAAACTTTATATCGAAGGGATGAGCCGGTATAATGCACGTCCCTTGGGTATCAGTGGGTCGTTAGCTCAGCCGGTAGAGCAGCGGACTTTTAATCCGTTGGTCGCCAGTTCGAATCTGGCACGGCCTACCAAGAAAAAACAGATAACTACAACCAAGCAAATACTCGTCTATTTTTATACAGCAGAAAAAACAGTCCGGCTGTCTGCTATCGAACTCCGAGTTGCTCTGATGGATAGTGTCAAATCCGTTAGCGTCTAACTTGAACCAGCATATCTGAGACTTTTGACTCTTATACCGTGGCGACTTACAAACAAACCTCGAATGTTTCGAGGTCAAGCTCATAAGTCTTTGGCTTGTATTGCTGGCCGCACTTAGCTAGGTACACGATACCCACATCCGCTTCGAGAATGGATTTTATCTGCGCTAAGCAGATTAGCTGTGCCGACGAAACTTTATCACTTCCCTTCTTGACTTCAAGGAACAGGGTCGGGCCAGATTCCATGTAGAGGAACAAGTCAGGTTCGCCTTTACCACCTGCATACCCAGATAGGGCACGCTGCTTCCTAAACTCCTCGAGCTTCTGTTTCGTGAATATTTCTTCTATCTTCTTGCGTCCCTTTAGGACCTTTGGGTTGTTTGGCTCCCATTCACCAAGCGCATAGAAGCGATAGCCAGACCACCCCGCCTTCTTAAAGTAACTCAATACGAAGTACTCGCCAAAATGGTACGTGGGCTGATTGAAGACATCAGGTGGCGGGCTGTGTCCTTCAAGCAACTTATTCTTATCTTTCACCCATGCTGTGCGATCAACTTCGCAGAATTCGATCACCGTCTCGGTCATACGCATCTTCATTGCGGAGCACCTATACTGTTTACCATTGGCGGGAACGGAACATGGGAGGGGCTAATGCCGTTTTTGATTTGTCTATGGAAGAAGTGAGTAGCCGCCTGCAACGCCTGCGGCATATTGTGGCGTATAGCTCCCGCAAGTCGGCGCTAAACCCTGTTTCATTCTCCGAGATTGATGATCAAATCGCGGCCGAACCGAAGGTTGGCTACGTCGCAGGCCATTTCAATGATGCGTTCGATCGCAGCACGGCTGACATTTGTCCCAAGATACCAGCCAGACTTGAGCTTCGCTGAGTGATCCCGCGCTAGGTCAGCAGCGTCCCGGATACAACTCATCAGGGGTTCGAGCAAGGAAGCGTCGAGTGCGTCCGTGTTTTGGGAGAGCGGGCAAACCGCTCCAAAAACGTTGCGTCGCTAGACGTAGAGCTCGAAGACATTTATAAGCACTTCACGAGCACTACGTGCAGGATATTGCTGGCCCTTGAAGGAGAAACCTGTAAGACCGAGGTCCCCGACAGAATGCGTACTGGTGCGGATACCGGACTAGGTGCAGGACGCGTGGACTGTGGGTTTGCCGTGACAGCCGAGCGAAAGGCGACATTCTCCTTGAGAAACCGTGCGACCGTGTCGGGATCCGGGGCTTGAACCCGCACAAACTCTCTACACGATCAGCAATTATTTCCAAAAAGGAGATCGTCTTCTTCGGCCACGAGCTTAATCCATGCTTCAGGAAGCGTCGACTTCATCTGCCGTTCTCTGGACACATTTCGATAATCTTCTCGGGCTGCAGCAATTGCTTTTCCGGAAATAATGTCCTCGTACTTGAGGTAACGATTCAGACGAGACACACATTCCGTAAGATCTCGTTCAACGATGTCAAGTTTATACACTCGGCGTTCGCCGTAGTCTCCCTGCTCTCCCGGGAGAAAGAAATTCCATTCCTGACCATCAGTCAAGATAGCAAGAGGAACGCCAACGTGAAACGCGTATTCAAAGAGTTGGCGCTCCGCGCCTTCACTTTGACCGATCTGCTTGACCTCAACGAATGCAATGGGTTTACTTTGAGGATGACAAAGTGCGAAGTCAACCCGTCGCCCTTCCAAGGAGTGCTCGGGACAAACGATTTGCGTATCATAGGCCGGCCATGAGAGCGCGTGAAGCAGGCGAAGCACAATGCCTTGCGATACGCTGGCCTCGTTACCGAAGCGTCCGCCCTTGATACCGGCGCGAATTTCTTCAATGTGTTTTTCAAGGGTCATGGAATACCGATTGGTAAATGTAGGGATTTAACTTGGTTATAGGAAGACAGCTTTGCCATAACTCCGATATCTACTCTCTAACTCAGCATCGTGGATTAAGCCAAAAGCAAATTTAGCGTGTATCAACGAATTTCCACTCTTATAGTCAGTTATAGTCACTTCTTCTATTTTCCTTTTCGCGAGCACTCCTAAGAGCGAGGTTGCGAATTAAGCACTAAACTGACACTTTCCCGAAAATAGGCGACAGTACTTCCGTTGAAATCTCTGGTGTCGATTCTGTGAACCTACCAGCACAAAAGCGAGCATCACTATCCGCCACTAACCATTGCATTGCTGACACGAAAAGCTTTTCAGTGCATGTTTATGTTTGCAGGATTTCGCGAATGATCCGCGGTAAAAACTCATGGAAGCGAAAAGTTGATACGAGAACTGATCGTCTCATATATCTGTGCGCTGAATGCGGTAGCCTGGTGAATAATTTCCCTCTCTGCCGATCCTTCGATCTTTCCTGTTCTGGATAGTTTTTCTCCAATTCTGTAACCATTTTCCCATGCCGCCTTACATATGGGAGTGCCAAAAACATTTTTCTTTTCCGCGACATGACCAGCTAATCCACTTAAAAATTTGTCGTTAGTCCCGAAAAAATAGCCACCTACGGTACAAAATTTATAATCCTCTTCGCTCGCAACGCCAAGGCCTGCGAAGCCCATAAAAAATAAAACTAATAAGCAATTAATTCTCATGATGATCCTTAATATCAATGTTTGATTTCAATCATAGCTAAGTAACGGGAAGAACCTCACGCACTTCAGTCGTCGGCGCCAGCATAACAATAATGAAAAACCCAGCGAGGCGAAAAGTTATTAGCTACGATTCTTCCTCCTGGTTTCTTCCGCAAATTTTACGGAGTAAATCAAAAGTCGTATTAATGACAGGAAATAGTGCTGGTCCTCCCCGATCGAAGTTTTCGAGTTGGCAAACAAGTAAACTGGGCAGAGGGGGCGCTCTTGCTCACAAGATCCTGATCCTGATTGCTTTATGGCGCGAACGAGCCAGGTAATGAGGGATGACCAGAGATTTGCTTGAATAGCCCCTGCTTGATGCAGGAGCGGACACCGGTTCTATCAGCGAACGCGGCTAACTACGCAAAGTCGAGTGGTTTATAATAACACGCAAACCGCGTTCCCGTACTAACCGCCGGACCACATGAGTATTTGTCAATCACGCCCACTGATCGATCAACCAAATTGCCGCTTTATGGTAGCGTGCCCTAATCCTCCGGTTGCCAGTTTGAATGGGCATGACCTGCCCAAACCTGGCGTGAAAATCGCCCCTTTCCCTTTGCGCGCCAGACCCTATGTAGCACCCGCCTGGCTGCGAGGCGGTCATGCGCAAACTATTTATCCCTATCTTCTGTCCCGTCCCCTGATCCCTTATCGGCGCGAGCGGTGGGAGCTGGACGATGGAGACTTCATCGATATCGACTGGATGGATAATGCTCCCGATGCGCCGATGGTGGTGCTGTTTCACGGGCTTGAGGGCAGCTCATGCAGCCATTATGTCGTGAGCCTGATGACTCTGCTGCGCGAACTGGGCTGGCGCGGAGCGGTAGTGCATTTTCGCGGCTGTTCCGGCTCGCCCAACCGGCTGCCGCGAGCCTATCACGCAGGCGACTCAACCGAGATCGATGGGATACTTATCCGCTTAAGCGAAGAAAATAAACGGCTGGGGTGCGATGCGCCGCTTTATGCAGTAGGGATATCGCTGGGTGGCAATGCATTACTGAAATGGCTTGGCGAGCGCGGCGACCAGGCATGTCAGCTACTCGACGGCGCGGCAGCGGTTTCCGTGCCCCTGGATTTGGCGGCGGCGGGGAAGGCGCTGGCTTCGGGCTTCAATCTGCTCTATACGCGACATTTTCTCGATACGCTGAAGCGAAAGGCATTGGGAAAACTCGACCTTTTCCCCGGCCTGTTCGATCCGGCTGCGTTGGCTGGATGCACCACATTATACGAGTTCGATAATCTGGTAACCGCGCCGCTGCATGGCTTTCGCAATGCCGAAGACTACTGGAAGCGGTCAAGCAGCAAACAGTGGCTCAAGCATATCGAAGTGCCTACGCTCCTCATCAATGCCTTCAATGACCCTTTCATGCCGGCGCAAGCACTGCCCGGACCGGCCGATGTTTCGTCCGCCGTCGTTCTGGAATTTTCGGAGGAAGGTGGACATGTGGGATTTCTGGATTCGCCATTTCCCGGCAGACTGACATGGCTGCCGGAAAGGATTCTCAGTTTTTTTGCTGAACTGGGAGGCCGGGCGGGGGCGCCGGCGCAATCCACAGATGAACTGCGTACCCTCGAGGCTTCCTGAGATACGCGGGATGGCTTTGTGTCCGCTTGCAGCTTAAGCTGACCGGGTTGGCCAGGGAAAAGTTGATGGCTTGAGATTGATGGTAAAATTGTAGGCTGATTTTAATCCTGGTCGCGATTGAGCCGATTGCCCCACGCATTGGTTTGACCGAAATGAAATACTGATCCCCACCTGAGTCAGTCTTGCAACAACATGCCCACATCTCCAACTTTTGTCCATCTGCGCTTGCACAGCGAGTATTCCATTGTAGATGGCATTGTGCGTATCGACGAGGCGGTGGCAAAGGCCGTGGCCGACGGCATGCCGGCGCTGGCGCTGACTGATCTTTCCAATCTGTTCGGGTTGGTCAAGTTTTACCAGGAGGCCCGCGAGAAGGGCATAAAGCCGATTATCGGCTGCGATGTCTGGATCAGTAACGAGGCCGATCGGGACAAGCCAGTGCGCATCCTGCTGTTGTGCCAGTCCTATCCGGGCTATCTGCTGCTGTGCCGCCTGCTGTCACGCGCCTATCGCGAAAATCAGCACCGGGGGCGGGCGGAAATCAGGAAATCCTGGCTGAAAGAAGGCGAAATGGGCACAGATGGGCTGATTGCCCTGTCAGGCGCGGCTCTTGGCGATATCGGCCTTGCGCTCATGCAGGATGATCCGGCGCAGGCGAATATGCTTGCGCAGGATTGGGCTAACCTTTTCCCTGGCCGTTTTTATATCGAAGTGCAGCGGGCGGGTCATGTCAACGCGGAGACTCTCGTCCAGCGCTCGTTGATGCTGGCCTCCGCCCTGCGTTTGCCGGTGGTGGCGACACAACCGGTGCAGTTCCTGAACCCCGAAGACTATCGTGCGCATGAGGCGCGCGTATGCATCGCAGAAGGTTACGTGCTGGGTGATCGCCGCCGCCCGAAGAATTGCACCGAGGAGCAGTATTTCAAAACGCAGGCCGAAATGTCCGCATTGTTCGCTGACATACCGGCGGCAATTGCCAACACCGCCGAACTCGCAAAACGCTGTAATCTCCCGCTGGAATTGGGCGTTAACCGGCTGCCATTATTTCCTACCCCGAATAACGAGAGTCTGGAACTTTACCTGCGCAATCAGGCAGAGGCGGGTTTGGAAACGCGCATGCAAGCGCTTTTTCCCGACGACGCGGAGCGCGCCGCGGAGATGCCGAAATATCGCGCGCGGCTGGATTTCGAGACTGACATTATCGTGCAGATGGGATTTGCCGGTTATTTCCTGATCGTTGCCGACTTCATTAACTGGGCCAAGCACAATGGTGTTCCGGTAGGGCCGGGGCGAGGTTCCGGCGCGGGCTCACTGGTCGCTTATTCGCTCGGCATTACCGATCTCGACCCGCTCCGCTACGACCTGCTCTTCGAGCGTTTCCTCAATCCGGAACGCGTTTCAATGCCCGATTTCGATATCGATTTCTGTCAGGACGGACGCGAGCATGTCATCGAATACGTGAAGCAGAAATATGGCGCGGAGAGCGTTTCCCAGATCGCAACTTTCGGCACCATGGCGGCGAAGGCGGTGGTGCGCGACGTGGGCCGTGTGCTGGACTTGCCTTATAACTTTGTCGATCAGTTGGCGAAACTGGTGCCCTTTGAACTGGGCATGACGCTGAAAAAAGCCCGTGTGGAAGAGCCCCAGCTAAATGAGCGCGCGGAAGCGGAAGAAGAAGTGCGCACTCTGCTCGAGCTTGCCGAGCGCCTTGAAGGGCTTACGCGCAACGTTGGCATGCATGCCGGTGGCGTACTGATCGCATCGGGAAAGATCACGGATTTTTGCCCGGTCTATTGCACCGATGGGGGTGATTCGGTAGTAAGCCAGTTGGATAAAGATGATGTGGAGAAAATCGGCCTGGTGAAGTTCGATTTTCTGGGTTTGCGCATCTGACATATCGACTGGACTGTGAGATACATCAGGCAGCGTAGTAAAAGTGCCGAATCCGATATGCAACCATCCGCATCCTTTTCCCTGGAAAATCTCCCTTTGGATGATCAGGCCACCTACGCACTGTTGAGGCGGGGTAACGCTGTAGGCGTGTTCCAGTTCGAATCGCGCGGCATGAAGGAACTCTGCAGAAGGCTAAACCCGACCGTTTCGAGGACATCATTGCATTGGTGGCGTTGTACCGACCAGGCCCAATGTCCCTCA
>CAWHQD010000046.1:0-84334 GCA_963831395.1 uncultured beta proteobacterium
TCGGCCTCAGGCGACCTGCTTCATCACCAGGCTGGCGTTGGTGCCGCCGAAGCCGAAGCTGTTGTTGAGCACCGCGCGGACCTGCGCGCTGCTTGGCCGGTGCGGCACCAGGTCGACGCCCTCGCAGCCTTCCGACGGATTGTCGAGATTGAGCGTCGGCGGCACGATCTGGTCGCGCAGCGCGAGGATGCAGAAGATCGACTCGACCGCGCCCGCGCCGCCGAGCAGGTGGCCGATCGCCGACTTGGTCGAGCTCATCGAGACCTTGGCGATCGCATTGCCGAACAGCCGGCGCACCGCGCCGAGCTCGAGCTCGTCGCCGAGCGGCGTCGAGGTGCCGTGGGCGTTGATGTAGTCGATGTCCGACGGGCTCATGCCCGGCCTTCTTGAGCGCCATCTCCATCGAGCGGTAGGCGCCCGAGCCTTCGGGATGCGGCGCGGTGACGTGGTAGGCGTCGCCCGACAGGCCGTAGCCGACGACTTCGGCGTAGATCTTCGCGCCGCGCGCCTTGGCGTGCTCGTATTCCTCGAGCACGACCACGCCCGCGCCCTCGCCCATCACGAAGCCGTCGCGGTCCTTGTCGTAGGGGCGGCTGGCGCGGGTCGGCTCGTCGTTGAAGTTGGTGCTACAGCGCGCGCGCCTGGGCGAAGCCGGCGATGCCGAGCGGGCACAGCGCGTCCTCGCTGCCGCCGGCGAGCATGACGTCGGCATCGTCCATCGCGATCATCCGCGCCGCGTCGCCGATCGAGTGCGCGCCGGTCGAGCAGGCGGTGACGACCGCGTGGTTGGGGCCCATCAGCCCGTACTTGATCGAGACCTGGCCCGAGATCAGGTTGATCAGCCGGCCGTGGACGAAGTGCGGCGAGACGCGCCGCGGGCCCTTCTCGTGCGAGGACCAGCGATTCCTTCTCGATCCCCGGCAGCCCGCCGATGCCCGAGCCGATCGAGACGCCGGCGCGGAAGCGCTCCTGCTCGCTCATGTCGGTGAGGCCGGCATCCTCGATCGCCTGGCCGGCGGCGTCGAGGCCGTAGATGATGAACGGATCGACCTGGCGCTGGACCTTGTGATCGACGCGCTTGTCGGGATCGAAGCCGTATTCGTGCTCGGGCGGCTTGACCTCGCAGGCGATCTGGCAGGCGTAGTCGGTCGGGTCGAAGCGGGTGATCGGCGTCGCCCCGCTCTTGCCGGCGAGGATGTTGGCCCAGGTCGTCTCGACGTCACCGCCCAGCGGGGTGACGAGGCCCAGTCCGGTTACGACCACTCGGCGCATAGTCATCTCTCCGAAACGAAACAGGCCCAACCCGCTGCCGGGCCGAGCCTGTCTGAAGCCCGTCAGCCAAGCGCTCGCAGCTGGGCCGCGGCGAGGGATGTGGCGGGCTTAGCCCTTGTGCTCTTCGATGTAGCGGTTGGCGTCGCCGACGGTGTTGATCTTCTCGGCCGCGTCGTCGGGAATCTCGACGCCGAACTCTTCCTCGAAGGCCATCACCAGCTCGACGATGTCGAGGCTGTCGGCGCCCAGATCGTCGATGAAGCTCGCGTCGGGCGTGACCTTGTCTTCCTCGACGCCGAGGTGCTCGACAACGATCTTCTTCACGCGGTCGGCGGTGTCGCTCATGTGTTGCCCTCTCGAAGCAGGGGTTGGATTTGCTGTCGCCCTAATGAACGGCGCCGGGGCTGGCAAGTGCCATGCCGCGGCGTTCGGCGAGCGACGCAGGGAAACGTTCAGGACGGCGCCGCTGCTTCGAGCTGCGCGTTCGCGCGCCAGCGCGCCGTCAATTCTCGCCACGCCCTGCCTCGCGTAGTCGACGTCTCGCCTGCGGCCAGGATCACGTGATCGGAAGGAGTCGTTGTGCCGCGGCTACGAGCGGCCAGACTTTCCAGTGCTTCGCAGATGCCTGCGATGCGAACTCGCCCGGCAGCACCGCGAAACCGCCTCGCGCCGACCGCCTCAAGCCATAGTCGCCGATGCCGTTGTCCTCGATATCCGCCCTTGCGCGCGCTTGACCGACGAACTCGCGAGACAGGCACAGCGCGCATCATCACGAACACTGTCGTTCTGCCCGTCGGCGCATGATCGCGCGCATCGCGCAGACGCGCAGCCGACGGATCGTCCTCGAGCCACCAGAAGGCCGGACATGCCGTATCGAGCAGCAGCTTGCATTTCTTGGGCAGCTGGCTGTCGTCGAATTCGAGCAGAGTCGGCCGGGTTGCTCGATCGCACGACCTGGTCCCGTCAGGGATCTTCTCGCAGAACTTCTTCCTTCCGGCGTGCCAGTCGTGTCCCGTGCGCTCGACGCAGATTCCTCGTCGCGCGTACCGGAATCGCGCCGGCTGCCTCGGCCGTGCCGTCCCTGCAGCACGGCGCCGACATCGCCGGCGACCGGAGATCAAATGGCGGCACCGTCGCTTGCGCGGCGAGTCGGCGATGCCAGACGCAGCGGCTTTCGTCGCCCTCGCCGAAGCGCTCGACCGCGATCGTGCCGAGCGCGGCGGCATCGTCGTTCCCGGCGCGGATAGACACCGTTCACCGGCAGCGTTTCGGCCGCGCGGATGTCGCGCGCCATGCGCGCGATGCAGTCTCGATCGTCGAGCGCGATGGCTGCCCTCCCTCGTGTGACAGACTGTCGCGGCCAGCGTCACGGCGAGCCCGCGCGGCTCATTCGGCCGGCGCGGCCTTGGGCGGCTCGACCAGGCGGATGTGCAGCTCGCGCAGCTGCTTGAGGCTGACCTCGCTCGGCGCGCTCATCATCAGGTCCTCGGCCTTCTGGTTCAGCGGGAAGACGATGACCTCGCGGATGTTGGGCTCGTCGGCGAGCAGCATGACGATGCGGTCGACGCCCGGCGCGGCGCCGCCGTGCGGCGGGGCGCCGTACTTGAAGGCGTTGATCATGCCCGAGAAGTTGGCGTCGACCTCGTCCTGCGAATAGCCGGCGATCGCGAACGCCTTGTACATGATGTCCGGGCCGGTGGTTCCGGATCGCGCCCGAGCACAGCTCGATGCCGTTGCAGACGATGTCGTACTGCCAGGCGAGGATCGTCAGCGGGTCCTGGCTCTCGAGCGCCTCGAGCTCGCCCTGCGGCATCGAGAACGGGTTGTGGCTGAAGTCGATCTTCTTCGCGTCCTCGTCGTACTCGAACATCGGGTAGTCGACGACCCAGCAGAACCGGAACGCGCTCCTCGATCAGCTCGAGCTGCTCGCCGACGCGGGTGCGCGCGAGGCCGGCGAGCCGCGCCGCCTCGGCTTCCTTGCCGGCGGCGAAGAACAGGCCGTCGTCGGCGCCGAGGCCGAGCTCGGCGTAGAGCGCTTCCATGCCCTCGGTGCCGTGGTTCTTGGCGATCGGGCCGCCGAACTCGCCGCCCTTGCGGGTGACGTAGCCGAGCCCGGCGAAGCCTTCGCCGCGCGCCCAGTCGTTCATGTCGTCGAAGAACTTGCGGCTCTTGTCGGCGGTGCCGGGCGCGGGGATCGCGCGCACCACGCCGCCCGAGCCGGCGATCTTCTCGAACAGGCCGAAGCCCGGACTTGGTGAAGTGGCCGGTCACGTCGGCGATGCGCAGCGGGTTGCGCAAGTCGGGCTTGTCGGAGCCGAACTCGAGCATCGCCTGCTTGTAGGGGATGCGCGGGCATTCGCCGGTCCGGCGTCACCGCGCGGCCGTTGGCGAATTCCTCGAACACCCCGCCGAGCACCGGCTCGATCGCCTGGAACACGTCCTCCTGCGTGACGAAGCTCATCTCGAAGTCGAGCTGGTAGAACTCGCCCGGCGAGCGGTCGGCGCGCGCGTCCTCGTCGCGGAAGCACGGCGCGATCTGGAAGTAGCGGTCGAAGCCCGCGACCATCAGCAGCTGCTTGAACATCTGCGGCGCCTGCGGGAGCGCGTAGAACTTGCCCGGATGGACCCGGCTCGGCACCAGGTAGTCGCGCGCGCCCTCGGGGCTCGATGGCGGTCAGGATCGGGGTCTGGAACTCGGTGAAGCCCTGCTCGATCATGCGCCGGCGCAGGCTGGCGATGACCTGGCTGCGCAGCATCATGTTGGCGTGCACGCTCTCGCGCCGCAGGTCGAGGAAGCGGTACTTGAGGCGGATGTCCTCGGGATACTCCTGCTCGCCCGCCACCGGCATCGGCAGCTCCTCGGCGCGGCTCTGCACGGTCGACCGCGCGGGCATAGACCTCGATCTCGCCGGTCGGCAGGTTCGGGTTGGTCGTCCCCTCGGCGCGCGCCTTGACGTTGCCGTCGATCGTGACGACGCTTTCGAGCCGCAAGCCGCTCGAGCACCGCGCAGCGCCGGCGAATCCGCGTCGCAGACGATCTGCGTGAGCCCGTAGTGGTCGCGCAGGTCGACGAACAGCACCCCGCCGTGGTCGCGCTTGCGGTGCACCCAGCCCGACAGGCGGACGGTCTGCCCGACATGCTCGGCGCGCAAGCGCGGCGCAGGTGTGGGTACGGTAGGCGTGCATCGGAGACTCTTTCAACGTTGTCGCGCGAGTTATGGCGCTAGGGGAACGCGCGGCGCTAACAGGCGCATGATGCGAAGCGGGATCGCGCTGTCAGAGCCGTCCGGCGGCGGCCCTCAGGCGAGGGCCGCATTGCAAGCCGCGGGCCCGCATGAGCCAAACAGAAGAACACGATGAAAATACACCCGCTGATCACGACCACCGAGGAGCTGGCCGATCTCTGCGAACGGCTGGCCAAGTCGGAGTTCGTCGCGGTCGACACCGAATTCATGCGCGAGAACACCTATCTACCCGCTGCTGTGCCTGGTGCAGCTCGGCAACGAGGAGGAAGCCGCGGCGATCGATCCGCTCGCCGACGGGATCGACCTGACCCCGATGCTCGAGCTGTTCTGCAACAACGAGGACGTGCTCAAGGTCTTCCACGCCGGCGGGCAGGACGTCGAGATCGTCTACAACCTGACCGGCAAGACCCCGCACCCGATCTTCGACACCCAGATCGCGATGATGGCGATCAGCCAGTCCGAGCAGATCGGCTATGCCAACCTGGTCGAATCCTGGCTCGGCAAGACGATCGACAAGGGCGCGCGCTTCACCGACTGGAGCCGCCGCCCGCTGACCGAGCGGCAGATCGAATACGCGATCGGCGACGTCACCTACCTCGCCAAGATCTTCCCGCGCATGCTCAAGAAGCTGATCAAGTCCGGCCGCGGCGTGTGGCTCAACGCCGAGATGGAGAAGCTCG
Source organism: uncultured beta proteobacterium (assembly GCA_963831395.1). Lineage (GTDB taxonomy): Bacteria > Pseudomonadota > Gammaproteobacteria > Burkholderiales > Nitrosomonadaceae > Nitrosospira. The sequence continues at coordinate 5,198 of CAWHQD010000046.1, forward strand.
CCGATCCGGCCAACTACGCCAACGACCTCGAGGTCGCCTGGCACCGCATCCGCGCGCCGAGCCGCAACCCGCACGTGCTCGGCCGCCTCAAGGCGCTCGCCGCGTGGCGCGAGACCGAGGCGCAGGCCAAGGACATCCCGCGCGGCCGGATCATGCGCGACGAGACGCTCGCCGACGTCGCCAGCCATCCGCCGCACAAGCAGGAGGACCTCGCCAAGGTGCGCGGCCTCAGCCAGGCGTGGCGCGACAACGACATCGGCAAGCGGCTGATGCGCGTGCTCGCAGCACGCCGAGCCGCTGCCCGACGACGAGCTGCCCGAGAAGCCCAAGCGCGGCGCGCCGCTCGGCAAGGAAGGCGCGCTCGTCGCCGACCTGCTCAAGCTGCTGCTCAAGATCCGCACCCGCGAGATCGACGTCGCCGCGCGGCTGCTGACCCGCTCCGAGGAGCTCGAGGCGCTCGCCGCCGGCGTGCGCAAGCTGCCGGTGCTCGAAGGCTGGCGCTACGAGGTGTTCGGCCGCGACGCGCTCGAGCTGGTCGAGGGCCGGCTCGGGTTCGGCGTCGAGAAGGGCCGCCTCAAGATGACCCGCATCGACCGCGAGACGCAGGCCGAGGCCGAAGCGGCCGCGGTCCGGCCGCTCGACGACGAGGACGGCCCGCCGTTCCACCTGGTCGACGACGAGCGAGGACCAGGCGGCGGAGTGAGCACCTACCTCCCCACCATCAAGCAGCTGCAGTACCTCGTCGCGCTCCACGAACACGGCCACTTCGGCCGCGCGGCCGAGGCGATGTTCGTCTCGCAGTCGACCCTGTCGGCCGGCATCCGCGAGCTCGAATCGCTGCTCGGCGTGACGCTGGTCGAGCGCAGCCGGCGGGTGGTGCGCTTCACCCCGCTCGGCAACGCGGTGGTCGCCAAGGCGCACCGCCTGCTGCGCGAGGCCGAGGAGCTGGCCGACCTGGTCCAGGCCTCGGGCAAGCCGCTCGCGGGCGAGCTGCGGATGAGCGTGATCCCGACGATCGCCCCGTTCCTGCTGCCGCGCATCCTGCCGCGGCTGCGCAGGGAGCGCCCGCAGCTCAAGCTCTACCTGCGCGAGGAGACCAGCGGCGACGCGGTCGAATCGCTGCACCACGGCCGCGCCGACTGCGTGCTGCTCGCCCTCCCCTACGCCACCGGCGAGGTCGAGGCCGAGCACATCTGCGACGACCGCGCTGTTCGTCGCCTTCCCCAAGGACGATCCGCGCGATCCGCCCGATGCGATCCCGCCGGCGATGATCGACCCCGACCGGCTGCTGCTGCTCGAGGACGGCCATTGCCTCAAGGAGCACGCGCTCGTCGGCCTGCAACCGCCCCGAGCTGCGCGGCTCGGCGGCGATGATCGGCACCTCGCTGCACACGCTGGTGCAGATGGTCGACAACGGCCTCGGCATGACGATGCTGCCGCGAGATGGCGATCGACGCCGGCATCCTCCACGAAACCCAGGTCGTCGCCCGCCCGCTCAAGGCGCGGAACGCCAGCCGCGAGATCGCGCTGATCTGGCGCAAGAACAGCCCGCGCGCGGAGAATTCAGGCTGCTGGCGAAGGAGCTGCGCGCGGGGTGAGCGGCTTGGCTTGCAGCGGGCACAGCCGGCCGCCCTGCGACGCCAGCATCTCGGCAAGAACGGAGGCGGTGCAGGCGCGTCGAGAACAGGTAGCCCTGCATTTCGGTGCAGCCAGCGCGCGCGACGGGGCGAGCTGCTCCTCGGTCTCGACCCCTTCGGCGGTGGTCGCCATGCCGAGAGCTGCGCGCGAGCGCGATGACTGCCGGATGACCGCGGTCGTTCGCCGGCTTCGCGAGGTCGCTCACGAACGAGCGGTCGATCTTGATCTTGTCGAACGGGAACTGCTGCAGGTAGCTCAGCGAGGAATAGCCGGTGCCGAAATCGTCCATCGCGATGCGGATGCCGAGCGCGTGCAGCCGATGAGGGTGTCGAGCGTCGGCTCGGTATCGCTGAGCAGGATCGCCTCGGTGATCTCGAGCTCGAGCCGCTCGGCCTCATACACAGGGTGATGACCGATCCAACATATTCCTGTGGAACCAGGATGGTAGCAGTAATGATCGGCTCGCGGATTTCCTCCACTTTCGAAGGATCGGGCATTCTGGACGGATTCTCGATTTCAACTATCGACCCGTCGCGCATTACTATCTGATACACCACTGTTGGCGCCGTGGTGATGAGATCCATTCCGTATTCCCGCTCGAGCCGCTCTTGCACGATATCGAGGTGCAAAAGACCGAGGAAACCACAGCGGAAGCCAAAACCCAGGGCTTGGGATGTTTCTGGCTCATACTGTAGCGATGAATCGTTGAGTTTCAACTTTTCCAGCGCGTCGCGCAAGGCGTCGTACTGATTGGATTCCACCGGATAGAGTCCGGCGAACACCTGCGGTTTTATCTCCTTGAAGCCAAGCAGCGGTTCGAGCGCTGGGCGATCCACCAACGTTACCGTATCGCCAACCTTGGCGGATTTCAATTCCTTGATGCCGGAAATGATGAACCCGACTTCACCGGCACTGAGCGATTCGCCGGTTTTTTGATTTGGGCGTGAAAACGCCCACCTGCTCGCACAGATGGACGGCCTTGCTGGCCATGAGCAATATTCTGTCTTTCGGTTTTAGTATCCCGTCCAGTACCCGCACCAGCATTACCACACCGACATAGTTGTCGAACCAGGAATCGATAATCAGAGCTTTTAGCGGCGCGGCAGGGTCTCCCTTGGGCGGCGGAATACGCGAAATCACCGCTTCCACAATATCCTGTACGCCTTCTCCGGTCTTGGCGCTGGCACGCAATGCCTCTTGGGCATCTATGCCGATAATGTCTTCTATTTCTTTAATGACGCGTTCCGGTTCGGCTGCGGGTAAATCAATCTTGTTCAGCACTGGCACGACTTCCACGCCCTGTTCAATGGCGGTGTAGCAATTCGCGACGGTCTGGGCTTCCACACCTTGAGAAGCGTCCACTACCAGGAGCGCGCCTTCGCAAGCAGCCAGCGAACGCGATACTTCATAAGAAAAATCGACGTGCCCGGGAGTATCGATCAGATTCAGCAAATAATGATTGCCGTCCCGCGATTTGTACTCCAGCGCGGCCGTTTGCGCCTTGATGGTGATTCCACGCTCGCGCTCAAGGTCCATGGAATCGAGCACCTGCTCCTCCATCTCGCGGTCGGATAAGCCGCCGCATAAATGGATGATGCGATCAGCCAGAGTGGATTTACCGTGGTCGATATGGGCAATGATGGAGAAATTACGGATGTGCTGCATTAGCGGCCAGGGATTTGGGATGGGTATCAGAGAGAATGGCGTTATGGACTTGCACCGGAACAACTAAAAAGGGCACAAATGTGCCCTCTTGAGTGGTTCCGCAAGTACGCGCAGATCCGTAACTCTATTATTCAAGAACTCGCATTCTAGCGAATTTTGGTGAAATAAGCATCCAGCGCAACGGGATCAAGATGATAATGACAAATTTCCTCACCTCCTGCCACCAGTACCGGAACGCGTTCCCCATACCGTGATCTGAGACCGTCATCGCTGTCAACGTCTACCACGTCCAGGCTGAAATGAAGCCGCGTCTGCAATTCCTGCAGGGCGGCGATCATATCCTGACACAGATGGCAGTGCTCCCGGCCATATACAGTCAGCGGAACAGGAGCACCGTCAGGACCGGAAGTAGCCATATTATTTATTTTCGCCATTCATTTTCATCGTGATGAAAGTCGCGGTATCGCCACGCCTTACAAGTAGTGCAATGTTGCGTCCTTTTGGCGTCTTGTTGAGCAACTGGTTGAATTCCTCGACAGTCCTGACATCCTGGTTGTTGATGCTGAGAATCACGTCGCCTGGTTGGATGCCGGCGCGGCTCGCAATGCCCGGCACCATGTCTTCCACCAGAAGGCCATTCTCCGTTTCCAGCTGTTTCTTCTGCTCTGCGCTGAGTTCGCTCAGACTCAGTCCGATACGGTTGGATGTATCCGGCGCTTTACCCCGTTTACCGCCGCGGCCCACAGGTTTTTCGTCCGGCGGGATTTCGTCCACCGTGACTGTCAGTTCCTTAAGGCTGCCGTTCCGCCACAGTTGTACCGGTACCTTCGATCCCGGCTTGGTCGCCCCTACAATACGTGGTAAATCAGCGGAGGCATCGATGGTTTTACCATCAAACTTCAGAATGACGTCTCTTGCTTCAATCCCCGCTTTATCCGCAGGGCCATCTTTTTGCACTGAAGCCACCAGTGCGCCGCTGGGCTTGGGCAAGCCGAAGGATTCCGCAAGTTCCTTGGTAACCTCCTGGATCAGTAAGCCAATCCTGCCGCGGCTTACCTTGCCCGTGGCGATCAACTGGTTGGAAATATTCATCGCCAAGTCGATGGGGATGGCAAATGACAGGCCCATGAAGCCACCGGTACGGCTGTAAATTTGGGAATTGATACCGACCACCTCACCCTTCAAGTTAAATAAAGGGCCTCCTGAATTGCCGGGATTGATCGCTACATCGGTCTGAATGAAAGGAACAAAATTTTCCTGTGCCAGGGAACGGCCCTTGGCGCTGACAATACCGGCAGTGACGCTGTTTTCAAAGCCGAAGGGCGAGCCGATTGCCACTACCCATTCGCCAACTTTCATTTTTGATGGATCGCCTTGAGTCACCTTGGGTAAGCCTGTCGCTTCGATTTTGAGGAGCGCGATGTCGGTTCTGCGATCGGCGCCGATCAGCTTGGCGCGAAATTCGCGCTTGTCGGTGAGCTTCACATTGATTTCATCGGCGGAATCCACCAGATGCGTGTTTGTCAGGATATACCCGTCCGAGCTGATGATGAAGCCCGAACCCAGCGATTTCGATTCGAAGTCCCGGGGATTCCCGTAAGGCTGCATGTGGCGGCGGAAAAATTCGAAAAATGGGTCATCCTCAGGGATATTGGGCATCCCGGGGAAAACCTGACTACCTATACTGGGCGCTTGTACGGTACTGATATTCACCACCGCCGCGCCCTCTCGTTCAACCAGACCGGTAAAATCAGGCAATTCCTGGATTTGGGCGAAAACGGTAGTAGAAAATCCGAGCAGCGCCATCAGAATAAATTTAATTATCATTCTCTGTCTTCCATAGGAATAAAAATGAAACCATCGGCTTGAGGTGATAAAGCTCAACCTCTGCCGATGCAGTCCCCGCCGATGGCAGGAGTTTTAAACCGCGATATTTTCGCCATCGCCCGGACATTACCTGAGCTTGATGGGGAAGGGGCTGAAACCGGAACTGACGTTGTGCTGCATTTTTCAATGTCCCCTGAGGCACGGGGCGATACTAGTCGCCGAATGTTGCAACTCCGGCTTCAGTTGCCCTTATTGCTTACCGAGTTCCCGATCTGCATTACTGTGGCAGGAGGCACCTCGCCGACGGTGGTTATGACGTTGTCAGCCACAGTGCGCGTATAGATATTGATTGCGCCCCGGCTGTGGTAAAGCCCCTCAGCCGGTGGGGAAAGGTCCTTGGATACCGGTTCGATAAAAACCGATACCGCAGCGAGACCATCCGATAGTGCGATATGTCCAATCGGTTTCGGTTTTCCGGAGAGATTACGTTTCATTTCAATGATTTTTTTGAACCCTGGGGGCGGGTCTTTAACATGCCATCCGAGTTTGCCGCTTCCTATTGTAGACGACACCAGATTGGTAGTGCGCCACTCGCCGGCTTTCGCCGCATATTTGGATTTCAGTTGTTCTTTGCTTATCTCGCCGCCAATTTCCAGTTCCGTAAAAACAAATTGTTCTACCACCTCATCCTTATCCATTACCGCAGCTTTAAGGAGCAGCCCGGTATTGACGTCTACCCATAGCTTTTGACCATAACGCTTATCGTCCCTGGGTATCAGTTCGATTACCTGGCACAGATAATCGCTAACGCGCTCCTGCCCTCCTTTTTTAACAATATAGCCCTCATCGAGGTTGGTCAACGGCTGGGGCAGCAGCGCGGGGAAAACCTTGCGCAACCAGCGTTTTTCCGTTACGACCGTCTTGCTTTCCGGCAGATAACATCGCATCTCGTCATTATTGCGGATAATCTCCCGTGGCGCGCCGTCCAGCACCACACTTTTCTCATGCTCGCCTTCCTCGTTCACCAAATGGATGATGCGAGAGGTCTCGATGTGGTTACCGGATGAATAAACGAACGTGCCGACGTAATTATACTGACGAGGCGCGGCGGCAATCTTTTGCAGCCAGTCTAGCGCCTCTGGGGATGAATTGGATGGAGCTTGCGCAAATACAGGCGGAATGTGGGTGGATAGCAGCAACAGGGCAGCCAGCGCAACCCGTGTCATCTGGCGTAGTTTTCGCGTGATTCCGAAACCGTACGCATATAGGGCGCTACGCCATGCATCGCCATGCTGGGTGAGAATTCCCGGTGCGCCAGCAGGTAATCGTTAATTTGAGTGGGAGCAGACTTCGGAACAGTTACCGACACCGGGATTGCGGGCAGAGTCGGTGGCTGGAGCCGGCCTGTTGTCCGCCAGGTTTTGCTGCAAGGGAGCCGGTCCTTGTGTTGTTTGCAAACTCATCCATCCTGCCACCGCTACCGCGGCGATTGAAGCTGCGGCCGCATAAGCAACGGGCTTCCGCCTCGTCGCCGGGCGAAGCACCGGCACAGACGCCATAGTCTGAATGGCCGGTATGTCCTGTATGGCCGGTTCCGCAGCCAATCTTGCGCTAACACGCCGTGAGATATCGAAAGGCCTTACCTCCGATTGTCCCAAGGCATCGCTGATCAGATGATAAACCGCCCATTGTTCGCGTAACCCGTCTGTTTTTGCGAATTGTTCGACCACAGCCGCCGCATCTTCCGGGTCCAGTTCACTGTCCATCAACGCCGATATTTTATCTTGCATATCACCACCTCTTATCTTTGCCGGTCCCCAGCAAGGGCCGTAATTTTTCCGCTATTGCTTCCCGGGCACGAAATATTCGTGACCGAACCGTACCGATGGGACAATTCATGATGACTGCAATTTCATCATAACTCAGCCCCTCAATTTCTCTCAGCGTAATTGCCGTACGCAATTCCTCAGGCAATTCTTCCAGCGTCTGGTTCACCGTTTGAGCGATTTGTTTGCTTGTTAGTTCGCTTTCAGGCGTATTCATTTCTCGCAACTGGCTGGCTTCCTCGAACCCCTCGGCATCTTCATTATCGAATCCGCTGGTGGTGGTCGGCGCCCGCCGCCCCTGGGCCACCAGAAAATTCTTCGCAGTATTAATACCAATTCGGTACAACCAGGTATAAAACGCGCTATCCCCGCGAAACGAGGGCAACGCACGATAAGCCTTTATAAAGGCTTCCTGGGTTACATCCTCCACTTCCGCCGAATCGCGGATAAATTGCGACAGCAGTCGTGCAAGTTTGCGTTGATACTTGACCACCAGCAGATCGAACGCTTTTTTGTCGCCATGCTGAGCGCGCTCCACTAATTGCTGATCGATTTCCCGGTCACTCATGCCGCCTGGTCCCTGAGTCATGATTGTTATACTTGTAACTGCTGCATTACAAGGCAGCCCAGCCAAGTATACCCGTTCAAGGGTCCATCAGGGAATCACGCACACGCCCACTATTCGCGGTCTGAGTGAAGAGACAGCGCATAGTATAAATTAGTTCAGTTGAAGACGTGGCTATTCAGAACGACAGTATTCATGGCAAAAATCTATGAGTGGTTTTGATAGCGAGATCAACGGCGACTCCAAGGCTGACCAAGGGCTACAATGGAATTCAAAGCGCCAGCGAATCCAATTATTTTCCCGAGTTCACGTGTTTTTCACAACCCGGCCTCCTGTATTCCGGCGCACGCAAAAAACGATCCGCGCTGCACCGGAAAACGGCCGAATTACACCAGCCAACTCGGCAATGCGTGGACTTTCCTGATTTCCTGGAAAATCAGCGGCCCGACATTGCCCGGCAACTCTCTGCACACTCGCGGCACGCCGTGGCGCAATCTTCCATGCCTTCCAGCTGCTCGCAGCTCTCGGCACAGGCGTCACAAATCTCGGCGCAGATTGTACAGGTCTGGTTACTAAACTGGGAGCCGCTCAGCATGAAGTGTAGCGACGTCTGACACATTTCGGCACAGTTCATCATAAGGCGGAAATGTTCGGCCTCGACATGCTTGCCGCCTGATTCAAGGCAATGATTCATGGCGGTCTGCAAACAGGTCTGGTGGCAATGGCTGCATGCTGCAATGCAGGCTTGCATGCTTTTGTCATCGGTAGTAAACATAAACATGGGAGTCTCCTTTTTGAGAAGTCATTAATCGTTTCCGATTTTGCCATGGCAAAATACAGCTATCGCGTAACTGTGCGCTTATGCCTTGGCTAATTCTGTACGCTAACAGACATAATCTTGCTGTTCAAAAAGGGAAAGCAGGATCTGGGTATTTTTTTACCGATTTGCTTGCAGCTCACTTCTGCCGAGAGAAGAACTTCACGTCAAGGATAGGGAGATAGCGGTGCGTGGCGACCCATCATTCGGCTGATCTCATTCCCATGAATCCTGTTGCTTAACCTGAACAACCCGATTCCTTATGCCGTTATCGGGTTGTAACGTCTTGGCGGATTAACGCTGCGCTCCACTATCCTGCCTACTGCGAAAACAGAAGCACCGTCGAGGTATAAAGCTGGCGTCCAGGTCTGTTATCATTCTCTATCCCACAGAAAACCAAAAGAATAACAATCCAGTGCCACAGCTCGATTTTGATACCCTGATCATAGGCAGCGGTCTGGCTGGCCTCACCCTTGCGCTTAATCTGGCTCAAAACAATAAGGTAGGTCTCATCACCAAGCGGGCGTTACTGGATGGCGCCAGCGGATGGGCCCAGGGCGGTATCGCCGCGACATTATCGGAGGAAGACTCTCCCGACGCGCATATCCGCGACACCCTTATAGCCGGCGCCGGGTTATGCAATGAAGAAGTTACCCGATACGTTGTGGAAAATGGCCCGCAGGCTATCCAATGGCTTATCGGTCAAGGGGTGCCTTTTACACGCGATCATGATAACGGAACCGGTTATCATTTGATGCGGGAGGGCGGCCACAGCGTGCGACGGGTTATCCATGCCGCTGATGCGACGGGACACGCCGTGCAACTGACACTGAGCGAAAAGGCGCGCACCCATCCAAATATCACGGTGCTTGAGCATCATATCGCGATCGATCTCATTACCAGCGCGAAACTGGGCCGTGCAGATAAAAACGAAAATCGCTGTTATGGCGCTTATGTACTGAACGGGGTAACGGGGAAAGTCTACACAATCGGTGCGCACAACACGGTACTGGCGACGGGCGGTGCTGGCAAGGTTTATCTCTACACCACGAATCCCGATACCGCCACAGGCGATGGCATCGCCATGGGGTGGCGCGCGGGGTGCCGCATAGCCAACATGGAATTTGTCCAGTTTCATCCAACCTGCCTGTATCATCCCCACGCGAAATCATTTCTTATCAGCGAGGCGGTGCGGGGGGAAGGCGGTTTGCTGAAACTTCCCGATGGTGCGCGCTTCATGCCTGAGCATGACCGGCATGCGGAGCTGGCGCCGCGCGATATCGTCGCTCGCGCGATCGACTTCGAGATGAAAAAACGCGGACTCGATTGCGTTTATCTCGATATCTCTCACAAGCCCGCCAATTTCCTGAAGGAGCACTTCCCCAATATATACAAGCGCTGCCTGGAATTCGGCATCGATATAACCAAAGAGCCCATACCAGTCGTGCCTGCCGCGCACTACACCTGCGGCGGCGTAATGACCGGCTGGAATGGCAAGACAGACCTGGACAATCTTTATGCGATTGGCGAAACGGCCCATACCGGCCTGCACGGGGCCAACCGGCTGGCAAGCAATTCGCTGCTGGAATGCCTGGTGTTCGGACAGGCCGCAGCCAGGGATATCATCGAGCAACCGCCCGAGCCCGCCATCGAATTGCCGCAGTGGGACGAAAGCCGCGTGACCAACGCCGATGAGGAAATCGTCATTTCGCATAACTGGGACGAACTTCGGCGTTTCATGTGGAGCTACGTCGGCATAGTCCGAACGAGCAAGCGATTGCAACGGGCGCAGCACCGCATCGAACTGCTGCATGAAGAGATCAATGAGTATTATGCCAACTTCCGGGTCACGAGCGATCTACTGGAACTGCGCAATCTGGTGGATAGCGCCGACCTTATCGTGCAAAGCGCCATGTTGCGCCACGAAAGTCGCGGACTGCACTACAGCCGGGATTATCCGGAACTGTTGCCGGAGGCGAGGGATACGGTATTGAAACGTCAGTACTGAAGCAAATACGGACGCGTTTAAAACTTCTACTGCCAAACTATCGGTATTCAGCTGCACTATATACTGTCGGACTGCGTGAGGCGCCGAAAGCGTAGCCGCGTAGGGGGGTTCCTTTGCCTACTCGGTCGATGTCTTCATAATGGGCGATTGAAACGAATTGCAGGCGTAGTGACAATCAACCTTGATAAAACAGAACGACTCAGTGCCTCTGTCAGGATCACTTCGGCGTGTTGCGAGACAAGTATGCGCCAATGTCCGCCAACTCGGCATCGCTGATCTCGGTCTTGCGGAAGAACGGCATGATCGAGATGCCGTTGCGCACGAATACCGCGACAAATTCCGGAGTCAGGTTCTTGCGGTCCTCGAGCGCGTCGGGCAGGTTCCCGCCATATCGTTCGGCCAATGCCTGTGTTCCCGGATGACCTGGGCCACGCCCGTGACAGGGCAAGCACCAGTACTCGTACAAGGCCTTCCCCCGTTCGATGCCGGGAGCGTTCGCGCCTTTCTGTGCATCCTGGGCGAAGGCCATGCTGGAGACCAGAACCGAGCCGGCAAGGAGGCCAGCGATCCTCATCATCATTTGTTCTCCCGATACCGTTTGGGCCAGATGCCGCCTCGCCCAGGCGCCATGATGCCGTTAGGGTCGATTGCATCCTTGAGCGTTTCCTGGAAGCGCATGAGGATATTATTGTTGAAGGAATAGGTCCTGGCGACCGCGTCCTGGAACGTTGGCGCGGTGCGGTACTCCGTCCAGCCATGATCGGCGGCGATGCGGATCAGGTTATTGAAGTCCCGCACCGACTTGCGGTTCTGCTCCTTGTCCGAACGCGAGATAAACACCGGGAACAGATAGACGTAGGTGCGGTATTGCCAGGTCTGCGGCACGTTGGTCACGGCGATTGGAGCGGAAGTGATGTCCAGTTCGCGCGCTGCCCTGGCAAACACTTCGTGTGCGCGGATGAACTCTTCCCCAGAGCGGGCGATGATCGGCGAGAACCAGACGTGGCCGTCGCCAGGTTTCGGCATTGCCCTTGAGCGCGCGCCGATCGAAAAGATCGACATGTTGGGGATGCCCAGCGCCACCTTATGCCGTGTCCTCTGCCTGGCGCCCGCGCTTTGCAGCGGCAGCGCGTAGTTCTCGATTTCCTCAAAGCGCACGCCGGGTATGTCGCCGAACAGCTTCTTCGCGTATGCCCAGTTGGCGTACAAGGTTTCCTTCGGACCGTAGAAGTTCAGAATCACGTTCCAGAATTCCAGGCCATGCTTCGCGGCGTAGGCTTCGTACTCTCCCACCGAAGCGCCTCCCGGCTGGCTTATCAGCGCCATCAGCTCCGGGGTGGGGCGGTAGACTTCAGGCTCCATCTGCAGGGATAGCGGGTCCATTGGACACGCAAAACGCGGGTGGCCCACCAGTCCCTGGTCTTCCATCTTATTGACCCGGTCGATCAGCGGGATCAGGTCCCGATACTTCGGGACTTTGACGAAACCGGCCAGGAAGTGATCCGGCGCAGGCTGCATCCAGAAGCCCATCTTCGTGACGATACCGAAATTCGCCTGGGCGAACAGGCCATCGACGTAGGCGCCGTAGCCGTACTTGTTATCGCCCCACGTCTTGGCGCCGGGCACCGCCGCCATGCCGGTGCGCATGATCTCGCCGTCAGGCAGCACCACTTCCATGCCGCAGTGCGATCCGAAGTGGTCGCGGTAGTTCATCCACGTATAGCCGACGCCGTGGTCGAGCGCGTTGCCGAGCGGGCTGCCCCAACCGGGGTCGGGGATGTCCATCATCACCTTCTTGCCGTGCGCCTGGATGTGCTCGTACAGGTCGAAGTACGAGACACCCGGTTCTACAATGCAAAAGTTGCGGCGGTCATCGACTTCAATGATCTTGTTCATGCGCTTGAGGTCGACAATCAGGGTGCCGGTCATGTTCGGCGCCGAACCACCATAGCCGAGATTCTTGCCGGTGGAGATCGGGAACACCGGAATCCGGTGCTCGTTGGCCACGCGCACCACCGCCTGGACCTCCTCGGTCGTGGCTGGAGCGACGGCACCGGACGGCAGCAGTTCCTCCGCCTCGTCCCACAGCAGTGAATAGGCATCGCGATACAGCGCAACGTCTTCATTGCTGCTGAACACCCATTCAGCGCCCACGATCCGGCGAAACTTGTCGAGAGCTGCATTAAAGTCCGCCGCAGTGACGTCTTTTGGAAGTTTCATTCCTTGGTCCTGTTACCGGGTTCGAATCAGGTTTGCGATGGGCCGGGGCGCGATCACCCATGAGTACAAAGGTGTCTCGATCCGGTTCCCCTCTGTCGCGGGCGTCCGCAGGGAAACCTTCGCTGGCTGGCCGGTGTCCTGTGGACATAAGCCGATGACACCCGCCACGCAACTGCCGAAGTTGATCGGCTGCTCTGCAGCCTTGCGGAAGGCGTGGAGCATCAACTCGGGGCCATCGAGCGTGTGCATGAAGGAGCCGTCGGAATCGGGCCTGTGTTCGCCCCGGAACACGACGCGCAGGCCGTGATCGCGGCCCGATTGCTCAAGCAGTAACAGCGGCATATGGCTGGTCAGTCCGGCGATTGCTACGGGTGCTCGCCGCCATTTCGCAACGAGCCCCGCCCATACCGGCGTTATGTCATCGGTGACGCGCAGGGTCTTTAGTCCCATATGCCGGGCTCGTGCAGCGAACGTGGCGCTAGGCCCGTAGCGAGGCTCGAATACCGCACCCTCGATCGTCAAATACTCCCCAGCGAAGGGCGTCACTGCAGCGAACGGATTGGCGAATGTTGCGCTGCCTGCAACCAGCCCGGACGCCGCCAGCGTCCCTTGAAGAAAACGCCGCCTCGTCAACATGCCTTGATCCTGCTCCTATTAGTGCCTATAGTTATTTCTATACCAACTTGGTCTTTTTACAAGCCCTGCCATGAATGATGTCCGAAACACCTGCTCCCCGGTCCTAGGCCTGGCTGTCATATCTCGGCAGGTTAAACGGTCTTGAATCATTGCGAGCTGATTTGTTCTTCGCTTCTGAAGCACACGTACCGAAGCGCTCTTCCGCTTTCCACCAGTGAATGACTGTCCAGGAGGAAAAAAGATGTCGGAACTAATCGTAATGGGATTTAAGGGTACTGAAGAAGCCGACCGCGTTCTCTCCAAACTGCATAGGCTGCGCAGGGAATATCTGGCCGGTGAGGATGCGGTAGTCGTGGTGCGGGACGAAAAAGGCTATGTGCATATCAAGCAAGGAAGCGATCTCTTCACCGCCGGAGCGAAGGATGGCTTTCTTACCGGGGCTTTATGGGGCACATTCGTCGGGCTGCTGTTCCTTCATCCCCTTGCGGGATTCGCCCTGGGCAGCTCCATCGGGGCCAGTGCCGGCGCCCTGGCGGGTTCCTTGACTGATTACGGCATCGATGACGGTTTCATCAGCTCGCTCGCCGAAACCTTCCCCAACAATTCTTCCGGGCTTTTCCTTCTTATCCATAAGGCGCAGCCGGAAAAAGTTCTGGCTGAACTTTCAGGCGTGAAAGGCAAGGTACTTCGCACTTCACTCACTTCCGAGCAGGAGAAAAGATTGCAGGAAGCCCTGAGTAAGTCAGATGCTTGAGGCGAAACCTGACTTTTCTGTCTTTGCAATAGAAAAATCTGGCCGCAACGAAAGCAGTATCTCCCACCAGTGAAGACAAAACATGACCGGGAGCAACTTGCATACCAAAGGTTTTTAAACTGATTCCGCTGGCCGTGATGTAGACAGGAGACATTCATGAGTAATTTTATTGTCGTTATCTTTCCCACGGAGACGCAGGCGGACGAGGGCAGAAAAGCGCTCAAGGAACTTCAGGGCGAAGACAAGCTCACGATCCATGGGATGGCCATCATCACCAAACGAACAGACGGTAAGGTCTCCATGAAGGATGAAGCTAACGAAGCGCCTCTTGGGACGGCGGTAGGTACGGTGGTGGGTAGCTTGATTGGTCTGTTGGGAGGACCGGTGGGGCTTGCCGCGGGCGCGGCTGCAGGTGCTTTTTTGGGATACGCGGCCGATGCCTTCAATTACGGGGTGGGCATGGAGTTTGTTGATGAGGTATCGCGGAATTTAACGCCGGGAAAGAGCGCTCTGGTCGCCGAGGTTGACGAGTTCTGGACCTTGGGGCTTGACCTGAGGATGGAAGCACTGGGTGGAACCGTAGTTCGACAGTGGCGACTGGATGTCGAACGTGATCTGATTGAGAATGAAATCCAGGCTCGCAGTGCCGAGTTGTCGCAGCTCAAGGCGGAGTGCGCACAAGCCGAGGATGAGCATAAGGCGCGGCTGGAAGTCAAGATCAAGGCTGCCGAGGTCAAATTGAAAGCCGCCCTGGAACGCGAAAAGGCCAAGGTGGAAGCGCTGAAACAGCATGCAGAGACGAAGATCAAGGCCCTCCAGAGGCAGGCTGCGACGGCAAGCCCGGAAACTAAAATCAGAATAGAGCAACGGGTCACGGAAATTCAAGCCGAATCTGAAAAGCTCGCAAAACAGCTGCAAGGTAAAGCATAGGTTCAGAACATGTTCATCTGGCCGTTGAAACGATTGCAAGCGTAGTGGTATTTGATAAAACAGGGATTTCAATCAATGGGAGGTGTTATGGCAAATGAAAATAGACCAAGTGAGAAACCTGAATATCCTACAAGTTTCGGCCTGTTTTATCCCGTTGGCTATCTGGTCGTTGGATTTCCAGGCAGGGAGGACGCTCTACGGGCGTTATCCGCCGTGTGCCGTTTGAGTTTGCAAACCGTTACCATCGGCTCGCAATCGAAGAACTCAATTAAACCGTACTGACGGGAACGGACTAGCGGAGATTTTATGAATCTGCAGAACAAAGCGGCAATCGTGACAGGAGCGGGATCAGGCATCGGCCGCGGTATTGCCATCGCTTTTGCCGAGGCAGGGGCAAATGTCGTGGTGGCGGATATTTCGCAGGACGGCCAGGAAACGGTAGCAGCGATTAAGGAGAACGGCGGGGAGGCGATCTTTATCCAGGGCGATGTGACGGACCCCCAGTACCATATCAACCTCGTCGCGGAAACGAAGGAGCGTTACGGGAAGCTCGACATTGCTGTCAATAATGCCGGCATCAGCACCGTTCCCACGCCGCTCGCCGACATTCCGGTCGAGACCTGGGACAAAGTCATATCGGTCAACCTGTCAGGCATGTTCTACGGCGTTCGTGCGCAGATCCCGGCGATGATCGAGGGCGGCGGTGGTGCGATCGTCAACATGTCCAGTATCGCGGGGCAGGCCGGGTTGGCTGGCATTGGACACTATACGGCATCAAAGCACGGCGTTATTGGCCTGACCAAGAACATCGCCATCGAGTACGCCAAGCAAGGAATCCGCGCCAATGCCGTCGGTCCAGGTTACATCAACACCCCATTGGTCAATCTTTACCCGCCTGAAGAGCGTGCAAAGCTCGCCTCCGTGCACGCAATGGACCGGCTTGGCGAAGTGAATGAGGTTGCAGCGCTTGTGCTGTGGCTTGCCGGCCCCTATTCGAGTTTCGTAACCGGCACTTTCATCCCCGTTGATGGCGGCAAATTAGCCCAGTAAACTGGTACTTGGAAAATCGAGATGGGATAGCACATGAAGATTGCATTGATAGGAATCAGTGGCCGGGTTGGCTCGCGGTTGGCTGCGGAACTGCTCAAGCGCGGGCACGCCGTGACCGGCATCGCACGTGACGTCTCCAATATTGAACCGAGGCCCAACCTTAGCCTGAAGGCGGCCGACGCCAACCGGACTGAATCGCTTGCTCCTCTTCTTGAAGGTCATGACGTGGTTGTCAGCAGTTCCCGCTTCGTCTCGACAGATCCCCGCGCTGTGATTGCCGCGGTCAAAAAAGCGCAAGTCCCGCGCCTGATGGTCGTGGGCGGTGCCGGCAGTCTGGAAGTGGCGCCTGGCGTGAAATTGATGGATACCCCGGAATTTCCGGAAGCCTACAAGCCCGAGGCACGCGGGGGCAGCGAGTTTCTGGAGGCGTTACGCGCGGAAAAAACGCTGGACTGGGTTTTTCTTTCTCCTTCCGCTGAATTCGAGCCGGGAGAACGCACCGGCAAGTATCGACTCGGCGGTGACCAGCTGCTCGTGGACGCACAAGGCCGCAGCTGGATATCGATGGAGGACTACGCCATCGCTTTTGCCGATGAACTGGAGAACCCGAGACATTCGCGCCAACGTTTCACTGTTGGTTACTGAACGCGGCGGACGTTCAACTGTCATCCGACGCTCATCTTTTTTCTTCTTTTCGTGAATCCAGCCATGAATACCAGAACCGTTCAGTTGATGCCCGGAGGGGGCTTCGACAAAGTTGTTGTCACCACCACTGAAACGCGTGATCCCGGGCCGGGGGAAATTAGCGTGCGGGTCCGCGCAAGTTCGCTTAATTTCCATGATTACGGCATTGTGAGCGGGGCAATGGCGCTGCATGAGGCTAGAATCCCGATGTCTGATGGAGCAGGCGAGGTGACTGCGACAGGCGCTGGCGTGGATGAATTCGCGGTCGGTGATCATGTTGTCAGTACTTTCTTTCCTGACTGGATTGACGGGGAGCCTCAAGCAGAGGGCTTTTCCCGTACGCCCGGCGATGGCATCGACGGCTACGCTCGCGAGCAGGTGACGATGCCCGCTACCGCCTTTACCCATGCCCCTCATGGCTATAGCCACGCCGAAGCTGCAACCCTGACGACTGCCGGCCTCACCGCCTGGCGCGCGCTTATGGATGATGGCTCCTTGAAGCCAGGTGAAACCGTGCTTGTTCAAGGTACCGGAGGCGTCTCCATCTTTGCCCTGCAGTTCGCAAAGCTGACAGGCGCACGAGTGATTGCCACCTCATCCAGCGACGCAAAGCTTGCGCGCCTGAAGGAGCTCGGTGCCGACGAGTTGATCAACTATCGTTCTGATCCCGAGTGGGGCATGAGCGTACGGCGATTCACCGGTGGCCGGGGTGTCGATCACGTCGTTGAGGTCGGCGGTCCGTCGACTCTACATCAGTCCATGCTGGCAAGCCGCGTCGGTGGGCACATAGCGATGATTGGGGTCTTGAGCGGCGTTGAGAGCCGGCTACCGCTAGCGTTGGCCCTTGCCCGGCAATTGCGCTTGCAGGCTTTACTGGTGGGCAGCCGAAGACAGCAGCAGGACATGGTAAGAGCGATCGAAGCCAATGGCTTGCGTCCGGTAATCGATCGGCATTTTCCTCTGGAGCAGATCGTTGCCGCATTCCGGCATCAAGAGAGCGGCCGGCACTTTGGCAAGATCGTGCTCGACATTTGAAAGCAATGCCGGGGCTGGGACTTGGGCGCGGTTATATGAGTCACGATATTCCCTTTGGCTTATCGATGCCTCGTCAGTGTAATAACCGCAACAGTTTTTTACAGCCTGGATATATGCGAAAAGGTGTAATTCAGGGGCAGGAAAGTGACGCCCCTGGACTGGAAATTATGTCAGTTCTTCAATGGCAAGCCGATGGTACCGGTGTGCAAGCGCAAAGGGCACGCGCCGGATAACGTTCATGGCACGATCTGAAGTGAGTTTGTCGGGAGCATAGATTACAAGAAAGGAACCGCCTTCTTTTGCTGCTTCCAGATGCTGTTTAATCATTTTATCGGCTGAACCCAGGCTCGGAAGAAATCCCTGGTTTTGATCGAGATTACCCTGCGTAGCCTCCATCACTTCCTTGCATGAGAAAAAAACGCAGTCATCGGGCTCATACCCGCCTGTCATCAGAGTCCTGTTGTACCCGCCGGGCGTCTTCACTGCTCGTGAATCCAACGACCAGGTAGCCGACGGGATAAAAAAAACCAAAACTTGTAGGATATTTCAGGTTTCTCGCTCGTTTTATTTTGATCCATAACACCTCCTCGTTGTTTAATTTCAGTCAAGTTTCCTTGCGGACACGCAATTCCCGCCTGGCTGATGCGGAAGAGCTGTAGCACAGCCTTAAAGGCCAATTGTACCTCAATTCCCCTGCTTCACTGTGCCGTCCCGCATTGAAAACTACAAAAGGGAGATGAATAGACGCCAGAATCATGCCTCAGCAGGCGCAACCGCGTGGAGTTGGGACTAGCTGACCTTGCCCAATCCCTAGATCGTTTTTTGACTGTCTCACGTGCGAGAACCACAGTTGACAGCGTCGATACGTCAAGTGGTGCGTGGCAGCACGGTCAGCACCTGCACGATAAACGCATGCAGCTCGCTCATGTAGTTTCGGAGGAAGTCGGCTGTCCGCTCCTCGGTAACCTGCCCATCTTCCGTGATAAGTCCAGGCGTGAAATGGATGTGAGCCTCGACAGTATTCATCAGGGGTGAATTGCAGTAGCACAACACGCCGCGCAACTGGCTCTGTGCCAGCGCTGTGCCGATCGCCCCCGGGGAGGTGCCGATCACGCCCGAAGGCTTGTGAGAGAAAGAGTTTTGACCCCAAGGGCGGCTTGCCCAGTCAATCGCATTTTTAAGGCCACCAGGAATCGAGCGGTTGAATTCCGGCGTCACGAAAAGTATGGCGTCGACATCGGCTATGGCCTTCTTGAGGGCGCGCGCGGCCGGCGGAAAGTCGGCATCGTAGTCCTGGCTGTAAATCGGCAGATCCTTGATCGGGATTTCGGACAATTCCAGTTCCGGCGGCGCCAGGTGCTCAAGCGCCTTCGCCAGCAAGCGATTGATCGAGGTGCTTGAGAAGCTGCCAACGAGATAGCCAACTTTGTACTTATTCATATGTTCTCCTTTTTGCGCAGCTTCACGCAGATAAATGACTCACGATTGCTTCACAGAAAACGCATCCATCACCCGTGATGAAAAAACCAACGCTGCACCGGCATTGACGGCAATGGCCACGCCAAGCGCTTCTGCGACTTCTTCCCGGGTCGCGCCATGCTTGGCGGCTGCATCGGCGTGCACTGTTATGCACCCGTCACACTGACGCGTGATTGCCACTGCCAGCGCGATCAGTTCGCGTGTCTTGGCATCAAGATATCCGGTTTTCGCACCGGCAGTGGACAAGGCTTGATAACCGCGTACGGTATCAGGAGAGAGGTTGCCGATCTCTCCAATACGGGTCATCAGTTGTTTTTGGTAGTCATTCCAGTCGAGCATCATGTTGAATCTCCTTTTTAGCGACAAGCTACATTGCGCACAATTCGCACTGCTTTATTGAGCAAGCCTGATCTGTTTTCATGAGCGCTTGGTTGTCCCGCATTAGCCTTTACCGGCGTCCGGCAGTACGAGTATAGCAACTGTAAGATGCTGCTACTAGACGCTGCTACTGCGACCTCGCGGTCTCTCTTTCCCGGACCCAGTCATTTAGCGCTTGGCAGCGCTTGCAACACAATCTGTACTCATCCTTGTTGGATGGGTAACGGCACCTATCCTCACAACAGCCAATCGATCGGGAGCAGCGAAATAATCCAGACCATTGCGCGCTGCCAAAAGGTCGTGCCCGGCTCCACGTCGTGCCGCACCCGCTCCCATGCAGGTGCTCCATCCAATAGAGCTTGCCGCTATCGGTCAGCCGCGCAGCTCATATGCGTTGCCGGAATGGCGTGCTGAAAAGCATGCGCAATCTGCTGGGCCAGCCTCGGGCTTTCGATGACGAATCCCGTCTCGGTATCAAGTGCTGCCGGCGCGGGTCGAACTTGAATGACCCGACAAAAACCCTCGATTCGTCTATCGAGAATGTCTTGGCATGCAAGCTTGAATCGGAACTGCGTGATGACCAGCTGCTATCCGTGAAGGCCCTCGAGACGCTGCGGTTTTCCTGGAAAGGCAGGAGATTGCATCCACTCGTGCTTGCCCCCAGGCAAAGAATAAAAATGCAAAGTGAAACACGACGCTTCATATGTTACCCTATCTATATTTCTTGGTCGCTCGTTCCACTACGCCATTTTTAAGCCGCCGCCAATAACGGCTATTTCTTTTTTCATTTTGCAGGGATTCCTGGAGGAATAGGGGGAAATGCCGTTCCAGGTTCTACGTCGGGCCTTGGCGAGGGCGTAAATAGGGGCTTGGATAAGGGCCTGGATAAAGGGCTTGGAGGCGTAGCGCTATCCTCATCCATCAGGCTGGCGGGCATGCGCCGAGCCTCGCCCAACGCCATATCCTCCGCCTCCACCACCCATCCTCCGCCCAAGGCCTTGTAGAGGTTGACGAGGGAATTGAAAACCGTTCCCTGGACTTCAGCCTGGGTGGTTTCGGCTTCAAACAGGGTTCGCTGGGCATCCAGTACTTCAATAAAGCTGATATACCCTTCCTCGTACCGCAATTGCGCCATTTCCAGATAGGTACGCGACGCGGCGACGCGGCGGTTGACCGAATTAAGTTGTTCGCGTGTTTTTTGCAGTGCAACGAGGGCGTCTTCAACCTCCCTGAGGGCAACCAGGATCACTCGCTGATAGTTGAACAATGCCTGTTCACGCCGTGCCTCCGCCTGCTTTACCTGCCCCGCGATGCCTCCTGCGGTGAAGATCGGCACGGAAGTCAGCACGCCAAACGCGGCCATGTGCGCCGGCCCTATGAACATATTTGAAAGTTGCGTACTTGCGACGCCCAATAAGCCCGTGAGCGAAATCTTGGGGAAGTAGAGGGCGCGGGCCGCGCCAATCTGGGCATTTGCCGCAACGATATTCTGTTCCGCCTCACTAATGTCGGGGCGTCGCGTCAGCAGCTTCGCCGGCAGCCCGGCGGCGACGCGTGGAAGCTGGAGTTGCGCAAGCTCACGGCCACGCGGAATGGGACCCGGATTGCGCCCGAGAAGCACGGAAATGGCGTTTTCCTGCTGGCCTATGCTTGCCTCCAGCGGGGGGATGGCAGCTGCCGCAGTCTCGAATTGCGATTGCATCTGCGCCAGCTCAAGCTGCGAAATGATGCCGCCTTCATAGCGCAGCTCGAACACCTTGACCGTTTCCGCGCGGCTCGCCGCGGTCGCCAGGGCAATTTCAAGCTGGCGATCGAGAATAAGCAGGTTGATGTACGAGGATGCGACGGAGGAAACCAGCGTCAATATAGTCGCGCGACGGCCTGCTTCGGAAGCAAAAAGCTGGGCGCGGGCAGCTTCGCTCAATCGACGGACACGGCCCCAGATGTCGAGCTCCCAGTTCGCATTTATCGATATCTGATAAATGTTACGAAAAGCATCGCTCCCGGATTGCGAAGGAAGAGGCACTGCGAACGGGGAGCGCAACCGTTCTGCGCCCGCGTCACTGCTCAGCTGTGGAAACAGTTCTGAGCGCGTCGCGCCGAAACGGCCCTGGAATTCCTCGATGCGGGCAGCGGCAATGCGTATATCCTTGTTCTCGTCCAGCGCCACCCTGATCAGCTCGTTCATCACGGGGTCACTGAATTGCTCCCACCACATATGGCCGGCGATGTCCCGGGAGCTTTCGTCGTCAAAGCGGAATTTGTTCATTACCTCCACCTGGGGCTGGCGGTAATCGGGTCCCACCATGCACCCGCCGAGCGCGAGCGTCAGGAAGAAGATCAGCGAACAGGAAGCAGGGAAGTCTCGCCTGTCGAGCTGGCTTCGGGCTGTTGTCCCGCTCATTCGGGTGGTCCCTTTGCCGGAGCCGGTGCAGGACTTTCGCCTTCGGTGCCTTCCCCTTCCATTTTTGCAGTGCCTGCCTGCTTATCCTCGGCGATAGTTTTTCCCTTGCCGCTCATTTTCTGCAGGAGCATTTCTATCGCCCAGTAGAACATCGGGATGAAAAATATCGCAATAACGGTCGCCCCGATCATGCCGCCGACAACGCCGGTGCCGATCGAAATCTTGCTGTTGGCGGAAACGCCAGTCGCGATCGCCAATGGCACGCAGCCCAGCGTAAAGGCAAGAGAGGTCATGATGATAGGACGCAGCCGGTCACGAGCGGCATTAATGGCAGCGTCATAGATTGATTGCCCGGACGCCCGGTTTGACACTGCGTATTCGAAGATCAGGATCGCGTTCTTGGCCGCAAGGGCAATCAGCATTGTCAGCCCGATCTGGAAATAGATGTCATTACTCAAGCCGCGCACAAAGATTGCGAGCAATGCGCCAAACAGCGCGAACGGAACGGCGGACAGTACGCCCAGGGGCAGCGACCACTTCTCGTATTGCGCAGCGAGGATGAGGAACACCATGATGAGGCCAAACACCAGTACAAGCATCGAGGAACCGCCGGCTTTTTTTTCCTCGAAAGTCTGTCCGCTCCATGCGATGCCATAATCGCTGGGCAGAATTTGCGCTGCTGTTTCTTCCATTGCATTGATAGCTTCACCTGAACTGAATCCGGTCGCAGCCTCCGCTGTCACTTTTACCGCCGTGAAGTTGTTGAAACGCGTCACCACATCCGGTCCCCTGTCGAAATGGGTAGTCGCTACCGCGTTGATCGGAACCATGCTCCCGTTCCGGCTGCGGACATAGAGGTAATCTATATCCTTGGGAGTCAGGCGGGAAGCCGGTTCGCCCTGGATGATCACCTGGAAGAGGCGGCTGAACTTGGCGAATTGCGACACGAACAAGGAGCCGAACATTGTCTGCATGGTGCTGTATACATCCTCCACCGCAATGCCCAGTGTCTCGGCCTTCGCCCGGTCCACGTCGAGCCGCAGCACTTGCGCAGCGGCGTTGTAAGTCGAGGTAATGTTGGTCAGTTCGGGCCGTGTCCTGGCCTGCGCCAAATACTCCTCTATCACCTGCGCAATCTGCTGGCTGTCGTTGTCGCCCTTGCTCTGGATATAAAGTTCCATCCCCCCAGTCGTGCCCAGCCCCGGAATAGAGGGCGGATTGATGGGCAGAATGATGCCTTCGGCGATGTTCGCGAACTTCGCCGGCGGCGTCTTTCATCAGAGCGGGCGCGCTCTGGGTTTCAGCGTTGTCGCCAGCGTAACGCTCCTCGAAGTCCTTGAGCCCGACGAAAAACGTGGCGGCGTTGCTCTTCATCTGGCCATCCAGCAGGCTGAATCCATCCAATACCACGATCGATCTTGCTGCGGGGTGGTTCATGAAATAGTCGGTAGCGTGACGGCTTACCGCGGCGGTGCGGTCCAGTCCTGACGCGTCCGGCATGAGCACGGCACCCAGCACAACGCCCTGGTCCTCTGGCGGAAGAAATGAGCCGGGAACCTGCTTCAGCAACACGAAGGAAAGCGCGATCATGCCAATAAACAGCATAAGCGCTACGGCAAAGCGCTTGATGACCATCTGCACGCTGCGTATATACCCCTCGGTCATGCGGGCAAACCAGGCATCGAACCATTTGAAAAAACCCCGCTTCTCACCGGTTCGGGGCTTGAGAAGAAGTGCTGCCAATGCGGGGGAGAGTGTCAGTGCCACCACGCCGGATATCGCGACTGAAATTGCAATCGTGATTGCGAACTGCTTGTACAGCTGCCCCGTGACGCCTGGAATAAACGCCACCGGGATAAACACCGCGCATAGTACCAGCACGATCGCGATCAGGGCGCCGCCTACCTCATCCATCGATTTCTTCGCGGCATCGCGGGCCGAGAGCCCGAACCTGGACATGTTATGTTCCACTGCCTCGACCACCACGATTGCGTCGTCCACGACGATGCCGATGGTAAGAATCATGCCGAACATGGTGAGCATATTGAGCGAGAAACCCAGTGCTATCATGCCGCTGGCCGCGCCAATGACGGATATGGGGACCGCTAGGATCGGGATGAGGGTGGCACGAAGATTCTGCAGAAACAGGAACACGACGACGACGACCAGCGCCAGTGCCTCGAAGAAGGTATAAATCACGGATTGGATGGAAGCGCGGGTAAACTCCGTGGTATCCATGGTGATTTCATACTCGATGCCTGGAGGAAATGATTTTTTCATCTCCTCGAGTGTTTCCCGCACGCCTCTGGCAACATCAAGCGCATTGGCGCCGGGCTGTTGGTAGACGACAAGCACGGTCGCGGGCTTGCCCTGCCGGGTAGTTCTGAGGGAATAATTTCTCTGCCCGAGTTCGGTGTAGCCCACGTCCTTGAGGCGAACGATCGCCGCGCCCTCGCTGGCGGCGCGAATAATGATGTTATCGAACTCGTCCGGGGTGGTCAGCCGGCTTTTGGTGGTAATGGAGAAGGACTGTTCGACGGGGCGATCCGTAGGCGACTGGCCGATGCTGCCGACCGCGTACTGCTCATTCTGCTGCGCAACCGCCAACTGGACATCGCGCGCGGTGATCCCCAGCGCCGCCATTCGATCCGGTTTCAGCCAGACGCGCATCGCATAGTCGGGCGTGCCCATGATCGTTGCCTGCCCGGCTCCGGGGATGCGCTTGATGGCGTCGAGTATGAAAATGCTGGCGTAGTTGGAAACATAGACGGGTTGGTAGCGGTCGTCCGGCGAATAGATCGAGACGACCATCATCATGGCCGCCGACTGCTTCTTTACCGCGACACCCTGCGCCTGCACGGAGGCGGGCAATAGCGGCAGCGCGAGATTTACCCGATTCTGTACCTCTACCTGCGCCAGCGACGGATTGGCATCGATGTCGAAATAAACCGAGAGCGTCATGACGCCAGTGGATGAACTGGCGGAGGACATATACATGAGCTTATCGGCGCCATTCACGTGCTGCTCGATAGGGGAGGCGACATTCTGTGCGGCGACTTCAGCGGAAGCGCCTGGATATGTTGCGGTAACCGAGATCTCCACCGGCGCGATCTGGGGATACTGCGCGATAGGCAAATTGTAGAGTGCCACCCCTCCCGCCAGCGTAATCACGATGGAGAGTACTGACGCGAACACTGGCCGGTCAATGCAGAAATGGGAAATTTTCATCGAGACGGGAATGTGTCCAAGGCTTGCCGAATCATTTTAGCCGGATTTTTTTCTCGTCCGAGTGGGCATATGGGCTTATTGCCCCATCGAGGTTGAACCAGGCGCCCCCGGTGGCGGTGCGACCGTATTCTCGATGGGAGAACCAGGCATATCACTCCCTTTCGTGGCGCCAGCGGGACCCGATGGAACTCCGGTTGCAGCGCTCATTGGGGCGGATGCATCGACGACTTTGAGGATGACGCCGGGAGAAAGCCGGATCGCGCCATCCACGACCACCCGCTCCCCGGGCAGCAGACCGTGGCTGATGAACCAGCCTTCGCCCTGCCAGTCGCCTATTTCGACTTCCCGGCGAGCGGCCTTGCCTTCTCCGTCCATGACCCAGACATAGTGCCCCTTTGCTCCCTGCAATACGGCCCGCTGCGGCAGGAGAATGCTGTTTGGACGCATCGCACCCCGAAGTTGAACGCGAACGAACTGGCCGGGCCGCAAGTCCCCCTCGGGATTTGAGAACAGCGTGCGCACAAGGAAGGTGCCGGTTTCCTGCGAAAAGGATGGCTCGCTAAAATCGATCCGCCCAAGATGCGGATATACCGATCCGTCTGCGAGCGTGATTGCCACTTCGAAAAGATTGCGTGAGGGAAACCTGAGCAGCCCGTGTTCGATTTCCCCGCGATACTTGAGCATCTGGTTTTCAGAGACGCTGAAATTGACCCAGATAGGATCGAGCTGCGCGACATAGGTTAACAAGCCGTCCGCCCCCGCGCTCAAATAGCTGCCTTCATGCTTTTTACTGAAACTGGATAGTCCGGTAAGTGGAGAATAGAGGGTGGTGTAACTCAGGTTCAGCTCTGCGCTTGTCACTTTCCCCTGGGCGGCAAACACTGCCGCCTGCGCTTGCTGTACCATCCCGATGGTATCGTCCAGGTTTTTTTTGCTAAGCGCGTTTTTTTCGGTGAGCGGTCTTACCCGGGCGAGGGTGGCCTGCGCGACGGCAAGCGCAGCCTCCTGCTGCGCCAGTTGGCCTTTCGCGGATTGCAGCGCAGCCTGGAACGGTTTCTGGTCCATCTGGTACATCTTCTGCCCGGCCTTCACCAACTCACCTTCGGTGTAAAGCCGTTTTTCCAGAAAGCCCTCGACGCGGGCGCGAATTTCGACTTGTCGGGAGCTTTGGGTTTCCGCGACGAATTCCAGTTGGACTGGCGTATCCCTGGGCGAAATAGTCACCGTCGTCACCTCCATCGCGGGTGGCGGTGAGGGCGCCGGTGATTGGTCACCGCAACCCGTAAGGGCAAGCAGCATCAGGAGCACGCCGTTCGAGAGCCATAGGGAACGCCGGCATAGATTTGGAAAATAAAAAATAAGGGAATGCTTAGAAGTGGCTGATGTAGTTATTCGCATGCAATAGGCGAAGGATCGGCAAGGATTTATCCCCGAAGTTTGTAGATAGCTCTGGCAGCCTGTCGGACTTAAAGGAAATCGGCTGCAAAAGCGTCTGGCTGGTCCATATTTCGCCGCTTTTTTTGCCAATAGAATAACTATTGGCCTTCAAAATCATCAAAATCTGTCCTCACCCAGTCACTTTTTCGCTTCGATTCTTCAAGTCCGACAGGCTGCCAGGCGAAAACACGAGAAAAGTTGCGATGAGGTTCGTAGAAAATCAGACTGAAGAACATACGACTTATCGTCCTCCGGATACCACTCCGTTGGTCGCGTGTGCGTTGAAAGGATAATGGCGTCGCACATGCTGGATGGTTACCCACTGGTCTGTGGTGAATGCCGCGATGGACCAGGCGCCGTTAAAGCGGCCGATACCTGAGTTCTTCTCGCCACCAAACGGATTGTAGGGCAGATCATTTACCGACTGGTCATTGACATGCGCCATGCCGGTCTCGAGCTGCTGTGCAAAGCGCAGGCCGCGCTCGACATCGGATGTAAAAACTGCTGCGGCAAGCCCAAGCTCCGTGTCATTGGCGATCTTGAGAGCCTCCTCTTCCCCATGTGCGCGTATGAAGGGCGCGATCGGGCCGAACGATTCCGTTTGCGCCAAGGGCATCTCGTTCATTACGTCGGCGAATACGTGAGGAGGCAGAACAAGGCCCTGCGCTTCGCCGCCGGCCACTTGTCTTGCACCGGATGAGACAGCATCGTCGATACGCCGCCGCAAGCCTTTCAATTGAGCCTCATTGATAATGGGGCATCTCATTGAATTTGCATACTCCCATACGATGCCCCCACCTTCCCATACGATGCTCCACCTGCTCAAAGTCATGCCTCACTGGCGACCAGACGGATGACAGGCTTGATGGTAACGCCCTTTTCGCTGTCTTCCGCCGCCTGGTTGATCTGGTCGAGCGTATAGAATTTCACCAGCTTGTCGAAAGGGAATCGTCCCTGCGTATAAAGATCGACCAGGGCCGGAATGAAGAGATCGGGTTTGCTTTCACCTTCGATAATGCCGATGATGCGCTTGCCGGCAGTCATCACATCATTGACATCGAAGCTTGCCTCGATGCCCAGGGCAGGGGCGCCCACGATGCCGCAGGTACCGCCAATCGATAGCGCGTCGATCGCCTGGCGCAGAACCTCCGGCCTGCCGCTCGACTCGAGCGTGAAATCGGCGCCTCCACCAGTAATTTCACGCACCGCCGCTACAGGATCAGTTTGGCGGCTGTTCACGACATGGGTGGCGCCCAGTTCCTTCGCGAGTTCCAGGCGGGAAGGAACTACGTCGGAGACAATGATTGTTGTTGCGCCCGCCACGCGTGCCGCCATGACTGCGCTCAATCCGACTGCGCCACCGCCAAACGTCGCGAAACTGCTTCCGGGCATGACTTTAAGCGCATTGATTACCGCCCCGGCTCCGGTCTGGATGCCGCAGCCCAGCGGACCCAGCAACTCGAGCGGGGCATCACGCGGCACCCTGACGACGTTACGCTCGTGCACCAGCGCGAAGGTCCCGAAAGACGATTGCCCGAAGAAATGGTCGTGAACGGCTCCTCCGCCTGCTTCGCAGGTGGCCGTGCTCCCGTCCTCCCGCGCGCCGCCAAAATTAAGCGGGTAAAAATTCTCGCAATAGGTCAGGTCTCCGCGCAGGCAGGGCTTGCAGTGGCCGCACCACATATAGGTCAGCACCACATGGTCTCCTGCCTTGACCTTTTTCACACTGCCCCCCACCTCTTCGACCACGCCCGCGCCCTCATGCCCGAGCACGATCGGTAGCGGCACATCGTAGAGCTGGTCGCGCGCAACCATATCGGTATGGCACATGCCGGTCGCTACCACCCTCACCAGCACCTCGTCGGGCCGCGGCTCATCCAGGAACAGTTTCTCGACCTGGAAAGGGCCGCCCTTCTGCCGTATCGTTGCCGCCGTAATCTCTCTCACCCCTGGCCTCCGATATCCATTACTCGATTACTTCTGGAAAAGATTTGCGACGGGTATGACGTGCCATCATCTACGGAGCTCTCCGTTATCACCCCCGGCGATCACTATCGCCGGAAGCGAGAGTCGCATCAGCGGGATAAAGGAAGCTCGCGTAGACTTCATTCGCCAACCCTCATGCAGCCTTGCTAAAGCCGGATGCCTGATTTACCCGGCGCCAGGATTCCATTCGGATCCAGCGCCTTTTTAAGAGTCTTGTTGACTTTGCGCTGCACCGGGCCGTAGGTATCCGCCACTTTGTCCATAAACGCCGTGTTTACGCGATAGATTCCATATCCCTGAGCGGAAAACGTGGTCACCAGCTCATCGAAACATTCGTATGCCGCCTTTACCTGTTCCGGGTTTGTCTTGTCGTACAGGACATCGACGACATGATGCATGTCACGCATGCCGACGATGAATTCTCCGGAATAGTCCAGCCCGTGCTTGGCGAGAATCTGCTTGGTCAGGGACATCTGTTTGAGCGTCTCGCTGCCGCGCGCCTGAGAGACCGGTGCAAACCACATTGATCCGCCGCCCCCGCGCCAGTTGTACAAGGAAAATTCCTTCAGCGTCATATCTCCGCGCATGAGGGCGGCGCGATAGGCAAAGGCGGCGTCAGCGGCAGCCTCCTTCTCAGTCAATATTTTCGCCTTGCCGGACTTGCCAAACGCCTGCCTCACGATATTCCAGTTCACGTCGACCTGTTCCTGAGTGCCATAGAGGGCCGCATATACGTTCCAGATTCCCAGGTTATGATCTTTCGTGATTTTACGCACCGCGTCATCGGAAATCGATCCGGATCCGGTCACGTAGTCGCTTCGACGGGCCTTCGTCGGCGCTTCGTACAAGGCATGGGCGATGACGACAGCGTTGGGAATGATATTGTTGATGCGCAACGGCCGGATCGTTTCCACGATCTCCACGATGTCTTCCTCATCCTGGTACTGTATGACAAAAGGCTTGAAAACCGGCGGAGCGGGCATGAGCCAGAAGCCGAACTTGGTGACGATGCCATAGTTGGACTGGGTAAAAATACCGTCCAGGTAGGGCCCGTACCCCCACTTGAAGACCTGCCAGGTATTGGAGCCCGGCATGGAACCCATGCCGGTGCGCAACACTTCGCCATTCGCCAGTACGACCTCCATGCCGCAGGCGAACAGGAAATGCTCCCCATAAGGCGTGTAGCCGACCCCGCGGTCCAGCGTGTTGCCGACCGGCCCCGCAATGGCCGAGGGGGCCGGCATGGATAGCCATAAGCCCAGCTTGCGTTCGGCAATATAGTCGTAGAGCTGTTTATAAGTGACTCCCGGCTCGACCAGAGCATAGGCGAGGTCTTTGTCGACTTCGAGAATACGATTCATCCGTTTGAGGTCAAGCACGACCTGGCCGCGTTCGGCCGGTGCAGCGGAGCCGTAGCCCAGGTTTTTTCCTGTCGAGATGGGCCAGACAGGCACCTTATATTTATTGCAGATACCCACGATCTTCTGGATCTGTTCCACCGATGTGGCCATAAGCGCCGCAGAGGGAGCATGGTCCGAGTCCGGCACCGGCATCATGGTTTTGATGTAGGGAGCGAGTTGCTCCGCGCTGACGAGCACAGCCGAGTCACCCAATACGCCGCGAAAGGCGCTGATGGCGGCATCGAAAGTCTGTTCGGACACGCCGTGGGGCAGTGCAATATATTTACTGGCCATTATTTGTTCCCCTGGCTAAATGTCTATTACGAATGAGGTGAACCCGCCTGCCTTATAGGGTGAGGGCGCGCCGCGCTTGACCCCGTCTGGCTGGTACACATGCGCGCGCGCAGAGCAGGATTCATAACCGGCTTCGGCGCCAAGCGCGGCTGCCACTACTGCATACCCTACCGCTTCCATCCACCCGCCGGCATGCGCCTCATCGTTTGCGGGCGCGCTCCTTTGCTTTCCGTAGGTTGCTGTTTGGAGCCCTGGTTCCTGATTAACCGGGGTCCATGCAGGAGCCGCATCCCACCCCAGCAATTGGCAGCCATCCCTCTGGCGAAACGCCAGCGCAATAAAGATGGGCCGGGTCGTGTCGGGGTCCGGGTCCGGCGCCATCGAGCCGCCAGGCAAGAAACCCGGGAGGAAATTCCTTCACTGTGCCCCTTTCTTCTGTCCCCTGAGTGGAAAAGAAATTTTCCACGATCGAAAAGCTGCGCTGGCTTTCGACGAGCCGCGCGGCAAGGATGCTGCCCGCGGCGTGCGAAGGCGATGCGGCGGCCCAAACATGCCGGAGCGCGGGAACGCGCGCGCCGATCCCGCGTACCCAGGCCTCGTCCGAAGAAGCATGAGAACCCAACGATAACAAGCTGCCGCCCGCGTTGCGCACCAGTTCGGTGAAGACCGCGGCGCTGCCATCATCCATCACCGCGATCCATCGGGTATCGCGGAACGTCGCGAGCAAGTGGGCCACTTCTTCGTATTCGTTCAGCAAGCCATCTTTAAGCTTGATCACCTCCAGCCCGGCTTGTGCGGTTCTTGCTTCGCTTGCGGTCGTGGCGTCGTGCCCTGTAGCGGTTCGGCGGGCGTTCGCGGCAAAGGCAGTGCGCGCTCCGGCTGCGAATTCGGCGTCAGCCGCCCCGCTCCCAAGCAACAGTCGCAGTCTTCCCGGCTTGCCTGCCGAAGCAGCGGCCGTTGTTATCGGCGGTATGCCCAGCGTCAGCAGCGTGCTTCCCATCAATGCGCCTTTCATGAGATTACGTCGATACACATCCATGAGCTAGTCTCCCGTTTGCCGGCCCCTGCCAGCCTTTTCAGTTCGCCGAGATGTATTCGGCCAGTTTTGTCAGTGACTCGTCGTCAATTTCGGCGATGCGAAAGGAAGGCATTGCCCGGCTTCCATTTCGAACCACATTGCGGATATAAACGGGAGGAAGCGCGCGGCCGCGAATGACAGGTCCAACGCCCTGCTCGTGGCAGTATCCACAAACCTTGGCATAGACTTCGGGCCCGTCTTTCCACATGAAAGCTCCACTGGGAGCAGGAGGAGCCGCGAATGCGGCTTTTGTCATGGTTCCTGCAGCAATAGCTATTACTATTACCAGCATAAAACCATTCGCCACGGCGCCGGGCGCGGTTTTCCTCATATTTCCTCTCCTCCTGGAAGGGTACGTATGTTAAAACTCCACGGGTTCCATTAATCAACCTGATATAGCATTTTTAAAGGAATTAAAATGATAAGCAATCATAATGTAGAATAGTTTGCGTGGGCTATTTTTTCAAGAATGGAAACTGACGGGCCCAGTTGAGAGAGCATTCCTTCGCCTCTTAGTCCGACTGCTTACCTGAAGCACTTGAAACCAGGTAATCCCATTGCTTACAGGACGACCAAGGGGACAATCGACCTTCCAGGGGCTACAATCAACCTGGTATCTCTTCAGGAAGATTCTATCGTCGAGAATTATCAGTAGCGAGCAATTTCTATTGCATGCGGATTTTCAGTCTGAGCAGGAGTTATATAAATGTTTAATCTAGGCTCCATGTTCAATCTGGGCCCCGCTGATCCAGTGGTCGGCAAGAAGAGCATCCTGGTCAAGTTATCCGCTGCTGAGGTCTTCAAATTTATTGGCGACGATTTATTTCATAACTATCCCAGATGGTCGCCGGAAGTAAAGGAACTTGAATGTCTCACTGATGGGCCCGTAAAGTCGGGAACCATAGCAAGGCAGGTACGCGTAGATCATGGCCAACGCTCGGAATCGAAATTCCGGATTACGATTTATGAACCTTCGAGGCGACTGGCCTTTGCGGGCGTTGTTGAACCTTATCGTTGCCTTTACGAACTACAACCCCAAGGCAGGGAAGATGTGACGGAATTGAGTTTTACTTTTGAACTACTTGAACTCAAAGCATTCATGCGACCTTTTGAGCCGCTGGTCCGGAGCGCGATTCAGGAGGGTGCAGTCCACACGGTAGAAAATATAAAACGTTTGGTTGAAAGCGGCAAACCCGCCACAGCCGCTCGACTTTGACAGGCACTTGCTTGCAATTTTTAGGGAGTGCGGCTTGCGGTCGGAGCAGAAAAATCTTTTTACGCTCGACATTGTAGTCCGTGATAATCGTTTCAGCATTCCGATCGGCGCGAGGATTTATTTATGACAAATGAAGTTTCTACAGAAGCACAGCAACCGCAGGCACCGGATGATAGAAAACTATGGGATGTTGTCCTCGGAATCTATGGCTATCCGGCGCTGCTTCTTGCGCATAAGCTCGGCGTCTTTTCCCTGCTGGAAGACGGCGAACTTTCGCTATCCGTCATCTGCGAGAGGCTGAACATCAAGGCGCGCCCTGCCGAATCTATTCTGAGCGCAGCAACAGCGCTGGGGTTCCTGTCGGTAAAAGAGGGACATTATTCGTTGACGGCAGTCGCTGAACACTATCTGCTAAAGAAAAACCCGAGCTATTTTGGCTTCATGTGGGATCTGATGATCGAAAACGATCAGGTACATTCATTTAAAAGCCTGGAAAGGGCAATTCGCACAGATGAGCCCCAGGTTTATGGCGGGACGGGTATTTACCGTCCCGAAGAAGTGCAGGCCGAACTCGTACGAAGATTTACGCGTAGCATGTACAGTATGAGCATCAAATCGGCTTTCCACTGGCCGGAGGTGCTCGATCTCTCCGCGCACCATGTCATGCTCGACATTGGTGGAAGTTCGGGCGCGCATTCGATTGGGGCCGCATCGAAGTGGAGCAATTTACAAGCTGTCGTTTTCGATTTTCCCAAGGTGTGCGAGATTGCAAATGAATTCATTGCCCAGCATGGCATGCAAGATCGCATCAGGACATGCGAAGGAGACATGTGGCGTGATGAAATGCCGCCGGCCGATCTTCACTTTTATTCCACCGTTTATAATGACTGGCCGCCTGAGAAGTGCAGCTTTCTTACCGCGAAGAGTTTCAATGCTCTCCCGTCCGGGGGACGTATCATCATCCATGGAATGCTCTATAACGAGGACAAATCCGGTCCTTTCGCTGCGGCTGCGTTCAGCATGCTCATGATGGGGTGGACCGAGGGAAAGTCCTACTCCTCCACAGAGCTATCCGCCATGTTGAGCGATGCAGGATTTTGTGACATCGAGGTGCGCCCGGCCTTTGGCTACTATAGTATAGTTACTGGTCTCAAACCTTGAGAGGCGGGAACACCGGTAAGAGTTCCCGCCGGTTTTCTGTCTAACGTTGCTCTACCCCCTTTTCTGTTCCTAGCAGGATCCGGTAATCGAATTTGGGCAGTTGCCTCAATTTTTCCTTTGTTGCGCCTGGAAGAATCGTTTTCGGGACAATCTGCGAGAACCTCTCCACAGGGACCGCGACCTTGTAATCACCGTAGCCCAGAAAGCCGCCAATGTCCACGATGGCAAAAACCAGATGCCCATCCTTGGTCACGATAAAATCATCGATATTCCCGACCTTTTCCTTGGCCTCGTTATAAACAATCTCGCCCTTGAGTTTCGAGACCCGCCATCCAAGGCCAATGAGCTCAGTCTCGGCAGCGGTAGGTCCCAAGTTTTTGTCAGCCTTGGGGGCCGCAGCCATGGCTGTGGTAACGAGGGACAAGCTGCAAATTGAGACTACAATCATTTTAGTGAGATTCATATCTTTTCCTCCTTTTAGTATTGCTCATCCATAAATGTGATCAGACGCACCGTTTTCGGTGTGCCAACTGATCCTGGTATCTGGTCTTGCCGTTGGCAGGACCGATGCCAGTCAACCCCTGACCTAATTCTCAGTCAGGAGATTTTATGGGGCAGCTCATGAGGTTGGGATCTCATGCTGGCCCCCCATTTTTTGCTCGCCAGGCGAGCGAGCGTCAACAGCAGCAGTCCGGATATGATCGAGTACATCGTGGTCAACCAGCCTAAAGCCAGTGCTCTGGCGCCGGGGGAAAAACGAATACATGTCACCCCGGTTCGGTTGTCATCGAGTCCTTCGTGCTTGGGTTTAGTTCGCTATTGACATGAACTCTCTATGAGTAGTCCGTATTATTAGCGAGGATACAAACGTGAATCGCGGGTGGCTGTGCGGAAGGACACATAAAGAAATGCACAAGTACAAAGAAGTGCATAGCAGCTACTTTTGGTCATGGCCCGCGGTGGCGGTTGCGACGGGAATGCAAACCGAAATGGGCCACATAACCGGCATGCGGGAAGCAGTGCCGCAAGACGCCATATTGCTACAGAAGGAACTGCCTCGTGCCGGCGAATTGCTGGCGGTAATCGTTGTCGCTATCGCGGTCATCATGCTAGCGACCAGTCTTCGTTGGGGAGGTACGCGGTTTCAGGGCGTTTTTCGATGCATCCATCCTTCGTAGCAATGGCTGTTGTGGCGATAGCGGAAGGCTTGCATTGCTCAGGCGTGTCGATGCTTCATAGTCTGGTCATGGACCATTTCCTGGCTCTAAACAGAACGTCTGGCAAGTGCTTCGCTATGTTCAGCCAGCAAGGCGACAATTTCTTTTGCGTCAACAGGCTTCACTAAATAGTGGTCAAAGCCCGCTTCACGCGCGGTTTCGCGGCTATTGTCCTGGCCATATCCAGTTATAGCGATCAGCAAAGGTTGCGCCGCCTTAATCGACCTGATTTGACGCGCGAGTTCACTGCCGTCCATACCAGGGAGGCCAATATCGAGCAGGCAAACATCAGGCATTTCATTGCGTACGCGTTCAAGCGCCCGATACGGATCATGCTCGATCAAGGTTTCATATCCTGAAGTTTCCAATAAAAGCGACAGCAAGAGCGCTGCGTCTTTGTTGTCATCCACGGCCATGATCTTCAATTGCTTGATGGGTGGCGGGAGTAGTGACAGCTCTTTATCTGGAGCCATAGAAGCCGACAGTTCAATATGGCGGGGGAGCATGACGGTGAATGTCGACCCAGCACCTGAACCTTTACTTTCTGCTGTTACGCTGCCGCCATGAAGCTCAACAAGTCCCTTGACGAGAGACAGGCCAATTCCCAGGCCTCCCTCTGACCGGTCGGCCGTACGTCTTGCCTGCGAAAACAGTTCGAAGATGCGTTCAAGAAGCTCTTGATCAATGCCTATACCATTATCCTGAACGATAAGCACCATATGATCGGTTTGCGCTTCGAGGCGAACCAGAATATGGCCGCCCTCCGGGGTGTATTTGGCGGCATTATTTAGCAGGTTGGCTATCACCTGCACCAATCGCTTGGGGTCTCCCAGAACCGGGAAGGACTGAATTGTCTGAGGCAGTGCAAGCCGGTGCCTGCATCTTTCTATAATAGGGCGCACCTGCTCGACGGCCTCGGTTAAGAGGACTCCGAGGTCGACTTGTTGCTTGTCGAGGGCTATCTGCCCCCGGGTAACGCGGGCGGCATCAAGAAGGTCATCAATCATATGTGTCATATGCCTGACCTGGCGTGTAATGATTTCACTCGTCTGTCTTACGCGAGCCTCATCATTCTTAAAGTTGCTTAATATTTGGGCCGCTGCGCTGATGGGTGCAAGAGGGTTGCGCAGCTCATGTGCCAGCATCGCCAAAAACTCATCCTTGCGCCGATCGGCTTCTTTCAGCTTCTCTTTGGCGCTTTTCCGCTCCGTAACATCCAGGGCCACGCCGCGAATGGCAACGGGCCTTCCTGTTTCATCGCGCAAAATTTTGCCCCAGATATCCGACCAGAAAATTCTTCCGGTCTGGGGATGAACCATTCTTACGGTCGCCTGAAATTCACCTCGGTCCGCGCTTGCCTGTTCATACGCATTCTTCATTATCGATACATCATCCGGATGCAACAATTCCCATGGCCGCTTAAGTCGTTCCGGATCAGCGCCAAATACTTCCTGAGCGTTTGCGGAAAATACCAGCTCTCCTTTCGCCAGATCCCAGTCCCATACAGCCATGCGTGCCGCCATCATGCCTTCCTTCAGGCGCTCCTCGCTGATGCGAAGCGCTTCTCGTGTATTACGTTGCTCAGTAACGTCAAACCCTTCGACAAAAATACCTGAGACGGTGCCATCAGGCTCGATGATGGGCTGGTAGGCAAAGTCAACGAATAGTCGTGTTAGAGGCGACTCCGGGTTCAGTTGAAGCAAAAGTGGCAGCTCTTTGGCAAAGAAGGGCCGGCCTGTCGTAAAGACCTGGTCGAGGAGTTCAAAATACCCCTGCCCCTCGGCTTCCGGAAATACGTCACGAACCGATTTTCCGTAAATTTCACGGCTCCCGATAAACTTTCTATAGGCATCATTTGCAAATTCAAAAACATGTTGAGGTCCGCGCAGGACGCACATGAGGCCAGGCGCTTGCCGAAATAAGACCTTTAAACGGTCGGCTTCGTGTCGGCGGCGCACTATTTCCTCACTCAAGCGTTCGTTCACGCGTTTTAATTCGTCCTTGGCCAAGTGCTCGCCAGTGACGTCATTGCATATGACCAGTACCCCACGCACGCCAGAAGAGTCTCCAATAGGGCTAAACCCATAGGTCCACCAGATATCTTCGCGTCTGCGGTGTGGTGTCAGGGGAACGAGTTGATCTTCATGCCAGGTCGAGCGGCCGCCCGCCATGATGGACTCGATCTGCGGGCCGATGATGTGCCATGTTTCTCGCCAGCAATCATATGCACGTTGGCCGAGGGCGCCGGGGTGCTGCTCCGGGTCCATGGTTTTTCGATAGGCATCGTTATAAAACTGGATCAGATCCTTCCCCCACCAAATGAGCATTGGGTGGTTGGAGGCAAGGGCTACCCCTAGTATTGTCTTAAGGGATTCCGGCCATTGGTCAGATGGCCCTACTGGGGTGGCAGTCCAGTCGAAGGCCTGTATGAGCGATGCAAGTTCCCCGCCAAATGAAAAAGCAACGGGTGAATGATTCATAGAGGCGATCCTTTAATCGAGAAGTTGGCGTCCCTCGCTCATGCTTTATCCGGATCCGTAACGAAAGCCCGTGTACTCTCTTCAGCACATATATGCTTT
This sequence comes from uncultured beta proteobacterium, assembly GCA_963831395.1. GTDB lineage: Bacteria > Pseudomonadota > Gammaproteobacteria > Burkholderiales > Nitrosomonadaceae > Nitrosospira. The sequence goes on from CAWHQD010000046.1 coordinate 42,710, forward strand.
CACTGTTTTACGTGCAAGACGAGCACAATTAACCGAGAACTGAGGAGCTATGAGACTACAAATTGCAAGGATTAAATAGCTGTAAGATTTAACAGTAGGCAGATGAAGAAATCGTCACACTGTAGATCTTCGAGAATCCGCGTTTATTTGTTCTTTGCAAGCATACGGCAATTCACGGTGGCGGGGGCGTCAACCACGTCTTTGACGTCGGTGGTCCATCGACTCTGGCCAACCGCGTTGGGAGGGGACATAGCCATAATGCGGTCCTGAGCGGCGTTGAAAGCCGCTACCGCTAGGGCTGGCCTTTGCCCGGCAATTACGCGTGCAGGCTCTACTGGTGGGCAGTCGAAGACAGCAGCAGGACATGGCAAGAGCAATCGAAGCCAAATGGTTTGCGGCCGGTGATTGAAATCGGCATTTTTCCTTGGAACAGATCGTTGCTGCAGTGCTGCAACGCGACGGAAAATTCGCAGCTCACAATTGGGGTAGAGGCTCTTGCTACGCTGCTACCTTCAATTATGGGGGTGGATATGTGGATTTTGTCGATGAAAGCATACCGATGGGTGCTCGCTAACCTGATGAGCCCAAGGTGCTGATGTCAAGTGTTGGTATTGTCTGGAGGTACTCCGGCGGGTAGAGGGGCCGCGCCGATGTCGCCGTCATAACACGAAAAATGCGCGCCCACGCCGAAGGCGGTCATCGAGATCGAGCCCAGGGAGTGCCCGCGGATCAGGGCTTGGGCCGCTTCCCCAGCAGTCGCAAGCCCTGCGAGGTACAGCAGGGGAATGAAGTGATCCGGTGTTGGCACCGCGAGGTCATAGTCTTTGTGCGAGGCCACCGCCAGTATATTTGCTGGATCGAGGGCCATTTGATGCGTAACTGCATCATCAAACCGGTGAGCCCAGTCATAACCTTCATCAACGCCGGCCCAGTCTATCCGGTGCAGATTGTGCACTACGTTTCCGCTTGCCACGATGAGGATGCCACGGTCGCGTAGTGGCGCGAGCCTGGCCCCGAGCTCCAGATGATAGCTCAACGGCTTCAAGGCATTTACCGAGAGTTGGACTACAGGGACATCGGCTTGCGGGTACATATGCGCAAGCACGCTCCATGCGCCGTGGTCCAATCCCCATTGATCCTGGTCAAGGCCTATCCAGGTCGGCTTTACCGTCTCTGCGACTTCAGCAGCAACGTCCGGTGCGCCGGAGGCGGGGTACTGGAAGGCAAAGAGTTCGGGGGGAAAGCCATAGAAGTCATGGATGGTCCGCGGCCTCGCCATAGCAGTAACTGCCGTCGCCCCGATGTACCAGTGGGCCGAAACGACCAGGAGCGCGCGTGGCCTGGGGAGGTTCTTGCCAATCTCACGCCATGCGTTCGTGTAGCGGTTGGATGCAAGGGTGTTCATCGGGTTTCCATGCCCGATGAACAGGGCGGGTAAGCGGCTCATCCAATGCTCACAATGTGGAAAATGAATTTACTATCTAAAGAAGATCATCAGCATGAAAGATAAGAGCCCTTAGTTGCGAATTCCAAAATTCCTTTCCGTCATGCGCTGACCACTGTTGTACGTCGTTTAATCATACCGCCATTTTGATTGCTTGAACGACTACTGCAGGGGATCGATATCGAATCGGAGAAAATGCTATTGTATATTTTGTTCACCGTTTTGGAATAGGCTGTGCCATGGCGGTTTTTAATATAGCTATGCATCGGCCAAAGATCAAATTAAACGCGCTGATGATTAAAAGGGTACGGCCCGAATCGCTTTTGGATGGTTTAAACCTAAATCCGGCAGTTGACCGCTTATTTTTCAGTTTAGCGTTAATGATCAACAAAGACTTTTTATATCATTTGGCCTTCACCTTTTTGGTGAGTACGCTACGGGGCGGATTGAACAGTTTTTGCGGCACATGGCCGCGTTGCAACTCCTTGGAATGGAATGGCCATTCTGCGTCGTTGCGCCTTGCCCTGCACCTCAAAAACCGTACACTCCACCCGTCCAACTGCCGGATTTAGGTTAAATGTTCAGTTATTTCGAAAAACTGGTTTACCCCTATCCGGATTCCACGGACAGGATCCCGCCACAGGGTTTTTTCGCTTTCATATGGGAAGCGACAGCCGGCGTAAAACGGCACCTCATTGCGATGACGCTGTTAACCGCCGCCATAGGCGCGTTTGAAGCGATATGGTTTGCCATATTGGGGAAAGTAATCGATTGGCTGAACGATGTGCCGCCTTCTCTTTTGTGGGATCAGGAACGGAACAGGCTTCTTCTGTTTGCCGGGCTACTGATAGCAAGTCCCTTACTGGTGGGGTTGCAGAACCTCGTAAAGCACCAGGTACTGGGAGGAAACTTTCCCATGCGGCTCCGGTGGAATTTCCACCGTATGATGCTCAACCAGAGCATGGGCTTCTACCAGGATGAATTCGCCGGGAGGGTAGCCGCCAAGGTCATGCAAACCGCCCTCGCGCTACGTGATGTCTGCTTTATTCTGGGAGACATTCTCGTTTATGTAACGATTTACTTTTTTACAATGGTCGCGGTTGTGGGCAGTTTTGATGCCTGGATGGCCATCCCTTTTATCGGATGGTTCATTCTCTATATTTTCGCATTGCAGTTTTTTGTACCACGGCTGAGCCGGGTTTCTCAGTCGCAGGCGGATGCACGCGCTTTGATGACCGGGCGCATCAGCGATGCCTATACGAATATTGCTACCGTAAAGCTCTTCTCTCATACCGGCAGGGAAGCGGGTTATGCAAGATCGGCCATGCAGGAATTTCTGAAAACCGTGCATAGCCAGATGCGATTGATCTCCAGCTTTGAAATCACCAACCAGGTCATGAGTGTGGCGCTCATCATCAGCGTAGTCGGCCTCGCCTTGCTGCTATGGACAGAAGGCCGAATAGGGGTCGGGGCGGTCGCTGCCGTCGGGGCAATGTCGCTGAGGCTCAACGGCATGTCGCATTGGGTCATGTGGGAAATGACTTCGCTATTCGAACAGGTTGGCACGGTGCGGGATGGCATCACCACGTTGTCGCGTGCGCATCTGGTAACGGATTATCCTGACGCAAAACCTCTCCGGATAAAAAATGCCGATATCAGGTTCGAGGACGTCCTCTTCTGTTACGGCGGAGATACGCCGGTGATAGATCATCTTTCCCTGCATATCAGGGCCGGCGAAAAAATCGGACTGGTTGGACGTTCCGGCGCCGGAAAATCCACGCTCGTAAACCTGTTGCTTCGATTTTATGATGTTGAGCAGGGCCGTATATTGATAGACGAACAGGATGTCAGATATGTTACGCAGAACAGTTTGCGCGCCAATATTGGTATGGTCACGCAAGATACCTCGCTCATGCACCGCTCGGTGAGGGAGAACATCCTTTATGGCCGTCCCGATGCAACCGATATGGATATGATAGCGGCAGCAAAAAAAGCCGAAGCACATGATTTTATAATGGGTCTGGCCGACCCGATGGGACGCAAAGGCTACGATGCACATGTAGGCGAGCGTGGAATAAAGCTTTCTGGTGGCCAGCGCCAGCGGATTGCCATAGCCCGCGTCATGCTGAAGGATGCCCCGATTCTTCTGCTTGATGAAGCCACCAGCGCGCTCGACTCCGAAGTAGAGTCAGCCATTCAGTCAAGTTTATACCGGTTGATGGAAGGCAAGACCGTGATAGCGATAGCCCACCGTTTGTCGACCATAGCGGCAATGGACCGCCTGATTGTGATCGATAAGGGCCGTATCGTGGAAGAGGGCGGGCATCAAAGCCTCATCGCGCTCAATGGTCTTTATGCGCGCCTGTGGAACCATCAGAGCGGAGGGTTCCTGGCGGAAGATGTGTAGCGGTGTCAACCGGTGAACCCATTTTGGAAAAAGCACGAGAGCCAGATGTCAGGGCAGCCGGCCGTTTCCGTTATCAAGCTCTATATTAGCGCCGGGTTGGACTCCCGAGCGGACTGCCGGCTCGCTCAGTGACGGCAGGCAAAGTTCGATGAAGCGATAAGCGTATCCGCGGAGATAATGGCCGCGCCGAATGGAAATATTTGTCGTATTTTTTTCGAACAGGTGTGAGCTATCAAGCAGATTGAGCCGCCCATCCCGAACCGGATTAAACGCCATCGAGGCGACGATACCGACACCCAGCCCGAGCTCGACGTAGGTCTTGATGACGTCGGCGTCCAGTGCCGACATCGCGATATCGAGTAACAGGCCTGCCTTTGCAAACGCCTGATCAATTCCTGTTCGCCCGGTAAAACCCTCGTGGTAGGTGATAACCGGAAACTCCGCAATCGCCTCGAGGGTAAGCGGATGTACAGATTCCAAGGGATGCCCGTGCGGGACGATAACTGCATGATGCCACGAGTAATAAGGAAAGGAAGCCAGTTCCGCGACACTCTCCAGCGCCTCGGTGGCAATCCCGATGTCTGCGACGCCATCGAGCAGCATCGATACGATCTCGCCGGGGCTGGCCTGATGCAGGACGAGATGCACCTGGGGAAACGCCTTCTTGAATAGCGTCACCACCGAAGGCAGAGCGTATTGCGCTTGCGTATGGGTAGTCGCGATAGTAAGCCGCCCCTTGTCCCGATTGCTGAACTGCTCAGCCAGACGTTTCACGTTCTTGGCGTCAAGCAGGATGCGTTCGACGATCTTGACAAGTTCCCTTCCCGGATCGGTCAATCCCAGCAGGCGCTTGCCTTTGCGCACGAACAGTTCGACGCCTAGTTCATCTTCCAGATCTTTTATATGCTTGCTGACACCGGATTGCGAGGTGAACAGGGCGTTTGCCGCGTCCGTCAAATTATAGTTCTGCCGAACAGTTTCTTGAATGATGCGTAGCTGCTGAAAGTTCATATTGTTATTCTGCAATACCAGTAGTGGTTAAGCGTCGTTTTCGGTGCATCGTTATGCATGAATTTTATTTGGCGAAGATGACGAGCGCTGTGGATGCAGTCGCCACTAGTGGCAATGATCGCCGTGGCTGAGCAATTGATAGCGTGCCAACAATTGCGTGAACTGCTTGCCTGTTCTTTCGATTCCTCCAGCTCCTTTTATCCTTGTCTTTTGACCATCATGATCTATATTTTCAATAGCGCCTGTCGGGGGCTCATCAGTTCGTCAATATGCATGAATCCACCCCCTCATTTAACGGGACTTCGTTGTCATGGTGGGGGCTGATTTAATGGGGGACTATCATGGAATCGAACCAGCCTGTCAATCAGGCACCGAACCAGTATCAGCTCAGCGGCAAGCATCTTCATATCAGTTACTCAACCAGCGGTTTTGATGGCAGGCCACATTTTACCTATCAGGATCAACAACAGACACTCGGCTTTAGCGGAGATGAGATCCGCACTGCCGAGTCCGAAATCGGCACGCTTGTCACCGTCACGATTCGCCTGAGCATCGATACCGGCGGAACCAGCTTCAGCATAATACTGCCCCGCGTGGACATTCCCGGAGAACAATCGGTGCCTGTCCAGACCTACGGCATTACGACTCTCCATAAATTCTCACCGATACCCATGAGCGGGCAACGCGATTTTTATACGGTAACGCCCCTGACTGGCTCGGCCGGTGTAGTATTCTTTTAAGTTCCTCGAGTCGAATCCTTCAAGTCCTTCGGGTCTTTCCACTTCCAGCGCAGCAGTATCCGTAACTGCCTGAACTCCTCCGGGTCTATGCCGTCAGGCAGAATCGTTACGCTGAACGAGAATTTTCGCCCCGACTCTGGGGAATCCGCAGCCTCGTCGAGCTTCAGCGGCTGCAATTCGAGTACTGTGAGATAAGGCGCGACAAAACTGCTGCCGAGCAGGGTGCAAACGATGCGTTCCCCGCATCGCGTTTCAATTGTGCAAATCACCTCATCCGATAGTTCGAAACCCGTTATCGAATCCGGCGAACGTAGCAGTGCATAGCGCCTCAAGTAGAAAACCAGGCTGGCAACAAGAATGGCGGAGCCTGCCAGTTTGGCTGATGCAGGCAATATAAGCGGCCACAGCAGGCCAATAGCTGAAAAGTGGGCAAAACTCAGCATTGCGGCCAGCCGCATGGAGGGTCTCGAGCCGGACGGCGAGTAACGGTGGGAGAGGACGACGCAAGAGATCAGGCATAGCCAATTATCTCATTCCTGGCAATTTGCCGCTCATCCGGAACGTATGCTTTATAATTAACTTTTTTCACCGCCATAGATCGTTCTGTATGAATCTCATCTGGCGAGCATATCAGCAAAACAGCGGCGCAGTTATCGAGGATGACCGCATTGTCAACTATGGCGATGCCGCCGCCGAACTTGCGAGTACCCGATCAGCGAGTACCGGGTTGGCCACCGTGCTGTGCGATCTTTCGCACTTCGGCCTGATCCATTTTTCGGGGGAGGACGCGCAATCGTTCCTGCAGGGCCAGTTGAGCTGTGATGTAAGAAAGGTCGGTTCTTCCGCTGCCCTTTACGGGAGCTATTGCAATCCCAAGGGCAGAATGCTGGCGAGTTTCCTGATCTGGCGCGAGCGCGCTGATGGCTGTTACCTCTTGCAACTGCCCTCGGCGTTGCAGGCATCTGTCCAGAAGCGCTTGTCCATGTTTGTACTGCGGGCCAAAGTCAAGCTGGCTGACAGCAGCGCGATGCTGGTGCGAATGGCGGTAGCCGGCAGCCATGCCGGGCCGCTCATACAGGAAATAATGGGCGCTGTTCCCGCCGCTCATCTTGACGTGGTCCATTGTGAAAAGGGAAGCGTCATCTGTCTTGCGGAGGATCGTTTTGAACTCGTCATCATTCCGGAACACGCGCCTGCGATATGGGATAGTTTGAGCAAAGGCGCGCTGCCGGTAGGCGCCCCGTGCTGGGATTGGCTGGAGATCAAAGCCGGTATCCCAGTGATTACGCCCGCCACCCAGGAACAATTCATACCGCAAATGGCTAATCTGGAGGCCATCGGGGGGGTAAGTTTCCAGAAAGGTTGTTATCCTGGCCAGGAAATCGTCTCCCGCACCCAGTATCTGGGCAAGATAAAACGTCGCATGTACCTGGCCAACGTCCAGCCAGCCGAGTTTCAGAAATGCGAGTTGAAGCCGGAGATGAGTTGTTTAGCGCCGATATGGGAGAGCAATCCAGCGGCATGGTAGTGAACGCGGCCGCATCGCCAAACGGTGGCTTCGATTTATTGGCTGTCATACAGATAAGCAGCGTCGAAACTGGCCAAATTCACTGGAAATCACTGGAGGGCCCCGCGCTGGAGATCATGCCGCTACCTTATTCGGTTGATCAATAATGAGGAACAGCATGCAATTTTTTTCATCGTCAGGCAGTCGAGCCCGGTAAATAGCTTGAAATGGTGGCGCTGATTGCCGGGCCCCGTTTGAATATTGCGCGTGCTGCCCGGCATTGATGCAGCGATATTTCCACCGAGGTATCCGGTCTCGATCCGGACCACCTGCATCTTTTTTGGCGAGCGCCTGCAGGACGGACTGAACGCATTCCACCCCGTCCAACTATCGGATTCAGGTTAATGTTTAACAGCAAAATGTTGTCTTTCCGTTTACCTCTCTGGCATTTGTTGCTGCCATTCATGTTAATGACATCCGCGGTATCTGCCGATGTACTCGAACAGCGCGATATCGCCTTTTATTATGGCAGCCGGCCGCCCGTTGAGGATCTGCGGCATTTCGATCAGATCGTCATTCAGCCGAGCCAGGTTTTGCCGCACGAGAGGAAAGCGTTATTAAAGCTGGATTCGCTCATATTCGCCTATGTCTCGTTCGGGGAGATTGCGCGCAACAGCGAGGATATGGAGCGCATCAATACGAAATGGTCGATCGGTGTCAATCCGGCATGGAACAGCCTGGTGATGGACATGACCGATCCCGCCTGGCACGAATATCTGCTGGAGCAACATTTCGACCGCTTGTGGCGTGACGGATACCGCGCGTTTTTTCTCGATACCGTTGACAGTTATCTGATCGTTACGGCGGAAGGCAAACAGCGTGACGAGCAGGAGAAAGGGTTGGTTGCGTTGCTCGCGGAAATAAAGCGCCGCTTTCCCGGCTGCAAACTCATTCTCAATCGCGGTTTCGAGGTGCTGGATCGCGCCAGTCAATACACGGATGGCATGGTTGCTGAATCCCTTTTTCACGGTTTTGATCCGGTTACCGGCAAGCATGCGCCGACCAGGGAAGAAAACAGGGCGTGGCTTCTCAATCAGCTGACGCGCGCGCAAAACGAATTCAATGTACCGGTTACCGTGCTGGATTATGTCGAGCCGGGTAATTGGATAGAGGCTGAAAAAACGGCGCAGAAAATTGCCAAGCTCGGGTTCATGCCATGGGTCGCAAATGGCGATCTAACGTGGCTGGGACATGGCCGCATTCGTCTGGCCCCGCGGAGGCTGCTGGCCATTGTAAACGGCACGGCCGCCCAGCAAATGGATCAAGAGCTGTTCAAACATGCCGCGATGCCGCTGGAATATCTTGGCCTGGCCCTGGACTATTGGTATATCGATCATTCTCCTTTGCCGATCGAGCCGCTCGTCGGGCGCTATGCCGGCGTAATCGCATGGTTGGGTGACGACAACGAGAACGGCACAAGCCGTTATGAAAACATCTGCGCGCGTTTGCAAACGGAAGTCGACGCGGGTTTGCCGGTAGTATTCATGGGCTATTTGCCAAGCGGCGTTGCCTGCCGGAATCTGATCGATTATCAGGGCGACTTGCAACCCACGACAAGTATGCTTGAGCTTGGCGCTGTCAACGATCGCCTGGGCCGGCCCGCCACAGCACCCGTGGTGGGTAGCGGTACGCCTGATGTCCGCGTCCGCGATCGCAATGAAGCCTGGTTGACGCTGAGCGATGGAGACAATGTGTTTCATCCGGTTGCGGTCGGGGCATGGGGCGCCTATGCATTACACCCTCACCTTATAAACGAAAGCGCTTCGGGCCGGCATGAATGGCTGCTGGACCCTTTTTCTTTTTTTCAGGCAGCATTCCGTCTACCGGTGCAGCCGGTATTCGATATGACAACGGAAAACGGGCGCCGCCTGGGCATTATCGAGGTGCGCGGCGACCGCCTGTTTGCCAAAGACGAGCATGGCGTTGAAGCTATCGACCGGCTTCGCGTCTGGATGGAAAAGAACCCTGCGCCGGTAACGCTGGGGATCATCGAGGCTGAAGTGAACAGTGAAGACCGGCGAGCCAAGGTACGGCGATTGGCTGACATGCCGCAGGTTCGATTGGCAAGTCACACGTACAGCCACCCCTTTTATTGGGGCGTTTTCGAAGGCAAGACAGATGCCGATCAGCAGCCTTATCGCTATAGCGTGTTCATGGAAGGTTACGCGGCCGAGATGACGCGCGAGACTGCGGGGAGCATTCCATTTCTGCAATCGATGGCGCCCCATTCTCCGCTCTTACTTATCTGGTCAGGGGATGGCAAACCGGTGCCGGCCGCTCTGGCGGCTGCGTGGAAAGCCGCATTGCCCAATTACGGCGGAGGCGGCCTCCACTGGCAGAGCGGTTCATTATCGATCGCTGATCTTTCTCCCGCTCTGCGGCCCACTGAATGGGGCGCACAGGTGTTGACTCCCTTGATCGGCGAGCCGCTGTTTGCGCAACTCTGGTATGGTGAAGCATTGAATTTCGGCATGGTCAGCGATTGGAACCGGCAACTGGATCTCGGACGGCGGTTGCGCATTTCATCCTTATCGATTCACGCCGATGCCCTGTTGCACGCGCGAGGGGCGGAGCTTCTGGATCAATTAGCCGATGAGCAGCGCAAAGAAAACGTGCTTGGCGTGTGGCTCGACGAATATGTTCAGCGTGCGCGGGCGTTTCAAACAGCGAGCATTGCGCGCGACCTCGATGGCAATTGGCTGCTTTTCGGGGATGCACTCCGAACAGTGCGATTGCCTGTCGCCGAAATGACGCCCGAGATCTCGGCCGATATCGTCGGCTATTCCGATCGACATGCAGATCGCTATATTTACCTGGCGCGCAATCATGCTGTCCTCAAGCACAAGCGTGACACGGGAAAGGTGAGCCCGGCTTTAAGGCTGATCGATGCCAGTGCGCCGCTAAAATCCTGGCACCTCAATGATGATGGTTCTGCAACTCTCTTGTTTGAACCGCGCGGAGACTTGGCCCTTGAGGTGCCCAAATCCTGTTCGCTAAACCTGGACAGCGAGGCATTGGCTCCTCGCGGCGAGGGTTCGCGATCTGTTTACGCAATACCGGCGAACAATGCATGGGGAGAATTCCGGCTTGAGTGTTGAAACACGCCGGGAGTCCCTGTTAAACGCGCCCGCGTTAATGTTCATGAGCGCGGTGCTTCTGGTCGCTTTCTGGGTGTTGTTTCCACGCCAGCCCGCGTTCAGGGACCCGGCCAACCTCTCCGCAAATGACGCTTTATCCGTGGCTTATCTTCGTGTTCTTGTCCAGTCCGATCCTAACAATGTGCCGTTGCGGCTGTCGTTCGTTCAGGTATTGACGGAAGCCGGCATGACCGATGAGGCTGTTCTCGCTTTTGATCCTTTGCAGCAGGCGCCTGAATCGAGCCTGACCTACGAAATCCGTCTTGCGGAGCTCAAGCTGTCCTTGCAACAGCTTTACCGGCATCCCGCAAAGGATGTCGAGGCGGCGCTACGCAAGCGCATTGCCGAACTCGTTCCGGCATTGCTGCGCATTGCCGATAATGACAACAGATTAAACCTGGTGGTCACACTGGCGGAACAGTTCGGCGAGCCCACCGTATTGGCCGAAACCTTCGAGCAATTGCTTGTCATGCGGAATGAAACCAGCGAAAGAAAATTGCGCTGGCTCGTTTTTGCCGCAAAACAGCGCATGGCTGCTGCTCAGCCCCGGCTCGCGGCGCGGAATCTGTGTCAGGCCTTTCTGCTCGAACGGACCCCGAAGAAGAAAACGGAAATCGCGAAATCGTGTTTGCGCGCCTACCTTCAGGCCGGTGTCGATCAAGAGGCCTTGAAGGCCGCGGTGCAGGTGCTGGGCACGTCTGCAAGCGCCAGCAGTCTCAAGGGTGATGCGGAACTCCTGTTGCTGGCCGCAAATATTGCCGAGCCGCTTGACGATCGCGAACATGCATTGGCCTGGCTGGAAGAATCAAGCAGGCTATTGCCTCGCGATCAGAAGCTTGCCGAGCGTATCGTACGATTGCAGGTTTCGATGGGCTTGCTGGACGAGAGCCTTCCGCGCGCGGCATCGCTGCGGACATCGCTGGTCCTCGGGAGCGAGCGCCACCGTTTACTTGCACACATTTATGACTGGAACGGCCAGTCCGACGAGGCTCTGGCCCTGTGGTTGTCTTTCGCTCGTCACCAGGCCGATGAGGAAGCGGAAGCTCGCGCATTTGCGCTCGCGCAGGCGAAACCGGATTATGAGGCGCTGGTGCAGTTGCTGGAGGCTATCATGCCGCGCCGCAGGCTGACCGCCGCCGAAGCGGAGACTTATGTCAAGGCCGGTCTTAACATTGCGCAACCTTCCCACGTAGAACAGCAATTGCGCAAGCATGCCGAACGCTTCGATAACCCCCCGGAGACAATGAAAGCACTGACGGATGTCCTGGTCCTTCAAGGCAAACCTCGTGCGGCCCTCACGTTATATGAGGAAATGCCTGATACGCAGAACGGGCAGCAAAGACTGGCGCTGGCCAAGCTGTATGAAGAGGCGGGAAACGCGCAAAAGAGCTTCAACCTGCTGCTTCGCGAGTCCGACTCCCCTGACCCGGCGTATGCGGAAGAGTATTGGCGGTTGCTGGCTAATGTTGCCACACAGTTGGGTCAGGATAATTATGCGAGTAAAGCGTACGAAAAGGTACTGAGTCTTCGGCCAAAGGATGTGGAAGTACTTGAGCATCTGCAACGATTGGCGGCACGTCATCGCGACGATAAAAAAAGCGAGAGCCTTGCGCATTACGGATGGGATCGATTGCAGCGCATCGAAGATCTTCAGCGCCTCATGCGTTTTTCCTGGAAGCGGAAAAACTGGAAAGAGCTCGATCATTGGCTCTCGCTGGCCGAGGCGCAGCCATCGATGGCCCAGGCGCCCGATTACTGGTATTTTCGTTCGATACGAAAAATGGCAAGCGGAGAGCGGGACGCAGTTCGTCACGCATTGCGCGAACTACTGCGGTTGAGAGGCCCTGATCCTGAAGTTACGGAAGCGCTGATCTGGCTGCTTTTGTCCGACAAAAAAATCGATCACACATTGCTTCAGGCAGTCGTTAAGCCGTACCATAGTCCATCGGGTACTCAGCCGCGCGGTAAGTCCACCTCTGGCCGAAGCCTTGGCTGCGGCGGAGCACACCCTGGGCAGGTCCATCCAGGCGGCGCCCCGGTACCTGCAAACTTTGACAAAACGGCCGCTGGATTTTTTGTGGACATTGACATTGGCCGATAATATGGAGTGGGCAGGTTGCCCCGCCAGCGCCAACCATGTTCGCTTCAACGCGCTACAATTGTTTGCGTCCCCGTATTTCTCTCAAAAAGAAGTGGAATATCCCCCGCGTCTGTCGGAGTACCTGTTCGGATCGAAAGATCAGTTGCTGCAGCATGCTGATCGGGATGACCTGAAAACATTGCAGCCGATACGCGAGCGCTGGAACTTGGCAAAACCGCTGGACAGCGCGCAGTACTTTGCTCTGCGACGTCAGACCGAGCGGCTCCGGTCGTCCGGCTGGGAAAAATTTGCCGAAGCGGCGCAAAAAGATGATTATCCCGTAGTATCGGCGCAATTAGCAGCAGTTTCGAGACATTTGGAGCATCAGCCAGCCGGTCCTGCTCCTCCCGAAATGATGCCCTTATCCATGGATGACGTTGACCGGTCGACCCGATGGCTTGCAGGCGAAGCTCCGCCCAATGAAAGCGCTGTGCATGCGGAGTTGGAAATCTGCCGCCAGACGCTGGCAAAAATTCGCGAAACGCCTGTACCACCACCAATGCGAGATATATCCAAACCAGACAAGGAGCCCGCAAAGCAATGAAAAAACCTTGGCTGGAGGGCATTGAAGTAGTTGACGTCAATACTCCCGTATCGGTATGGGGTGGATGGCTCGAGACATTCGCGTTAACCATAATTGTTATCGCGGCATCGTTCCTTACTCAACAGCAAGATCCTTTTCGGCTGGGCGGGGGATTTCCCTGGCCTGTCCTGGCTCCTTTACTTGCTGGACTACGTTATGGATTTGTTTACGGTTTTGTCAGCGCCTTGCTGATACTGGCAAACCTGGGGGTGGCTATCAATCTGCAATGGCAAAGTTCGTCCGGATTTCCGCTGCCGTGGGCAATCGGAATTGTGGTCGTGGCAATGGTGGCCGGAGGGTTTCGCGATATGTGGGGACGCCGTTTACACCGGTTGGAGGGCGCCTATCAATACCGTGCGGAACGGCTTGAGGAATTCACACGCAGTTATCAGCTATTACGCCTGTCCCATGATCGTCTGGAGCAAACGGTCGCCAACAGCGGATTCTCATTGCGTGAAGGCATTATGCACCTGGAGCCGGTATTGAACTCCATTAGCGGGCTAACGGAATCCTCGTTACAAAAACTTATCGAATTCATTGCGGAATATGGTGCGTTGACCCAGGCATGCATCGTGGGAATAACGGCTGACCATATCGATACAGCCAGAGTCCTCGGCTGTATCGGGGATAAATTCCCGATTGACGACAGCGATCCTGTGGCAAGGAGTGCGCTTGAAAGCGGCGAACTGACAGCGGTAAACCTTATGGAAGAGTATGCGCTTGATCAAAACCAGCTATTGGCCGCCATACCTCTGGCTGACTCGACCGGTGAGATTCACGCCATGTTGCTGGTCAAATCCATGCCTTTCTTCGCATTTCACGAAAGCAATTTAAAGCTCATCGCGGTACTCGCCGGACATGGCGTCGACCATCTTCGTTTTGGCACAGGAGGCTCATCCATCGCGCGTTTTATCGCTGGATTCGAGCGGGTGCATCAGGATATTTTGAGGTTCAAGCTCGATGCAACCTTGCTCAGACTGACGGGTGCTTACGAGGATATCATGGGCGTTTACGAAAAACTGCGATCTTCGACCCGCGCTATCGACCTGATTTGTATTGCCCGGTATCAGGACCAGCCTGTCATCTGGCTCCTGCTGCCTTTGACGAATACTTTAAATGCACAGGCATGGATGCAGCGGGTGGATGGCGTTCCGGCAACGTTGACGATGGAGTTCGTAGCGGTTGACGACATTGATCCGCAAAGGATCCGATCCATGGAAGCGTACTGATGTACCGCCGGCCCATGTTACGGGGATTGGTAGCCGAGGCGCTGGCCGGCTTGCTGCTGTGGTTGAGCGGGAGTGGTTGGGCTGAAAGCTGGATGGCGAATCTGGCATTGTTGGCTGCCGTGGCATTACACTCTGTTTCATGCTACTTTCTTGCCCGTGGTTTCTGGCTGCTACTGCCGCGCCGCTACAAACTGCCTGCAAGGGAAAGCTTTAGTTTTCTGTTTGTCTTTTTATGGATTTTGCCGGTGGTGGGTGCGCTGGGCGTGTTGTGGAGCGTGACCACGGCTTTGAGGCGCCCTCGTAGCCGTTCTTCAAAAAATGTAAAGACCGTGGCGCTGCCTGAACTGCCTTTTTCGCCCCCGGTCATTTTCCCGGCGCCGCCCTATAGCGAAGGCGCGCTGCGCCAGATCGTACATTTCGCCGAGCGACCGCTCAAGCGGCTGAAAGCGGTGATGGCGACGCGGCACATGGCGCCGCGCGAAGCCATGATAGTGTGGTCCAAGGCGACCCGCGATCCGGTCGACGATGTGCGGTTGCTGGCGTATGCAATGCGGGACGATAACGAGAAAAAACTGATCGATCGTATCCTGGCCCTGACAGAGGCACTGCCGGAGGTTCCCGCGCGCATGCAGCACTCCTACCATAAAACGATTGCCGCATTGTGCTGGGAACTGGTATATCACCGCCTGGTACAAGGCGCGGTCAGGCAGCACTGGCTGCAGACGGCAAGGCGTCACATGGAACTGGTACTCGTCCCATCATCCGATGCGCAAGCCGTCGTTCCTCTGGCATCCGCCAGGTCGACTATCCCTGCATCAACCGATAGACCCGATAGACCTTCCACACCCCCTGCATTCCATTCGATAGATGCGAACAGCTGGCTATTATATGGACGGATTCTACTGGAATCGGGCGATCTCGCGTCTGCACGGCAGGCTTTTGCCAGCGCACGGGTTGGCGGCATGGAGGAACAGAAAATCCTGCCATGGCTTGCCGAAGCAGCTTTCCGGGAACGAAAATTTTCGGAAGTGAAGCGCTATCTCTCGGCGCTCACGCGGCCCGGCGAAAAGGGACGCGAACTCGCTCTGGTGAGAGCATGGTGGAACAGGTGAACAGCACTGCTCGGGCAGGAGCGGGCAGATCTGTAGCGGCGCTGGTGCGAGAACCGGTGGCAGATATCGCCTTGTTGCTGGAAGGCACGTACCCTTACATCCGCGGGGGGGTGTCGTCGTGGGTACACCAGATCATCGGCGGTTTGCCGGAGATTCGATTCGCCGTTATTTTTATCGGCGGTGAATCGGAAATGTACGGTCCCGCGCAGTATCAATTCCCGCCCAATGTAACGCATGTCGAAACACACTACCTGATACACCGCGAAAAAACGCTTAAGCCGAACGCGCGCAAGGGCAACCGTGGGGCTTTTTCTGAAATGGATGAGCTGCATGCGTACATGCGTCAATCCGGGCAGATCCCGGATGATAAAATGATGAGCGCATTTACCCGGCTGGGCTCGGCGGGCGGTATCAGCCAGGAAGACTTTCTGTATAGCGAAGCCTCCTGGGATTACATCACCCGGCAGTATCGGGAGCGGTGCACGGAGCCATCGTTCGTCGACTATTTCTGGGCCGTACGGGCCATGCACACGCCTCTCTTCGTGTTGGCGGATATCGCGGCCGGACTCCCTCCCGTGCGTGCCGTTCATGCCATTTCGACGGGATATGCCGGATTGCTGGGAGCGATGATACGCCTGCGGCGCCATATTCCGTTTGTGCTCACGGAGCACGGCATTTATACCAAGGAGCGGAAAATCGATTTGGCGCAGGCGATCTGGATTCATGATCACAATGATGACGTATGTAATACCCTGCACGATGAAATGGGATACATCCGTGGTCTCTGGATCAGGTTTTACGAGCAGATCGGCCGCATGGCCTACGAGCAGGCATCACCCATCGTCAGCCTGTACGAGGGCAATCGCCTGAGACAGATTGCAGATGGAGCGGCTGCGGAAAAAACGCTTGTCATTTCCAATGGAATCGATGTTCAGCGCTATAAGGGCGCGCTTGAAAAGCGTCCGGAAGAAATCCCGCCCGTGCTCGGGCTGATCGGGCGTGTTGTACCCATCAAGGATATCAAGACATTCATCCGTACCCTGCGAATACTGGTCAAGGAGCGGCCAGACGCGCAAGGATGGATTGCCGGCCCTGAAGATGAAGATCCGCTGTATGTGAGTGAGTGCAAGGAACTGGCCACCAGCCTCGGTTTGGAAAACCATGTCAAATTCCTGGGTTTTCAAAACATGCTTGAAATTCTTCCGCAGTTGGGCCTGATGGTACTGACCTCGATCAGCGAGGCATTGCCGCTGGTGGTGCTGGAAGCGTTTGCCAGCGGCGTGCCATGCCTTGCCACGGACGTGGGTTCCTGCCGCGAGCTTATAGAAGGCCGTACCGAGGAAGATCGTGCACTCGGCGCAGCGGGAAGCGTCGTTTTCATTGCCGACCCCGAGGGGACGGCAAAAGCAGCATTGGAACTGCTCAATAACCCGGTGCGATGGCGTGCCGCGCAGCAGGCAGGGCTTGAGCGAGTGAAGCGTTACTATAACGATGAGCTGATGTTCTTTTCCTATCGGAATCTTTATGCGAAGGCGCTGGATTCGGCAGTGGATCCGGCTACCGAATCTGTTATAAGAGCTTGACATGGCGGGTATCGGTTCTGAAATTCGCACGATCCTGGAGCGCGACAGCTACTGGTCGGTATTGCGCGCCTATGGCTATGCGGGTTTGGTCAGCGGCGGCCCATGGGTGATTTCCATCCTGAGCATCATGATGATAGGCATTCTTGCTGTCATACTTGGTGTCGCCCAGCAGGAGGTCAACGCATTCCAGATTTGCGTAACCTACCTGATGGCCGGATCGTTAATCTGGACCGGGGGCATGCAATTGATGTTTACCCGTTTCGTCTCGGACCGAACGTATGCGAACGACAAGGCAGAGGTGCTGCCGAACCTGTTTGGCGTTCTCATTGTCACGATGGCGGCCGGTTTTGCATGGGCTGCGCCGTTTATATTCTGGTCTTTCACTGGTTCGTTTTTCCAGGAATTGCTGTTGCTGAGCAATTTCGTGGTGCTGAGCGGCATGTGGATCGCCCTGATCTTTCTGTCGGGAATGAAAGCCTATCGCCGCATAGTCTGGACGTTGAGCAAGGGATATCTGCTCGGTATCGTGGTGGCGCTTGTGGCGTCTCGATGGGAGTTGACCGGCTTGTTGCTGGGTGTATTGACGGCTCATGCCTACCTGTTGTTTTCCTTCCTGCATCATATCGTTCGCGAATACCCCGGCAGTTCCCTGCTCAAGTTTGATTTTCTCGACCGCAACCGGAGTTTTTACAGCTTGTTTGCGGTCGGCACGCTTTATTATCTGGCGGTCTGGATCGACAAGTTCATTTTCTGGTTTGTGCCATATACTTCGGAAGCCGTCATTGGTCCGCTTCGGGCATCCGTAATTTACGATCTTCCCATTTTTTTGGCCTACCTGTTCATTTTGCCCGGCATGGCTGTATTCCTGGTAAGCATAGAAGCCGATTTCGCCGAGCAGCACGAACGTTTTTACCGCGCGGTTCGGGAAGGAGACACGCTTATGCACATCGAATACAGGCGCGACCGGATGGTTTACGCCGCCCGGCAGGGAATCTACGAGATTTTCAAAGTACAGGGTTTGACGGTGGTGCTGTGCCTGCTATGGGGCAGGGAGCTATTGCATGCCGTCGGCATTTCTCCGCTTTACATCCATTTGTTTTATATTGATGTCGTCGCGGTCAGCGTGCAGGTTTTGCTGATGGCGATTCTCAACGTGCTTTTTTATCTCGACGCCCGCCGCGAAGTGCTGATCGTTACGGCATGCTTTTTTATCACGAACCTGCTGTTCACCTTTGCCACGCTGCAACTGGGCGCCGAAACTTTTGGTTACGGATTTGCCGCCTCTGTATCGCTTTCGGCCTTTCTCGGCCTGTTTATCCTCTCGCACAAATTCAACCGGCTGGAATATGAGACTTTCATGTTGCAGAATTAACGCGTGGAAGCTTATCCATGCCATGTAATGCGGGGTGGCGTCCGGCTTATCTGAAGAGTTGATCGTCTTCCAGAGATAATGCGCGAACTCGGATACGCCTTGACGTGATACTCGACCCCATTTGCTTGTGTGATCATCATCTTTCGTGAAATCTGCTTATCTTGGCGTTACACTGTCAAACGCAAATCAACGAAACAGGAGACTTGAATGGGTTTACTGGTCAAGGGGAAGTGGGTCGACGAATGGTACGATACCAAATCAACGGGCGGCAGTTTTGTCCGCACAGATGCGCAATTTCGCAACTGGATCACGGGCGATGGAAGCCCGGGGCCGACTGGAGAAGGGGGTTTTCCCGCAGTGGCGGGCCGTTATCATCTGTATGTGTCGCTGGCTTGTCCCTGGGCGCACCGCTCGCTGATTTTTCGCGCCGTGAAAGGCCTGGAAAGCATGATCGGGGTCTCGGTTGTCAATCCCTACATGGGCGATCATGGCTGGACGTTCGAAGAGGCCGCGGGTGTGGTGGCTGACCCCGTCGGCGCGGCACGCTATCTTTATGAGGTTTACCTGCGCGCGGCACCTGATTATAGCGGCAGGGTAACCGTGCCAGTGTTATGGGATTTGCAGCGGGATACCATTGTCAGTAACGAGTCGTCCGAGATCATCCGCATGTTGAACTCGGCCTTCGACCGCATAGGCGCATCGGCGGGAGATTACGCACCCGCTGCGCTGTTGCCGCAGATCGACGAGATCAACGCGCGTATCTACGACGCAGTCAACAATGGCGTGTACAAGGCAGGCTTTGCCACTGAACAGCGAGTCTACGAGAATGCCGTGACGGGTCTGTTCGACTGTCTGGACGAACTGGAGCAGCGTCTCTCACATCAGCGTTATCTCGTGGGCGACCGGATCACCGAGGCCGACTGGCGGTTATTCACTACGTTGATTCGCTTCGATCCGGTTTACCACGGCCACTTCAAGTGCAATCTCAGGCGTCTGGTAGATTATCCGAACCTGTGGGGTTTTACCCGCGAGCTGTACCAGTGGCCGGGCGTCGCGGCAACAGTGAACATGCGGCATATCAAGGAACACTACTACCGCAGTCATCCTACCATCAATCCCAACGGCATAGTACCGGCCGGGCCGATCCTGGACTTCCGTCAACCTCATGATCGAGCGCGACTCGCTTCTGAATGAGGATGGGGTCAGCGGAAATGTCCCTGTTTGCGTGCCTCGATACGCCTCAGGAAAACGCTCATTACTTCCCGGTAGAGCGCATCCTTTAGCACCGCATCTTCATTGCCGGCGTCCACGTTGGGGTTGTCGTTCACCTCGATTACGGTGCAGCGATTATCCACCTGTTTGATATCCACGCCATAGAAGCCGTCACCGATGAGATTGGCCGATTTAAGCGCGGCCGTGATGACTTCTTCCGGCGCCTCGTCTATCCGGACTGCCTCTGTGGAGCCTTCACTCAGCTTGCGCCGCTGCTCGTCGCGCTTGATGACTTGCCAGTGCCCGGCGGGGAAGTAATATTTGGCCACGAATAGTATCCGCCGGTCGAGTATGCCTACCCGCCAGTCAAACTCGGTAGGAAGCCATTCCTGGGCAATAATCAGTACCGATTTTGCCAGCAGTTCGTTTACCCTGGATATCAGATCGGCTTCTGCTTCCACCTTTACGACGCCTCGCGAAAAAGAACTGTCGGGTTGTTTCAGGATGCATGGAAGGCCGAGTTCAGGGACGATTTGAGCGATGTTGCCCCGGTGCACCAATAGCGTTTTTGGGGTTTGTATATTGTGCTGAGCGAGGAGTTCGGCCAGATAGACCTTGTTGTTGCACTTGAGAATGGAATCCGGGTCGTCGATTACGGCCAGCCTTTCCGCGTATGCCAGGCGCGAGAAACGATAAGTGTAGTGATTGACAAAGGTTGTATCGCGAATGAACAAGGCGTCGAACTGGGGCAGGCGGCCTATGTCGGTACGAGTGATGAATTCCACCCGCATGCTCAGTTCTTCGGCGGCCTTCTTGAATTTTTGCAGAGCCTTCGCGTTGGAAGGAGGCTCCGGATTATCCGGATCGTGGAGGATGGCGAGATCGAAGCGCGGTGGATGCTTCCTGGGCCATTGCCTTCGCCCCGCGAAATATTCGGTGGCCGCCAGCACTGCAAACTCCTGGTCGCCAAGTGGTATATCGCTTGCACCGATGGCCCGTACGCTATGCAGGTTCCATTGGTCGCGATGGCGTTCGAAGCGGGCCGACAGGAGCGGTACCTGCAACAGGTTGAAAAGCTGACGGCTAAGCGGATCATAACGTTTGGCTGTGTTGCGGCCGAAGTAGATGCCTAGTTCAAAATCATCCGTTTCCAGAGGTCGCAGCAGCCGTTGCGTGAGCGTGCTCAGGTCCTCGGCAAGGTGACGCACCAGATGCCGGGATTGTAAATCCTCGATGGCGCCAACCTTGGGCAACGGCTTATGCCCCCGTGCCTCGGCAAGCAAGGAAACGTAATAGCCCGAGCCCTGGTAGCGATAGGACTTGCAAAGATTGAACAACTTGACAGAGCGGCTCATGGCGCTCATGGGACTCGTCGCACTCATGCCGTGGTTGGAGCCGCGGCCGGCGGTATTGTCAGAAGAAAAAGCCGGATCAGTCAGATAGGTTTGCGCCGCAACAATCGTTACATCAGGAATATTCAAGGGCCAGTCTTCAGGCTCATCAACGACGATAAGTATATTCATGCAAGCTCGCCTCTCGGATATGCGGGAGCATCGCTAATCCGTCTGTACAAGATTTAAGCCAAGGGGCCAAACCGGTTCTTTACCTGCTTTCGATTATGAGCTATCGGGCAGGCGCAGTCCTGCCGGCGCTTTTGCTGGTTTCGCCCGGGGGGGTGCCGGCGCTGCGCAGATTAACGACCTTGCTCAATAAGTCGAACCAGAAGGGCGCGCCCAACGATACGGCGAGCACGGAAATCAGCAGGCCGAACAGCTTGTAAAACACCCAGCCCGCGTATTCCGAGGTTGGTTCGTAACTTCGAAAATGTCCGGGATCCTTGGGGTCCAACGACCAGCCTATCGGCAACTCAAGTTTCGCCGCGGTATCAAGAACCATTTGCAGATCTGGGTTGCTTCGGCGATCTCCTGAGCCCGGGGTCGCGGACGGGGTTGCCGTTCCCTCGGAAATGCGCTCTGCGGCTGTCCCCTCCAAAGCAGGTGCAGCTTCCGTTCCCTCCGGAGAGGGAGCGGCATGTTGCAGGCCGGGCTGAGCCTTCACCGCATCCATTGCCACGGCGACGAGCGATGCGCGCAGGACGTTATCGTTTGAAATCCTCTTGACAAGCATCACCGTATCCGCATTGGAAGCAATAACAAGGAAAGCTGCCAGCCAAAGCAGGATTCGTTGCGTCCAGCGTTTATACCATCCACCAACCCGTTCCATGGCATTGTTGAACCAGCCTTCAAGATTTTCCCGGAAGGCTTCCGCCTGATGCTCGATGGCAGTGACTTCGCGACGGGTTTTATCAACGAGGACGAGAAGGGTTTCTTTGGTATGCCCTTCGGGAAGCCTCTTCAGCCCTTCCTGAATGTTGCCCAATGGATCGGGGTTCCGGGCCGCAAAGTCACGTGCAAAGGCGAGCGCCTCTTTCAAAGTCGTGCCTGCTGTCAGAAGCAACTTGACCTCTTTGGGATTTTTCGCGGAGGCTACGGCGGCGCGGCGAGCATCCAGCATTTTTACCGCGGCATTGATACCATCCGCGGTATTCCTGGCCTCCACGGCCAGTTTGGCAAGATTTGCATCGCCCGGCGCCGCATTAGCCGCTTGTACGGCCTGATCATATGCTGCCTTTGCCTGGGCCGCGACGGTTTCCAGCGCTGTCCGGGCTTGTTCCCGGACAGCTTTCGCCTGATTGACGGCTTGGGCGAGCCCGGGATCATTCGGCGCCCGTGCCGCCGCTTTTAGAGCTTCTTCATACGCGTCGTCCGCACTTTCGGCATTAGCCAAAAGATCGCCATATTTGCTGGCGAGAGCTCCCCTTGCGGCGAGAATGTCCAGCAAAGCCAGCGAGAAGTTCGTAGCTGACATATAGGAAGGCAGGCGGGTCCGCTTCCCTGGGTTGGAAGCATACTGTGAAATGCCCCCTATCAGCCCGTGATTGTAGACTTGCTGAGCCAACCCGGTAAACTTGGGATCGTTGAGAAGGTTCTTGATACCTTCCAGAAGGTTTTTTCCGCGCTTGTCAAAAAGCGATGCAATCCCCTCGTTAAGCGCTGTACATATCAGACTGAGCAGAAGGTAGATGAAAATAATTCCGATCGCCACTTCCAGTATATTTGACCCGAACATTTACGCCTCCATTTGTAGGAACCATCAGCGCCTAATGCATAATGCAGTCTAGCAGAATAACGATATTTCGCCGCGATAGCCGGCGTTATGCGTCAGCAGCGCATGAGCTTCGCCCGGTTGCCGGAAACACGGCCCTTGCTGCAACTTCGGCAGTCTGCCACAGTCTCATCAGTGCAATCCGGTTCCGATGTAAGCGGCGACACATGAAGCGATATATTCCAGTAACTTTTTTATTTGCTATTGCGCTTGCCCCTACCGCCGGGCTTGTTACCGCCGCTACTCCGGTCGAAGTGCCCGATACCATGGCGGAGCGGGTGAAACCCTGTGTTGTCTGTCACGGCCTGGAAAATAAGACGGGGAGGGGCAATTACTACCCGCGAATCGCGGGGAAGCCCGAAGGTTATCTGTTCAATCAGCTGCGCAATTTTCGTGATGGGCGGCGTTACTATCGGCCCATGGCTTTGCTGCTTGAGAATGTGACTGACCAGTATCTGCTGGAAATGTCCGCCTATTTTTCCACGCTTGAACAGCCTTACCCGCCACCCGAGCGCGTGGCTTTATTGCCCGCCAAGGCCAAACTGGCCCAGAAGCTCGTCAACCAGGGAGATCCAGCGCGAAATATTCCACCATGCACCGAATGCCATGGCAAAGAATTGATGGGGACGGCGCCCTTTGTTCCGGGTTTGCTGGGCCTTCCGCGCGTCTACATGATTGCCCAGTTTGGCGCGTGGAAGAGCGGGGGCTTGATGCGAGGGCAAACGGAGGATTGCATGTCGGAAATCGCAAAGCAGCTGACTGCCGAGGAGACGAGCGCGATTGCGGCATGGCTGGCGGCCCAGCCTGTTCCGGAGAATAGTGTTCCCGCCGCCCGACTTTCTGTTGAGATGGCAAAGCGTTGTGGCAGTATCGTTCACGGAGGCGCACTCCGGTGAGACGACGTTCCGCTGCCGCTACAATTCTTTGTCTGGCGGGTTTTGCATGGCTGGGTACGTCATCCGGATTGATAGACGCAGCGCCTCCGGAAGAGAAAGCAAGGGCCGGGAAGGCAGCGCCTGCCGAGCAACGCCGGATCCGCGGCGCTTATCTTGCGCGCGCGGCAAATTGCATGGGGTGTCATACGGCTCGGGGGGGGCGCCCTTACGCGGGAGGGCGAAGTCTCTCCACGCCCTTCGGAACATTCATCACGACTAATATCACGCCGGATAAGGCAACCGGAATTGGGCATTGGAATGAAGAAGATTTCTGGAAGGCGATGCATGAAGGAAAATCGCGCGATGGCCGCCCCTTATATCCTGCATTTCCTTACACCGAGTATACAAAAATCACGCGTGAGGATTCGGATGCGATTTTTGCCCATCTTCAGTCGCTTGCACCGGTCGCGCAAAAAAATCCATCCAGCCGGATCAATTTTCCCTACGATTTCCAGCCACTGTTGATCCTGTGGCGCGCCATGTATTTCAAGCCCGGCGTTTATCAGCCGGACTCGGCGAAAAGCCAGGAGTGGAACCGCGGCGCCTACCTGGTGCAGGGACTCGGGCATTGCAGCGCCTGCCATACCGAACGCAATCCCCTGGCCGTGGTGAGAGGCACTTCCGAAGACGATTCATTGGGGGGAGCCCAGATCATGGGCTCGAACTGGTACGCGCCGTCGTTAACATCGAGCGCGGAAGCAGGCTCGGCGAAGTGGCCGGTGGAGGAAATTATCCGGTTACTCACTACGGGTGTCTCTCAGCTGGCAACCACGTCGGGTCCCATGGCGGAGGTCGTTGGGCAAAGCCTCCAGCATCTGACAAAGGAAGATGCGCGTGCAATGGCTGTCTATCTGAAATCATTACCCGAGAGCAATCCGCGCCCGAGAGCTAGGCGCGCCTGCTCTCACAGAGGAAGTGCAGAATTTGTTCCGGCAAGGCGCGAGAATCTACAAACGGCATTGCCAGGATTGCCACGGCGATACCGGGCAGGGCGCCCCTGGCATCTATCCACCCCTGGCAGGTAATCGCGCCGTTACCATGAGTCCCCCGGTCAACGCGATTCGCAGCGTGCTCAACGGGGGTTATCCGCCCGTTACCGCAGGCAATCCGCGTCCTTATGGCATGCCGCCGTTTGCACAGACTTTACATGACGGCGAGGTCGCGCTCGTCTTGTCATATATTCGAAACGCATGGGGTAATCGCGCCAGCCTCGTCACGCCAGCTCAAGTCGACAAGAGCCGGGAAGGCATACATTGAAATGCCTTGACCGGATAAGGCAAAGCAATTGAGAAACGCGTTTCACCTTGTGCTGAAGCAACGATTCCCGATAATCCTGTTTGCATTACTATAGTAGAGGTTCATCCGCCGGATCTATGATCGGATCGCCCGGAGTGGGATCAGGATCGTACGGCCGAGGATCTACCGGTTTATCCGGATCGAATGGCTGAGGATCTTTCCTTGGCTTGTCAGGGTCGATAGGGTGAGGAGGATCCTGGACGGGTTTGTCTGGAGATGGGTCAGGACGGGGTTTGGGGCCAGGGCCATCGGGCCTGCTGGACAAACCTGGTCTGGGCGGCCTGTCTTCAAAGTAATATTTTGTCATGGTCACTCTTTCCGAAAATAAATTATTGTCCGATTACTCCCGGCTATCGGGAAGAAGCATGGCTCACTTTTTTCAGGGTGACCGCCAGTCCTGACAGGCCGGCGGCGCGCTCACAGGTATCGAAGCCGGTCAGCGCTTCAGTTGACCGCGTATCTCTCCGTTCTTGTGTCTCGTTGCTGTGAACGTTGACGTAGAGGCCTCCCGCCTTGAAGGCGTCGTATTGGGCGTCGGTCAATTTTGCGCCGCTCGGAACAGTCCACTCGTCGTCGGAAGTCTTCTGGAGCGTAATGATATCCGGACCATTTTTCCCGACTGGCGCCTCGTGTATATGCGCGCCCGTGCCCTTTATATTGGAAGTGGTAATCTTCCCCTTGATGGATTTATCATCCTCGACCTTTATGGTGCCGTTGCCGGACGCGGTAGTCTGAACGGGAGGCACTTCCTGATCACCGCTCAGGCTGAAATTGATTTCGCCAGCACTTGCTATCCCTGCGCTTCCCGCCAGTGTGCCCGCTATCAACGCAACGATGGCCAGGCTGAACCGCGATTTGCGAACAAATATATTCATTTAACTGCCTCCTTTAAAATGATACGTATAGATTATGAAAATTTCTCGACTGACTCCGCTTGCGCGCTTGTTTTAACTGCCCGATCCAATCCTGTTTTCCGATCATGCGAAGCCGATCTGCACAATTTTATGTCTCGATTAATGATGAGTCCGTACGGTAGCGTACGTAAGTTAGCGATTCTCATTACGTTTCCTCTTGGCCGTTTCGATGGAGCACAGATTCCGGCACAGGATTGAGCCTGTTCAAGACGCCTCTGGTGGCTGTTCTGCTGTTTTTGATGGCTATTCGACTGCTTATTTGACGGGAATGGATTTTTTATGCGGAACAGGTACCGCGCTGATGCTGTTTTGAGGGCTGCCTTCTATCAATTTGTCGGAATAGGTAAGATAAATAAGTGAATTACGTCTGGAATCGACCACACGAACCACATGGAGACGTTTGAATAAGATCGACATGCGTTCAGTGAACACGTCTTCCTGCCGGGGAAGCTTTTCCAGGAAATCGACGGATTCCGCCACTTGACGACAGGCGATGGATGCCTCTGCCCTGTCCTCCGCCAACCCTACCGTACCTTTAATACCTCCGGTCCTCGCGCGGGAAACGTAGCATGTAACCCCCTGCACCTTGGGGTCGTCATACGCTTCTATCACCACCCGGTCATCCTTCCCCAGCCATCGGAAGGCGGTGTCCACTTCTCCCACGAGCTCCGCTTTTACCAGCGTGCAACACACTGCCATGGCAACTCCCGCTATAAATCCGGGTTTCGACATTTTTCCTCCTCTCCTTGTAGACAATCTCCACTTCTATGGACATCAAACGAGCTGAAGTTGCGGTTACAGATATTCAAGACATATTGCCGGATTCCCGTCCATGCGCATTTTTCCGTTCCCTGAACATTATGCGCCTTACGCGGGATCAGTTTGAGATTATATAGCGGCTTGTAGAGGCAACTTCAATGAGACAACACGATGTGCAGCCATTGCATTCATCAGGATAGGATTGCGACGTCGCGTAACTCGCGGTAAGCTTTCCTGAGGGTAATCGTACCAATAATCAGGCTTGGCGGCGATAAGTCCCACATTACGAATTCACGGGCAATTAACCTTTTTTTGCAAAGACAAAGGCGGATAAGAATGAACGTCAAAATCAAACGGGTGTATGAGCCGCCAGACAAAAAAGATGGGATGCGTATCCTTGTCGACAGGCTCTGGCCTCGAGGCCTGACAAAGGCGAAAGCAGAAGTCGATCTCTGGCTGAAGGAAATCGCCCCAAGCACCGAACTCCGGAAGTGGTTTGGCCACGATCCTGCCAAGTGGGCTGAGTTCAAGACGCGTTACTGCGCTGAACTCAAGGAGAACGATGAGCAGTTGGGACTGCTTGAAGAAGAAATAAAGAAGGGGGTTGTCACCCTGATATACGGCGCCAAGGACGAAGAGCATAACGAGGCTGTTGTTTTGCGAGACTTCCTGGCGACTGAGATTCCGAGGTAAAAACGCTGAGGATGTCGGCAGACGGGAAATGAGACGTCGGCGAAGCGTTGCTGGCTGAACATTTTGCCGAGGATGCGGTCAGACGCGGGGGAGAATGCCGATACGTCCGGCACTATTGCTTGCGGTGGTCAGGCGCTTATAACAGGGCGGGATGCGCCCCCTGGATCGCCGTATCCGCCCGTTGGGCGAACTGGCGAGCCAGCCGGATCCGATGTATTGGTGGGCATGTGAAATAAACGGCGACTTCTGCGGAGATCTGCGAGGCTCATCTCTATTAATTTTTTTCAGCGCATCGTTTTTATTATTGTAGACTGCGAGAATAATGTTACAAAACCTGCCTGCGGTAGCAGGTCGTCCTATGCCAGACAAGACGACTGATGGTAGGCAAACGAGACCATTGATAGCAGAAATCGGTATCTGCAGTCAGGAAAGGGACGAGCTTCTTTTATTTCGAGGTAGGATAGGGTGATACAGCAGAGACGCTGTAAAACGGTTCTGAAACGGAATTTTGATGAATAAAATTCAGGTCACGTTTGCCACTATTTTATTAAATCTGTTTCTTTGCGATGCGATTATCGCGGGCGAGGAAAAGCAGCCAAAGAGCGAAAAAACCCCGACTTTGAATCCGGTCAAACAGGTCCTCGAACCTTCTGACAAAAATATCGCGATCAAGGTACAGAATGACGGTAAGCAAATTACCGTGGATGCAAACTTTATGGTCCCGGTTGTGCCTCAGCAAGCATGGGCGGTACTGACCGATTTCGATAATATGCACAAGTTCAGTTCCGGTGTCTTGTCCAGTAAAATCACTGGTGGAACCGGCAACAACCTGCATGTCTCGCAAAAACGCATCACGAGGTACGGCTTCTTTACCTACTCGCTTGACTCGATACGGGAAATCAATTTAATTCCTTTCGCGAAAATTCATGAACGCATGATTAGCGGCAGCATGCGTAAAATGGAAGAAACAACACAGCTATTGCCGGAAGGAGATCAAACGCGTATCACTTACCGTCTCGTGTTTATTCCTCGGGGCTGGATTCCCCCGTTGGTAGGGGAAGTATTCATAAAGCAGGAGGCGCGAGAGCAATTGCAGGAAGTGGTAAATGAGATAATCAGAAGAAAGCAGACGAAACTGGCGAACCAGTAAAAGGTATGGGATGACAAAGCTGTCATGACAGGGACGCGGTTTCGACGCAGGAGACCGGATAGCGCATTTCCGGAAATGAAAGCGTTGGCAAAGTATGAAGGTATAAAGCGGGAACTGGGCGGCCCGCCAAAACTGCTGGTGGAATGCTTCAGGATTTGCCCGAGGTGTCATGCGGTGTTTGAGGGGATGAGCTTTTACGAGGCGGCTCGTTCCGCAAGCGGGAAATCTTGACCACCTTGCCCTTCATCCCGTTCTTTGGCATGTCCGATGTCACATCGGATTCCCCATTTCCGTTATCGTTTTGTCCGCTTTTATGTAACTTGTAGGCCTGGATCAGCAGCGAAGCGCCAATCCAGCCCGCGAGCAGCGAGAAAGGAACCACCATCAGCAGCGGTTGCAGCAATGCAAGCAGGGCCATACCCAACAGCGTACCGCCGCCGAACAGCATGATTTTCGCCTCAGCCGCGCCAAGAACAAGGCGACTGGTAATGGCAGCGCCAACAGTATTGCCGACACGAATTGCTCCCGCCGTGAGCCGGCTCGCGCTGCCGTGTCTGGATCCGCCTGCACGCTTGAGGGTTGACGGGTTGGATTGGCGTGATCCAGGTTCTGCTACCGGCCGGACACGGTTTTTTTCGCTGAGCACGATTTCTGTCGCGTTTTCGAGATCCTCTAGATACATCTGCTCCATTTCTTGCGCAAAATCCATATTTTCAATCGCTACGTCCAATTCCCAATTGCCGAGCCAGCTAGCCATATTGAGGTTGCTTGATCCGACGCGCGCCCAGCGGCCGTCGGCGACCGCGGTCTTGGCGTGCAACATCGATCCATTCCATTCGAATACCCGCACCCCTGCTTCCAGGAGGGGACGATAACCGGCACGCGAGATCGGACGCAGAAATTTGAGATCCCCACTCGACCCGGGGACCAGCAAGCGCACATCCACGCCGTCCATCGCCGCGCCCCTCAATGCTTGTACATAGCTTGTCGTACCGACAAAATAGGCATCGGTAAGCCAGAGCGTTTGTTGCGCCAACACTGTGATCAAGTGTTCGAGCCGATATAACCCCGCCGTGGCCGCGACATTGCCCAACACCCTCAGGTCGACTTTACCCGCGATAGGGATTGAGTCCCGGCTCGGGACTTCGTCAGCGGGCAATTCGGGTCCGGTCTCGGCCCAGGCGCGGCAAAAAGACTGGACTACGTCGGCTACAACCGGGCCGCGTATCTCTATACCCGTATCACGCCATGGCGGAATATTGCGGTCGGGGTAACCCGACCACATCTGACCCACACATAATCCGCTGACAAACGCAACGCGATTATCCACGCACAGCGATTTGCGGTGAAGGCGGCTCACCCAGCCCAACGGGCTATCAAAGCTCAAGGGGTTAAAACAGCGGACCTCAACACCCCCCGCGGCCAGCCGCCGCCAGAAGCTGCCGGATGTTTCGGTCAGACCGCCCAGCCAGTCGTAGAGCAACCTTACCGGCAGGCCTTCTTTTGCTTTTGCAATAAGCGCGTCGGCAAACTGGTGACCGATATCATCGTCGCGAATAATATAATTTTCGAAATAAATGTACTTTTCCGCCAACCGGATCGCCTCCAGCCATGCGGGATAATTCTCTCTTGCGTCCTTGAGAAGCCGTATGCTGTTGCCATGCACAAGCGGTGCGCCTGCTGCGCGTGAAAACGCTTGCGCGGCCAGAGTACGTGTTGCATGCGTCCTTACGCGCGTATGTTCTTTCAGATTCATCTTTGCCATATGTTACCGCTTCGCGCGTGCATGATCAGGCGGCAGACCTGCTCTGTACGTTCCACTTTCCGAATGGCAGTGCAGGCATCTGTTTAATCCGTGACTTCCTCGCCAAACTTGGAGTCGACATAGCAGCGCATCGCCGCGATCAGGGGAGTGAGCCCCTTTTGCCGGTTCCTGCCCGATCGCATATACGCGGTGCAGTGCTCCGAGCCTGCTTCCAAACTATGGCTTAGGTTGATTCCCTCCCTTTCTATAATCGGCCCCCCCTGACACCAGTCGGCCGATGGCTCCCAGCGGATATGATTGACGACGCAGTGCGAATCGATAACATGCACTTCTGCCGCGTCGTTCGCTTTCGCCACCCAATAATCGAGCAGTTCATCTTTCAGCTCGGACACCTTCATAACCTTCTCCTTGTGTTCCTTGTTGTTCGCGCGGATAAGTCAAAGCTGCCTTGCTTCCAGTGTGTTGCACTGGTTAATGCTTCCCGTTCTAAGTCCACGTGTGAACCAGTCAGTGCGTTGAGCACTTGTGCCATGCGTGAAGCTTTCGGGCAAAACAGTCCCTTGAGTATTACGTTGCAACGCATCGTCGCCGATCTGTGCGGCGGCGTTCATGGCCTCTTCAATGTCACCCTGCTCGAGCCATCCTTTGGATCTTTGCGAATGATAAGCCCAGACACCGGCTAAACAGTCGGCCTGCAACTCGATGCGTACCGACAGGGAATTTGCCTGCGCCCGCGACATACTGCTGCGCGCGCGGCTTACCTTCTCGGAAATACCGAAGAGGTTCTGAACATGGTGGCCCACCTCGTGCGAAATGACATAAGCCTGCGCGAAGTCTCCCCCCGCTCCAAGGCGGCTGTCCATGGTATCGAAGAAGTCCAGGTCAATGTAGATCCGTTGGTCGTCTGGACAGTAGAATGGGCCCATTGCGGCGCTTCCGCGCCCGCAGGCCGTCGGGATAGCGCCCCGGAACAGCACCAGCTTGGGTGCATGGTAGCCCCTGCCTTCCTGCTGCATCAAGCTTGTCCATACATCTTCCGTGTCGGCGAGCACTGTTGAAACAAAGGCCGCGCGAATATCGCCGGGGGGGGCCGCAGGTGCGGGTCCTTGCTCCTCGATTGCACTGCCTCCGCCCGTAAACATGCCGAGCATGGTAAGCGGATCGATGCCAAACAATAGCCCGCCCAGCAACGCTACAATAACCGCTCCGGCGCTGAGTCTACCTCCGCCCAGCCCGAATCCTCCGCCACCTGAACCTCGGCGATCCTCAACGTTGTCACTCCGGCGGTGCCCTTCCCATTTCATGCTCGCCTCCCTGGTCAAACCTGCCTCATACAATAACAGTTGCTGGGCCCGTCCGACGGTTATGAGGAGCAGGGGACCAAATCCCGCTGGTTCCGCCCAGATCAGTAGCCGGAATCACGCCCGGATCTATACATCGGTGTTTTTTCCAGCGGCCTGATCGCGGGCCCGATCATGACAAGCGCTATCAACTGGCAACTGTTGAGGACAATGTTCTACAGTATAGCGCCGATACATGAAGACAAATGTTTGTCACCGTACAGACTTCTGCTCATATCCGCTTATTATTGCAAGGTATTTGCTTCCACACGACACCGAAGCGCTGCTGCAAATCTGGCATTTTTGCTAATTTCTCTGGGAGATGGTTATGAAAGTAAAGACATTGCTCTATCTGGGAATGCTCTTACTGGTGACTCCGGCGCTATCAGGCTGTTGGCTGCTTGCGGTCGGGGGTGCCGGCGCGTATGGGGGGTACAAGGCGAAAGAAAAAGGCTATACCCTGCAGAACCCGGTTACAAAGGAGAGGTCCAGCGAACAGCCAGACAGGGACTAAAAGGGCCGAAACATCCCGAACGCTCGGGAATTGTTCCTCCGTGTTGAGGATAGGGCTTACCGATTTTAAGCCGCGCGGCTTTGCCATGCTTTAACCCATGCCTCAAACTCATCGGCAGCCATAGGCCAGGCATAAAGATAACCCTGGCCTTCCTTGCAAAAAACGCTTTGCAGAAATTCAGCCTGAGCCTGGGTCTCCACGCCCTCCGCAATAATGCGCAAGCCGAGATTGAGCCCCATGGCTACTATGGCGGCCGCGATGGCTTCAGCATCGATATTGCCTGGCAGGTCCCGGACGAAGGAGCGGTCGATCTTCAACCGGTCAACAGTAAACTGCCTCAGGTACGAGAGGCTTGAGTAGCCGGTGCCAAAATCATCGATAGCGACCTTTACTCCAAGAATATCCAATTCCCGTAATTTCGCCAGGGTTGGTTCTACGCCCTGCATCACCACGCTTTCGGTAAGTTCCAGCTCCAGGTAGCCCGGCAATAGTCCCGATTCCTTGAGTGCGCGCTCGACCACATCAATGAAATCGGTTTGACGGAATTGCACTGCCGAAACATTGACTGAGATGCAGGCCTCCAATAATCCACGGTCGCGCCACGATTGGGCCTGGCGGCAGGATTCGCGCAAAGCCCATTCTCCGATCGTGAGAATTAAACCGGTATCCTCTGCGACGGGGATAAATCGGCATGGTGAAATCAACCCGTGCTCCGGGTGGCGCCAGCGCATCAGCACTTCCGCGCCGATAATGCGTTCAGTTGCAAGTTCGATCTGCGGCTGGTAGACGAGAAACATTTCCCCGCGTTCCACCGCCCCGCGTAAATCGTGTTCCAGGCCGAGCCGTTCAATTGCTCGTGCTGTCATGTCGGCCGAGTAGAATTGATAGCGGTTCCGCGCCGGCTTCTTTAGCGGTATACATGGACGCATCCGCGTTGCGTAACAGGATACCGGGTTCCGTGCCGTTATCCGGATAAATGCAAATGCCGACGCTTGCGGTTAACAACAGCTCGTGCTCTTCGATGCAGTATGGGCGCGACAGCCCGGAAATCAGCTTTTCAGCAACACGTGCCGCATCCTCCGACGTTTCAATCTCGCTCAAAAGAACAACGAATTCATCGCCTCCAACCCGGCTTACCGTGTCAACGCTACGAACCGAGGCTTGCATGCGTTCGGCAACGGCTTTCAGCAAGTGATCACCGATATCATGACCAAGCGAATCATTGATCGGCTTGAAGCGATCCAGATCTACGAACAGTATGGCGAGGCGGGTGGACTGCCGTGCTGCGCGTTTGATGGCGACTTTCATGCGATCCGCCAGTAGCGCGCGGTTGGGAAGCTTGGTCAGCATATCGTAGTGGGCGAGGTTCAGGATACGCTGCTCAGCTGCCTTGCGCTCGGTAATGTCGCGCGCAAGGACTATGAAACGAGGCTCCAGTCCCGGATCGACATGCTTGCGGGAAACGGAAAGTTCAAACCATAACTTGCCTTCCGGAAGTTCCAGCTTCAATTGCTTGCCGGACGAGAGGCCTTTTTCCTTTGCCTCCAGCAATGCCGACCCGATGATGTCGGCCGCGCCGGGCGGAAGGACGTCTGAAACCTTTTTTCCAACCAGATCTTCAAGACGCGCGCCCCGCGAGCCGGGATGGCGAACGGTATGACAGGCATGAACGCAGCCATCGGTGTCAAGCTCGAATAGCAGATCGGGTATGGCGTCCAGCGTCGCCTGCAGTTGGCTCCGCGCCGCCAGAATTTCACTCTTTTGACGCTCCTGCTCTGTAATGTCGCGGACCATGGAAACAAAATAGTCCACCTTGCCGTCGTCCCTGCGCACGCATTTGACATCGATACTGGCCAGCATGATTGAGCCATCCTTGCGGATGAAGCGCTTGTTCGCCGCATAGCCTTCAGAATGCCCATTCATGATGTGTTCGCGCTCGGTAATATCTTTATCGATATCGTCCGGGTGAGTCATCTCAACCCAGGTTTTTTCCGCAAGCTCCTCGCCGGAATAGCCGAGCATCTCGCATAACTGGTTGTTGAACCGCAGCCAGCGCCAGGTATGGGGAGAGGTGATCGCCATGCCGATGAATGGCAATTCATAAAAATACTTTAGGAGGCGGTCCTGCTCGGCAGTACGGACAATGAGTGCCAGTTGGTGAGCGCGCTGCTGCTGACGCCATAACAGCAGCACTACCACGCTCACCGCAGCCATTGCTATTAAAATTACTACGCTGACCCAGAACACCAGGGTCCATAACTGTGCGAGTACCTCGCTGTGGTCAATTTTTGCGATCAGCCGCCATTTGGTACCTTCGATTGGCCGGTAAGCAGCCAGAACCGGTTCTCCGCGATAATCCACGCCGGCTGCCGTTCCACGTTGCTCCTCTTGCGCTGCAATGGCGCTGGGCAACTCTTTTCTGGCCTTCAGGGACGGGTGCTGTGACGCAGGCGCCTCCGAGCGTGGCGCCGCTTATTAAGATAGGTAATGGTTTGGCCATCTTTACGTATTAACAGGGTTTCCGCACTTGCACTCTTGCCGGGCCATTTTTCGACTAGCGGGAGCAGAAATTGCTCAAGATCCGCCCGCAAGACTACAATAGCCACGGGCTCCTTGCTTGCACGATCAAGCACCAGGGGCACCACGATATCCAGCCGGGGTTTTCCGCTTTCATCCAGAAACAGATCGCTGCTCTGCATGCGCGATGTTTGTATGGCCTGGGGCAGCAATGCCTTGGTAGTGGCGGGTAGCGTTTGCTTTTCGCCCAGCGCCAGCAGAGGCCGGCCTGCCGTATCCATCAGAAGCACCGACTCGTAACTATAAGCCTGCCTGACGGCTTCCAGCCGGTTGCGAATGAGTTGCCGCAGCCGAACATCGCTATTACGCTCCAGACTGGCCACGTTTTCGATAAATGCCTGACTCACCGCTATCGCTTCCGCATCACCGTTCCGCTCGGCGAGCCATAGCTCGATCTGCTCCGCTTTCAGGTCAACAATGGTTTGCAGGCTGTCATAGGCGTCCCGTTCCATTTCCGGACCGTACACCTTGACAATGCCGATACTCACCAATGGCGCAACCATTACCAGCGAGAAAAACATCAGCATTAAACGATTTAGCGGGACCGATCTGGAATCGGAGCCTGCTACGGCTGCCGGAACGGACTTGTTCCGCCCCAGCTTGAGCAGAATATAGAACAGGCCACAACTAATTGCGACAAGAACAAGTTCTTTCGCGAGATAGGCGTTGCCACGCAACACCGGATCATCGAGGGTGAGCGAAATCAAGTAGCCGGCGACTACGATCCACAGCGTTGAAAAGGCAGCGTAGAGCAAAACAATGAGCCATGGGGAGCGACCCGTCATATAACGGCCGTGCAGGAGAGAAACTTTATTATCATGGCGTAAAAGGGCCTTCTCTTGGCGTGGCGCTGCTTCAGCCTGGTTATGGTTGGCTGCTATTGATTGTAACTCAGAGGCGATCAAGCTTCGCCTTACAGGATAATGCCGGCACAGTTGAGCATAAGGGCATCCGGTTGTCTGTGTGATCGCTAACAATGGGAAGGCAAGGTAAACAGCCCGCCATCAACCGCTTCATCTTATGTACGAGGCGCACCTTATCTTATATATAATACGCATGCCGTCACAAGGAACATCATGAAAAACAGACCTGCCCCTATCGCCCTCATTCTGTCCATTTCGCTCATTTTGTCTCTGCCGGTAAGCGCGTCCGCCGGGGACAGTTGCCGTAACATCCTCACGGATGGATTCTATAAAGAATATGCAAAGAGCAATGCCCAGCTTAGAGACCGGTCAATGTATGCGGACTTATGTTCTCTAGACTTTCAGCAAGCCAAAAACACAATAAAACGTGTGCAGCAGACTGGCGCCGATAAAGCGCCCGGTCTGACATACGGGCTATACAACCTTGACGAGGTTGATGTGGATACCGGCGGCAACTCGGGGGCTGGATTACCGGTTCCCGATGTCAGCGAAGAAAAATTCGGCCAGTGGAAGAGCGGCTATTGCTCGAAGAGTTCACCAGCGGATTCGTCCCAGGCGGCTGAATTTCTGATGCAGAAAACTGTTGGCGGGAGCACGTCGTCCCCAGCGCCTGCGGTTGATTCCTGGGCCGCATGCAAGAAGAAGCAGCAGGGGCTTACATGTTGGGCTGCGCCAGTCCCGGCACCAGGCGGGGAGCAAAACGAAGAGTTTCTGCTGAATGTCAATTGGACAAAAACGGAATCTTCCCAATCTCAGACGCCGCCCGAGGTTGAGTATTCTTTTCTGACCAGAGGCGCGGTCTCGAAATTCGAAGGCGCTCCAGCTAAAAGGGTTTTGCCGGCTGATTACAAGCTAAGTGCGGGAACATTGCAGATTCCCGTCACTCGCCCGGTGGATACGGGAGTATTCGCAAGTCTCAAGGTAAATCATGGCGGGACAGAACATAGCTGCAAGGTTTTTGTGCCTGGGGAAAGGGATTTTACACTGTCGGCGCCCTTCCTCAATCGATTGAAGTTCAGGTACCCGGGCTAATAATCACGTCAACCTCTGATTTTGTTTAATGCTTTCCCTCACGCGTCGATTCCTGAGATTGACTATGTGAGGGCAGCGCGCACCGTTTGCTCAAATGATCCTGGTGACTGGTGGCACAGTGCTTGAAGCGATGCCTTTTCGTAGTAATGCCATCCACTGCTCGAAAAGAATGAGGAAGGTCGAAAAAAGCGGGTCAAATATTACCCGGCCGGCGGGTCAATCTGCGCCACCTTGTTTATTATCGCTTTTTGTTATTTTTCAGCCGATAAGTTCCTAGTCGTCCTCCTCTTGCGGGTGCAGCATGCCCGGTCTTCATTCTGTTATCTATAGTTTCAACTAAATAATCAGCGGGTCAATTGCCTCCCGTTCTGGCATTTCGTTTGCTTATACATTTTTTAAAAGGTCGGTTCACTGATGCACCCGCACGTTAGCTTTGGATTGGACGGCCTTTATCAAGTTTTTACTTGATTTATTGCAAAGCTGTCCTATGTTGAATCTTAGTCGATCGGCCAAATACGCGGGCTAGGCGGTAAGGGTCAGACGAAGTGTCTCAATTGGCCGGCTTTCGCGTGATCCTGGCAATGTTCTGCTGATTGCGATACGGCCGTAGGAGTTCCGATCGATGGTTTGGAACCACTTTTCTTGCTGGTTTCCAACTATGAAGGACAAATAGTCATCAATCAACCGTTAGGAGGATATTATGGCTACCGAAGAAAGAGATGAAGGTGAAGGAGGACCTTTCGATCAGGATCCGTTTGTGGAGCAAATGCGCCCGGAACCATCAGCTCCGCCCTCCGAAGTTGTGGTACTGGAAGGATTAGCCGGAAGGAGCGACCGTGAAGGCTGGGCAAGGCTCTACTTCCGCCGTGCTCTACATACTATGCTGAATTTCGCCGTGAAGATATCGTATTTACCGAGGACATTCCGCCGGAACAAGCACCGATGGTGGGCCTCAAGTGTACACGGGTGGGCATCAGGAAAGATGCGGTAATCGAGTATACACGTACCACCCGTGCGAAGCCGCGCGATGAATTCGATCTTGATTTGCGTC
Source organism: uncultured beta proteobacterium (assembly GCA_963831395.1). Classification (GTDB taxonomy): domain Bacteria; phylum Pseudomonadota; class Gammaproteobacteria; order Burkholderiales; family Nitrosomonadaceae; genus Nitrosospira. The sequence goes on from CAWHQD010000046.1 coordinate 80,361, forward strand.
TGACCCCCGGAGTCCGTACGCTGCCACCGCAGCCACCAGTCACTTTCGATTTACCCTGCGGCGGCGGTACGCAAACATACATTACCTGTGTTCTTGCCGCACTTGCGCACTTACCGATTGCCACGGGGCCTGTGATACAGGTCAGACGCTGTGCGGCCAGCACACTCGCGAACCTACTTGTCATACTTGTCCTCAAGTCACTTGTAACACTTGCGTCACTTGTAACACTTGCGTCACTTGCGTCACTTGTAACACTTGCGTCACTTGTAACACTTGCCGTCACAATCGAACCAAGCAACCTGTGAATGTGGGCAACGATAGCCCCCAATCGAACCGGACGCGGGTGCACTGATGATAGGAGATAGGCGTATGCCTGATGCTATGCATAGTGCTTCTGGTTTTGATCGCATTGAAGTGGTCAGCGGGATCGAGCGCTGCAGGCGTTGGAGTCTTGGTGAGAAATCAAAAGCCGTTGAGGAAACGCGCTCAACTGGATGTGCCGATACTTTGACACTTGTTTCCCCGAGGAAGTGGGGATAAGGCTAGGTATCAATATCTGTCTGTGATGGTAAGGGGCGCGCGAGAGAGAAGAGGGTGCCACACTACCACCTACCGGCGGAGAGGATAGGACCCAAGAAAGTGTGGTTTGGCTTCGTTTAAATTTAATTCGGCGCAATTCGTCGTGCAATCGGCCTGTTATTTATTGCAAAACTGTTCTATGTTGAATTTTAGCCAATCAATCAAGTGCAGGCTAAGCGCTAGAGTTAGAGGCAGCGTATCAGTTGGCCGATTTGGGTTATATGCTCAAAGCTGCGTGCAGGCGGGCTGATTCGAGTACTACCGATCGATTGGTTAAACCGCTTTTCTTATCGGCTTTCCAGTAATGGAAGACAAATAGTCATCAATCAACCGTTAGGAGGATGTTATGGCTACCGAGGAAAGAGATGAAGGTGAAAAAGGAATTTTCGAGCAGGACCCGTTTGTGGAGCAGATGCGCCCCGAACCATCAGCTCCGCCATCCGAAGTTGTGGTACTAGAAGGATTAGCCGGGAAGGAGCGACCGTGAAGGCTGGGCAAGGCTCTACTTTAATCGTACGCTCACCTACTATGCCGAGTTTCGTCGGGAAGATATTGTATTTACCGAAGACATTCCGCCGGAACAAGCACCGATGGTAGGCCTCAAGTGTACACGGGTGGGCATCAGGAAAGATGCGGTAATCGAATATACTCGCGCTACACGTGCGAGGCCACGCGATGAATTCGATCTCGACGTACGGCTCACGGCCGGTCAATGGCGTCGGTTGGCACCCAATCCGTTAAATACATGTCAGGCTGAATGTCCGGGCCCGACGCGAGATGACTGTCCGACCAGTTTTACTTGCGTTAGTTGTGAGTTTACACAGTGCCGGGTCACCTGCGATACCTGCCGAACAGATTGCGATCAGGCAACTTGCATAACATGTACTTGTGAGACGTGCAGACCGACCAGATGTCAGACATGTACTTGTGAGACATGCCATACTTGTGAAACTTGCCATACCCAATGCAATCAACAGACATGTCTGACCTGTCAGACCTGTCGGACCCAGTGCACTCCCTGTCCGACGCAATTTGGGTTCACTTGTATACCGGCCTGTTAGACCTGTCAAACCGTGTGTACCTGCGGCTGCCATACGCTCGACCAGGTTATATGCCCGGCGGCTTCCTCTGCTGAGTAGCTTAATTGCGCATCAGGCCGAGATACTTGCTCAGTTGGGGGAATATCTAAGTTAGTTCTTATTAAGTATGACAATGGATATAGGAAATGGCATTGAGCGGCCATGGGCGCGCCAATAGAAAGTGATCTCGCTGCAAAAGCGCTCGCTGTCGCGAAAGAAGTTGCGGAGCGATGCAGAGATCGCGAGCAACTTCTCGCTGCTAACGCGGCGGCGCTTACGCAGACCATTTTTCCCAAGACGATCTATTGGGAGCCGCAGGGTGTCGCTCAAGGCGATGCGGGCGCGGGGTTGATGTGCGGGTACTTTGATGCTTGTTTCCCCGACGAAGGGTGGGATAAGATCGGCCATGAATACCTGGCCATCGCGGCAAAGGGTGCGGAAACGGCCGGAGCAGCTTCAATCGGCTTATATTCCGGCCTGGCAGGACTGGCATTTTCGGCCCAGTCGCTGTCACGCAATGGCATCCGTTATAAAAGGCTGCTAGAGTCGCTGGATTACAGTGATTTGCAGCCAGGTACTTGAGCCTTCAGCCGCGCTGGCGGGACGCCATGGAGTAGCCGTTTCCGATTTCGATTTGATTGTCGGCTTAAGTGGTGTTGCAGCCTATCTTTTGTCGCGGGGCCTTGATCCGCCAAAAGATGTGGCTCTGCAAGCTATCTTGGACGGCCTGGTCGCGCTCACCGGGGAGACAAATGGTGTACCTCACTGGTATACACCGCACCATCTCCTCGCGGGGAGGGTATGGCAGAGCATTACCCTGAGGGAAATCTCAACTGCGGTTTAGCGCATGGTATCCCTGGGCCTCTGGCAGTGATGGCACTGGGATTGGAAGCGGGCCTTCCTGTGGAGGGATTAAAGGATGCCGTGATACGAACCGCACGCTGGCTTGCGCGCCATCGCACGAGCGATCGGCATGGGGTCAACTGGCCCACTGTGGTACCGTACACAGCCAATGGCATGGTTGAGCCCGACCGCTGGATTCGAGCCGGGCTGCATGGTGTTACGGAACGCCGGGGGTCGCCAGGGCGCTTTGGTTAGCAGGGCGAGCATCGGAAGACGAGGAACTCCAGCAAATTGCGGTGGAAGGGATGGAAGCGGTATACCGCCGGTCTATCCCGAAACGGTATATCGACTCACCCACCTTCTGCCACGGCGTTGCGGGTTTGTTACAAGTGACCTTGCGGTTCGCCCATGATACAAACTTACCCATTTTTAACGAAGCTGCGTCGGCACTGACCGAACAATTGCTTTCTTTATATGCACCGGAGCGAACATTAGGGTTTTGCTGCACCGAGCCCGGAGGCAATCTGGTGGATCAACCGGGATTGCTTGACGGCGCGCCTGGTGTCGCGCTCGTGCTACTGGCGGCATCCGCACACGTGGAGTCGGCGTGGACCGGCTCTTCCTGCTCTCTTGACGAACAAGTCTTCAAAGCGCGCTACCAAGGGATTTTACGACCCTCTCGGTTGGGGGGTCGTGCGGGCACCGCTCCTGCCGGTGGAAACGTACATAGCCCTGACGGATAAATCGTCTGATGCTGCAATGCGATGGCGAAGCGATGCGGGGAGCTACTACCTTCGATCCCTGGGTGCGGCTCGCTTTGGCCGTCGGTGGCGGAAACCTTGTAAAAGCGCTTGGTAACGAGGAAAAAACGGATGCAGAGGCCCCCGGGAAGCTGTTCGTTCCAATCCGGATGTCTACACGTTCTACGCCATATGGGATTTTCGCCGGTGTGGCGCTGGGAAAATTTGCTGACGCAACAGACGTCCTGATTGACGACTCGGGTCCCATACGGCGGGCTCGACCCGACATGGAATGGCTACTCTCGCTTGTCGGCGAATTGGAGACGCGTCTTAAATTCGGCGGCAACTCCGGCTCATTGCTCATCCCGCTGCGTTTGTCAGTTCCGGCCGCGTATTTCTCGCCGATCCCACCCCGCTGAAGGATGTTACCCATTTACCACTCGTTTCCATCCGCGAATCTCGAGCTGTCAGCACGGCTCTGAGCTATGCCAGAGAATATATACCCTACGCACTGCTTGTGGAAAATTTGTCCGTGAACTCGAGGCTGATGCCGAAAAAGTTGATAAGCTGTTGACGGAATTATGGCAGCAAGGGCTCTTACTCACCGACTTGCGGCCCCCTCTCACCGATATGCACCCCGCATGTTATGTCGCTCGGCGACTTCTATCCACTCCCCCCCCTTCCGAAGCCGAGCGTTTGAAATCGATAATCGATGCGTTAGGCGAGTGGAACC
>CAWHQD010000047.1:0-34763 GCA_963831395.1 uncultured beta proteobacterium
GCAAATGCATCAGCCATTCGTCGAATGCCAGCTCGGATCTGGTACTCGTTAAGGGAAGAAAAACCAAGCACGAGAGTACGCGCGCTATAGCCGCATTTCCCATAAGCATAGGTGGTGCCGGACCCAATAGAATAAATGCCCACCCCGTGGCGCAACGCAATCGCTTGAAGCTCGGACGCATCAGGATAGTTATCCGGTAGATGCCAGGCGAGATGCAGGCCGCTCTCCAACCCCGAAAGCCGGACTGGGCCGAAATGTTCACGTAACGCTTCTATGAGGCAATCATGACGCTCGGAATAGATATTACGCATGCGCCGCAAGTGATTGCCATAAGCGCCACTCCGGATAAATTCGACCATTGTTGCCTGATCCAGCCATGCATTTCCACTATTGTGCAGCGCCTTGGCCGAGCGTGCCGCAGGAATCAACGCCTTGGGCACAACCAGATAGCCCAGACGCAGACCAGCGCCCATGGATTTGGAGAATGTTCCCAAATACATTACACAACCATGATCATCAAGGCCCATTAGCGCTGTCAGCGGTGAACCGCGGTATCGGAAATCCGAGTCGTAGTCATCCTCTATAATAAGCGCGCCACAACGGCGCGCCCAATCCAGGAGTTTCAACCTGCGCTCAATGGGTAGCGTAAAGCCAAGGGGAAACTGATGAGAAGGGGTGACATAGAGCAATGTCACGCCATCTCTGGGCAATTGCTCTACATCCAGTCCCGCTTCATCTACAGGCACCTGAATCAGTTTCGCATAATAGCTTTCAAAAAGAGCCTTGGCGCCGTGGTAACAGGGGTTTTCCGTAGCGACCAATGTTCCTTCTTTCACCAGTAGCCGGGCTGCCAGATTCAATCCCTCCTGAGAGCCGCCTGTAATAATTATCTGGTCAGAAGAAACGCTGATTCCGCGCGCCACCCCAAGGTGATCGGCAATCACCTCCCGCAACTGGGACAATCCAGCTGGATCACAACATTCCGTAAACTGTGTACTGGCCGAGGCATGTTGTCTTGCTTATGTGTGAAAACTCACGCGTTCAACGTCGCAGAGGTGGTATCGCCTCTACCGTAGCAACTTGATGAGCTCGGGATCTCTCCCTTCGCTCGCTATCTTTCGAGATAGGCTTGCCGTGTCAGCACCAATTGCTTCAGGTTTAATGTGCGGCATTCGAATTGATCTCCATTCGAACAAGGCGCCGGAAGACGTTGTCCGCGCGCGCGTTATGCTATTGGTCCGCCTTATCCTGGCGTTCCCTATGCCAGATCAACTCTTTATTCTTGTAAACTTCCCTGACCCGATGGAAGGGAATTTCGTGAGTACAGCCATCCGGATCTGTGATCTGAAAGAAAAAATGGTCGCCTTGAGTAAAGTGAATCTGGCTTAATGGGACCTGAATGACCATTTCCGCTACGCGGTCGTAGTATCCGATCACGAAATCCCCTTCTGCGAATGCACCATCCCAGCGAATCCGATTGAGTAATTCCTGAATGGGTATCATGACCGCTCCTCTGCACTTGAACAGAATCCACTTTTCTTGTACAGGTCACGTAAAGCCGCGCACAGTTGCCTGCTCAAGCATGTTCACCGCTACAACGCCGCAATGCTGCCATTCACTGTACCGTTTCACACCGCCGATCGTCGAGAAAAATACTCTTGTCTGGAATGCTCGTTGTTTAATGCTACATTAAATTTTTCGATCCAAGAATTGTTCTGCCAATAAAGGTAAGAGGTGTAAGAGCGCCATGCGCGAAATCGACGGCTCCTATGGGGAAGGTGGCGGGCAACTGCTTCGCACATCGGTGGCGCTTGCGGCGATCACCGGCCAACCCGTTCATGTGTACAACATCCGCGCTAAACGAGCCAACCCTGGGCTTGCACCGCAACATCTTACCGCGGTCAAGGCTGTGGCAGCGCTTTGTGGCGCGGAGGCGGAGGGGCTGGAAGTCAAATCCAGGGAAATCAGTTTTTGGCCTGGTCCGTTGCGCGGCGGCCAGTTCGATTTTCCCGTCGGCACTGCGGGGAGCATTACGCTGGTGCTTCAGGCAGCGCTTCCCGTGGCCATTGCCTGCGGCGAAAGATTAAGGATGAATATCACCGGAGGGACGGATGTTCGTGCTGCGCCGCCGCTCGATTATTTGCGCCACATATTGCTGCCATTGTTATCGAGCATGGGCGCCAAGGCAAAAATCGATTTACTGGGACGGGGATATTATCCGCGCGGAGGAGGGCGTGTGGCTGTGGAAGTTGAACCCTCTCCGCCTCTTCGGCCTTTGGTCCTGGATGCATCGGGATCCCTCACTGAAATTCGCGGCTATGCACATATTTCCCACCTTCCGGTTCACATTGTTCAGCGAATGACGGATGCAGCACTGGCGGAGCTCTCCATTTTTCCGCCGCCGGCTATCGACCTTGCCGCAGCAGGCGCGGATGAAGCGTTTGGCCCAGGCGGGGCAATTGTTCTGGTTGCGCACACAGAGCGCACCAGGCTGGGGGCCTCCGGAATCGCGCAAAGGGGAATCCGCGCTGAACAGCTTGGCTCAGAGGCGGGGCAGTGTCTGCGCGAGGAAATCTTGTCCGGGGCAACGCTGGATATCCATGCTGCGGATCAGATACTGATTTATCTTGCGCTGGCTAGCGGCAGTTCCTGCTTTCTTGCGAGAAGTCTTTCATCTCACGCCGCCACTACCATCTGGCTGTTGGAGCAGTTCCTCCCGGTTCGCTTCGATATCAGCCAGGCAGGCCGGTTGATCCGTGTGAAGGCGGAACCGGCCATATGAGCTTAGAAACGCTTGCCCCTGCCACCTGGTATTTTCAGCGAGATGGGCTATATTGAAATCGACGCTACGCTAGCGCGTGCTGAAGTTTTGGACTTGGCCTGAAACATACATTGCGAGGAAAAAAATGGCGGAGCAACGCGAGGTTTATAAGGGACGGGAAATCATTGTTCGATCAGGGGAGGAAGCTTTGGCGGCGCGAAGAGGTGCTCCGCCAGTTCCTGGAGAAGGCGCACAAGATGATGTGGAAGCCCCTGAACTGTACATCGACGGGGAGCGAATCTTCACTGTGCGGAATGCCGCCGGCGCATTTATTGCCTCTGGTTTTGCCTTCGATCCCCAACCTTTGCTGATTGATTTAGCCAGGAAAATTATCGACTACAAAGAGGCGGGGAGATAGCATGGGAATCCGAAAGAATCAGTCCAGCCTGACATTGTCAGAGAAATCCGCATTTGTCGCCGCGGTAAAAGCCCTCAAAGCAAATGGCGTTTACGACGTATTCGTTGCCCAGCACCGCGCCGCTTTTCTTGCCGGCCCCAACGATCCTGCGCATGCAGGCCCCGCTTTCTTGCCTTGGCACCGGGAATACCTTCGCCGGTTCGAACGTGCTCTCCAGGAGATCGACGCTAGCGTTTCCCTGCCGTATTGGGACTGGACAGTCGACAGGACGCCGACGGCCTCGATCTGGAATGCGAACTTTATGGGCGGAAACGGAACGGGTGCTGATCAGCGAGTTACAAGCGGGCCCTTCGCCTTTTCCACCGGGGAATGGAACCTTACCGTCCGGGATCCGGGCGATACAACCCCTTTCCTTACGCGCGCCTTTGGCGCCATGGGTTCACTGCCAACCCAAGCGGGCGTCAATGCCGCGAAAAATGTGGTCCCATACGATTCCGCACCCTGGAATTCCGATAGCAGCATGAACACAAGCTTTCGAAACCGGCTGGAAGGGGTTATTCACAACCCCGGGCATATGTGGGTGGGCGGATCGATGATGGCGATGTCGTCTCCAAATGACCCCGTGTTTTGGCTGCACCATTGCAATATCGATCGGCTATGGGCCGAATGGCAAAGGGAAAATCCGGGCGAGAACTACAGGCCCCCCAGCGGCACGGCCAATGTTGTAGCGGGTCATGGTCTGGATGACCCGATGCCGCCATGGGACGACGAGTCGACGCCACCCACGCCAAGAAGCGTTCTCGATCACCATGCGCTCGATTACACCTACGATAATGAGGAGCCGGATACCGGGGAGATCGTGCCGCTTGCCATCGATGCGCCGCCCGTTCCAGCTTCGATAGCCCAGGCAGGCGAGGTGGATGTATTCAGTTTCGCCGTAACAACATCGGGGAATTATGTAATTCAGACCCAAGGATCGACAGATGTGGTGACGTCCCTGTACGGCCCAAACGATGTGGCAGCATTCATAACCGAAGATGACGACAGCGGGCCAGGCTCGAATTCGCGGATTGCAAGGGACCTGACGGCAGGCACATATTATGTGCGCGTGCGGCACTACAGCAGCTCCTCGACCGGAAGCTATACTATCTCGGTGAGCGGATCGGGAGCGCAACCAGGCGTTCAAACCATCCAGGTGAACGGTCCTGCAGTGCAGGGAACAATCTCTGCGGCGAACGAGAGGGATATGTACAGGTTTACCGTCACCACCCCGGCCGTCCACACAATCGAGACCGCTGGCAGCACTGACTGCTTCCTTACATTATTTGGTCCAGACAACCCGGCCACGCTAATCACCGCAGGATGATGATAGCGGCCCCGGAACCAACTCGAGAATTGCGGTCAACCTCGTCGCTGGTGAGTACTATGCCCGTGTGCGGCATTACAGCGCAACCGGGACCGGTTCCTATAGCATTTCGGTTAGAACCTGAAATTTTACGGCGCCGTGGCGATCTGCAAAAAATAATGAAAGGTGCTTTGTCAGCCATCGTCCTTCTGACCGGATGCGGTTCAATGGCCGATGATTACAAACCCGTCAGAACACAAGACGGCTCAAGAGTCTACTCCATCACCAGCTTGTATGATGGAGGTGACGGAGCAAGGCGGCAGGCTGTCCAATGGCTGGACATTAATGCGAGGAACCTGTGCCTGTCTGAATATACACTCCTCTCCGAGGAAACGGTGCCAATCATGAATCAACTTGGCGAAGTCACGTCCTCGCGCCTTATCTGGGAAATTGAGTGCAAGGGACAAAGCGCGGCAACGCCTTAGTCTCCTGTTACCTTGCGTGCCGCAGGCCCTGATCCCCTTGGGGCGCTATTGGTCCAAACTTGCCAGTTTTAATCTGATTCCAAGCCCATTGTAACCAGCAACCCGACAGCCGAAAACTGGATCAGGGCTGGCTCAGGGCCAAGCTCGCTTTATGATTCCGTACGAAAATCATGAGGCGGATGAGGTGGATAAGGTCGAAAATGACGAAACGTGCCAAAATGTCGTTATCCTCCTGCCGTCCATCAAGCCAGCATCATCTAATTTGAGCATACCTAAAAAAAATAAGCCGATAACACTTCAGATATTTTCGATACTGGCAACACTAGCGCTGGCCAGTTCCATCGTATTCGCCCTTTTCTTGTGGCAGGGGCACAAAGGCTTTAATTTATGGGATGAGGGCTATCTCTGGTACGGCGCTCAGCGCGTGATGCTGGGTGAAGTGCCCATCCGCGATTTCATGTCCTACGACCCCGGCCGTTATTACTGGTCGGCGGCGCTCATGAGCCTCAAGGGCGACAATGGCATCATGGCGCTTCGTGGCGCCGTAGCGGTTTTTCAGGCGATCGGATTATTTGCAGGCTTGCTGTTAATAGCGCAAAGCACGACTCAACGTTTCAAAAACTGGAGTTTTGCCTATTTATTGCTCTCGGCGGTTACGTTGACGGTATGGATGTTTCCGCGCCATAAACTGTTCGATATCTCTTTATCCATTCTTCTGATCGGCGCACTGGCTTTCCTGATTCAGAATCCTGCAAGGCTGCGTTATTTCCTGTGCGGCATGTGCGTGGGTCTGGTTGCAGTTTTCGGGCGCAATCACGGCATGTATGGAGTTGCAGGCAGCGTCGGGGTCATAGCTTGGTTGACTATCAACCCCGGCAGTCGTGCGGGTGCGCCCGGGTTTATCGAGGGGGCAGGGCTCTGGGTTGCAGGAGTAGCGATTGGTTTTACGCCGGTGCTTCTCATGATATGGCTGGTTCCGGGTTTTGCCACAGCCTTCTGGGAGAGCATCTATTTTCTGTTTGAAGTCAAGGCCACTAACCTTCCTCTGCCCATTCCATGGCCGTGGAAGGCGCCGTTCGGCTCGGCACCCGCAGGTGAAGCGATTCGAGGATTGCTGATAGGTCTGTTTTTTATTGGTACGGTCGTTTTTGGGGTAGTAGCGATTGCATGGGTGAGTTGGCAAAAATTCCGGAAAAGGGCGGCTTCGCCAGTGCTGGTTGCCGCTGCATTCCTGGCTTTGCCGTATGCGCATTATGCTTATTCCCGTGCGGATGTCGGCCATCTTGCGCAGGGCATCTTCCCGTTATTAATAGGTTGCCTGGTGCTGCTCGCGGCACAATCCCCTAAAATAAAGTGGCCTTTGGCACTCATGCTATGCAGCGCCAGCCTGTGGGTGACGCACGTTTCTCATCCAGGGTGGCAATGTGATGCGAGCAAGCAATGCGTAAGCATCGAAATATCCGGAGACGAGCTCGGTGTTGCGCCGGATGTGGCGAATGATGTCCATTTGCTTCGGAAACTGACTGATGAATATGCTCCCGATGGCCGGAGTTTCATCGCTACGCCTTTCTGGCCAGGAGCCTATGCACTGCTTGGGAAGAAGTCTCCGATGTGGGAAATCTATCCCCTGTTCCCGCGAAATGAAGGCTTTCAACAGGAAGAAATCGAACGTATCAAGATCGCCAGTCCCGGATTTATTCTGGTATATGATTGGCCCCTCGACGGGCGCGAGGAGTTGCGTTTCCGTAATACCCATTCGCTGATCCATCGATATATCGTGGATAATTTCGAACTGTTGCCCGATTCGCCCAATCCCGCCTACCAGATATACAAGCCGAGGAAGCCGGTCTAGCGACGAAAGCTTCCGTCCTCCAAAAAAAACAACTCGCGCATTTCGATGATCTTCGAAGTGAACTTGCGTAGCCACTGAAAGTGGTTTGTGCAATGCCGCACATACCAGCGGCATCATTTCCCCTATCGTAATTCAGTATCAATATGCTTTCCGCACTAATGAGACCTTGTGCGGTTCGTGTTTTTTATCGCCATCCCGTGACGATAAGGGAAAATGGGGACGACATGAATATTACGCAAGTATGGACTCTGGTCAAAGAGTCCTTTTCATCCTGGCTTGACGATTATGCACCCAGCATGGGCGCGGCGCTGGCGTATTACACGATGTTTTCGATAGCTCCGCTGTTACTCATCGTTATTTCGACTGCTGGGCTCGTCTTTGGGGAAGAAGCGGTGCGAGGTGAAATTTTCTATCAGTTGCGGGACTTGATGGGTGACCAGGGAGCACAGGCAGTGCAGGCTTTACTTGAAAGCGTGAGTGAGCCGGAAGAGGGCGCGGCGGGTACGATTATTGGAACAATCTTGCTGCTGATCGGCGCAACGACGGTATTTGGCGAGTTGCAGGACGCTTTCGATCGTATCTGGCGCGCTCCGGGCAAGGATAAAAAGGGGGGAATATGGAAATTGATCAGGTCGCGATTGCTGTCATTCGGAATAATACTGGGAATCGGTTTTTTGCTGATGGTATCTCTCGTATTCAGCGCCGCGGTGGCGGCACTGGGAAAATGGTGGGGACCATTATTTTCAAATCTTGAAATACTGGCAACCGGAGTTAATTTTATCGTCAGCTTTGCACTTATGACTGCGGCATTCGCGATGCTTTACAAGTTCATGCCTCGGGTCAAAATCCAGTGGCAGGATGTGTGGGCGGGAGCCACGGTTACCGCCTTGCTATTTACCGTCGGTAAGGTTTTGATTGGTCTCTATATCGGAAAAAGTGCGGTGAGTTCAGGATTTGGCGCTGCCGGCTCGTTGGTGGTTGTGCTTGTGTGGGTATATTATTCTGCCCAGATATTTTTACTCGGAGCCGAGTTTACCTGGGTCTATTCCCATGCTCATGGATCGCGGAAAGACCGGTTGCCGTCGAACACCAAAGATGAGGCTGAGCCTACAAGAAGCAATGTGGAAAACGAGGAAAGGACGTCGCAGCCTTTTCCAATAAAACTTCAGTAACGTCCGATACTTCGTTCGCTAACATTTCCGGCCTGGGTAAGCGAACTCAATAATTCCGATGTTTGGCTGGCGCTATCGCTCAGTTCGAACTTTTCTTCCGCTCGTTTTCGAGCTGCCCTTCCCATTTCTGCCCGCGCTGACTCGTTCAGCATTAAAGCCACGATATTATTCGCAATCCCTTTCACATCGTTTACGCTGTTCAGCAATCCCGTATTTCCTACCTCGACAATGTCGACTACGCCACCGACATTTGTCGCAACCACAGGTAAGCCCGATGCCATTGCTTCTATTATCGCAAGCGGCATTGCTTCCGAGTATGAAGTGGATACGACGAGATCAAGGGAAGCATAGACCTTGGGCATATCGTCTTGAAGACCGGCCATGTGAACACAGTCATCCAAGGCCGAGCTTATCGATTTCGTCCTTCAGCCTTCCACGCATCGGGCCTTCGCCCACCAATACGAAATGGCAATTCTTCAATTTTGCGTGCGCTATATTGGCGGCTTGTATAAATACTTCCGGGCCCTTTTCCGGGGAAAGCCGTCCTATGAATCCGACAAGTGGGGTTCCCGGCGCGATATTAACGATGGAGTGGAGATAGCCGGTCTTGGGGCCTGGGTGGAAAAGTGTTGTATCGACACCATTTGCAATGAACCGCAGTTTACTGGCGGGGACACCCAGGCTTAAAGCTTGAAAGTAAGCGGTTTTGGCAACGACGCTGATGTGAGTATGCATCAGTCTGTGCACTTCGAAATCGCGTATGGTCAGATAACGCCCGTGAACCGTGGCCAATGCCGGCGTTTCGGTCATCCTGCTTAGGATGCCGGCCAGTAAATGGGCATTGGGAAGGTGCGCATGTATTACGTCAATGGCGTCGGCACGGATAAGGCTAACGCCAAGCTGGATGGACTGCCAGTCAGGCTCATCGGTTATTGGGGTAACGTGAACGCTGCAACCGATATCGCGCAACTGTGCAGTAAAGCGGCTCTCGCATACACATAGGCAAGTGACACGGAAAAGATCTTGCGGCAGGCGCTGGAGCAACCGCAACACGTAGGTTTCCATTCCGCCTACAATGGCGCCTCCAATGATCTGCAGCAGGTTGATCGGACGTTCCGCGGTCGAAATTATTTTCATGTCAACTTATCCCTAGCCAAGCTGCTGCTGTTCCCCCCATAATTCGTTTACGGCTCTGTTCGTCGATTTCGAGACGTTCCAATAGTTTGGAAACGTCATCGATCCGGCTCTTGATCAACTCGCCGCTACAAGGCAAAAACACATCGCTGCCGAATTGCAATAATTCAGGCGTCAGCACGGCGATTGCCTTTCTCAGGACTTCAAGACGATAGATGGGTGGCGCACCGAAGGATATATCGAAGCGAAACTGGCTCTTATCGGGCGGCACTCCATTGATAAGGTCAATCAAACCGACGGCATTTGCCTCATCCGGCCACGGCCAACCCAGATGAGCCAACGTGACCCGTAAGTCCGGATAATCCCTTATCGCTTCATAAAAGGCCGGGCGGCAGAAGCGGCCGGATTTTCCATCGATGAAAATGCCGCTATGGAACAGGATTGGAATTTTCAGCGCAGATGCCGTTTCGTAAATGCGATGTGCGCAATCGTCATATGGATACCATCCGGCCGGTACCATTTTGAGACCGCGAAGACCGAGGTCGTGCGCATGGCGCAGATCTTCAGACGCATTGTCAAGTGATGGGTTGATTACCGCAAATCCGATCAACCGATCAGTGTGATGAGCAATCAGCCGAGCCAGGTATTGATTAGCCGCTCGCAGCGAGGCGCCGTCACTGCAGCGTGTAATTTCCATTCAAAAACGGCGCCAGCACGATTGCCTTATCTACCGCCGCCCCATCCAGTGCCTGTAGAACATCGTCTACTTTTTCGTCGCCGGAGCAATGGATATGGGCGTCGATTATCATATTGACGTGAATTGAAGCTTATTCGGCCACGTACATTTTTTCTCTGGGTTTCATTTGTTTTATTATGCCCGCCGCTTTCTTTCCCGCTAAAAATGCATGATCGGAATTGTAATATTCCCATTCGCTGTAGCGCCCCGCCAGGATAATGTCGCGCTCTGAAAGCCATCTTTTAACCGCTTCGACGCTATGCTTCCGGGCATGGTCGTACACCACATATGCATAAGGCATATCCACGAGATTTGCCGTGATCAGCTTGTCCTCGGGCGTCAACAGGCCAACCTCGATACAATCCGCCATGCACTGATCGATCAAGTCCTGGCCGTCTTTAGGAAGAGGTTTGGCCGGTGAGTAGGATATTTCGCATGTGAGTCCAAATCCGCCTCGAGGGTTGCAACCGGGGCTGGCGTTTCCCTGAAGAAAGACGCGGTGAAAAATTGTATCTTCGGGATAGTAAATCCAGTGCTTGTCTGAAATGTTTTCCCGGCCAATGCCAAGATTGACGCAACGCACCGAGACGTGACGTAGTGCTGCCGCCGCTTTCCTGATTGGGTGAGGCGTTTCGTCCCCCATGCGGCGGATCAGCTCGGGTAGCGGCATCGTACTAATCAGATTCTCGTACCGATAACGCCGTCCATCGCGCAGCGTAATCAAACGCTGATCGGGTGAGATATGCGCTACATCGGCATTCAGTTCAATGGTCCCTTTGATATGGGGAACGAAGCCAGACATCATCGCTTGAAAACCCCCGCGTAAGGGATAGCCAAAGCGTGCGTTGGGCCCCATCGGTTTGGCGACGGGTTGGAGCGCCCCTTCAATGATTTCTTCCAGATCAGGTAAGGGTACCCGACCTCCAAGCCAGGAAGTTTCCATTTCCGTCAGCGGCACCGTCCACAGTTTCCTGTTGTAGGGTATTGCAAAATGCTTTGCTATACCGGAGCCCCACATTCTGTAAATAAATTCTTCGAAATTTTCCGACCTGTTTCTGGTGACCGTCGTATCTTCGTGCAAACGCGTTGTGCCAGAGTCCGGCACGGTTCCATCAGCGCAACAGTCGGATAGAACGCCAGCCGCGCCGTCCACCCCCTGACAGGCTCCCCCGGCTGCTTTCGATTCCGGATTTTTCGACGCTCCATAACGCGACTCTATCGCCCCGACAATGCACTCTTTGATTACATTTGGCGGCAGACCATAGAGGGCTCCCTGGAACGGATAACGCGTATGGACACCTTTACTGTAGACCCAGGCTTCACGGTTTTGCCAGTGGACGTTATTACCAAGCAGAATCTTGTAGAGCTGCTGGACATAGGCGTCATTTGAAAACATGATGTGACCGGCGTGATCAAATGTAAAACCCTTATCCTCGATCGAGCGGCACCATCCCCCGACGGTGGAATTCTTGTCCAGTAAAAGCGTGTCCTCATCAAGATGATAAGCTGCGCTAAGCCCGGTTGGTCCCGCACCGATAATCACTGTTTTTTTATTTTCCGCCGGCGCTGACTGAATTTCGCGCTGAATTGGCAGGCGTCGGCTCCGCCCGTGGCCGTGCAATGCTTATTGATTCTTCTTTTTGCTGCGCTTGTAAGTTGCATCAGCTCATGCATCTTTTCCGCCGTCGCGTTCCAGGATGTTGCTGATACCAGTTCCCGCATCTTGACGACGTTTCGTTTGTGCTCCTCGGGCGTTGTCAGCAAGGCATGCTCACAGGCCTTGATAAAAGCTTGTGGCGATTCTGCGATCGATACCACTTCACCATACAGGTCCACAACGTCATTAACAGGCGTGCTGACTATGGGTAATTCGGCCGCCATATACTCCAGCGTTTTGGTCGGACTGATAAAGCGGGTTGATTCATTGAGGGCAAACGGCAACAGACATACGTTCCAGCCAGCCAGAAAATGGGGTAGCGCCTTATAAGGTTGCTGCCCCAGGTAGTGAATGTTATGCCGCTGCGGCAATGAGGCGGGATCTATTTTTACCACGGGGCCCACCAGAACGATCTGCCACCGCGGGTGCGCATCGGCAAGACGCGCGAGAAGTTCTATATCAATGCGCTCATCAATTACCCCATAGTAACCGAGCCGCGGTCCGGGTATATCCTCGTGTGCCGGGTGCGCATTGCTGCGGTCGAGCGCTTGCTCGAAGTGCACCAGATCGACGCTGCTGGGAAAGCAGTGGACATTTGAGTGGCGTTCCCGCTTTGCGCGATAAAGGCTGGGGCCTCCGGTGAAAACAAGATCGGCAACTTTCAGTAAACGCATTTTCCCTTTGAAGCATTTGTTTAGGCGGGTTTTTGAAAGCGGCAAGTTCGTCCATGCAATCATAGATCACCAGGGCAGGTTGCAACTCCTGTAACAGCGGTAATGCCATGGGTGTGTAAAACCAGGCCATATGCTCTTCGTCAAGAACGACAAATTGCCGCATCAGTTTGATCAGATGCGGTAATTGCTCATCATGAAAACCAGGTGCGGCGACAGGCGTATAGGGCTTGAGTACGGTTACGTTTGGCCCAGGGACAGATATCTCAAGGAAACTGTCATGCTCATGGAAAACCGGTTCTTCAATGAAGACAATTTTGTAGTTTTCAGCCAATCTTGAGAGGAGATGTTGCGGCCGTTGGTACACGAAGTCCCAACGGAGGTGGGAAAAAACAATAATGGTCGTCATTGCGGCTCCTTGAGGGTTGGGTGCGGCTTGAGTTGGAATATAGTTTGAGAAACGTGTTGTAAGGCGTTGAGCATCACGTAATCCAGTGGCGTAGGGTTCCGATAAAACACGCTGGTAACGCTTTTCCCCAAGAATGTTCACTTCCCACAAGCCGCTTTTATGCCATAGGTGAGGATCATCCCAATCAGGCCGGTCCACTATCGGATACAGGCAAATTCCTTGCAGATCGACACCCAGCTGTTGAGCCAGCGCGGCCTGTTCGGCCACTTCCTTGATCCATGCGCCCCTGCCACTTCCGACATGGCTGGTTTCGGACAGTAATATCGGGCGCCGGTACCGGTGATAAACTTCGGTCAGGAGGCTGTACAGGGGAAGGCGGCGAGGGTGGTCCAGATGCCAGTAAAGGTCTGCTTCCCTCGATCTCCCATTGATTGCTGTGGTAGTAGTTGACTCCGATGAGGTCCAGAAAGTGTGGCGCGCCGCCCAATTCCGGCTCCGCTGTTTCCGCAGAGCATGTCCCATGCCTCGAATTGGGACTCCCGGTACATTACCGCGTGATCTTCAAGATCGGGCCGGTCGTGTGGAGCGACAACGTGTATCGTTGGATCGCAATGCAGAATGCGTGCGGAAGGATTGATTTCCCAAATCGCCTCGCAGCTCTTCAGGGTAGCGCGCACGAGTTGGCGTTTTAATTCCGTCCCGTCGTCTCCGCCAGAGTTCGGGCACATAAAGCGATTCCGGGCAGAGGCCCAGCTTGCAAAGGAAATCTCGTTAATCGGCGAATAAACGGAAACGGCATTCGCTGTTGAAAATGATTCGAGGTAGTCCACTACACGACGGCAGTAATGGGAAAACCGGTCAATAAAATCAGGTGAATAGACATCAACATCGTCTGGCCAGCCGTAATGGCATAAGGTCCAAATGACCTGTAACCCAAGCTCCCCGGCCGCGCGCGCGCGCGATTCGATGGATGAAAAATCGAAATGCCCGTCTTTTTCGACCGATCGCCAGCCTACGCTTTCGCGCACCGTTCTGATTTCAAAATCCTTCAGCAGCAAATAATCGTCATAGGCGAGATTCGTATGCTGGGTGGCGTCATTCATGGATAACCGCAGCCCTGCGCCATTGATATGGTCCGCGCCTTCATAGCCGGCTTGCCAGTAAGAACGAAATATTCCTTTGTCAGTCAGATTCATCTGAATATCGTATGGAAAGCTCTATCAATGAGATGTTTACCAAGCCTATCGCCTGGTTATCGGCCTCGTTATTTACATGCTCGGGCTAGAGATGGCCGACGCTGCAATGATCGGGGTTTTCATGGAAAGCCACTGTGCGATAACGAACATTCCTCCCGTTTTCGTGTGGCAAACGGACGCCTGGCGCCTCTGATACCGTTACAATTTGATCGATGAGGGCGTTTCCTTATAGTGGAGGCGGCTTGTGGCCGGAAAAACAGCGGTAAGAAGCGATGGGCTTGAGTCACAGAGCCGGCGCCGATACCTGCAGGCGGTCGTCGCCGGCAGCGCAGCCATGACATTGAGCGCATCAGGCTCAACTTTCTGGAACAGCCGGTTCACTGTTCACACCTTCGGGGATTCGATCCTCGACTGCGCCCGGTACAACGTTTACGGCGTACATCCAGGTCAACTGATCGTGCGAAATGACGACCATCTATTCCCTGATTTCAAGGGCTGTGATCTGTCTTCGTTCCAGCCCGCTCAGCTTGACCACCGGGCACAGGATGGCGGCCGGGTTGAAGATCTTCCCCGGCAGGCACGAGGGCTTCAGAGGAGCGGGCCAGCAGTCGCTTTGGTAACGGTTGGCGGCAACGATCTCCTCACTGGACTCGCGGCGGATCGCGGAGAGGGCATCTTCCGCTTTCGAGAACTGCTGGACGCGTTCCTGCATGCGCTTCCCGTGCGGCCCATCCTGCTCGGCACGGTTTACGACCCGACCTTCGGAGACGATTCCCGTAACTTTCTTGGTGTCGAGGCGCGCATTGCCAGAGGCAATTTGAACCGGATGAATGCGATTATCAGCGACCTGGCCCCGCGCTATGGGCAACTGGTCGACTTGCACGGTCATTTTCTGACCGGGGACCCCTCGTGGTTCACGCGGACAATCGAGCCCAGCTTGCGGGGCGCATCGGAAGTCCGCGCTGCGTTCCTGCCGGCGGTGTTCAAGGCACGTAGATGACCCATGCAGGCGGATGCGTTGGCGTCAGGCTTGCCCGAGGCCGGGTAGCCGCTGTGCTGATAGAGATTGCGAATGGAAGTGGGAGTGGAACCGCGAACAGTTATTGGCAAGTACGTAAAAGAGGCGCCGTTCAGGCATGACTATTCGGTAGAGTACACGCGCTATCGTGGCGAACAGGAACCGCTCGCGTTCGGCTCGCGTACCACAACTGTTCGCCTACTGCCCCCCGCATTTCCTGCGTTCGTCCATCTGGTTTGTAAAACTGATTATAGCTGTTGCCGATTACGGGAATCTTCGAGGTAGCGCTACATGAGCGCGCATCAGCTATGTATGCTTCCGTACAGAGCGAAGTGATTTTGCCCCCTACGATGCACTCATTCTCTGGTTTTAATGCAATAAATGGAGATAAGAATCCCACAGACATCAACTTCAGCATTGCATGTCGCCGGAATATGGATATACCAGGACAGGAGGTTCAACATGGCTTCAGATAGAGAGAAAAGTAGCAATGGCAGGAGCAGCGGACAAAGCAAACGTGGCTTTGCTTCAATGGATGAAGATAAGCAACGCGCGATAGCCAGCCAGGGCGGCAAGGCGGCTCATGAGAAAGGAACGGCACACGAATTTGATTCGGAAGAAGCTCGCGAGGCTGGCAGGAAAGGTGGCAAGGCAGCTCATGAGAAAGGCACGGCGCACGAGTTTGATTCCGAAGAGGCCCGCGAGGCGGGCCGAAAAGGCGGAGAAGCCCGTGGAAGGAGCAGTTCGCGCGATGATTCCTCATCTTCGAGCCGGAGCGGAACGTCTGGGCAGCACCCTAAAGCCGGGAGCGAAAGCCATAAAAACAAATAGTTGAGTTGTAGAAGGCAGGAAAACTGCGTTTTATTTTCTTTTCGCTTTGTTGATAATGAGGAACCGAAAAATGAGACACGTATTTATCGCAAGTAAAAAAGCGGCTTGGGTGGTCTTTACTTCATTAGCTGTCGGATTAACCGGCGTTGCTCATGCTCAGAGCGCTACGTCCGGAAAGGATACATCAGGGGCATCCGGTTCTGGAGCCATGGACAACCCCACAAGGGGCGGTACGGAAAAAAGTTGGGCAGCAGCAGGAGCGGCAGTTCGGGAAGTGGGGCGGCGAGTGGTTCCGCAGTTCAACGCCGCCACAAGGTAGTTCACTCGGCGGGTCAACTGGAGATAAGGGTTTCAGCAATCTCAGAGAGAATAAAGGGGGCAGCGGCTCGCAAAGTACCTTAGGCGGTAGTACCGACTCAAAAGCGGGCGATGCAGGGACCGGTGGAGGAACAGGTGGGGGTAGCAAGGGGGGTAGCAAATAGATATAAATAGATATCGGTGTCTACCCTGGCACCTGCCATGCGCCTGCTTCTGCCTGGGGGAAAATGACCCTTCGGGGCGAATAGCAAGCCAGGTATGCAATGATGTCTGGGCTGCAAAGCTACTGGGTCTTCGGATGGCGCGGTTGCGAGATTTTGCCCGGCATCAGATCTTCAGCGGTCTCTGAATATTCCTTTAATAGTGAACCGCTTCGCTCCAGATCGAAGGTCGATCTCGTCCGGGAACCGGTGCATGTGGATCAGTTAACACACTAGGGCGTCAGAACAACCTTGCGGCAGTCGTCCTCTTTCTTGTCGAAGATCCGGTAGGCGGAGGCCGCTTCGGCAAGCGGCATGCGGTGGGTGATGATGACATCGGGGTGCAGCTTTCCGGATTCTATATACTCCAGCAGTTCAGGCAGAAAACGTTGCACGTGAGTCTGGCCCATCCTGAACGTCAGACCTTTCTCGAAAGCATCGCCGAAGAGGAATCCGTGTATGAAGCCCGCATAGACTCCCGGTACGCTGATAGTACCTCCCCGGCGGACTGCTGCAATACACTGGCGAAGGGCCTTGCCGCTGCTGCCTTCAAGCTTCAGGTTGGTCATTACGGTCTCAAGTGCGCTGCCTTTGGCTTCAAAACCTATTGCGTCAATAGCGGCGTCCACGCCTCTGAACGACGTATTTTCGATAATGACTTCCGCCGGGTCGACTTCATCAAAATTAATGGGAAAAACATCATACGTTTCACGAGCGAACTCGAGCCGATAGGGATGATGATCCACCATGAAAATCGTTTCCGCCCCCAGCATGCGGGCGCAGGCAGCCGTCATCAGACCGACAGGCCCAGCGCCGAATATGGCGACGGTTGATCCCGGACCGATATCCGCATTAACCACCGCCTGATATCCCGTCGGTAAAATGTCGCTCAGGAACAGGACCTTTTCGTCGGTAAGCGTTTCTGGAACTTTGATCGGGCCTACGTTGGCTTTTGGCACTCGAACATATTCCGCCTGGCCGCCCGGTACGCCGCCATACAGGTGAGTATAGCCAAAGAATGCTGCACCCGAGCGTATGTCCTTTTTATTCATGATCGCGCCACGGTCCGGGTTTGTTGTCTCGCAAGCGGAAAATAGTTGCCTTTCGCAAAAGAAACATTGGCCACACGCAATGACAAACGGCACAACCACGCGGTCGCCTTTTTGCAGGGCAGTTACCTCGGATCCGGTATCAACAACAGTGCCCATGAACTCATGACCCAGGATATCCCCATCTTTGAGCTCGGGAATCTTACCCCGGTATAAATGCAAATCCGAGCCACAGATCGCGGTAGCGGTAATTTTGAGAACGACGTCATCGGGTTCCTGAAGTATGGGATCAGGTACCGTATCCACGCGGACATCGTAGCTTCCATGATACGTAAGCGCACGCATTCGAGTTCTCCTTTGTCATGTTTCCTGCCCGCTGTAGAGCCACCTGGACCTTGCGTCTTGCAGGTCAGACTATCTCGGCAAGGGGGTCCCTGGCGGTATTCTGGAAGCTTCTTCCGGGCTTATTCTGCCGTCCCGGTTGATATCCGCCGCGTCTCTTCTCATCCGATCCAGTTTATCCCTCACCGGGTCGTATCCGGTTCCAGGTTGACCTGGCGTGATGGGAGCAGTCTGCCTGGGCACTGCTTGGCCGGGCATGGAACCGCTTTGTCCCGTGGGAGGTTGTCCGATGATGGAACCGCCTTGCCCCGAACTGTCTTGTCCCGGCGGCTGGCCGACCATTGAGCCTCCCGGCCCGGGTGTGAGCTGGGCATGAATCGCACCGGATCCCAGGAAGAAGACACCCGCAAGTATCAATGGTTTAACTGGAAATATTGAAGAAAGTTTCATGGCCCCTCCAATTGGTTGAGCAAATCGTTTGAGTTAAAACCTTACAATATCAACCTTCTCATTTTCGGTGCGGAATCGCACGTTGGAAGTAAAAAAACGGGGGAGAGGAAGGTGGCCTGGGGCGGCGCTTATCCAGCCAGAAAAAACGGTCCACGGAAACGCATTCTCTATTTACAAACTGCCTAGTACGCCGACGGCCGCGTCCAGTAGCGGTCTGCTGCCTGCGGCAACGACTCGGCCATCCGAATTCAAACGAAGCGGATCGCCTTTCCAGTCGGTCAGCCATCCTCCCGCGCCTTCGATAACCGGAACGAGCGGCAAGTAGTCATAAGGTTCGAGATCCGTCTCTACTATCAAGTCGCAGTGCCCTGATGCGAGCAGGCCATACGCATAGCAATCGCAAACAGGCAGCGTTATGGAAGCCTGTTTAATCAGCACATCAATCCTGTCGCGCTCATCAGTATGTGCGCCCCAGGGCGGCGTAGCATACAGTCGCGCCTGTCCGATCGAATTGCAATTGCTGACTGTGGCCGCGCAATCATTGACCCCGTCGTTGAACGTTGTGTAGTGGCCGTCGCCTGTCCATCGCTCTCCCGTTGCGGGAAGATCGATCAGTCCGACAATAGGCTCATCGTCGCGCAGTAAGCCAATAAGAGTACCAAAGAGAGGATTCCCCATGACAAAGCTCTTGGTGCCATCGATGGGGTCGAGAATCCAATTGTAGGTTTTGCCCGGCATACATCCGTATTCTTCGCCGATAATGCCGTGATGAGGGTATCGTTCATGAATCAGCCGACGAAGTGCGCTTTCGATTTTTCGATCCGCGACAGTAACAGGGCTCTTGTCAGCCTTTAGCGTAACTTCCAGGGAAGTGCGAAAGTATCGGAGGGCAATTGGACGGGTGATGTCAGCCAAGTGCTGCGCGAACCCTAACGCCTGTTTTGCATTCATGATCTATGTGACGGCAATCCGAAGCGTTCTGCTATTCCCCCGATTTCTTCCCGAATATTTATTCCGGGTAGAGTTGCCTATCGAGGGCTCCAGGTCCGCGAACTGACAGTTTCATTGTTTTCGCTTGTTCATCTGGCGCGCGTAACCCCGCTCGGCAGTGAGCAGGGTTTCTTCTGCTTCTTTCGGGCCGCCACGCTTGATCGGCTTGTACTCGCGACCCTGAATCCGATTGTACGAAATAAAGAAATGTTCTATTTCGGTCACCCAGGCATCAGGTAAATCATCAATATGCTCAAACAAGGCCGGGTTTGCAGAGGTTACCGGTACGGCGAGGAGCCGGTCGTTGCGGATCGTCTTCTTTTTCTCTGTCTGCTCTCCGGATATCGTTCCAATCAGTTTACCGGCCACCACACAGCCGGGAAAGCTTGGCGCATCGGAGATCACGAGAACGTCGAGGGCGTCGCCATCTTCGGCAAGCGTCATTGGGATAGAGCCAAAATCAAAGGGAAAAGAAGCGCCCGCCGGTAGAATGCGGCTCAGGCGAAAACAGGCTATCTCTTCGTCATACTTGAATTTGCTACGGCTGCCCTTGGGCGTGTCGACAATGATATTCACGAGGCCGGGTTTGGTCCTCGGCGTCAACTTGTCAAAAGGTGGGCTCATAGCTGTCTCCCTTCAAATTTTCAGTTTTACCGAAAACAACCGGGTAGCGCTACAGAACTTTCTTGTTATGCGATCCGCCAGTAGTCTGTTCCGGCTCCTTGCCGTCGTGGCGCAGCACGCTGATCTCGCCATCTTCTTCAAGATAGGCAATCTTTATTTCATCTAGGCTTTCAATGCCTTGTTGGCGCAACTTCGAATTTAATTCTTCCATTGTTATCAATTCCCTCCGCATTGCTTTACGCTGAATCTTTCCATTCACCACAAGAGCCTCCGGGGGAGGCTGGACCAAACGGCGAATAACGGGGAAATGAAAGCTCATCGAGTCCAGCACATAATTCCACCCCGCAAGGGTGGCAATAAGAATACATCCATCCGTTATCGAATCATACCCTCCGGACATGCCGTTGCTCGCAGCATCGGCGATAAGAACAAGCAGCATCACATCCGCAATGCCAATAGCGCCGATATCACGGCGAAGCACCAATCTGAACAGCAAAAATATGAACCAGAAGATCGCTGTTCCTCGCACAACGATCTCGAGCGGATTTACTGAAAAGCCAAAAAGTTGGGACCAATCAATCATGCCTTTAGCTTGCAGAGGAGATTAGGAGACCGTACCCGGGGTCAACGTCTAGAGGGCCGCGTTGAACGGAAACAATAGCGATCCGATTAAGCTGTTCAGTGCGATAACGTACGGTTTCGCCCTCGTATCCTGAGTAATATGAAAATTAGCCAGTTGCGTGTAGCGCTTCAATTATTGTACGCGAACGTTTCGTGCAGTCGCCGCATGAACCGTATACATGTTTTCAAACTCAATGGGCGTGCGGAGAACGATTTTTTTTGGTTTTGGAGATCTGATGGATTGTCCCGCGTGGCTTGCAATATTGATCGACTAAAACTGTCGCGGCCAAACCAAGTGCGAAACTTCCGTAAACCATGAGCAGGGCGCGTTGTGACAGCCGGTTCTCAAACCCGGGCGTCAATCGTTCAGGCGTAAAGTGAAAGTCGACTGCGTACGCCGCAGCGGCGGTTGCAACGGCGGGGCCCAGTACGGCGGGGACGTTTTTAGCCGGCGCGAAGTGCTGGCGAAGCTTTTCATACCAGATTGCCCAAAAAACGGATGCGGCATGATGTATTGCATAACCCACAATCGTGTACCGGAGACTGAAGCGGTTTTGATATGGCGCATGTCTTCCCCAAATCCATTGGCTTGGGCCATTAACGGGGGCAGCCGACTTGCCTAATTCAGCCTTGCCCAAAAGCGAAAGTGCAATGGTTGAAGCAACGCTCGCTACAGCGCCAGAAATCAGGGCCTTGCGAACTACATGACCCCAGGTTTTTTGAGGGTGGACCATGACTGAAACTATACTGTATTTTTTTCTTGTAATGCCATCCGGCTCAAAAAAATCCCGCTCGACAGGGCGAATTCAAACTATCGGATAATGCCGACCATTTTGATTACGGGCGCAACCGGATTCATCGGAAGTCATTTGGTCGAGGCATTGGCCGGCGCCGGACATAAGGTCGTGTGCGCTGTAAAATCACCTCCGCGGGAAGATCATGGCCGGTTCCCATTTATCAGGGTCGATTACACTCGCGACTTCGATATAGACGTTTGGAAGCCACGGCTGGAGGGTGTCGAAGTTGTGATTAACGCGGTAGGCATAATACGGGAACATGGGCGGCAAACTTTCACGGCGCTTCACGATCGCGCTCCGCGGGCGCTTTTTGCCGCTTGTGCTGCGGCAGGCGTCAAAGTTGTGCAAATATCCGCGCTGGGGGCGGATGAGAACGCGCGAAGCCGCTATCATCTCAGCAAGAAAGCCGCTGACGATGCCTTGCTTGCCTTGCAAAACAGGGCAGTGGTCGTGCAACCGTCACTCGTATATGGACCAGGTGGGACAAGCGCGAGGCTTTTTAACCTCATCGCGAGTTTGCCTGTCATTCCCTTGCCCGGATCTGGCAATCAGCAAATACAGCCGATTCATGTGGATGATCTGACCCGGGCCGTGGTGGCTTTGGTCGAAACCGATCGATATCTCGGTCAGCGTATACCTCTTGTCGGTCCGGAACCTCTTGCCTTGCGGCGTTATCTGAGTGAACTGCGCCGTCTTATGGGTTTCGGTCCCGCCACGTTTCTACGCATTCCCGTCGCTCTCATTGATATTACCGCCCAAGTTGGCCAGCGGTTGGGGAAAGGCCTGCTGGATGTGGAGACATGGCAAATGCTTCAGCGGGGAAACACGGCGGACCCGGGGTTAACCCGGGAGCTTTTAGGCCGCGAACCGCGGCCAGTCAGCGAATTCACCTCCCGATGGGAAGCTGAGGAACTGCGCGTATCGGCACTCTTGAGCTGGCTACAGCTTGTACTGCGCATGTCCCTCGCTGCAGTATGGCTCGTTGCCGGCATCGTATCGATGGGTGTTTATCCGGTAGACGAGAGCTATGCTCTGCTTGCACGCGTGGGAATTACCGGCAGTATCGCGCCTGTAGCGCTTTATGGCGCCGCTGCGCTTGATTTTGCCTTCGGCCTCGGAACCTTATTCCTGCACCGCCGGAGGTTGCTCTGGATAGCACAGGTTACGCTTATTGGCGTTTATACAATCACCATTACTTTTTTCCTTCCCGAGTTCTGGCTGCACCCTTTTGGTCCGTTGATAAAAAATCTGCCTATCCTTGCGGTCATTTTATTGCTATATGAACTGGAGAAGCATGGCCCGAAACCCGGCAGTTGACTTGCGCCTCAAAAACTATATGTTCGACCCGTCCAACTGCCGGATTCAGGAATAATGGATTATATTACCGTAAAGTGGCTGCATATCCTTTCTTCAACATTACTCTTCGGCACGGGCATAGGGACAGCCTTTTACATGTTTTCCGCCAGCTTGACCAGGAATCCTCCGATTGTTGCTTCAGTCAGTAAAAGTGTTGTTACCGCTGACTGGATGTTCACTGCAACGACCATCATTATTCAACCCCTCACGGGTTTTTACCTCGTCTATCTGGCGGGTATTCCTCTGACGAGCCGATGGGTAATCTGGTCGATTGCCTTATATCTCCTCGCCGCTGCTTGCTGGATTCCTGTGGTATGGCTGCAAATAAGAATGCAACATCTGGCAGCGGATGCCTGCAAGAACGAATACGATCTGCCAGCTTTGTATTGGCGCTACTTCCGCTTGTGGGTTGCACTTGGCATCCCCGCATTCATTGCGCTGGTTCTTGTGTTTTATCTAATGGTGGCCAAGCCGGTATGAGCGGGTGTAAAAGCAGTCCTGTCATTGGCCGGCAATATCATGAACGATAATTGCGTACTTCACGAATGTCCCGTCGCGCTTCTTTTGATCGACGTGATCAATGACCTGGAATTCCATGAGGGTGAAAAACTTGTCGAGCACGCCATGCCCATGGCTCGCCACATCGCACAGCTTAAGCGTGAAGCAAAGAAGCGTGGTATTCCCTGCCTGTATGTGAACGATAATTTCGGACAATGGCAGTCGGATTTCAAGCATCTGGTGGCCAGTTGCGCCGGAGACGAGGTGCGGGGCTCCCCGATCGTACGGGAACTTGCTCCTCAGCATGATGATTATTTTGTCCTCAAGCCCAGGCATTCGGGTTTTTTTCAAACGCCTCTGGATCTTCTGCTTCAGAGTCTACGTGCGAAAAAATTGATTCTCTGTGGCCTTACCACTGACTCCTGTGTCTTGTTTACCGCAAATGATGCGTATCTGCGGGGCTTTGAAATTCTTGTTCCAGCTGATTGCTGTGCTGCGGTAGCAAAACACAGGCACACCGGGGCGCTGGGACAAATGCGCAGGACATTAAGGGCCGACACGACGGCATCGGTTCAGATCGACCTTGACCAATTGTTCACGGAAAAACGGGCCTCATGATCAAAAGCTGATCAGGCCATGGCATCGGAATGCGGCAAGATAGCCGCATCGGGAACCGATGGGGGCGGCGTCGGTCATACCGAACTGAATTGGTAAACAGGCGTGATTACCCGCGGCTTGGCTTGAGTTACAGATCCATAAAGAGCACAGAGCGCCACTGTATTTTCACCGGACGAGCCGTCCCTTCGATGCATGAAAGTGCGCCCGTTTCTTTCGTGTCTGCCTATAATGCACATCATGGCAATTTCTTGACTAGACTTTCATTTAGCTTTACATTGCTGTATCCTCCCGCTTGGCAATTCATGTCTTTTCTCTCCAGTATCTATTCTAAAAGGTCGCAAGTATTATGACTTTAGGTCTTATCGACTTACCCTGGTGGGGTTATATCGCGGTCACTCTTGGCCTCACCCATATAACCATCGCAAGCATAACTATATATCTCCATCGCCATCAGGCTCACCGCGCGTTGGAGTTGCATCCCCTGCCCAGCCATTTTTTTCGCTTCTGGCTGTGGCTTACTACCGGCATGGTTACAAAGGAATGGACGGCAATACACCGTAAACATCACGCCAAGTGCGAAACCCCGGACGATCCCCATAGCCCGCAAGTGCTCGGTATCAATAAAGTACTGAGAGAAGGCTCCGAGCTCTACCGGAAAGAAGCCAAAAATATGGAGACCATGGAAAGGTATGGCCACGGTACTCCTGACGACTGGATGGAGCGCAATGTCTACTCCAGGCATAGCGCCAAGGGTATCGCACTGATGCTGATCATCAATCTCATTCTATTCGGCCCCATCGGGCTGACGATCTGGGCGATACAAATGGCATGGGCTCCCATCATGGCCGCGGGCATAATCAACGGCGTGGGGCACTACTGGGGTTACCGCAATTTCCAGGCGGAGGATGCCAGCCGCAATATTTCACCCTGGGGGATTCTCATTGGTGGAGAGGAATTGCACAATAACCATCATGCTTATGCTACTTCAGCGCGGCTATCCAACAAGTGGTACGAGTTCGACATCGGTTGGATGTATATATGCATCCTTAAAGGGATGGGTCTGGCTCAGGTGAAGAAAGTGGCGCCTAAATTGCGTCTTGATACGGCCAAGACAAAATGCGACCTTGATACTCTACAAGCTGTCATTTCTCACCGCTACGAAGTGCTGGCAAAATATGCCCAATCTCTCAAGCATACGTTGGCGATGGAGATCGATCATCTGAAAGATACACATGTTGGTGTGGATCGTTCCACGCTTAAGCGCTGGGTGCTCGCCGACTCCAAGACCTTGCAGGAAGATGAGCGCGCCAAGCTGAATCTGGTGCTGAGCAAGACCAGTACGCTAGACAAGGTCTATAAAATGCGTGAAGAGCTTATGGCTGTATGGCAACGCTCGACTACCTCCAAAGATGAACTGGTCAAACAACTGGAAGACTGGTGCCATCGTGCCGAGGAAAGTGGCATTGAAGTACTGCAAAATTTTTCGCGCAGATTACGCTGTTACGCCTGAGAAAGAATAAGCAGATGCAAAACAAGAAACCCGCCGATCGGCGGGTTTCTTGTTTTGATCGTGCATTATTTCTTTCAAGGCTGCATGCCGTCGCGGCAAGCCTCAAACTCTATTTGAGCTTGGTTTCCTTGTATTTGACGTGCTTGCGCACAACCGGGTCGAATTTCAAAATTTCGAGTTTCTCCGGGGTGGTGCGCTTGTTCTTGGTGGTGGTGTAGAAGTGGCCAGTTCCCGCCGAAGATTCGAGCTTTATTTTCTCTCTCATGATAAGTCCTTATATTGCCAAGCCTGAATACAGTTTCAGGCTTTTAAATGTTGTCTCCACGTGCCCGCATTTCGGCCAGCACCACGTCAATGCCATTCTTGTCTATTGTACGTAGCGCAGCGTTGGACAGGCGCAAGCTGATCCAGCGGCGCTCGCTTTCAACCCAGAATCGGCGGCACTGCAAATTGGGCAGAAAACGCCTTTTTGTCTTGTTGTTAGCGTGGGAAACATGGTGGCCGGTCATAGGTTTCTTTCCGGTAACTTCACATACTCGTGCCATGGCGATCCACTCCAAAATCCAAAAACGAATATTATATCCCGAGTTCGGGTATTTCCTCAAATCAAATCAATCCCCGCTCCGCAAAGGACATGGCCGCCCCGTTACCGACGATAAAATGATCCAGGACTTTCACGTCCACCAGCGCAAGCGCCTGTTTTAGAGATTGAGTCAGAATTTCATCGGCGTGGCTGGGCTCCGCAATACCGGAGGGGTGATTATGAGCGAAGATAAGGGCCGCCGCATTGTGATGTAACGCTCTTTTCACTACTTCGCGCGGATATACGCTGGTTTGGGTGAGGGTACCTGTGAACAGTTCTTCCGCCGCAATGGAGCGATTCTGAGCATCAAGAAAAATTGCTACGAAGACCTCATGTTTCTTGCTCTGGAGAGTAAGCCGCAAATAGTCGCGTACCGAGTTCGGCGAACTCATGGCATCGCCGCTTTTCAGTTTTTCCTCCAGCGCACGCCGCGCCATTTCCAATACCGCCTGTAACTGCGCATACTTGGCTGGACCCATCCCCGGCACTTGGCAAAAGGCATTCTGATCGGCGGCAAACAGCCCGGTCAAGCTCTTGAAACGATTCAGCAGTTCACGCGCCAGATCCACTGCGCTTTTCCCTGCCATACCCGTACGCAGGAATATGGCCAGAAGTTCCGCATCGGAAAGATGGTCTGCTCCATTTTTCAGTAGTTTTTCCCGTGGACGTTCCGATTCGGGCCAGTCTGTGATCGCCATGCAGGTGTGGAGTATTGGATAAAAATTGAAGTTAAAAGGCAAGCATTTCACAATGATTAACGGCACAGAGCGGCACTCCTGTAAAGAAATGCCGGTTTTAGGTTAAACTCCTGTTTTTTATAAATCGATTAATGATGATGACCGAGATGGCCTCGCAGGGGCCCAAGCGGCTGCTGCTGGGGCTGACCGGCGGAGTGGCCGCTTACAAGGCGGCGGAACTGGCGCGTCTCTTGATACGCGACGGTGTGGACGTGCAGGCGGTAATGACTCGGTCAGCCTGCCGCTTTGTTGGAACGGCAACGCTGCAGGCATTGACCGGCAAACCCGTATTTATCGAACTCTGGGATGCCGGCGTTTCCAACAGCATGGCTCATATTGATCTTTCCCGCACTGTGGATGCTATTCTGATTGCTCCTGCCAGCGCCGATTTTATTGCCAAACTCGCCCATGGCCTCGCCGATGACCTGCTCTCTACATTGTGCCTTGCGCGAGACTGTCCCTTGCTGATCGCCCCGGCGATGAACCGCCAGATGTGGGAAAATCCGGCGACTCAGCGCAATCTGGCCGCACTGCGAGGCGACGGCGTTACCATACTCGGTCCTGCCAGCGGCGTTCAGGCTTGCGGAGAGACCGGCATGGGCCGAATGCTGGAAGCGCATGAACTCGCTGAAACAGTCCATGCCTTTTTTCAACCCAGGGTGCTGCAAAGCAAGCGTGTACTCATCACTGCCGGGCCTACCTATGAGGCGATCGATGCGGTTCGGGGAATCACTAATCTGAGTTCAGGGAAAATGGGTTATGCAGTGGCCCGCGCGGCACTCGAAATGGGAGCGGAGGTCATCCTCATTTCCGGTCCTGTTTGCCTGGACACCCCGCCGGTTACGAAGCTTGTCAGGGTGACGAGCGCGCAAGATATGCTGATGGCCGTGAAAAACGAGATTCCGCGGACTGACATTTTTATAAGTGTAGCCGCCGTAGCCGACTATCGCCCCAGAAGCGCCAGCACGCAGAAGGCAAAGAAAACAAATGATAATATCACACTGGAATTCGCCCCGAATCCGGATATTCTCGAGTACGTGGCGGGTTTGCCCAACCCGCCTTTCTGTGTAGGGTTTGCCGCGGAAACTGAAAATCTTGAGGAGAATGCACAAGCCAAGCGTCAAAGGAAAAAGCTGCCGCTCCTCGCGGCCAATCTGGCCCAGGATACCATCGGCGCGGAGGATTGCGTGTTGACGCTGTTCGATGATGCAGGTAGACATCTTTTATCAAAAGCGCCAAAACTCGAGCAGGCGCGGCGCCTGATCAGGCACGCCGCATCTCTCTACGAAGAACATCAAAACGGTGACCGTCTGTAAATGTTAAAGATAGATATCAAGATTCTCGATCCGCGTCTGGAAAAGCAGTTGCCGGCTTATGCGACTCCCGGCTCCGCTGGCCTTGATTTACGAGCCTGCATTGACCACGTGATGACGATTGAGCCTGGCGCGGCCCATCTCATTCCTACCGGCATCGCCATTCATCTTGCCGATCCCGGACTGGCCGCGATGGTGATTCCTCGCTCCGGGTTGGGCCACAAGCATGGTATCGTGATGGGAAATCTGGTCGGACTGATTGATTCGGATTACCAGGGGCAGATATTCGTCTCCTGCTGGAACCGCGGGCATATTCCTTTCCTGCTGAATCCGCTGGAGCGCATCGCGCAACTCGTGGTGGTGCCCGTAGTACAGGTCGAATTCAATGTGGTAGCTGACTTTGAGCAAAGTCATCGAGGTGCGAATGGCTTTGGCAGTACCGGAAAGCACTGATGCGTATTTTTGTAGCCTTTTTAGCTTTGCTGCTATCGGCGCCCGCCAGCGCGCAAATAAGCGCAGAAATGCCGGTACGCCAACTCAGGATTTCAGACCATACGCTTTCCGTTGAAGTTGCGCATACGCAAGCCACCCGTTCGCAGGGATTGATGTACCGGCAGTCATTGGGGGAAAACAGCGGGATGCTATTCGTATTTCCCCAGCCCGACCGTTATAGCATGTGGATGATGAACACGGATATACCATTGAGTGTCGCCTTTCTCGATGAAGGCGGGACGATTCTCAACATTGCCGACATGATGCCCCGTACGGCCACGGCGCATCGCTCCGCAGGCGCGTCGAAATACGCGGTTGAGATGAATCCGTGGGTGGTTTGCAGCGAGAAATATAAAGCCGGGCGACCGGGTGACGGGGCTCGAGAAAGTGCCGGCAGCAGAATGACCGGAATCCTTGGGCGAGATTCAATCGCCTGTACCGGACTCGCCCCCTGACCCGCTTCAGCGCATGCCTGGAAGCATTCCTTTCATGCTTCGGAGCATTTTTGCCATTCCGCCTTTACTCATCATCTTCATCATTTTCTGTGCTTGCTCGAATTGTGCCAGCAAGCGGTTGACTTCCTGTACCGTAACCCCGGCCCCGGTGGCGATACGGCGTTTACGCGACGCTTTCAGTATTTCCGGCTTGGCGCGTTCCTGGGGCGTCATCGCGTTAATGATACCTTCGGTACGGCCTATGACTTTATCGTCGACTTTTACGTTCTGGGCGGCCTGGCTCAACTGGCTAGGCAGTTTATCCATCAGGGCGTCCATGCCGCCCATGTTTCTCATCTGTTGAAATTGCATTTTGAAGTCGTTCAGATCGAAGCTCTTGCCCGATTTCATTTTTTTGGCGAGTTTTTCGGCCTCGTGCTGATCCACGCCGCGCTGGGCTTCCTCGATCAGTCCCAGTACATCGCCCATACCCAGAATTCGTGATGCCATGCGGTCGGGATGGAATGCCTCCAGTCCCGTCAGCTTTTCAGCTACACCGGCGAATTTTATCGGCTTGCCGGTGACGTGCAGCACCGACAGCGCCGCGCCACCACGGGCATCACCGTCGAGCTTCGTAAGGATGACGCCGGTCAGGGGCAAGGCATCGGCAAAAGCCCTGGCGGTATTGACTGCGTCCTGCCCTTGCATCGCATCCACCACGAACAATGTTTCGATGGGGTTCAAGAGCGTTTCAAGCTCGCGGATTTCCTCCATCATGGCTTCGTCAATGGCCAGCCTTCCGGCGGTATCCACTATCATTACATCATGGAAGTGCCTGCGGGCAAAGTTCAACGCGCCGGCCGCTATTTCTTTCGGCTGTTGACCTGTTTGAACAGGGAAAAATCCGGCCCCTGTTTGCCGGGCCAGCAGTTCCAGTTGATGGATGGCGGCAGGGCGATATGTATCACAGGAAACGAGCAATACTTTTTTCTTTTTCTGTTCCATCAGCCACTTCGCCAGCTTGCCGCTGCTGGTCGTTTTGCCGGCCCCCTGCAATCCCGCCATGAGGATGACCGCTGGCGGTACAGTAGACAGATTGATGTCGGCCTTTTCACCCCCCATCAGGGCGACCAGTTCCTGATGCACGACGCCCACCAGCGCCTGCCCCGGTGAAAGGCTGCCGATCACTTCCTGGCCGACAGCTTTTTCCTTGACGCGTGCAATGAATTCCTTGACTACCGGCAAAGCAACATCAGCCTCCAGCAGCGCCATGCGTACTTCGCGCAGCGCCTCCTGTATATTTGTTTCCGTCAGTCGTGCTTCACCTCGCAGGGTCTTGATGACCCCGGAAAGCCGGTTGGTAAGATTGTCGAACATGCAAAATGCCTCTCTAGAAAAATTGGTGTAGACTAATCGGACGTTCCGCTTTAATCTGCAATATCAATGTCCGGTATTCTAGCCTATCTCGTCGCCTTCCTGCTGTATGGACTAATTGGTTGGCACTTCTGGCGCACCAGATGGAACGCGCCAGTCGCATCCGCGGGCGAAACCGGTATCGCTGCGACATGGGAACGCTATGCTCTTCTCGCACCCTTGGTGCTTCACGGTTATACGCTTTATGAATCAGTGTTCGCAAATGGCGCATTAAGTTTCGGCGTAGGCAGCGCTGTTTCCTCTATCGTATGGCTTACAGCCATGATTTACTGGCTGTCCGGTTTCTTCTACCGCCTGGAAGGTCTGCAAACTCTGGTTGCGCCGGTAGCGGCCGTAGCGGTACTGCTTCCGCTGGCGTTTCCCTCGCTGCGCCCTCTGGCCAACACTGAATTGCCGGCTTTCAAGGCGCACATCTCGATTGCAATGCTGGCATACAGCCTGTTAACCATTGCCGCACTTCATGCATTGCTCATGGCAGTGGTCGAGCGTCGCCTGCATCATCCGGCAATGCCTTCGGTGCTGACGAATCTACCGCCGCTTCTGGCGATGGAAACGTTGCTGTTTCGCGTCATCTGGGTCGGATTCATATTGCTTACGCTGACGCTTATCAGCGGTATTGTTTTTTCGGAAGAAGTATTTGGCCAGCCACTGAAATTCACTCACAAGACCCTTTTCGGCTTCATTTCCTGGGGCGTGTTCGCCGCCTTGCTGGCCGGGAGGCAGTTCTACGGCTGGCGTGGGCGTATTGCCATTCGCTGGACGCTGGCAGGGTTCATCTTTCTGCTGCTGGCCTATCTCGGCAGCAAATTTGTACTGGAAGTGATACTGCAGCGCTAACAGCACGGTGTGCCGGAGACGGATGTAGTTGAGGCGCGACGGCGTGTCGATACAGAAGTATCCGCTAACGCCGTCCTCTGCCGGTCCTGAATTTTTTCTACTTGCATAAAGGCGTTTCTCTTGGAAGACATGCCGCTGTATGTGCTGCTGATAGCGCTGGCTGTTCTGTTGATTCTATCTGCATTTTTTTCCCTTTCCGAAACCAGCATGATGGCGATCAACCGTTACCGGTTGAAGCATCTTGCAAAACAGGGACATCGGGGCGCCCGCCTGACCTCCCAACTTTTGAGGAATACCGACAGGCTTCTGGGCGTCATCCTGCTTGGCAATAATCTGTTGAATGCCGCTGCGGCGACGCTGGTGGCGGTGATTGTTTCCGTGTCCTTCGGTCAAAGCGATTTAGCCTTGTTTTTGGGAACGGTAGGCGTCACTTTTGCCATTCTGGTGTTCAGCGAAATTACGCCCAAGGTCATTGCGGCCGCCTACCCGGAGCGTATCGCGCTGGCGTCAAGCTACGTGCTGACACCGTTACTGAAACTTTTTTATCCGGTGGTATGGTTCGTCAATCTGTTCGTGCAGGCGCTACTCATTATCCTGCGCTTGAAGCCCGCAGCGGATAACGCCACACAAAAAATCAGCATGGAAGAACTCAAGACGCTGGTGCTGGAAGCGGGACACTTCATCCGGAAAAAACACCAGAGCATGTTACTCAATCTGTTCGATCTCGAAACCATTACTGTTGACGATGTCATGGTGCCCCGCGGGCAGATAGAAGCTATAGATCTCGACGCCGACGATGAAACCATCCACAATCAGCTACTCACCTGTTATCACACGCGTCTCCCGGTATATCGGGGGAAGCTGGATAACGTGACAGGCATCATTCATGTGCGGAAAGTGCTGAATCAGATGAGAAGCGGTGAAATCACCGCTGCGACACTGGAAAAAATCATGCGAGCGCCATATTTTATCCCATCCGGCACCCCGCTGTTTTCGCAACTGCAACTGTTCCAGGAAAACCGCGAAAGGGTGGGCCTTATAGTGGACGAGTATGGCGAATGGATGGGATTGGTAACGCTGGAGGATATCGTCGAAGAAATCATCGGCGAATTTACCACGCACGCGCCATCACAAGTAGGCACATTTTTAAAACAGGAAGATGGCAGTCTGATAGTGGAAGGCAGTACGCTGCTTCGCGACCTCAACCGCAAGCTTGGCCTCCAACTGCCGCTGGGGGGGCCAAAAACTCTCAATGGCCTCATCCTGGAGCACTTCCAGGATATTCCTGAAGCAGGTACCAGCCTTAAAATTGCCGGCTATCCGATGGAAATCATCCAGACCCAGGATCGAGTGGTCAAGGTAGTACGAATCTTTGCC
Source organism: uncultured beta proteobacterium (assembly GCA_963831395.1). Lineage (GTDB taxonomy): Bacteria > Pseudomonadota > Gammaproteobacteria > Burkholderiales > Nitrosomonadaceae > Nitrosospira. The sequence goes on from CAWHQD010000047.1 coordinate 32,266, forward strand.
ACTTCAGCGCCAATGGAGCAAGAAGAGCCACTGGGCGAGTACACCGAAACGTAATTGCGGCGCCCGAACCAGATCAGATGTCATTTATTTACCTGTTGCAGAACTCCTCGGCTTTCTTCATTTCGTTTTGCTCCATCATAGGTCTGGCGATGGGCAGTTTTTTAAATGTGGTTATTTACCGCCTGCCAAAAATGCTGGAGCGGGAATGGCGGGAGCAATGTGCCGAGTTGCGCGGCGAACCGGTCGAGGTCTGGCCGCCATATAATATCGTTGCCCCTCGTTCCGCCTGTCCCCATTGCGGGCATAAAATAAGCGCACTTGAAAATATTCCCTTAATAAGTTACCTGGTTTTGAGGGGCCGCTGCTCCCGGTGCAGTGCAACCATTTCTCTGCGCTATCCTGCTATTGAAGCATTGGCCAGCTTTATCAGCGGCTTTATTGCCTGGCATTTCGGCTTTGGTCTCATAGCTTTCGCCGCGCTGGTTTTTGCCTGGGCGATGATTGCGCTGGCGTTTATCGATATCGATACTCAACTGCTTCCCAACGACATTACCTTACCTCTTTTATGGGCGGGATTATTGGTCAATTTAGGCGAAGGTTTTACCGATATCCGTTCCGCCGTTATCGGTGCGGTTGCCGGGTATCTTGCATTGTGGTCCGTATATTGGGGTTACAAACTCATCACCGGCAAGGAAGGCATGGGCCAGGGCGACTTCAAATTGCTTGCCGTCATAGGCGCATGGCTCGGATGGCAAATGCTGCCGCTGGTCATTCTGTTTTCCTCCCTGGTCGGCTCCATCGCCGGACTCGGAATGATACTGATAGCAAAGCACGGACGTCACGTTCCCATTCCGTTCGGGCCGTATCTGGTCGGTGGGGGGTTCGTCGCATTGTTCTGGGGAAATCAGATCAATCGCGCCTATTTCAATTTAATCTAGCCCGGCCATGTCCTTGATAATCGGTTTGACAGGCGGAATTGGCAGCGGTAAAACCAGCGCTGCAAATTTCTTTTCTGCCCTTGGAGCCGATATTATCGATACCGATGTGATTTCGCATGAACTTACCCAGCCGCAAGGTGGCGCGATTGCTGCGATTCGGCGAGGTTTTTACCGGCAAATTCATCACTGCGGAAGGCGCCCTGAAGCGAAAAGAAATGCGGGGCCTGATATTCTCCGATAGCAACGCGCGCCAAAAGCTTGAAGCGATACTACATCCTCTCATCCGCACTGAAGTGTCTCATCGTATTGAGCTTGTCTCTACCGTCTATGGAATAGTAGTGGTGCCGCTATTGCTCGAAACCGGCCAGTACCGGGATTTGATCCAGCGCGTGCTGGTGGTGGATAGCAGCGAGCATGACCAGATTGCCCGTGCTATTGCTCGCGCTGGACTGGATGAACAAACGGTGCGCGCCATCATGGCGACACAGCTTTCGCGCGAGGAACGGCTGCAAAAAGCGGACGATGTGATCCTTAACAGCGCGGATATGCCCCATCTGGAGCGGCAAGTAAGTGCTTTGCACAGGAAATATATCGCTCTCGCAAACAGAAGTTGACTCCCTCGCGGCATTTCACATTCATTACATATCAATTTGATTGTAAAATCATGTCTTATAGCGCAATATCGAATAACCCTTTTGCTGTTCCGCCTTTGGCGCACCGCCGTGATTTGTTACGAACATCCCCTTAATGAGCGAATTCGCATGCTGCTGCGGCTCGAGGACTTGTTTGACAAGGTGGCCTTCTTTTCAGAAAAACAGGACGCTTTCGACCATCACTCCGCGCTGGTTACGCTGTTTGAAATTCTCGATGTGACGAGTCGCACCGACATGAAATCGGACTTATTGCAGGAACTGGAACGGCAGAAACAGGCGCTGGAAATACTGCGCGGAAGTCCGAAAATTTCCGAAGGTGCGCTGAACCAGGTGTTGGGTAATATCCAGGCTGCCTCTCAGGGCATGCTCAATATGCCCGGGAAAATCGGTGAGCACCTGCGCGATAACGAGTGGCTGATGAGTATCAAGCAGCGAGTCGGCATACCGGGTGGTGCGTGCGAATTCGACCTGCCCTCTTATCATTACTGGTTGCATCTGGATCCCGCGACGCGGCGGAGTGATCTCAACGAATGGTGGCGCCCCTGTTGCCGATCGAAAGGGGTTTCAGCATTGTTTTGCACCTGTTGCGAAACAGTGGAAAAAAGTTCCGGCACACGGCTCATCGCGGCGTATTTCAGCAGATGGGGCCGGGGCGGGTGGCCCATATGCTGTCCCTCAAAGTAGACGACAGCCTGCCCTGTGTCCCCGAAATCAGCGCGAATAAGTACGCGCTTAATATTCGTTTCGTCACATCGAGTGCAAGGCAAAAAACAAAAATACATGAAGAAGACGTAGAGTTTGAATTGACTTTTTGTAATTTATAAGGCTTTCAGTTCGATTCAGCCACGAAACCTCTTATCGACTCCCTTATCGAAACTCTCCTCATAGAAGCTCGCGGGATCAATGC
>CAWHQD010000048.1:0-19311 GCA_963831395.1 uncultured beta proteobacterium
TATGGAGACCATGGAAAGATATGGCCACGGTAATCCTGACGACTGGATCGAGCGCAATGTCTACTCCAGGCATAGCGCCAAGGGTATCGCACTGATGCTGATCATCAATCTCATTCTATTCGGCCCCATCGGGCTGACGATCTGGGCGATACAGATGGCATGGGCTCCCATCATGGCCGCAGGCATAATCAACGGCGTGGGGCATTATTGGGGTTATCGCAATTTTCAGGCGGAGGATGCCAGCCGCAATATTTCACCCTGGGGGATTCTCATTGGTGGAGAGGAATTGCACAATAATCATCATGCTTATGCTACTTCAGCGCGTTTATCCAACAAATGGTACGAGTTCGACATCGGTTGGATGTATATATGCATCCTTAAATCGATGGGTCTGGCTCAGGTGAAGAAGGTGGCGCCCAAATTGCGCCTTGATGCGGCCAAGACAAAATGCGATCTTGACACTCTGCAAGCTGTCATTTCTCATCGCTACGAAGTGCTGGCAAAATATGCCCAATCTCTCAAGCATACGTTGGCGATGGAGATCGATCATCTGAAAGATACACATGTTGGTGTGGATCGCTCCACGCTTAAGCGCTGGGTGCTCGCCGACTCCAAGACCTTGCAGGAAGATGAGCGCGCCAAGCTGAATCTGGTGCTGAGCAAGACCAGTACGCTGGACAAGGTCTATAAAATGCGTGAAGAGCTTATGGCTGTATGGCAACGCTCGACTACCTCCAAAGATGAACTGGTCAAACAATTGGAAGACTGGTGCCATCGTGCCGAGGAAAGCGGCATTGAAGTACTGCAAAATTTTTCGCGCAGATTACGCTGTTACGCCTGAGAAAGAATAAGCAGATGCAAAACAAGAAACCCGCCATCGGCGGGTTTTTTGTTTTGATCGTGCATTTGATTTCTTTCAATGGCCGCATGCCATCGCGGCAAGCCTCAAACTCTATTTGAGCTTGGTTTCCTTGTATTTGACGTGCTTGCGCACAACCGGGTCGAATTTCAAAATTTCGAGTTTCTCCGGTTTGGTGCGCTTGTTCTTGGTGGTGGTGTAGAAATGGCCAGTTCCCGCCGAAGATTCGAGCTTTATTTTCTCTCTCATGATAAGTCCTTATATTCCCAAGCCTGAATACAGTTTCAGGCTTTTAAATGTTGTTTCCACGAGCCCGCATTTCGGCCAGCACCACGTCAATGCCATTCTTGTCTATTGTACGTAGCGCAGCGTTGGACAGGCGCAAGCTGATCCAGCGGCGCTCGCTTTCAACCCAGAATCGGCGGCACTGCAAATTGGGCAGAAAACGCCTTTTTGTCTTGTTGTTAGCGTGGGAAACATGGTGGCCGGTCATAGGTTTCTTTCCGGTAACTTCACATACTCGTGCCATGGCGATCCACTCCAAAATCCAAAAACGAATATTATATCCCGAGTTCGGGCATTTCCTCAAATCAAATCAATCCCCGCTCCGCAAAGGACATGGCCGCCCCGTTACCGACGATAAAATGATCCAGGACTTTCACGTCCACCAGCGCAAGCGCCTGTTTTAGAGATTGAGTCAGAATTTCATCGGCGTGGCTGGGCTCCGCAATACCGGAGGGATGATTATGAGCGAAGATAAGGGCCGCCGCATTGTGATGTAACGCTCTTTTCACTACTTCGCGCGGATATACGCTGGTTTGGGTGAGGGTACCTGTGAACAGTTCTTCCGCCGCAATGGAGCGATTCTGAGCGTCAAGAAAAATTGCTACGAAGACCTCATGTTTCTTGCTCTGGAGAGTAAGCCGCAAATAGTCGCGTACCGAGTTCGGCGAACTCATGGCATCGCCGCTTTTCAGTTTTTCCTCCAGCGCACGCCGCGCCATTTCCAATACCGCCTGTAACTGCGCATACTTGGCTGGGCCCATCCCCGGCACCTGGCAAAAGGCATTCTGATCGGCGGCAAACAGCCCCGTCAAGCTCTTGAAACGATTCAGCAGTTCACGCGCCAGATCCACTGCGCTTTTCCCTGCCATGCCCGTACGCAGGAATATGGCCAGAAGTTCCGCATCGGAAAGATGGTCTGCTCCATTTTTCAGTAGTTTTTCCCGTGGACGTTCCGATTCGGGCCAGTCTGTGATCGCCATGCAGGTGTGGAGTATTGGATAAAAATTGAAGTTAAAAGGCAAGCATTTCACAATGATTAACGGCAGAGAGCGGCACTCCTGTAAAGAAATGCCGGTTTTAGGTTAAACTCCTGTTTTTTATAAATCGATTAATGATGATGACCGAGATGGCCCTGCAGGGGTCCAAGCGGCTGCTGCTGGGGCTGACCGGCGGAGTGGCCGCTTACAAGGCGGCGGAACTGGCGCGTCTCTTGGTACGCGACGGTGTGGACGTGCAGGCGGTAATGACTCGGTCAGCCTGCCGCTTTGTTGGAACGGCAACGCTGCAGGCATTGACCGGCAAACCCGTATTTATCGAACTCTGGGATGCCGGCGTTTCCAACAGCATGGCTCATATTGATCTTTCCCGCACTGTGGATGCTATTCTGATTGCTCCTGCCAGCGCCGATTTTATTGCCAAACTCGCCCATGGCCTCGCCGATGACCTGCTCTCTACATTGTGCCTTGCGCGAGACTGTCCCTTGCTGATCGCCCCGGCGATGAATCGCCAGATGTGGGAAAATCCGGCGACTCAGCGCAATCTGGCCGCACTGCGAGGCGACGGCGTTACCGTACTCGGTCCTGCCAGCGGCGTTCAGGCTTGCGGAGAGACCGGCATGGGCCGAATGCTGGAAGCGCATGAACTCGCTGAAACAGTCCATGCCTTTTTTCAACCCGGGGTGCTGCAAAGCAAGCGCGTACTCATCACTGCCGGGCCTACCTATGAGGCGATCGATGCGGTTCGGGGAATCACTAATCTGAGTTCAGGGAAAATGGGTTATGCAGTGGCCCGCGCGGCACTCGAAATGGGAGCGGAGGTCATCCTCATTTCCGGTCCTGTTTGCCTGGACACCCCGCCGGTTACGAAGCTTGTCAGGGTGACGAGCGCGCAAGATATGCTGATGGCCGTGAAAAACGAGATTCCGCGGACTGACATTTTTATAAGTGTAGCCGCCGTAGCCGACTATCGCCCCAGAAGCGCCAGCACGCAGAAGGCAAAGAAAACAAATGATAATATCACACTGGAATTCGCCCCGAATCCGGATATTCTCGAGTACGTGGCGGGTTTGCCCAACCCGCCCTTCTGTGTAGGGTTTGCCGCGGAAACTGAAAATCTTGAGGAGAATGCACAAGCCAAGCGTCAAAGGAAAAAGCTGCCGCTCCTCGCGGCCAATCTGGCCCAGGATACCATCGGCGCGGAGGATTGCGTGTTGACGCTGTTCGATGATGCAGGTAGACATCTTTTATCAAAAGCGCCAAAACTCGAGCAGGCGCGGCGCCTGATCAGGCACGCCGCATCTCTCTACGAAGAACATCAAAACGGTGACCGTCTGTAAATGTTAAAGATAGATATCAAGATTCTCGATCCACGTCTGGAAAAGCAGTTGCCAGCTTATGCAACTCCCGGCTCCGCTGGCCTTGATTTACGAGCCTGCATTGACCACGTGATGACGATTGAGCCTGGCGCGGCCCATCTCTTTCCTACCGGCATCGCCATTCATCTTGCCGATCCCGGACTGGCCGCGATGGTGATCCCTCGCTCCGGGTTGGGCCACAAGCATGGTATCGTGATGGGAAATCTGGTCGGACTGATTGATTCGGATTACCAGGGGCAGATATTCGTCTCCTGCTGGAACCGCGGGCATATCCCTTTCCTGCTGAATCCGCTGGAGCGCATCGCGCAACTCGTGGTGGTGCCCGTAGTACAGGTCGAATTCAATGTCGTAGCTGACTTTGAGCAAAGTCATCGAGGTGCGAATGGCTTTGGCAGTACCGGAAAGCACTGATGCGTATTTTTGCAGCCTTTTTGGCTTTGCTGCTATCGGCGCCCGCCAGCGCGCAAACAAGCGCAGAAATGCCGGTACGCCAACTCAGGATTTCAAACCATACGCTTTCCGTTGAAGTTGCGCATACGCAAGCCACCCGTTCGCAGGGATTGATGTACCGGCAGTCATTGGGGGAAAACAGCGGGATGCTATTCGTATTTCCCCAGTCCGACCGTTATAGCATGTGGATGATGAACACGGATATACCACTGAGTGTCGCTTTTCTCGATGAAAGCGGGACCATTCTCAATATTGCCGACATGATGCCCCGTACCGCCACAGCGCATCGCTCCGCAGGCGCGTCGAAATACGCGGTTGAGATGATCCGTGGGTGGTTTGCAGCGAGAAATATAAAGCCGGGCGACCGGGTGACGGGGCTCGAGAAAGTGCCGGCAGCAGAATGATCTGAGTCCTTGGCGAGATTCAACCTAAATCCGGTAGTTGGACGGGGTGGAGTGAGCGGTTTTTGGGGTGCAGGGCAAGGCGCAACGACGCGGAATGGTCATTCCATTCCAAGGAGTTGCAACGCAGTCATGTGCCGCAAAAACTGTTCAATCCGCGCCGTAGCGAACTCACCAGAAAGGTGAAGGCCAAGTGATGCAAAACGTCTATATGCATCATAATGCTAAACAGAAAAATAAGCGGTCAACTGCCGGATTTAGGTTCAATCGCCTGTACCGGACTCGCCCCCTGACCCGCTTCAGCGCATGCCTGGAAGCATTCCTTTCATGCTTCGGAGCATTTTTGCCATTCCGCCTTTACTCATCATCTTCATCATTTTCTGTGCTTGCTCGAATTGTGCCAGCAAGCGGTTGACTTCCTGTACCGTAACCCCGGCCCCGGTGGCGATACGGCGTTTACGCGACGCTTTCAGTATTTCCGGCTTGGCGCGTTCCTGGGGCGTCATCGCGTTAATGATACCTTCGGTACGGCCTATGACTTTATCGTCGACTTTTACGTTCTGGGCGGCCTGGCTCAACTGGCTAGGCAGTTTATCCATCAGGGCGTCCATGCCGCCCATGTTTCTCATCTGTTGAAATTGCATTTTGAAGTCGTTCAGATCGAAGCTCTTGCCCGATTTCATTTTTTTGGCGAGTTTTTCGGCCTCGTGCTGATCCACGCCGCGCTGGGCTTCCTCGATCAGTCCCAGTACATCGCCCATACCCAGAATTCGTGATGCCATGCGGTCGGGATGGAATGCCTCCAGCCCCGTCAGCTTTTCAGCTACACCCGCGAATTTTATCGGCTTGCCGGTGACGTGCAGCACCGACAGCGCGGCGCCACCCGGGCATCACCGTCGAGCTTCGTAAGGATGACGCCGGTCAGGGGCAAGGCATCGGCAAAAGCCCTGGCGGTATTGACTGCGTCCTGCCCTTGCATCGCATCCACCACGAACAATGTTTCGATGGGGTTCAAGAGCGTTTCAAGCTCGCGGATTTCCTCCATCATGGCTTCGTCAATGGCCAGCCTTCCGGCGGTATCCACTATCATTACATCGTGGAAGTGCCTGCGGGCAAAGTCCAACGCGCCGGCCGCTATTTCTTTCGGCTGTTGGCCTGTTTGAACAGGGAAAAATCCGGCCCCTGTTTGCCGGGCCAGCAGTTCCAGTTGGTGGATGGCGGCAGGGCGATATGTGTCACAGGAAACCAGCAATACTTTTTTCTTTTTTTGCTCCATCAGCCACTTCGCCAGCTTGCCGCTGCTGGTGGTTTTGCCGGCCCCCTGCAATCCCGCCATGAGGATGACCGCTGGCGGTACGGTAGACAAATTGATGTCGGCCTTTTCACCCCCCATCAGGGCGACCAGTTCCTGATGCACGACGCCCACCAGCGCCTGCCCCGGTGAAAGGCTGCCGATCACTTCCTGGCCGACAGCTTTTTCCTTGACGCGTGCAATAAATTCCTTGACTACCGGCAAAGCAACATCAGCCTCAAGCAGCGCCATGCGTACTTCGCGCAGCGCCTCCTGTATATTTGTTTCTGTCAGTCGTGCTTCACCTCGCAGGGTCTTGATGACCCCGGAAAGGCGGTTGGTAAGATTGTCGAACATGCAAAATGCCTCTCAAGAAAAATTGGTGTAGACTAATCGGACGTTCCGCTTTAATCTGCAATATCAATGTCCGGTATTCTAGCCTATCTCGTCGCCTTCCTGCTGTATGGACTAATTGGTTGGCACTTCTGGCGCACCAGATGGAACGCGCCAGTCGCATCCGCGAGCGAAACCGGTATCGCTGCGACATGGGAACGCTACGCTCTTCTCGCACCCCTGGTGCTTCACGGTTATACGCTTTATGAATCAGTGTTCGCAAATGGCGCATTAAGTTTCGGCGTAGGCAGCGCTGTCTCCTCTATCGTATGGCTTACAGCAATGATTTACTGGCTGTCCGGTTTCTTCTACCGCCTGGAAGGCCTGCAAACTCTGGTTGCGCCAGTAGCGGCCGTGGCGGTACTGCTTCCGCTGGCGTTTCCCTCGCTGCGCCCTCTGGCCAACACTGAATTGCCGGCTTTCAAGGCTCACATTTCGATTGCAATGCTGGCATACAGCCTGTTAACCATTGCCGCACTTCATGCATTGCTCATGGCAGTGGTCGAGCGTCGTCTGCATCACCCGGCAATGCCTTCGGTTCTGACGAATCTACCGCCGCTTCTGGCGATGGAAACGTTGCTGTTTCGCGTTATCTGGGTCGGATTCATATTGCTTACGTTGACGCTTATCAGCGGTATTGTTTTTTCGGAAGAAGTATTTGGCCAGCCACTGAAATTCACTCACAAGTCCCTTTTCGGCTTCGTTTCCTGGGGCGTGTTCGCCGCCTTGCTGGCCGGGAGGCAGTTCTACGGCTGGCGTGGGCGTATTGCCATTCGCTGGACGCTGGCAGGGTTCATCTTTCTGCTGCTGGCCTATCTCGGCAGCAAATTTGTATTGGAAGTGATACTGCAGCGCTAACAGCACGGTGTGCCGGAGACGGATGTAGTTGAGGCGCGACGGCGTGTCGATACAGAAGTATCCGCTAACGCCGTCCTCTGCCGGTCCTGAATTTTTTCTACTTGCATAAAGGCGTTTCTCTTGGAAGACATGCCGCTGTATGTGCTGCTGATAGCGCTGGCTGTTCTGTTGATTCTATCTGCATTTTTTTCCCTTTCCGAAACCAGCATGATGGCGATCAACCGTTACCGGTTGAAGCATCTTGCAAAACAGGGACACCGGGGCGCCCGCCTGACCTCCCAACTTTTGAGGAATACCGACAGGCTTCTGGGCGTCATCCTGCTTGGCAATAATCTGTTGAATGCCGCTGCGGCGACGCTGGTGGCGGTGATTGTTTCCATTTCCTTCGGTCAAAGCGATTTGGCCTTGTTTTTGGGAACGGTAGGTGTCACTTTTGCCATTCTGGTGTTCAGCGAAATTACACCCAAGGTCATTGCAGCCGCCTACCCGGAGCGTATCGCGCTGGCGTCAAGCTACGTGCTGACACCGTTACTGAAACTTTTTTATCCAGTGGTATGGTTCGTCAATTTGTTCGTGCAGGCGCTACTCATTATCCTGCGCTTGAAGCCCGCAGCGGATAACGCCACACAAAAAATCAGCATGGAGGAACTCAAGACGCTGGTGCTGGAAGCAGGACACTTCATCCGGAAAAAGCACCAGAGCATGTTACTCAATCTATTCGATCTTGAAACCTTTACTGTTGACGATGTCATGGTGCCCCGCGGGCAGATAGAAGCTATAGACCTCGACGCCGACGATGAAACCATCCACAATCAGCTACTCACCTGTTACCACACGCGTCTCCCCGTATATCGGGGGAAGCTGGATAACGTGACAGGCATTATTCATGTGCGGAAAGTGCTGAATCAGATGAGAAGTGGTGAAATCACCGCTGCGACATTGGAAAAAATCATGCGAGCGCCATATTTTATCCCATCCGGCACCCCGCTGTTTTCGCAACTGCAACTGTTCCAGGAAAACCGCGAAAGGGTGGGCCTTATAGTGGACGAGTATGGCGAATGGATGGGATTGGTAACGCTGGAGGATATCGTCGAAGAAATCATCGGCGAATTTACCACGCACGCGCCATCACAAGTAGGCACATTTTTAAAACAGGAAGATGGCAGTCTGATAGTGGAAGGCAGTACGCTGCTCCGCGACCTCAACCGCAAGCTTGGCCTCCAACTGCCGCTGGGGGGGCCAAAAACTCTGAATGGCCTCATCCTGGAGCACTTCCAGGATATTCCTGAAGCAGGTACCAGCCTTAAAATTGCCGGCTATCCGATGGAAATCATCCAGACCCAGGATAGAGTGGTCAAGGTAGTACGAATCTTTGCCACTTCAGCGCCAACGGAGCAAGAAGAGCCACTGGGCGAGTACACCGAAACGTAATTGCGGCGCCCGAACTCAGATCAGATGTCATTTATTTACCTGTTGCAAAACTCCTCGGCTTTCTTCATTTCGTTCTGCTCCATCATTGGTCTGGCAATGGGCAGTTTTTTAAATGTGGTTATTTACCGCCTGCCAAAAATTCTGGAGCGAGAATGGCAAGAGCAATGTGCCGAGTTGCGCGGCGAACCGGTCGAGGTCTGGCAGCCATATAGTATCGTTGCCCCTCGTTCCGCCTGTCCCCATTGCGGGCATAAAATAAGCGCACTTGAAAATATTCCCTTGATAAGTTACCTGGCTTTGAGGGGCCGTTGCTCCGGGTGCAGTACAACCATCTCCCTGCGCTATCCTGCTATTGAAGCATTGGCCAGCTTTATCAGCGGCTTTATTGCCTGGCATTTCGGCTTTGGCCTCATAGCCTTCGCCGCCTTGGTTTTTGCCTGGGCGATGATTGCCCTGGCGTTTATCGATATCGATACCCAACTGCTTCCCAACGACATTACCTTACCTCTTTTATGGGTGGGATTATTGGTCAACTTAGGCGAGGGTTTCACCGACGTCCGTTCCGCCGTGATCGGTGCCGTTGCCGGCTATCTTGCATTGTGGTCCGTATATTGGGGCTACAAGCTCATCACCGACAAGGAAGGCATGGGCCAGGGCGACTTCAAATTGCTTGCCGTCATCGGCGCATGGCTCGGATGGCAAATGCTGCCGCTGGTCATTCTATTTTCCTCCCTGGTCGGCTCCATCGCCGGACTCGGATTGATACTGATAGCAAAGCAAGGACGTCACGTTCCCATTCCGTTCGGGCCGTATCTGGTCGGTGGGGGGTTCATCGCATTGTTCTGGGGAAATCAGATCAATCGCGCCTATTTCAATTTGATCTAGTCCAATCATGCCCTTGATGATCGGTTTGACCGGGGGAATTGGCAGCGGTAAAACCAGCGCCGCAAACTTCTTCTCTGCCCTTGGAGTCGATATTATCGATACCGATGTGATTTCGCATGAGCTTACCCAGCCGCAAGGTGGTGCGATTGCCGCGATTCGCGAGGTTTTTACCAGCAAATTCATCACTGCGGAAGGCGCCCTGAAGCGAAAAGAAATGCGGGGCCTGATATTCTCCGATAGCAACGCGCGCCGAAAGCTTGAAGCGATACTACATCCTCTCATCCGCGCTGAAGTGTCTCGTCGTGTTGAGCTTGTCTCTACCGTCTATGGAATAGTAGTGGTGCCGCTATTGCTCGAAACCGGCCAGTACCGGGATTTGATCCAGCGCGTGCTGGTGGTGGATAGCAGCGAGCATGATCAGATTGCCCGTGCTATTGCTCGCGCTGGACTGGATGAACAAACGGTGCGCGCCATCATGGCGACACAGCTTTCGCGCGAGGAACGGCTGCAAAAAGCGGACGATGTGATCCTTAACAGCGCGGATATGCCCCATCTGGAGCGACAAGTAAGTGCTTTGCACAGGAAATATATCGCTCTCGCAAACAGAAGTTGACTCCCTCGCGGCATTTCACATTCATTACATATCAATTTGATTGTAAAATCATCTCTTATAGCGCAATATCGAATAACCCTTTTGCTGTTCCGCCTTTGGCGCACCGCCGTGATTTGTTACGAACATCCCCTTAATGAGCGAATTCGCATGCTGCTGCGGCTCGAGGACTTGTTTGACAAGGTGGCCTTCTTTTCAGAAAAACAGGACGCTTTCGACCATCACTCCGCGCTGGTTACGCTGTTTGAAATTCTCGATGTGACGAGTCGCACCGACATGAAATCGGACTTATTGCAGGAACTGGAACGGCAGAAACAGGCGCTGGAAATATTGCGCGGAAGTCCGAAAATTTCCGAAGGCGCGCTGAACCAGGTGTTGGGTAATATCCAGGCTGCCTCTCAGGGCATGCTCAATATGCCGGGGAAAATCGGTGAGCACCTGCGCGATAACGAGTGGCTGATGAGTATCAAGCAGCGAGTCGGCATACCGGGTGGTGCGTGCGAATTCGACCTGCCCTCTTATCATTACTGGTTGCATCTGGATCCCGCGACGCGGCGGAGTGATCTCAACGAATGGCTGGCGCCGCTGTTGCCGATCGAAAGGGGCTTCAGCATTGTTTTGCACCTGTTGCGAAACAGTGGAAAAAAGTTCCGGCACACTGCTCACCGCGGCGTATTTCAGCAGATGGGGCCGGGGCGGGTGGCGCATATGCTGTCCCTGAAAGTAGACGACAGCCTGCCCTGCGTCCCCGAAATCAGCGCGAATAAGTACGCGCTTAATATTCGTTTCGTCACATCGAGTGCAAGGCAAAAAACAAAAATACATGAAGAAGACGTAGAGTTTGAATTGACATTCTGTAATTTATAAGAATTTTCAGGCCGATCATCAGCAATCGACAATTGTTGTTGAATGCCCCGCTATTGCGGGGTTTTTTGTTTTTTGTCCTGGCAGGTACTATCATGACAGATTGGTATAATAGCTAAACAGATAGCGCGATGAAACAGGTAAATTCTTGGCGGGTGCTGATAACAGGGAAGGGCTGAACATGGGCAAACATACAGACATGTAGATTCGGATCTGGACAGGGAGTTGGGAATCCGGTGCTTGTGCTTTTTTAATAGGCATTGTAATTGCGCGTCCCGTATTTAGCATTCGTCGAGCTCACCTGAAATTAATCTTCGCCGATCTTTGGGAGCGTGATGACCGAGCATCTTCATCAGTTATCGGCGGGACGACAGTGCTGCTTCTGCTGGGCGGTTATATGATCGTCTGGCCCATCACTTCGGCAAAGAACAAGTCTTCCGCGACCTGGATACCATCGCGCCCGGCGCCGAGTTTTTAGAAGTTATCGAAGAGCGAATTGCTCAGTGTAATGTCCTCGTAGCTGTTATTGGTAAAAATTGGGCGAATATCAAGAATGTAGCGGGGCAGCGCAGACTTGATGACCCAAAGGATGCCGTCAGAACTGAGATTCGCGAAGCGCTCATTCAAAAGAAACTCATCATCCCCACGCTGATAGAAGGTGCGGAGATTCCAAAACCCGAGGAACTTCCGGAAGATATCGCAGCTCTCGTTGGACGAAATGCGATCGAGATCAGCGAGTCCCGCTTTGATTACGACGCAGGCCGAGTGATCGAAGCGATAGAAAAGGCAGGGGTGACAACCAAGCTTGAGGAAACGCCCACGCCAGTACCTCAAAAAGAAGCGCAAGGAGCGTGGGCTGCAATAAGTAACAGAGCGAACCAACGCACCTGGAAGTTTATCGGTAGCGGTATTGTCGTTCTAGTGGGCGGCATATGGACGCTTTACACCTATTTGTCTGATAAAGAACCTGCTCCAGCCACCGGTCCGACTGTCACCGCATCAGGTGGAGGCATCGCCGCGGGGGGCGACGTAAGCATCAGGGCGGGGCGTGATGTTAACATCGGCCTTTCCCCTGCTGAATTCGAAGAATGGCGCCGTAAGCTCAAAGAGGAAGCGATTGCGGAACTCAGCAGGGAATTCGCAAGAGCAAGGCAGGCAGACCAGGAAAAGATCGCCGCGCTCGAGCTCAAGATTCAAAAAGCCGAAGCGGACCTGCAGTTTCCCGAAGAGGCCAGTGCAAAATACAACGCCACCCTCGTCAGCGCAGACAAAAGCTTGCGGGAAATTGCGTTAGATGTTCCAAAAGAGGTGCTTACGCAAGCACACGATTCGCTCTTGAAAGGTGAGACGGAAAAAGCTGAGCAGTTATTCCAGGAAGCTTATGGAACAGATCCGAAGCGCACGGCGGAAGCCGCCTTCCAGTTGGGGGAACTTGCTTTAGGCAGGATAGACTACCTCACGGCGCGCAAATACTATCTTGAAGCCGCCCGGCTTCAGCCGGAAAACGCGGAGTACGTCAACAAAGCGGGTAAAATCAACCACGAAATGGGGCGTTACGGCGAGGCGCTGACATTTTATCAAAAAGCGCTTGCCATTCGCGAGAAGACGCTGGGACCGACTCACCCCGACGTGGCCATTGTCCTCAACAATCTAGCAGGACTGTATCACGACCTTGCCCTGTATTCCAGCGCCGAGCCTCTCCTTCAACGCGCGTTGGATATCATGGTAAAGGCTCACGGACCGGATCATCCTGACGTGGCGATCTCCCTGAACAATCTGGCGACTCTTTACTATTCAAAGGGCGAATACGCCAAGGCCGAGCCCTTGTATCAGCGATCATTGAAGATTGGGGAAAAGACTTATGGTCCCGAAGATCCCCATGTAGCGGTAAGGCTCAACAATCTGGCGAAGGTCTATTATGCCCTGGGTCAATACGAAAAGGCCGCACCGTTGTTTCTGGGATCGTTAAAGATTTTTGAAAAGACCCTGGGGCCAGATCATCCCAATGTGGCGACTAACCTCAGCAATCTCGCCGCGTTATTCTACACCCTTCGTGAATACGCCAAGGCCGAGTCGATGTACATTCGTGCGCTCAAGATCCGCGAGAAGGATTTCGGTCCCGATCACCCGGATGTGGCGGCAAGCCTCAACAATCTGGCGACTCTTCACTATGCCCAAGGCCATTACGCCATGGCCGAACCCTTGTATCAGCGCTCGTTGCAGATTCTGGAAAAGGCCCTCGGGCCAAATCATCCTCATGTGGCAGCCAACCTCAACAATCTGGCGGAACTTTACCAGGAGCAAGGCCAATACGCCAAGGCTGAGCCGTTGTATCAGCGGTCGTTGAAGATTTGGGAAAAAGCCCTCGGCCCAGATCATCCCCACGTGGCGGTCAGCCTCAACAATCTGGCGGCCCTTTACTATAACCAGAAACAATACGCCAAGGCCGAGCCGTTGTTTCAGCGCTCACTCAAGATTTGGGAAAAAACTCTTGGCCCCGACCATCCCGATGTCGCGAATGCACTGGAAGCCTATGCTGACCTGCTCGAGTAAAATGGGGCGCGCTAAAGAAGCAGCATCAAAGCGCGCCCGCGGGGAGGTGATTCGGAAGAAACGTACAAACGAGAACAGCGACTACGCAAAGAAATAAATAGAAAACGGAGTTTCGCTTTCTATACTTCGACTCTGCGGGGATAGAAAGATTTTCGAATAGCACTGGAAAAACTTTTACATGGGTGAGCTTTTTGAAGCCTGTAGTGGTTAGGCTGAGTTAACATTCTTGTTCATATAGCTACTATTATCCAATTGAATTCTGCATAACATTCCCGCCAAGAGCGTTTAATCTTCATTATAAAATCTCTGCCTCTGGGGTAAGCAGGTAGCTTGACATTACGAATAAGCCTTTTCTGTAATTTACAATAGACCACCTTAAAGGTTCATAGCGTAGTCAACCCCCCCGATGAGGTGGCCATTGAGGTCATATTCCATAAATCTCAAAACAACTTTTCCCCCGGGTGCTCGCTCGAGAGCGGAGTCGAACCCTACGTTTGCACGAATTATTTGAAATCCTTGTTGAGAATTCGAATTGCTCGAAGGTACACGTACAGCAGTGCGGTACCAATTTGGTAAAGTATCGTAAATTGCGCCACCGCTCTTTCTCGGTATTAATGCCTGGCCGTCATGCTGCAAGCCTTGTTCTAGCTCAATAACTGTATTGGTAAGAAAGCGCAACATGGTCCAATTTTCATTACCTGGAGAATAGCCAACACGACAATTTGCCGGAATGAAAATGCGTCCACCGCAAACTTGACCTGGACCGGACTTAAATAGCGGTCCAAGTTTTCCTGGGAGGCTCAAGTAGGGAAACGCGGACGTACGAGCAAGCTAAGATTAGAGATTAACTCTAATCCTTCAGTTTCCGAAGATAGTGCCACCCGTAACCCAGGCACCTCTTCCAACTCTATCAACTAAGATGATGCTGTCTTTTTGCGGTTTATTGGGTCGACCAATCGTAAAACGAAATTCACTTCCGTCTGCGGGATCGAAGGGCGAGCCTACAATTGTGATGTTCTTTTGAGCAAGTTTTTTGTTCTCTGTACGTCCATGTAATGTTGACGGTGTGACTTCCATAGGCATTACTTCTACCAAGATACAAGGATGCCAGCCGGTTGCGGGTGGGATATCATTCTTTTGCCACGTGATCTTTGCGATCGCACTGCCGCTCGCGGGCACAGTAATAATATCCTCGCCCAGAAAACGATCTTGTTTCCAATCCTCAGGATATTGGAAGTCCGTTCCTGGAAGATTCTCAGCATGATTACCAATGTAAAAGCGGACAGTTACATCCTCGTAGTCGTGAGCACTCGAGTTCCAGACTCGGCCACGGAGAAAATTATCATGGGATCGATCAGTATCTTGATGCTCGACACCATTATCATTAACTCGGCGTACCCATACATCAGGACTATCCCAAGTCACGCCAGAAGTACTGCTACTACCATCGTCAGCAGTGTTGTCGCGGACGTACAGGCTTGAAAAATTACCATGAAGGAGTCGTGTATCAATCACTGAACGGCTTAGCGTCGCGTCACGATACCTTTGTTCGAACTCACGTCGCCAATGGTCAAACTCCTGCACAATCCTTCGTCAAATCACCCACATTGGCAATGTTGCGGGTAAGTAAAATATAAGCCTGATGAAACACGCGTTGTGATGAAGCCGGAACAGATAGCTAGCTCCATGCTCATTAATAATGTTAGTGATAGCTAAATTATGCAGCCTCGCTGTGTATACTCCATCTCCATCTGCGTCTTCTGGGTTTTCGAGATATCTGAACCCTGGAACCTCTCCTGGCTCGACGAGGCCCATGAGATAAAGATCGACAGGGGTGTAGCGAAATTCGATCGTTCGCGGCAGTACCTGCCATGAGCTGGTCCTGCTGGTAACCACCAGTTGCATCAATCCAATCAAAATGAGTCTAGTCCATACAGGATTTCGTTGTCAAACCAGCTTACTCAGTGAACTGACCTTTGTCTGGATCATTGGCGAGCAAGTCTGATGCAGATTCTTACTGCTTAATCCACCTTCTAAATGATTTGCATAAGCTAGCCAACGATGGGCTGTCTCATGCAGCATTCTTCGCATTTGGAACGAACGAATAGCTTGGTAAGATTGGAGCTTCGTCGTGTTCCAGCCTGCGCGAGCGTTAAAGCTATCACCTTTATAGTGGTTGATTCCGGAAATATCGTTAAAAATTGTAGGACTAATACCGCCGCCGCCAGTGAGTCCGCTTGCAGTATCATGATGTACATAAGCAAAATCATAGTGGTCGCCAAACTGTTGGCGAAATTTTACAAAAATGGATTGATGGTCGACGATCTCAGAGGCGGTGTCTGGATCACTAACCAATGTTCCGTCATCTTCGATAACAAATATTTCGCCAAAAACAGCCGTGGCTGGATCGCTGGGTGCTGCATCAGTGGATTTTTTGACTCGACGTGCAACCATGCGACGCACCTTTACTGATCCAGCCAGAACAAATCTGGCAGGCAATCAAATCTTTTAGGATCTGGTTCACCGTTTTTCCGCAAATATTCATGGTAACAGTCAAAGGTTGTTCGAGGCCGTCGCATCATTACGGGATAACCACTCACACTCGAACTGCTGAGTTTCCGTACTCGATCCAGTTCATCGTTGAGCGTGTCGTCAATAAAAACAATCAGTCCTGCCTGTCCGGTGCGCTTCCCGTCTTCGGTTTCGATAGAACCAAATCCGACCCAAAGGACAGATTCATATTTCGCTTTCGTTAATATTTTGCTTAACTCTTTAACCGCTTCGCGCGGAGGAGGACGTGAATCTTGGTGCGCCTGTTCAGTATGCCTACCATTTTTAATGGCATCACTAATTGAATTCTTTTGTTTATTCATGTTCTTTTTCCTTAATAGTTAAAACAGCAACTACCGTATCATCAAGTAGTCGGTAGTCGGGTAGCTGTATGAGCCTGAGGAGCTCTGAAGCTGGCATGTTCTCTACATAAGTGCGTTCGGGTAAATTAAGTTTGAAAAGTGTTGCGGTGAGTAGCCCCCTGATTTGTCGCTCACCTCCGATACCGCGGCAACCAAGCCGAGCCCCCCACTCGTATATATTCACTTTGCATGAGCATGATACGAGAGGAGGATGATCCGAATTAAATCATACTTCGCTCATTCGGGTAGCATTTCCTAGGTTAAGTGTCTGATGGTTGTCCCCTTGCAATCTGGGTGCTTCCGATATACAATTTTTTCCAACGGATCCGGGTCTCCTCCGCCGCCAACGAACAGATTACTGTTACCCACCAACATCCGTCGGCATCTTTTTCACATATGGGTAAATCAGAATCTCGAGGATATCTTCAGGATCTCCAGGATGTCCAGGATCTCCAGGATATCCAGGCTATCCGACTCTCCAGCATGTCTAGGGCGTCCAGGACGGATTAGAGTCTCCGTGGGATAGCTTACTCGAAGATGTTTTTGCTTCTTTTTGTCGATAACAACTACCGCCTCAATGCCATCCACGTCCAGCACTTTATCGAGATTGGGCGTAAACATTCCAAACTGTGCATATATTGGTAAATATATCTCCATGGGATATTGCATCTTGAAACATATTGCCAGTTTTTCATCATATCTTTCTCCTTAAAAGTTTAAAGTAAGTCGTAAAAAAAAAGTACGGTCGGGGAAAAACGATGATTGTAAAGGTTCTTCGGGCGGCTGTAAGCCTATATTTCTAAAAAAGAAACTTCGTCAAGAAGGTTTCTGCCTTCAACGCTAAAAATACCTCTCCGTTTGGGTAGTCGGAAGCCAAGGCTGCATCGAACAAGAAGAACTCACTAACGCCATCATTTGTCGGATGTTACCGCTCAAGTTCTGCCGGACATGGGTTGTAATGATCTTTGCGAATATCCCAGAAGGATCGAAATAATTAAGGCTAAGCGGAGCACTGAATGTGCCAATCCGAAAAGGCAGACGGTGCCAGCGTCCGCGCGGAGCGATTGAATTTCTCAAACTGGAATCCAGCCCGTATCGCCCATTGGCATGTGGGGGCCAGTAAAGATAGCCACGGTAAAGCTTTCTTGCTGCTTTATAATTCTGATTAAAGACCTAGAAAGGGTAGAAAGTGGAACCTCAAGGTCGCGTTCGGACACCTCGACGCCACCATAAATTGGTTTGCTATACGGGCGTCCAACCTATTCCCTTTCGTCGGGTTCTGGTCCCATTAGTATCATCAAACATTTGATTAAATCCCGCTACTTGTGTCGGTTCCAGAGTCTGATTAGCCACTAGAGCTGATTTGACCGTCTCGAACCAAGCAAGCCGTAAGCGTAGATTATCGGTGATATTCCATTGCAAGCCAAACTTAGGGTTAAGTTTATGAAAACTAAAACCTTATCATCTTCTGATTCATTTTCTGATACCTTAATCAGGAAATCCTCTTTATGAGGCCATATTTGAAAGCGTCGTAGCTTAGCCCAAGAGTCGTGTTTATATTTTTGGAAAATTGAAATTTGTATAGATATAACCATTATTGCGTTCCCTCTTAAAATCAGGCGGGATCTCTCTTGTATACCGATGAACCCGTCGCCGATCGAAGAAAATGTGGCGCAAGTAGTTGCCTCAACCCCGAACTGGTAGGTGCCAGCGCCTGCGGTCACGTTAAAACTATCTACCTCGAAG
This sequence comes from uncultured beta proteobacterium, assembly GCA_963831395.1. Taxonomy (GTDB): domain Bacteria; phylum Pseudomonadota; class Gammaproteobacteria; order Burkholderiales; family Nitrosomonadaceae; genus Nitrosospira. Next base: position 17,913 of record CAWHQD010000048.1, read on the forward strand.
CAGATACTGAGCTTCTGCTTGATAACCCCGACTCTTGGTATCGAAGTAAATGTGTGATTAAGCCGGGGTCTAATAAATCCTCTTTTCGTCAGCGTAAATTCCCGAAACAATAAAATCCTGCTTTGGGGATAGGGAGTATCGCGCTCCTATGCGCGCCGTATCCTGCTGTAGTTCGCGCCGTTGTCGTCCAAATTAGGGATCCGGATTGAAATCTAGCAATAGATCTCCGTGTTCACTCTTGCGCGTGCGCAATTCCGCCTGGACGTTAAATTTGGGCGTCACCGCGTACTGGAAAAATGCGTTGTAGACGTTATGTTTCTGATCGTTGTTTGGGCGAAAGCCATCGGTGTTGTAGTGAAATTGGCCAACACTGGCCGAAGCGCGGCCATAAAGCGCCGAGAGTACTGCTTCGTCCCCTATCGTGCTATGGCTCCCAAGGATGCCAGAAGCCACGAGTTGGGGCTTGTTGCGCTCAACCAGTGGCGCAAATTCGTTGAAGCCGCCTACTGCCGGGCCCGTGCTCGTGATGATATTGAGGTCAGCGACAGCAAGGCGGGCTGCACAGGGTTGACATTGATCGGTTGTAGGAGCTGAGCCTGAAGCAGTTCACTGACACGTGCGATATCATGCCGTGGAACACTGACATACGATCAGAAAGAAAACGATGGGAAGAGTGGCTGCCCGGATCAAGGCTCAAGGATTTTGCCGTCTCCATGAGTGCGCGTTGTTCGAAACCCAGGTTATCATAGATTCGCGCCAGGCTGGAACCGCGTGCCGCCTGATCCCGATCCAGCAGCAGCTTTGAGCGGTACACTGCCCGGTTTTCATTGAGCTCGATGGATTTTTGCAGATCCCACAGCGCCTCCACTGGACGGTTTTGCGTCTGCTTCTGGATCGCGTCATAAAACCAGGGCGTAGGATCATTCGGATCAAGCGCCTTGGCCATATCAAACTGCGCCTCGGCAAGGTTGTAGCGTTTCTCCTCGAAATACGCTTTGCCCAGATAGCTGCGTATCAAGGAATTATCGGGTCGAGGCCGGCGGCAATCTCCATTTCCATACGTCCGGCTTCGACATCTCCCTCGCGTAGTTTCGCCAGGCCCATGCCGAGCCTTGGCATGGGATCGGCTTGGTCCAGTTCTATAGCTTTGGCAAACGCTGCCTTGGCCGCCTTAGTGTCGATTCGAGTCAAGTGGGCAAATCCCAGCACGGTCTGCGTCTTTGAGAGATTGGGGTTTAGTTGGACTGCGCGTCGCGCCGCTTCCAGCGCGCGATCCAGATAGCCGGTTGACATATGCAATTCGGACAGGCGCGCCCAGATGAGCGCATCTTGTGGATCAAACTCCACAGCTTTTTGAACGCTCTCAAGTGCCGCCTTAATCTGGAAGTGCGCCTGCTGC
>CAWHQD010000049.1:0-84386 GCA_963831395.1 uncultured beta proteobacterium
GAAACTTTTTTATCCAGTGGTATGGTTCGTCAATCTGTTCGTGCAGGCGCTACTCATTATCCTGCGCTTGAAGCCGGCAGCGGATAATTCCACACAAAAAATCAGCATGGAAGAACTCAAGACGCTGGTGCTGGAAGCAGGACACTTCATCCGGAAAAAGCACCAGAGCATGCTACTCAATCTATTCGATCTCGAAACCTTTACCGTTGACGACGTCATGGTGCCCCGCGGGCAGATAGAAGCTATAGATCTCGACGACGACGATGAAACCATCCACAATCAGCTACTCACCTGTTATCACACGCGTCTCCCGGTATATCGGGGGAAGCTGGATAACGTGACAGGCATTATTCATGTGCGGAAAGTGCTGAATCAGATGAGAAACGGCGAAATCACCGCTGCGACACTGGAAAAAATCATGCGAGCGCCATATTTTATCCCATCCGGCACTCCGCTGTTTTCGCAACTGCAACTGTTCCAGGAAAACCGCGAAAGGGTCGGTCTTATAGTGGACGAGTATGGCGAATGGATGGGATTGGTAACGCTGGAGGATATCGTCGAAGAAATCATCGGCGAATTCACCACCCACGCGCCATCACAGGTAGGCACATTTTTAAAACAGGAAGATGGCAGTCTGATAGTGGAAGGCAGTACGCTGCTTCGCGACCTCAACCGCAAGCTTGGCCTCCAACTGCCGCTGGGGGGGCCAAAAACTCTCAATGGCCTCATCCTGGAGCACTTCCAGGATATTCCTGAAGCAGGTACCAGCCTTAAAATTGCCGGCTATCCGATGGAAATCATCCAGACCCAGGATCGAGTGGTCAAGGTAGTACGAATCTTTGCCACTTCAGCGCCAACGGAGCAGGAAGAGCCACTGGGCGAGTACACCGAAACGTAATTCCGGCGCCCAAACTCAGATCAGATGTCATTTATTTACCTGTTGCAAAACTCCTCGGCTTTCTTCATTTCGTTCTGCTCCATCATTGGTCTGGCAATGGGCAGTTTTTTAAATGTGGTTATTTACCGCCTGCCAAAAATTCTGGAGCGAGAATGGCAAGAGCAATGTGCCGAGTTGCGCGGCGAACCGGTCGAGGTCTGGCAGCCATATAGTATCGTTGCCCCTCGTTCCGCCTGTCCTCATTGCGGGCATAAAATAAGCGCACTTGAAAATATTCCCTTGATAAGTTACCTGGCTTTGAGGGGCCGTTGCTCCGGGTGCAGTGCAACCATCCCCCTGCGCTATCCTGCTATTGAAGCATTGGCCAGCTTTATCAGCGGCTTTATTGCCTGGCATTTCGGCTTTGGCCTCATAGCCTTCGCCGCCTTGGTTTTTGCCTGGGCGATGATTGCCCTCGCGTTTATCGATATCGATACCCAACTGCTTCCCAACGACATTACCTTACCTCTTTTATGGGCGGGATTATTGGTCAATTCAGTCGAAGGTTTCACCGACGTCCGTTCCGCCGTGATCGGTGCAGTTGCCGGCTATCTTGCATTGTGGTCGGTATATTGGGGCTACAAGCTCATCACTGGCAAGGAAGGCATGGGCCAGGGCGACTTCAAATTGCTTGCCGTCATCGGCGCATGGCTCGGATGGCAAATGCTGCCGCTGGTCATTCTATTTTCCTCCCTGGTCGGCTCCATCGCCGGACTCGGATTGATACTGATAGCAAAGCACGGACGTCACGTTCCCATTCCGTTCGGGCCGTATCTGGTCGGTGGGGGGTTCATCGCATTGTTCTGGGGAAATCAGATCAATCGCGCCTATTTCAATTTGATCTAGCCCAATCATGCCCTTGATTATCGGTTTGACCGGGGGAATTGGCAGCGGTAAAACCAGCGCCGCGAACTTCTTCTCCGCCCTTGGAGTCGATATTATCGATACCGATGTGATTTCGCATGAGCTTACTCAGCCGCAAGGTGGTGCGATTGCCGCGATTCGCGAGGTTTTTACCGGCAAATTCATCACTGCGGAAGGCGCCCTGAAGCGAAAAGAAATGCGGAGCCTGATATTCTCCGATAGCAACGCGCGTCAAAAGCTTGAAGCGATACTACATCCTCTCATTCGCACTGAAGTGTCTCACCGTATTGAGCGAGTCTCTACCTCCTATGGAATAGTAGTGGTTCCGCTATTGCTCGAAACCGGCCAGTACCGGGATTTGATCCAGCGCGTCCTGGTGGTGGATAGCAGCGAGCATGACCAGATTGCCCGTGCTATTGCTCGCGCTGGACTGGATGAACAAACGGTGCGCGCCATCATGGCGACACAGCTTTCGCGTGAGGAACGGCTGCAAAAAGCGGACGATGTGATCCTCAACAGCGCGGATATGCCCCATCTGGAGCGGCAAGTAAGTGCTTTGCACAGGAAATATATCGCTCTGGCAAACAGAAGTTGACTTCCTGCGGGCATTTCACATTCATTATCTATCGATTTGATTGTAAAATCATATCTTATAGCGCAATATCGAATAACCCTTTTGCTGTTCTGCCTTTGGCGCACCGCCGTGATTTGTTACGAACATCCCCTTAATGAGCGAATTCGCATGCTGCTGCGGCTTGAGGACTTGTTTGACAAGGTGGCCTTCTTTTCAGAAAAACAGGACGCTTTCGACCATCACTCCGCGCTGGTTACGCTGTTTGAAATTCTCGATGTGACGAGTCGCACCGACATGAAATCGGACTTGTTGCAGGAACTGGAACGGCAGAAACAGGCACTGGAAATATTGCGCGGAAGTCCGAAAATTTCCGAAGGCGCGCTGAACCAGGTGTTGGGTAATATCCAGGCTGCCTCTCAGGGCATGCTCAATATGCCGGGGAAAATCGGTGAGCACCTGCGCGATAACGAGTGGCTGATGAGTATCAAGCAGCGAGTCGCCATACCGGGTGGTGCGTGCGAATTCGACCTGCCCTCTTATCATTACTGGTTGCATCTGGATCCCGCGACGCGGCAGAGTGATCTCAACGAATGGTTGGCGCCCCTGTTGCCGATCGAAAGGGGCTTCAGCATTGTTTTGCACCTGTTGCGAAACAGTGGAAAAAAGTTTCGGCACACCGCTCAACGCGGCGTATTTCAGCAGATGGGGCCGGGGCGGGTTGCCCATATGCTGTCCCTGAAAGTAGACGACAGCCTGCCCTGTGTCCCCGAAATCAGTGCGAATAAGTACGCGCTTAACATTCGTTTCGTCACATCGAGTGCAAGGCAAAAAACAAAAATACATGAAGAAGACGTAGAGTTTGAATTGACTTTTTGTAATTTATAAGGCCTCAGTTCGATTCAGCCATCGACAACCTCTTATCGAGCTCCCTTATCGAAACTCTCCTGCATAGAAGCGCGGGATCTTTGCTTATATGCATGGGTAAGAATTGACCCGGGACTGGGTTGAAATTGACCCAGAGTCGATAAGTCACGTTTATGAAACATGGGCGATGCTCGGCCTTTGGCTGGAGCACGCTGGCAATAGCAGGGCGGTGATGGAGGGATTTTGCGAAAACGATGATCCAGACTCAAATCATGCGATGTGAGGATATGTTGCTGAGCTATATTCGGACAGGTTTAAGGAATGACGGAATGAACAGCCCAGAAGTATCTGGAGATAGAGGAAGTAATGCTTACAAGTCGTGAATATTCTTGTCCATACTGTGTTTCTTTAACAGCTTTCCAAACGCGCGCCGGTCTTTTCCGACCAAACTCGCAGCCTTGGTCACGTTACCATGCGCCCTGGTCAAGGCTTCAGCAAGATAATATTGCTCGAATTTCGCAATCGCATCATTTTTGGCCTTGGTAAAATTCAAACAGCTTAAGTCGGGACGGCGCCGATCAAACTCGTGCCGGCGTTCCACCGTTACCGGCTCGAGTGGCGCAATATTGATAACCGGCTCATCAGCGAGCAGATATTCGCGATAAATCAGATTTTCCAGTTCGCGAATATTGCCCGGCCAGCTATATTTACCAAACCAGGCAATAGTATCGGCGTGTAGCGTTTTGGCGCCGCGATTAAAGCGTGCCGCGCACTCCTGCAGAAAGTGGGCTGCCAAAAGCGCCGCATCGTCGTGGCGCTCACGAAGCGGCGGCAATGTAAGATGCATGATTTTAAGACGAAAAAAGAGATCGAGCCGAAATTCACCCATTTCTGCCAACTGGGTCAAATTCCTGTTACTGGCAACAATTACCCTTACATCTGCAGAGCGCGCTACGCCCCCTCCCAGCGGAAAATATTGCTGATCCTGAAAAAATCGCAGCAGGGTAACTTGGGCTTTTGGAGTCAGCGCATCGACTTCATCCAGGAAAAGTGTTCCGGATTGCGCATTGGCGATAAGGCCGTTTCGCTTCGACTGGGCGCCTGTATAAGCGCCACGTTCATGGCCGAACAGCTCATTCTCCACCAATGTGTCGGGGATGGCGCCGCAATTTACCGGAATAAAGGGATGGCTGGTCCTTGTCCCGCCATCGTGAATTGCCCGTGCCGCCAATTCTTTCCCCGTGCCGGTTTCACCCTCGATGAGAACGGGTGCATCACAATGCGCGATTTTGTCAATGAGCTGAGTAATTTTTACGAAAGCGAGCGACTGTCCGATCATATTTTCCTAAAAGTGAAGCCATTGATAACGACCTTATTTCTTGAGGAGTTCTAAAAACCCATTGCAAACTACTCTTTGCTTTCGCATTAGAAGACAAGATCAAGCATCCGGATAGCTGTAAAATTTTACAGGTAGCGACCATTGCCCGGATCATGCATCCCCATGCAGATCGTGCAAGTCCTTTTGCTTTTGATTTAGCATAATAAGATAAACTTCCGGCCTGTCTATCTATAACAACGGCCCAGCCACAATCTGTCAGGGGCTTTTACTTGGGTTCATGAAAGTTGATAACCTGAGCTGCTTCCACTACCAATGCCCAATTTTTTTGCCTTGATTCCCGCGGCAGGCTCCGGCTCCCGCATGGGGGAGGAGCTTCCCAAGCAATTTTTGCCTTTGGCCGGCAAGCCAATGATTTACCATACGTTACAGGCGTTGTGCACCTCGCCCCGGATCAGTTGCGTGTTCGTGGTGCTTGCGCCAAACGATGCAGAGTGGATGCGCCATGACTGGTCGGAATTTTCGGGTAAGCTGATAGTGCTCGAATGCGGCGGCGCGACGCGCGCCGCGAGTGTGCTCAATGGTTTGAAATCGGCACGCGGCGCCTCATCCATAAGTGATAACGACTGGGTATTGGTGCATGATGCCGCGCGGCCCTGCTTGGGGAAGGCACAACTCGAAAAATTGATGGATGAATTGGCTGATGATGAGGTGGGCGGATTGCTTGCGGTACCGGTGGCGGATACGTTGAAGCGCAGCGATACCGCCAACCGGGTTGAACGTACCGAATCCAGGGACAAGCTATGGCAGGCGCAAACGCCTCAGATGTTTCGTTATAGCTTGTTGGTGGAAGCCTTGAGCGGAACTGGCGGCATTGGCATGACGGATGATGCAAGTGCGATTGAGGCGCTGGGCCTGCGCCCCAAGCTGATACTGAGCGACGTACGCAATCTGAAAGTGACTTATCCTCCGGATCTGGCGTTGGCCGAGCTGATACTTAGAAATCTTTGAATGGTAGTGCGACGCAGTGGATCATTGATTGGCTGCGAATAGAGTTGAGAGGGGCAAGGTGAGTAATTTCAGAATCGGTCAAGGCTTTGACGTACATCAATTGGTTGAAGGCCGCAAACTTATTATCGGCGGCGTGACTATTCCTTATGAGAAAGGCCTTCTCGGCCATTCCGACGCGGACGTGTTACTGCATGCGATATGCGATGCACTCCTGGGTGCAGCAGCGCTGGGCGACATAGGCAAGCATTTTTCGGATACCGACCCGCGATACAAGAATATCGACAGCCGGGTACTGCTGCATAACGTTTATCGCTTGCTGGCGGAGCACCATTACAAGGTGGTGAATATAGATGCGACGATCATAGCCCAGGCGCCGAAAATGGCGCCGCATATTCCCTCCATGGTTATCAATATTACGCAGGATCTGCGGATGCGGGCAGGAGATGTCAATGTCAAGGCAAAGACCGCCGAGCGGCTCGGCCCGGTGGGCAGAGGTGAAGGGATAGAGGCGGAGGCAGTATGCCTCATTGCCCGGATGGATGATGCAGACAGTTAAAGAAAACGCCGGAATGGAGCAACGAACGGTCCGGGTTTTTTTCGCGATATGGCCGGATGACAAGGTGCAAAAGCAACTGAGCGATGCGGTAAAACGGTTGCAACTGGAGCCGCTCTGCGGCGGACGAAAAACGAAAGCAGAAAACATCCATCTCACGCTGGTATTCGTGGGAGAGGTCAACACCGGCAAACTGGAAGCCCTATGCCAGATCGGTGGCCGGAATCAGGGACTCGGGGAGCGCGTGCTTTCGATCTCGTTGTCGAGAAAATCGGCTATTGGAAACACAACAACATTGTGTATGCGGCAATCGCCACAATTCCTCGGGAACTGACGGATTTGGTCACTGCTTTGCAAGATGCGCTATCCGCGGCCGGGTTCCCATTGGAACAGCGAACGTATAAACCCCACATAACGCTGATGAGAAATGCTTCATGCCAAACTTTGCCTGAATTGGCGGAGCCCATAGGCTGGCGGGTGCGGGAATGGATGCTGGTTAAGTCTGAACAGACCAGCGGCGGGTCGAATTATGTCCCGGTTGGCCGCTGGTCTTTGGAATCCTGACGTTTAAAGATAAATACAGCTTTCCAGATGCCTCGTCAGATTTTTCTCGCTGGCTCTCGTGTAATCCTTTTCAAAGGTGTCGCTCACCAGGTTACGTACGTGGTTTCCCAAGTTGCTGTTGATCAAGCCCAGGAACGGAGTTGACACGACCAGGATCAACCGCTGATAGCTATTGGCCGTACGCCCCTGTTCCAGTTCCCTCACTAAACGACAGGCAAAGTTATGGGCTTCGTTTTGTTTTGGATCGGTGGCGGGTATATAGGCGCCTCGGCCATTGCCATTGCCATTGTTGTGCCCGGGCCGGTCCGAAACCAATGCCACGCGTTTTTCCCTGCTGGCATCATGTCTGAATTCCTTGAGTTTCTGTAGTCCTTTCTTTGGCCCGTAATTTACATAAAGATATGCAGCACTTGCGTTTGCGACGAGAATCCACGTGATTCATGACTCCTCCGTGCGATGGTGGTAGGTAAAACGGTATGAGATACTGCTCGATGGAACTGAACTTCCAGCGGAAATCTCTGGACGAAGACGGTTGATTCATTTGAATCGGTCCCGTTAGCGGAATCACCAGGAAGGTGAAGTTTGGTTATTATTACAATTGAAAAGTGAACGGTCAACCGCAGATTCAGGATCATATAATGCCTGGCATTCATTCGATTTTATTTTGAAAATACTTGCTCTCGATACATCTACGGAATACTGCTCGGTAGCGTTATTGCTGGATGGCGAAATATGGAATCAGGAGGTTCTTGCGGGGCAGCAGCATTCCGCACTGATCTTGCCGATGGTGAGCCAAGCGCTAGTCGAAACCGGGCTGACGTTAACGCAACTGGATGGCATCGCTTTCGGCGCAGGCCCCGGGTCTTTTACTGGCCTGCGCATTGCGTGCGGAGTAACTCAGGGGCTGGCTTTTGGCGCGGATCTGCCGGTAATGGGCATAAGCACACTGGAAGCACTGGCGCAGGAGACCGGAAACAAGCGGGTAATTTCAGTGCTCGACGCCCGCATGAAGGAGATTTATCATGCCGCTTACGAGAAAACAACGGAGGGATGGCAGGCGATGAGCAGGCCGTCTCTGTGTTTGCCGCGTGATGCGCCGCCTGTTCCAGGAGACGGATGGACGGGTTGCGGTAGCGGTTTCGATATTTACGACGAAGCGTTGCGAACCCGCTACGATGGATGCATCAGCCACATAATCGGCGGCTTGCGGCCCAATGCCCGGGCAATGGCTCGGTTGGCCGCACCGCGATTCGCGGAGGGGCGGGGTATCGATCCTGCCGATGCTGCGCCGCTTTACATCCGTAACAAGGTGGCGCTGAAGGAGAAGGAGCGATGAGTGCCCAATTACAGGAAATGCTGCAAATCAGACGAATGGTTCCGGCGGACCTGGATGCGGTGGTGGCGATCGAACGGGAAGTTTTTCTATTTCCCTGGACACGCGGCAATTTCGCCGATTCGATCGAATCGGGATACCATTGTCTGGTATTGGAGCAGGGCGGGGAAGTTTTTGGATATGGCGTAATGTCAATTGGCGCGGAAGAAGCTCATTTGTTGACTCTCAGCATTGCCGCCAAGTCGCAACGGAAGGGCTGGGGCGAAAAATTGCTGCGGCATTTCATTCAAATCGCGAGGGAGCAGCGCGCGCTGACGATGTTCCTGGATGTGCGGGAATCTAACCGTGGTGCCGCCAGGCTATATGAGCGTATCGGGTTCAGGCAGATCGCCAAACGCAGGGATTACTACCCTGCAATGGGCGGGCGCGAAGACTCTTTGGTAATGGAATTGGTATTATGACTGCTGGCGGGAATGCCAGGCATGCCAGGCGCAACGAGATACTTAAAGAATTGGGTTTGACGCCACTGTGGCGTACCAGAGCAGCCAGCACGTCCCAGCCCTCGGAACTGCCGCAGGAGCGCCAGCCAGTTCCGGTGCCTTTTGCCAGCCCCGAAATGCAGGCTGAACCCCCCGGGGAGCAGGTTTGCAGCCATTCGGCCGTCGATGTACTGGAAGACCGGCAGGCAAAAATCCTGTGACATGGATTGGGGCCAGCTTGAGGCGAGCATAGCGGGTTGTACCGCGTGCGGCTTATGCCAGTCCCGTACTCGCACAGTGTCCGGCGTGGGCGATCAAAATGCAGACTGGCTATATATAGGCGAGGGACCGGGTGCGCAGGAAGACCTCACCGGGGAGCCTTTTGTCGGACAGGCCGGCAAACTGCTGGACAACATGTTGACGGCAATTGATCTGAAGCGCGGCCGGCGTGTGTTTATTACCAATATCGTAAAGTGCCGTCCGCCCGGCAACCGCGAGCCCCGTCCTGAGGAGGCGCAGTGTTGCGAGCCCTATCTTGCGCGGCAAATCGAGTTGATCAAGCCTAAACTGATTATTGCGCTGGGCAAGGTCGCTGCACAGAATCTGCTGCATACCGATGCCAGTCTTGGCGGTCTTCGTGGCAGGTTACACCAGCATTCTGGCATTCCTGTTATTGTCACCTATCATCCGGCCTATCTGTTACGCACTTTGCCCGCGAAAGCAAAGGCCTGGGAGGACCTGTGTTTTGCCAGAAGTACGATGGAAACGCTATTGCAATCGGGTAATTAATCCCCATTTATCTATTGAGGCGTGGGCAACACTTTTTCAGGAAGAATTCCATGAACAGACTGCTGCGGTCCCTGATACTTCTTCTTGCCATTACCTTGAGCGGCTGTGGCTACAACACCTTGCAGTCTACCGACGAGCAGATCAAGGCGAGTTGGGGGGAAGTCCTGAACCAGTATCAGCGGCGGGCTGACCTGATTCCCAATCTGGTAAATGTAGTGAAGGGTTTTGCCGCGCAGGAAAAAGAGGTGTTGCTGGGTGTAACCAATGCCCGCGCCAAGGTTGGCAGCATCCAGGCTACGCCAGAGCTAATCAATGACCCCGAGGCATTCGCAAAGTTTCAGAGTGCGCAGGGAGAACTATCCAGCGCTCTCTCGCGCTTGCTCGTGGTGGCCGAGAATTACCCGCAACTTAAATCAGACGCCAATTTTCGTGAGCTACAGGCACAACTGGAAGGCACGGAAAACCGTATTACCGTGGCACGCAACCGTTACATCAAGGCCGTCCAGGAATACAACGTAGTAGTGCGCTCATTTCCCAGCAATCTCACGGCAATGATATTCGGTTTTCAGGTGAAGCCTGGTCTCACTGTTGAAAACGAGAAAGCGATTTCCACTGCGCCCAAGGTGGATTTCAGCAAACCATAGGTGGTTCAGGCTGGGCTCCACTCGCCATGTGCAGGATGGGTGAAGCAAAGCGTATCCCATTGGCCATTGATACTATGGATTGCAGCTTGCAGCCTCCACCTATCCTACAGCTGGGCTACAACTGGCGTCGAACCGGGAATGGTTCATAGGCACATTTATTTATGATTCAAGCCGGGAGAAAAATCCTCGCACTCATCGTTCTGCTTTTTTCCGTCTCTTCGATGGCGGACGTGGCGATTCCGCCCCTTGTGTCCCGTGTCACCGATCTGACTGGCACCCTTTCCTCGAATGAGACTGCGCAACTGGAGCATAAGCTGAGGGAAGTCGAAGCCAGGAAAGGCAGCCAGATTGCGGTACTGATTGTTCCCAGCACTCATCCGGAAACCATCGAACAATATTCAATTCGCGTCGCCGAGGCCTGGAAGCTGGGGCGCAAGGGCGTCGATGACGGCATCCTGCTGCTGATCGCCAAGCAGGACAGGGCGGTGCGGCTGGAAGTCGGCTATGGCCTGGAAGGCGTGCTGCCGGATGCCATCGCAAAGCGCATAACCGAAGAGACAATTATTCCCGAGCTCAAGCGGGGAAATTTCGCAGGCGGCATTGATGCCGGAATCGAGCGAATAGCGCATGTGATAGAGGGAGAACCCCTGCCTCCGTCCCAGACCAGGCGTGCCAGGGGCGACAGTACTGGTGCGGTTGCCGATGTTTTCCTGAACAATATTATTTTCGTTTTCATAATACTCATCGTCATCGCCAGGATATTGCAGTCCTTCGTAGGACGTTTTATTGGCGCTACCCTGACGAGCGCTGCGGCTGGCTTTATAGGCTGGCTGATTTTCTCTTCCGTACTCATCGGCATAGTTGCCGCAATTTTTGCCTTTTTTATAAGCTTGTTCGGGTATCCCGGCGGAGGAATTTCCAGGGGAGGCCGCGGTGGTTGGCCTGGCGGTTTTGGCGGCATGGGCGGTAGAGGCGGTTTCGGGGGCGGTGGGTTTGGCGGTGGTGGCTTTAGCGGTGGCGGCGGCGGCTTTGGTGGTGGTGGCGCATCGGGCAGATGGTAAATGAATTTCTCTCGTATACTGCGACATCTTTTTACTGGCCCTCGGGCGGTACGGCGCATATTTCCCGATACCGCCCTGGCGGCGATCGAAAAAGCCATCCGGCAATCTGAGATCAGTCACGACGGAGAAATCGTGTTTGCGGTGGAGGCGGCGCTTGATACGCTGCCTCTAATTGCAGATCAGCCGGCGCGGGAGCGCGCGATAGAGGTATTTTCCCAACTCCGCGTCTGGGATACCGAACATAACAACGGTGTGCTAATTTACCTGCTGCTCGCCGATCATGACGTTGAAATCATAGCCGATCGCGGAATTGCTGGCAGGGTCGGCAATGAGACGTGGGAAGCAATATGCCGCGAAATGGAAACGGCTTTTCGTCAGGGGCTGTTTGAATCGGGTGTCATTACGGGAATAGGAGCTATTGGCACCCGTTTGCAGGAGCACTTCGCGACGGAACGGAAGACTGGAGAAAATGAATTGCCTGATAGACCTGTTATCCTGTAGCAACCAGGAGGACGTCAATGTCCCTTATGGACGCCAATCAGATGTAAAGAGTCTTCAATACTCTGGTTGCGCAGGTGCCACTGCCGTATCAAGGCCATGATCACGGCGACAAATAGACCGAATAGTACAATAACGGTATAAACATGGACGTCGAAACTCACCAATACCGCATATACCCCCAGCATGGTGAGAATGCTCAGGTTCTCGTTGAAATTTTGTACCGCGATGGAGTGGCCCGCGCCCATCAGGATATGCCCGCGGTGCTGCAATAACGCATTCATCGGCACGACAAAAAACCCCGCCAATCCGCCTATCAGCATTAAAAGCGGAATCGCAATCCACAGGTTTTGCGCAAGAATCATGGCCATCACCACAATACCCATGGCAATGCCGAGAGGAATGACTTTTACCGAATTGCGGAGCGACACCACTCGGGCTGCAATAATCGCACCAATCGCAATCCCGACGGCGACCACACCCTGTAGCTGTGCGGCTTTGCTTAACGGATAACCCAGCGCCGCATCCGCCCATTTCAGCACAATGAATTGCAGGGTTGCGCCTGCGCCCCAGAACAGTGTTGTAACCGCCAGCGAAATCTGTCCGAGTTTGTCTTTCCATAGCAGGTTCAAGCAATGTCCGAATTCATGCATAAGGAATAGCGGATTTTTCTTGAGAATGCGATGGTCAACTCCGGTGTTGGGAATGTACAGATTGAATATGGCGGCAGTAGTATAAAATATGGCGATGAGAAGGATGCTGGCTTCCGGTACGGTGTCCACACCCGTGTCTATGAGCGGAAAATCAAACGCCAGAAATACGGCGGAGATTGCGGGTGAGATCAGCAACCCGCCAAAGACCGTTCCCAATATGATGGAAGCCACCGTTAAACCCTCGATCCAGCCATTGGCAATGACCAGCTTTTCGGGGGGAAGCAGTTCAGTCAGTATTCCATACTTCGCCGGGGAATAGGCGGCAGCGCCGAGCCCGACGACTGCATAGGCGGCGAGAGCGAAGTACTGGTGCGCTGCCAGAAAAAGCAGGCTGCAGCCAATGATTTTGATGGCGTTGCTGATGAACATCACCCGTCCCTTGGCCATCGAGTCCGCAAAAGCCCCAACGAAGGGAGCGAGAATCACATAGAACAAGACGAATACGAATTTGAGCATGGGTGTGAGATACGCGGGGGCGTGCAGCTCTACCAGAAGTGCAATGGCAACCACCAGCAGCGCATTGTCCGCCAGCGAAGAAAAAAACTGGGCTGCCATAATGGTATAAAATCCGCGTTTCAAACTATTCTCCTTCCAGAAACCTGTTCATTCTCAGGCACCGAATTATACAATGCTCATCCACGCTATATTGTCAAAACGCTCATGCCGGCCAGTTGAAACCCACCCGCTTCGGCGCCAATGATTGAATTTTCCTGAATATCGATGCCGCGCCCTATCCAGGCGCTGATTGATCTGTCAGCGCTCGAACATAATCTGTCCGTCGTTCGCCGTCATGCTCCCCGCTCGCGTGTTATGGCGGTTATCAAGGCGGATGCGTATGGTCACGGCTTGCTGCGCGCCGCAGAGGCGCTAGCACGTGCCGAAGGGTTCGCCATGCTCGAGCTGGACGCTGCCGTACGCCTGCGGGAAGCAGGGTATCGCCAGGTCATTTTGCTGCTCGAAGGTTTTTTTGACGTAGACGAATTGGCGCTGATCGAGCAGTACCATTTAAGCGCGGTAATTCATCACAGTGAACAACTTGCCATGCTATCGGCATCAAGGCTGCGCGGGGGACTAAGCGTATTTTTGAAGCTCAATACCGGCATGAACCGCCTGGGATTCACGCCTGAGGAATTTCCCGCTGTGTTGGAAACGCTCAAGGCCCATCCTGCGGTGAAACAGATTACGCTTATGACTCATTTCGCCAGTGCCGATGAGCCTTGCAGGAACGAAAGCATTGCTGCGCAGTTACAACGTTTCAATGCTATCGCCGGCGGGCGGCATCTACCGCGCTCATTGGCAAATTCCGCCGCCATTCTGCGCTTTCCCGAGACACATGCGGACTGGGTACGCCCCGGCATCATGCTTTATGGCGCCTCGCCATTTGCGGATACGGCTGCCAGCGAATTGGATCTGCATCCGGCAATGACGGTATTGAGCAAGATCATCGCGGTGCAAACGCTAAAAGCGGGGGACGGCGTGGGATACGGTCATACTTTTCGCACCGGCCGATCAATGCGCGTTGGGGTTGTCGCCGGCGGTTACGCCGATGGCTACCCTCGCCATGCACCCACCGGTACCCCTGTAATGGTGAACGGAAAACGTACCCGTGTCGTCGGGCGTATATCAATGGATATGCTGCATGTCGATCTGAGCGAAATAGGGGATGCCGGAGTGGGTAGTCCGGTAACGCTCTGGGGAAAAGGAATGCCTGTCGACGAGGTGGCGCAATCGGCTGGTACAGTAGGTTATGAATTGTTATGCGCCCTGGCGCCGAGAATGCAAAAGTTAACATAGCCTTCGAATCATGGGTGTGAGACTTGTACGCTTACACCGTTCTCGACATCCGCAGCAATGGACAGGTCTGCCTCAGACTGGCGCGGTAGCGATCACCCAGCTCACCAATCAGGACGCGCTTGCGAGAAGCTGATTTCTGCAATAATTACTTTCAACTTCAGTATCCGGAGGAGGAATCATGATTTCTTATTCAGGGATTCTTAAGCATTATCTTATCGCCGCTTCATTGGCGCTCATCGCCGCAACCGCTCATGCCGCGGACACCGAAGTCACCTTGGATACAGCCGAGATCGAGCGATTGACAGGGCTCAAGGGCACGTATTCCAAGGAAGAAAACGTTTTCAAAGTGTCCAAACCCAGGACTGACGTAAAAATACAAGTAGACAAATGGCCAATGCCGCCTTTCATGGGTTTGGGCTCATGGGCTGCTTTTGCTCCTGCACAAGACGGCCAGGTTGTAATGATGGGCGATACTGTGCTGTTCGAGGACGAGGTCAACCCGGCGATAAGCGCGGCTTTCGAGGCGGGACTGGAAGTGACTGCCTTGCACAATCATTTTTTCTTTGATGAACCAAAGGTGTATTTCATGCATATCGGTGGCATGGGAAGCGCCGCTAAGCTTTCGGCCGGAGTAAAGAAGATTTATGACAAAGTCACTGAAATCCGCGCGGCCCAGCCTGTACCCTCTTCCCGGTTTCCCAAGACAATCCCGCAGGAGAACACGATATCCCCTCAACCTCTGGAACAAATCCTGGGCATGAAAGGAACCGCGAAAGATGGCATGTTTAAAGTCGTAATTGGACGTGCCGCGACGATTCACGGGGTGCCGGTTGGAAAAGAAATGGGTGTAAACACATGGGCGGCGTTTGCGGGTAGCGATAGCGAGGCGGTCGTGGATGGGGATTTCGCCATGCTTGCCGATGAAATGCAGCCTATCCTGAAAACAATGCGAGAGGGCGACATTAATATTGTGGCGATTCATCAACACATGACGCATGAGGAGCCACACTCACTTATTCATGCACTACTGGGGCAAAGGCAATGCAGTCGATCTGGCAAAAACCATTAAAAAAGCATTGGATACACAGGCTAAAAATCCTTAGCCCACATTCCGCATGTTCTTCGCCTGTCCTGCTACATCGGCACAAAGCTGATCGCAAAGCCTACGAACGCAGCGCTAGCGACGACGAGCGGGATAGTCAGCTTGGACTTGAAATAAAAAAGTGCGGCGAGCGCTACAGCAAAGACGACTGCAGTGGGAATGTCCACAATACTGACCATCATCAAGGCGATGGTCGTCCCGGCGATCAAACCGACGACTCCCGCCGTGACGCCTTCGAGGAACAAGCGTATGCGCGGCTCGCTGACCAGCTTCTCCAGAGGATCATGTGCGAGGAGCGTGAAGGCAAAGGCTGGCAGGAAGATACCTGCTGTCAGCGCGATCGCACCGGTGGCTCCGCCCCCAAGGTAACCGACGAACGTCGCAAAGATAATCAGCGGTGCGGGCAGCAAACCGGATAGCGCAAGGCCATCAAGGAACTGAGTGTTCGTCATCCAGGCGCCGTCGGCAACCGCGTCCTCCTGCAGGAACGGTATAACGGTGTAGGCACCGCCAAACGTGAGCATCCCTGCTTTTAGTCCCGAGATGAACAACTCCCATAGTGAACGCTGCGCTTGGCCTTGCCCCTGCTGAATCGTCGCGCTACCCATGCCAGCGAGATGGAAGCCGTTGAAAGCAAACCAGCTGATCACTCCAATGGCGCACAGGACCATCAAGGAGGTGGCAAGCGACGTCCAGCCCTGCTTCGCCAGCACGTAAGCTGCGCCTCCCGCAACGAGCGTGATCGCGAAGTGAACGCCTGTGAGCTGAGCCGCCGTCGCGATGACTGCGATGACCCACGACCATCGATCAAGCAGTACATGACTGCCAATACGATGGACCGCACGCACGATTAGCGCGGCGACAGCGGCCTGCACAATAGCAAATACGGTTGCAATAGTGCCCGTCGTCTGTAGCCCATAGCGAACATACAGCCATGACAGGATGAACATGAGCGTGAAGCCAGGCAACATGAAGCCCAGCCCTGCCAGAATTCCGCCGATGCGCCCGCGCGCCAGCATGCCGAAGTACACGCACAACTCGTGTGCCTCGGGACCAGGCAGCACCTGATACATCGCCAGTACCCGATTGAAGTGCTGTGGACTCACCCATTTTTCTTCCTCGACCAACTCGTGCTGGATCATCGCGATCTGTGCAACGGGCCCGCCCCATGCGAGTGAGCCGAACTTCAAAAAGCGCAAAAAGAGATGGCCAAGCGACTCGTGCGGTACGCGCGGTGCGCTTTCATTCACTGCAGTAGGGGATGTATCTGAAGCAGATACCTTGGTACCTTGGCTTGAAGCGTCCATGCGATCTCCTCCTCTATAGGGAATTCAACCCTTAAGATGAGCAGGCCTTGGACGCAAGCGTCTTGAGTGGGGAGGCTGCTGAGTCCCCGAATTTTATGATGCAATGTTAATTTTTATCGTTGGAAAAAACAAGGACAAACTGACAAACTAAAAAAGCGAAATAGCAATAAGGAGACCGCACCCTGAATCACAGGGGAGATTCTTTGGTTCTGAACGGCATAGAGAAGGGCAAGTTGCTTAACCACCGGATCGAGATCGAGGTAGCAAGTTTCCGATCACATGATGTAGCAAAATGGTTTCCTTTTGCTACAGTGAAAACGACAATGCTAATGCGTTGTTTTCCTACCTTCGCAGTGTGGCGAAAGGCTATAGCAAAAATAATAGGGAAATTAACGTAACGTTCCGGATAGGGCATAAAAAAAGGCAGTCGAGGCTGCCTTTTTTGTGCTGCTGATTTTGCAGGATTATTCGACTTTCGCCTTGCCGCGCAGATCGCCGACTGATGCTGCGAACTCCCGTTGCAATACACGTTGCGCCAGATTCTGCTTTATTTCCTCGAACGGCGGAACCTTCAGAGGCCGCACATCATCCAGCCGGATTACGTGCCAGCCAAAGGGAGTCTTAACCGGCTGCTGGGTAAGCTGTCCTTTGGTCATTTTGGTCAAGGCTTCCGCGAAGGGCTGGACATAACTTGCGGCGGGACTCCAGTCGAGTTCGCCACCCTTATTTTTGCTGCCTGTATCAAGGGATTTTTCCTCTGCGATCTTCTCAAGCTTGGTGCCTTTTTTGATATTGGCGATGATATCCTTAGCTTCTTCTTCGGTAGCAACCAGAATATGGTGCGCTTTATACTCCTTATCACCCATCTGGGTTTTTACCGCTTCATATTCCTTGCGCAGCTCTTCATCGCTAACAGGATGTTTTTTAATGTAATCTATCTGGTATGCCCGGACGAGCGCTGTCTGGCGCGCCATTTCCATCTGGGTCATGAAATCGGGGTCTTTA
The DNA here is from genome assembly GCA_963831395.1 of uncultured beta proteobacterium. Lineage (GTDB taxonomy): Bacteria > Pseudomonadota > Gammaproteobacteria > Burkholderiales > Nitrosomonadaceae > Nitrosospira. The sequence goes on from CAWHQD010000049.1 coordinate 17,429, forward strand.
TCCAATCCTTTTTTCTTCGCTTCCTGGGCTATCACCTCCTCGGTGATGAGATCCTCGCGCAGGGCTTTCCGGGTTTCAGGACTGTCGGGTTGACCCTGAGCGGTACGTGCTTTCACGATGAGTTCAAGGCGCGATTGAGGAATCGCAACGCCGTTCACCTTCGCCATCGTTGAGCCGGATTGAGCCTGAACAGTGGTTACGGCAATCAGCCCAGAAATACCCAGCGCGGTTAGTTGAGAAAATTTCAAAAAATGCATGGGGCTTCCTTGTCAGTGGATCAAATTAAATTTCTTCGGGAGTATACGCTTTTACACTCAGCGCGTGAATATTCTTGTGCATCATCTCCCGCAGCGCCGCATAAATCAGGCGGTGCCGTTCCAATGCCGACTTGCCGGCAAATTTCGAGGAGACTATGGTAAGCAGATAATGTCCCCCTCCACTTTTAGCGCCCGCGTGTCCCGCATGCCTTGCGCTTTCATCCACAATTTCAATCCTTACCGGCTCAAGCACGGAAAGCTTTTGCCTGATCAGTTCCACTGTGCTCATCTGCTTATTACTTATGGAGGCAAAACTTTTTTGAATGGCCTGACTATCAATTTGCCATATACGCCCGAAGTGGCATAGGGGTCGGCTTCCGCCCAGGCTTGCGCGGCTTCCAGCGATTCAAATTCGGCCACGATCAGACTGCCGGAAAATCCCGCGGGACCGGGGTCTGGACTGTCAATTGCCGGGTATGGCCCCGCCAGGACGAGACGCCCCTCTTCCTGCAATGCCTTGATGCGTTCCAGATGCGCAGGACGGACGGCCATCCGCTTTTCCAGGCTATCGGGAACATCTTCCCCGCTTATCGCGTAGAGCATCATGTCTCTTTATCGTCGTTGCTCTCCATGTACTTTCCCAGCATCAACCCTTGTAACAGGACAAAAGCCAGCATCAGACCCATAAATCCGAACAGCTTGAAGTTGACCCAGGTTTCAGTGGAGTAATTGAAGGCTACGTAGAGGTTGGCAGCACCCATCAGCGCGAAAAATGCCGCCCAGCTGGCGTTGAGGCGGATCCATATCGGTTCAGGCAGCGTAATCTGTTCTTTCATCATCGCACGAATCAAATTCTTCTTGAAAATCGCATGGGCCAACAATAATGCGGCGGCGAAAAGCCAGTAAAGCACTGATGGTTTCCACTTGATGAAAGTCTCATCCTGCAAAATCAGTGTTGCACTACCGAAGACAACAATGAGAACCAGGCTCACCCACAGCATTTTGTCAACCTTGCCGTGACGGAACCATACCCAGCCGATTTGCACAAAAGTGGCGGCAATAGCTACAGCAGTGGCGGCGTAAATACCATAGATCTTGAAAGTAATGAAAAACAGGATTACAGGAAAAAGATCAAAAAGAAATTTCATGATATGGAACGACCGCCAATGTGCCTGATGAGCCAATTATCGCGGTTACAAAGGGAAAAATCTATCGAATTTCCTGATTGATTTAAACGATACGCGTCTGATATCCTGACTTTGATCTCGCAAAGCATAATCGGCATTAATGCCGATCAACTGACAGAACCGGCTTCGAACAAGTAATGCCGGCTGTAGCGGCCCTCGCTCCAGGTATGCCAACAACCGAAGCGCAATGCACGGTATCCCATTTTACCTTTACGTTATTAACTGTCAGACCCCTGATCAGCGGAGCCGCGATCGAGCTGGAGGGACGCAGAATTGATGCAGTAGCGCAATCCGGTAGGCGCCGGGCCATCCTCGAATACATGGCCCAAGATGCGCATCGCAGTGAGCGCACAACACTTCTGTCCTGCGCATGAAAAAGCTGTGATCTTTCTCGGCCACTATGTTGGTCTGGTCGATGGGCTGCCAGAATGAAGGCCAACCGGTGCCGGAATCGAATTTGGTATTCGAGTCGAACAAGGCCGTTCCACAACAGACGCAGCGATATATGCCGGGGTCGTGGCAGTCCCAATATTCGCCGGTAAAAGCGGATTCCGTGCCTTTTTCGCGGCTTACATGATACTGCTGAGGCGTAAGCTGCGTTTTCCATTCCTGTTCTGATTTTCTGATTTTTCCGCTCATGGCTCCTTCTCTACAAAAGAATCTACGCTACAGAATTTGCGTATTCCAGGACTGTATCCAAAGCCTTGTTATCAGTGTAAGTGTATCGGCGCGACTTCACCTTCTTCGGGAAATTCGGCGTGCACTACTTCACCTTCAGGGTTCGGAAACAGCGGCGCACCGCATTCTTCGCAGTATTCCAGAAGGAAGCGATTCTGCAATAGCGTGGTATGAGCTATGCCGCATTCCCGTAATGTTGTCTCGATTTGCCCCACGATATCGCTGTTCTCGTCTTCGTCGCCGACCAGTGCCCAGACTATACCGTAGAGTACGTCGTCGCGCTCCTTGAGCGTAAAACTTATGCGATATTCCTCCAGCCACTGGTCATAAAAGGGCGCGACCACCGCGCGAAGCCGGCTTGCGGAAATATTCAGAGTGGTTTGCAGGAAATCAACGGTCGCATGCATGGAATAGGGCCGGGCCAGGCGGTCGGCCATGCGCCATGCCGAAAAAAAGCCATCGGGTACCAGCAATTCGAACGCGCAACCCTGGAATAGGGTCCGCAGCGCTTCGCCGCCATGCGTCTGCCATGCTTGCACAATTTCTTCTTTTGAAAACTTTGGAGCAGCCGGATTGCCTCCTCTTGTCTCGCTGGTTCCCTCCGCTTGCCAGCGGAACATGGGCTTTCCCTGCGGCACGGCAATCGCGCCGAGAAGATAGCGGGTATCAGAAAGAAAACGCCCGGTTTCGGCCAACTGGCGTGGATTCATATGCAAGCAGCGTTCCCCTGCGACTGCGGCAGCCCATAACTTCCCGGCGAGCTCATGTGTCAGGTGATAGCCGCGCGGCAATTGGTCGGGACTGAACAGGCAATCTGCAAGTACAAACTGTGCATTCGCCGCCAGCACATGTGTTTGCAACTGCATCCTCAAATTCTCGAGCATTGATTCAGCTATCGGCCCCGAAGGAATCGAAAAGCGCGACCAGGTCAGTACCGGCACGGCAAACATCAGCACATCATAGCGGCGATCATCGTGTGTAAATATGCTGCATTCTATTGCCGCCTCAATGGCGTAAATAAATTCGCTGTAACCCGAGGGATCACTGTCATAAAGTTGATCCAGTGCGGCCTCGAGGTTCTGGTCGTCACCCGTACGCAACTGCGCGTGTATCTTCGCCGCAAGCCGGTTTTCCCAAAATGCGTCTTCTATGCGGCTGCCTGATGCGGCAAGCCCAGCCGCCAGGCGGGACAGTTCCTGAACTACGCGTGGTGATTTGGTGCGATGAGGGACGCGGGTTTTTTTCATGAAGTGGCGCCCTAAAGGTCAAAAAAAATATTTTAACCCAAATCCTTCCTTTATACGGCACTCACCAACCTTTAGTGAACTCCGGTCGCGAAGCGCTTTCCAGCGCATATTCCGGAATGGGTGTGGCGTTAACGCTGGCGAGGGTCCCGGTAACCAGCCGAAATTACGGTACTCTCGGTGGAGGAAGCGGAATCTGAAGCATCCCGGCTGTGAGCCAGCCAATACAAGACCGGCAAAACCAGCAGAGTCAGCGCGGTGGACGACAAGACGCCGCCGATTACCACCGTCGCCAAGGGGCGTTGCACTTCCGCGCCGATGCTTGTAGCGAGGGCCATTGGAACGAAACCGAGAGCCGCGACCAGCGCCGTCATGAGCACCGGACGCAAGCGGGTGAGGGCGCCATTGGTTATTGCATCGTCCAGCGACTGGCCTTGCGCGCGCAAATCCCGGATAAACGACAGCATGACCAGACCGTTCAGCACTGCCACACCCGACAGGGCGATGAATCCCACGCCGGCGGAAATGGACAGGGGTATATCACGCAACCACAACGCCAATACCCCGCCGCTGAGGGCGAACGGGACGCCCGTAAACATCAGCAGGCCGTCTCGATAGTTTCCAAACATGGCATAAAGCAACATCAGGATGAGCCCCAGGGCCAGAGGAATAGCTACCTGGAGCCGTTCGGCAGCGGAAATCATCTGCTCGAATTGGCCGCCCCATGTCAGCCAGTATCCGGGCGGAACCTGCACTTTCTCTCCAATGAGCTTTTCCGCTTCCTCGACGAAGGAACCCAGGTCCCGGCCACGCACGTTTGCAGTAACGACTGCTCTTCGCTTGCCATTTTCGCGGCTCACCTGATTGGGTTCCTGGACAACCTCGAGGCTGGCCACCTCGTCCAATCGAACGTAAGCAGGCAAGCTGCCTAAAGGAGCATTTGGAGCATTTTGAACGTTTGCCGCGCCGCGCGCGCCTGAAGCGGGCAGGCCGATCGGCAAACGCTTGAGTGCCTCGATGTCGCTGCGTTGTTGTTCCGGGAGCCGGACCTGCAACTCGAAGCGGCGGTCCCCTTCGAAAATAGTACCGGCATTCTGTCCGCCGACCGCAACGGCTACCGCGTCCTGTACGTCAGCTACATTCAAACCGTAACGCGCCAGTTTTGCGCGATCAGATTGAACCGTGAGCACTGGCAAGCCGGTAAGTTGCTCGATTTTCACATCCGCTGCTCCAGGAACCGTTTCCAGGAGCTTCTCTATCTGCCCGGCCACGGCGAATAGCGTGTCCATATCATCACCGAATACTTTGACCGCAACGTCTGCTCGTACGCCCGACAATAGTTCGTTAAAACGCATTTGTATCGGCTGGGTGAACTCGTAGTTATTGCCTGGCACTTTCTGGACTGCTTGTTCCAGTGCGGTAATCAGTTCTGCTTTTGTCCGGTACTGTTCCCGCCATTCCGATTCAGGTTTAAGCATGATAAACGTATCCGCGACACTCGGCGGCATGGGGTCGGTCGCAATCTCGGCGGTTCCTATCTTGGCGAAAACCCGCTCCACTTCCGGAAACGTCTTGATTGTTTTTTCCAGCTCATCTTGCATTTCGATAGCTGTTGTCAAGCTTGTGCCGGGAATACGGATCGCATGGAGCGCGATATCGCCCTCGTTGAGGCTGGGCACAAACTCGCTACCCATCCTTGTCGTCAGCAGGCCGGATAGCGCCACGATCACCACGGCTATCGTCACCGTCAGGCCCTTGTTACGCATTGCTGCGCCCAAGGCGGGCACATAAACTTTTTTTGCCCATACAACCGCCGCGCTCTCCTTTTCCGCCACTTTGCCGGAAACGAAAGAGCGCGATCGCGGCCGGGACGAATGTCACGGAGAGAATCATCGCGCCCAGCAGGGCTGTTACCACCGTGATAGCCATCGGATGAAACATTTTTCCTTCCACTCCCGACAGCGTGAAGATGGGAAAGTAAACGACCATGATAATAAGCTCGCCGTAGATGAGCACGCGTCGCGCTTCCCTGGTGGCGTCGAATACCGCCGCCATGCGCTCGGTGGATGTCAATTCCCGTCCGAGCCGTATCTGTTCATGAGCCAGGCGGCGCATACTGTTTTCGACGATGACGATGGCGCCGTCCACGATAAGGCCGAAATCAAGCGCGCCCAGACTCATCAGATTGGCGCTGACGTCGCTTGCCACCATGCCGCTGAAGGTGAACAGCATAGAGAGCGGGATGACGAGCGAAGCAATGATCGCCGCGCGCAGATTACCCAGAAACAGGAATAGCACGACGATTACCAGTACCGCGCCTTCGAACAGATTGGTTGCCACGGTCCGGATGGTTTTATCTACCAGGATGGTGCGGTCATAGACGGGCGTAGCGACCACGCCTTCGGGCAGAGTCTGGTTGATATCCGCCAGTTTTTCCGCCGTTGCTTGAGCAACGGCACGGCTATTTTCACCGATCAGCATATGCGCTGTGCCTAGAACCACTTCATCGCCATTCTGGGTAGCTGCGCCGGTGCGCAATTCCTTGCCTATCAGAATATCCGCGACATCTCTGATGCGTATGGGTATTCCCAGCCGTGAGCCGAGCAGGATGTTGCCGATCTCGTCCAGGTTGGTTACCTGTCCAGGCAAGCGAACCAGATACTGTTCGCCGCTTTTTTCAATATAACCGGCCCCGACATTGAGGTTGTTGCGTTCCAGAGCGGTGATCACATCCTGCAGGGTTAATCCCAAAGAGATCAGCTTTTCCGGGTAGGGTGCGACATGAAACTGTTTGACATAACCGCCAATGGAGTTGATTTCCGTGACACCCGGCACCAGGCGTAATTGCGGCCGGATGATCCAGTCCTGAATTTCACGCAGGTCGGTCGGGGTATATGCCGAGCCATCCGGTTTGGCCGCTCCCTTTTCAGCCTCGACGGACCACATGAAGATTTCGCCCAGTCCCGTGGAGATAGGACCCATTGTTGGCTCTACGCCGGCGGGCAAACGGTCTTTTGCTTCCTCAATTCGTTGACTCACTAGCTGGCGAGCAAGGTAGATATCGGTGCCGTCCTTGAAAATAACGGTGACCTGCGATAACTCGTAGCGTGAAAGCGATCGCGTATATTCAAGATTCGGGAGTCCGGCCATGATAATCTCGATCGGAAAGGTTACGCGCTGCTCTGCCTCGACGGGCGAGTAGCCCGGCGCGTGCGTATTGATTTGTACCTGCACGTTTGTAATATCCGGTACCGCATCGATGGGAAGTTTCTGATAGCTGTAGATTCCGAGCATGGCCATTCCGGTTACCGCCATGAGGACCAGGCCGCGCTGCTGGATGGATATTCGTAAAATGCTGTTCAATCATGATATCGATCCGCGCTGGTCTTTCCGGCGTCTGGAACGGAAAGATTCTCGGGTAGTGACTCGTGATCAATGGTCATGAGTAGCGCCTGATTTGCCCAGCTCAGCCTTGATGGCAAAACTGTTGCCCCCCGCGTATTGTTCTCCTGCGCGAAATCCCTCCAGCACCTCTACCATATTGCCGTCGCTGCGGCCCAGTTCCAGCGGACGCGCTTCGAAGTATTGGCCGTAGCGGCCGAACACCACCGTCCAGTCATCGACTGTTTGAATAGCGGCTGTGGATACCGCAACAGGAACCTGGATTTCTTCCGCCACCAGTTCCGCATTTACAAACATGCCGGGGCGCCATCTGCCGTCCTTGTTTTCGAGCTCGATCCGCGCTGTGGCGTTACGTGTTTGCCCACCGACCAGGGCGGTTATGTAAGTGACAGCGCCTTGTCCCTTGATATCCGATGCAGTCGCTTTGACTGTTGCTTTTTGACCGACCTTGACCGTTGCTACATCTTTCGGGTAAACCGTTATTGCCGTCCACACTGTCGATACGTCGGCAATAGTGAAAATATTGTTGTCTTCCTTGAGTGTTTGTCCCAATGCGATGGATTTTTCAATGATGAGCCCGGAGATAGGCGCGCGGACTTCATAGCGTGCCAGGCTGCTTCCGTAGGAGTCCGATTCGGGCTTTACGCCCAGTGCGGCAAGCTTTACCGAAGCAAGGTCCAGTGCGATCTCGGCCTCATTCCATAACGTTTGTGCCGTAAGATAGTCCTGTTTGGCGGAAATTTTCTCCTCCCAGAGCCGCTTCTCTCGCTCATAGGTAGCGAGCGCCAGCGCCAATCGCTTTCGGGCCACCCGATATTGGCTGCGCAGCTCAGCGAGTGCCTGACTTTCGATGACCGCAAGAACGTCTCCCTTCTTTACTTGCTGACCATGATGACGCTCAACGGACGTGACGATTCCCGGCAAACGAGGTACTACCTGCACGATGGTGTGTTCATTGAAGATTATTTCGCCGGGCAGCTTGAGCGTGTGTTTGATGATCGCGGGCCCGGCCGTAAGTATTTCGACGCCGATGCTTTTCAGCATTTCGTCGGGCATTTTCACCCTGGCCTCAACCTGGCTATATTTCCAGTGAAAGGTTCTGCCCTTCCACTCGGCGGCAATTGCGGCATCGAACGAATGAGGCTCCTCTACTATCTGGTCGCCCACCAGGTAATCGACCTCAGGCTTGAACTTGTATACCTGCGCAGGGGCGCCAAGCCGTGACAGCGTAACGGTGACTTTGGCGGCAGAAGGGGGTAACGGTTTGCCATTTTCATACAGATAAAGCCTGAACTGTGGCGGAACGCCCTTTTCGAAAATAGTCACTTCCAGCCCGAAGCCATCTGTTGTAAACAGTTTGCCTCCTTTAGGGCCTACGCGGTATCGAGAGTCGATATCGGCCTTTGATGATTCCTGCTTATCCCCGGAATCCTGGACGTCGGGCGCTTCAGCTCCTGCATCGGTTTCGGACCCGGTTGAGGTAGGTTGCGCCGTTTTATCCAGTGTGAGAATCAGACCGCCCAGTGCAATTCCTATGGCGATCACGGCAATGATTGGAGTGAGCCGGCTTTTCTTCTCCATCGTCTACTCCTTGTATTCCAGGTCGGCGCGTCCATCGTTCGGTGGACTGGCAATGTCGTCAATCGGCGCCGCGGTCAGGCGTTCTATTTCATTGACCAGGCGGTGGTGATTCGCGAGCGCTCGCACATACAGGACCCGATTCTGGAACAAAGTGCGTTGTGCATCGAGCACCTCCAGAAAGCCGAATTTGCCGAGTTCGTAACCCTTGTTGGTAACTTCGAAAGCACTCTTTGCGGCAGGCAATATCTCGTTGCGCAATATCGCGATCTCGTTCTGTACGGCCGATAAGGTCTCGTAAGCCTGCACTAGCTCGGTCTTGAGCCGCAAGTCGGTGGCAGCCTGTTCATCAAGCGCTTTATTCAGACGTTCATGCGCTTCCCGTACGTTTCCCTGATTCCGGTCGAAAAGCTGCAGAGGCATCGAGATTCCGACCACGCCCGTCGTTCCGCCCGATTCCCAATGTTTGATCATGCCGCCGCCAATGGTGATGTTTGGCACGCGGCGTGTCTGTTCCACCTCCAGCAGCGCCTTGCGATGTTCTATCCCTTTCCTGGCACGATCCGCCATCGGGCTCGCCAGAACGCTCTCGGAAAGTATCTCGAAATTCGGCAAAGTGGTGAGTAATTCGAGGTTTCCCAAGACCCTTCCAAATTGAGGCGAAGCGTCGCCCCATAGCAGCGCCAGCCTTTTGCGGGCAGCCGCCAGCTCCCGGCGTGCCTGTCCCAAGGCAATCTGCGTGGTGGAAAAGGCGACTCCCGCCTTGGTCTCCTCGATGGGCGGCACTTTTCCCGCCTGAACTCGCCTTTTTACGGTATCCACCACTTTTTGCGCCAGTTGCTGGCTCTCTTCCGCCAGCCGCAATTGCTCCTGACCAGCCAGCACTTCCATAAATGTGTTTGCTACCCGGGCGATGAGCTCAAGGCGTTTAGTTTCAAAATCCTTGCCTGCCAATTCCTGTCCGAGCGATGCGGCATATGCCCGAGCCGCGCGTTTTCCTCCAAGCTCGATCAATTGGCTGATGCGAAAGATCAAGTCCTGCTGCTCGACGTTTTCCTTGATGCACCGCGCCTGGCACGGTGCCACGCCCCTGGCTGACCCCCATATTTCCGACATTGTCGATATTCAGGGACAAGTCTGGATTTCGCAGCAGCCCGGCTTGCAAGGTTGCCCCTTCCAGCGCGCGTACTTCCTTGTCGAAAGAGGCCAATTCAGGATTATGCTGTAGCGCGAGGCGTACCGCATTTTTCATGGTGAGGTCACCTTCTGCCTCCAGAGGGGATCCCATCGAGAAGCTTATGTCTTTGTCCGGGACGCCACCGGCAAAACTGTTTTCTGCAATTGCTGAAGGGCAGACTCAGCGCGAGAATAAGCCATCCACCTGGCGCCATGCGTCGTGGCGCCGTGAACAACCGGTCAAAGTTCATGGAAATCCTCCGCAAGCATTGTGCGAAACACTCAACTGCCACTTGATTACGCTTATTTACGCCATGTCACGCCACAGGATCATGCTGACGCTCATCAAAATAAGTCTCGCCAGCGGACTGGGCGATGCATGACGCCGGTTTTCGTACAAGGGCATACGCCCGGATTGCACCAGCAATCCAGGCTGAAGTAACTTGACGGTCTAACTTAAGAAATGCTTCGAGGAGGATGCAGAGGCGAATCCGGAATGGATTCTGGGATGATGTCGGAGACAAATAAGGCCAAAACTTCCATACCGACGGAAGCAGGGACGATCAAGGGAGCAGTCAAGAAAAAGGGCTGATATTGCCCGGCTGCGTGGAGACACAGGTGAGTCGCCGCATCCATATGACCGTCATCGTTGATAGCCGCATGTTGGTGCGCCTCAAGATGCGCAGCCGGATCAAGGGAAAGAACATGATGTTCATGATCAAGCTCATGCGCAAATACTTCGCCATTGAACGCCCAGCCAAACGCATTTGTCAGTATGCAGACAAATAATACAAGCATGATGGAGTGAATATGGCGGCGCTTGTTCATGGCGTTCAGATTGTATCCCCTATGGAGAGTAATGCCAATTTTTTGTTTCCGTGCATCTCCCCGGCACCTGCGCAGCGCGCTACAGGATAACGGGATGGATTCAAACACTTCGCCACATTCGACCGTAATTGGACGGGACGGTCAACCAATGCTCCTGGCCTGCCTCGGCGGCAAAATTATCCAGACCGTGCAGTTGCTCGGTGTAGTTGCCGGCTCGCGTGAACACGAATGGCACGCTCTGCTCGACATCGGTGAAATTTACCGCGATCAGGCTCACCGCAGCGGCATTTTCACGCTGGAAAAGCAGAATACCGCGTGATAGATAGCGCTCGTAATCGTTGTAGAAATAATGCGCGCCACGGCGTAACTCGGGACAATTTTTACGCAGCCCCGTCAGGCTGCGTGTCAGCTTGACCAGGTTTTTACCTGCCGCATCGTAGAAATAGTCCCAACGCAGCGGCCGCAACAACAATACGCGCCCAAGTCCGCTATCGGGCAAGAAATAATTTTCTCCGAATTCCTGGCCTTGCCATAGCATGGGAATGCCTTTCGCCGCCAGCAAGGCGATCAGGTAGGGCTGGAGGCGATACCAATTCGCGCGGTTTCCTTCCGCGAATAATGGATTCCAGTCGAGGCGTTGGAGGCCAAATTCACATAGAAAACGGCTGTGGTCATGATTTTCGATGTATTGCAGCGGAGCCTTGGCCAAGGTTTCTCCGTTGTGGGTGGCGTGTTCGATATAGCCAATCGCTCCCAAGCCGATGCGCGAAATTCTCTATTGCGCCCGCCGCACCCCGAGCACAGCCGGTGGCTGCGTCAAAAGTGGCGTTCTGCCAGGTAGCGTTGCTGTAGCTCTGTTCCAGAATCCGCTCGGGGGCTTCCAACTGCTCGGCGATTTGAATCAGACGCGGGCCTTCGGGCGCGTCAAACCGGGTGAGACCGGCAATGGAGTTCTTGACGTACTCGTAGGTATTAAAGACCAGATTGGCATAACCAATACCCACCGGCCCATCCCAGTAATTGGGCACGCAATCATAGCGGAAGCCGTCAATATGATAGGTATTCAGCCAGTGCAGGTTGACACTGAAAAAGAAGTCGCGGGTAAAAGCGCGGTTGAAATCCGTGCTGATGCCGAGATCACTGAAATAGTCCTTGGCAAATGAGCCCATGAACGGGTTTTCATGGTATTGGAGCCGCTGATAGAGATCGGCGTAAGGAAAATCCTTGCCGGTATGTCCATAAACCGCATCAACGATAACCGCCAGTCCGTGCTGATGTGCTGCATCGACGAAGCGCTGGAAATCGTCCCTGCGGCCAAAACGTTCATCGACGCCAAAAAAACCCAGCGGTAAATAGCCCCAGTCGACCTCCAGCGAGACGTTGCTGACGGGCATTACCGAAAGGGCATTCACGCCGAGATCGGCGAGATAAGGCAGCCGGTCTATGGCGCCTTGCAGGCTGCCACCGAATTCGGCAAGATTCAATTCATACAGGATCAGGTCATGCAGCGCGGGTGTTTTCCAGTTTTCCTCCTCCGCGCTCCAGAGATAGGGAATGTAGCCGAGCGTAAAGGCAGAGAGCTTGCCCGTTGCGTACTCACGTGCAAAAGGATCCACAATCCAATCCAGCACGCCTGAATTCGGATTGTGCAGTTCAAAGCGGTAGACATGCCGGCCGGGCGAACCGAAATGCGAGCCCGATTGCGGGTCGTCAACGGTGTTGAAATCCACCTTCGCCGACCAGAGATCACCGTAATCGACATTGATTCCGTGCTGCAATTCGAAGGATACAGGCTGAATTGCCTGGATGAACTGGTCGCGTTCGTGAATGATTTTCACGAACAGGCGATTACCATTCGCCGCTGAAATCCACGGTAATAGTATCCCGAAATCCACAACGCCGGGCATGGACTCGTGTGGCCCGAGCTGGTTCAGAGGAAGATTTTTCATGGCCTGATACCTCCGGCAAGGAATTGGCGGTCCTGCTGTTCGAAAATCTATCATGAAGCGGCAAGTTATGGATATCCGCTGTCTCCTTCGCTGCTCTTTTCTCCTCCCTTTGGTCCCCAGAATACCACCCATGTCCCGAAATCACCGGAGAAATTCTCGAACCGGTGCTCAACGTGGGCAGGGACGAAAAGGCAGTCGCCGGCGTCGAATGAATGGCGATCGCCGTTGATGACAAGTTGGCCCGTTCCCCGGTGGATGAAGTAAACCTCATCCTGTTCATGCGGAGTTTGCGGGTCGTGACCGATTGGCGCGTAGTACTCGACGGACATCGTGCCGTGCGCGAGCGCGACGGCAAATCGCTCTCCCATCGGCCACTCTACGGTGACAGGACCGGGAATGCGGGAGAGTACTTCTTCAAAGGTGGCTTTAACTTTCAACGAAGGCTCCTGATGCGCAGATTGCGTAGTGTAGTAGGCCAGGCATTGGTAACAGGTTCATTGCCGGATGCCGACCATTCGGTGTTCATGAAATTGAAATGTGCCAGAAGAGACGCAAGAAATCGAGAGGTAGTTTGTGGAATTCTGGCGGCCGCGTAAAGGATATATCGCTGACGCTCGAGATTTTGCCCTGTTCGTTATGTTATCTGTTCCCAGAGAATTTCGGCATGAAATCCCTTGCGCGCGCATCGATGGGCGCGTAGATGAGCCGGAGGCATACGCCGCAGGATTCCTCTGCTGATCAAGGAATCCTGTCTTACCAGGGGAACGATACAAGTTGACGCTCGACCAAGCAATGCTAGACTAGGAACGTGGGAGCGTAAATTTCTGTTTTTCACCCTGCTTTGCCACCACAAGGCGCTTGTGCATCGCGCGCCGCTCAAGTCGCGTCAGGGCCAGGCCCCATCTGGGTGATGCAACTGGTGAACGTCCGCTCATTACCGAGGAGCCGTTATGGAACAGTCTGCCGTAATCAGCCTCGAATTACCCCAGAATGTGATCGCGCTGGTACCCATGCGCAACATTGTATTGTTTCCCCATGTATTGACGGCTGTCACCGTTGGCCGTGCCAGATCGATTGCCGCAGTGGAGCATGCTCTGCAAGCTAAAGGACCGTTAGGCATCGTTCTGCAAAAGGATGCGAGCGTCGATGATCCGGGAGTCGACGCGTTATTCAACATGGGCACGGTAGTCAGCATCGTCCGGCATATTACTTCGGCCGACGGGCTGCGCCATGCTGTATGCCAGGGGCTGGAGCGGTTTTGTATCGAAGAGCTGGTTGAAGGTTATCCGTTTTTAGCGGCCCGCGTAAGACGTATCGGCGAGCCTGCCGAGGTATCGACAGAGGCCGAGGCGCTTGCCGTGCAATTGCGCGAGCGCACTATAGAAATCCTGTCGCTGTTGCCTGGCGTACCGGCGGAACTGGCGCACGCGCTACAGGCAACACGGGCGCCATCGCATCTCGCTGATATAGCAGCCAGCCTGCTCGACACGGAAGTGGCCGAGAAGCAGATGTTGCTCGAGACTGTCAGCACGGAGGAACGGCTGCGAAAGGTGCTCCAGATTCTGTCGCGCCGCATCGAAGTGCTCAGGCTGTCACAGGAGATCGGCGAACGCACCAAGGAACATCTGGAGGACAGGGAACGGAAATTTCTGTTGCGCGAGCAATTGAAAACGATCCAGAAGGAACTGGGCGAAACGGAAGGCGACGATCAGGAGATTGCAGAGCTGGATGAGGCGATCGCCAAGGCCGGCATGCCGGATGAGGTCGAGGCACAGGCGCGAAAGGAATTGCAGCGGCTGAAGCGTATGCCCTCAGCCTCAAGCGAATATTCCATGCTCCATACTTATCTGGAATGGATGACGGAATTGCCCTGGCGGCTACCGGATGACGCGCCGATTGACCTGAATGCGGCACGGGAGATTCTTGAAGCCGACCACTTCGGGCTTGAACGTGTCAAGCAGCGCATCATCGAATTTCTGGCGGTGCAAAAATTGAAACCTCAGGGCCGTGCACCGATTCTATGTTTTGTCGGCCCGCCGGGGGTGGGCAAGACTTCGCTCGGCCAGAGCATCGCGCGCGCATTGCAACGCCCATTCGTGCGCGTGTCGTTGGGTGGCGTGCATGACGAAGCCGAAATGCGCGGCCACCGCCGCACTTATATCGGCGCAATGCCGGGAACCATTGTGCAGAGCCTGCGCAAGGCAGGTGCGCGCAACTGCGTCATGATGCTGGACGAAGTCGACAAAATGTCGGCTAGTCTTCACGGCGATCCATCAGCTGCGCTACTTGAAGTGCTGGATCCGGAACAAAACTCGACCTTCCGGGATAATTACCTCGGCGTACCCTTTGATTTGAGCCGCGTCGTCTTCATTGCCACCGCGAACGTGATTGATAACGTGCCGCCTCCTGTGCGGGATCGCATGGAAATCATCGATCTCCCGGGTTATACCAGGGAGGAAAAGCTTCAGATCGGGTTGCGTTATCTTGTTGCACGTCAACGCGAGGCAAATGGTCTGAACGAAGAGCAGTATGAAATAACGGTCGAAGCCCTGGACAGCATTATTGCGAATTACACGCGTGAGGCCGGAGTACGGCAATTTGAACGTGAGATCGGGCGCGTGATGCGCCACGCAGCCATGCGCATTGCCGACCGCATTGCTGATGATGAGCAGTTCAAGGTGCGTGTGGAGGCCAAGGATTTGGACGCCATTCTTGGCCCTGCAAAGTTCGAGCATGAAATAGGATTGCGCGCCAGCCTGCCCGGCGTGGCTACAGGTTTGGCATGGACACCGGTAGGAGGCGATATTCTATTCATCGAAGTGACACGGGTGAGCGGGCGCGGGCAACTTATTCTGACAGGTCAGCTCGGCGGGGTAATGAAAGAAAGTGCTCAGGCGGCGCTCACCCTGGTGAAGGCAAGCGCGGGGGATTTAAGAATCCCGGCGGCAATGTTTGAGGGAATCGACGTGCATGTGCACGTGCCCGCGGGCGCTATTCCAAAAGACGGTCCAAGCGCCGGGGTGGCCATGTTTGTTGCGCTCGCTTCGCTTTTTACCGATAGACCGGTGCATCACGATGTGGCGATGACTGGCGAGATTAGCTTGCGGGGACTGGTATTGCCGGTAGGGGGTATCAAGGAGAAGGTACTTGCCGCACAACGAGCGGGTCTGCGCGCAGTGTTACTGCCGGCGCGTAACGAGAAGGATTTGCGCGAGGTACCCGAAGCGACGCGTTCCACATTGCAATTCGTTTTTCTGGAAACGGTGAATGACGCTATCCAGGCCTCGCTCGGCCAGCGGGGCGCCGGTCGCCCGGGGTCGGAGTTCAAACTTGTTTGAGCATGACGAATATCCGGATCAGCTCCTTCAAGCCATTTCAAGCCCGACATCAAAAGTCGCGGCGTAACCCTCATCCGTCTTGGCGAGCTTGAGCATCAGCTGCTCACCCCCCTTGCGGAATATGCTGTCGTCTTCATTTCTCGCTCTGGTGAGGTAAGAGCCCCTTCTGATGTATGCCTGATGCTGTGCATATACCGAATCCGTAATCGAGTCATCGAAGTAGAATTGCGACGTAAACTCATGGGGCCGCGTATATTTCGAATCGGTACGGATCTTGAAATGAATATGAACCGTTCTGCCGGGATACCAGCCAGGATAAATAGTGATGAATCTCACGCTTCCATTTTTATCGCTTACTTGATAGCCGCGCAGGAATTTTTTTCCGACCGTATTAAAATCGCTATCCATGACGTCCGAATAGACCCCCTGAGCGTCGCAATGCCAGATATCCACAAAGGCGCCTGCTATCGGTTTGCAACGGAGCCAGCGCCTGTACCGACGGAGAAAACGCGAATCTCGAGTGCGAGCGGCAATCCTTCTTTTATCGAGCCATCAGAAGGGTCGGGCCGAATATCCGACCGATGCAAACGCTCATCAACAAAATAGGGACCTTCGGTCTGCTGAGGGGTGACAACGCACGATAGTGTCCTTCGAATCGACCCCGTTTCACTGGAATTAGCCGATGAATATCTGCCGAGCATATTTGCTCCGGTTATGCCAAGCAGCGCAAGCATTTTCCGTCGATCCATATGCCATCCCCGGCAATATCAGCACTCATGCTGCCTTCCTGAATTTTCATATCGGCAGCCATGCCGATTTCATTTACTTTGATGACTTTATTGCTTTCGAAGTTCCTGAAGCCAACGTAATTCAGGTAACAGGTTAGGGATGTATTTACTCTTGAGCGTTGCGACCATCGTTGAGCAAGAGCTTGCTCAATAAATTGTTTTTTACTGCGGGCCATTCATGCTGAAGTATCGAATAAACAACCGTATCACGAACTGAGCCATCACGCATTATCTGATGGCTGCGCAAAACTCCGTCCTGCTTCGCACCCAGCCGTTCAATCGCGGCTCTGGAGACATGGTTGAAATAGTGCGTTCTGAACTCTACCGCGATGGCCTCCTTTTGCTCGAAGACATGTTGAAGCAACAGTAGTTTGCATTCCGTATTCACACCCGACTTACAGACTGATTTTGCATACCAGGTATAGCCCAGCATCGGCCGCTTGTTCGGTTCATCCACATTATAAAAACGGGTAGCGCCTACGATCCGGTTTGTGCTATTGAGCCTGACAGCAAACGCGATATTTCCTTTTTCAGCATTTTCTACAGCCCGAATCACATAACTTTCCATCTGATCCGGGGACGGCACATTGGCATACCAGAGCTTCCAGAACTCCCCGTCCATTACCGCGGCCTTTAAGGGCCCGGCGTGGCTGATGTCCAGAGGATCAAGGGTGACGATCTGCCCCTTCAATTCTACAGGTTCAAGCCAGCTCATTTTCTCGGTGCGCTATTCCGCCGTTTACGATTCATGCGATGAAGAAATACCATGAGCGTCATTCCGGCGCCGGAATTCGATTCAAACCAGCAGTGACGTGCATTCTGCCATTGATACGGGTTTCTGCAAACGCCGCGCGGGGAACCTCAGAACATCGGCTTTTTCTTCGCAGAGTTATAGCGTTTTACTCCGCTCGTAATTTCCACTTCAGCTTCCGTAACCCCGGTCCAGCCATCTATTTTGACCCACTTGCCTGGTTCCAGATCTTTGTAGTGTTCGAAAAAATGTGCGATCTGCGACCGAGCCAGTTCGGATAGATCCGCATGGGATTTCACATCACGGTAGAGGCCGCACAACTTGTCGATCGGCACCGCCAGAACCTTTGCATCTCCGCCGGCTTCATCTATCATTTTCAGCATGCCCAGCGGTCTGCAACGCACTACTACACCGGAAATAAGCGGAACGGGCGAAATCACCAGCACGTCCACCGGATCGCCGTCTTCGGACAGAGTATGGGGAATATAACCATAGTTGCAAGGATAATGCATTGACGTTGACATGAAACGATCCACGAACATGGCGCCGGTGGCCTTGTCCACTTCATATTTGATGGGATCGGCATTCATCGGTATTTCTATGATGACATTGAAATCGCTGGGCACGTCACTGCCAGAACTAACCCTGTCTAGATTCATTGCGTTCCTGTTGCTGGTGGCTGAAAGCCGCTATTATAACTGCGCGAGCCCGAGGGATTAAGCAATTCAAGCTGAACCGATTGATCGATAGCGAACTTACCATGAAAGTGATGGTTGAGGGATGCAAAGAAAAACCTCTGCGGCTCCCGGTGGTACACTGAAAAACGAACGGCGAACACTGCCGGGTTCAGGTTCAATCCATGTCACCCATGCGTATGCTTTTCGGTTTGGGCATTATGGTTGCTATTGCCTATATTGTTTTCGCGGTCGGGATATTTTTTGTCCAGCCCCGTCTTGTCTATTATCCGGAGTATCGGGCGAAGCATTACCGGAACACCGGATGATCTGGGGATCGCCTACGAGACTGTGGAACTTGCTACCGACGACGGCGAAACACTGCATAGCTGGTTCGTGCCCGCGCCCGACGCAACGGCAACCGTGCTGTTTTTTCATGGCAATGCCGGAAACCTTTCGCACCGCATGGGTTATCTTTCGATGTTTTACCGCCTGGGCTACAACACATTCATTATCGATTATCGCGGCTATGGCCAAAGTAGCGGAGTCCCCTCCGAATCCGGCACGTACCGCGACGCCCAGGCTGCATGGCAATACGTGACAGTAAAAAAAGGAATCGCACCATCCAGGATCGTGTTATTCGGCGAATCCCTTGGCGGCGCTGTCGCTGCCTGGCTTGCTGCCCGCAAGGAACCAGGCTTGCTGGTACTGGCTTCGGCGTTCACCTCCGTACCCGATATGGGGGCCAAGCTTTACCCTTTTCTGCCGGTGCGGCTGCTGTCCCGTTTCGACTACGATACCCACAAGTATTTGCGAGATGTTACATGTCCGGTTTTTGTTGCGCATAGCCCGCAGGATGAAATCGTGCCGTTTACACAAGGCCAGGCGCTATACGAAGCAGCACCCGGTCCGAAGCAATTCCTTGAATTACAGGGCGGCCACAACAATGGTTTCATTTACATGCAGGAAGACTGGGTGAAAGCGCTCGGAGACTTTATTGATGCCAATTTACCTCCGCCGGCATAATTATGGGTATATCGAAATAACATGTTGGTAATAGCCCACCGCGGTTATCACGCTGCGGTCCCGGAAAATACCCTGGCGGCTTTCGAAGCGGCGGTAATGGTGGGTGCAAGCGGGATCGAAACAGATGTTCGCGTCAGTCGTGATGGCTTGCCGGTGCTGATCCATGACCGTGTGACCGCATCGGGACAAGCGGTGGCCGATCTTACCCGCCGGGAGATTGAACAGAATGTAGGTCACGAAGTGCCGACTCTGGATGAAGCGCTGGAGCACTTCCCCGGCATTTTGTGGAGTGTAGAGATCAAGAGCATGGACGCATTGCCCGCGACGGGGGACGTTCTTGAAAAGCATCAGGCTGGCCATCGCATCCTCGTCACCTCCTTTCGCCACGACCTGGTGGCTATCTGTGCGTCAACCCTCAAGGTTAATTGCGGCCTGCTGGTAGCACATCGGCCACGAACGCTGAGCTCGTTATTGGCGGATTTCAACTGTGACGGCAATCCCAGGGTCAATCATATCGTGTGGGATTACAACGTCCTGGATGACGTCCTGTTGAAGCAGGCGGCTGTGGACGGCTTCCGTAATTTTGTTTATGGGCCGATAACGAAACTGGAGCACGATGAGTGCCGGCGACTAGACGTGGATGGCGTGATTACGGACTATCCGCTTCTGATGCAAAGCGTATGAGCATCAACAATGGTAATTTTACGATGGTAAAGGGCAATGGTTCCCCATTGCAGGAAATGGAGTTATTGCATTGGCCCTCTGCTAAGGAAGCGCTTCCCGTTTAGGTAATTTTGTATGGCCATGCTGGTTACGCAGAATTTGTCGTTGTTTCCATCCTGGTGGTAAATTAGTGCGTCCTCACCATTTTCCGAGTGGACAACTTTGTTTGCGACGCGAATTTCCTTAAACGCACGGGTGACGGACATCATGTCCACTGATCGTCCTCAACCAGGAGGATGGGCTTGTTTATGACCCTCACGTTAATTTCTCCTTTGCCATCACCTGCCTGCCTACTATTTCCCTATTCGACAACTCCTTAGGGCATTGAAAGAATAAATCCTGCCTCGCTGCCAAGACTGTTCGATATCTCACTCAGCGTTGAAGAAATCGCGGGGGATTTGAAAATCTCCCATTCTCGACGTCTTACCGAGATATGTAACAGGGGAAAAAGGGGGAACGGGAAAAGGAAGTTTTGGACAGTTAGCTATTCCGCTACGTAGGATGTTGTGTAAACAAGGGTAGAAGCAGGTTACCTAGCCCGACTCAAGTTTTTGCGCCACGAAAACTTCGATGCCGAAGTTTGAGCCGCTTCCCGTGTTCCACGATCATATAAGCAATAGCGAAAACCCAGATCTTTAGGAAATGTACGATTAATAGTCCCATCATCACTAGCAAGACGCCAATGCGTTTATATACATGCGCATGTACGACCAAGAAAGCGTGGTGCTTCATAATGGAACATCACACGGATCGCAATGATCATTACGGATATGCCCAAAATCACGAGGTGGTAATATGTTCATTATATGTTCATTTATAGGTCGATCGCGTGCTTAAATTTTTTTTATTCATCAAGGAGACGCTAGACCAAGGGAAATTGGAGTAGGGCCTTTGCGGTGGGAATGATAGCAACCGCTTGAATTACCCTTTTGCTCCGCGTTGAGACTTATTTATGAAAAAACAGGAACAGGAAAGTTTGCCGCCACGACCAATCTCTAAAAGCGATGCTGTGGCGTATTTCGGAAAACCGGAGTCTGGGTTTCGTGATCGTCTCTTTGTAATTATATTCGAGGCCGAAACCCGCGCTGGACGATGGTTCGACTTTTCGCTAATTGCTGTCATTTTGTTGAGTGTGGCAGTGGTTATGCTTGACAGCGTTTCCGGGATTAGCGACCGTCACGCTGCAGCACTGAATGCTTTAGAGTGGTTTTTCACTGTTGTGTTCACGGTCGAATATGTCGCCCGCTTGGCATGCGTGAAACATCCCGTACGTTACGCCAGGAGTTTTTATGGAATAGTGGATCTTCTTGCAATCCTTCCAACTTATGCCGCTTTTTTCATGCCAGAGCTACATGCATTAGTCGATCTTCGCCTACTGCGATTGCTGCGGATGTTTCGACTTCTGAAGCTGACCGCGTATGTGGAGGAGTACTCGTTGCTAGGCAGTGCACTCATAGCGAGCAGGCGCAAGATTGTGATTTTCTTGTCTGTCGTAGCGATCATCGTGATCGTGAATGGCACGCTGCTTTATGTAATAGAAGGGGGCCCCAATTCTCCATTCAGCAGTATTCCAACATCAGTCTATTTCGCTATTACGGCGGTCACAACCGTTGGCTTTGGCGACATCACACCTCAAACGGATCTAGGACGCGCCATCACTTCAATCACTATGCTTGTCGGGTGGAGTATTCTTGCTGTCCCGACCGGAATTATCACTTCAGAAATGACCGCGCAGCGGTTCGCGCCCAAACCACCAAACACCCGGACCTGTCCTGTGTGCTTGACAACGGGGTTGGAAGAGAACGCAAGGTTTTGCAGGAATTGCGGCGCAAAACTTCCCTTGTTCGCACGCGATCAGTAGATGGTAGAGGTCGGCAAGCTCCTTAAGTAATTTATTCAGGTTTTGTCCAAGCCCATCCAAAACAGGATCGGAAGTTTAGACTTCGAGCCCAGGGGCAGAGGATGACGAGAGTACCTTGCTAGCCAACTTCCCAAACCGCATAAAGTTTCTCGTAGAGGCTGCCTTGGCAGCTGCTCAGTAGTAGTTCCAAGAAATCGATCAGCCTGACTGCTTCGCCAATCTTTCAACTTCCCGAACAGCTTGGATTGAATCGCTTTAGAAAGTTGGAGTGTTAGTTTGAACCGGTCTTACTTAACAATTTTTATTGTCTGGCCCGCGACTGGTTCCCCCTCCGGATACTGACCGTTGAGCAAGCGCAAGTAATTTTCAGCGTTACTGCCCAAGGGAGAGTCCGTTGCGAGCCCGGCGTAGCTCATGCCTTTGGTTGCAGTGATGGTTTTGATCTCAAGCCCCTCTATGGATTCTTTCTCCGCTTTGGAAAGCGCGCGAAAGCTTTCAATCGTACTGGAAATTGCCGCCTCGTACCGGCTAAAGGCGGCGGAAGAATCGCCTCGCCCTGCCAGGAGGTATGCTTTGTTGTCGTGGTAAATCACGCTCGCCTTGAACGGTTTTCCTTCCCGTGTAGTAGAGCTTACGACAGCGACGGGTAAGCCGTTGCTGGTCATTGATAATACCGGAATGGAGGATTCAAGATGAAGGCGTTCGCGGGCAAGATCGGCAGGGGAACCGTGGGGATTTCCTAAAAGGCTCAATACCATCAATGCATCGCTACCGGGGCTGATTGCCACCACTTCATCGGGTTTGTTTCGTATACGCCACTCAGGCGGGAACGATAGGGTAAAGCCCATTTCCTTGTGCTGAAACGTGTTATCTCGTACGACCCCATGGTTGACCGCATCACCGAATGCCATGCCTTCAGTTTGACGCAGAAATTCCGCGCGCCGATCATCCGCAGCACCCGGCTGGGAATATTGCTTCGCTTTACCGACCACTTCCTGCAAGCGCGTGTCGTTGTCGGGATGAGTGGCAAAAAGGCCATGATAACGGCGCGGCTCGCGCCCTTCCTGCTTCGCGACCTCAATATCGAATAATTCCTGATTTTTAAGTACACCGATAACTTTGATCATTGCCTGGGGATCATAGCCGCTTCGCGCCAGATACTCCGCGCCGAGACGATCCGCTTCCAGTTCATGACTGCGGCCATAGCCTGAAACCAGCGCGGTGCCGGTAATCCCGAGAAGGCTTTGGATACCTTGTGCCAACTGTCCGCCTAGTTGCGGCATAAATAAGGCTGCCGCCAGCCCGCCGACAGCGGCAGCCACATTGGCGGCGGTGGCGGCGCTATATTGCCGTACACTGTGACGTGCTGTGACGTGGCCAATTTCGTGCGCCAGCACGGCGGCAAGTTCAGCCTCGGAATTAAGATAGGCAAGAATGCCCCGTGTCACGTAAATATAACCGCCAGGCAGGGCAAAGGCATTTACCTGAGGACTGTCGACGACGGTGAAATGATAATCAAGCTGTGGACGATGGCTTTTTTTTGCGAGTTTTTGTCCAATCTCGTTGACATAAGCTTGCAAGGCCGGCAAGTCATCGTAAACATCATACGCCTTGCCGATCTCGGCAGCCGCTTGCTGCCCCTTGCGCATTTCGTCCGCCTCGGACATGAGGGTGAAGTTCTGCTTCCCGTAACAGGATTTACCGCGCAACCGGTAAACAGAAACAGGCAGCCGAGCGCAACGGTGAGTTTAAGAGCCGATATACTATCCTCATGAGAATTATTTTAGCTACTGGAAATAAAAAAGCAGACGGAAATAAAAAAGGGCAGCTTGAAGCCGCCCTTTTTATATTGCCTGCTATCTTTAACAGAAACATTGAAACCGATTTTACGCTGCCGGTTGCTTCTCTACTTTTTTACCATATTTCTGGCGGAATTTCTCAACCCGGCCTGCGGTATCAACAATTTTTTGCTTGCCCGTATAGAAGGGATGACAGACCGAGCATACTTCGATATGCAAGGGCTTGCCCATGGTGGAACGGGTCTGGAACGTATTGCCGCAACTGCAGCTTACGGTGATTTCCTGATAATTGGGATGAATTTCTGGTTTCATGGGATTATCCTTGAGCTGTACCGCGGTGCTGGACCGGGAAGGCGCATATTATCCTCTAGTCTGGAAGGGGATGCAACAGCGCATTCGATGAGAGGATTGCGGTATCTCTGATCTAAACTACACCCGCCGCATCGAATCGAAGAAATCCGCGTTGTTCTTCGTTGCCTTGATCTTGTCGAGCAGGAATTCCATTGCTTCCATGTCGTCCATCGGGTAGAGCAACTTGCGCAGCACCCAGATTTTCTGCAAGACGTCCGGCTTGATAAGCAATTCTTCCTTGCGGGTGCCGGAACGATTGACGTTGATCGCAGGGTAGGTACGTTTTTCCGCCATGCGCCGGTCGAGATGGATTTCCATATTGCCGGTACCCTTGAATTCTTCGTAGATCACATCGTCCATGCGTGATCCCGTATCGACCAGGGCGGTGGCGATAATGGTAAGCGAACCGCCTTCTTCGATGTTTCGCGCCGCGCCAAAAAATCGCTTGGGACGCTGCAACGCGTTGGCATCGACCCCGCCGGTCAGTACCTTGCCGGAAGCGGGAACTACCGTATTGTATGCGCGTGCCAGACGCGTAATCGAATCCAGCAGTATCACGACATCCTTTTTGTGCTCTACCAGCCGCTTGGCCTTTTCAATTACCATATCGGCTACTTGCACATGGCGGACCGCGGGCTCGTCAAAAGTGGAGGAGACGACTTCTCCTCTGACCGACCGGATCATCTCGGTGACTTCTTCGGGCCGCTCGTCTATCAGCAATACCATCAGGATAACATCGGGATGATTGGCTGCGATGGCATGAGCAATATGTTGAAGCATGACCGTTTTACCGGATTTGGGGCTGGCCACCAGCAAACCCCGCTGCCCTTTCCCAATCGGGGCAATGAGGTCAATGATGCGGCTGGTAACGTTTTCTTCAGCTTTGATGTCGCGTTCAAGCAACAATCTTTCGGTGGGGAACAGCGGGGTAAGGTTTTCGAACAGTATTTTATGCTTGGACTGTTCCGGCGGTTCGCTATTGACCTTATCGACCTTGACCAGCGCGAAATAGCGTTCGCCGTCTTTGGGGGTGCGAATTTCACCTTCGATCGAATCGCCGGTGTGCAGGTTGAAGCGCCTTATCTGACTGGGAGAGACATAAATGTCATCAGGCCCCGCCAGATAGGAAGTGTCTGGAGAACGCAGAAAGCCAAAACCATCCTGCAAAACCTCCAGCGTGCCTTCGCCAAAAATACTTTCGCCTTTGCGGGCCTGATTTTTCAATAGTGCGAAAATCAGATCCTGTTTTCGCAGACGGTTGGCGCCGTCAATTTCATTGGCGATAGCCATCTCTACCAGTTCAGTAACATGGAAGTTTTTGAGGTCGGATAAATGCATTGAGTGGAACTCGTGGGTGAGGAACAGGGGCGTAAAGCGTCAGAAAACGTTGGGAAAAACTGATGGGGCCGAACGAGAATTAAGCGGTGAATCTAATTGGACCGGAATCTAATCGGAGCGCTTGGGGAGGCGGTTATTTATCAGATTAGCGGTTTTAGATGTGGCTGTCAATAAAAGCGGTGAGTTGGGATTTTGACAGAGCGCCAACCTTGGTTGCCTCAATGTTACCATTCTTGAACAGCATGAGCGTGGGGATGCCGCGAATACCATACTTCGGCGGCGTAGCCTGATTTTCGTCAATATTAAGTTTTGCTACTTTCAGACGATCTCCATATTCTTTAGCTACCTCATCCAGAATGGGAGCGATCATCTTGCATGGCCCGCACCACTCCGCCCAGTAATCAACCAGCACAGGCACAGTTGATTGCAAAACTTCGGCTTCGAATGTTCCATCGGAGACGTAATGGATATGCTGACTCATGAGTTCTCGTTCCAGTTGAATAAAATTCGGCTAATGACTGCGGCAGGCGGAGATACATTGATGCGACGTGCCGGAAGCCTGGAGACAGTCGGGGCAGCTACGCAAAAATGTCAGAAATTATTACTTTTTGCTGCTTGTATTTTTGCGACTGAATATTTTCTCAGTATGCTAGCGAAAAAATGCGGGAAAGGGAAGTAATTTTAACAGAAAATGGCTCACATTGAATTCGCATGCTGCGGAAAAAAGAAAATTAGGCAGGTTCGGAGGCGCGAATTGGGAATTGCGCTCTCCGGATCGAAAAAATCAGGCAATTTTCCCCCATGAATCCCGTAGCGTTACCGCACGGTTGAATACAGGTTTTCCAGGTTTTGTATCCTAGACGGTCCGCGATGAAGTAACCGTGCCGCTCGAATTGGAAACGGTCTTCCGGCTGAGCCTGATTGAGTGATGATTCCACGTAAGCAGAAATGAATTTCTTCGAATGCGGATTTAGAAACGTTTTGTAGTCCTGTCCTCCCGCGTCGGGATGAGCATGGGTGAACAGGCGGTCGTATAGCCGTACTTCGGCCTTTTGCGCATGGCTTGCAGAAAGCCAGTGAATGTTACCCTTGATTTTGCGTTTGTCCGCTCCTGCTGTGCCACTTTTGCTGTCGGGGTCATAAGTACAATGAATTTCCACGACTTCTCCACTTGCGTCTTTCACGACATCCACGCACCTGACGATATATGCGTAGCGCAAGCGCACCTCCGTGCCGGGTGAGAGGCGGAAGTAGCCCTTGGAGGGAGTTTCCATGAAATCGCTGCGTTCGATATAGATGGTTTTCGACAGGGGCACGACGCGGCTTCCCCACTCCGGTTTTTGCGGATGGTTAGGGGCCAGGCAGTCTTCCTCGCGATCTTCCGGATAATTGTCGATAACGACCTTCAGTGGCTCCAGGACGGCCACGCGGCGGTGGGCGCGCTCGTTCAGGTCTTCGCGAAGGCAATCTTCCAGCACGCTCATGTCTATCCATGAGTCGGCTTTGCTGATACCGATGCGTTCGGCGAAAAGCCGGATGGATTCGGGGGTATAGCCTCTGCGCCGCACTCCTGCAAGGGTATTCATGCGCGGATCATCCCAGCCATCGACGAAACCGCCCTCGACCAACTCATTCAGCTTGCGCTTGCTCATGACGGTATAGGTGAGATTCAGCCTCGCAAACTCGATTTGCTGGGGGTGGCACGGAACAATCTCCGCCAGTTGATTCAGTGTCCAGTCATAGAGCGGACGGTGGTCTTCGAATTCCAGCGTGCAAAGAGAGTGAGTAATTTTCTCCAGCGCATCGGAGATGCAATGCGTGTAATCATACATCGGGTAAATGCACCATTTATCGCCCGTGCGATGATGATGGGCATGACGAATACGGTATATCACAGGATCGCGCAGATTGATGTTGGGAGAAGTCATATCGATTTTGGCGCGCAAAACATGCGTGCCGTCGGCAAATTCTCCCGATTTCATGCGGCGGAAGAGGTCAAGATTTTCTGCAATGGTGCGTTCGCGGTAGGGGCTGTTCTCGCCGGCTTCGGTCAGCGTGCCGCGCAGCGCGCGGATTTCCTCCGCGGTGAGGCTGTCCACGTAGGCCTTGCCCTGCCTGATGAGGTATTCGGCAAACTCGTACAGTTTGTCGAAATAGTCGGAAGCATAATGCAGGTGTTTGCCCCAATCAAAGCCGAGCCATCTGACTGCATCAAGTATTGAATCGACATATTCCTGCTCTTCTTTTTCCGGATTGGTATCGTCGAAGCGCAGATGGCATATGCCGTTATAATCGCGGGCAAGGCCAAAATTGAGGCATATGCTTTTCGCATGGCCGATGTGCAGGTAGCCGTTGGGTTCAGGTGGGAAGCGGGTTTCCACGCGGCCATTCCATTTACCGGAACGATTATCTTCTTCGATAATGTTGCGGATGAAGTTGGAAGCGGGCGGTACGCCGGAACCAGTTGCGTGACTATCTTTCAAGTGAGCCTCTCGAAGTGGGATTCCCCATGCCTGGGAATTTTTGAACAAGCCGGAATGCCGCATGATGCCGTGCTGATCGGGCCTGCGTGCCGGCCGGTTATTATAAGGGAATAGAGCGGCGATCCAAATCCGATAAGCGGCCCCGCACGCGGATAAATGATGGCTCTGCAGCGCAAGCGAAATGTATTTGCACTACACTGATTATCATGAAGCCTCTTGCTTTTTCTATCCTTCGTCTGTTGAGCGCTAACGAATTCCTTTCGGGCGCAACCATTGCCAGGGCCCTTGGGGTTTCGCGCGCCAGCGTGTCCAACGCCCTTCGCGACGTTGGATGAGGTTGGTTTGACCGTGCACAAAGTTCATGGGCGCGGCTACCGCCTGCTCGATCCGGTGCAATGGCTGGAACGGGATTTGATTCTGAAGCATATGGGCGCCGACGCCAAAAATTTTAATCTCGAAGTCCTGGATACGATCGATTCAACGAATAGTTTTCTGATGAAAGAAGCCGCAAACGGTGTGTATTCGGCCGGATCGAGCATTCATGCAGTGGCGGCGGAACTGCAAACCAGTGGACGAGGGCGGCGTGGCCGGCAATGGCATTCGGGTCTTGGCGATAGTCTTGCCTTCTCTCTGCTATGGCGGTTCCAGCAGAGTGCGGGTTTTCTCTCGGGTTTGAGCCTGGCGGCCGGGGTGGCGATCATCCGTGCGCTCGAGTCCGCCGGGATTGAAGGCGCAGTCCTCAAATGGCCAAACGACGTAATGTTCAACTTCTGCAAACTGGCGGGCATACTGATCGAGTTGCATGGAGACATGCTTGGCCCAACGGTTGCGGTGGTTGGTGTCGGCATGAATCTGAAGTTGTCCCCTAACATACAGGCGCGCATAGACCAGGGAGCGACGGATGTGTTTTCCATTATCGGGGAGATGCCGGATCGCAATAAATTGCTGGCGGGGCTATTGATTAATCTTGCATCGGCGTTAAAGGAATTTGAGCGAGAAAGGCTTTGCGCCCTTCAAGGGCGAATGGTCGGACCATCATGTTTGCGCGAGTAAAGCGGTCACGCTTCGGTTGCCGGACGGCTCAGGCGAGCAAGGAACGGTAGCAGGTGTGGGGGATGACGGATCGTTGCTGTTACGAACTTCAACGGGGATGCGGAGCTATAGCGGCGGCGAGATAACATTATGCAGGATGACGTGAATGAAGCCGCTGTTACTTGCGGTTGACTCCGGCAACACCCGCATCAAGTGGGGGTTGCATGATGGGCACACCTGGCTGAAACAAGGAGCGGTGGCGCAGGGAAAAAAGGCGTTGCTGGAGCAGGAATGGAAAAGTTTGCGGGAACCTTCGCGTATAGTGATATCCAACGTTGGCGGTGTGGACGGCCAAGGCCGCTCTGTCCGAGGTGATTTCGCGGTGGGAAGCCGAGCCGCAGTGGATCACCGCTGTTGACTACCAGCGCGGCGTGCGCAATTACTATACCTATCCGGCCCAGCTTGGCAGTGACCGCTGGGCAGCGCTGGTTGCAGCATGGCAGCTGGAAGGGCAGGGTTGTCTTGTAGTGGACGCCGGGACCGCCATGACAGTTGACGCTCTTTCTGATACCGGGGAATTTCTAGGCGGAATTATTACCCCGGGTATTGATCTGATGCAGAAGATGTCTTTAGGGGATATCACGTCGCTGAAACCCGAGGATGGGAAATTTTGCGATTATCCCGACAACACCGCTGATGCTCTGTACAGCGGAGCAATACATGCAATGGCCGGCGCTGTCGAGCGCATGGCTGTACTGCTTGCCGGCACACTGGGCCACGTGCCTGAATGTATCCTGAGCGGTGGCGCGGCGCAGCAGTTGCAACCCCAGCTTAACGTAAATACCAAAGTGATGGATAATCTCGTATTGCAAGGCTTGGCAGTGATTGCCCGGGAGAGTTCCGAAACACCGTTGTAGGCCGTTCTTCTCACGATATAGCGGTAGAATTTATTTTTAGCTTTTGCGTCTTCGGGACTGGATTGGAATATGTCTGTTTTTCAGCATGCAACGTTTTATACCACTGTTAACGAGTTGCGCTGCCTGCCGCCGCCCGCAGGGAGTGGAAATAGCTTTTGCCGGGCGGTCCAATGCAGGTAAATCCAGCGCAATTAATTCGCTGGCCAATCGTGGCCGCCTTGCTTTTGTCAGTAAAACGCCGGGACGTACTCAGCATCTGAATTTTTTTCAGCTGGGCCATAACCGTTTTCTGGTGGATCTTCCGGGTTACGGCTACGCTAAAGTGCCATTTGAAGTCCGTCAGCATTGGGAACACCTGCTTAGCACCTATCTCGAGACGCGGGAATCGCTCTATGGAATGGTGCTTATCATGGATGTGCGCCACCCCTTGACTCCGCTCGACCGGCAGATGCTCGCCTGGTTCGCGTCAACAGGAAAACCGGTTCATGTGCTGCTGACCAAATCGGATAAGCTTGCCAGGCAGCAGGCGGAAAAAATTCGCAAAGACGTGCTGGCTTTTCTACGTGAAACTTATCCGCAATGCAGCGTACAATTATTTTCCAGTTTAACGAAGGAAGGGGTCGAGGAAGCTACTGCCGTGCTTGGCAAATGGCTGGGGACAGAGACGAATCTGATTCAGGAATCAAATGTAGCTCCCGAAGAAAATGATCGGGAGAGAAGAAAGAACCCCCGGTTAAAGGGAATAAAACCGGGGGCAAAGCTACCTTAATGGGAATTAAGGTACCCGCTCAGGGAGAAAAAGCGGGAGACAGCAAAGACAACAACAACGAACATAAAAAACCCCCGGTTAAAGGGGAATAAAACCGGGGGCAAACTACCTTAATAGGGATTAAGGTACCCGCTCAGGGAGGAAAAGCGGGAGACTAATAAAACGACGTCTGTAAGTAAGATAGAAAATTCGGGAACAAGTTCCCGAATTTTTAATTTTTATTGATAATTTATTTTTTTTAGGTCGATTATGTCAGCTTTAAGCCAGTTTCCACAGAACAGGATGCGGCGTATGCGCCGTGAAGGATTTTCCCGCCGCCTGATGCGGGAGAACCACCTGCGTTCAGACGATCTGATCTATCCGGTATTTGTGCTGGAGGGAGAGAAAGCGGGAGGAGGCGGTGTCCTCCATGCCGGGTGTTGTGCGGCAAAGTCTCGACGTACTGATGCATCAGGCCGAAAAATGTCTGCAGCTCGGTATCCCGGCTCTGGCTATCTTTCCGGTTATCGAGTCCGGCCTGAAAAATCTTACGGCCTCTGAAGCGCTTAACCCTGCGGGACTCGTGCCACGGGTGGTGAGCGAATTGAAGAAAGCGGTTTCCCGAGCTTGGCGTTATCACCGACATCGCCCTTGACCCCTACACGAGTCATGGGCAGGATGGATTGATCGATGACAATGGTTATGTGTTGAACGATGAAACGGTGGCGGTATTGGCGCAACAGGCGGTGGTTCATGCCGAGGCTGGGGCTGACGTAGTCGCGCCATCCGATATGATGGATGGGCGCATCGCAGCGATCCGGGCCGCGCTCGAGGATCAGAAGTATATTCATACCCGAATTCTTGCTTACTCGGCGAAATACGCATCCAGTTTTTACGGCCCTTTTCGCGATGCGGTGGGTTCCGCCGCCAACCTGGGCGTTGGCAACAAATATACGTATCAGATGGATCCGGCTAATTCAGACGAGGCTCTGCGGGAAGTAGGGCTGGATTTGGAAGAAGGCGCAGATATGGTAATGATAAAGCCCGGCTTGCCTTATCTCGATATCGTGCGGCGAGTAAAGGACCAGTTCGGCGCGCCCACTTTTGTCTATCAGGTAAGCGGCGAATATGCCATGCTCAAGGCCGCTGCGCAAAATGGCTGGCTTGATGAAAAGGCCTGTGTCCTTGAGTCATTGCTTGCTTTCAAGCGCGCAGGGGCGGATGGAATTCTGACCTATTACGCATTGACCGTCGCGGAGTGGCTAAAACAGGAAAAATAGGAACGCAGGAGCACAATTTTTTGATGCTCCATCGTTATTACTGTCCGAATAGCTCTTTTATGATGTCTATCATCGGTTCTGCAGGGGCTGCTACATTAACCTCTGCTTCGGGCGGCAGCTGCTCCTCCAGAAAGTATTCGGTCATTGAACCGCTGGCTTCCCTCAAACCCGTTTCAGGATTGATTTTCGCTGTCGTGATGCCCGCTGGGAGGAGTGTAAACCGCCACCGGGACGCCTTTCAGCGCCTTGCCCATGTAGCTCATCCACATCGGCAATGCAGCGTGGCCGCCGGTTTCGTTATTTCCCAGCGATTTCGGATTGTCAAAGCCAATCCAGGCAATCGCGACCAGATCAGCCTGATACCCGCAAAACCATGCGTCGACATAATTGCTTGTCGTGCCGGTTTTTCCTGCCAGATCGGTACGGCCTAACTGTTTTGCCTTGGTTGCAGTTCCCCGCTGTATCACATCCTGCATCATGCTGGTCATGAGGAAGGCATTGCGCGGGTCGATGATCTGCTTGGCATTCTCGCCCGCGACAGCGGGTTTCGATTGTTCCAGTATATTGCCTTTCTCATCCTCTATCCGTTGAATGAAATAGGGCGATACGCGAAACCCTCCGTTGGCGAACGCTGCATAGCCCACCGCCATCTGTATCGGCGTCACCGAGCCGGCGCCCAGCGCCATAGGCAGGTAGGCGGGGTGCTGCTTGGGATCGAAACCGAAGCGGGCGACATAGTCCTGTGCGTATTGAACATCGATAGCCTGAAGAATGCGTATCGATACGAGATTCTTGGATTTGGCAAGCGCCTGGCGCATGCGTAATGGGCCTTCATAGCTTCCCTCGAAATTTCGCGGGTCCCACTGATCACTTCCTGTTTCCTCAGCGGTAAAGGAAAGGGGCGCGTCGTTGATGACGGTCGCAGGCGTAAAACCCTTTTCCAGCGAGGCGGAATAAATGAACGGTTTGAAGCTCGAGCCCGGCTGCCGCCATGCCTGCATGACGTGATTGAACTGGCTGCGGTTGAAGTCGAACCCCCCCACCATGGCGCGAATTTCCCCATCTTTCGGGTTGATCGCGATTAGCGAAGCCTCGACCTGAGGCAGCTGCACAATTTGCCAGGCGCCTTTTTCGTTCTTCCTTATGCGAATTAACGAACCGGGACGAATCAGTTGCTTGTTGGCGCTCGCTTTGCCGCTGAGAAATTTTTGGGCAAATTTGAGGCCATCACCGCTGATTTCAATGATTTCACCACCCTTGCGATACGCTTTGACCAGCTTCGGGTCGGCGGAAAGCGCCACTGCGGCAAGAATGTCATCGCTATCAGCCACCTCCTGTAGCGCATCTTCCAGCAACTCTTCCCGTTCCTGGCCATTGTCTGGCAAAGCCAGGAAGGCCTCGGGGCCGCGATAGCCGTGGCGCTTGTCATAGTCCATCACACCCTGCCGCACCGCTTTATAGGCCGCATCCTGATCGAGTCGCCGCACCGTGGTATAGACTTTGAACCCTTTCGTATAGGTGTCTTCATGATGGCGTTCGTATACAGCCTGACGCGCCATTTCAGCTACATAATCGGCGCGCATCGCGAATTCCTGTGACTCGCGCTTGACATGCAATGGTAGTTTTTCC
Source organism: uncultured beta proteobacterium (assembly GCA_963831395.1). GTDB lineage: Bacteria > Pseudomonadota > Gammaproteobacteria > Burkholderiales > Nitrosomonadaceae > Nitrosospira. Next base: position 50,466 of record CAWHQD010000049.1, read on the forward strand.
GCTTCCTTGAATTCGCTGCTGGAAATATAACCCAGGTCGTGCATGCGCCGAAGCACGTAAAGCTGGCGGGCCTTGGCGCGCTTGGGATTGACTACGGGGTTGAAGCGCGAGGGCGCTTTCGGAAGACCCGCAAGCATCGCTGCTTCAGCAAGATTGATGTCCTGCAGGGCCTTGCCGAAATAAACCTGCGAGGCGGCGGCAAAGCCATAAGCGCGCTGCCCGAGATAAATCTGGTTGAAATAGAGTTCGAGAATTTCATCCTTGCTCAAGCTGTGTTCAATCTTGAACGCAAGCAAGGCCTCGCTGAATTTCCGGGTCAGCGTCTTTTCCTTGGTCAGGAAGAAATTACGAGCGACCTGCATCGTAATGGTGCTGGCGCCCTGGCGTACGCCGCCGGAAGTAAAATTGGAATATGCTGCGCGTAATACGCCCAGGTAGTCCACTCCTCCATGCTGGTAGAACCGGTCATCCTCCGCCGCGACAATGGCTTGCTTGAGGCGTTGCGGGGCCGCGCTTATTTTGACCACCCTCCGGCGCTCTTCGCCAAACTCGCCGATCAGGATACCTTCGGCACTGTAGACCCGTAAAGGAATCTTCGGGCGATAGTCGGTCAACGCTTCCAGCGAGGGAAGCGTGGGAATGGTTACCAGCGCCGCAAAACCGACCAGCAGGACTCCAATAAGGCTCAATGCAAAAAAAGCGGCGAGCGGGTAAACCCACCAACGCCAATGCGCTAGCATGTGTACGGAATTTTGAAAAAGTGAGCCAAAATGAGCATATGCGATTATAAAGGGAATATTGCGTTAAAACGCGACGCGACGGAATATGCTGTGAGAACGCTACAGCATATTGTTGACGTATTTTTTCAGGGGTATGACGCGGAAGCGGTTTGTTTATTACGGTGCAAGAAAAAACACGGCCGGGTTTTTAGTCACGGCGACCAGTACGATATAAAGAAAAACAAGCTGAGCCGCAATCCACGCAGAAATTCTTCCCCTGCGTGTTTTGCCGAATTTCAACGCCGTCATGCCGAGGCCGATATAAAACAGCAAGCCTATGACCTTGGCGCTGAGCCATGAATCATGTACCGGATCCTGCTGAATCCTGATAGCCAGCGCGATGGCGCTCACCAGCAGTATCGTATCCACCACATGCGGCGTAATTTTTACCCAGCGCTGCTGCAAAGCGGCAGAGCCTTGCATCTTCCACATGCTGCGCAGGGAAAACAACAGGTAGCTGATGACTACGCTAGTGACATGAATCATTTTTAATGCCGCATAGCTCATGCTTATTCTCCGTGCAACATCCAGCCGTGACTGCCCGCCACCGCCCCGGCAATGGTGATGAGGCTCAAGCTCAAAAGAACCCAGTGCATGCGGTGCGCCACGGCGAAAGTCTTCTCATGGTCGCGCGGAGTGTTTTTTGCCGCCCGTTTGCGCAGCACCAAGGGTTCCACCACGAACAGCATCAAGGTAAAGATCAGCCACACCAGGACCATGGCATGCATCCACCAGAAGCGCAGTTCGGTAAAGCGGCTCCATGCGTTGAGGATATGCACCATATAGAAGCCGCTCAAGCCGACAATAAGCGTGGTGAAGCGTGCCTGGGGAGCGAAGCGGCTTTCGATACGGCCAAAAAACTCCGTTCGCTCGGACGCGCGACTTCAGTTGCGCCATGGCTGGAAACAGCACGATGGTGACCATCGCGACCCCGCCGATCCATAACACAACGCCCAACACATGAAGCACTCTGGCAAATGCGAATTCGTCCATAAGAATAGTTCTCCCCCGGTGTCCTTGCTCGAAGCTGTTATGTCAAGATTTGATGCAGTGCACCAGAGCCAGCATCCTCGGCCATCGTCCTCGTGTCCTTCAAGAGACGATGCACCGCTCAGGCTGATGGCATTCGCTGGCACAAACAACCCGTCGCCTTATCCTGATAATCGGCGTTCGATTAGCGATGCGAGAGCGATAGGTCAGCCTCACCGTTTACGCTCTTCAGATACCTGTTTGAGTTTGGCGGGCCGATCACGGAAATGGTTCCTGCTTTTGTTATCGCGGCGTGTACCTGTGAAAAGTGGGCGGAATTACCACTGCTGCATCTGGTGGAAAACCCGCAGGATGGTTATTGAATCAGGATGAGGCAAGTAAATGATCGTGAAGGGCGTACTCAGCCACGACAAGTTCCCGGGTAGAGTGGATGCGCCCGGCTTTGCCGAGTAGCGGATGTTCCTTGAGCAATCTGGCACACTCAAGAATTTTGCCTGCTATGCGTTGCGCAGCATGCGAATTATCCTGAGCGATGTATTGCCGCAAGGAGACAAGATCATTGATGGCATTTTCATGCCACCTTACTTGCATACGGGAGCTTTCAGTTCCTGTTCGCTGCCCCAGCTTTGCAACCACTGTACCGTCTGTTCCTCGCTGGCAAACCTGGAATCACCTTGCCTGATTTTATCCAGCGTGTTCTGAATAGCCTCGATTTGCCAGGCTTCATGCTGAACATATTGCTCCACGGCATGGGCCATCAGCCATGCACGTGATCGTTCAGTGGCTTTGGTGAGCATGTCCAGTTTGCTCAATACTTCGTCATCAAGCCGGATCGATACCGATTGCGTCATATTGGTCCCCCGGTGTATTCAATGTACACATTGAATTATAGGCTCTTGTCCACCCTATTTCTACATTAAAAAAGTAATCCGCCCGAATGGTAACGCAGGACAAGGTTCCATCAATGTTAATCCAGCGCCTCGGCATCGAACGCTTCACAAGCGGCCAAATCCGATTCGCCGCAGGCCGGAAGTTGCGCTGAAAGACCGCGCAAAGCTGTCCGCAAGCCTTCTTCCAGAACGGGATGGTAAAACGGCATACGCAGCATTTCATGCACGGTGAGTGAGCGCCCGATGGCCAATGCCAGCAAATGCGCCATATGTTCTGCAGCGGGCGCGCACATCTCGGCGCCGAGCAACCGGCCGCTTTCCGGTGCGGCGTAGAGCCGCAGGACGCCTTTGTTGCGCTGACCTGCCGTGGCACGGCCCTGGTGCTTGAACTGCACTTCTCCCGCTAGCGTTTTATTGACGTCCAGCGAACTGAAGCGGCTGCCTACGGCTGCAATACCGGGATCGGCAAAGACTATCGAGAGCGGGGTACGGCGCGTGAAGCGGACCGGAGCGGCGCGGGTAGCATTGATTCCAGCTATATGTCCTTCATCAGCCGCCTCATGCAATAGTGGCTTGTGGTCATTGATGTCTCCGGCCATGAAAACGGGTATATCCGCTATTTGCATGGTATGAGGATCGACTGGCGGCAGGCCCTGCGCGTTCAGTTCGATACCTAGCGTTTCGAGCCCGAGGTTATCGATATTTGGGCGGCGGCCCAAGCTGACGAGCACACTATCAACCACGGTTTCGTTAACCTTGGTGCGAACCCGCATACGGCCATTAACAGTGTCCAGATCGGCCTTTTCGCCCAGAAACAAGGGGAATTCATGTTTCAAAAGATCTGTCGCGACGGCATTCACGCGTGTATCACTCAAGCCCGCAATGGTGGGCCGCTCGCCGAACGCCACCATATCCACTCCAAGCCGGGACAGCGCCTGGGTCATCTCTACCCCAATCGGCCCCAGGCCTATCACCGCCATGCGGGAAGGCAAGGTTTCCTGTTCAAATAATGTATCCGTCGTGAGTATCCGCTTGCCGAAAGCGCGCCAGGGAGTAGGCACGACGGGGCTTGATCCAGTGGCGATAATAATGTGGCGCGCGCGGAGTTCGTGCCCGTTTACTTCCACCCTTCCCACCCCAAGCAGACGAGCCCGGCCCGAAATTGCGCGCTGGCCGAGCGCTTCAGTGGTCTTTAATGTGCTTGCAACGAATTTGTCCCGCAGTCTGCGCACACGCCGCAGTGCAGCGGCAATATCGAGCGTGAGAGAACCTGCCCCCCGAATACCGAATTCTTCGAAGGTATCGCGATGATGAAAGGCGTTTGCCGCCTCTATCAACGTCTTGGAGGGCATGCAGCCCACTCGGGCACAAACCGTCCCCCATGGCCCATCATTGATCAGCATAAAATTTTGCGTACGCTTCTTTACTTCCCTCAGTGCAGCCAGGCCTGCGGTACCGGCTCCGACAATAACGACATCGAATGTTTCATTCATGGCGATTTCTCCGATGATGTATTCGTGGAATGCCTGGGGGCAGACCTTGGACGTGCAGATAAGCTGCAGACAACCTTGAACCCCGAAATAAACGTTTATAAACTTTCCCCGTCAGGAAGCAACCGAAGTGCAAGATTTGAATTTGTGGCGGACTGGCAAAAAATGTGGCAGCAGGCTTCAGGACAACGGAGAAATGCACACATCCATGACTGATAAAACGGAAAACGGAACGGAGGTTTACTCCTGATCACGAGCCCGGCCGCGGGCGGAAGCTATCTTCTATCGCGCGGGGGAAAGGCTGCGGCGTACGATGCCGCGTTGCGTGTTGGTGCAGCCGATGCATCCGGCTCAGCGTGATCAAAGTGATTATTCTTGGCTTTGGGCTCGGGCCGCGTGGCGAGCCATTCACGGGCGATCTTTTGCGCTTGCGAAAGCTGTTTGCTGCTCAGGGTGCGCATGACGTCATCCCGGGCCGCCACCGCCTGCTGGATACCGGCGGCCGCCGCGAGATTCAGCCACACATAACTCTGCACCTGATCAACAGCAAGGCCATATCCCGTGCGATAAATGAGCCCCAGCTCATACTGCGCAAGTCCGTAGCCCTGTTCCGCCGCTAATTTAAGCCATTTTGCAGCCTCGGCGAAATCCTGAAGCGCGCCATTTCCTGTCAGATACAGAAGACCGAGCTTGTACTGTGCGTCGCTATTTCCGTTTTCCGCGCTCTCTTGATACAACCGCACCGCAAAGTGATGATCGTCCTTAGCACTTTGAGTTGGCTGAACTTCAGACTTCCTGCCGGGCGCTGGTTGTTTCCCATTAGAAGGCTTGACGCCGGTTATCGCCGTATCCACGTATCCCTGACTTTGCGATGATGTGCCCGCATCGGCAACGGCTGGTTTTTCTGGTTCGGTATTCGATGCCGGCGCGACATATTGATCAGCCATGTTCTGTTCTATAACCAGCCAGACCATTACGACAAATAGCGCAGTGAGAGTCAGGGCTCCGCCTAACGCAAGGTAGGCATTCGGATTCTGTACCCAAAAGCGTTCTTTGCATTCACGGCAACGGATTGGCCGGAGGAACAGCATGGAAATGGTTCGCTCACCAGGCCGCACACGAGAACCGTGCGCTTTTTCACTCCCGCACTTGATGCATTTCGCGTACATAATGTCCGGTATTGTTGCTGTTCCACTTGAAGCGTCGCATTTTTTTTATATTTTCCGCACAGTCTAAGTATTGCTTGTCCAAGCGTCAACCCAGGTAAATGCGCGAGGTGAATCGAATGTTCAACGGTTGAGGCCCGACAGAATGCCGTTATCCGTGGCAGCCCTTGCAGCCACGGCAACACAGACGCCACTGGCCAGGCAATAGCCCGGCCTTGGCCGTTTCAGGCACATCTGGCGCCCCATCAAATACCTGCATCACGATATGGATATTGACCTAAATTAAATTCCGGCGCCGCCGTCAAATACTTCATTGCGTATCTGGGCTTGAGAGATAACGCTGCCCGGAGCAACGCTGCGCGTGAGCCAGACGTTGCCACCGATGGTCGAGCCGCGGCCAATGGTAATGCGCCCAAGGATGGTGGCGCCGGCGTAAATGACGACATCATCCTCGACAATAGGATGGCGTATATTCCCTTTTACCAATGAGCCATGCTCATCCACCGGGAAACGCTTCGCCCCAAGGGTAACGGCCTGATACAGGCGTACATGCTGGCCTATGATAGCGGTTTCGCCTATAACTACGCCAGTGCCGTGGTCTATAAAAAAACTGCCGCCGATCTTTGCCCCCGGATGGATCTCGATACCGGTGGCGGAATGGGCAATTTCGGAAATCATGCGCGCAATCAACGGCGCGCCCAGACAATGCAGTTCATGCGCGAGCCGATAATGGGTGATGGCGGTGATTCCGGGATAACAGACCAGTACTTCGTCGATGCTTCGGGCGGCCGGGTCTCCCTCGTAAGCCGCCTGAATGTCGCTTTCCAGCAAAGTGCGTATGTGTGGCAACCGTTTTGCAAATGCCTTGGTAATGGCGGTTGCCTGTTCCTGATCCGCGTTGCCGGGTGCGTCCACACCCGACGTAAAACGCAGTTCGCGGCGCACTTGCACCAATAGTTCGCGAAGCGTCACATCCAGCGTATGCCCGACATAATAGTCGACACTCTCGCTGGTGAGCTCTGGTAAACCCAGACGGTTCGGGAACAACACAGCGCTCAATCCATCGGCGATAGTGACCAATACCTTGCGCGATGGGAGCTTGGGCGGTCTGTCGCGCCTCTGCCGGTTTTCCAGCGATTTCACGCGCAAGGCACGTAACTCCGCAACAACCGCATCGATTTCCTGGCCTGTTGCTTTCAATGGCGGGCGCCCCACTGTTTTAATTCTGTCATCGTACCAGTTCCAGAGTATCGAACACATCCTCGAAGAGGATGGAGCTCAGGTAACGTTCTCCCGAATCCGGCAGAATGACAACAATCGTTTTGCCGGCATTTTCCGGACGTTTGGCGTAACGTACCGCCACCGCCACAGCGGCTCCGCACGAAACTCCGGAGATAATGCCTTCTTCGCGCGCAAGCCTGCGCGCGCAGCGCAGGGCCTCTTCATTGCTGACCTGCTCGATATCGTCCACCAGGGACAGGTCTAAATTTTCCGGAACGAAACCGGCTCCGATTCCTGGTATCTTGTGCGGTCCGGGTTTCAGCGATTGACCCTCCCGTTGTTGGGTGAGGACAGGACTGGCGGCGGGTTCGACAGCAACTGACACGATCGCTTTTCCCATCGTCGTTTTAATATATCGCGAAACGCCGGTTATGGTACCGCCTGTCCCCACGCCGGAAACAAAAATATCAATGGCGCCATCGGTATCGTCCCAGATTTCCGGGCCGGTGGTTCGCTCATGAACGGCCGGGTTGGCGGGATTGGAAAATTGCTGAAGCAAGATATACCGGTCAGGATCAGAAGCGGCTATTTCCTCGGCTTTCGCTACCGCACCTTTCATCCCGTGCGCACCTTCCGTCAGGGCCAGTTTTGCGCCAAAGGCAGCAAGCAATTTACGCCGTTCCAATCCCATGGTGTCCGGCATGGTCAAGGTCAACGGTATGCCCCGGGCGGCGGCCATGGACGCCAGTGCAATACCCGTGTTGCCGCTGGTCGGCTCAACCAGTTCTTTTCCGGCCTGGAGCAATCCACGGGACTCTGCGTCTTCGATCATTGCCGCGCCAATACGGCATTTTACAGAATAGGCCGGGTTGCGCCCCTCTATCTTTGCCAGCACCGTTGCGGGCGCGCCGTCTGTGACGCGGTTGAGCCGGACCAGGGGAGTACGCCCGATAGACTGGGAATTATCGTTGAACCAATGCGGCATTTTCTGCTTCCCTCGGTATGGATTATCGGCCCAACTGGTCGCGGGTATGAGAAGTATACGGAATCAAAGCGGAAATCCCTTGCCCGCCGAAAAGGGAAAACCAGGGAAACTTTTCAGAGTGGATTATAATAGCGGGCGTTATCGGTGTACCACAGGAACAATAATTAAGTAGGGCGTCGTTCCCGGGCGAAAAGAAGGGGATTCGATGTGCCAGAGTCTACGAGGCTCAGAGTCTAAGGGCATCAGAGCTTTAGAGCCTCAAGGGGAATAGTATTTATCGATGAAGATTTCCGCAAGGCGCGGCCTGAAGTTTATTGATCTCCCGGCAATCAGGGCTGCACAGGGCACGGTGCGTTTGCCTGGGTCGAAGAGTATTTCCAATCGCATTTTACTGCTTGCGGCGCTGGCCGATGGCCCGACCGAAATATGCGATCTGCTGGTTTCCGATGACACGGAACGAATGCTGGATGCGCTCGAGATCCTTGGGTGTCCCCATTGTTCAGATCAATCAGGATCATTATCGTGTGCAGGGTGTGGGTGGCCAGTCTCCCCTGCGTTTCCCGGTTAGCGAAGCGGATCTGTTCCTGGGCAATGCCGGCACTGTATTTCGTCCGCTAACTGCCGTGCTGGCGCTGGCCCAGGGGCACTACCGATTGTCGGGTGTGCCGCGCATGCACGAGCGCCCCATTGCTGACCTGGTGGATGCACTGCGACAGCTGGGTGCGGATATAAGTTATCTCGGCAAGGAAGGGTTCCCCCCGCTTCAGATCAAACCCGCCTCGATCCGGGCAAAAGAGATAACGGTCAAAGGCGACGTATCCAGCCAATTTCTGACCAGCTTGCTGATGGTGCTGCCCTTGTTTCCGCCGGCTGCTGCCGAAGCGATGGCGATAACGGTGACGGGTGAGCTGATTTCGCGGCCCTATATCGAACTGACTCTTGCGTTGATGGCGCGTTTCGGCGTGCAGGTGGAGCGTGAGGAGTGGCGCAGATTCCGCCTGCGGGCAGATCAGCGCTATCGCAGTCCGGGCAAGGTATTTGTCGAGGGCGACGCGTCCTCCGCTTCCTATTTCCTGGCGGCCGGTGCTATCGGTACTGGTCCAGTACGAGTGGAAGGCATAGGATGCACCAGCCTTCAGGGAGATGTCCGTTTTGCCGAAGCGCTGAAAGAAATGGGTGCGCATATCAGATCGGGCGATAACTGGATGGAAGCAAGCGCGCCCGAGTCCGGCCGTCTTCGGGCAATTGATCTGGACTGCAACCATATCCCTGATGCCGCCATGACGCTTGCAGTAGCGGCGTTATTTGCCGATGGCGTCACTACGCTCAGGAATATTGCAAGCTGGCGGGTGAAGGAAACGGACCGTCTGGCGGCAATGGCGAATGAGTTGCGCAAATTCGGCGCCGCCGTGGAGGAGGGCGCCGATTTTCTGCGTATCACACCGCCAGCGGAGGGCCTTGCTGCAAACGCAGTGATTGATACGTATGACGATCACCGGATCGCCATGTGTTTCTCGCTCGCGTCATTCGGCGCGCCAGTGCGTATCAATGAGCCGGACTGCGTAACGAAGACTTTTCCTGATTATTTTGAAAAATTTTCGACAATAGTCCGCACCTGACCCGGCATGAATCCCCAGGGTGAAATTTATAAGGTGATTTTTTATGAATAGTAATAACATTCCGGTTATTGCGATTGATGGCCCTTCTGCTTCCGGCAAGGGTACAGTCGCCCAACGGGTGGCGGCAAAGCTTGGCTTTCACTATCTCGACAGCGGCGCGCTCTATAGATTGGTGGCGCTGGTGGCAATGCGCTCCGGAGTCGGCCTGGGCGATGAAAAAAGGCTGAGCGAGGTCGCTACAGAGCTCGATGTCGTCTTTAAAGGGACCGAAATCCGGTTGGGGAGTGAAGATGTCGCCGATGCCATTCGCTCGGAAGCCTGCGGTAATGTGGCCTCCAGAATAGCGGCTTATCCGGCGGTCAGGACAGCGCTACTGGCCCGGCAGCGAGCGTTTCGCCAGCTTCCCGGTCTGGTGACGGACGGCCGGGATATGGGGTCGGTGGTTTTTCCCGAAGCCGCCCTCAAAATATTTCTCACCGCCAGTGCTGAAGCGCGGGCTGAGCGGCGTTATAAGCAGTTGATGGAAAAAGGGATAGATGCTAATATTGCCACCCTTTTGCAGGATATCCAGGAGCGCGACGCGCGCGACAGTAATCGCAGCGTGGCGCCTTTGCAATTGGGGGCAGATACGAATTTACTGGATACGACCTCGCTCAACATCGCACAAGCGGTGGATAGCGTACTGCAGCAGTATGCTGAAACTCGTGCAAAAGCGCGCGCCTGAATTCAGCTTCTTCGGAATGTAATACATAAGTTGAAATATAGTTGTTTCGCGCATTAACCGTAGCATACGCATTCCGCCTCCGTCCTCTGTCCAGGTGTCTGTGGAAAGAAGGCGGTTTATCAGGGCGGTTTACCATTAACCCTTAACCCCGTCGGGATTTGTTTCGATGGGATCTCAAACCAGGTGTTTTTTACAATGAATATCGCTTCCCCCGCTATAGATACTTCCGAAAGTTTTGCGGCGCTATTTGAAGAAAGTCTTTCCCGTCAGGAAATGCGTGTCGGTGAAGTCATCACCGCGCAGGTGGTCCGGGTTGATTACAACATCGTCGTTGTAAACGCCGGGCTCAAATCGGAGAGCTTCATCCCTGTTGAAGAATTCAAGAATGACAAAGGCGAAATCGAAGTCAAGCCCGGCGATTTCGTCAGCGTCGCCATCGAAGCGCTTGAAGATGGCTACGGCGAAACCCGCTTGTCACGCGATAAAGCCAAGCGCCTTACGGCCTGGCATGATCTGGAAGCTGCCATGGAAAGCGGCGCCATCGTATCCGGTATCGTAAGCGGCAAGGTGAAAGGCGGCCTCACAGCCATGATTAACGGCATTCGCGCTTTCTTGCCTGGTTCGCTGGTGGACATCCGCCCGGTCAAGGACACCACTCCGTACGAAAACAAGGAGATGGAATTCAAGGTCATCAAACTCGATCGCAAGCGTAACAATGTGGTTGTATCCCGCCGCGCAGTTCTGGAAGAAAGCCAGGGCGCGGACCGCCAGACTTTGCTTGCAAATCTGACAGAAGGCGCCGTGGTAAAGGGTATTGTCAAGAACATCACCGATTACGGCGCGTTCGTGGACCTGGGCGGTATAGACGGCCTGTTGCATATCACCGATCTCGCATGGCGGACGAGTGAAACATCCTTCCGAAGTCATCAGCGTTGGCGACGAAGTGACGGCTAAAGTACTCAAGTTCGACCAGGAGAAGAATCGCGTATCGCTGGGCATGAAGCAATTGAGCGAAGACCCGTGGGTGGGACTCTCCCGGCGTTATCCGCCACATACCCGTCTATTCGGCAAAGTCAGCAATCTGACCGATTACGGCGCATTTGTCGAGATCGAACAGGGCATTGAAGGGCTTGTCCATGTGTCTGAAATGGATTGGACCAACAAGAACGTGTACCCCTCCAAGGTCGTGCAGTTGGGCGACGAAGTGGAAGTGATGATTCTGGAAATCGATGAAGAGCGGCGGCGTATTTCCCTCGGCATGAAGCAATGCAAGGTTAATCCGTGGGAAGACTTTGCCATGAATCATCAAAAGGGTGACAAGGTACGCGGACAAATCAAATCCATCACCGACTTCGGCGTTTTCATCGGTCTGCAGGGCGGCATAGACGGTCTGGTGCATCTATCCGATCTTTCCTGGAATCAACCGGGCGAAGAAGCGGTACGTAATTACAAGAAAGGTGACGAGGTCGAGGCGGTCGTGTTGTCCATTGATGTCGAGCGTGAACGCATTTCACTGGGCATCAAGCAGTTGGAAGGTGATCCGTTCAACAGCTTTGTCTCGGTAAACGACAAGAACAGCATCGTCAAAGGCACGGTCAAGTCGATAGACGCCAAAGGTGCGGTAATCGCACTGGAGAATGATGTGGAAGGTTATCTGCGCGCATCCGAAGTGTCGCGCGACAGGGTTGAGGACATTCGCTCCCACCTGAAGGAAGGCGATGCGGTTGAGGCAATGATCATTAACGTTGATCGCAAGAACCGGAGCATTAACCTTTCCATCAAGGCCAAGGATATGGCTGAGGAATCCAGCGCCATTCAAAAGGTTGCGGTCGATAGTTCTGCCAGTGCGGGAACCACCAGTCTGGGAGCGCTGCTCAAAGCCAAGATGGATGTCAAGAATACTGAACAATAAGGGCGACATGACGAAGTCTGAACTGATCTCAAGGCTTGCAGCGCGCTATCCGCAGTTGGGAGCAAAGGATGCGGAGCTTGCAGTCAAGGTTATCCTTGATGCCATGGCCAAGAGTTTGTCACAGGGACAGCGCATTGAAATTCGTGGATTCGGCAGCTTTGATCTGAACTACCGGCCGCCGCGTACAGGGCGTAATCCGAAATCTGGAGAGAAGGTTCAGGTGCCGGAAAAGTATGTTCCTCATTTCAAGGCAGGGAAAGAAATGCGAGAGCGAGTCGATCAGAAAGACTGAAAATTCGTGATAGATAGGCAGGGTATAATGGCGGCAGGATCTCCGGATCCTGCCGCTTTTTTATGCTGGCGGCTAAAGCGAATTCAACCTAAATCCGGTAGTTGGACGGGGAGGAGTGTGCGGTTTTTGGGGTGCAGGGCAAGGCGCAACAACGCGGAATGGTCATTCCATTCCAAGGAGTTGCAACGCAGACATGTGCCGCAAAAACTGTTCAATCCGCCACGTAGCGAACTCACCAAAAAGGTGAAGGCTAAGTGATACAAAAAGCCCTTGTGGATCACAACGCTAAATTGAAAAATAAGCGGTCAACTGCCGGATTTAGGTTCAACCCTATGTAGGAGAATCAGCCATGCTTCCCTGGATGACGCTGTTTAACGAATGTTCGGTTCGTTTAGGAAGGGAATCATGCGTTACCTGATATGGTTCTTGCGCATCCTGCTGTTTCTGTTGCTACTTGGTTTTACCGTCAGAAATATCGAAACAGTAACCCTGCATTATTATTTCGGCTACGAATGGAATGCGCCGCTGGTATTGATAATATTATTGTGTTTCGCTCTCGGCGTGGCGATCGGCGTTGGGTCCTGCCTGGGCAAGATATTCAGGCAAAAGCGGGAAATCAACACATACAGGAAGAGATACAAGATATCGGATGAGCATGGGTAGATCTGGATCTGGCTGACGTCTTCCACCGAAATTTATGAAAAAAACCGGACTGACCCTATGAGCGATCCTCGCATTATCGTCGCATTGGATTTTCCCGACGCGGAACAGGCGCTAAGTCTTACGGCAAAGCTTGACCCAGCAGTGGTGCAGGGTTAAGGTCGGAAAGGAGCTTTTTACCGCCGCCGGCCCTCAGTTGGTAGAGAAATTGATGGGGAAAGGTTTTGAAGTTTTCCTCGATTTGAAGTTTCATGATATCCCCAGCACTGTGGCCAATGCATGCAAGGCCGCCGCAGCATTGGGTGTATGGATGATGAACGTCCACGCGCTCGGTGGAAGAAGAATGCTATAGCGCAGCCCGAGAGGCGGTGCCGCCTGGTTCGACTAAACTGATCGCCGTTACTCTGCTCACCAGCATGGAACGCAGCGATCTGGATGAGATCGGCCTGAACAGCGACCCGCAGGATGTCGTGCAGCGACTGGCGCTGCTGACGCATGATTGCGGTCTGGATGGAGTGGTATGTTCCCCTCGCGAAGCTGCGGAACTGAGGAAAATGATGGGCCAGAGTTTCTGCCTGGTTACGCCGGGAATACGCCCGACTGACGCTTCCCTCGACGAGCAGAAGCGCATATCGACTCCACGTCAGGCGATCCAGAATGGCGCGGATTATCTGGTCATTGGGAGGCCCATCACGCAGGCGAGCGACCCGATATCAGTGTTGCGGCGCTTGAATGACGAAATCGATGGAGCAGGGGACAGGTTATAGCCCGGAGCTACTACAATCAAACCCAGAGTAAGCTTGTGGCTTTGATGCGCTTCAATCCACGCAATTTTTTAAAGTTTCTCAGGAATAAATTCTTTCCTCCCGCTTTTTCTTGTTTCGATTCCGGCTATTCTCGGTATCGCCCCAAAGCTTGTTTTTACCCAATTTCGTGTGCTTGAACGTTTTTACCATCGTGGGTTCAATCCAGTTATCGAACTCGGCAGGATTAAGATCGGACATATTTCGAGATAGTTTTTTCATATACCCCTCCAAAAAATCAGGAAATAATATCCTACAGTTTTAGGGGGAGCCTCTGTTCGCTTCCCCACATAACGGCGGTTCAAAGGGGTCAGTCAATATTCTGTATGTCGCATTAGTTACGTCACAGCTATTGCATCCATTAAGTTTTTCGATGTCGCTGCATTCAAGGAGAGAATGCAGACTACGCATGGCTGAATATTCGCCTCTCTTCCGCAGCCGAAAGTGACCGTAAAGCTGCCCCTAATGCATCGAATGCAATCCAATCATGTTGCCCTCGGTATCGAACACCAAGGCGATAAAGCCATATTTTCCAATGGACATTTTTTCCTTGAAGACGCGTCCCCCGTGTTCGGCGGCGCGAGCGGCTTCCACTGCGCAGTCTTCACATTTGAAGTAAACCAGGGTGCCTCCCCCACCGGAAGAACAACCCTCCATTTTTGCCAGCGCACCTGCCGCTCCATAGCCTTCTTCCGACATCGGGAAGGCCCACATTTCCAAATCCGGGCTTGGTATCTGCTCAAGCTTACCTCCCAAGACAGTCTCGTAGAAAGCTTTGGCGCGTTCCATGTCCTGCACATAAATTTCAAACCAGCCAACCGGGTTGGTTTCCATGACATTGCTCCTTTGGTGATCAGTTGTAATTCATATATTTTTCTTATTGATAGCAGCATTATGAATCCATCTCAATAAATCGTATTATTTAAAATAAAATTTTCGGTGATATTCTCCTCGTGCGAAGCTCAACGTATTACCGGTTACATCGTGAACTTCTACAACGGTATCAGGCTGCACTCGAAATTGGCTATCTGCCACTCCTGCCTATGAGCAGAAAAAATTCATCGAAGCTAACGGCTTATTGACCCTTCGTTCGCCGCGGCGTAGAGTCTAAAGCAGGAATGCTTGATTCACGTTTGATTCGAGTGTATTCCGTAAACGCTGGAGGATTAATGCAATGCCAGACTATCACCTCCTTCCCGCACAGCGCCTCGCAGGCGCCGTGCGGGTAATCAGCCCCGCTTCACCTACCCCTGTAATTCTCACATCGCCCGCACTTGATGTGATGACCGACCTGCGGCTCATCAATGCCGCTGTAATCGAGCCGCATAAGACTATGGAATCAGCGAATGCATATATGATGCAGCGTGGGGTGCGTTCCTTGTTTGTGCTCGATCGGGATAAGCTCCTCTGTGGCTTTATCACCGCAAGCGATATTCTCGGTGAAAAGCCGCTGCGTTTCATTCAAGAGCGGTGCGTAAAGCATAATGAGATTCTGGTCTCCGACATCATGACCCCTCTCGACCGGTTGGAAGCCATTCCTATCGAGCAAATTCAGCATGCTCATGTAGGGAATGTTATTGCTACCCTGCTGGACGCGGGACGCCAACACACGCTGGTGATAGAGCATGACGTCGACGGCAAGCCAGTGGTGTGCGGCATTTTTTCATTGACGCAGATCGAGAAGCAGCTTGGCGTGACAATTCAATCCATGGAAGTCGCCAAGACCTTTACTGAAATTGAGGCGGCACTTATCGCTTGACTAACAGCCGGGCGATCCGCGAGAACGAACGGGATTCCAATTGCCGCGTTCTCCAAGCAAGCTTGCCATTGGAATTCGCTTTGACGACAGAGCAACCTGTCCTTCCCCGGCCGGCAGGGGCGGGTACTGTCATTTCCGCTCCAGGTATTCACTTACGGCTGGCGGGCGTTCTGGCTGCTTCCGCACGTTACGCCGATATTGGTTTCCGTTCGATGCACACCCCCACTTTTTTCACGCCGCGTATCGCGTTGAGTTTGGCCACGCTGACCTTGATCCAAGGCGATTTGAATTCTGTCAGGATAATTTGAGCGATATGCTCGGCTAAAGCTTCAAGCAGGGAGAAATGTTTCTGGGAAAGCGTGTCGTTGATACGCTGCACGATAAGGGAATAATCCAGAGCATCCTCAAAATTATCTGTCCGGCACGCCAGGCTTGTCGGCAGCGCGATTTCCAGATCCAACTGAATGGTTTGTGGGGCATTGAGTTCCCACGGGTAGATTCCCACCAGCGTCTTGATCTTGAGTTCTTGCAGGAAGATGATGTCCATATGCAATGAGGAATTGAAGCCCATCCGGAATGCGTTGTCGAGGCTGTTTTTCACGTAGAATCAGCAGAGGGATTCTATTCTATTTGCAAAGATGGCGCTAATGACATGACGCTGGCGGTTTTCATCCTGCTGGCCTATTTACTGGGCTCCATTTCCTTCGGTGTGCTGGCGAGCTGGTTCTTCCATTTGCCCGACCCACGCACCTATGGATCGAGGAATCCGGGGGCGACCAATGTGCTGCGCAGCGGGAAGAAGGCGGCAGCCGTTTTTACCCTTCTGGGAGACGCCGGTAAAGGCTGGCTGGCAGTGGAACTGGCGCAACATTTTGCCCCTGTATTGCAGTGGGGTAGCGGCGCGATTGCCGCAGTGGCGCTGGCGGTATTTCTGGGCCATCTGTTCCCGGTATTTTTACGGTTCCAAGGCGGAAAGGGGGTTGCTACCGCACTCGGTGTATTGCTTGCTTTTAATCCATGGATGGGGTTGCTTGCAGTCGCAATCTGGATTACGGTCGCGGCGGTGTGGCGTTTCTCATCGTTGGCCGCTTTGGCGGCAGCCGGGTTTGCGCCCGTTTACGCAGTATTCTTTCTCGG
Source organism: uncultured beta proteobacterium (assembly GCA_963831395.1). Lineage (GTDB taxonomy): Bacteria > Pseudomonadota > Gammaproteobacteria > Burkholderiales > Nitrosomonadaceae > Nitrosospira. The sequence continues at coordinate 66,893 of CAWHQD010000049.1, forward strand.
TTTCGATGCCCGTACTTTTGCTGTTTTTGTCATGTCCTCACTGCTCATCTGGCGGCATAAGTCAAATATTGCAGGTCTGATTGCGGGTAACGAGCCGCGCATCGGCAAGCGTGGCGCCTCATGAATCCACTGCCATCTCCTGCATTTCCAGGTCCCACCGGGCCCTTACCGTAAACGTTTTATCCAGGTTTTGACCCAGGTTTTCCAACGACTGCAGGCGCATCGCTCCCGCGAATGCGATCATGGCGCCGTTGTCCGTGCAAAATTCGAGCTCAGGATAAAAAACGGTAGCGCCCATTTTTTCCGCTCTAAGGCTAAGATTGGCGCGCAGTTGGCGGTTCGCGCCCACTCCGCCTGCTACTACCAGTTGAGTAAGGCCGGTCTTTGCGAGCGCCGCCAGCGATTTCTCCGTCAGCACGTCGACTACGGCCTCCTGAAACGCAAGGGCAATGGCGCCTCGGGTTTGCTGCGTCATTTCGTGTTTATTGACCAGTGTCAGCACTGCTGTCTTCAGGCCACTGAAGCTGAAATTGAAATTACCGCTGTGGAGCATGGGGCGCGGAAGTTCGAACCGCCTCGGCTTGCCTGACATGCAGAATTCGTCGGCAAGTCTTGATAGCGCCGGGCCGCCCGGATAGCCCAGGCCCAGCAGCTTTGCCGTCTTGTCAAAGGCTTCTCCTGCCGCATCATCCACGGTTTCACCCAGTAACTTGTATTGCCCGAGGCCGTTCACTTCCATCAATTGGGTATGGCCGCCTGATACCAGCAGCGCCACGAACGGGAAAACCGGTGCAGGGGTGGATAACAGCGGAGACAGAAGATGCCCTTCAAGATGATGAACGCCCAGAACCGGAATTTCCAGCGCGAAGCCAAGAGCGGAGGCAATACTGGCGCCCACCAGCAGTGCTCCGGCCAACCCTGGTCCTTGCGTATACGCGATGGCGTCGAGGTCGTGCAGTCGGAGTCCGGCTGCGCTGAAGGTTTGCCTGATGAGGGGCAGTACCCGCCGGATATGGTCGCGGGACGCAAGTTCCGGCACCACGCCGCCATATTCTCCATGCATTTGGGTTTGGGAATGAAGCGCGTGGCTTAACAGGCCTTGCTCTGTGTGATAAAGCGCAACGCCGGTTTCATCGCACGAAGTTTCAATGCCGAGTACGAGCAAGTGAGCAGGGGAGAAATGACTTTTACAACAGGATGGGGTACTTGTTATATAATAATAAGTTGTCTATATTTAGACTTCAGCCAGCCAGCACCGTAGCGTAGTACAGGTAACTGTAGCACACCTGACTGGTTATTCAGCCATTTTAACTTTTAGAGAGGAACTGCATCTTCATGACAACTATTAAAGTCAAGGAAAACGAGCCATTTGAAGTCGCCATGCGACGCTTCAAGCGTACCATTGAAAAAACCGGTTTGCTCACCGAGTTGCGCGCCAGGGAATTTTACGAAAAACCGACTGCTGAACGCAAGCGCAAGCTGGCTGCAGCGGTTAAACGTACTTACAAGCGCCTGCGCAGCCAATTGCTTCCACCGAAACTTTATTAGTCAGAGTCAGTCAAACAACAACAGCTAATCCTTCTTAAAAGGTCCGGCTTGGTTTCGTTCACCGTGAACCTGAAGCAACAAATCACCGAAGACATGAAGGCCGCGATGCGCGCGGGCGATACGAAGCGCCGCGACGCAATCCGGCTGTTGCGGGCGGCGATCAAGCAGCGAGAGATAGATGAGCGTATTGAGTTGGATGATGTCGCAGTCATTGCTGTCATCGAGAAAATGCTCAAACAGCGCAAAGACTCCATTGCCCAATATGAGGCTGCTCATCGGGATGATTTGGCCGATGCGGAGAAGTACGAAGTAAGCGTCCTGCAAGCTTACATGCCTGAAGCATTAAGCGATACGGAAGTTGAGGGCGTTATAGGCAAAGCGATTTCCGCTGTTGGGGCGAAAGGACAGCAGGACATGGGGCGAGTTATGGCGTGTGCTCAAGCCCGAGCTTGCCGGACGCGCGGACATGGGCAAGGTATCCGCTCTGGTCAGAGCGAAACTCGCCACCTGATCGCTATAAGCTCACAACCGACGGGCTTCCTTTGGGTGATTGCAGCACGCTCAGTTACAAAAATGCGGGTACGGAATGGATGGAAGCATGTTTCTTTCAGTAGCTGCAATTTTTCTGTTTGCGCTCCAGCCGAATACTATTGCCTGATCCGCTATAAATGATTTCACAGTCATTCATTCAGGAACTGCTCAGTCGCGTGGATATCGTTGACGTCATCGAGCGCGACGTGCCGCTCAAGAAAGCCGGCGCAAATTACACCGCATGTTGTCCGTTTCACAGCGAAAAGACACCTTCGTTCACCGTAAGCCCTACCAAGCAGTTTTATCACTGTTTTGGTTGTAGTGCGCACGGCAGCGCCATCGGTTTGCAATGGAATACAACGGCATGAGTTTTGTCGAGGCGGTGAATGATCTGGCGGCTCGGGTCGGGGCTTCAGGTCCCAGCGCAGCAGGCGGAGTCTTGCCTCCGGAGCAGCGAGGAGTGGGGTCAAAATCCGGGCTCGCGCAGAACACGCCGCAGGGAAAAGAAGGTTCTTCCAGAGATTTGCTTGAAGTAATGGATGTTGCCGCCCGATTTTACCGGGAGCAGCTCAGGCATTCGAAAAGCGCCATTGCCTATCTGCGGCAGCGTGGTTTAACAGGCAAGACCGCTGCCCATTTCGGCATTGGCTATGCCCCGGCCGGGTGGCAAAACCTGGACGCCGCCTTTCCCGGCCACGGAGCGAAAGTACAGAAAAACCTGCTGGTGGAGTCCGGACTGGCAATCGAGAATGCTGACGGCAACTGCTACGACCGGTTCCGTGACCGCATCATGTTTCCCATTCTTAACCTTAAAGGAACTATTGTGGGTTTTGGCGGGCGCATCCTGGCGCAAGGCGAGCCCAAATATCTCAACTCGCCGGAAACGCCTCTGTTCCAGAAGGGTCGCGAACTCTACAATCTTTTCGCTGCGCGCAGAGCAATTCGCGAGGCTGGGCGCGTTATCGTGGTTGAGGGATATATGGACGTGGTGGCGCTTTTCCAGCATGGCATTGAATACGCCGTGGCTGCGCTGGGTACCGCCACAACACCTTATCATGTCCAGAAACTTCTGCGTCAGACCGATGATGTGGTGTTTTGTTTCGACGGCGACAATGCCGGCAGAAAAGCGGCATGGCGCGCACTGGAGGATAGCCTTGCCCAACTTGGGGATGGCAAGAGCATCAGTTTCCTCTTCCTGCCCGAGGGTGAAGACCCGGACAGCTACGTCCGCAAATTCGGGAAAGAGGCCTTTGAGGAATTGCTGAAGCAAACAGTACCCCTATCCGTTTTTCTTTTTCGGGAACTGTCTGCGCGTGTTGACCTCCAAACCAGCGAGGGGCGCGCTAAACTGGTGCAGGATGCAAAGCCGCTGCTTGCGAAAGTTATTGCGCCCGGGCTTGCATTGATGCTGTTAAAAAGATTGGCGGAGATCAGCGGGCTCAGCCAGCGCGAGTTGGAAGATTTATTGAAGATCAGGCGTGCTTCGGCCTCTGTTTCGCGCGAAAGGGCGCCACGGCCACGGCCCGCCTCACCTTATCGCTGGTTGCTGCAGGTGTTGCTGTACGATTCCGCTTATATCGGGAAGCTGGACAGGGAATTGCTCACGCAGGACCAGGAATATGATGAAGAAGTAGCAGCGCTGGCGGCACTGGTTGAATTTATCGATACTCACCCCCATATTGGAGGAAACACGGCAATACCTTCGGCTACCGCATATTTTCATGATAGTCCCCATCGTATGCTTCTGGAAAAGGCAGAAAGCCAGACTCTTGCGTGGGATAGCGGAATAGATGTGGAAGCGGAATTTGCCGGGGCGATGGCGCGTCTGCGTGAAATGAGACGTAAACAACGAATGGCGAAGTTACACAGCAAGTCCCTCAGCACCCTAACCCCAGAGGAAAAACAGGAACTGCAGCGAATGGCGGTTTCTTGAAGGGATGCCCGGACAGTGTAACGGGATTTTGATATAATAGTCAGCTTTTTAATTTCAACCGGCGATACTCTGGAAGAGACATGATAAAACCAAAAATACAAGTCGAAGCGGCAGTGAAAGCGGTGAAATTAGAGACTGGCATTTCACCGGTTGCGGCCGCGGATGGCGCGGTCAGCAAGTTCGGATGTCAGCGAAAAAGGACGCGAGCGATATGAAGAAGTCGTCAAGAGGACAGGCAAAAGAAACAAGGGCGAAAGCGCAGGTAAATACGGCTGTGGAAACGTTGGAAGATAACGTTACGGCAGCTACGAAGTCACCCGCCAAGGCCCCGGCACACGTTGCCGAAATCGCAAAGGCTGTGATGGCGGTCAAGGAACCGGGCCTGCTTACCGCCAAGATAGCAAAGGTCAAGGCGGTAAAGGAAGGTAAACCTGCCCAGGCAAAGGACGCCGAGAAATCTTCCCTTGCGCCGCAAGACCTTGAGGCGCGGCGGATGCGTCTCAAGAGCTTGATTGTGCAGGGCAAGGAGCGCGGCTACCTGACTTATGCCGAGATCAACGATCATCTGCCCGATGACATGCTCGATGCCGAGCAGATAGAAAACATCATCAGCATGATCAATGACGTCGGCATCTCGGTTTACGACGAGGCGCCCGACGCCGAAACGCTGCTGATGTCCGAGACCGCGCCTACGGTGGCCGATGAGGACGTGGTGGAGGAAGCTGAAGCGGCGCTTTCCACCGTTGATTCGGAATTTGGACGTACTACGGATCCGGTGCGCATGTATATGCGTGAAATGGGTTCAGTGGAATTGCTCACGCGCGAGAGCGAAATCGAAATCGCAAAGCGTATCGAGGACGGATTGAAGCATATGATCCAGGCGATCTCCGCCTGCCCGACGACCATAGCGGGAATTCTCGACCTGGCCGACAAGGTGGCGAAGGATGAGATGCGCATCGATGAGCTGGTCGACGGATTGCTGGATCCCAATACCGAGGAAATGCTTGGCGAAGAAATCTCCGATGAATCGCTGGAGCAGGAACTTGAGCGAAGAAAGCGCCGAAGACGAAGACATTGTTGCGATAGCCAATGCCAATTTGCTTAAATTGAAAAATGACGCGCTGGAACGTTTCGCGAGTGATCCAGCAGGCATATGGCGAAATGCAGAAAGCGCTGGAAAAGAAGGGAACAGGTAACAAGGCATATAAAGACATCCAGGAACAGATTTCAGCCGAACTCATGGCTATCCGTTTCTCTGCGAAAATGGTCGAAAGGCTATGCGATACCCAGCGTGGGCTGGTGGATGAAATGCGGGGCTATGAGCGGAAAATCATGGAATTGTGCGTGACCAAGGCGGGAATGCCGCGTGGTCACTTTATAAAAGCCTTTCCGGGGAACGAAAGCAACCTCGAATGGGTGGCGGCGGAAGTCGCGCTTGGAAAGCCTTATAGCCAGACACTGGAACGTTTTCGGCCGGATATCGTGGAGCAGCAGCAAAACCTGCTGACCCTGCAAAAGCAGGTTGGCATTCCCTTGAAAGACCTCAAGGAAATCAACCGCCGGATGTCTACCGGCGAAGCCAAGGCGCGCCGGGCAAAACGCGAAATGACCGAAGCGAATTTGCGGCTGGTGATTTCCATCGCCAAAAAATACACCAACCGGGGATTGCAGTTTCTTGATCTGATTCAGGAAGGCAACATCGGGCTCATGAAAGCGGTGGATAAATTCGAATACCGGCGCGGATACAAATTTTCCACTTACGCTACCTGGTGGATTCGTCAGGCCATCACCCGCTCCATCGCCGATCAGGCCCGCACCATTCGTATTCCGGTGCACATGATCGAAACCATCAACAAGATGAACCGCATCTCGCGCCAGATTCTGCAGGAAACGGGGCAGGAGCCGGAACCCGCTCTGCTGGCGCAGAAAATGGAAATGCCGGAAGAGAAAATACGCAAGATCCTCAAAATATCCAAAGAGCCGATCTCCATGGAGACGCCCATTGGGGACGATGAAGATTCCCATCTCGGCGATTTCATCGAGGATTCCGCCACCATGGCGCCGTCAGACGCCGCGGTATACGCCAGCCTGCGCGATGTTACGAAAGATATACTGGATTCGTTAACGCCGCGTGAAGCGAAAGTGCTGCGCATGCGTTTCGGAATCGAAATGAATACCGACCACACGCTGGAGGAAGTCGGTAAACAGTTCGACGTGACCCGTGAGCGCATTCGTCAGATCGAGGCGAAGGCATTGCGAAAACTGCGCCATCCTTCGCGTTCCGAGCGCCTGCGAAGTTTCCTGGATACCGAAGGCTGACGGTTTCCGGTATTGCTTTCCATTTTTAGTGTCTGAATAGGGTCTGTAGCTCAGTTGGTTAGAGCAGGGGACTCATAATCCCTTGGTCGCTGGTTCGAGTCCAGCCAGACCCACCATTAAAACAAAGGCTTACGGTTAAAACCGTAAGCTTTTTTCTTTGTGGGCGCATACGGCACTTTCGCTTAGTCCTCGCGCCGATCAGATGGGCCTTAACGGGGCTTTGAAGTGAGGAGGCGAACCCGAACCGGCACCCCGATCTTACTGGACAACAGTTCCCATACGCTGCCAATGCAAAACAAAATTCAGTCAGGGCAGATCCACCTTTTCAGGTTCTGCGTTACGCAGGTTAAACACAAGCGATGTAACGCTTTAGGCGATTAGATCCATATTCCGGTCATCTGATTTTGTCTATAGCACAGCTCAGCTTACATTCGTGATTCAACAAAAGCTACCAGCTCTTTCCCTCTTGGACTCAGCGTAATGACTCGCCGTCGGGAGTCATAGGGGTCAAGCTCTACTATCAGCAAACCATATCCCGCTGATTGCCGTGGTCCTTTTGCCATCTTTTTAATATTCCTTGATACCGCAGCCTGACTCACTCCTGTAACCCTTGAGATATCGTCAAAGTTCGCGGTTGCGTCACCGGCCAGTACTATTTTTAGGAAGATTTGGATAGTTTGTACTTGTACATCCCCATCGCCTGTAAATTCCCTGAAAGCTTCCAATGCTGTTGAAAGCTTGCTCAATGGGGTATTCATAATCACCATTTTTCCTTTGTTATTTTGTTATCGGCTATCACAACTCAAACCAACGGGAAATCGCCTTACGCAGCACGGTATGCTTGATATTCTTTGCTTAGTGCCACTAGATCACTTCTCGGCAGAAGCGGCGCTAAAGGCATTGATTGTGCTCCGGCGAGAGTGCCGCGCCGTTTTTAACCGAATTGGTGCAATACTCGGTGCTACATTAGCAGGAGCTGTGATATCGCTAGGCCCATCTCGTCCCTTCGACGCATCGCAGTATTCCCTCTGCTATGCTAAGTTCACTTGTCAACCGAGTAACCCTTGTTGGGTACTCAACAAATGTTATATGTTAGGCAGAGGCTGTTGTTGTATAAGCAATAGCGTCGCCATTTCATCCTTATAGGGCATTATGGGTTGGTAGAGTTGATGGTAAGTTCGACCAATTACTCCCGAAAACAAGATTACATCAGGGGGGTTTTCGCCCGCTCCAAAGATGTGCGAGGCGGAAATTCCGGGATAAGGATCAACATAATAGACGCGTCTAATTCCTAGCTGATAAGCTTTTTTTGCACATAGTTCGCAAGGGCTGGCGGTGGAGAAGAGGAATCCCGAGGAGATACCTTGCCCGCCATATTTTGAAATCTGCAAAAATGCGTTCTCCTCCGCATGGAGCGATCGGGTGTGGACTTGATTCTTTTCCCCTACCAGTTCGTTATAGACGGATTTAAAGCAATAAGTTATATGTCGACCACCGATCTCTTCGCGCTTTGATGCTACCGCCGGAATTCCACTTAGTCCTTTCGCTTTAAAATCGTTATCAGTTAATTCGAATTTGCTAAATGCCTTGTAGTCTTTTTGTTTTGTATAGAGATCGTGCGAGTAGCGTAGTAAACAGGGAACTTGTCCTCGTGGCACGTCGTTCCACCCTACTGCCTTAATAGAAAACGTCTCATCAGTTACCACAGCTCCGACCTGCCGAGAGATGCATCCAGAGTTTAACCGCGCAGCAAAGGCGGCTTGCATACAACGTTCCTCCGATGTGGGGGTGACGAGACCTGGATGTTGGGCAAGAGCGATATAGCGGCATAGGTTACGAGTCAGGTCGTGCAGATCCGTTAGTTCTGGCCCGCGTCCAATATTGGAAATGAAGATGTCTGCGGCACTGATACAGTCCTGAATGTTTTGCGACACAAATTGATCGTAACCAGTCAGGTTGCAATTGTTCTTTGGATATTCCTTATCATCCAGCGCTTTTATTTCGCTGCTTTTAAGTCCGGCTTGATGCAAAAGCCGATGCTCCCTAGATTCTTCATCTGTGGTTACGGCGATAATGAAGAGCCGGTTAATTTTTTCCCTCAGATAGTGGGATTTCATAGGGATGGCGGATTGCGTCAATAACGAAGTAGTGGGATCTGATCGATGTAAGTTCGTTAAAGCGCCGGGCTAACTCTATTAGTTTTTCTATGCGCCTTGGGATTGCAAATAAATTTTCGGCATCTATCTCTTTTTTAACGGCGAACCTGATTCTTCGTACGTTATCTCCTAATTGCTGGAACAGGCCTGTATAAAGGTTTAAGGAAAGAAAATCTTTGAGCTCTGTGGCTAAGTTTGGAAGAGTATTAAAATAAAAGTTGTCCGCTTCAATTATCGAGGCACCTGAGGCGATGGAAAGATTCGAAAGGGTTTCCAAACTCGTTAAAGCTGTGCGATGTGCTTCTTTTAGTCTAATGCCTAATTTAGGAGGAACGGCGCTTATGTCTGCCATAACCGCATCCGGACCCGCCTCCAGGGCAAAACTTAGGATGACCTGGCTCACTTAAATCTTCCGAAATTTCACCCACCGTTCTTTCAACCAATGTTCAACAATTCTATCCTTTCGGTCTTCGTGGGTAGCTGGGGGATTAGGTGGAACTCGCCACTGTAATTCCCGAAATGATGATTTGCACAGCAATTCGTCAGCAACAGTAGAGCATCCGCTTCCGGTTCTACCCGTTAATCCTAATACTAAAAATTCGGCCCCTCGCTCGAATATTTTTTCCGTCCCCTAGCGATATTCTCGTGGTCTATGGTACTGCGCGGCTGTTTCTTTTTGCTCATTATAGATATCAGCTTGTAGGTTATTTTCCGGTGTCCTAGCCCCACACAACAAAAACACGCGTGCATGAGCCATGTGATTTTACTCAACTCAGCGATGTGAGGTATTGGACGAAGGTACACCTGAGTATCGAGTAGGGGTATTGTTAAGCATCATCTAATTAACGTGTCCAACTTTTGTACGCTCCGGTTAGCCGTGGTGTGCCAATAATGTTCCGTATAGCGGGATGCATCAAATAAAAACAAATTACAAGATCGAGGGGGTCAGACTCCATCGATCTTGCGCAAATATTTCCTGATGGTCTAGTATTTGAAATAAGGGGCCAGCAGTAAAAGTTGAATATACGGCGTTTATTCAGAGCGACTAGGCGCCGACGGCACGGCTTCTACCTGCACATGTAGTTGCAAAGGTCTACTCGGGATTGAGAAGCTTGATGCGGCAGGATTTCTGTGCTGAGAGTTTCGGTCTGTAAGCAAGTCGAGCGGGAAGCTACGAGTCCTGAACAGAGGACCCGGAATGAGAACGGGATTAGCAAATGGCGGAACAAGACGACCATAAATCCAGTTTGCCTCTCGCCGGCGTGCTAGCGTGGTGGCGGTCGTCAGCGGGCTTATAGTTTATCAAAATCCGCTCAAAACTTCTCGGCCGATCGATCAGCAAGCGGAAGGAAGCATGTGGCGAGTCTAGATCGTGGTTCAGTCGCGTCTCTGGCAAGATCCATTCGAGGCTGTCAGAACGCATCAACTGAACGAGTTGGAACGGCTAAAAAAAGATCCATCCAAGGAACCGGATGTAAGAAAGCCACGTCACCCGTCGTTCAGGAATGTCATTGACGACATTAAAAAATTAGGAGGGTCCGCCCGATTTTCGCGTACTAATCGTGTTTGTGGATGGCAATCCCTATGCCAGCGGAGGGAATCAAGACTGAAAGACCGTTATGCCGTGGTATCAGCTTTGGGTGCCGCAGGTTACATGCCGGAATCCGGGGAATATATCCGATATTTCGATGCGCAGAGGAGGACCGGGCAGAGGTGATTCCAGTCGAGAGATTTATACCAAAGGCAAAAATCAGCGATTCGCAACCGCAAGACATCCTGGTCCTATGGCTTAAGAGACCAGGATTTCGGCGAGAAGCCGCTCACATCTTATGAATAAACTCATACAGCAGCTGAGGTGAAGGTCTAAATAAAACGGATAACGGTAACCTGATCACCTATACGATATTCGGGACCAAGATTTTCCAGTACGCTTAAGCGCGATGCTAAAAGAGTTGCAAGACTATCGAAAAGGGAAGACCTAAAGGGTATTGCAAGCGGGCAAAAACAAATCAGCGAACGCGTCACCCCCTCTGTCCTATGCCTGCGCAAGACACCCGATCAATCGCAGTGCTATGGTGGACTCAGCGGTGATGCCAGATTTAATCGCATTGAAGGGTACCGCCATCTATTCCTACTGGGCGACGGCGGAGGATGACTTTTTTGCTAGACAAGCCGCCCGATGCTGCAAGTCGGAAAAGATCTTAGAGAGTATATTTGAATTCGCTCACATTTCATTGGAAAGGACAATCAAAACAGACGCCGTGCTGGCGGAGCAGCTTGTTCAGAGAACTTCATCGCCGGGAGGTAGAGATTTTAGGACCCCCGTACAACCCGGTGAAAATGCACACCGCCGCTCATCGCGTTGATTTCAGAATGGGATACCCTTTACGGGCGGGCCTTGCCGCGTACCTTTGCCGCTGTGGCGGAGAATATGGCGGAGAATATGGCGGAGAATAAGCTATTGGAAAATTGATAAGAAAAAGCTGAAGACTAATATCGATAAATTACGCAATGACGAATGGCCGCCGTGGGTCGTTCGGTATTCCTATCTTGCAGGGCTGGACGGCGAATTGCCACCAAAAAAGGACGGCAAGGAAACGGAGCGAAGCTCGGGCAAAGGACAAGACGGACGACAAGGAGCAAAGAACCAGCGTGGGATGGAAGTGGCGGAAGGCCGTGATCAACTGGACTACCTGCAAAGATTGGCGGCAAATAAAACTGGATGAGAAAAATTATCAAAAATGCGGCCAATCTGACAAGCTGTAATGAGATCCAATCCGCTCTGGTGGAGGGAAAAAAGGAAATTCAAGCCATCGGTGTGCTCGGCAGCGATGTTTATGACAAGCAACTCATCCTTCAGGCCCTCAGGAAAAAATTTCCGCGCGCAATTTTCTTCACCATGGACCTGGATGCCAGGCTCATTCACCCCGCCCAGCGGCAGTGGACGCGCAATTTGATAGTCGCTTCACACTTCGGATTACAACTCAATCCCACGCTTCAGGGCACTATTCCACCTTTTCGCGACAATTCCCAGACATCACTATTTTATTCGCGTTTTGCGGGCTCTAGGGCATTTGCACGTCGCATCCTGACCCCTTCGCACAGCCGCCTCTCGAACTGGATCCGACTGTCATCGGAGAAGAGCAGAGTGTTCTCCTACAGACGAACGGCCGAGGTGTTTTTCCACAGACGTAAAGCCTAGATTGTACGAAATCGGACGGCATGGCGCCATTGATATCAGCCATGATCATGAAGCTGAAGCCGGAGAGTTCAAGAGCATTCATCCAACGCGATCTGGACGGACAACGGAAAAGTTCGGCCTCCGGTCGAGATAGAAACGATCATATGGGTAGCTGTCGCTAATCGTATCCCTTGGCCTTTGCGCGAGGTTAATCAGCAGTGAGGTTGCGAATTCTTTCAGCTCTCGCACCTTCTGGAACGTTTTCTGGCCTTTAATGCTTATTATTCCGATGTTGTTGCCTTGGTCTAGTGGCGTACGCAAGAAGTAGATGGAGCAGAGGGCGAGCCATTTGTGCTGACGGAAGGAGTCAGCGTGTGGCCCTCCGTGGCGATTTACTTTCTAGCAATAGTTTGTTTGTGGGCTTTTATTAGTTATTCCCAGAGAATATTGAAAGAGAACGATGAAAAATTGAGCGAAAAATTTGATTCATCGCTACCTTGCAGAAATGGGCATAAAAAAAATCAAAAAAACCGTCCTTTCTACATCAGGGTGGCCTTTTTGCTCTCGGAAGCCCGTTGGTTCTCGATCCCTCGCTGGCGTGACACAACCGAATGTGAAAATGCTGTTGCCAAGCTTTGGCAAGAGTACAGAACACTCGGGGGATTAAGACTATAGTTTGTGGCGTATCGTACCGCAATTTTTATTGTTTGTCATCTTCCTATGGATATTGTTCTGGAAACTGGGTTTTCCCACGATCCCTTGCCGAGGGCCCGCATGCTTCGATATTTACAGATTGATCGCATACCTCGAGCGTTGCCGCGATGCTCCTGTTGACGCTATATGTAATAGATACACTCAGACTCTGCCGGTGGTTGATCAAGATTCTTTGTGAGAAAAAATTTCCCTGGGGTGACGGTAGGCAAGTGCGCTATGAATCCGATAAGCTGGGCGTGGACAAGCATATCTAAAAGAATTGCTGTGCATCAGTCTGATCGCCAAGCGCACGGCGGTTATCAGCAATCTTGCTCTATTTCCCTTTTATCATCTTGTTCCTCATAGGTGTCGCACGTTATTCTTATATAGACAATTTCGACTTACCGATTGGGCTTGTAATCATTTATGGCATTATCGCCGCATACGCCATCGGCATCGTCGTAGCATTGCGTGCATCTGCTGAGAAGGCCAAACGCGCGGCCATCGAGCAACTCCAGAAAAAACTCGACGAACTTTCCAGGCAGATTCGACGACTCACTGAATAGGGAAGAGAACAAGCGACAGATCAATCAGGTGATCCAGGAGATCCGAAACAATCACGAGGGAGCCTTTTTGCCATTCCACAAGTACCCTATATTAGGTGCGATTGCGGTACCAGCGGGGGGCGCTGGTCTCCTGTACCTGATCGAGTATCTCGCTACTACCTTTTAAGCGCGGTCGGTGGAAGATTTTTAGTTCGTTAAGGCTGTTGGAAGCTGGAATCCAGCGATAAAGCGTTGCTGCAATGGATACCCCGAGGCTTTGGCCACGTCCCGTGGTGGTACGCCATTAGTTAACATTTTTAATTGCAGAAGCGATCTTGCTGTCGATCATCCGGCACTTTCTGCCACCTGCGGCCTAGCTGGCGGGCGAGTTCCAGGCCGGTACGAGTGCGCACCATTCGCCAGTTCCCGCTCCATCTCGGCTAGGCTTGCCATGACATGGACTGTAGAGACCGACGGGGTCAGACTCGATTGATCTTGATTTTTCTTTTTTGATGAAAATTTAACTAAAGCTCTTGTAAAAATAATGGCTCGGACTAATCTTTAAAGTATAACGTTCTCGAATACGGTCATGAGTATTCTTAACATCGCCGAAGGGGCAAGTCAGCGCTGGGAGGCCAGGCAAGACACCCGAACGTCCAATCGGGAAAAGATGGATGCAGGGCGTGCGGTAGAGACAGAAACACCTGAGCGCCTCCAGTTGCGACTGAATCGCCTTGCCGAGGGCGCCATAAAATCGGCAACAGAGAACAAGCTCTTCGGGAAAAGGGTCTCTCCAGTTTCCCGTGAGACATCCATGCTCGTCGAGACTATTGGGCTTGAGCGAGTGATAGGAAAAGCCGATTATTTTGGCATTAATTATCTGGAATTGGCGCTATCTGTCGCTCGCTTTGTCGGGCGAATCAATATTCGTTCTTCGCCAGCTCGAACCCTCGGTTTTGGCACCGGCTTCATGGTGTCGCCGCGATTGCTGATGACTAACAATCATGTGCTCAGCAAGCCAGAAGATGCGCTCTACAGCGAGGTGGAGTTCGACTACCAGAATGACCGCGAGGGCAGGTTATTACCTGTAGTTACTTTTGCACTGGATCCCCATACCTTTTTCCTCACGAATGAAGAACTGGACTATGCGTTGGTGGCTGTGCGGGAGCGATCAATATGTGGCCTTGAAATCAAACGTTACGGCTGGTCGCGTCTAATCGGTAGTCAGGGCAAGGCAATTCTTGGTGAATCACTTAATATTATTCAGCATCCAAAGGGAGATCCGAAGCAGATCGTGTTGCACTCGAATCAGCTCGTCGATCTGTTCGATCAATTCATCCATTATGTTGGAGACACCGACCGAGGTTCTTCCGGCGCCCCCGTTTATAACGATCAATGGGAGTTAGTGGCTTTGCATCATTCGGGCGTCCCAAAGAAAGACGTGAACGGAAATTTTCTTGCAAAGGATGGCTCGATATGGCACAACGGAATGGATCCCGATAAGCTGGAGTGGGTGGCAAACGAGGGTATCCGCGTCAGCAGTCTAGTCGAGGATATAAGGAAGCAGCCATTGGCAACACCAGCCCAGGAGCGGCTCCGAAACGATTTGCTCAATTTGGAACCGGCGAGTCCAATGGAGGCAGCCAGGCTGGCCGCCGAGCCTATTAAATCCGCCGCAGGATCAGGATTTCTTAAGCAGGACGCAACCAGGCTACAGCCAGATCAAACGAGCACGGGAACGGAGCAAATTGATACTCAAACTTGGACGATTCCCCTGGAGGTCACAATTCGTCTCGGTACCCCAACTATTCCGCTAAAGCCGGGCCAGGTGTCGTCGCCTGCTATCAGCCTACCCCGTGTCGAGCCGAGTGGAGCAAAGCCTTCTCCACGCCCGGATTCGTTATCCCTCGAACTAAGAGAGGCACTCGCTGAACTACAAGCGGTAAAAACTCGAGAGTATTATAACGAATCAGCCGATCAGAAAAACAGGGACTCTTACTATAAAGAAATTACCCCGTCTGAGAACGCAGGTTCATTTTACGATTTGCTAAGCGAGCATTTGAAGAATACTCACACGAAGCAGTTCCCTTATCGACCCGCTATGCACGTGTATCCCTGGGTAGATCTCAGAGAGATGCAGCCCAGCCCGGTGTTACAAAGTATCTATTCTGGCAAATCCTTTGATCCGAAGGAGTTTATTGAAGCTGATTTTCAGACCGACCAACAGCGGGAGAAGCTTTACGAGTCAATCATGCGAGAAGCTGCGCTCGATGAAGCCGGCGAACAGGCTGGTATTGACTTCCTTGAGGCAAGCCTGCCGTATAACTGTGAGCACGTGGTGCCACAGTCCTGGTTCGGGAAACGCGAGCCGATGCGAGGTGATCTGCATCACCTTTTTGCTTGCGAGAGCGGCTGTAATAGTTTTCGCGGCAATATCCCTTACTTCGACTTTCCTGACTTTGAAGAAGCTCTTCGCAATGACTGCGGTAAACGTGAAGAGGGTCGGTTTGAGCCATCCGCGGGTAAAGGCGTAGTGGCGAGGGCCACTCTGTATTTTCTGTTGCGCTACCCAAAAGAAATCAATCGGACGGCTAAAGAATACACAGAGGATCGCATCCATGTCTTGCTTGATTGGCATACAAGCTTTGTCGTGACACGTTACGAAAAGCATCGAAACGCGGCCATCTTCGAGAAGCAGGGTAACCGCAACCCGCTAATCGACTACCCGGAATGGGGGACGCAGATCGACTTTATGCGCGGGTTAGGTTAATTTCTAATTGATCCACCGGCAGGCGCTAAAACCTCTTTCACCGAAGATTTAGGGATCAGACTCGTTTGATCTTACTAAAATTTTCTTTAGTGTCCCGATAACGCGTCGATCTTCTCTTTGCTGTTGAATATCGCCGGGTTTGCCTTGCCACTGACCGTCAGGTAACCCGCAAGCCCTTTCTCCATGCGCGACAAGGCATGGTCAACCAGCATATAACGGCCGGGGTAATCCACCTTGAATTCCACTATGGTGGCGCCCCCGGGCGGCACAAGTATGGTCTGCACATCGGCCACGGGCGGGCTGGACAGCGTACCATGTTCGTACACCTTGTCGAATATCTCGCCAATAACATGGAAGCTGGAGGGTAGGTTGGGGCCGCCGACACCGAAGTAAATCCGTACATTTTCGCCGGTATTGGCTTCCATCTTGTGAGTTTTGATGAGCGCATCCATGGTGCCATTGAACATAAGATGGTCCGGGTTCTCGGCAAGGAGCTTTTCGAGCGAAAATTCCTGTAAGCCAGGTGTGCCATGCCGCTGTGCGGTGTAGAGCTCGCCTTGCATCACATAAAATTCCCTGTCGACCTTCGCCATGCCGCCTTCAGGCTCAACCAGGATCATTCCATACATGCCGTTCGTGATGTGCTGCGCGACCATAGGGGTTGCGCAGTGGTAAACGAACAGTCCAGGATGCAGCGCTTTGAAGGTAAAGCTCTTGGTTTGCCCGGGAGCAGCCTGGGTCACGGCGGCGCCGCCGCCCGGACCGGTAACCGCGTGAAAGTCTATCGAATGAATGTGAGTACTATTCCTGGCATTGCTCAAATTAACGGTAATGGTATCGCCTACCCGAACGCGCACAAATGGACCCGGCACCTTGTTATCGAAGGTCCAGTACTTATAGGTGCTTCCGTCGGAAAGCCGGCCTTCGATCTCTGTGGATTCCAGATTTAACGTCAAGTGCTTCGGCCCGCGATTGCCAACAGGTTGGCCAACCGCATGGGGATCTTGTGCCACATCGATTGCGGTGCTTTTCGCCTTTTCCGGTGGATTGCCCACGATGAGCTGACCGAACATTCCGGCGGCTTTATGACCGGGCAAGGTACAGAGATATTCAAAGTTACCTGCCCGGGTTGCCCGAAACACCATCGCGGTAGCTGCGCCCTTTGCTGTAATATGACCGGAGGCGGCGCCAAATTCTGGTATGGCGATGTCGTGGATGGCGCCATCGCCATTGATAAGGTTGATCTGGACAACCGCCCCCTCAGGCACGCTCAGGTCGGGGTTGATCTTGCCGGCGATCGCATCCGTTTCACCGATAAACACCAGCTTGCCCTCCGCGATATCGGTACGCAAGGTAAAGGTTATATCGGGCCTGTAGGTCACAGCATCACTATCCCGATTGTGGTCAGCAGCAATCGATAACTGGCCAAAACTCAGCGCGCAAATAGCAACAAGCCAGAAAATCAATGTCTTCATGCGCATCTCCTGTAAAGTATGATAAGGCGGTCGAAGCTTGCTCTTCCGCTTGGATTGCAAATTCCTCATTCAGTACAACTGTAGCGATCACCATACCAAAATAAAAAGAATGAAGAGAATCCAGCTCAACTATTAGTTGCAAGGAGAGCGGCATATGGTCAGGTTACTTGCAGCAGGTGCAACCGATGTCGGGCTTTGGCGTACCAACAACGAGGACGCTTACCTTGTCATGCCGGAAGCCGGACTATTCGCACTCTCCGATGGAATGGGTGGCGCCGCGGCGGGGGAAATTGCCAGCGGATATTTTATCGAAGCGGTGCAAGCTGCTTTTAGTAACCCTATT
>CAWHQD010000050.1:0-60184 GCA_963831395.1 uncultured beta proteobacterium
CAAATTCCGCTGGTGGCTCCTGTTTCTTGTCTTTGACCTCGCCGTTCTCTGGCTTGGTTGGCTTGGCCGCAGGCTTTGGCGCCACCTTCGCAGCTTCCGTTCCAGGTTTGGCTTCTTCAACTTTGCCATTGGGGAGATGGCGAGTCAGATCGGCCTCGCGCAGGCGCTCGGTATCATCTTTCGCCGCTTCGTCCAGGATGTCGGGCGTAATCCCCTTGGCCTGGATAGATTGTCCATTAGGTGTGTAATAACGCGCAGTAGTGAGCTTGATGGCAGTGTTGTTACCCAACGGAAGAATGGTTTGCACCGATCCTTTTCCAAAAGTTTGCGTGCCCATCACGATCGAGCGCTTGTGATCCTGCAAGGCGCCGGCGACAATCTCTGAAGCCGAGGCCGAGCCTCCATTGACCAGCGTAACCATCGGAACGGTCTTGATTGCTGGCGGCAATCGCTTCAGATAGTCGTTTCTTTTGTCGCGCAGGTAGAATTCCGGACTGGCCTTGAGTTTCATCTTGGCGTCATCCGTACGGCCATCGGTATACACGACCAGCGAATTGGCCGGCAGAAAGGCGGCAGATACCGCTACGGCGCCATTCAGCAATCCACCGGGATCATTACGCAGGTCCAGCACCAGCCCTTTCATCGGCACCGTACTTTCCTTGAACAATTTCTCGATGGCCTTGGTCAGGTTTTCGCCGGTTTGCTCCTGAAATTGGGTGATACGTATATAGCCATAGCCTGGCTCAATCAGCTTTGACTTGACGCTCTGGATTTTGATGACTGCCCGCACAAGCGTGAATACCAGTGGTTTGGTTTCACCCTTGCGCAATACGGTAAGGGTAATAGGGGTATCAGGCTTGCCGCGCATGCGCTTGATGGCATCGGTAAGAGAGAGGCCTTTGACCGCGGTATCGTCCAGCTTGATGATCAGGTCACCGGTCTTGATACCCGCCCGAAACGCGGGGGTATCCTCTATCGGCGAAATGACTTTAACGAAACCGTCTTCCATGCTGACTTCGATACCGAACCCGCCAAACTCGCCCTGCGTGCCGATTTGCAGTTCCTTGAACGCATCTGCGTCCAGATAGGCCGAGTGTGGATCCAGTCCGGTCAACATTCCATTGATCGCCTCGGTAATCAGCTTCTTATCGCACCGGCTCGACGTAATCGGTTTTGATACGCCCGAATACTTCCGTGAATGCCCGGAACTCCTCGACCGGTAGCGGGTGCATGATTTCCTGCGTTTTTCCTTATTTGCGACAGCTGAAAAATTAAGGCTCAACATCACCCCGGCGATGACGCCGAAAACGACCAGGCCGAATTGCCGCATTTTGTCACCCATTAAACGTTCTCCACTATTTGCAATTGTTGCATCGCTCATTTTATTCTGACCCAGTTCAAGGGGTCAAACGGTTTGCCTTGATGGCGTAACTCAAAATATAAACCCGACTCCGGGTTGCTCCCGCTGTTTCCTACCGATGCGATGGTATCCCCCCCGCGAACAGTGTCGCCGACTTGCTTGTGGTTGGTTTCGTTGTTGCCATAGAGGCTCATGTAGCTATTACCGTGATCCACAATCATCAGATTGCCAAATCCTCGCAGCCAGTCGGCGAAGACTACGCGTCCGCCCGCAACTGCTTTCACATCCCCACCGGTAGAGGAACGAATGAACAATCCTTTCCAGGTAACTCCTCCATCCGCACGTGGACCACCAAACCGATTCGCAAGTTCCCCACGCACAGGCAAACTCAGACGGCCTTTCAGTGACGAGAAAGGGTTTCCGTTGACGATGCATCCGGTATTCTTTGATGGTTCAGGGGGGCGGGGCCGGACGGGCGGTATCCGCTTTTTGCGCGCAGCATCTTCGCGATTCTTTCCACAAGCCGGGCTGAGGCGTTCTTCGTCACGCTTAAGTTTGCTGATTTCCCGCCGCTGCTGATCAGCTTGCAGCGAGATTCCGCGAGCAGCTTCGCATGCTCGGTTTTCTGCCGTTCAAGATATTTTTTGTGTCCGGCCTGCTTGGCCTGGATCGCAGCATTTCCGCGGTTTTTTCGCGGCTCTGGAGAGTGAGTGCGTCAAGCCGCTGAAGATTTATGCGGAGCGCATCTATGTCTTCCATGCGCGCACGGGAGAGATAGCTGTAGTAGTGCAGATTACGGGCAATTTCATCGGGGTCCTGCTGGTTAAGCAAGAGGCTCAGGTATTCCTTTTGCCCGCCGCCATCGATATAGTGCCGATAAAGCAACTTGCTCAATCTTAATTGTTGCGCCTCAATATCCCTTGCAACCTGTCCGGATTGTGCCTTTAACTGCCCAAGTTTGTCGTTAGCCTCGTTTTGCTCTTGTCGCAAGCGTCGCAAGTTTGCGGTTGGCGGCAATGATGGCTTGTTCCGACTCGCGGAGCGCATCCGCCGTTTCCGATTCGATTCTTCCGTATCTGTCAGTTCTTTCTGTAAAGTCTGGATGCGGTTGCGCAGTTGTTGCAGTTCTTTTTTATCCACCTTCGGGGTGGCCTCTTTAGGAGCGGCCTCAAGCGAATGCGGCGAATGCGACAGTATCAGGGCGCAAGCGGGGATAAGCTGCGAATTATATTCCGCCACAGATCAATACTGGTCAAAACCGAGATTTCCAAGCGATTCATACCGAAAGGAATCACCACCGGAAGCACACGCAGCGATATCGATTTACCTTGGGAAAACTATCGAACTACAATGAACGCTATCGTACATGCACCTGTACCAATAGCAATGAATGAGCATCAAACTCATGGCTGAGGCAATATCTTCCCCTGATTTGCAACGACCTGCATCGCCTGTTCGATCTTTGCCTGATCGCCGAGATAATAACTACGAACAGGTTTCAGGCCGTCGTCAAGCTCATACACGAGAGGAACGCCGGTGGGGATATTGAGTTCCATAACCTCCTGCTCGGAAAGATTATCAAGATACATGACAAGCGCACGCAGTGAATTGCCATGAGCAGTGATGAGGACGCGTTTCCCGGAATCGACCTGTGGCGCGATGGTTTCGTTCCAATAGGGCAGGAATCTGGCCACGGTGTCCTGAAGGCACTCGGTCAACGGAATATCTTCCCTTTCCAAGTTCCGATACCGGGGGTCGAATCCCGGATACCGGTCATCCTCCGGCGTTAGCGCGGGCGGTTGAACATCGTAGCTGCGCCGCCAGATCAGCACCTGCTCCTCACCATACTTGAGCGCGGTCTCGAGTTTATTCAGGCCTTGCATCGCGCCGTAGTGCCGCTCATTCAACCGCCACGTCAAGTTGACGGGAATCCACATCTGATCCATTTCGTCCTGCACGATCCACAAGGTCCGTATTGCGCGTTTCAATACCGAAGTGTAGGCGACATCGAATGCAAACCCGTTTTCCCGCAACAGACGTCCGGAGTTTTTTGCCTCTTCCAGACCTTTTGGGGTTAAATCCACGTCTGTCCAACCAGTGAAGCGATTTTCCTTATTCCACGTGCTTTCTCCATGTCGCAGGAGAACGAGTTTTTTCATGTTTCTTCTTTATAGAAAGGACGAGATTTTTCGCAAAGCGGTTTGATATGCTATGGTATTTTAGAGTATTTTGAGCGCGCCCGCAGCATGGAAGCGCGCAACGGCGCCGATGCAGGAAAATACGGTAATGTTTCCCAAGACTTCCAGACACTGAAACAAGCAATTTTTTGCCACCCTCACGGTTCTCATAAAGCAAATTGGCGGCGCCGGTCCCTGCGGCAGGGTGAATGAGGATGCATCACTCACTATTCTCCGCGGAAAGGAGAATTACGCAATGTTCCGGTCTCTGATAAAATCGCGGGCTAAGTATATCAAGGAGCGTGGACGTGTCATTCTTGCAAAATAATATTATGCTGATTGTGGCTGCCCTGGCGAGCGGGGCTATGTTGTTGTGGCCATTGTTGCGCCGCTCTTCCGGCAAGGAGGTGGATACACTGGTAGCGGTTCAGCTCATCAATTACAAGGACGCGGTTGTACTGGATGTACGCGAAGGGAGTGAATACAATTCCGGCCATTTACCCAATTCAAGGCATATTCCCGCGGACAAACTTGAACAGCGTCTGCAGGAACTTGAGAAATTCAAGGACAAGCCGATTCTGTTGATACATCGAAGCGGCGTTAATACATCCGGCAAAGCCGGCGCACTCCTGCGCAGTCACGGGTTTGCGCATGTGCATAACCTGGCGGGCGGCATCGATACGTGGCGGCAGGCGAATCTGCCAATAGTAAAAAAATAAGAAAGGGGGACCGAATGACGAAAGTAGTCATGTATTCCACCGCTTTCTGCCCATATTGCATAATGGCGGAGCGCATGCTGCGCGCCAGGGGCGTGAAGGAAATAGAAAAAATTCGCGTTGATCTGGAGCCTGCGCTGCGTGCCGAAATGATGGAAAAAACGGGACGCCGTACGGTTCCACAGATCTATATAGGCGACACCCATGTGGGCGGTTATGACGATCTGGCGAAGCTTGATCGCAACAATGTATTGGTAAAGCTTCTGGCAAGCTGATGACTTTTTCTTGCGAAAGAACAGGGAAAGGCGCGCCGTGCGGTTGGCGTTAGTGAGTCGGATAATCATCCCAGCCGCGTTTCCGGACGCGTTTGTTTATGCCTTAACCGATTTGCAACCCTGCCCGACACATCGAGATAATAATCCTGGATTTAGTATCTCTGCGACATCAATAATTTTACGGCACTTCGCATTTTTGATTACTCCTTTTTTGGATTATCCCTTATGGAACCCAGTATGAGCAACGAGCAGCAGCAGCCGGTTTTCACCATTGAAAAACTCTATGTCAAAGACATGTCGCTGGAGATACCGAACGCGCCCAAGATCTTTCTGGAGCGCGAAACACCTGAAGTGAATATACAGCTGCACACCAAGGGTGAGCGCATAGACGAAGGCATGTATGAAGTATTGTTGACAATAACCGTCACTGCCAAGGCCAAGGAGAAGACCATGTTTCTGGTTGAGGTGCAGCAGGCGGGTGTTTTTCAGATTCGCCACGTACCGGAAACTGAAATGGACCCGGTGCTGGGCATTGCGTGCCCCAATATTCTTTTTCCCTATTTGCGCGAGGCTGTTTCGGACATTATTACCCGTGCCGGGTTTCACGCGGTGATCTTGAATCCAGTGAATTTCGAGGCGCTTTACTATCAGGGAAAGCAGCAGGCCGAGCAGAAAGCCACCACACCGGAAAAGATGGAAGAAACACAAAAAGTGACGCATTAACATGAGGTTTGCATGTGCCGCATTGCTTAGAATCTTTCAGCACAGCCGGGGTCTGGTAGTGCTGGGAATTGCGGCGCTGGCGTTTCCGGCACATGCCATTGCGGCTTTTGAGTTTTTTTCGATAAACGATAATGCCGTGATCATGTATGACGCGCCGTCCCTCAAGGCCGTCAAATTATATACCGCGAGCCGCGATCTGCCGGTAGAGGCGGTGGTGAAAGTCGAAGGCTGGGTCAAGATCCGCGATAGCGAGGGCACGCTTGCCTGGGTGGAAGAAAAAGCCTTGAGCGAAAAGCGTTATGTGATTGTCAACGTGCCGCTCGCAGAGGTTTATCACACCGCGAATGTAAATTCGGCGCTTATATTCCGGGCGCAGCAAAACGTCATCATGGAAATGCTTGAGCCTGCGGCAAACGGCTGGGTGAAGGTGCGCCACCGCGACGGTCAAGAGGGTTACGTCAGAACCATTCAGGTCTGGGGTTCATGAGAATAGCCGTGCTGGGCGCGGGTGCATGGGGTACCGCGCTCGCCATCAGTCTCAGCGCCAATTCCAATTCTTCCCACCAGGTTACTTTATGGTCCCGAAATCCGGACCATGTTGCCGAGCTTGCCTCCCAGCGCATCAACAGGCGCTATTTTCCTGATTTCCCTTTCCCCGAGTCCTTGCAACTGACCTCCGCTCTCGATGCCGCCATTGAGGACGCGGAACTTGCTCTGATCGTCGTCCCGGTTTCGGGATTGCGTCACACATTGCGCGGGATCGTAGCTTGTGGAAAATCTGTGCCGGTAGTTTGGGGATGCAAGGGATTCGAGGCGCAATCGGCGAAAATGCCTCATCAGGTGGCAGAAGAGGAATACGCCGGGGTAGCACCTTACGGGGTCTTGTCGGGTCCCAGTTTCGCGCACGAAGTGGGGCAGGGACTTCCCACCGCCGTGACGCTCGCCTCTCCTGACGAGGAATTTGCGCGTAGCGTCGCCGCGCAACTGCACACCACCAGGCTGAGAATTTATTCGTGCAATGATATCGTGGGCGTCGAAACAGGTGGCGCGGTTAAAAATGTCATATCGATTGCCGCGGGTATTTCCGACGGCATGCAATTTGGCTACAACGCCCGGGCTGCCTTGATTACCCGAGGCCTGGCGGAAATGACGCGATTGGGCCTGAAGCTCGGGGCTTGCATGGAAACCTTCATTGGATTAACTGGAGCGGGAGATCTGATACTTACCTGCACAGGCGACCTGTCCCGCAACCGCCGGGTGGGGCTGGCGCTTGCAGCAGGCCATCCGCTCCCGGACATACTGCGGGAACTGGGGCATACGGCTGAAGGCGTTCACACGGCGCGGGAAGTGTTGCGGCTTAGCCAGCAACTGAAAGTGGAGATGCCGATCACCAAGGCTGTATGCAGCATACTACATGAAGGGGTGCCGGCCAGACTGGCGGTGGAAGCGCTGCTAAACCGCGAACCGAAGAAAGAAAATTATTGAACTGTGAAAGCAGGCCGTTTTCTGCAGTAAGGCTCTATATGCCTTTTTCAAACCCCATCTGACGCCACGCTTCGTAAACCACCGCCAGTTCTTCTGCAAAACGCTGTGCGCCCGCTGCGGTCATTTCCAGATCAATGGCGCCGCGACCGGCGACGACGAGGGGCAACTGAACGGTTCGCAGCCTCCGTTCCTCGTAGCGCCACACGCTCAATATCAGGCTGCCCTGGGCTCCGCGTTCTCCGCCGACTGGGAAAATGAGATGACTGCCATCTATGGGATCGTATTTCATCACCGCACCGCATTTACGACAAGCTTCCTGCTCGATACTGAGATTGTGCAAGACTTGATGGGACGATACGAGAGGACGAATCGAGCTAAAACGGCGTATTTACGGGGGTTTGGAGACGAGGAGAAAGCCGTTTATTTTTCGCAAGATTTTCCATAGAAAAAATACTACAATGAATTATGCGTTGCAGTTCGTAAATGTATTGGCAGCGTTGACGAAGTCTGTGGTAGACCCTCTCGTTTAAGGAGAAAGCTATGAATCTATGCTCATTTACCATCGCTGCAACCTTCGTAGCAGCAACCCTCATCCCGGTCCAGACAGCCATAGCCGCAACGGCGGACGAGCTGCGCCGGGATGGACAGGCCGCGCTTAACAGTCTCTATGCGAAAAACCCGGGCGCCAAGGCAATCGGGAAGAAGGCGGTCGCAGTGCTCGTTTTCCCAGGGATTGTGAAAGCGGGCCTGGGAGTCGGCGGCCAGTACGGCGAGGGTGTGCTTTTCAAAGGCGGCAAGGCAGCCGGCTACTACAATACGGCCGGTGCGTCGATTGGTCTTCAGGCAGGCGGGCAGAAGTACGGCTACGCACTGTTCTTTCTGAACAACGAGACGCTGAAGGCCCTTGATCAGGCCAACGGTTTCGAGATCGGCGTTGGACCCTCCGTCGTGGTTGCGGACGAAGGCATGGGGAAATCCACGACCACGACGACCGCCCAGGACAAGATCTACGCGTTCATTTTTGACCAGAAGGGCGCGATGGCCGCGCTTGGCCTCCAGGGTAATAAGATCACGAAGATCGAGAAGTGACCGCTATAGCTCAATTTCTGCCAGGTAGCTTCAAACACGATTTGGCCCTTGTTGCGTGGATCACGTCCCGGCTCTAGCGCGATAGCGCTCCGGCTAGAAGCCAGGCATCGCGTATGATTTCACCGCAGTTACCGCAGGGTGCGATCATCTGGATCAGTCTCGCAGTTGTATGGCGGCTTACATCAATATTGTTTAGCGAATTTCGTTTCTATCCCCTTAGCTGTTCAAGCAAACAGCTTCATCGCAAGAAAATCTGATCTTGAGCGCCGCGGAAGCAAAGCTTTGAAGAAGATGTTGTGTACAACGCCAATGTCTCGGTGGGTGTTTCGTATTTGTTTAAACCTGCGGCGGTTAATCTAAACAGAAATCCAAGCCTGGATCAGAACGCAAAATCCGCTCCATCCGACTGACAAAGCGGATCTTGTTATTTGCAATTGCCGGTGCAGCGGATCACCTGTTCGGCGCAGGTAATGGTGTCGAACGGCCCAGTCAGAGACTCATCGATTTCAGTACCTACATGCATCATTTCGGCATCTTTCTGTTTTTCCGATTCCGGAATGCGATAGGATTCTGTAGCGAAGTAACCCGGTTATGGCGGGAACACAAAGGGGCAGTTTCATGAATCATAGGCATGTGTTGTTTGCATTTGCTGTTGTTCTGGTGGGTTGGATGTACGGAACGCCAGTATTCTCGCAGCAGGGATCGACCAAGCTCCGTCAACTGAGTCTGGAAAACAAGCCGTGGAAAGGCGACTTCGATCAAATGCTCGAGCGGCGCGTGATACGTGTGCTGGTGCCGTACAGCCGAACTCTCTACTTCGTAGACAAAGGCCGCGAGCGGGGCATCACGGCCGACCTTGTGCGCGACTTCGAGCGTTACATCAACAAGAAATACGCCAAACAACTCGGTAAACGTCCTCTCACGGTATTCCTGATCGTCACCACACGTGATAAGGCTCTATCGAGTGTCGCCCAGGGTTTGGGAGACATCGCCGCTGGCAATTTTACGGCTACCGAAAAACGGGGCAAGATCGTCGACATGGTTGCGCCGACCGACCGCAAACCGGTGCAGGAGTTGATCGTGACAGGCCCAGCATCCCGGCAGATTGGGACGCTAGACGATCTCGCAGGCAAGACCGTACACGTGCGCAAGGCGTCAAGCTATTACGAGAGTGTGCTGGCGCTGAATAAGCGCCTACAGAAAGAAGGTAAGGCGCCGGTCAAGATTACCGAATTACCCGATGAGCTGGAAGACGAGGACGCGCTTGAAATGCTTAACGCGGGTTTGTTTGAGTTCATGGTGGTCGATGATTGGATGGCCCGCATGTGGGCGCAGGTCCTCCCCAAAGTCAAAGTGCGAGAGGATCTGGTGATAAGGGCAGAGGGCTATACAGGTTGGGCAATACGCAAGGAGAGTCCGAAGCTTAGGGAAGTGGTGATGGATTTCTACCGGAATTCCGCGCAGAAGCAAAGCGTGATGCTACAGGTGCAGTATCATAAGCGCATCAAGCAGATCGGGAACAATACCTCGGGGGAGGAGCAAAAACGCTTTGAGGAAACGCTCAAACTATTTGAAAAGTATGGCGGGAAGTATAATTTCGATCCATTGATGCTCGCAGCGCAAGGATATCAGGAGTCCCGGCTCAATCAGCAGGCACGTAGCCGCGCTGGCGCAATTGGCGTCATGCAAATTATGCCCGCCACGGGCAAAGAACTGAAGGTAGGCAATATCCGCGAGATCGAGTCTAATATTCACGGTGGCGCCAAGTATATGGATCAGCTCTCGACCCGCTACTTTCCCGATGCAAAGTTTAGTGAGGCGGAGCGGCCACTTTTCGCATTTGCCGCCTACAACGCCGGCGCCGCCAATATCGCGCGTATGCGCAAACTCGCGGTAAAGCGGGGGCTCGACCCCGACAAATGGTTCAACAACGTGGAAATCGTGGTCTCCGAACGGATCGGTATCGAAACCACCACCTATGTGCGCAACATCTATAAGTATTACGTTGCCTACAAACTCACGAAGGATGCGCAGCAAGCGCAGCATGGTGCGCGTGAGGCGATCGGAAAATAAAACTACTGGGCGGTGATAATAGAATGGGACGCAACGCGTGAAACCCGTGTAATGAACGAGCCCATCGCTGCTCATAGTGAGCTCGCACGACCCGGAGCAAGTACCCGCATTCAACCTAAAAGCTAGGTGGATTGGTTTTAGAAGATCACCAATATCGCGTAATGTGATCGGAAAATTCATGTGCAGTTTATTGGCGATCGTTCGAATACTGACGGTCTCTGTTCCTTGAGAGACCGGATGAATGCCCCGAATTTCTCCTGGCCGATCATGCGTTCTCCCATTTTTATTATTCGATTAGTGTTTGGTTTCCCACGAAAGTGATACGATTCGGAGCGCGGTTTGAGGTATTCTTCAGAAAGGCGATGCGCTACACCAAACGTTGACTAGTTGTGGCACTTCGAACTTGAATTCGCCCATTCTAATTTTTGTCATCCTCCTTCTTAATTGCTCTGCAGGTTGGGCTGACGAGTCATTAACCCTTTCGCTACCCATCGGTTGTGAGGTTGGCAGAAACTGCTTCGTCCAGAACTATGTGGATCACGATCCATCTTCCAGCTATCGTGATTTTTCTTGCGGTGCTCGAACCTATGACGGGCATGATGGTACCGACTTCCGCTTACCTTCAATGACCGTGATGCGAGCAGGCGTGGCTGTCCTCGCAGTCGCTGACGGCGAGGTCACAGGAGTCAGAGACGGCGAGAAAGACATATCAATCCGAGTGATCGGCAAAGCGGCAGTTGCTGGCCGGGAATGCGGAAACGGCGTTTTGCTACGACATCCCAATGGATGGGAAACGCAGTATTGCCATTTAGCTAAAGGCAGTGTCTCGATCTCCAAAGGTCAGCATGTTAAACGCGGTCAGGTACTCGGAAAAGTTGGGCTTTCGGGTGCCACCGAGTTTCCACACTTGCATCTATCCGTCTGGCATAACCGGAACATCGTCGATCCATTTTCTCCCAAAGCCCAGTCGGGACAATGCGGTTCTGAACAATCCCTTTGGGATGAAGTCACGGCGAAAGTGGTAGCGTATCGGACACGCATTCTGCTTAATCCAGGCTTTGCCGACCGAATCCTCTCCATGGATGATGTCGAGAATGGTAGCCTGGAAAATTTTGCGTTTATCGCGGACAGTCCTGCGTTGGTGGCGCATGTCCGGATGATCGGTCTTGAGCGCGGTGATAGACCTAAATTGGTTCTGCGAGATCCAAACGGCTCCATCCTTGTCCAAAGCAATCTAAAACCGCTCGACCGTCCCAAGGCACAATTTTTGACACTGGTCGGGAGAAAGCGCCCAGTCACAGGTTGGCCTCAAGGCCGGTACGAAGCGGAATATAGCGTAATGAGAGAGGGTGGGGTGGTATTCAAGGAGCGCTTCGCGATCACGTCGCAGCCTGGCCCATGGTGAAGATAAACGGCCACCGCATTCAACTGACGTCAATTCTTTCGAGACGGCTTCTGACGTCCCCCAATTCTGCTGGGATTTAAAACTAGAATCTGGCCGCTTCTGGCAGGCTGACCTGGTTGGATTTAACGTATTCGCTTGGGGTCAGCTTTCCAAGCGAGCCGTGGGGTCTTTGATCATTATAGTCACGTCGCCACGCTTCGATAATATGCTTTGCCTGCTCCAGGGATTCGAATTCGTAAGTATTCAGACATTCGTCGCGGAGCCGGCCATTGAATGACTCACAAAGCCCGTTGTCCGTGGGCTTTCCAGGGCGAGTGAAGTCAAGCTGCACTTTGTTTTCCCAAGCCCAGAAGTCCAGTGCCCTGGAAGTAAATTCGGTGCCATGGTCCACAGTAATGCATGCTGGCAAGCGAACCGTCTTGCCAATCCGATTGAGCGCTTCAACCACGCTGCTGCCGGTTAACCGAAACCCCACCTCTAATACCGGGCTCTTCTCAAATCGAGTATCAGCTTTCAATCGCTGCACTGTGTCAATTTACATCTGCCGGTGAGAGTGACTTGGTACGGGTCGATTTCTACCCAACCCTGGGTAACTTTTTACCCATGCACATAAGCGGCTGATTTAATTGGACTATAGCTATCGATATGCAAAATGTCGTTCTGTTAGTCGCCTATCGCGTGCATAAAATGGCCCATGCCTGGCGACGCTCATTTTTTGCAAACCGCTAAATACCTTGGCTTTTATATATATCGATGAGCATGGCATAGATATTGCTGGATACATCTATGGGGGCATTTCACGGGCGTCATTCGCTACAAATGTAACGTAGTAAATGAAGTTTCTGTTCGGTTCCGCACAAACGAGGAACGAGGAATGCAGCAAACATCGAACACCACTATGCTCAGCGGAGATAAGGAAATGATAAATGCACTAAGTGGCAGAATAGCAGAGCTTGAGAATGAACTGGGTAAAATCGGCAAAGGGATCGGGGTGGCGCTGCAAAACCAGGAGAACAGCCATGGTAATTGGAATGATAGCACTGAGGGATACCCAGGCCAATAAGCTGTCGGTGACGCCAAAGAGCACACATCCTCATCCTATTAATGAGAGCACAATGGAAGAAGAAGTTAATAAGACGAGATTTGCACTGATTGATTCACGGCCGCTGACACGGATATCCATCTCAAATCTGCTGACAACACTTTCCGATGATTTTGTTATCTTGCCTTATTCGAACATCGATGAGTTCGTGACCAAATATCTGGAACGTCCCTGCAAAGTGGAAATGATCATCTTTAATCTTGGTTCGGCACGCATCAGCGAGAATCATATTTCTAACGGAATTCTACGGCTGAAGCTTGAGCTTCCCGACTTGCCCTTCGTATTCCTTTCCGATCACGATGAGCTCGGTGATATTCTGGATGCCATTCAGATTGGGGCTCGCGGCTACATCTCATCGGTTTTCAACCCGTCCACAGTGATCCAGTCACTTCGACTTGTCATGGAGGGCGGTGCGTTTATTCCGCATAACGTTCTTTTGGAGATCACTGAGAAAACCTCAATGCTCAGAGAGGAGGAGCGTCCGAACGGCGCCAAGGTTGACCCACCTGTCTTGCAGACCCTTACGTCGCGAGAATTGGAGGTGTTCGAGCTTGTGCGGCGGGGTAAGTCAAATAAAATTATTGCTTATGAGCTCGGAGTGCAGGAGAGCACCGTAAAGGTTCATACCCGAAAAATTATGACGAAGCTTAAGGCGATCAATCGCACTCACGCAGCTTTCCTTGGATCTCAAATAACCGAGGGGAAAGCTGATGTTGATTGCGCTTAGTTTGCGGAAGGGCTGGGATTAGGAAAGCAACAAGAGAGGAGATATCGAAGCGCATATCGTCGCTTGCTGTTTGTCAGTGGCATCTGCACTTCCTTGTCTGGAACCATTAAATGTCAGACGCCGGCTTTAAATTTGGCCCGCTTCGCAGGAAATCGTCAAAATAATGTCTGATCCTTTCGGCACATGGCTCCACCTCATTTTGCTCTGCGTTTGTCTGCTTTGCGCCTTTTTCCTAAGGCGATAAACTTTCGCTCGGCAATTGCACAACTGCGGGAATGATGCAGCGAGCGGTCGAGCATCGCGGCGGTAAGGTTCTGGCCGTCCGGAAAGGCGGTGTGCGATCCGCCGATCCCGCTTTCACCCTTGTACTGGCGGCATGAAGATAAGCCCCATGCCAAGACATGGGGCATATTGAATCTTCCCCAACCCGCCTTGAGTCACTACTGCTTCAACAATAGTCGTTCTGTAGCAAAAGGCGCGTTGATTTTTTCACGACTTCTTAATTGGTAGCGGAGAGGCTTTGGCTATAGGAAGTCGACGGTCCGTAAGAGCCTGTGTCGGTAACGGTGAGAGTTTCGGTCAAGCAGCTATAAGCCGAGCAGGAAGCGGCAGCCTCTGCATCCGCGAGTTTCCCATCGACGTATACGTCCGATTTAACATCCTTGTACACGTCAAGGTAGGCGTTTACGTCGGTATTAATATATTTGGTGAAAGAAACGTCGTACCAGCCGGCCGTAACTCCATCCATGGCGGCCGCGGTCAGGCGTTCTTCTGCATTGGCAACGCCTACACTGGAAAGTAAAGCGATACCAGCAAAGAAAGAGGTCATTTTTGCGTTCATGATATTTCTCCTAAAGTAAATATTGCTAAGGGACACACTTGCCTCGAGAGGCCGGCCAATGCTCGAGAGTGCTACCCCTGGATTTTGGTTTAGCCGGTTGAGGCAAACTATGGCCCTATCGCGCAATACCAGCAATCCGCAAATCGTTCATTCAACTTAAGGTTATTATCAATACGCCGAAAAGAGTATTGGGGATGCCCTAACGCTTTCTTGCTACTCCTTTAGTGGATGATTGATCTCTTCAACCGCTCCAAGCCGGGGCATTTGGCAAGCCACCTCTCGTTGCCGACAACCGGCCAGAGCTAAACTTTGATGTCCAGGCAAAGATCAGGGTGGGGCCTCCGTGAATCACTTAACCGCACCCGCCAACACTGCCTGTATCTCGCTGTCGTCCTCGACCTGTGTTCCCGCGAGATGATAGAGGTTTATGCGTTCCCGCGTATCGGTAACGAGGCGATGCATAGTAAAACTATGACCGAGCTTTGCAATGTGTCTTCCACATTTTTGGGCATGCAACCTGCAAGGATGAAGCAGACTCACACAACCGCGTCGTTGCTTGCCGCTTACAGAGAGTGATCCGGTGTTTGAGCAGTGCGCACGGGCACTTGTCTACCTCGGCGAAACTTGTTTGATTTTTTCATGGCTTCGATTTCTGGGACGTTTGAGCCTCCTCAAAATCCAGGTCGATTTCAAGATATGTGCTCTTTAGTGGCGCTCCGTCGTGAATTGGCCCCCTTCTCAATCTAAAAGCGGTAGGTCATATACAACTAAAAGAGAATCTACAAAGCGAAGACGACGCGCTAATATCCGTGTACCGTTTTGTTCAAGCTTTGCGTGAAACGGGATGCGTGAAAGGGAAGCAGCAAAATGAGAAAAATTTCTAGCGCATCGAGAAGAAAGAGGCAGTACGCTTTATTTTAACTCTACATTTTCAGGAGAAAAACAGTGCTGAAAGTAATCTCTCTCGTATGTTCAGCCTTCGCCTTTTCTGCGATGACTTCCGTCGCGCAGGCAGAACCGACAGCCATGAAGCAGTCGGAGCCAATGAGATTGGCAGCACCAGAGATGGATAACATCACTGCGGGCAACGTAGCGGTTATCATTCACGCGTCCGGTACCGGTACTGAATCAATTAATTCCAGAGCCGCTGATTTTTCGATAACCCCCGGTGACGAGGTTTCGATAACGGTAAACTGCTGTGGTGCCGACACCACTTATACCAATGTGGCGGTCATCCCCAGAGACCCGATCATATATCAAATCAATTAAGTTAATGACGTACGGTAAGCCGACTCTGTATGCTAATCGAGAGAGCAGGAGCAAGATTATGAGAATCACTTTACTTTCACCTCTAGCGCTTCGGGCCGTGGTCTTCGTGGCCCTGGCGGAGTCGGTAGTCGTAGGTGCTGGGGAACCGGGGAGACTGACGGGCGCGCAGATGGATGCGGTCACAGCGGGCACCGTCGCCGTAGGAGTTGGTGCTTGGGCCACTGCCGACGGCTCCAATGCATACGCTTCTAGCAGCACTTCAACAACAGTTTTCACCACGCCTACAGGCACTGTTGATATAGGGCGAGGTTTCGGGAGGGCAGCCGCCTGTTGCGGCTCGGGCACTTACACTGATGTTCAGACTGCATATTATGCTGAGGGGGACAAAGTCATCGCACATAGCACCGTTAATGATACCAGCACTCCGCTATTTTCTTTCTCTAATGGAGTTACAACGGTTATCGCGGTGGACATTCCTTCCCAGTAGTAAACTGAAAGCTTCCATCACTGCAAATTGGTGCCGATGACACAAAAGCTGCATCCCGGCAGTCATGCCGGGCAGGAAAAATAAAAGAATTAGTCGAGGGATTATTATTTCTACTGCTTTCATTTACCGCTCGGTATCAGTTCTTTTAAATCAAGTCCAGTGAGGCCAAACGCAGGCATGAGGCGTGCGGCGATAGATAGTCCTGCCTAGAAATACCAAAGCTCAAGAAAGACGGGTATGCGATCCGCCGATCCCGCTTTCACCCTTATACTGGCGGCATGAAGTAAGCCCCATGCCGAGACATGGGGCTTACTGAATCTTCGCCAACCCGCCTTGAGTCACTGCTGCTTCAACAATAATCGTTCTGTAGCAAAAGGCGCGTTGATTTTTTCACGACTTCTTAATTAGTAGCGGAGAGGCTTTGGCTATAGGAAGTCGTCGGTCCGTAAGAACCTGTGTCGGTAACGGTGAGAGTTTCGGTCAAGCAGCTATAAGCCGAGCAGGAAGCGGCGGCCTCTGCATCCGCGAGTTTCCCATCGACGTATATTTTCGCAACAACATCCTTGTACACGTCAAGGTAGGCGTTTACGTTGGTATTAATATATTTAGTGAAAGAAACATTGTACCAACCGGCCGTAACACCATCCATGGCGGCCGCGGTCAGGCGTTCTTCTGCATTGGCAACGCCTACACTGGAAAGTAAAGCGATACCAGCAAAGAAAGAGGTCATTTTTGCGTTCATGATGTTTTCTCCTAAAGTAAATGTTACTAAAGGGCACACTTGCCTCGAGAGGCCGGCCAATGCTCGAGAGTGCGTACCCCTGGATTTTGGTTTAGCCGGTTGAGGCAGACTATGGCCCTATCGCGCAATACCAGCAATCCGCAAATCGTTCATTCAACTTAAGGTTATTATCGATACGCCAAAAAGAGTACTGGGGATGGGCTAATGCTTCCTTGCTACTCCTTTAGTGAATGATTGATCGCCCTCGGCCGCGCCGAGCGGGGCATTTGGCAAGCCAACTGTCGTTGCCGACAACCGGCTAGAGCTGAACTTTGATGTCGAGGCACCCAATCAGGGTCGGGCCTCCGATATCACTTAACCGCACCCACGAACACTGGCTGTATCTCGCGGTCGTCCTCGACCTGTTCTCGCGCTAGATGATCGGGGTTCATGCGTTCCCGGATCGATAGCGAGCCGGTGCATAGTGAACCTATGGCCGAGCTTTGCAATGTGTCTTCCACGTTTTTTGGTACGCAACCCAAAAGGACGGGTAGATTTCACCACCGTCGTTGCTTGCCGCTTACAGAGGGTGATCCAGTGTTCGAGCACCAATGCGCACCGCGCGCTCGTCTATCTCGGCGAAAACTGGTTTGATTTTTTCATGGCTCCAATTTCTGGGACGTTTGAGCCTCCTCAAAATCCAGAGCGATTCAACACATGGCTCTGGCTCTTTAGTGACGCCACGTCGTCAATTGGCCCCTTCTCAATCTAAAAGTGGTAGGTCATATACAACTAAAAGGGTATCTTCAAAACGAAGACGATGCATTAATATCGATTTGCTACTCTAATCTTGCGTGAAACGGGGACAACAGCAAAACAGGGGAAATTTCCAGCGCATTGGGAAGAAAGGCGGTGTTACCTACTTTAACTCTACAATTCCAGGAGAAAAACGTGATGAGAACGATCTCTCTCGTATGTTCAGCCTTTGCCTTTGCTGCGATGGCTTCCGTCGCTCAGGCAGAACCGACAATCATGAAGCAGTCGGAGCCAAAGAGATTGACAGCACCGCAGATGGATAACATCACCGCGGGCCATCTGACGCTTGTCGCCTACGCGTTTGGCACCGGATCAAGCTATTCGAGAAGCATCGATTTTTCGATAACTCCCAATCCGGAGACCGTGGCGGCGGCCGCCTGTTGTAGCCCGGGCAGCGTTTTTGCCGCTGTCGGGGTCTTTCCCTTTCCTAATAACACAAGGTTTGACCCAACAGATTTATTGAGACATTTATTGGATTAAAAGAACTTTTGAAGCGCTAAAGGAATCGTCAAGCTCTTTTTGCGGCAACTATGCTGTGGCGTGATTTCATAGAAAAACATTAGTTGCCACGATTTCGGGGGTGCGTCGCTCGTAAAGAAATTACTGCGAAGCAACTAACTAATTACCTGCATTACGTGGCTACACAACGACATAACATCAACTAATCAAGGGGGCAGGAGCAAGACTATGAAAACAACTTTACTTTCACCTCTGGCACTTGGTGTCATGGTCTTCGCCGCCCTGATGGAATCAGCAGTCTTATGGGCTGGGGAGCCGGTAAGACTGACGGGAACACAGATGGATGCCGTCACAGCGGGCGCCGTCGCCGTAGGGATGGGCGCTTTCGCTGCTGCAGACGGCCCCAACGCGCACACTCATACGAGCACCTCAACGAAAGTTATCGGCACGCCTAAAAACATTGTCAGCATAGGAATAGGTCACGCGAAGGCATACGCCTGCTGCGGTTCTAGCAGCGATACCAATGTTGAGACTGCGTACTATGCCGAGGGGGACATAGTGATTGCAAATAGCATCATTAAGGATCATGACCATCCGCGGTTTTCTTCCTCGCATGGAGTTACAACGGTTATCGCGGTCGACATTCCCTCGAGATAGTGAGTAGTAAAGCTTGCACAGATTCATATAGTCTTGACAGAAATACCAAAGCTTAACAAGAAGAGGGGATGGGGCGTATGCAACAATGCCAATTCATTTATCCTGGAGCCCTGAGATTAATCTGTATTGCTACTCTGACCATAGGTGTTGCGAATCTGGCACATGCGAGAATAGTTAAAATCTCTTCTTGAAATGCGCCGGGAAACTGTGGTTGTGCAGCAATGGGATCTTAGCTGCGAGGCTGCTGCGTTAATCTGGAACGTTCCTGCAAGGTGGAAATGACCGTCTTTAATCTTGGTTCGGCACGCATCAGTTGCCCCGTTTGGGGGGTGGCGGTTTGTAAAGGAATTACTACAAAACAACAAACTACTTGCATTATGTTGTTACAAAACAACTAAAACGACAAAGCATTACACAGTCAAGGGGGCAGGAGCAAGATTATGAGAACAGCTTTGCTTTCACCTCTAGCGCTTGGCGCCGTGGTCTTCGTCGCCCTGACGGAGCCGGTAGTCCTATGGGCAGCGGAGCCAGTGCGACTGACTGAGGCACAGATGGATGTTGTTACAGCGGGCGCGGTCGTCGTAGGGATGGGCGCTTGGGCCATTGCAGATGGCTCCAGTACATACACTTATACCAGCACCTCAACAACCGTTATCAGCACGCCTAGAAACAATGTTGATATAGGGTTAGGCTTCGGGAAGGCAGTCGCCTGCTGCGGCTCGAACACCGATACCACTGTTCAGGCTGTGTATTATGCTGAGGGGGACAGAGTGATCGCAAATAGCTTGGTTACTGATACTCGCACTCCGATGTTTTCTCTCTCACATGGAGTTACAACAGTTATCGCGGTCCACGTTCCGTCGAGGTAGTGAGTAGTAAAGCTTGCACAGATCCAGACAGTCTTGCCAGAAATACCGAAGCTTAATGAGAAGAGGGGAAGGGCGTATGCAACAATGTCGATCCATTTATTCTGCAGCCCTGAGATTGATCTGTATCGCTACTCTGACCATAGGTGTTGCGAACCTCGCACATGCGAGAATAGTTAAATCTCTTTTTGAAATGCGCCGGGAAAATGTGGTTGTGCAGCAATGGGATCTTAGCTGCGGGGCTGCTGCGTTAACGACTTTGTTGAATTTTCAGCACCATGACATGGTTACCGAGAAACAGGTCGCGACAGCGCTGATGGGAAGGGAGGAATACATAAAGAACCCTGTGCTGGTTAATATCCGTCAGGGCTTTTCCTTACTCGATTTAAAACGCTATGCAGATGGACGTGGCTACGAGGGAATCGGCTTTGGCAAGCTCACGCTTGATGATTTGATGAAGAAAGCGCCTATTATTGTCCCCGTCAATCTGTTGGGATATAACCATTTTGTTATTTTTCGCGGAATAAAAGGTAACCGTGTATTACTTGCCGATCCGGCATGGGGTAACCGCACCCTGCTGATCGAGCAATTCGAAAATGCATGGATAGATTTTCCGCAAATGGGCAAAGTTGGATTTGTGGTCGCCCGGACTGATGGTGTTTCAACCCCTAATCTGCTTGAACCAAAAGCAGATGAGTTTGTTATGTTTCGATAAATTGTGACAGTATTGGTTTCGATAGCTTGGAGAAGTTCTAATAAACGGTGAAAGCCAATGTCATCGCAGTGCTGCGGATGAATTGTCTCGGTGACTTCATCTTGAGCCCTTCATGAGGATGATATTCATTGTAATTTTCGAACCATTGGTCAAGCTGCCATGACTTTTTTTGCATCAGGACGATCGTGGACATAAACATAATCCCGTTTGAAGGTCTTGACGAATGTTTCAGCCATTGCCGCCGGAGACACTACCGCATCGTCACTGCGCACCGCTTCGCTTCTTTTCCGCCCTCTGTAATGAGTTTCTCCAGTGAAATAGTAAGCGTGGAGCAATACGATATTTCCGCATCACATAAGAGACCGTCATGCCAGGCTGACGTAATTCCTCGACAGCTTTTAATTTCTCGGCCAAGCTTCAGCGCCTGCGGTGCTCTGGACGACGGGAAATGAAAAGAAACGATGGATCGAAAAAGAATCGGACTAAAGGGATTTTATTAATGGTTGCCGGTCTTTTTCTTGTCAATCCCTCCAGTATCTGGGCGCAGCAGGTAACTGAAGACGCCTTGGTCAATCAACTCATGACAAAACTCCAGGAGCGCGATCAGGTAATTGCGGATCTCCAACGGCGAGTCCAGCAACTTGAGCACCGTGTAGGCGGGGTGCCGCAGGTTTCTGAATCTACAAGGGCTGCTCAACCCCCCGCAGCGCCACCACCAACCGAAGCCGTTGCCTACCAACCCCCCGCAGCGCCATCAACCAAAGCCGCTGCCGACCAACCTGTCCCACAGACTGCAGCTAATGAAGCTGCGACAAAAACACCACCCACTGCGGTAGCGGAAAGCAAAACCGGCCCCGGGACTTTTGAGGTAGATGAGGAGGCAGCAGAAAGAGCGCTTGAACGCACATTGGTTCAGACAGGGGCATTACTGTTGCCATTCGGACAAGCAGAAATTCAACCCTATGTAAGTTATGCTCGTATTAATAATATAGGATCTGTCTTGCTCAGGGATGCGGAGGGTAACGTAGCTGTTGTTGCGGAGACTCAAAGTCGCCGTAACCAATTCGAAGGGGGTGTTTTTTCCAGGCTCGGCCTGCCTTTCGGGGCTCAGGCAGAACTTAGCATCCCAGCCGTGGTGATCAACGCGTCGAATGTTATAGGAATCATTAATCGAGAAACGGAAGATACCACTGCTATGCTAGGCGATATTCGTGTCGGTCTTGCGAAGACTTTGCTGCGAGAAAGCGCTTGGTTGCCAGATATCGTTGGTCGAATAACCTGGGATACAGATACAGGCAAACAACAAACGTTCAATACTACTTCAACTGGTGGCCTGGCTGCGCCTACCAGTGGACTGGCTACACTACCCAGCTTCAATGAGTTGATCTTTTCAGCAACCGCACTCAAGCGTCAGGATCCATTAGCTTTTACGGGCACACTGAGTTACAGGAAATCGTTTAAAAAAGATGGTATCGAGCCAGGCGACATCTATGGTTTAACATTGGGTGCAACGCTTGCTGCAAGTCCCCAAACTTCATTAAGTATGGGTATTCAACAAAGTTTTATAGGTAATACAAGGGTATTCAATAACTCAATCCCTGGGACAGATACGATTAGTAGTGTATTTACATTCGGTGCTTCTTCCATTATTGGCAAGTCGTTATTTTTCTCTGCGATAGCTGGTATTGGTTTAACAAAACACTCTCCTGATTATTTTATCAACGTGGCGATCCCACTCAGATTTGTCGTGCCATTTAGAAAGTGGGGGAGTTAAGGCCTCGATTCTCCTATAAACGGCGCACCATACCCTGGCTGCCATCCCTCCACCTGTTCACCATCTCTAAGTTGACGAGAGCGCTGCGAGCTGCTTCCCGCCGGCTACCTTCACCAGCTTTCTCACTATAAGGCGCAGCCAGAACGGCAGGTTCAGGCTCAGCCGGCGCTTGCGGCTGGCGCTGACGCATGGGCACGGGATCGCAACCAATCAAGTCCACGGCGCTTCCGAGCAGATAATGGGGCGGCTCGCGCCAACGGGGATTCCGTCCATAGGTTTCATAAACGCTCCGATGGCCATAGGGTTGCAGAAAGCCGGCAAAGGCGCAGCGGAACGGACTGTCTTAGGCAGTTCTCCCGGCCAACCCGCTCCGGTTCGGTTTGTGCGTCAGGCTTTCTGAGCCAGGCTGGTTACGATACTATATAAGCCAAGCCAATGAGTGAATCATGACCGATAGTAGCTTCATTATCATCAGTTCCGCAGTCCTGTTGGGACTGATCTGGCTGATTGTATGGATATTCAAAAAAATCGCGCGTGGAGAAATTGGAATCAGTGTTAATGCTGCCCTGTTGATAACGTTGGCGGCTATTCTGCTGATACCCTTTGCAATGAATTTCTCCGCTCACCTGATATCCGGCATGATGCACAACCCAAGCGCAACTGAAAATTCAGACTCTGAGTCCAGCCATCACTAACGATTTAATGGCAGGGTTGTTTTAATCAGCTTGCGCGTCAACAAGTTTTTATTACAACGAAGGAACTTACTATGTCTCGCGGTCTGAAGATTTGGCCGCTCCTCACGGCGACGATTCGTTACGAAAAGACGATTTCGACGCGCAACCGCGGCCACGGAGAATTCATTGATGCGCCGATTCTCGCGTACCTGGTTGAGACGACGAATGGCCGGATTCTGTATGACGTTGGTTGCGACTACCGCAAGCTGGCTGATCCGCTCTTGCGCAGGAAGTATTACGATCCCATGCGTCCTCACGTTGAACCGCCGAATGCCAAGGAAGAGCAGCGCATCCCCCATTA
Organism: uncultured beta proteobacterium; assembly: GCA_963831395.1. Lineage (GTDB taxonomy): Bacteria > Pseudomonadota > Gammaproteobacteria > Burkholderiales > Nitrosomonadaceae > Nitrosospira. The sequence goes on from CAWHQD010000050.1 coordinate 22,773, forward strand.
CTTAGCCAAACTCGGCCTCGGGCCGTCTGATATAGACGTCGTGTTTATCGGTCATTTGCATTTCGATCACGCCGGCGGTCTTTGTGATTTGCCGGGATGCGAGGTACATATCCAGGCCGATGAACTGGCCGCCGCTCGTACGGGATCGGATAGTGGTGTTTTCTCTGATGAGCTGGCGAATGCGGATCAGTGGACGATACAAACGGGAGAATACCTTGTGGCGCCGGGTGTGCACGCTATTGCCAGTCCAGGACATACGGCCGGGCACATGTCGCTGTTCATCGAACTGACTAAAGGACAGCCCGTCATTCTGTGTGGAGATGCGGCCGATCTAAGCGAGAATCTAATGGAGGAAATTGCTCCGGGCTATTGCTGGCAGGAAAACGAAGCGCTGGCACTGGCAAGCCTTCGCAAGCTGAAGACTCTGGCGCGGAAGGAAAGGGCGCAGCTCTGGCCCAATCATGATATGGATTTTTTCCTGAGCCTACCGCAATTTCCCGCGTGGGTGGGTTGAAAAGCCGGACTGAATCCGAGGATGAGGTGCGTTGAATCGGCGCTATGTACAGGTCTAGTTATGTCATAGCCCGCTGAAATCCCGGTTGGGGTTTGACCGTTGCTTTGCAGCGCCCGCAACCTGGCCATCCCGGGCAGCGAAATCACGCTCACGTTTTGCCTGTTCCAGCGCCATTTGCCGGTGAATGGCAGCTTCTTTTATATTTTCCTCTGCGTTTGCTTCATATTTACGAAGCAAAGCCGCCGTATGCGACTTCAAATCCTGGGCCTGCCGCCCATAGAGGTAACCCTTTTTCTCGTAGTGTTCAAGCAAGTGTTTCTGCTCTTTCGCTTTTGCCTGCATTTCCCTTGCTGCACCTTCAAAATACCTGGTCAAAGCATCGTGGTCGCTACGTGTCCTGGCGTTCTGGGCGGCTTTGCGAAGATTTGTGTTCTGAACTGCTTCGTGCGGGTTCATCTGAGCGCACGCAGCCACCAAACCGAGGGATAAAACGGCAAAAAATTTCCTTGTTTTCATGCAGCGCTTTCCTTAAAATCGGATGAAGCAATAGCAAAAAGAGCGGAAAAAATATATTCAAATCAGTGGAGTAGGCGGGGCAATAAAGCGGATTAAAGCGCGAAACGGGGTTCAGCTAGGGGAAAACTGAAGTTGAAACATCACCCGATCCTAAGGAAATTTTAAAAAAGTTATGATAATTTGTCAACTATTTTATGTTTAAAGTGTCTTAAGACGAGGTAGTAAGCTATAAATGTCCTATAATTAATTATTCTGCCATTTCTAATACACCAGGGGAAACGGAGGTATAATCAAATGCTTAATACAATTGGTGAACGTCAGAAGCGGTTACTTAAATTGCTGCGCGGAACCAAGCCCGGCATGAGCGTGGATGAGCTTTCGAAAGGGCTTGAGATTACGCGAAACGCAGTTCGACAGCACCTCTCATCGCTTGAAGGGGCAGGGCTGGTAACTGCCGGTACGACGCGACCTTCGGGGGGAGGCCGTCCGCAGCAACTTTATGTCCTTACCGAGCTTGGTCAGGAAAGCTTTCCGAGAAAATACTCCTGGCTTGCCCAGTTGGTTCTTGCCTCCGTACAGCGTGAAGAGGGGGCCGAAAACATGGGCAAGCGCTTGTCAGACATCGGCGCAGGCATGGCACGCCAGATACGTAGCCAATATCCGGAGTTGCACACCCAGCAGGAAAAGGTCGAGAAGTTGGCTGAAGTAATGGATCAGCTTGGTTATAACGCGAAAAATGCGACTTTGCCGGGGGGTGAGGCGGTAATTGAGGCGGATAACTGCGTATTTCATCAGATGGCGGTTAAAGATCTTGACATCTGCCATCTTGACAAGGGCCTCATGGAGACCTTCACCGATAGCAAGATTGAGCAACATGAATGTATGGCTCGCGGCGGGCAATTATGTCGATTCAGGTTCTTGCCGAAAAAGGAGTAGCTTCTACTCCTTTTTTTTTGCCTTTTTTCCCCGTTTTGCCCGATTCCCCGATTTTGACTGTGCGTTTATTGCGCCAGCACATTTCCCGCCATAGCAAGACTTGAATCAGCGCGTTGATACGCTTCACCCATTATTGTTGTTTTAAGAAATTTTCTTCGCTAGCCGCTAAACTCGCACGTTCCATTGCCGTTAGGTCTTTTGAAGGGCTTACCGGCGCATGCATCAGGTACAGGCGGAAGTATCGGTATTTGGGCCGCTGCGGTGCCACTCTCCAAAATACCGAGGGTAGTCGGGCTTTGTTTCAGGCATCACGCCTGGGCTTTTCCAGATACCTTACAGGCGTTGTCGCATATCGACAACATTGGTTTGATGAATCAAATCAGCGCAATAGTAGCGTATGTGCTTTTAAATGTCGCCCTGGAGAGACACATTTGAATGATTCTGATTAATCAACCCTTTGATTTAACCATGATATAAATCATGGCATAGTTATTGCTTATACCCCTGAGAAACCTATTTTCACAGGGGATAGACAGATGAACGCAATTCAGGAAAACGATTTTAGCCTAACTACTCGGCCGATTTATATGCCCCCAGATGACCTTGCGATAGTCTCCGTTAAAACTCCTCAGCGTTTGAGGGATTTATCTATAACAGAGTCAAATACGGATGCAGTTTATGAGCACCCAATCGATAACCAGGTTTTCCATATTCGGATGGTCAATTCGGAAGGCCGGCGTGAAGCAGCCAGTCTGTTAGTCAAAAAAAGGTATAGCTGGCGGGGTATTCAGTTACTCCTCCCTCGGTGAAAGAGCCAAACAGAATAACCCTGGCTGCGGATACCGAGGGGCGGACCGTGGGAACGATAACGCTTTGTCTGGATGGGCGACATGGGGTTGCCGGCAGATGAAAATTTTGAAGATAAGCTGGATGAGCTACGCGCTCAGGGGCGCAGATTGTCGGAGCCGTCCCGCCTGGCCATGGATGATAACGTGCCTCAGCGGGTTTTTGCCTCATTGATTCACATTTCCTATATTTATGCGCAGCAATATCTTTGGTCTGACAGATTGGGTAGTAGAAGTTAATCCAAGACATGTCATGTTTTACAAGAGAATGCTTGGTTTTAAGAACTTTGGAAAAGAAAGGACGTGTACCCGGGTCAACGCGCCTGCTGTTCTTCTCAGATTGGAGCTGGGGCATATGGCGGAAAAAATAGAAAAATTCGGGGGATTGATGGAAAAACATGGCGGGGAGCGGTCGTTATATCCATACTTTTTTCCCAAGAAGGATGAACTCGGTATTACTGACAGACTCGAAACCGGAAGGACCTGATAAGCATCGTGCTTTTTTCTCTGAGTCCGGCATGGTTTCGCATTCTTTACCTATCAGTCATTTAAATGCAATACGAGAGATACCGTAATTTTGCCTGGGAACGGGTTCTAATGCTTTCAACTGTTTATTTTTGTTTCATCGTGCGCCTCGGCTTAGGCATAAAGTGACCAGCCCTTTTTCCTATCAGCAGGCCTTTTCCCGCAATATTGGTTGGGTAACGCATCAAGAGCAGGATATCCTTCGTCAAAAAAGGGTGGCTATTGCCGGTATGGGAGGTGTAGGCGGCGTTCATCTATTGACGCTAGCCCGGCTAGGCATCGGAGCTTTCCATATCGCCGATTTTGATGTGTTTGAACTGGCCAATTTCAATCGCCAGATCGGGGCCACGATGTCAAGCCTGGGGCAGCCAAAAACCGAGGTGCTGGCAGCCATGGCTAGAGATATCAATCCAGAATTGCACATTGATATTTTTTCCGATGGCGTTACTGAAGATAACTTGTCGAAATTTTTTACAGGCGTCGATTTGTATGTCGACGGGCTCGATTTTTTTGCCCTTTCAATTCGTCAAGCGACCTTCCTTGCCTGCAGTAATCTCAAGATACCAGCGATTACAGTTGCGCCTCTTGGGATGGGCGCTGCGCTTCTGAACTTTCTACCGGGCAAAATGACCTTTGAAGAGTATTTTCAATTTGGCGACCTGCCAGAAGAGGAAAAAGCGCATCGTTTTCTACTTGGGTTGGCGCCCAGCGGCCTTCATAAAGATTCCCTGGTGGATACCAGTACCTTAAGCCTCGAGGAAAAGCGTGGACCATCAACAATTATAGGCTGTCAACTGTGTGCAGGCATAGCCGCTACGGAGGCCCTGAAAATATTGCTTAACCGGGGAAAGGTATTTTCTGCTCCTCATGGTATTCACTTCGATGCTTATAGCAACAAACTCGCGCATACAGACGGTCAAAACGGGATATCCAGCTCTCTTCAAGACGAGGGACCACGATCACCATGAAACTGGAAAAGGACGCGGGAAATTCAGCCGAAATGCCGGAAGGATTATCACGGGACAAGGCCTCTTCATTTTCTTCAACAGAGCACTCGGAAACTTCTCCCTCGACTGTAATCGAACAAATTCTTGACCTTGCCCGCTGGGCGCCAAGCGGTGATAACACGCAGCCGTGGTGGTTCGAGATTATTGACGAAAGACACGTCGTCATACACGGTTTTGACACCCGCGAAGGTTGCGTTTATGACCTGGATGGACACGGCAGCCAAATCTCGTTGGGCGCATTGCTGGAAACAATAGCTATAGCAGCCAGTTCGTACGGTTTTCAAATGAATGCTCAGCGTCGTGTTCATTTCCCCCAAAACCCGGAAACCAGCCTGATTTTTGATGTTCACTTCATTCCCGGCTCGAGGATTCAGGCAGATCCGCTTATTCCCTATATCAAGTCGCGGATGGTTCAGCGCCGGCCCATGAATGCTCGTGAGCTGTCGCCAATCGAGAAGACAACACTGGAGTCCTCGATCGGCGAAAGGTTTCGGATCATATGGCTGGAAGGTTTTGCCAAGCGGTGGCAGACGGCATTGCTGATGTTCAGCAATGCGAAATTACGGCTTACCATGCCAGAAGCCTACAAGGTACATCGCGAGATTATCAAATGGGGTGACAATAAGGGAGAAGAGGGGGTGCCGGCGAAAACACTAGGCCTGGATCCGCTGACTTTGCGTCTTATGCAGTGGGTAATGGAAAGTTGGCAGCGTGTCGAGTTTTTTAACACCTATCTGGCGGGTACGCTGGCGCCTCGCATCCAGATGGATCTGATTCCAGGGATCGCGTGCTCGGCACATTTTGTCATTCTCGCCGAACGCGAGCCGGACAGCATCGATGACTACATCGATGCTGGCCGTGCCGTGCAACGGTTTTGGCTGACACTGACCAAGCTCGGACTCTTCATGCAGCCGGAATTGACCCCCCTGATATTTGCAACTTACGCCCGGAATCGTGTTCCATTCACAAAATCGAAACAGAAGGAAAGAGAAGCGGATAAAATTGAAACCAAAGTAAATCAACTTATTGGGGCCGATTCCAGCCATGCCGTGTTCATGGGCAGGATCGGCGCAGGGCCATCTCCAACAGTCAGATCAGAGCGGCTTCCCTTAAAAGCGTTGCTGCTTGTCAGAGAATATCATTCCTCCAAATGCTGATGAGCTTGTCAAGCTCCTCGGTTCCGATAGTGTGTACGGAATAAACATTAACGTTCCGAATACATCTTTATTGCTATTTTAACGCAGGACATTGAACTGTTTTTGAATTGCACGAGTCCGAAGGGCTCGTGCAGCTTCGGCTCAAGTGTTTTCCAGCAAGGCCAGTGAGCACTCCTTATCCTATAATAATGTCGAGATATTTTACATATTTGAACAAGATCTTTCTGATGTATTTTATAAGTGATATGATAATAAATGATTAAATTTACGCGCACGAATCTTGCTTGACTACTAGTGGCAGCTAGAACTTATGAAAGCACTTCCGGAAATTTTAAACGAGCAAATTACCGAAGGGGAACTCATCATGAAAAGTTTCAAGCAAAACGTAGGATCTTTACTCACCGCTGGTACTCTTGGGCGCCTTGTTGGCAAGCAGCCCAGTATTCGCAGCGCCTCTTTTCCAGGTGGACCAAAGTGTAGCTGGAGGAGGGGCATCAGGTATTGTCACAGGAGTAGACCGGATCAGCTTCGAGTATCACGCGACGAATTGATCAAACCATTACCGGCGGTTCGCTGGCCGGGAATGATGATCCTTTCACTCAAGAGGGCTTTTTGACAAAAGCCGCCTTTGGCAGCCCCACCGGCGGGAGCGTCCCGTCGTTACTGAATTCCCCTGGCCCTGAGGGCTATGGAATGTATGGCTTATTTACCATTACGGGGGAAGCTGATCCGCTGGATCCAGCGAACCGCTGGCAGGCGGCATCCAGGCAAACTTCAGTACCGCTCGTCATGACCTTGTTCATCGACCCAGATCAGGATACTGCGCTTTCACTTCCTGGGGCAGGTCCGGTCGTGCCGGGAGGGTCGGTTGGCGATGATTTCGCCATTATAAATTTTACGTTGAGTGCGGGTGAAGCCCATATCTTCGGAGGGCTCGCGAATGGCGACTTCGACACACTTTTGAACGTGTCGCTTACTCCGCAGGGCCAGTCTTATTTCATAGACCCCGTTCCTTTCTTTCCACTTGAGAATTTTGGGGGAAATACGGAAACGTTTACTGGCGGAAGTCTAACCGAAAGCTTTGTCGCAACGGCTGATGGCGGCGGAATTGAACTGTTTCAAACCGGGCAGATGCCGGAACCGGGAACACTGGCTCTACTGGGTCTTGGGATAATGGGGATGGGTTTCATTAACCGTCGGCGTATTAAAAACGCATAAATCAATGATAATCGTCAAGGTACGGGAATGGTTTTCCATTCCCGTTTTTTTATCCTCGGGATACACTCCACAAGCGCGAAAATCAGCGATCACCAAAAAATGGGCATCAGGCCGATGATGTCCTGATTGTCTCGCCGCAATTACGGCGCGCCAATATTCATTCGGTATGCAAGGGCAGCAATAACGCGGATTCCAGCAGAACATCGACACCCGTTTCACACATTATTGCTCGCGCAGGAATATTCTCGCCAGCCCGCCACCTCGCCACTGCTTTATGTTTTGAAGCACCGGCCACCAGAAATATGATCTGCCGGGAGCGGTTGAGCCGTGCCGCACTGAGCGACACTCGCTGAGGCGGGCGTTTGGGAGAATTGAATACGGCTAGCGTGTCGGGCGAATCAGGCGCGATTCCCCAGTCGTTACCGGGGAACAGGCTGGCCGTGTGGCCATCCTCTCCAATTCCAAGCAGAGTCAGATCGAACATGCCGACTCCACGCAGGGTTTGCGCATATTCATCAGCGGCTTTATCGGCGCGGATTTCACCTGGTATGGCGTGTATCTGATTTGGTGGGATCGCTACATGGTCGAGCCATGCTTCGCCGGCCATGCGAAAATTCCACTCGGATTCGGTTGGCGGCATGCAACGTTCGTCGCCAAAATAGATGTGCCAGGCGGACCAGTCCGTGGGTACCGATCTCAAACGGTTATAAACCCCGCGAGGTGTTTCGCCGCCCGCAAGCACCAGGTTAAACCGTCCACGTTCCTGTATTGCCATGGCGGCGCTATCGAGAATGGCGCCTAGCGCCGCTTCCTGCAGGGCCGATAGATCCGGCGAATTCATGCCAGCGGTATTGATCGGTATTGATGGAAATCATGGCTGTGATTACCTGCTTATTGTTATGGAAATCAATCTGGAGCAAACGGCAAATTTACGCGAATCTGGTTTTTCCAACCCAGGCCCGATGCTTCATAAAACGCTAATCCGGCCTAATCGCTATCCGGCCGCTACCCAGAAATAACACCGCGAGGCCTGAAAACAGATAGAACCCCTGCAATTCAAGCGCCCAGCCTCCGGTCCCTGTGAATGTAAATAACTCACTACGGTGCGCCAGCACAAGCGCAAACACCATGTTACCGAAAACGAGCAAACCGCCGAGGCGCGAAAATATCCCCAGAATAATCATTAAGGGCGCGATAACTTCACCTATATAAACTCCGTAAGCCAGAGCATGGGGTAGATTGATGCCGCTGAGTTGTTTGCTGATGAAATCGAGAGAACCCGGATTGAGTATTTTATGCACTCCGTGTAACAGTATCAGTACTCCTACCGTAACGCGCAGTATCAATTTGCCCAGGTTATCATTATGGAACAGGTTGCGCATTGAAGGTCTCCCTGAGTCTTAGCCCCTGTTCAGAATAGCCGGGTTGGAACCGGACTTGTGCCAGAAGGCAGGAGAGGTTACGTATATACCGGAGCAAGATTAGAGTTGAGGCAGAGCCACTATCAAAATGAACTTGCACCGCGAGTCGCACCGCGCTGAACAGCCCAATGCGGCACTAAGGATGAATACGAAGTAGACAAGCTATGGTAAGCCGTTTCCTGTCTGCTGACACTCCCGGAAATCATACTCGGATGCTATTCCCGGGAGACCTTACTCCCATGAGATCCATCAATAGCACTGAGCCTTTGCGATCTGCTTTCCGCATAGCTTCTTTCTTTATCTTTAAGTTTCGAGGCGATCTGGCGGTGAGATGCGGCTTCAGCGGCGTCCGTCTTGGCAGCGTTCTCATACTTCCGCACCAATGCCTCGGTATGTGCTTGCAGGTCCTGGGCCTTCTTGCCGTAGAGATAGCTCTTATCCTCATAATGCTCAAGCAATAGTTTCAGTTCTTTTGCTTTTGCCTGCATCTTTCCTGCCTCATCCTCGTAGTATTTGGCTACGACCTCATGCCTTTTCCTGGCTTCTTCTTCATAGTATTTTTCCACAGCTTCATGCTCGCTGGGCGTTCCGGCATTTTGCCGGCTTGGATGAATATCGGTATTCCCAACGGCAAAGGCAGATGAAGTCGGCAAACCCAATAAACCAAGTATCGATAAAGCAGCAACGATATCTCTCGTTCTTGTTTTGCGATACCGCGGCATCCGGTTTTCAACACCGATAGATTTGGAGCGTCGCAGCTTCCGAAGTTTTCGCCAAGGTATATCCATGATTCAAGAATAGCTGATTACCACGTACTTCGTCAACTTTTTGATGTTTAAAGTGCAGGAGTTATTATGGAGTAGGAAAAACAGTGGAAAGAACTCCGAACGTCAAACTCGAGCGTTATACCTGGACCGGTTGTGGAGATATTTGCCTATTGATTAACTGGCGAAGCTGAGCTAAAAGCGTTAAAGAGAGTAATTGCTGACGCTCAGATAAAGGGTATTGCCATCATTTTTGTTGATAATCCCAAGGCGGCAGGAGAAGCTCGAAACCGGGCTTATTTTTTGAGCAGCGTTTGCTCGAGAGAGTTTAGTCGCGACTCGGGTAGGTGAAGGAGCAGGAAGGGGAATGTGCTGAAGGGCAGCTAATTAGACGAAACGAGACGCGGTACAGCAAGTTTCCTTAGTCCTTACTAGCGGAGATAGCTGATGATTCATAGTTCGGGAGAGTGGCCCGAAGAACGGGATGAACTGTCAAGCCGTCCATCGGGTTACATTGCGTTAAGCGACTTATTCAGATGAGGTTCTTAATGGCCAAGCCTGGCTGCGGAATAGCTGTTCCCTTTAAGCTTGGCCGCCATTTGGCGATGTAGCGCCGCTTCCTTGATGCTTGCATTTGTCTCTTTCTCATACTTATGCAACAACGCCTCGGTATGCGATTGCAGGTCTTGAGCCCGCCTGCCGTAGAGGTAGCTTTTATCCTGGTAGTGCTCAAGTAACTGTTCTTGTTCCTGCATTTTTGCCTTGGTCTCGGCCGCCGCATCTTCGTAGTATTTTGCTACGGCTTCATGGTCGCTTGGGGTCGCGGCGTGTTCAGTAGCTGCGTTGATATCGAAATCCTCACTTTCCGCCAATGCGGAGGGACTCAACGCCGTAAATAAGCCAAGCAGGGATAAAGTAGCAAGGAATTGTTTCATTTTCATCATCACACCTCTCTACTGGTAAAAACCGCGGAGTTTCCGCGTTAACATTTCGAGCGTCCTTAGTGTGAAGAATACGTGACCAACGGGCCTTTGTCAACTTATTTATGTTTAAAGTGTTTTATGGGAGGGCTATTTGTAGGTCGGGCTCTGCCCGACAATAAAAACAATGTCGGGCAGAGCCCGACCTACAAGGGTTACCTCAGCGCTATCTTGGGTGAGGAGATTGCAAATAGGTTCAGCCGGCACGAGAACGTTATTGCTTCTTCATCTCATGCCCGCCAAACTGGTTGCGCAACGCGGATAGCATTTTGTTCGAGAATGATTCGGAATCGCGCGACTGCAACCGTTGCAATAACGCCAGCGTAATGACCGGGGCGGCGACATTGAGATCGATCGCTTCCGCGACAGTCCAGCGTCCCTCGCCGGAGTCGGCCACATAGGGTGCGATACCTTCCAGGTCCGGATTTTCCGCCAGGGCAGCCGCGGTCAGGTCGAGCAGCCACGATTGCACTACACTGCCGTCGCGCCAGATTTCGGCTACCTGATGCAAGTCCAGATTGAATTCCTTTTTGTGACGCATGATCGCAAAGCCTTCGCCATAGGCTTGCATCATGCCGTACTCGATACCGTTGTGGACCATTTTGGTGAAGTGTCCGGCGCCGCTTGGGCCGACGTGGCCCCAGCCTTTATCGGGCGCGGGTGCAAGAGACTCAAAGATAGGACGCAATCGGGCTACCACTCCCTCATCGCCGCCCACCATTATGCTGTAGCCATTTTCGAGGCCCCATACGCCGCCGCTGGTGCCCGAATCTACAAAGTGAATCCCCTTCGCCTTCAGCGTTTGTGAACGGCGTTGCGTATCCTTGTAATTCGAGTTTCCGCCATCGACGATTACATCGTCGGCGGTCAGCAGCGAAGATAACGTATCCACCGTATCATCTACCGCAGTGCCGGCGGGAATCATCAGCCAAACGATGCGCGGCGGTTTCAGCTTATTGACAAGGTCTTCAAGCGATTCAACCGGCACAACGCCTTTTTCTTCCAATTGCCTGAACGCATCCTTGCTGCGCGCCAAGGCAGTTACGCGATGTCCGTCGCGCAACAGCCGTTGTGCCATGGGGCCGCCCATGCGGCCCATGCCGATCATTCCGAGATCCATTATTCCTCCTCAGGTATTTTTAGTTATGGCAGAGCGGTCCGTGGTACGGATTCAGGCCGGGTGATTGCAGGTAGCCAGAATATCCCGCCGCTTGTCCTTTAGCGCAGCAATTAATTTGTCATACGACGCGCTGAAAGCAGCCACGCCGTCATCTTGAAGCTTCTCGGTGGCGGCGTCGAGATCGATCCCCAGGTTCTCCAACTGCGCAACGTCCGCTTTCGCTTGTGCTATGTTCTCCTGCAGCGTTTCACGCACGCGGCCGTGATCGCGGAAGGCGGCAAGGGTTTTGGGCGGTAGGGTATTAACAGTATCCGGACCGATCAATTCTTCCACATACAGCACGTCGGAATATGCCGCATTTTTGGTGCCCGTGCTTCCCCACAGCGGACGCTGCACGGGAGCGCCTTTTTCGTGCAAAGCGGCGAAAGGTTCGCCATGAAATATTTCGCGGAAGCGCTGATAAGCGAGCTTTGCATTGGCGATGGCGATCTTGCCGCGCAGGCCGAGCGCCTCAGGCGTGCCGATTTTCTCCAGCAAGGGGTCGATCATGGTATCGACGCGGCTGACGAAGAAAGACGCCACCGAAACCGGCCAGACATTCATTCCGCGCGGCGCCGAGGTTGCCCGGCGGTTGAGGCCGGCGATGTAGGCCCGCGCCACGACCTCGTAATGCCGTAGCGAAAACATCAACGTAACGTTGACATTGATGCCATCGCTAGTCAATTGCTCGATAGCCGGAATGCCCTCTGGCGTAGCAGGAATCTTGATCATCAGGTTGGGGCGTTGCACGGCTTGCCACAGGCGTCTCGCTTCCGCAATGCTGCCTGCCGTGTCGTGGGCGAGATGTGGCGAGACTTCGAGGCTGACATAGCCGTCGGCGCCATTCGCTTCATCATACACAGGCCGCAGCACGTCGGCGGCCATGCGGATATCTTCGATAGCCAGCGCTTCAAACAGCGCCTTGTCGGTTTGTTTGTCGTCCGCCCGCAACAGTTGGCGCAGCGCATCGTCATAGCTGTGCCCCTGGTTGATGGCTTGTTCGAAAATGGTGGGATTACTGGTCACGCCCCGCAGTTTGTCATTTACCAGGCGTTGTAATTCTCCACTGTTGATGAGGTCGCGGCTGATCGAGTCAAGCCAGATGGATTGCCCGCATTGCAATAACTGTTCTAATGGGTTCATTAATTATTCTCCTCTAACGATCGCGCTGTTGAAATGGAGACACCAGTGAACAATCGACCAAGTGGACAGCACCATGCCACTAATTCAATTTTCACAACAGGCCACGCGGTTGAACTGATGCGCTATTTCTAAGTTGGCGGTTTGCTCATGGCTTCCTCGAGGTAAAACTAATAGTGGGACAATACAAATACCAGATCATTCACTCGGTGGAACGCTTCGTCCACTTACTGAAGGGCCTCTGATTGCGCGGATTGCGCATCGCGCCGAGCTCAACCTCAGCCACCGCGCCGGCAGGATTCGGCGAAATACGAAAGCGGCAAAAAAATCCGCTAAAAATGATTCTTCCAGTCGCGGAGTGCTGAAAATACACTGACACGATCGGTTAATGGTTTGCCGGCATAATTGCTGGCACTCTGGATGACTTCGGGCTCATCGCACCGCAGGAACGGATTGGTCGCTTTCTCGATTGCAATATTGGAAGGAAGAGTGGGCGTGTTCTGCTTGCGTAATTTTTCAACGGCCCGCTCGCGTTCGGCCAATGCCTTATTACCTGGTTCGACCACTCTTGCGAAGCGAATATTGTTGAGGGTATATTCATGGCCGCAGTAGATCAGGGTTTCATGAGGCAAATCTGCCAGTTTCTCCAATGAGTTGACCATTTGCTGGGCGGTACCCTCAAATAATCGCCCGCAGCCGCAGGCGAAAAGGGTGTCGCCACAAAATAGCAAGTTTGAGCCATAATATGCGATGTGCCCGGCAGTGTGGCCAGGAATGTCAATTACCCTGAGGCTGAGCGAAAATTCCGGAAGATAGGCGCAGCCCTCTTCGCTCTCTCTGCCGCATTCTCTAAGCGGGTGTGTAACCGTGGGAATCGATTCGCGCTCGGGGCCGTAAACCGGCACCTTGAATTCCCGCAGCAACCTGGCATTCCCACCCACATGGTCGTTGTGATGGTGAGTGTTGAGAATCGCGACGAGTTGAAGTTTTTCTTGCCTCAAGTAATCCAATACAGGCGAGGCGTCGCCCGGATCGACCACAGCCGCGTGGCAGTGATCGCGGATGACCCAGATGTAATTGTCGCTAAAGGCGCGAACCGGGACGATGTGCGGGGTAGTCATGATAGTAGGCGCCCTTTACACGTGGAATTTCAAGGTGGAAATCTGATATCCATCAATTGTTGTGGTTGGCTATCGGGACCTTAATTGAGATTTGGCTGTCCTTGATATTATATATGCCAACGAAAAGCAAACGGGAATGGTTTGAAACCTGCCTGGGCCAGTATCTGCTGGAACGGGAGCAAAACTATTTCGACAAGGCGGTGGCGGATGTCTTTGGCTACAATGCCATGCAGATCGGATTTCCGCAATATGATTTTCTGCGCGCCAATCGCATGCCGCTACAGTTCTGCGCCGGAACCGAAGATGGGGCAGCAGTGCTTGCGGCACCGGATTTTCTGCCAATTGAAACGAATAGCATCGACCTTGTGCTATTACCGCACATACTCGAGTTCAGCTCCAACCCGCACCAGATTCTGCGTGAGGTACAACGGGTTCTGATGCCCGAAGGCCACGTTATTGTCTCTGGTTTCAATCCCCGTAGCCTGTGGGGCGTGCGAGGACTTTTCGGCTTGCCGGAAGACAATTTCCCATGGCGAGGCAATTTCATTGCACTGCCGCGGATCAAGGACTGGTTGACCTTGCTGGATTTCGAAATCACCAAAGACCGGTTGTGTTGCTACGCACCCCCGTTCAGTCAGGAAAAATGGTTGAAGCGATTTACCTTCATGGAGGCGGCGGGTGACCGCTGGTGGCCGTTTTCCGGCGGCGTATATTTCGTAACCGCCGTCAAACGCGTACATGGGATGCGCGTCATCAAGCCCGAGTGGAAAGAAGTGCGGGCCAGAAGAAGAAGCATGGCTCCGGTTGCGCAGAAGATCAAGGACGCGGCGCAACAGAACGAGCCTCGCAGGGCGGCGCGCAGCAAGGCAGAAGCGCAAGGCAAGAAGTGAAGACGAAGCAGGCAGGGATAGTGGAAATATTTACAGATGGCGCATGCAAGGGCAATCCCGGTGTTGGCGGCTGGGGTGCTTTGCTGCAATACAATGGGCAAAGGCGCGAATTATTCGGCGGAGAAAAACACACAACCAATAATCGCATGGAGTTGCTTGCGGTAATTCGCGCGCTGGAAGCGCTGACAAAGCCATGCGAAGTGCGCCTCCATACCGATTCTCTATATGTGCAAAAAGGTATCAGCGAGTGGATACACGCCTGGAAAAAGCGCAATTGGCGTACCGCCGACAAAAAACCGGTAAAAAATGACGATCTATGGAAAGAGCTTGATCTTCTGGCTCAACGCCACCGCATAGAATGGCTGTGGGTACGCGGCCATTCCGGTCATGAGGGCAACGAGCAGGCGGATGTGCTGGCCAATCGCGGAGTGCAGTCCGTACTGTCGAATTCGTCCCTGGAAACGGTTCGGGTGCAATCGACAGGCACGAATTCGACGTCCGCCGGGGAATAAGAGTTACATGGAAATGGAAGGCGAAAGCAAGCCTGGTTGACTGCAAGCGAGACAAGGAATCACGAAACATGCGCCAGATTTTTATCGACACTGAAACCACCGGCCTCGAGCCCAAGCTCGGCCATCGTATTATCGAAATCGCCGCGGTGGAAATGATGAGCCGGAGGCTGACGGGTCGCCGCTTTCACTATTATCTGAATCCTGAACGCGAGATCGAGGAGGGCGCGTTGCAGGTGCATGGGTTAGATACTGAATTTCTTCAGGATAAGCAAAAGTTTTGCGATGTTGTGCACGAGCTGCTTGAGTTCATCAACGGGGCCGAGCTCATCATGCATAACGCATCTTTCGACGTGGCGTTCCTCGATCATGAGCTGGGGCTGGTGAAATTACCGCCGTTGAATGAGTGCTGCCATTCCGTTACCGACACACTGAAAATGGCCAAGGATCTGCATCCCGGCAAAAGGAACAACCTGGACGCACTATGCGAACGCTATGTGGTCGATAACTCCAGGCGCGCATTGCACGGCGCCTTGCTGGACGCCGAGTTGCTGGCGGAAGTTTATCTTGCCATGACACGCGGGCAGGAGAGCCTGCTGATGGAACTGGAAGCCCCATCCGCGCTCGAGTTTGCGATCAATATGCATGATCTGCATCTGGTGGTGCTGGCTGCAAGCGAAGAAGAGCTGAAAGCCCATGCGGAACAGCTGGAGAGGATTGAACGGGAAAGCAAGGGCAAGTGTCTTGTGGATGAGGCTGGAATCCACTGAGGCTGTAGAAGTACAGGCAGGCGAGGGCAGCGATATTTTGAGTATAAGTGAAGCGTAACGTACCCAACTCGCACGAGCTCAGTAAAAATGCGGGGTTTCAGGGCGCTTGCTTTGTGGGGTAATTAAAAAAGCTCGAACTGTCCACTTGAGCTTTCCCCATTTTTGTTTTTCGCTTTCGCTGAACGTGCCGAAGGCGCAGTTGCTGATGTTGTTGGAGGGGTAATTGAGGGAGCGCGAAAACGCGAACTATCCAATCCCTTGAAGCGGCCAGTGCGTACGCCAATGCCCAGGCGCGTCACAGTCTTTTCAAACCGCTGCCGGATCAGGTCGGCCCATA
The DNA here is from genome assembly GCA_963831395.1 of uncultured beta proteobacterium. GTDB lineage: Bacteria > Pseudomonadota > Gammaproteobacteria > Burkholderiales > Nitrosomonadaceae > Nitrosospira. The sequence continues at coordinate 38,582 of CAWHQD010000050.1, forward strand.
TGCCTTCCCCGTGCATGCGCGTACCGAAACTGGAATCGTAATCCTTCCCGCCGCGCATGTCGCGTACCCGGTTCATTACACGTGCCGCCCGCTCCGGAAAATGGGCTTCCAGCCATTGCCGGAATAGCGGGCTTACTTCCCACGGAAGACGCAGCATGACATACCCGGCATTAATGGCGCCTGCTTCTGCCGCCAGCGGCCAGTATCCGCTCAAGATCAGGTTCGGTGACAAAGGGAATGACCGGGGCGACGCTAACCCCGACCGGAATCCCGGCGTCAGTCAGAGTGCGAATGGTACGCAGGCGACGTGCAGGCGCGGCTGCACGCGGTTCCAAAGTGCGGGCCACCGCCGGGTCAAGCGTGGTGATTGTCACCGCCGCCATTGCCTGGTGCTTGGCAGCCATCTCCGCCAGCAAATCAATGTCGCGTTCAATCAATGACGATTTCGTGATCAGCGCCACGGGGTGCTCGCACTCTTGCAGCACCTCCAGTACGCGTCTCGTCAGCCGCAATTCACGCTCGCAAGGCTGGTAGGCATCGGTGTTGACGCCGAGCGCGATCGGCTCCGGCACGTAAGACGCTTTTGCCAGTTCGCGCCTGAGCAGTTCAGGCGCGTTTACCTTGGCAAAAATCTTGCTCTCGAAGTCCAGTCCTGGTGATAGGCCGAGATAGCTGTGCGTGGGGCGCGCGAAGCAGTAAATACAGCCGTGCTCGCAGCCGCGATAAGGGTTGAGCGAGATGCTGAAGGGTACATCGGGCGACTGATTTCGGCTCAAGATGGTCTTGGCATGTTCCTCAGTGACCTGTGTCCTGAAAGCAGGGCCGTGATTGACGGATCGTGGCCGCGGTTACATCCGTATCGGTCGGGGAATCTGCTTCGGAATCTGCCTCGCCATCATGTGACCAGCCGTCGTCCATATCTTCCCGTGCCAGCACTTCGTAACGGCCCTGCAAGTTCGACACGGCTCCGCGCCCTTTTCGTGCTTTCAGGGGTGGCTGTATGAATATCGGCTGCTCGGCCTGGGGATCATCCTCGGACATATTGTATTTGCGTATACTGTCTAAGACGTAATAGTGTCTCGATGCAAGTTGTGTAACTTTAAGGTCGCGAAGTAAATATTATCACGGCGTCACGGCGGTAACGGAACGGAGTTCGGTAAGGCTGCGCTTGGCTTCATCCCGCATACGTTTTCCTTGGAGGCCCTGACGTTGCGCTTCGTTCGCCGCAGATGAATTTTTCAGCATAGTCACGATGGTAGCGGTCATAGGAGAAGCCATGAAACGCCTGATTATTGCCCTGTTTTTGCTGGCTTCAAGTCTGGCAGGCTCAGCCTTGGCGCAATCTGCGCTAAACTCTGATTCAAAAGCTCCCAATTCCGCGCCTGATCCGGAGATGGCTCGGCTGGAGGCGGTATTGAATCACGTGAACCAGGAACAGCGAGCGGTATACCAGCAATTCCAGATGACACAGGAGTTGCGGCGCAATGAAATGCAGGAGGGCTACCCGTCGATGCAGGCGCCTTCCACAATGGTACAGGGCTTTTACGTCGCGGGCGGCCTGAAGGATAATCCGCCGCAAAGCTATGATGACAACGTTCGATTGCTGCGCGAACGCCAGGAACGTATTCAACAATACACGCAGGATCTGAACCGCTTCTATGCACGCTATGCGGAATTAGGTGAGCAAAAGAAGGTATTGCTCGACCAGTTGATGGAGTTGGCCAAAGCTCCGGCAAAGTGAGGCCAAAAACGCATCGAACATGAGTTTCCTGCCAGGAACGATAGGAAATAGCGACAGCAGAAGCGGGCTTCACAACGCAACTGATCAGGTACAGGGTCGTAATTTATCAGACGTTCTGCCCGATTATTCCTCGCGTTTACCAGTTTCGCTGCCCAACAGTATGGACTTCAACCCCAGAAAGCGTTGAGGCTCTTCGGGCACCGGTTCAGGACTTATCCTCATCAGCTCTGCTTCGAGTTGAGCCACGCGCTGCTCCAAGGCACTCTTGTCGTCTTCCAGTTTATTAACCTGGCGGCGCAGTCGCGAGCCAACCCAGCGGCTCTTGATCATGGCGGGCCATGACAGCAATACCGCGATAATCGCACCTATGCCCATCGCCAGCAGCAGCATCATCGCAAGCGAACTTTCAAAGCTCCACATACCGAAGGTTACCGCCACAGGCATATTGTTCTGAAGCGCAAACGCCACCGCCGCGATGGCGACGATAATGCCTAGGATCAGCAAAAGCTGCATGATGATCTCCTGATTAAGCTTAGGAACGGCGAGCGACTGCCGTGGATACCATAGTATGCACCGAGTCGCAGGTAGCCGAAAGGGACACAAAATGATGAGTTCGGCGGTTCGGCAGACTGGCAGGCGCGCAATACGCCTGCTTTTCAGTTAGCGGGATTGCAGCCTCTTCTGATCAATATTTTTCGGGGCTACGCTTGGCGGTGCTCATCGCCTTGAGGTAGGCAATGAGTTCTTCCGTAACTTTTTCCCTGTCGGGTATCTCCTCCGCAAGTCCCGGCATTGTCGTGTTGTAGCGTATGCTCTGCGGACTCTCGATCCAGCGCTTCAGGTATCCGGGCCTGATGTATTCGACCACGCTTGCCGGATAATTGAGTTCTGGCGCTTTCCCGCCGCCTTCGCCATTAATCGTGTGGCATGCAGCGCAGTGTTTGCGAAAATGTGCAAACCCGCGCTGCTCCTGTACCGATGATCCCGGTGGCGGAGACATATTAAGGAATGAAGTCTCAAATTTGAGTTCGATACGCTTGATCTGGTAGGGCATATCCGATGCACCCGCTTCAAGCAATGCCTTTGAACGGATATTATCCCAGACAAGGTAGAGCGGTCCAAGCGCCACAACCTCATTGTTTTGCAGCCTGTTGGTCAATGTGAACGGCTCGTCGTCTTCGTTCGCGATAGCGAAATAGGCATCATGAGACAGGAATTTTTTGACCGCGTACGTGAGGTTGATATCCGTCGATGCAAGTAAATACGATCTCCTGCGCTTTTTCCCAATCCTTGCCAAAAACCTTATCAAATACAGAACGAGCTGGCAAAGCGCGATAAACGCGTTCCGTATTTTCATGTACCTCAAAAACCTTTAGCAGGATTGCTGGCGCAATAGCAGCAAGCTCATCCAGGGAGAAGAACTTGATAATTTGGCCCTTACCTTTGAACTCAATACTGACATCGCTTCGCGCAGATGCGGGTGTAAGCGAGAAAGCATAGACCAAAAGGCCAGCGAGCAAGAGATATTTGAAAAATTTTGAGAGATACACAGATAAGACGATTTTCGCAGTCTTGCTTCGGCCTCACGCTGAGGCAGCACAATCGCCGGGGGGCGGAGTGCACCAAGCTGGATCTGGCCTTTGAGCGGACGCTGCTGAGGAAGGTTTGTCCAGAGGATCTGGCGGCACGGCCAAAATATTAAGAGGCGACATCCGCTAGGCTGATCTAAACGGAGTGTGAGGCCGGAAACAGGCAGGGGATCATAACCTTGGCGCCCTATCTAATCCGTTCGAACATTTTCTTCAAGTAAACCTGTCCGCCGTCAGCCATAAATAACACATTCTTTTCCTCAAGGTCTGCTTGCTTGCACGAAACATTCAGCAGGCTTGCGAACTGCGTCGCTGATACGATAAAGGCATTTAACGTCAGCTTCGGCACACCCGGTTTTTCAAGTTTTTGCTGCAGCGTTTTTACTTCCTTGTAAAGGCCAAGCTTGGGATCATTCAGGTTCATTTGACGCAGACCTTTCGGATCAATGAAATTCAGCCACTGCTCGCCAGTGGCATCGTCCACCAGCCACAGTAAAAAATCTGGGTAGAAATTACCCGCCAAGGCAAAGCCCAACCCTTTGGTCTTGGTGTCGGCGTTGCGTAGCAGATAAAGACTGCGTTTGCCAATAACTTGCTGTCCAAGTGGCGACTTATAGAACACTTCAAGATCACGCACAAACTGTATCTCGCTGGGAGCATCGAATGTCAGCGGGCGCATTTTCAACGGCACAGCGCCTTCGATAGCGAACAAGGGATAATACAGATGGCTGTCAAAACAAATGGCAATCATCTGGCCAGCATTCCATTGGCTTGCTTCGCCCAATTTGCCATTCTTCACCAGCACCTGAAGTGCCCTGATTTTCTTTTCGTATTCTTCCCCATCTTCGTCGTTATCGATCTCAAAGTGATACACCTTGAGTAGGGAGTCATCGTCTTCCTTGACGTTCACGATGTCGTAGAACTGGCCCTCATAAGCCGTTTTCAGCGCTTTGTAAAAACGGTCGGTATAGTCTTGCAGCAAACGGATGAGGATATCTTCCTGTTTGCCGATGTCGGCGATGTCGCGAATGTTCAGCTCGGCTTGCGGAATATAAAGCGTGTACCAGTCATTGCGCGTCAGGCAAAAGTTCACCAGACGCGAACGCTCCAGCCGCAAGTTGCTCCAGCTGCGCAGTTGCTTGAATTCCTGCACCGCCAGGTAAATCCGGTCGAAATCGAACAGCGCCATGGTCTCGCTCGCAATCTTGCCTTTATTGCGGATGTTGGCATCTGCTGCGGTGCTGACTTTATCCTGCGTACTCATGGCTTCGATCTTTGGATATAAATCCAGATCGATATGTGGAAGTTTTATTTTTCCCTCGAACTCGGCGGGTACTTCATATAGCCATGGAAAGTGCGTGCGCTTGAATCCCTTGATCTGGTTGTCCTTGTAGCCATCTTTAAGCGCCAGTGTCTTGAGTTTGCTCTTTGGCAGATTGGGGCGGGTTTCGAAATCCAGCTCGATCATTTCATCTGACGGCGTGACACCTTCTTCTTTCAGATAATCCTTGAAGGTTGCCATATAGCCCGCATTCACTCCGAAGATATTCAACGTTTCAAGCCGCTCCAGATGTGTCCCTTTGGGTCGCTGGCCAAGGGTGCTACGCTTGAGTGAATATTCCTTGCCTTTCAATCGGACGCCGCGCCCGAATAATTGGATGATTTGCGAGCCTTCTCCTTTGCCCATGTTGAGCAAACCCATGGTGGAAACGCGCCAACTGCTCCAGCCTTCGGTAAATTTGCGCGAGCCAATCAACACATGCAACCGGCTTTCCTTGCTGTTAAGCGTGCCAAACATCGATCCGCCAAAGTCATCGGCCTCGGTGTCAAACAACGCTATATTTTCAGCTTTCTCCGCTTCCTTGAAAAAACCTGCATCATCACCGATATTGATCAGCCCGAATGGTTCCGCGTTACCCACACGCAGCACCAGTTCGCCTTTGCAACCTTTCAGGTTAACCACTTTCAATCGCTGCCGGGCTTCGGCATTGAATAACCTCTTGAGAATGCCCGCATAAACTTCATCGACACTGAATTGCATCAATGGCGTAAAGCGGTCATGAAAAATATTGCGGCCCTTGGCATCCAACAAACGCGCGGTATTCGCCAGCAAGTCCTTTAGCCATTGCTTGGTTTGTGTCTCGTCATTCAAAAATCCCGCCAGGAATTTCAGCACATTCAGAATGTCCGAATCTTCACCCGAAACGGTATTGCCCACAAACACCCACAACGGCTTTTCAATGTTGAAGTCGGTCAGCTTCTCGCGATTTGTGCCCCAGAGATATTGCTGCTGATAAAAGCTTAGCAGGCAGGCAGTGAAGTACTGGCGGGCGGTATCTTCCTGCGTGTAATCCTCGTCCTTCAGATTGAGAATCAGCGATTCCTTGCCGTAGCCGTCCTCGTAGAAAAACTTGTAGGAGTAATCAAACAGAATGCTTTTGGCGTAAATTTCCCGCGTTGCCATCGTCCTGGCACGACGCTTATCTTCGCTGGTCAGCGTCAATTGCTGCTTTTGCGTATCGTTCAGTTTTTTCAGATTTGTCGTTTCAAACAATATTTTGGCTTTTTTCTTGCGTGTTTCCTCTTCCGCCTTGAGAACCGTCAAGCCCTTCGCCACCGCCTGCCCAAAGGTGGCGGAATATTCGAAAGCGAAGCCACCTCGCACCAGCGCTTCACGGCGGCTCATCCAGGCTCCGGCCGCCGTTCCCGTGCCACGATGCCCTTCATCCACCAGCACCAGATTGTTGCCTTCGAAGGCTTCAACGGCGACAGTCTTATCACCCATCTCGTCGCTCAGCTTGTTGATGTCGATTACCTCAATCATGCTTTTGAAAACGCCACTGCGGTTTTTATCGAACAGCCGGCAGAAGCCAAAGCCCGAGAGCTGCAACTCCTCTAAATGCTGGCGCGACAAGCCTTCATTTGGCGTGAGCAAAATGATCTTGTCTGGGTAAGTGTCTTTTTGACCGTTCTGGAAATAATCCAGATACTGCTTGATGTTCACGTGTAACAGTAACGTCTTGCCACTGCCGGTTGCGTTCCAGAATGCGAGTTTATTCAGTTCGTCCGCATCGAAAGGCTGGAAGCGGTGCTCAGCCTCTTGCTTGGAATTGTATGCTCGCATTCCCTCATTCAAGCCATCCAGCAATTGCTGTGGCTGGTTGAAATACCAGTCCAGATAAATCTCAGTGAACAGGAGCGAGAGGTACTGGAAGTACTTCATATTGAGCACGACTCCTTCGATCTTGTTGCGCTGCTCAGTGATAGCGTTCCAGTGCTGGACGATGTTCAAGTCATAACGGCGTAAATCGTTGCTGCTGATGCGATCCACTTCAAACAGATTCTGGTGCAATTCGTGGAAAAAACCGGTTTGGCCGTCCTCGTCTATGCCTTCGTGCCGGTCCTCACCCAAGCGATTTTTCAGCGCGTGCAAGGTACCGCCTTTGAAAAAGCCCATCATCCATCGGTTGAGCACTAACTGCTGGTGGAAATTTCTCATTCCTCCGCATCCTTCTTGCGTGCGGGAATCAGTTTGGCGGCAGCCTCGACTTGTTTCATCAGTTCTGCTTCGCCCTGCAACTCCTTCGCCTCGCGTCTGCGCGCCGCGAACTGCTCATATTCGGCCTGTGCTTTTTCATCCGCCACCTTTTTGCTCACCTTGCCTGCATGCGGCAACACATCGCGATCATTAAAGCGTAGAAATTCATCCAGCTTGGCCTGCCAATCCTGCATGAAAACCTGTTTGCGCCGGCTCGCCTGGTCTTCGGCAAAATCCAGCCACATTGTTACGATGCGGTTAAGCGCGGTGATTTCATCCCGTTTCAGATAGTTTTTGGCGATCGTCACATCGGTTTTGCGCACCTCATCGCGCGCCCAATTGGTCAACCCCATATTCGGTAAGGCGTGGTCAGCACGCCGGACAATCAACTCGGCAGCCGTGTGTCCCGTGGCGGAAAAGTGCAGCTTGTTCTGGATGATGCTGAAAAACTGATTGGTTTCCGGCAAAGAGCGGCTCATAGTCCGCCGCCAGCGCAAAAATCTCCCGCACCCGCAGATACATCCGCCGTTCACTGGCACGAATGTCGCGAACCCGCTCCAGCATTTCATTAAAGTAATCCGGTACGGCAGAGCCTGCCACGGGCGGATTTTTCAGGCGTTCGTCATCCATGACAAAGCCCTTGACGATGTATTCCTTGAGCTGACGCGTTGCCCATATACGGAAGCGGGTTGCAATCAGGCTCTTGACGCGGTAGCCAACGGAAATCACCATGTCCAGGTTGTAGTGGGTTAGTGGGCGCTGCACCTGGCGCTTCCCCTCGTAGCGAACTGTTAAGAAATCCTGAACAGTTGCCTCAGCCTGTAATTCACCCTCGTCAAATACATTTTTGACATGCATGCTGATATTCGGCACGGTAGTTTGAAACAACTCTGCCATTTGCTGCTGCGTCAACCATAAGGTATCGTTTTCAAGACGCGTTTCCAGCCGAATCGTGCCGTCATCACTTCGATAAAAAACGATCTCGCCCGCCATTACACGCCATCCACTGCAAACATACGGCTCAGGAACTCCGGCTCGATCTGGCGGATTTTCAGGGTCCTGGTAATGCCACCTTCGGTCTCAAGGCTGGTGAACACGGCTGGAATGTTGTGGTCGCCGTTGATATAGACGATCTCGAATTCGCTATCTGCTGGATTGATGGCGAGCTTGTCGCACAGGCGGCTCAAGGTTTCGTAATCCACCTGTTCCATGTCGCGCCACAACACCAGCGTTTTTTCACCCGTCGGCAACCAGCCTGTTACCGACACAAACCCCTGGTCGTGCTGCATGTCGATATGTTTCACGCGTAAGCCGATCAGGTAATTGAAGGTCTCCACCAGGTCAATGCTGCGCTCTTCATACGCACCCGCCGAATCCACCGCCACTTTTAGCTTGCAGTCAAACGGCTTGTTGAAATGCTCCACCGACAGCAGCGAGCCACGGCTTTCGATATCCAGAAGATAGCGCAGCAGGTAATCCTCTTTGGCTGATTGCGGCAGGGTATCGAGCAGGCTTCGTTGTGCTTCGTTGCGGCGCAGTTGCAGATTGTTCAATGTATCTTCGTAGCTTTCAAGCTTGAGGACTTTGAAGGCGTGGGAAATGCCAGTCTGTGGTGCAGTCGCTTTGCCATCTTTCCAGTCGGCGGAATACACTACCTTCTGAATGCGAGGCTTAAGCACTGTGTCGAAATATTCGCCCTGCTCAACGAGAATATATTTGCGTTGCCGCTCGTCTTGACGATTCAGGGTAATGACAGCATGACCGGTGGTGCCAGAACCACCGAAATAGTCAGCGATAACAGGCGTCTTATCGCTCGCCGTGGAAAGGTAAATACAGCGTTTACAAGATAAATTGACTTGGGAAAGTCGAATTTCTTGTCGTCCAAGAATGTCTATAAGCAAGATGTTTCCCAGTTACTCTGTCGTCAAAATTCACCTCCTATCCAAACGGTTTGAGGAAGAACCGTCTGCTCATTGGTGTAACGAAAAGATCCATGAAACTCATTAGCTTCAATGACCCAATTCGAGCGCGATTGCTTTCTATTGAATCCGATCCAAGATTCCACGTCTTTCCACACCATCTTGATCAATAGGCCAAATCTGCGAGTCTACCGTTTGCAACCTGATTTCGTTTTTTGTGGAGGGATGGAAATCATCATCTGGAATCAGAACCAATTCGGACAATCTTAAGTGCGCTTTAGTATATCGGGTAAAATGAAAGTCTTCTGCCATCCGAAGTCGGAATTTATCGCCCCAACTACGCATTTTTCGCATAAGTGTGTCATTTTCTTCTGAATGTTCAAGCGACTATAATTCTCGTTTCTATCATGCTTGAGTTAGAAACAACGAATACTCATGAACTCTATTAAAATCCTTTGCTGATCAACCCCTGGGGTTATAGAACAACGGAAATGTCGCAATAGCTTGTATGTACGTGCAACATCTTCAACCAATATCGAAAGATTAATCCATCTCTGAATCATCAATAGTCGCACAACTTTTACGCCATCTTCATTTAGCAACTTCATCGAAAGCGGCAAGTCTGTCCTACATCAAAGCTTGCCCAAGAAGAATGAATTGTAGCCATTCTTGTAAACGATTTCTGATGAATTGGTATTGTAGGGTGGGTCAATGTAAATACACTTCACCTGCTCCCGATAGCGTTCCTGCAACAGATTCAATGCCTGAAAATTATCGCCATGTATCAGCAGCCCATCCAGGCTTTCATCCAGATTGTCCACCGCTGCCAGCAGGGCGTGTTTGAACGCGGCATCAAACAAGGCGGTATCCGCCATCAGGTAAGGATGCGCTTTCAGGTATTCGATGTTGTCCGCTTTGGCTTGGTTGAACAAGTCGGTTTTGTTGCCATCCAGCATCCCTAAGTTGTCCCACTGCTCCCATTGCTGTGGGTTGGCGGCAATCTCGGGATAAAGGCTTTCCGGCAAACGGTCGAGGGTGATGCAGTAGTGTGTCAGCAACGACGAATTTCTTTTTAAGCCAGAGCTTTTTCTGGAAATCTTCCAGTTGTGCGAGGAAGGTAATCAAGTCCAGCGCAATGGCACGCAGGGTTTGAATCAGGCGACAGGTTTTTTTCGATGTCGGCTGAATTTTTCGGCATTCTGCACGTCATCGAGGTGCATGACTTCGTTCTTGATGTAGAAGTCCAGCTCGCGCGCGCAGGAAGCGGCCCAAATCCTTGTGAATGAAATAATCCGCTGTATTTCTGGTGGTGTAGCGGGTGAGGTGTTTTTCCAGCAGGGTGCGCTGCGGATTTTTCTCGGTGGGTTCACGCTTATTCAAGTCCAGCCAGCGCGCCTTGACGATGGGATCGTCAAGCACCTTTTTTACCGCATTCAACACCAATGCTTCCTGCTTGCTGCCGGCATGTCCTTTCGGCAGGGCCTTATACTCAAAGCGCAGGACGAGCTCACTGTTTTCTTCGGATACAGGCTGCAAGGTTTCTTCGTATTCATCACCTTCATCATCGGTGAGAATGCGGGTGTGCGGCTCGATCAGGACAAAACGGCGTTCCTTGTCGTTGTCCTTGCGGTTATCTTTGGCCGTGTCTGCCGTGACCAAACGAAAACGCACGTTGCGGCCATCATTCAGCTTGAACGCATAGTTGGAAAAATTTTCGCCGCTCTTGGTGTAATACTGGTCTTTATTCGCCCAGTGCAGCACCACTTCTTCACCCCCATAGGGGATGGCGTAGGTTTCTCCCTTGTAGCGACGCTGGCTAATGAAGTCGCCACTATCGTAATAGCGGGAGAAAAAGGTAAGCAGGTGAGAAAACACGGCGTTTTCGTGCTCAGATGTGCCGATGCTATATGCAGCCAGTTTTTGCTTTAGCTCGCGCACCTTGGGTACGTTTCCAGGCTCAATGCCGTCGGCGCGGTATTGCGCTTCTTTTTCTTTCAATTCCTTTTGCAGACTTTCTATACTGGCCGCGCTTGAAACTGCCAGGCTTTCGCCCACCTTGGCTTTAAGGCGGTTTTCCAGATAGTTGCTGATTTCGCCTGCACGGGCATTGAGGATGCGATAGATACCAAAATCAAGTTCTGGCCGATCAATCTGGAAAATTTCTTTCAGTTTCTTGACGAGGTCGTCGTATTTGCTCATGGGGTATCTCAAAAATGTTTCATTAAACGACTGCCCATTCAATCGTGAATAGCCGTTCAGTTTCGGTTTTCTGGGTGAGGCGACGTTCCAGCGCATCTATCAGGGCATCGCGCTTTTCAATGATGCTGTCCTCGACCTGAAAAATCTCTTGCCGCTGGCGGCGTTGCTGTTTTTCCAGCTTTTGTATCTTTTGCTGGATTTCATGCTGTTCGTCGAGATTAGTGGCGAGTCTGGCTTGCCGCTGACAGATTTTTATTTGTTCCTTGGTGTCCTTCAGCGCCTTTTCGGCAGCCAGCACCAGGTCATCCGCCCATTTCTCAAGCTTTTCGCGTGCTTCATTGAAGTATTGATTGTTAGCTTCCAGCGATTGGCTAATGGTGGCCTTGGTGTATCGCTGTGCTTCGGCAGAGAGTCTTTGGGTAATCGCATCGGGTATATTGGCCGGGCCTGCATTTTCCGCAATGCAGTTAAACAGCTTTTCACAGGTTTCCTGCTCCAGGGGCAAACCCTGGTCATCAATAGCAGAGAAAAGCAGGTGCTCTTCTCGTTCGTAGCTTTCAATCGAAAGAGCGGTCAGGGCCAGATAACCGTGCTTGCCGCGCAGTGCTTCTATCAGATGCAAGCGTGTGGGGTGTTGGCTGACGTTAAAAACGATGCGTGCGGGTGGCGTATCCAGCGCTTTGGCCTGGTCGATGACATAATTCACCTAGAGGGTGTGAGAGGCGATAAAGAAATGTGCCATATTCTGCACGAGCTTCTTGAGCCGTTTCTCCGGCTGTTTCCGATAAATGCGCCCTGTTTGCGCTGGGTGTCGATTTGGATATGAGGTGATAACGGCCGGCTGCGATATCCTTTGAAGGCGGCTTGGTGAGATCGAAAGCCAGTGCGATATCGTCGAATTGCGCCCTTTCTAGCAGCATGAAGGAGGTGAGTGACCAGAAACGTTTACTGAAGCGGTCAAGCTGGGCCTTTGCATCGCTCAACTGGATGCGCAGCCGCTCATGCACATCTTCGTCAAAGTTTTCGAGCAGCAGTTTGCGGGTATCAGTCATTCGAGCCTGGATACGTTCATCCATTTCCGCTTGCAGTGCCTTGAAGGCGGCTTCGATTTCAGCGGGGGTGCGGCATTGCTGGTAAATGGACAGGATGCGTTTTCGAAATCCACGCCGGATTCAATGCTGCCCAGTACATCGTCGGATGCCCCAAAAATACCATTGAACAGGTTGAATTTTTCAGTGAGCAGTTCCAGTACGCGGCGGTCAGCTTCGTTACGCTCATTAAGGAAATTGATCACCACTACGTCATGCTGTTGCCCGTAACGATGGCAGCGGCCGATCCGTTGCTCCACTCGTTGGGGATTCCACGGCAAGTCATAGTTGATAACCAGTGAGCAGAACTGAATGTTGACGCCTTCGGCAGCTGCTTCAGTAGCGATCATAATGCTGGCGTGATCGCGGAAATGTTCAATGAGCGCGGTGCGAATATCAATGTCTCTGGAGCCGGCGATACGGCCTGTGCCTTCGTTATTAGTTAGCCAGTTTTCATAAATGGCAGTGGCTTCCGCGCTGTTATTGGCGCCGCTGAATGGAACAATCTCGCCCGCGTAGCCATTGGCTTCCAGATAGTCCTTCAGATAAGTCTGGGTGCGGCGTGATTCAGTGAAGATAAGTGCCTTGCGCTGTGCGCCAGTCATGGCCATTTGTTGAAAACCGATTTCCAGGGCATTGAGCAGGCTGCGGGTTTTAGTGTCGGTGCCGATGCTGCGCGCCCAGTTGGCCAATTGCGCCAGTAATTCGATTTCTTCTTTTAGCCGCTTCCGGTCGATCCTGAGCAGAACTGTATTGCTATCTTCTTCGGGTTGATCAATGTCCAGTATTTCATCGAGCAGTTCTTCCTCGATGTCTTCCTCGGAAATCAGTTGTTCGGCAAAGTCGGGATCATCCTGGATCTTTTCATCACGCAACGCCTCCAGCCTGACCTTCATGGTCTCAAGTGTTCCGGCAATCGCTAGTGACGAGGATGCAAGAAGCTTGCGTAAGATCAGCTCGGTGAGGTGCCGCTGGCGATGTGGAATCGCATAGCTGTCCGGGCGCAGCAGAAATGCGGTCACCGCCTCATAAAGTTGATGTTCGTCATCGGTGGGACGAAATGGACAGGTGATGGCACGGCGCTCCGTGTAACTGATGTATTCCGTAACCTGGTTGCGTAAGGTGCGCCGGCAAAATCCTGATAGCCGCTGCCGCAAGCCATCCAGATCGCCGCCACGCTGAAACATACTGGCTACGGAAGGCATTCAGCGTCGCCAAACAGGTATTCGTCAATCAGTGTGGAAAGTCCGTACAGTTCCAGTAATGAGTTTTGTAGCGGCGTTGCTGTCAGCAGCAGCTTGCGGCAATCTTCGGTCGCCCAGCGCAGGCCCTGACCAATCTTGTTGCTTTCGCGGTAGGCATTGCGGAGTTTGTGTGCTTCGTCAATGACCACTAAATCCCACGCGATGGCTTTCAGTTCATCACGAATCCGGTTAGCGTAGTTGTACGACAGGATGATGATGGCTTTCTGGCTGAGCGGAGCATTGATCTTTTTGATTGCCTCCCGCCAGGTTTTAGTATCCAGTACGACCACAGGCAGGTTGAATTTTTCTTCCAGCTCTAGCGCCCATTGCTTGCGCAAGGATGCGGGGCAGATAACCAGTAATCGCCGCCTGCGTTCCGACCAATACTGGCACAAGACAATTCCTGCCTCGATCGTTTTCCCTAATCCCACTTCATCAGCAAGCAAGACACCTTTGGATAATGGGGATTTTAACGCGAATAACGCCGCTTCAATCTGGTGGGGGTTCAAATCGACGCTGGCATCGAAAAGGGATTGGGAAAGGCGGCCTACATCGTTGGCTCCATGCCGTCGCGTAAGTTCATGCGCGAAGTATTTCGCATGGAATGATGTGATCATTAGCTGAAGCCAACGGTAATTTATTTTAGCTCATATCAGCCGCAATAGGCTCGATAGAGTATGGGATGCGACTGAAATGTGCAGTAAGTACTGTAAAGTACGGCACATTATCAAAATAGTTGAGGTTTCTTTTACCGGGAATGAATTCTGGGAGCCTAGTATCAGTGAATACTGATTGGAGCATTCATATATTGATATCAACAATACCCCTGCTACATTTGTGCCCACTGCCGATTTCAATAAATCCCTATAGGCTTATCGGGACATGAAAAAGAGCACAAACGTTATAATTACGCTCCTCGCACTCGTTCTTGGAGTGTTGCCATCTATCAGCGACGACCATCCATTACTAGAGTTCTTCCTTATATGCACGTGCCTCAATATATCCTTGACCGCCCCAGCATGAACTTTTGAGACAATTGGCTACTGGCGTGATAGGCAAAAAGGGACATGATCATGGGAAGCTAAGATGGTCGACGCTGGGTTTGCTATAGTGTCTTGACCTAGAATTTCTCCTGATCCCTTCCATACTCTGGATGATACGGACCCGCTGGCAACCCTTTTGGCGGTAGAAATACCTGGTTGTTCGCCTGCCGCGCCAGTGGCTGATAATCGGTCGCCATGGCGTTCACCGCTGCTGCGATCGCCATGCCTATCAGTCCCCCTTCGGCGCCACCTGAACTCTGCACCACTTTTTCAGTAGCCTGCCACAGCACCATGCCAGTGCGCGTGTCTCTCAACTCATAGTCCATCTCAACAGCAACGGTTGAGGCAAGAAGAATGTATTTGCTGCTCCAGTCCTTGATGGTGATATACAGCGCGGCATCGGCGCCAAACAATTCATACAAGCGCTGTGTGGCGAGCAGATGAATGTGTCCCGCCTCTGCCAGTCCGAAATCTTTCAGGACTAGGTCCGTCAAATAGACGGGAAATACGTAATAGCCGCGTTCGGCCAAAGGCCTCGTTATGGTGGAGACGAAAACCGGGGACGCGCTGATTTCCGTGGTGTCGTTGAGTACCGGCACGACCACTATCGAACGTGGCTTATGCGCATAAAAGGCCGACAGATCGTTCTTCTCAGGTTGTATCGCGCAACCCGAAAGCAGGGTGAGCATACAAACCAGCACTGCTATCGCGGTTCTTGTCATGGCTGAGCCTCCGGTATCGCATCCGCTTGAGGTAGTGCTTTTTTCGTTGACTCTGCATCCTTTTGCTTGACGCGCTCAATCAGCTTGGTCATGAACGCACTGGATTCAGGGAAAAGCAGCTTTTCTTTCTCGAAATACGCGATTGCGCCCTCCCGGTCACCTCGTTTAAACAGAATAAAACCATAATCCGCATAAGCACCCGGCGGAACCCTAAGATTCTGTTGCTCTGCCGTGCGGATTGTTTCAAGCAAGTAGACGTCAGCTTGTGCTTGGTCCTGCGTGACGTACCGATTATGGAGCCCGCTTTCCAAATCTCCCCAATAATAAAGCGAGGGGCCGGCGCACCCCGCCAAAGCTGTCGCCATGATTCCCCAGAAGCTTTTGAGCGCGGTCTGCTTGATCGCGGCCATGCAGCCAAATCGCATGGTTGTCATGGGTTCCCTGTTTATTGTTTGCTATTGCGACGGCTATCGAGGTTCACTGTCACGCTGTTCATCATGTTGACAATCGCTGCATCGATCGCTTTTCCTTCCAGCGTGGAGTCAAAACCCGTAGCGCCGCCAAACCCGAATGTGCTGCTGGAAGACAGATCAGCCTCGCCTGAGCCTTCCTGTGTGTAAAACACGTGCCCTGTCTTGGGATCAACCAGTCTTAATACGACGCGGGCACGCGCACGTTGCGTCTTGCTCTTGCCAATCAGCCATGTATTCCCCGTTGTGTCCCGTCCCAGTTCGGCAACGGAACCCATGATTAACGCATCCACGCCACTCAGGTTCTGCTTGAACTGGTCTTTACTCAAGCCCATGAGTTCAGCCTCGGCTGCAAGCTTTCCAATATCCTGCCGCTCGACAACATTGAAACGCTGGGTTGCCATGAGATGGCGTGCCAACAGGTCAGAAGCCTGTTTGCCAATACGGTCTCCGGACGCGTCCGTGAACAAGCCGCTTCCATAAATGGATTCATTAGTGAAGCGGGCGATTCCTACCGTCAGTCGTTCGTTTACGGGTAATGGATTCACTACGACTCGCGGCCCGGCGTCCTTGACACCTTCCTGAACGGTGCGACTGGGGCCGGCGCAAGCAGCTAATGTCAATGACGCGAGGAAGATCAGTATTTTTTTATTCATAGCGGGACCATAGGTTATTTGAAAGTGGATTGCGCGGGCAATGTAAGTGGCGGCGCTTTGTAATAAATGGGATTCTGGCAAGGAGACTGTACGACTATCCATAGCAGGCATTCAAGGAATAAGGCTGGGAAAACAGCTTATGAGCGCTTCGACCAGATAATTTCAAAATATGGGATTTATCCTGCCAACCGATGCCTGCTATTCAGTTCATCCCAAAAAAAGCTCGTCCTCATTCAACCATTATCTTACAGTGCGTAGGGGTATTCCTGCAATTGCGAGAATGACATACAATTGGAATCGTCAAGGGCGCATTGACTTGGGGACGCCGCGAATGGGTAGAGACATGAGAAGAGGTTGGGCGCAGCCATTGCTGGCATGATGTGAGTTATCGAGACAAACATCTACGCCCAAAAATGAATACTACGCAACGCGGATTGATAATGCAACGGTGGACGGTGGTTCAGCAGGAGTTGATGCCCGAGCTGAGATTGGAAGTTGGACCGCTCACGCCGAGGTTGGAGAAGGTGATCCACATGCTGGAATGGGTGCGGATCGAAGAATTTGTCGAATCGGCCTGGTGCGGTGTGGGCCGGCCGCCGCATGATCGGGGTGCCGGGGCAGAGCGCGTTTGTCGCCAAAGCGGTACTGGGCTTGACGACGACAGAGGCGTTGACCGAACGGCTAAAGGTGGACCGGGCGCTGCGGCGGATATGCGGTTTTCCGATGTGGAAGCGGCTGCCTGCCCCATCGACCTTCTCGCGAGCCTTTGACGAATTCGCGCAGGCGAAGCTGGCGCAGCGCGTGCATGAAGCGCTGGTAAAGGAGCATCTGGGCCACGCGTTGATCGGCCACATCAGCCGGGATGGCACGGCGATCGCGGCGAGAGAGAGGCCGGCACGCAAGGAGAAGACCAAACCGGTTGCCCAGGCGAAGCGTGGCCGTCCGCCTAAGAACGAGGTGCGCGCGCCCAAGCTCAAGACGATTGCGCGACAACTGGGGCAGAGTTTGACCGAGATGCTGGCCGCGCTGCCCAAGGCATGTGATCGTGGGACCAAGTACAACGCGCAAGGATACAAGATCAGTTGGAACGGCTACAAGCTGCACCTGGACACGGCCGACTGCGGTGTCGTGGTGAGCGCGCTGCTTACCAGCGCCTCGGTGCATGACAGCCAGACAGCGATCCCCTTGGCGCTGATGACTCAAGGGCGGGTGACCCACTGCTACGACCTGATGGACGCAGCCTATTGCAGCGCGGAGATTCGGAGCCACAGCCGCAGTTTGGGGCATGTGCCGCTCATTGATCACAATCCGCGCGGGGGCGAGAAAATCGAGTTTGACCCGGCACAGAAGCAGCGCTACAAGGAACGCAGCCAGGCTGAGCGCGCGAACGCGCGGCTCAAGGATGAATTCGGTGCCAAGCAGATCTGGGTCAGAGGCCACACCAAGGTGATGAGCCACCTCATGTTTGGCCTCCTGGGGCTGACGGCGGACCAGTTGTTGCGCTTGCTCACGTAGCTGCCGCAAAAGGCATCGGGACACATGCGCGGGCGCCGCCACCAGGCAGTGCCTGGAGAGCTATCGCCGTAACGAGAGCAAGATGATGATTCCTAGTCTGAACAGGCCGCAGAAACAGAACTGACCAACAAAAAATCGACCTTGAGCGGCGAGCCGCACTAATCGGACGCTCGCTCAGGGACTTTTGCAAGAAGCTCTCTAGTTAAAGAAATACCGGCAAGCTTGGCAGAAAAAATAATAATTACGTGAACCTTTTTATTGATTTGCCAGACATAACCAATTTCCTGTCCTTGAGTTCTTCCTCGTCAACGTCGTCTGGCCTGCCTGACCCAGCTATAACCAGCACGATACAATTTTCGGTAGTGGTTCCAACGCTTAACGAAGCAGACAATATCGATCCCTTATTGATTCGTCTGTCCGCGCTTGACCTGCCAGCGGGGAGCTTTGAGGTAATTTTTGTGGATGATGGCTCGAGCGACGGAACGCCGGTGCAAGGTCCGCGCCTGGGAGAGTCAGCGATGCGCGGTTGCCTGTGCGGCTGCTTGAACGCCGTGAAAAGCCGGATTTGACACGCTCGATCCTGGCCGGGGTTGCGCTCGCCCGGGGCGATGTAATCGTAGTGATGGATGCAGACCTGAGCCATCCGCCTGAACGGCTGCCTGCCCTGGTTGCGCCCGTGCTGAATAGAAGCCATGACGTGGCTGTCGGCAGCCGGTACGTGCCAGGCGGGAGTACAGTGGGGTGGCCGCTGCATCGCCAGTGGTTATCGCGCATCGGCGGCTGGCTTGCTCGTCCCCTCTGTGACGTAAATGACGTCACCTCAGGGTTTTTCGCTTTCCGGAGAGAGCTGTCCGCGGCTATTGCCGAGCGCGCGCGAGGATACAAGATTCTGCTCGAGTTGCTCATGGCCGGCCAGGGTAAACTCAGGGTGGTGGAAGTGCCCATCTGCTTTCACGATAGAACGCGGGGCACATCAAAGCTGTCTTTTTTTCATCAGTGGATGTATCTGCAACGCTTGATGACCTTGGCGGGCGGCACGGTTTCGGTCGGCACCGCCAGCCGGTTTGCGGCGGTTGGATTGATTGGGGTAGTGGTCGACGCGCTGCTGTTTCAATGGCTGATGAGCAGTGGCGCCGGACTTGCTTTGGCCCATATCATGAGCTTCTTTGCCGCTGCGGCAATGAATTATTCGCTCAACTCCAAATGGTCGTTCCGGCATCATCATGAAGGCTATTTGCGATGGGATCAATTCGGCCGATTTTTAACGGTAGGGGTATTCGCATTGCTGATGCGCGGCGGTGTATTGGCCTTACTCGTCTATGGATTGCATGTGCCGTCATTTCTGGCCATTTTCCCCGCAATAGCCGCAACGGCTGCAATCAACTATTTTGGCTCTGCCTTCTACGTATTTCCCGATAAGCGAAACCCCCCCTCACTGGATGTGCGGTGGCGAGTAGCCTCATTCGGGATCGTCATGTTTGCCGTGCTGCTGCGCCTGGTCTATCTTGGCGTGGCGCAGCTGATTCCGATGAAGCCTACTACTGGAATTATGCTCAGCACATGGACCTGAGTTTTTTTGATCATCCTCCGATGGTTGCATGGCTGATCTGGCTTAGTACCTCGATTTTTGGCGACAACGAGTTCGGCGTTCGAATCGGCGCATTTGTTTGCGGCCTGATCACAATGGGCTATGTGTATGCGCTGGCGCGCAACCTGTACGACAAGTCAACCGGTATTCGCGCGGTGCTACTGCTGGCTGTGCTGCCTTTCGGCTTCGTTACGGCAACATTGATGACCCCCGACGCGCCGTTGATGGCGACCTGGGCCGCCACGCTGTATTACATGGAACGGGCATTGATTGCTGATCAGCGCTCGGCTTGGCTGGGCATGGGCCTGGCGTTCGGCCTGGGCCTGCTGTCGAAATACACGCTGGGCCTGCTGGGCCTTGCGGCGCTGGTGTTTGTAATCCTTGATCCGGTTGCACGCCGGTGGCTGAGCCGTCCTCATCCATATGTTGCGGCATCGCTTGCGCTGTTGCTGTTTTCCCCCGTCGTCATCTGGAATATGCATCATGATTGGGCTTCGATTCTGTTCCAATCGAAGCGGGCCACCGGGATAGGCAACAAATTTTCGTTGCAGTGGCTGTTTCTCCACATGCTGCTGGTATTGACTCCGGCAGGTTTGGTGGCCGCGGGCCTGGCGTTATTGCCCGCTGGAAATCGTGACTCCGGTCACTACGCGAACAGGCGCCGCCTGTTCGTGAGGATCTTCACGGGCGTGCCACTGGCGGTGTTTTTCGCGCTCAGCCTTTTTGGCGCACCGAAGTTTCACTGGACCGCCCCGGTCTGGCTTGCTCTGTTGCCGACAATAGCGTGGATGATGGTTCGGGCCAGCGACCTTCGCAGCATCGCGGTCCGCTTAAGAACAGCCTGGAAACCCACCATCGGGGTTTGCCTGTTTTTCTACGCGTTTGCGATGCATTATGTGGTGCTCGGCATCCCCGGTATTCCATACGCGGGTTTTACCGAGCACTATTTCTGGCGCGAGGCTACGCAAGAAATCGAGCAGATTGCAAAGAAAGTTCAACGCGAGACGGGGCAAAAGCCCATTGTCGTAGGCATGAGTAAATGGTCGGTTGCCACCTCATTGTCCTTTTACGATGATGAAGCGGAGCCCATGGACATACGGGGCCGTAATATGTTCGGGCAGAACGCCGCCATGTACAATTTCTGGTATCCCTCCGAACCGGCCACGAACCGTCCGATCATTCTGGTCGGCATGAAACCCTGGCAACTCGAGCACGACATAGAAGGCAATGACAATATTACTCCCGCGCTCGTGCAACCCGGCGCTGTCCAGGAAGTGGAAATAGAGCGGGAAGGCAAGCCGTTGCGCCGAGTGTATTATCGGATTGCGCAGGGGTATCTCGGGTCACGCGAAAACTGAATCCCACGCAGGAAATTGCTGGATAAATCTGAGGTGCGCCAGGTGGGGAAGCCTGCCCGCGGCCAGGGATGGGGATGAAAGTATCGAGGCAATGGCGGCGACGATACAAACCGTTGATTACCATTTATCCGGCGCGAGACCTAACTGTAATCTCAAGGCAGTCCGTCTTACCCGACAAATGGGCTGCACGAATCAACAGGAAACACGCAGGATTCCTTGTTCAAGCAGCACGTTATCGGGAGAGTCCGAAATAAGGGAATCAAAATGCGGACATTGCTTTTAAACATGCTCACGCTGGCTCTGACGGCAGTATCTTGCGTTGGCATCGCTGCATCCTTGGGTGGGGAAGGTGAGACAGGAGAGAAAATTACAACCGCGTCTGACCAGCAGGAGGTAGCGGTTACCATCTACAACGATAATTTCGCCCTGGTGAAAAATGCGCGCAGAGTAAAACTGGCAGCCGGGTTCAATGGCTGGCATGGCGTGAAGTTTCCGCTCAGATGCAGCCAGAGACGGCGCTGTTGCGCAACCTCACCAGTCCGATTGGATTTATTTTGCAGGAGCAGAATTTTGATTTCGACTTGCTGACTCCTGAGACACTGCTGGAGAAATATCTTGGCAAGGAAGTGACGGTCATTCGCGTCAATCCCGCCACGGGCGCAGAAACCCGGGAAGCGGCCACAGTGCTGGCGACAAATAATAGCCGATACTCAGGTATACAGATAGCATCGAAAGCGGCGTTCCGGCCCAGAGCCGCCGCTTGGCGTTTCGCGGGTGCCGGAGAATTTGCGCGACAAGCCAACGCTGGTCGTTTCCCTGGTAACGCCCCTCGAGGGTGAACAGAACCTCGAACTTTCCTATTTAACCACGGGGCTATCGTGGGGCGCCGATTATGTGGCGGAATTGAATGACCGCGATGACCATCTCGATTTG
>CAWHQD010000051.1:0-64783 GCA_963831395.1 uncultured beta proteobacterium
ATTGGGCAGTTGCTCAATGATGTTGATGGCCATGGTGGCTATCATCAAATTCAGTGCGCTTTTAATCTGATGTGGCTAACCTTCGCACGCCCATCAGAGGTAATCGAGGCCGAATGGTGAGGAAGTTGACCTGGAGCGTGCACTCTGGCGCGTTCCTCCCGAAAGGATGAAGAAACGCAAGGAGCACCTTGCCCCTCTTCCTCATCAAGCAATCACCTTACTAAGGGGAATGCACGCCCCTGTTGGAGACCAAAAAACATGTTTTCCTTCACCGGGACGACCGATGGTTACCGCCTCATTCCGGCAAATGCTGAATGTTTTAGGGTGGGCTGGGAAATTTAGCCCCCATGCGACACGCACCACTGGCAGCACCCATCTCAATGAAATGGGATATTCGCCTGACTGGATTGCGCGACAGCTTTTACCATGGATCCAATGCGGTTCGACGAACTTACAATCATGCGGATTACTTAAACGACCGTGCCGTGATGATGCAGCACTGGGCTGATTTACTCGACTAATGGAAGAGTGGCGCAGGCGACGTTATTCCGATCAAGAAAGCGAAATTATCCTAGCCCTCGGAGTTAACCACTTAAAAGTTAAAGATGGCCAAGAACAAGAAACCTTCCTACATTCCCTTACTCCCGTTCCAAATGCTGCTGACACCCTTCATCAAGAAGGTGTCTTGTTGTGGATTCCCCTTCGGAAAGAATGGCGCGACGTTACGACGAAACCTGAAGAAATTGTTCGACAAAAATTCATTCGCACGCTGGTTGAGCACTACGGCTACACGTTGGGGCAGATGGATCAGGAGCGGCGCACGCAGGCACGGCCACAAGAGCCCTCGCGCCGACATCGTGATCTGGCAGTCAGCCACAGAGAAGGAAGCTGGGCGCAAGCGCAGCTGGTCATCAAATCCAAGACTGAGCACCATCGAGATATCAGGAACGCGACTATTACCAAGGCGGAGTCCTACACACGCGCTACCGGCTGGGTGAGTTCTTCATTGCCACCAATGCCCGGCACACGGCTGTTTTCAAGCTCGTACCCGGCCTGCCCGGGGGATTCGTTGCCATCAATGAAATCCCCAAAGCCACGGACTGGGGTGACGCCAAACGGTTGAAGGAAATCCGCGAATCCTTACGCACCTTCAACCGCAAGGAGTTCCAAGACTTGCTGTTCGTCTGTCACAGCATTTTGCGACGTACACAAGATGGACCCTGCCGCGCCTTCGACACCATTTCCAAAATCCTGTTCATCAAGATGTACGTTGAGCGTTCCGGCCAACATGGAACTTTACTACGGACTACCTCGACCGTCGCGCCTCTGAACGGCTACCCACTGACTTGGCCGTTCACGATGGCTCTTCGAGCAGACGAAGGTCTTCTACCAGCCGACGACCTGTTTCGGCAGCAACTGGCTAAAATTTCCGGAGGAAACCTTCCGCCGCATCGTCAAGCAACTGGAGCGGTTTGATTTCTCCAAGACCGGCGACAACATCAAGGGCTTGGCCTTGGAGAAATTCCTTGGCACCACTTTCCGTGAACTTAGGCCAATTCTTCACGCCGCGCCCGGTCGTGGAGTTCATGGTCGATTTGCTTAACCCGCAGGAAGGGCAACTAATCTGCGATCCCGCATCAGGCTCAGGTGGATTTCTTATCCGTGCTTTCGAGCATGTACGAAGCCCAAATTGGATGACATTCAGCGCCAAAAGAATGACGAGCGTGCCCGCATCGAAAGTTTGGGATTGCCGGAAGAGGAAGAGGAGCGCCAGATCAAGAGGCCTTCTTCCGCCTCAACAAGGAGCTTTTGCCCAGCGGCGACGACAACAAGCCGATCGACACCCGCGCGGGACAATTGGCTTGGAAGTGCGTATACATGCGGCTCAACTAAACCAAGAGCAGCCCGTACCGCGAAAATGAACATGATCATGCACGGCGACGGGCATGGTGGCATTCATTATCACGACGGACTCTTCAACATCAACGGAATCTTGAACGGCCGATTCGACTTATGCTAACCAACCCGCCATTCGGCTCCAACGTTGGGAGCGACCAAAAAGTTGGTGGAAGCGATGAAAACCGCGTCCCACTGACGAGGCTTACCTACAACGCTGCCGCGAGCGTGGTTATGGCCCCGCTTGGGAAGAGAGCCATCAACGCCTGCTGGATGCAGCTTCTGCCAAGACTTCTATTCTCGATCTGTTCGAGATCGGCAAGGCCAAGAACAACCGCCCCACCGAATTGATTTTCGTCGAGCGTTGCTTGAACCTGCTCAAGCCCGGTGCCGCATGGGTATCGTTCTGCCCGATGGCAATCTCAACAACCCCTCGCTTGCCTGGCTGCGCCGCTGGGCCGAGGGCAAGGCCAAACTACAAGCCATGGTCAGCCTGCCAGAAGAAACCTTCCGCTCCAGCAACGCCACGGTTAAGGCCTCGCTGGTCTTCCTGCGGAAATTCACCGAAGCCGAGACGCAACAATGGGAAGCGGCGTGGGCACAAGCCCATGCTGAACTCGATGCTGAAGCTTTGAGCACGCAGCGAAATAATCTGCATACAGCCTATTCGTTTCGCATCACCAGCTGCGATGACAACGAGGCACAGCGTCTGCTGGACGAATTGGCCACGCTGGGGCTCGACCGTGTGCTGCCGACGTGGCAACTCGGCGAAGCGCCGGCATACCCTCGTCAGGCAAAGCCCACCCTGCAAGGAAGACCCATCTGGCAGGGCGAAGTCACCAAGGAACATACGAAGGCCGTTGCACAACTCAAGAAGCAGGCAGCAGCCGCGCTGGCGACGGTTACCAAGCGCAAGTGACACGCTGGTATCTGAGTTGAAAGCCAAATACCGCGCCATCGACGAAACCCAGACCGCCGCTCTTTGGGCACGTGTGCGCAGCTGTTCGACTACCCAGTTTTCGTGGCCGCACCCAAGACCGTGGGTATCTCCTCCACGGGCGAGACAGGCGAAGGTGTGCCGAGTGAACTGCCAAATCTCCTAAAGGCCTACCGCGAATTCGAGGCTTGGTTGGCCAAGGCGCGCAACGGAGGCCACGCCAAATTTTCCGGTGCCCTCCACTGCGTAATCCGGCGGTGGAGGGAGATAGAACGCTGGATTGAGAATAAAGCTGGTGAAGTGCGGGCAAGCGATTTCCCATTGCTGCCCTTGAGCGAGGTACTTGTTCCACGTCAGGAGCCTGTGCGTATCGGTGGCACACTCGGTGACTGGCAGGCCATCACCATCAAATTCTCAGGCGAAGTGCTTCCCCGCGAGCGGGCCCATGCATTCAAGGGGGCAATGTTTCGGCCTACCCCGGTGACCTCGCGTTCTCGAAGATCGATGCGCGCAATGGCGCGGTCGGACTGATTCCGGGCAGCATCGCCAAGGCGGTAGTCACCAGCGAATACCCGGTATTCACGCCGAAGGCAGATAAATTGCGCGCCTCTTACCTTCATCATCTGCTACGCGCCAATCACTTCAAGGCCGATCTGCAACGCAAGGCATCCGGCACTAGTGGCCGCAAGCGCGTAACACCGGAAGGTTTTCTGAGTCTCGAAATACCCGCCCCCTCGCTGAATGAACAGGATGCCCTGATTGCTGCCTACACCGATGCGCTCAACCGCGCCGCTCAACTGGAGCAGGAGGCTGAGGCCATCGAGCGTGCTGGATGGCAAGCCTTCGAAGCCGCCCTAGGCGTGGCGCCGCCGTCGGCCTTGCCGGATCAGCCCGTGTTCGTGGCGCGTTTCAAGGATGTGGAACAGTGGAGTCACGAAGGGGTTCTCCGGGCAACGCTTGGAGATGTCGGCGTTCAGGTCGCAACCTGTCCCATCGTTGAACTCGGTTCTGTCGCCGCTATCAGCTATGGAATACAGAAATCACCAGCCAACCGCCCTGGAACTCATGCACGTCCCTACCTGCGAGTTGCGAATGTGCAGCGGGGACGGTTGGAACTTGATGAAATCAAGACTATCAACGTCCCCGATTCCGAAATGAAAGGCCTGCAACTTCAGGTTGGCGACATTCTTTTCGTCGAGGGAAACGGAAGCCGCGCAGAACTTGGTCGCGTTGCGCTTTGAATGGCGAAATCGCAGACTGCGTACACCAGAACCACATCATCAAGGCACGACCCCAAATGGATCGCCTCTTGCCCGATTTCGCGATGGCTTGGTTCAATAGCGAGGCCGGTCGCAATCACTTCTTCAAATTCGGCAAAACTACCAGCGGCTTGGGAACGATCAACTCCACAGTAATCCGTACAGCCCCGATTCCATTGCCGCCGATTGAAACACAGAGAGATTGGGTAGCAAGACTCTCAACCGCGCATTCAGCGGCACAAGCGAAACGCACCAAAGCCACCGCCCTACGCCAATCCGCCTGGGCAGACTTTGAGTCTGCAATTTACGGAAAACGCTGACACTGCAGCCCACGTCAACTAAAGCGATTTGAATCAACTATCTACATCGCTGCACTTTAAACTTTCATGAGGTGCAGAGATGAACCAGAATAAGGCAGACCCGATCCGGGCCGGTGTACTTTCCGTGAATGATTTTTGCCAGTGGACGGGTATTGGGCGAACAGCCTTCTATGCCGAACTGAAGGCCAGGCGGCTAATGGCCCGCAAATTTGAAGATCAATGGGGTCAGAGCCGAACTGATCCCGTGCTTGCGCCAGATCTCGTTGACTGCAACCCCACTATCGGCTTCCTTCAGAATCCCTACAATCTGGCTTTCCGTAAATCGCGATTTCTTCATTTTGAAACCTCCCCAGCTAAAATCCTGCCAGAAAGTTCTACTTTTTGCTTGTCTACCAAATGGGGAAGCTTACGCCTGCACTTTGGCATGTCGGCTTCGTGACTGGCAGGTGCTCTGGATCGTCTTTTTTAAATTCCGTTTATGACTGATAAAGGACGTGATCATTCACGGTGACCTTGCGATATTAAGAATAATCAGTTTGTCCAGCAAGTGGATGAAGAATCTCAGGTTCGCGATCGTTACCAGATTGCCGGAAGGGCGCTAAGTCGGATGCCGAAAACAAGCCTGTGTAATAACGTTCAAAAGACTTGCTTCCATGTAATGATCAATATAAGACCTACAAAGAAAGCAATACCGAATATAAAAGAATACATTTCTGCCCCAACGAGATGTAGTAAAGATATTTTTTTAATCCATTCTTTCGGACTGTCAAAAGCGGGATTAGTCAAGAAATCGTGTCCGTCTTCAATTTCAGGATGACGAACCGAAAATGCAGGCAAAGAGACAAGTAGGTGGGCAGCAATAACAATAGAAACAAGAAAAGAGATTAATGAAAATGATCCAGCAACGGTCGCTACGATCTGCCATGTTGTGGGGTATTGAATCGCCCCGGGTTTTGAGGAGGCTCCAACATCTGAGAGAATGGAGCCATGAAAAAATCAAACAAGTTTTCCCCTGAGGTACGTGAGCGTGCGGTGCGCATGGTGCTCGAACACCGTGGCGAGTATTCCTCCTTGTGGGCAGCCATTGAGTCCATTGCGCCCAAGATAGGGTGTGTTCCCCAGACACTGAACGAATGGGTGCGCAAGCACGAGATCGACACCGGCATGCGCGATGGGGTGACGAGCGCTGAACGCGAGCGGGTAAAAGCGCTGGAGCGCGAAGTGAAAGAATTGCGCAAAGCCAACGAGATATTGAAACTGGCCAGTGCTTTTTTCGCCCAGGCGGAGCTCGACCGCCGATTCAAGTCTTGAGAGCGTTTATTGATTCGCATCGGGATGCCTACGGGGTCGAGCCGATTTGCAAGGTGTTGCAGATTGCCCCGTCAGGCTACCGGCGCTACGCTGCGCAGCAAAGGAATCCGGAATTGCGTTGCGCACGTGCCAAGCGTGATGACATCCTGATGCCGGAAATTCAACGTGTTTGGCAGGCCAATATGCAGGTTTATGGTGCTGATAAAGTCTGGCATCAGCTCAATCGTGAGCATGAGTGCGTGGCACGCTGTACGGTTGAACGCTTGATGCGGCGCATGGGGCTGCAAGGCGTACAACGGGGTAAAACCGTACGCACCACGATTCCTGACACATCGGTCCCATGCCCGCTGGACAAGGTCAATCGGCAATTCAAGGCGGAACACCCAAATCAGCTATGGGTTTCGGACTTTACCCATGTTTCGACTTGGCAAGGCTGGTTGTACGTGGCCTTCGTCATTGACGTATTTGTCCGGCGTATCGTAGGCTGGCGCGTGAGCAGTTCCATGCAGACGGGCTTCGTACTCGATGCGCTGGAGCAGGCGCTCTATGCTCGCCAGCCAAAGCTCTCCGATGGCTTGATCCACCACAGCGATAGAGGCTCCCAGTATGTCTCTATCCGCTATACCGAGCGTCTAGCCGAAGCAGGCATTGAACCCTCGGTGGGCAGCCGGGGAGACAGTTACGACAATGCCTTGGCTGAAACCATCAACGGCCTGTACAAAGCCGAATTGATACACCGACGTGCGCCCTGGAAGACAAAGGCGGCGGTGGAACTGGCCACCCTGGAATGGGTATCGTGGTTCAACCATCAACGTCTGCTCGAACCCATCGGTTATATTCCACCGGCTGAGGCTGAGGAAAATTATTATCGACAGCAGGCAGAAAAGGCCATGGTAGAGGGTCTAACTTAAACCAACCAGCCTCCATGAAATCCGGGGCGGTTCATATCCACATTTAAGCTCTTCTGTGAGTAACTTTCCAGTTAATCCAATAGCTAGAGTTTGAATACCAACAAGCCAAATACTCCATTCTTTTAATAAACTGATTGCATAGCTTGTGTTTTTAGCCATAACGTTATCACCTGGTGGAGTTGCCCCTATTAAACCGGACAGGATGCGGTTAGCAACTGGTTGCCGATGAATTGCCATGGTGACTTCATCTTCAACCCCTTGTGAGATGATATTCGTATTCTAGATCCTATCTAATCTTTACCGGTTACGATTTTGTAACCGTAATAAACTCAAACAACTCGTTCTTGCCGAGTGGCATTGGTTCTCGGTTGATCTGGATTTCTATCAAAGTTGTTGTGAAGGGGAAAAAAAAGGAGGTCTCTTTTGAGCCGGTTAGAGCTCCGTCATGTCAATAACACAGTCCCACTCGCCGTCGGATGTCTTTTTCTGCGTGTCTGGGTTGGTTTCCTGACTGCCATAGCCATAGTACCCAATCAGTTTCGATCCTGACGATGCGATTAGCCGAACCTGCAGCGACTTCATATTTGCCCAATCAAGCTTGTCGAGATTAACGTGAAAACACCGGAAGCTTTTGTCGCCACTATAAGTATGGGGAGCAAAGTCGAATTGCTCCAAGGTCTGGCCATTTTCGCCAAATATTTCCATGTAATAGTCTGATACGGGATTTTTTCGTTTGTCAACGACACGCACGATGAATTGCTGCCATTTCTCCGTTTCCTGTTTCGTGTCGTCGGTCACGCCTTGGGCGAATATTTGAGCCATTTATCAAATGCCTCTGGGCTATCCACCTTCAAAGCCTTCGTCGCCAGATCAACGAGAACCTCGCTAGGTTCCGATATAATTGTGCGGTGGTTAAGACCTCGGATCGGGATCAATGGCATATCGAGTGAAGGCCAGGGCTCGAAGCCAGTGCGCGATTTCTCTTTCGCCTGCCTCCATCGTTAGGTCTATCGTAATCTTGCGGGAGTTCAACGGACATCCAGCTAGCCTGACGGTACCATCGGTACCATCCTGGTTCACAACGCTGCGTATGCCCTCATACTTCGACGTGCCGCAGAACACGAATACGTAGGGCGTGGATGCGCCACGGCCGTAAAAGTCGTTGTCGCCTACCATGTCCTGATGGGCGAGATCCCATGTAAAGCGACTGCCGAGTTCCAGTCCATCGAGCACGAGGTCCCCGGCCTCAAGGAAATCTGCTCCGAACTCCTTTCGCCCTTCAATATGGCGCCGACCCAACTGCGCCCTTTATGCGCTAGGGGTCAGCCGAACGTTGCTGGTGCAAGACCAACCAATCGCTTGAGCCGGTTGCGACGTTTTGCATAGACCCGAGCCATGCCCGGATTACGAGCATGCCAGTCGAGTGAACGATTGCGTCGAACTCAGTCTCCGTGCCCAGGTTGGCTTCGATCCGCAGTGCCCGGTCAAATCCCTCGGCGATATCCTTGATGGTGATTTCGTTGGTTAATGTGCGATAGTTGCAAGTATGAATGGCCGTAACATCGTGGCCGGCATTATTCAGCGCCTTAACCCATGGCTTAAAAGATTCTCCTCTATCAGAGTATCCGTGGATCAGAATTACCGGATTTCCCATATTTTTGCTCCCCCCTTGAGGCTTATTTAAAAAAACTTTTGAGGTAACGCTATCATTTGATCATGCATTGTTGGTGCGTTTTTTTGCATCCGCGATTCCTCCCCGAGCGTGTATCCTTGCTGAGAGAGGACGGGAGATGGATAGTGAGAATGAATACTATACAAAGTTAATCCAAAAAAAGGTAACGCTATGACTAGTTAGCCTAACCTGTTTTAGGAATTCCAGTTTCAATATTTCGTAGGCTTTGCGCAATTCAGCAGAAATTCGAATTCGATCGAATACGGGGCAGACATCAATACCCGTTTACTCAAGTGGAGTACAATATTTTGATAGGAGCGAATCCCAAATCTGTTTGAAGACGGTCTATGACTTGCAGGCAAACGCCTCCGACGAACTTTTCCGCTATCACATCCGGCCTACCAGCGCAGGGCTACCGCTGGACACCCACGAAGTGACTCAACCGAGACGGTTATTCATGCCTCACGGTTGCAGAGGGCTTGGATCAAACAATCGTCGGCACATTGGAGCAAATTTTGCTGATGAGGCGGCTATAATGATTATTCGTCTCGTAATCTTTCTTGAATGCAGCGTATCGGCCCGCCGACCAATTGTTTTTTCTTGGATGAATGCCTCTATCCACCGATTGAGAGGCTGGCGGAATAGGATGACGAAATATGAAAAAGGAGACATGAGTTGATATACAAGGTTCTTATTACACCCGTCGAACCATCGATAAATGACGGACCCAATTTCAGTGGCATTCTTGCTGCTTACGATATCGAAGCCAGCTCAGAAAGTGTAGCTGGAGATCTGGCGTTTATTCGGTTTTGCGAGGAGACTCCATATCGCTCACACAACCGGGATGATTACACGGTGAATGTGCAGGGACCAGCGTAAATAGGCACCCCCGCCTATTTTAAAATTTACTCTTACTCAATGGTCATTGTTTCTGTAGAACGTTTTTTCTCATCTATAAAATCTACAAATCCGCTATCTCGCCATCATTGTTGATGCTCCTGCCGCATCCATATCTTGTAATTCCGCCTGCAGCCCATATTTTCCGGTTAAGCAAGTGGTTGAGGTATAATTCCATTTTTTTCAATTCCGCTTTGTTGGAGGGTTGTCATGCCGATTTATGAATACCGTTGCGGGTCCTGTGGTTTTGAAAAGGAATATTTGCAAAAGGTGAATGATGCGCCTGTGGCGGCTTGTCCCGCATGCGGCAGCGATGCGTATGCCAAGCTTATCTCCGCTGCGGGTTTTCAACTGAAGGGCAACGGTTGGTACGCTACCGATTTCAAGAACGGCTCAAAGCCAAAATCCGCGCCCAGCGAAGAAGCGCCATCGGCCGCAAAGAGTGAAACCGCTGCCCCGCCTGCCGCGGGCGCCGCCTGCCCTGCTTGCCCCACTGACTAAACCAGGGCGATATCGCTTAACATGAAACGATATTTCATCACCGGCCTTCTGATTTGGGTGCCTCTCGGCATCACGGCCTGGGCGTTGAAATTTCTGATCAGCACGATGGACCAGTCGCTGTTGCTCTTGCCAGCCGGCCTTCATCCTGAAGCCCTGGTCGGCGTCTATGTTCCTGGCATGGGCGTGGTGCT
The DNA here is from genome assembly GCA_963831395.1 of uncultured beta proteobacterium. Classification (GTDB taxonomy): domain Bacteria; phylum Pseudomonadota; class Gammaproteobacteria; order Burkholderiales; family Nitrosomonadaceae; genus Nitrosospira. The sequence continues at coordinate 9,896 of CAWHQD010000051.1, forward strand.
GACATTGCTGGTCGTTTTTCTTACGGGTCTGCTCACGACCAATATCATAGGCCAGCGGCTGGTGATTTTCTGGGAAGGCGTGTTATGGCGCATACCGGTAGTGAAATCGATTTACTATGGCGTCAAGCAGGTCAGTGACACGCTTTTCTCCAGCCAGGGCGAAGCTTTTCGCAAGGCGCTGCTGGTGCAATATCCGCGTAAGGGTTCATGGACTATCGCGTTCATGACGGGCCATCCCGGGTGGAGATGTCGTCAATCATCTCAAGGGGGAGTATGTGAGCGTTTATGTACCCACCACTCCCAACCCCACTTCAGGTTTTTTCCTGATGATGCCAAAAAGTGATGTGATTGAGCTGGATATGAGCGTGGACGCAGCGTTGAAATACATCATTTCCATGGGCGTGGTTGTGCCCGGCAACGGCAAGAAACATCCCAGCCCCTCACAAGCCGTATTGCTGCACGGCACCGGCTCAGTCACTCCCGTATCAAACGATAAGCCCTGACACTACTTTTCTGGTTACAGAATCTTCATGCGCACTAATTACTGCGGCCTCATCAACGCCCAATACCTTAATCAGGCGGTAACCCTTTACGGCTGGGTGCATCGCCGCCGCGATCATGGTGGCGTCATTTTTATTGATATGAGGGACCGCGAGGGCCTGGTGCAGGTCGTCTGCGACCCCGACAATGCGCCAGCTTTTCAGATTGCGGAGAAAATTCGCAATGAGTTTGTGCTCAGGGTCACGGGCAAGGTGCGGCCTCGTCCAACCGGAACAGCTAATCCTAATCTCGTCAGTGGTGAAATAGAGGTGCTGGTGCAGTCCATCGAGATCCTCAATGCCTCGCTGACGCCACCGTTTCTGATGGACGACGAAAACTTGAGCGAAGCCGTGCGGCTGGAGCACCGCTACCTCGATCTGCGGCGTCCGCAGATGCAGGCAAACTTGCGGTTGCGCTACAAGGTGGCAATGGCGGTCCGTGTATTTCTCGATCAGCATGGTTTTATCGATGTCGAAACGCCGATGCTGACCAAATCGACGCCAGAAGGCGCCCGGGATTATCTGGTGCCGTCTCGCGTCAATACCGGTCATTTCTTTGCACTTCCTCAATCGCCGCAATTGTTCAAGCAGTTGCTGATGGTGGCGGGTTTCGATCGTTACTACCAGATCACCAAATGCTTTCGCGACGAAGACTTGCGTGCGGATCGCCAGCCTGAATTCACGCAGATCGATATCGAGACATCTTTCCTGAATGAAACCCAAATCATGGCGCTGATGGAAGAGATGATTTGCGGGGTATTCAAAAACGTAATGAATATTGACCTGCCATATCCTTTCCCGCGCCTGACGCATGCCGAGGCGATGTTCCAGTACGGCTCCGACAAGCCGGATCTTCGTGTTCCGCTGGTTTTGACCGAGCTTACCGATGTGATGCAGGATGTGGAATTCAAGGTCTTCCGCGAGGCCGCGCTCAAAACCGGCGGGCGTGTAGCCGCACTTCGGGTGCCCGGGGGCGGAGCGTTATCGCGCAAGGAAATAGATGATTACACCAGTTTTGTAGCGATATACGGTGCAAAAGGTCTTGCATATATCAAGGTCAACGCGCTGGAAAAAGGCCTGGAAGGCTTGCAATCGCCGATATTGAAATTCCTCCCGGAGCCGGTGGTACGGGTTATTCTGGAGCGCAGTGGTGCAGTGGATGGCGACCTCATATTCTTCGGCGCGGACAAGGCTCAGGTGGTGAATGAGGCGCTGGGCGCGCTACGGGCCAAGGTGGGTCATGACCGGGGATTTGCCGAGTCTGCCTGGAAGCCCCTGTGGGTGGTCGATTTTCCGATGTTCGAGCGCGACGAAGAAGAAAATCGCTGGAAAGCGCTACATCATCCGTTTACCTCGCCTGCCGATGGTCACGAGGACCTGCTTGAGACTGATCCCGGCAAGGCTTTGTCCCGGGCCTACGACATGGTGCTGAACGGATCGGAAATCGGCGGAGGTTCGGTACGTATTCATCGTCAGGAAGTACAGTCGAAAGTATTCCGGGCCTTGAATATCGGGGCCGACGAGGCAAGTGAAAAATTCGGCTTTTTACTGGAAGCGCTGCAATACGGCGCGCCGCCCCATGGTGGTATCGCGTTTGGTCTTGACCGTATCGTTACCATGATGGCGGGGGCTGAATCAATTCGCGAGGTTATCGCCTTTCCCAAGACGCAGCGTGCGCAGTGTTTGCTGACGCATGCACCCAGCGCAGTGGGTGAAAAACAGTTGCGGGAACTGCACATCAAGCTTCGCCACATGTAAGCGTCGACAGATTAAAAGCATGGAAACGTGGGGATCCGGATAAACAGCAATGTCCGGGAGCCGGATGATTTTCCAACCTCTATTCGTTGCGGTACCTTCGCAGTGAAAATCTATAAAACCCCGGTTTCTGTCCTTGTCATTATCCACACGCCCGATTTGCAGGTTCTGTTGCTCGAGCGGGCCGATCATCCCGGTTATTGGCAGTCGGTAACGGGGAGCCAGAACCAGGACGAGACACTTTGGCAAACGGCGGTGCGGGAAGTTGCTGAAGAAACGGGGCTGGATGCCAGCCGCTACCAGTTGACTGACTGGAACATTCAGAACCGTTACGAGATTTATGAAGAATGGCGCTGGCGTTATGCACCGACGGTAACCCACAATACGGAACATGTGTTCAGCCTGCTGGTGCCGGAAGCTGTCCCCGTCTCGGTAGCGGCGCGAGAGCACCTGTGCTATATGTGGTTGCCCTGGCGGGAGGCGGCGGAAAAAGTTTTTTCCCCTAGCAATGCGGACGCGATACGAAGATTGGCCATTAGGAGCACGGGAAGTGATCGGGGCGAGAACGGCCGTACTTGAAACCTGGCCGAACCGCCGTGTGGTTTTTTTGTCCAACACCACATCTTACTTACGGTTTTTAAAGGAAAAACGGGAGTAGCCATGCAAGCAGAAGCCATTGCATTTGAGCGTTTCGACAACTTGAGGGATGATGACTGCGAGCAGCGCATCAGGGAAGCCAAGGCCGCGCTTGGAAAGCGCGCCGTAATACTCGCCCACCATTATCAGCGCGCGGACGTTTATAAGCATGCCGATCTCACCGGCGATTCGCTGCAACTCTCGCGGCTTGCCGCGGGAACGGATGCGGATTATCTTGTATTTTGCGGCGTGCATTTCATGGCCGAGGTCGCCGACATCCTTTCCAAACCAGAGCAGGTCGCCATTCTGCCCGACCTTTCCGCCGGCTGCTCGATGGCGGATATGGCGAGCCGTTTCAAGGTTGAGCGTGCCTGGCGCGAGCTGTCGGAAGTGCTTGATCCTGATGAGTCAGTTACGCCCGTGACCTACATCAATTCCGCCGCCGACCTTAAAGCCTTCTGTGGCGAGCACGGCGGCATCGTTTGCACTTCCAGCAATGCGGTAAAGATTTTGCAATGGTCATTTTCGCGCCGCGAAAAAGTACTGTTTTTTCCGGATCAGCACCTGGGACGCTGGAGCGGCCATAAGCTGGGAATTCCCATGGATGAGATGGCGGTTTGGGACTTCGATGAGCCGATGGGCGGACTTACCCCGGAGCAAATCAAAAAGGCCAGAATCCTGCTGTGGAAAGGGCATTGTTCCGTGCACCAGATGTTTCAGCCGCAGCATATACTGCGGTTTCGCAATCAGCATCCGGACGGAAAGGTGATTTCACATCCCGAATGTAGTTTCGAGGTCTGTAAAAATTCCGACTATGTGGGTTCCACGGATTACATTATCAGAACTATCCGCGAAGCGGAGGCAGGAACCCGCTGGCTGGTGGGCACGGAGTTGAATCTGGTGAGCCGGATAGCGGAGGAGTTCAAGCCGCAAGGTAAAATAGTGCAATTCATGGCATCTACGATCTGCATGTGCTCCACCATGGCTCGCATTGATCCGCAACATCTGGCATGGGCGCTGGAAAACCTGGTGGCAGGAAAAGTGGTGAATCAGATCAAGGTGCCGGCGGATGACGCGGTACTTGCAAAGCAGGCTCTGCAGCGGATGCTGGAGGTGTCTCGATAATGGAAGCATGCTGTTTCGCCACGGTTGATCCCAACCCGATATTTGGAACCGATATGCCTTTTGAATGTCCAGGCACGCTTCCGGGCAAAGTTCTGACTTAGCCTGACATTCATTATATATGCTCGATAAGCTGCATATTGCGACCTACAATATTCACAAGGGTTTCTCTCATTTCAACCGGCGGGTGATGGTGCATCAGCTGCGCGACAGTTTGCGCGCGCTTAATGCTGATATCATTTTTTTGCAGGAAGTGGTCGGCCAGCACAAGGGACACGCAGCGCGTTTCGAAAACTGGCCCCGCAATCCTCAATATGAGTTTCTGGCGGACTCGATCTGGACGGATTTTGCATATGGAAAAAATGCCGTTTACGATGAAGGGCATCACGGCAATGCTATCTTGAGCCGTTACCCCATCATGCGCTGGGATAACGTGGATGTTTCCGCGCATCGTTTTGAAAGCCGTGGCATGCTGCATTGCGAGATCGTCCTTCCCGAGTGGCCGGAAAACCTGCATTGCATATGTGTTCACCTGGGACTGTTCAAGCGCGGACAATCACAACAATTACAAGCGCTGGAACAGCATATCGAGCGGCTGGTTCCCAGGCATGCACCCTTGGTCATTGCCGGGGATTTCAATGATTGGCGTGAATTGGCCAGCGGGATTCTGGTTAAACGGCTCGACCTGACGGAAGCATTCGAACTGACGGGGGGGAGGGTGGCGCGCAGTTTTCCCTCTGTGCTACCACTATTTCGTCTCGACCGCATCTATGTGCGCGGTTTTCACGTCGAGAAGGCTCAGGTGCATCAGGGTCATCCCTGGTCAAAAATTTCGGATCATGCGGTGCTGTCGGCGCAGATGATACGTAGATGACAACGCCGCAATCACATAGTCAGATTGCCGCCGCTGCTGCACTGCTAAAGGCAGGCGGAGTCGTGGCTTTCCCGACGGAAACGGTTTACGGGCTTGGGGCGGATATCTCAAACCCGTCCGCGGTGCGACGCATATTCGAGATCAAGAAACGCCCTGCGGATCACCCGCTCATTGTTCACCTGGCGGGCTCATCCAGCTTGCTCCGCTGGGCGCGAGATGTGCCAGAACAGGCCTGGCGGCTGGCCGAGCACTTCTGGCCGGGACCGCTGACGTTGATATTGCCGCGCAGTCCGTATGTACCGGAAAATGTAACCGGAGGTCAGGATACGGTTGGATTGCGGGTGCCGGACCACGCTGTCGCGCTCGCCTTGCTGGACGCGCTTGGCCCTGAACGAGCACTGGCTGCGCCATCGGCCAACCGGTTCGGGCGGATAAGTCCCACGACGGCAGCCCATGTGCGCGAGGAATTAGGCGAAGCAGTAGACATGATTCTGGATGGCGGGCCATGCAGAGTTGGCCTGGAGAGCACCATTGTCGGCTTTGAAGGCGAAACCGCCGTCATCTTGCGGCCTGGCGGTATCCCGCTTGCAGCGCTGGCAGAAGTACTGAATGGAAAGGTTGTCGTGGCCGAGGGAGCGAAACGTACTATACGCGTACCGGGTTCGCTCTCTTCTCATTACGCCCCGGTAACCCCGTTGGAGCTATGGCCTCTGGAAGGCATCAGACGCCGCGCTGCCGGGTTGGTGGCAAAAGGCTTGCGCGTAGCGGTAATTGGATGGTCGGATCAACACTTCCCATCAGATAATGGGGAGAATGAAAAGGTCGTGTATTTTTCCATGCCTGCGGAACCAGAAGGATACGGCCGCCAGTTATATGCAGCTTTGAGACAGCTTGACCAGCAACGATTTGACCATTTATTGGTAGAAACGCCGCCCGATGAAACGGCCTGGATGGCAATCAGGGATCGATTGCAGCGCGCGAGCTGCATTTCGGACTTCAAGTTTCAAATCGATGACGATACCGCGCGAGGGGACAGGAATGTTGCAAATGAGACCACCCATGGATAGCAAGGATTACGCGGACAGCCCAGTTCGTGCTGTCCTGTTTGATGTTGACGGCACATTGGCCGATACGGAGCGTGATGGCCACCGCCTCGCTTTCAATGCCGCGTTCAAAGAATCCGGCCTTGATTGGGATTGGGGTGTGGAGCTTTACGGCGAGTTGCTTGCCATTACCGGGGGCAAAGAGCGCATTCGTCATTTCATGGAGAAATATACCCCAGCCGAACTGAGTAAAAGCGGAGTCGATGACTGGATTGCGGGCCTGCACAGGGTTAAAACAAAGCATTATGTGAGTTTGCTCGAAAGCGGCGGGATTCCTTTGCGTCCCGGAGTGGCTCGCCTGATCCGGAATTTGCGTGATAGAAACATAAAAATAGCTATTGCAACCACTACGACACCTGAAAACGTAACCGCGCTTTTAAGGTCTACCTTGGGGGAAGATTCGCCGGGCTGGTTTGACGTTATTGGCGCGGGAGACATCGTTCCAGGCAAGAAGCCCGAACCGGATATTTACCATTGGGTGCTTGACCAACTGGGATTGCCGGCGGAACAGTGTATAGCAATAGAGGATTCGGAAAACGGGCTGAGAGCATCCCTTGCTGCCGGGCTCGACACCGTGGTGACGGTCAGCGATTACACGCGGTTGCAGGACTTTCGTGGAGCGGCGGCGGTCTTGTCGGATCTGGGCGAGCCAACCCAACCATTCACTGTACTTGAAGGGGGTGTGCCGCAAAGCGGCTGGGTGGACGTGGAACTGCTGCTAAAACTGAAAGCCTAGCGGAAAAAATCATCAAAGACCTGTTGCATGGTTTCAATCGAAATTGGAATTGTCATCCGGAAGAGGTAGTATTGACGCTGCTTACTCTGAACGGTTCCCGACAAGAAAAAAAGCTAAATGCCTAGTCCTCGTATCCGTACAGCCAACTATTCACGCAGGGTGCTTCACTTTTTTGAGGGTGCGGGGCTAATCGTTATCGCACTTGCCACCATATTTGCGGGTTACCAGGAAACCATGCTGATGGTCCACAATGGCAGGGTTACGCTGGCGGACCTGCTGCTGATGTTTCTCTACCTGGAAATACTGACCATGGTGGGATTATATTTCGAGTCAGGCAAGCTGCCTGTCCGATTTCCTCTTTATATCGCCATGGTGGCGATGGCGCGCTACGTGACGGTGGATATCAAGGAAATGGACAACATCCGTCTCCTTGGCGTCTCCGGCTCAATCGTGCTGATTGCGGTGGCGGTGCTGGCCATCCGCTACGGACATGTGCGTTATCCCTATCTGGAAGACCTGGAGGATCTGGCGGAGGCTTCCAAGAAAACCAATCTCCGCGAATGATGGCCTGCCTGCAATGAACAATCCTCTGGTAGGCGTCATCATGGGTAGCAGCAGCGACTGGGAGGTCATGAAGCACGCGGCAGGTATATTGAATGATTTCAATATATCTTATGAGACGGAGGTGGTTTCCGCCCATCGCACGCCGGATCGCATGTTCGAATATGCGGAAACGGCGGTCGAACGAGGACTCAAATGCATTATCGCCGGCGCGGGCGGCGCCGCGCACCTGCCTGGAATGATTGCCGCCAAAACCACGCTGCCCGTGCTGGGCGTGCCGGTTGCTTCCCGGCAGCTTCAAGGCATCGATTCACTTCTTTCCATTGTCCAGATGCCCAAGGGCATCCCCGTCGCGACCTTTGCGATAGGCGAGGCGGGCGCATCCAATGCCGGACTGTTTGCCGTCGCAATGCTGGCGGTAGAAGATACAAAACTTGCGGCGCTTCTCGTCGAATTTCGCGAGACCCAGGCAGCCCGCGTTGCGGCAATGACACTTCCCAGGTTATGAGCATCATGCCGGGAGCAATGCTGGGCCTCCTCGGAGGCGGCCAGCTCGGGCGCATGTTCACCATGGCAGCGCAAAGCATGGGCTATCGCGTCACCGTGCTGGATCCGGCCGATGGGGGCCCGGCCAGCAGCGTGGCTGACCGGCATTTGCATGCCGATTATCTCGACAGCGATGCATTACGTGAGCTCGGGTCCACCTGCGCGGGCGTCACTACCGAGTTCGAAAATGTGCCGGCCGAATCGCTCAGAACACTGGCTGAACTTTGTGTCGTCAGTCCAGCCGCAAACAGCGTGGCGGTTGCCCAGAATCGTATTCTTGAAAAGAACTTTCTCGCAGCCAACGGGTTCGGGGTCGCGCCTTATGCGGTAATTCAGAATTCGTCAAATATGCATAATTCGGACGGAGTAACACCGCAAAAGCGGCCCGAACTGTTTCCCGGATTATTTCCAGGCATTCTTAAAATAAGCCGGTTCGGTTATGACGGCAAAGGTCAGGTGAGGGTAAATAATCCAGCAGAACTCGACAGGGCGTTTATCGGCATGAACCGGGAGCCATGCGTGCTGGAAAAGCTGTTGCCGTTGGAGAGTGAAGTGTCGGTCATCGTGTCGCGCAGTTTCGATGGCGAAGTTGCCACTTTCCCCGTATCAGAGAATCAGCATCGCAACGGCATACTTGATACCAGCATCATTCCCGCCCGGGCATCGCCGGCGATTATTCAAAACGCCCTCGATATCGCGGTTCGCGTCGCGGAGAAGCTCGATTACCGCGGCGTATTATGCGTGGAGTTTTTTGTGTTTGCCGATGGCCGGCTGCTGGTGAATGAAATTGCTCCTCGTCCTCATAACAGCGGCCATTACTCCATCGACGCTTGTGTTACTTCGCAGTTCGAACAGCAGGTACGAATTCTTTGTGGAATGCCTCTCGGCAGCACAGCCATGCATGGGGCGGCGGTGATGGTGAATTTATTGGGCGATCTGTGGCAGGGAGGAGAGCCAAAGTGGGAACAGGTGCTGCGGCATCCTTACGTTAAATTGCATTTATACGGCAAGCTTGAAGCTCGGCCCGGACGAAAAATGGGACACTATACGGTGCTGGCGGAAAGCACGGAAGCCGCGTTGCAGCTTGCGCTGGAAATCAAGCAGTCGCTGGAGTGCTAGCGCACACGCCATACACGCGGCACATGCGTAAAGAGATAAACATAATGGCTGATCAATCCGAGGTGTTTGAAACCGACATACGAAGCCTGCCTCTCGTGCATCGCGGAAAGGTGCGCGACATATATGCGGTAGATGAAGACAAGCTACTGATAGTCCAGACTGATCGGCTTTCCGCATTTGACGTGGTCCTGCCGACGCCGGTACCGGGGAAGGGAAAGCTGCTCACTGCTCTATCCAGTTTCTGGTTTGAAAAACTGGCTCATATTATTCCTAACCATCTGACCGGCATTGCACCCGAAGCAGTCGTAGCAAAGGACGAGCACGAACAGGTGTCTGGCCGTGCATTTGTGGTAAAACGGTTGAAGCCGCTGCTGATAGAAGCCATCGTGCGAGGATACGTTGCCGGATCGGCGTGGAAGGACTATAAAAGTACCGGCATGATCTGCGGGATCGAATTTCCTCCTGGATTACGGGAAGCCGACCGGATACCTGGAGGGGCGGTCTTTACGCCCTCAACCAAGGCTGAGCAGGGCGCCCATGACGAAAATATCCCATTCAGCGAAGCCGAAAAACTGCTGGGCAAGGAGTTGGCGGAGCAAGTGCGAGACAAAGCCATAGCGCTATACGCGGAAGCGGCGGATTATGCGATAGCAAAAGGCATAATCATTGCGGACACCAAATTCGAATTCGGCCAGGATGACGCGGGCGCGGCTTTATCTCATAGACGAGGCCTGACGCCCGACTCGTCCCGTTTCTGGCCTGCCGACCAGTATGCGCCAGGGAAAAATCCACCCAGCTACGATAAACAGTTCGTGCGTGACTGGCTGGAAACCCAGGAGTGGAACAAGAAAGCACCGGCGCCTGCCCTACCCCCCGATGTGCTCGCCAAAACAACGGAAAAATATCAGGAAGCCCTGAGACGCCTGGCAGCTTAGCTTGCAGGACGGAAAAACAAGCACGTGCAAACAGGGCCAGTGGGAAGTTTTGTTGTGCTAAAGCAGTCCTATCAGCATCTTTGTACCCAACAGGTAAAGCAGTACGACAAAAATTGCCTTGAGCGTTGCTGATGGCATAATGTGAGTTGCTTTTGCGCCAAGGGGTGCGGTCAACATGCTCGCCAACGCGACCCAGCCTACCGCCGGTACATGCACGTATCCCAGGCTGTAATCCGGCAGTGGCTGAGATTGCGCCATGCCATTTACGATATATCCGATAGCGCCCGCCACAGCGATGGGAAAACCCACCGCGGCTGAAGTACCGATCGCGTGCTGCAGTCTGACGTTGCAGATGGAAAGAAACGGCACCGTGAGCAATCCCCCGCCGATCGCGACGAAGCTGGAAACCATCCCGATTATGCCGCCGGCCCCCAACATACCCCACCTGCCGGGAAGCGTGCGGCTGGGTTTGGGTCTGATTTTAAGCAACATTTGTGTGGCGGCATAATAAATGAATACGACTACGATAATGCTGAGGACCCGGCTGGACAGCATTCCCGCTACCGTCGCGCCCCCCAATGTGCCCAGCGATGATACCCGGCGTGATAAATTTCACTACTTGCCAGTTCACCGCGCCGTGAGCGTGATGCGTACGCATGCTGGAAGCTGAGGTGAATATGATCGAGGCCATGGTGGTGCCCAGGGCAAGGTGCAGGATGCGTTCAGGAGGAAAATGCTGGGCGCTGAAAATGAAGCTGAGCACCGGAACCATGACTAATCCCCCGCCGATACCCAGCAGTCCTGCAAAAAACCCCACGAACATGCCTAACAGCAGATAGGCAAGCCACCACTCCACTTCAGGCTTTGCCGTGATAGATGCTCGGCTTCAGCACTTGCGGGCAAACCCCTGAAAGGGAAACCGGCCGCAAGCAGGTCATTGCAGAATTCCCATGATGAAATTCCATTCGGCCGGATCTACCGGTGTGATGGACAAGCGGTTTCCTTTTTGCAGAATGCGCATGGTGGCCAGATCGGGATAGTCTCGTAGCTCCTTGATACCGAGCAAACGGGTCTTTTTTACAAACCTCACATCCACATTGAACCAGCGGGGATTCTGCGGCGTGGCTTTCGGGTCAAAATACTTGCTGCCGGGGTCGAACTGGGTAGCATCAGGGTAGGCGAGCTTGCTGACCTCGGCAATTCCGGCAATCCCTGGCTGTTCGCAACTTGAATGGTAAAAGAAAACCCCGTCACCGACGCGCATTTGATCGCGCATGAAATTGCGCGCCTGATAATTGCGCACGCCATACCATGCCACAGTCTGGCCGGGCATCGAGGCGAGATCATCAATGCTCACATCGGAAGGCTCCGACTTCATCAGCCAGTAACGCATGTTTCATCCATTATTGAAGAGTCGCTGGAACCCGGCATTGTGGTGGCTTCACCCAGTCGATAGAAAATACGATGTCCGGCCATGATGCTGTGGCTGATCGGTGGCGGGAAGTATAGCAGCCCGGCTTAAGCAAGCGAAATTCACTGATAACGAGTTTGATTCTTTGCATGACAATCACTGTTCAAGATTGTGCAGACCAGCTGCCTAAAGAGACTTTCGGGCAATCGTGCATTGAAACACCTGCGCATTTTTATCCATCGCCGGCTCCCTGGTTCAGCCCATCATGTTTGTCCTTATATTTGTGCTATTAATAATTAATAGTTGTGGCTATGCAGTTTGTAAAACTCTGCGGACACGAATTGGCCCAGGTAGCCGTGTTTCTCAGCTTCTCAAACAAAAAAAACTAATCGGCAATGACGAATGATATCGTAAGTGAATTTACCTTGAAACTCATTTGAAGGATAGGAGAATCGAAAATGGCTACGGACGATTTGAGCGCGCAGGCGATCAACGGTGTAATTAATGTTTCCCGTCACCGGCCCCATCCCTGGAGTACGGTCCACGACTATACCTCATGGACTTCCCTTACAGATCAGCGGTGGAGCGCACGTCATTTGCCGCCAAAAAAAACGGCAAATCTTCCAAAAACCGAGGATTTGCTCGAACTTTTCAAGCAGCAGGATGGGAACCCTCTCTTTTGCGATAAGTCGACTTTGCTGTTTCCAACATTTGCCCAGTATTTGACCGATGGTTTTATTCGCACGCGTATGCCCGATGCAGGCGAACCGGAGGAGGTCCGGCTACAAAATACCTCCAACCATCAGATCGACATGTGCCCGCTTTACGGGCGGTCGCCAAAACAAACCGACGCGCTTCGTCTCAGAAGTGAAACCGAAGGAGAGCGGGGCCGTTTGAAGTCACAATTAATCGAAGGCGAAGAGTTTTCACCTTTCCTTTTCGATAACGGTATGTTGAAGGAGGAATTTGCCGACCTCGATAAGCCGCTCGGATTGGATAACATTCTGGACCATACGCCGAATCCGGAAGAACTGCGTGCTCGAATTTTTGCTTTTGGAGGAGATCGAACGAACGCTGTTCCCCAGATTGCCATGATGAATACGCTATTTCTCCGGGAGCATAACCGGCTTGCCGGCGAGATTGAACAAAGCCATCCTCAATGGAATGATGAGCGCGTATTTCAGACAGCAAGAAATACAGTGATTGTATTGTTCATCAAGATTGTCGTCGAAGAATATATCAATCATATCTCTCCCCGTAGTCTATACCGGCTCGATCCGTCAGTTGCGTGGGATGCGCCATGGAACAAACCGAACTGGATTACGGCGGAATTCAGTTTGCTGTATCGGTGGCACTCGCTAGTCCCGAATGCGATAACGTGGAACGGCCACGATTGTGCCGTAGAAAAAACATTCATGAACAATCAGCTTTTATTGGATGCGGGGTTGCGGCGAGCATTCACGGATATAAGTGGACAACGAGCCGGGCGGCTCGGCCCGTTTAATACCCCTGAGCCGCTGCTGGGCCTTGAAGCTCGCGCCATTGATCAAGGACGCCTTGCGGAGTTGGCCCCCTATACCGATTATCGCGAATATGTCTCGCTACCGAGGCCCCAGGATTTTGATGAGGTTTCCAGGGACGTTCGCGTGGTCGATTTGCTCAGAAACACATACGGCCATGTGGAGGATATCGAATTTTACGTCGGCCTGTTTGCGGAAGATCCCGTGCCGAATTCACCATTACCGCCATTGATACTCAGAATGGTTGGCGTGGATGCTTTTTCTCAAGCGCTGACCAATCCCTTGCTCTCCAAATACGTCTATAAGGAAGAAACCTTTTCCGCCCCGGGGTGGAAGGCGATCCACAGCACGTCGAGATTAAAGGATATCGTGGACAGGAATACCCGTTTCGACCCGTCCAGCGATTTACACATTGGCCTGACCCTGCCGGATTGGGAACCTATTGTTGAGGGAAACGCAAGGGAAGGGTAACGCTTCGTAAAAACACTTCTCCTGGTAGAGCTTTCCAGGCTACGAGGAACTGAACTCGAAAAACATCGGAATATTTATGAACTGAGGAGAAAAGCCATGCCAGCGAGCGCAACGAGTTCCAATCTGGATGCTGCAATTAAGGTAGGCGAGAACCTTGCACTGAAAGTGCTCGAGTATCGCCTTGGCGCCATAAAAACACGTGCTGTGGCCCTCGATGAGTTCGAAAAAAATTTGCCAATAGACTCGGTAACTGAGGTGAAAGCCATGCCTGAATCCGATTTCATAAGGAATTTCAGGGATACGAGATCAAGAGGTACCCTCATGGCGGAGGGCGATTCCTGGTTTGATTACCCATGGAAAGATGTCTTGAGTTGCCTTGAAGATGAGCATGGATATGATATCGAGTCCGTAGCGCACAAAGGGGATCATGTTGAACATATGGCCTATGATGGTGGCCAACTCGTGCAATTTTTACGGCGCTTGGAAAGATTGCTATTAAGGGAAAGTAAAATCCCCAAGGCTGTTCTTTTGTCGGGCGGCGGTAACGATTTCGCGGGCAGGGAGTTTGGAATGATATTGAATCACAGGCTATCGCCAATAAGCGGATTAAACAGCCAGGTGGTGGACGGTGTCATTGAACGAATCTTCACCGCTTACGGTACGATTTTGAGTGAAGTTACTACGCTTTGTAATAGAACCATTGGTAGAAACATTCCAATCTTGATTCACGGTTACGATTATCCCGTTCCGGATGGGAGAGGATTCCTGGGGGGATGGGGCCCATTCCCTGGCCCCTGGCTTGAACCCGGGTTCCGCGAAAAAGGTTTCGATGACCTTCCCGAGAGGATGAGTTTGGCGAGAATACTTATTGATAGAATCAACGACATGCTTCGGAGCATAGTAGGTCATCCGGAATTTTCGCATGTAATATACGTTAACCTTCGCGGTACATTACGTGACGATCTGTCGGTTTATCAGGAAGACTGGGCCAACGAGCTGCATCCATCCTTTACCGGATTTTCTCTGGTTTCGAATCGTTTCGCGGAAGAAATCAATCTCCTGCCTTGACCGGCCATAGCCAGAGGAATTGATCAGACAAACCCACAGCAGCACTTTTTAGTAGTCTCCAACCCGTGATATCAGAACTGAAAGGCTGGTTGAGCGTGAGCCCGCGATGAAGACCCCTGGAAATTCGGGACGAGTAAGCCAGCAACTGGAGCGGCGTCAGTTTATCGGTTATGTGCTTGCTGCGGGAATCACCATTGCAGCGCGGCCAGTGTCCGCGCAGGCGACCACAATCGATACTGGCAATAACGCCGCCGGAACCGGAAGCTCATCGAAGGATAGTGAACAATACGCCCGCGACCGGCATTCACAAGCCCCTCACGCGATTACCCTGTTTCTCTGCGGCGATGTCATGACGGGAAGGGGTATCGACCAGGTATTGCCGCATCCCGGTAACCCTATCCTCTTCGAAGGCTACATGAAAAGTGCGGCCGGCTACGTGAAGCTTGCCGAAGAGGCAAATGGCCCGATTCCGAAGCCGGTGGATTTTTCCTATATCTGGGGCGATGCGCTGGCCGAGCTGGACCGCAGAAAGCCCGATGTACGCATTATCAATCTGGAAACCGCCGTCACCCGCAGTGATGACGTGGAAAACAAGGCAGTCAACTACCGGATGCATCCCGGCAACATTCCCTGCATCACCGCGGCGAATATCGATTGTTGCGCTCTCGCGAACAACCATGTTCTGGATTGGGGATATTCGGGGCTTGCCGAGACGCTGAAAACGTTGAAGGATGCGAATATAAGAATTGCAGGAGCCGGCCGCGATATTCGGGAGGCGCAGGACCCTGCAGTGATGACCATTCCTGAAAAGGGGAGGGTGCTGGTCTTCTCATTTGGATCGGAAACCAGCGGCATACCCTGGAGCTGGGCTGCTGCGCCTGGCAGACCGGGAGTAAACATGCTGCCCGACTTTTCCGCTGCAACGATCCGGGACATCCGCGACCGTATCGGAAAAGCGAGATTGCCGGGTGACATCGTGGTTGCGTCGATTCACTGGGGCGGTAACTGGGGCTATGAGGTTCCGCGCGGTCAACAGGAATTTGCTCATCAGCTTATCGATGAAGCGGATGTTGATATCGTTCACGGCCACTCCTCTCACCATGTGAAAGGGATCGAGGTTTATAAAGGAAAACTGATTCTTTACGGCTGTGGCGATTTCCTGAACGATTATGAGGGAATTTCGGGGCACGAGGCTTATCGGGGTGATCTGGCCCTGATGTATTTTGTAAGTGCAGACCCAGCAACAGGCGGACTGGTCAGTCTAACCATGATGCCCCTGCAACTCAGAAACTTCAGGCTAAATCACACATCTGCAACCGATGCCTCATGGCTGAGGGATGTCTTGAGGCGGGAAGGAAAAAAATTCGGAACCTCCGTGGAGCAAAATGCCGATAACACATTGACGCTGCGCTGGGAGGCGAGTTTGTCAGCTTTGAAAAATTAAAACTTCTCCCACTCCCTTATCGCGCCAGGAACAATGCGAAATAATGGATGCGGGTCGGGCGTTATAACGTTCTTAAGCCGGTGATGCAGAGCTGGTGCACGCTTTTCCAGCTTTTCTTGCAGATGAGTCCATTCAAAGAGCAGTTGCCCTTCAGTTTCCTCAATTTGACACCCTGTTCCTGACTTTAAAATCTTCGTTATATTGAACTGGTAGCCTCGTCGCTCGCCTTCCTCGGCAATGCCCGCCAGCAGAGTTCCTATTGCTGCAAGCGGCTGAGGATGCGAGCTAAACCGGATAAGTTGAGGATGATGTTTGTAGCCGGAGGTTAACCCCGACAACACCTGCTGCGCCAGGAGCGCCTCTCTCCATGCCGCGACCAGCCCTTTAGTATCGAGATAGCGTGGATGAAGAGTCCAGAGCCGCACGTTCGGTGAAAGGAAGCACTAACTAAGGTTGTCCAGCCCCGGGTAGATTCAGAAACTCGCGCCGTGTTTTCGGTCCATAGGTCAGGAAATGCGGCTCGGGGTGTTCGAGGTAAGCCAGCCGTTCGTGAGCGATACGGTCGCGTTTGGTATATTTCTTCACCTCGTCGGGGCTGATCGAATAAACCTTCGCGGCGTTCAGCCCGAAAATCCTGGCCCGTAGCTGCGGAGTCATTTCAGGGTAGCCATACTTGGCGCGCAATTCGGGGGCAATCTGAAACGCGCGAAATGCCTGAATCTGATCTTGCGGGGAGCCATACCAGATGGAGTCCGTGCCCCAGAGAACGTTATTCTCACCACAGTACTTCAAGAGTTTGCCCAAGGCATGCGCCGCCGCTTCCGGGTCGCGCATCAGGTAGCGCCAGGTACTGCCAAGTTCAGCGTAAACATTACTATTTGGCGCCACTCCATTCTCGACGAGAGACCGGATCAGCGTATCGATGCCGTCATCGGCGCCCCTGCCTTCGAAGGCGCGTTCGGGAACGCTGGTTACAAAGCCCGAGTGATAGACCAGGAAAGCAACGTCCGGAAAACGTTTGGCGACAACACCGATGTCTGTGCATTTGCTGTGTTCGTAGGATTGTTTACCGAAAGGCAGGCCCTTGTGTACGCAGATAACCTTGACGCCTAGCTTGCGCGCCTTCTCGATGAAGCGCGTGCCGATATCATCCGATAGAAAGTAGCCTTTGCCTCCGGGGCCGAACTGCGTGTAGGTCTTCCAGGCGGATACACCCCAACGCTCCTTCAGCTCATCCATGGAATCAAGATCAGCAGCCTGGTTGGGGTTGACTCTCCCATGGATCAGCAGGCGGTGCATGCCTTCCATTTTGTCAACAATTTGCCGTACCGCATCCGCTGTCTGGATGGTCAGCGGCTCGGCATCGGGCCGGGAAGGGACAAAGGAAAGCACCATCATGTCGGTATCGGAATCCAGAAAGACATCTTTGATGAACTCATCGGGCCCGAGGCAGCGCAGATAACTGTATGCGCCGGGCTCAGAGGCAAGCGCGCAACCGGTCTTGGGCATCTGGCTCAAGGGTTTCACGCCGGGGGCAAGCTTCTGCAACCACGCGCCGTTAGGGTCCACGAAGTGACCCTGCACATCAAAAATGAATTCGCCTTCGCCGCCAATTTTCGCTTGAGCGAGTGCAGGTTCGAGCGCCGCTTCCTTAGGCAGGTCGAAGAAACCACCTGCTTTGCCCGCTGCGGCGTTTGCGGCATTAAAGGCGAGAAGGGTGGAGGCGGCGCCGCAAGCGGAAATGAGAAAGTTTCTTCGGGAAACAGCCAGGCGCTTGGCGTTTGATATCGGCGGCTTCGTGAGCCAGGCGGTTTGCTGCACAATTTACAGGCGATAGCGGCACCGGCTCAAACTCACCGTTGGATGTCGTGTCGAGCTTGATAGGGAGACGCGTGCCGTCGGGATCGATGCGGGAATTGGTAGAGTTCATGAGCGTCCTTTTGAAACGGAGCGAATAAGGAACCAAGAAGTTTTTTCGTCTAGCGAACAAGGCATGGATCAGCGTGCAATGGAGGGCGTTGTACTTACTGGCAACAGCTTTAACGGCAAATTCGACCGCTGTGAATGCCCTCGGGTAAAGTAACTATAGATCAAGTTACGCCAGTGTCAATTCGCATTATCTTGTTGTTTGTATCCCGGTCAATCACGTCCCGAGGGGTATCGGTCCGGCGATTCCAGCATCCGGTTGTGAACTCATGTCAATGTCGACGCACATCAATTTCCTGTTTTGCTCTTTCTTGATTTTCGGGAAGTGTGGTCTACACTGGCTTAATCGGAGAGCGCCAGCGAGTCTTGTCGCCCGGATTCCGCGCTATCCGCAAGCTATGGCTGCGTAAGCTCGGGTTTTCACTACTCGGCATTAACCGCGGTTTTCCCGATCGCGGCGTTCCTGCTACGGATCAGGAATTGCTTGTCCGTAGAGTTAATGATTCAGATAGCCTGGAGACCGCCATGAATTTTCGCCGCCGCGACATCTTTCTGAAAATCGAGCCACTGCCGGATTATAGCCCGCTTGCACCTGTAGCATGCGCTCGTCACTTTGGACGTGATTGCATGTTCAACCACGGTCATGAATCAGGCCGTATACCCGCGCAGGAAATACTGGCCAGCACAGCCGATGGACTGGTTTATCGCGAGTACCTTGATTCGCATTACACCGTCCCCAACAAGGCGAAGCTGATCGAAGCGGACGTCAACGAACCTCCATGGGATCGCAGAATGCCGGGCTGCGTGCTCTATGCGAAACCGGGCGAGCGGCTATACATACACGTTTTAAACGGAGATAAAAACGAGTGTCACAGTTTTCATATTCATGGACTACGGTTCGGGATCGAATCCGACGGGGCGTGGCCGCTTGGCGTTGCAACGCGAGACGGCCGGCGTAGCGATGAAATTCTTCCCGGTCAGAAATGGACGTACGTTTATGACGTAACGCCTGATATGGTGGGCGCATGGGGATTCCATGACCACGCGCACGACGTTGCGCGCACTGTCAATCTCGGGTTGTTTGGCGGTTTGATCGTCAGAGACCCGGCCGCGCCTTGCGCAGATCACGAGGTTCCGATCTTTGTTCATCAATTTGCAGGCAGTTCGAGCAGCGTGGCATTCCAGAGCAAACGGCTCACCCGTGACGAAACGTTCAGTTTCAACTTTACGGACGCAACAGTTGTTAACTATTACTGCGCGATTCATGGTCCTACGATGAACGGGACGGTTCAAGTGGTGGCGGACGCGCCGGCCAGCGCCAGCGTGAGCATACAGGATAACAAGTTTGTCCCGCCGCTGGTTCTGGTCCGCCCGGGCGGGACTGTCGATTGGCGTAATGAAGGCAACCACGAGCATACGGTATTTTCTGCTGGAGGCGGCATCCCCAACTTCTGCCTCAACGGCCGCGCATTCGTGGGAAATACGCCCACCATTGTGGGAGAGACAGGTGAACGACTGCGCTGGTATATATTCAACCTGGATGTCTCGGGTATGTGGCACAACTTTCATCCCCACTCCGTTCGCTGGGCGCTTCCGGCGCGTCCCGGTGGCTTGGGCGGCGCATCCGACGTGCATGGATTAAGTTCTCTCGAAACCTTTGTTACGGATACCGAAGTTCCTCCCGCCATGCGGCTTCCGCATGCGCTTGAGCAGTTCCAGTGGGACCCGCCGGAAAACGCCTGTCACGTGCGAATTCGTGGGGATTTTCTTTTCCATTGCCATATTGAGGAGCACATGATGGCTGGTTTGGCTGGCCTGGTTCGTGCCGCCAACACATCTGGATATCCGACGAAGTGAGCAGGATGTGCGAAGTGGAATTACCGTTTGATAATGGCATGAACGAATGCCCGTCGGTCGACATGCTGCGTTGCCTGCGCGACCATAATGAATCAGCGGCGTCAGCCCATGCTCATCCCGAGCCTGCCACGGATCAGCCGGCAGCGGCGAGGAGATGCCCGTTACGGCTGGCGGCGTCGGCGGTGCGGGAATGGGTGGAATGGGTGGCATGGGTGGTATGGGAGCCATGACCGGTATGAGCGGTATGCACGGCATGGGTGGTGGAGCTCCCATGACGACCGTGCTATCGCCAGATATCCTGGAAGCAGCTTCGAAAGGGCTGTGGGAACTGCTCCCGTGCCCCGCGCCAGTCCTCGCCGTTCACGGTGCTGTCTTGCATACCGGCAAAATCCTGTTGTTCGCGGGATCGGGCAATGATGAGCTTTTTACAACCGGCCTGCGTAGCGCAGTCTGGGATTATGAAAATGGAGAGTTTACTTGTCCCTTCACCCCAGTGGATTTTTTCTGCGCGGGCCAAACGTTTCTGGCTGATGGACGCTTGCTCGTCGCAGGTGGTACGAAGGAATACGATAATAGCGAACAGCCCTTCATCGGACTGGATACGAGCTATATGTTCGATCCTCTCTCCGAGTCATGGATTCGCGTTGCGTCGATGGCGGAAGGGCGATGGTACCCCACATTGGTAACGCTCGGCGACGGCAGGGTATTCAACGTGTCAGGCGGGCCGAACCGCGCGGAAATTTATTCGAGCGTGGGTGGCTGGGTTCAGATGCCCACTCAGGAGGAATGGCCTCTTTTCCCGCACTTGTTCCTCACGCGGGATGGCAGATTATTCTACGATGGCGGAAACATGTTTCCCAATCCGAGCGGCCCCGCAGCCGGGATTTCTGGATATATCGACAAGTACAATGACCAGCGTCACACTCCCGGAAGGATTCAGCCAGAATAGAGATCATTGCGGCAGCGTGTTGCTGGCGCCTGCCCAAGCGCAGCGGTTCTTGATCATGGGTGGAGGAGATCCGGCAATCAATAGCGCTCATATCATTGATCTGAAAGCCTCTGAGCCTGCCTTTGAAGAGGTGGCGCCCATGATTCATGCGCGCTTTCACATCAATGCAGTCCTGCTCCCGGACCGGACGGTGTTTGTTTCGGGTGGAAATGGCCAATCAGAAATTGCGGCTACGGCCGTTTTGGAGGCCGAGATATATGACCCCGCTAAAAATACCTGGATTGCGGCTGCCACGGCCCAAGCCGCGACGGATGTATCACTCGATTGCTCTCCTGTTGCCCGACGGTCGCGTGCTTGCGGCCGGTTCCAATCCGAACAGGCGGGACGACGAGTTGCGTCTGGAAATTTATCATCCGCCATATTTGTTCCGCGGGCCCCGGCCTTTCATCGAAACGGTACCGCAGCAGATCCTTTACGGCGGGGATTTCAAAATCCATACACCGCAGGCAAAAGAGATTCAATGGGTCGAACTGATCTGGCCAATGGCGACAACGCATTCATTGGAAACAGGTCAGCGTGTAGTAGACCTTGAATTCAAGCGCACGATTTTTGTCACTTGCATGTAAAGGTGCTGAGCGAGCAGAACATTGCCCCTCCGGGATGGTACATGCTGTTCCTGGTTAACAAGCAGGGTATTCCTTCAGTAGCCAAGTGGGTGCAATTGACTGGCGGCGAAAAACCCAGCCATGACCCCGCAGAAATAAAGCAACGCCTCGACATGCGCGTGACCAGCAAAGACCGTCCTGTGCCGGGGTCGAAGGGGCGGAATTATTGAATATCCGGTTCCGGGGCGGTTTGACAAGTAGAAGTAGGTCGGATTAGCGAAGCGTAATCCGACGGGTCCAAGTCTTTTATTCCTCGGCCAGTTATAGTGGAGCGCCAACAAAAAAAGCGGCAGGGCCGCTTTTTTTGTCTTCTGAATAAGTCCCCGCAAATGCCGTCAGACCATTTATCTTGAACCTTAAGGTCCAAGGCGGTCACTCACCGGATGCATCAGGCGCTTCCGTATAGGACGCGCACAACAGCATCGCTCTGGTTTGTAACCAATTCTTAAAAAGTTGGTTCAAAGAATATAGGTCTTAACAAACACCGCAGGGAACAACCTTTGTTCATTTTCGCGTCTACCCGAATAGCGCGAAATATGAAATTTGTTCGAGCTGACCTGAATTTGCGATACGGATCAAAACAGCTTGTCCTGTTCCGGCATCACTGCATCAAGCGCTGCCTGCATGTGATCGATTCTACGCTTAAATTCTTCCATGTCAAAGCCCCCCCGATTTCTCGCGGTGAGCAATTCATGCGTGATGTTGAGCGCCGCCATAATGGCGACGCGTTCCGACCCAACCACTTTGCCGCTGTCCCTGATTTCGCGCATTTTTTTGTCGAGATAAGCCACTGCCTGCAGCAACTCTTCGCGCTCTTCGTCGGGACAGGCAACGCGAAATTCGCGCCCCATGATAATCACATCAATGGTTTTGCCGGTCTTCATTTTTCGCTTTGAGGGATTTGCGCCAGAATGGCTTCAAGCCGCGAGGCTGCGACGCCTATTTTTTCCGTCAGATGCTTGTTCTCGCTGGTGGCGCCAGCCAGTTGCTGGCGTAGCTGAATATTTTCTGATCGCAGTTGCTGACATAAACGCACGAATTGATCAATTTTTTCTTCGAGAGAGTCCAGTTCCGATTCCATCAGATCACTATAGTTTGGAAATCCCTGTTGAGTCAACTGCTAAGGTGGCCTTCCGAATGTAATTTCAAGCAATCCACAGCAATTCAAATAGCGATAAATTCGGCACCGCGACAGAGAATCATTTCGTCCAGCGCTTCAGCTCAGGCTCTATGATTCTGGTAGAATGCCCGCCACGTTTGAGGTGCTTCGGCCGCTTTGCATGGTCGAGTTAAACGGGAACCAGGTACGGGAAGCTCTGAAAAGTCATCCGGCTATTCAGAGCTTCCCTGATGCCTGGGCTGCCCCCGCAACGGTAAGCAGGTGTGGGCGTATCAATCAAGGAACCTTTGAGTAATTCAGCGGTTCCTGATGCCACTGTGAATTCTCCAGTTCATGGGAAGGCGATACGTCAAATCCTGCAAGCCCGGATACCGGCCTCGAACGTATACGGAACTATCGCGTGGGGCGATGTCCTGATCGATTTGATTTTCGCTCAAGAGTCCTCCGCGGTATTTCCTTGTTGATCACTTGGGGATGATAAATCCCCACATACAAGCTGAACAAGCGGATACCGTGATATTGCGCAAATTTGTCCTGCCCTTTTTTGTCATCCCTGCGTCTGCATGGGCTATCGGCGCCAATGATCAGCCGAAACACCAGTTGGAAGAGGTTGTGGTTACGGCAACACGCTTTAGTCAGCGTGCCGGAGATCTGCCGATAGGCGTTTCCATTGTCAGCGCACAGCAAATCAAGGACAGCGCTGCGTCAACCCTGCCGGAATTACTACAGCAACTGGCCGGCATACATACCCGTAATGTCGATGGGAGCCCCGATCCGCAGATCGATATGCGTGGATTCGGCATTACCGGCAACCAGAACACACTGGTTTTGCTTGATGGTCAGCGGATAAACGAAAATGAACTGGTGGGCATCCGCTGGTCGTCGATTCCTCTTGATTCGATCGAGCGGATCGAAGTACTGAGAAGCAGCGGCGCTGTAACCTATGGCGCGGGCGCTACGGGTGGCGTGATAAATATAGTGACGCGAGCTGCCGCTCCCGGCCGTGTATCAGGTACGGGCGGGCTCTCCTTTGGCAGCTATAGTGGAACGGAATTCAATGGAACGCTAAACGCAGCAGGCAAGAATTTTGGGCTGGCGCTTACCGGTAATGCGCTCCAAACGGAAAACTATCGCGTTAACAATGCGCTTCGCCAGATGAATCTGCAAGGCGATCTACGCTATCAGTTTACCAATGGGAGGGCATTGCTGAAGTTTGGGCTCGATGATCAAAAATTGGAACTGCCGGCTACCCGCACTGAGGCACAACTGAGAAGCGACCGAAAAGGAACCTCGACGCCGCGAGACTTCACCACGCGGGAAGGTGCATTTGTAACGCTTAGAGGGGAACATACGACCCGATTTGGCGAGCTTGCCGCGGATATGTCCTTCCGTGACAATCATCGCACTGCGTTATTCGACGACTACAGTATTGATTCCTTCAACTCCAAGACATTCGTCGATTCACGATCTGATGTTTGGTTGTTTAACCCGAGGTTGAAGCTGCCTTTTCAGGCTTTCGGCATGAATCATGATCTGGTGCTGGGCGCGAATCTCGAGTGGTGGAATTATGGGGCTCAACGCCTGACGGGAGCTGAAACGATACCGGGTCCAGCATCAGCCACCATTTTGCAGACGGATGTGGCGGCGACGCAGCAAAATCGCGCGGTTTATTTGCAGCATGCTACTACTTTACCCAAAGGTACGATCGTTACATTCGGAGGACGCCTGCAATGGGTTGACGACAAAGCGAATGACCGTTTCAATCCAGCAGCCCACGCCCGCGACCAGCAGAGCCGCACCGTTTATGCTTATGATGTGGCAGTGCGTCAGCCCCTGGGATCCGCCTTTTCATTCTATGGCAAATTTGGTCGGAGTTTCCGAATAGCCACAGTGGATGAAAACTACAATCAATTCGGCGGGCCGGCGTTTGACTCCGTCGTCAGGATACTTGAGCCCCAAACCGCTCATACTGGCGAAGTCGGATTGGATTATCAGAAAGAACCGGTACGTGCCCGTTTGGCGTTTTACCAGATCAATCTCAACAACGAGATCGGCTTCATGAACGTGGACCCATTCAGGTTCTTTGCCAATACCAATCTCCCCCCTACCCGGCGGCGAGGCGCCGAACTTGAAGGTTCCTGGGCTGTTACAAGCAAGATCGATATATTTGGCAACTATACGTACAGCGACGCTCGTTTTCGGGAGGGAAGCTTTGGCGGGGTGGATATTTCGGGGAATATCATACCCCTGGTACCGCGTCATAGTGCTTCAGCCGGCGGTACATTTCGCCTGGCTCCCACCACCCGCTTCGCGGCAACGATGAATTATGTGGGTGAACAGGTGCTCGATAACGATCAGGCCAATACCGCCTCACGCCGCATGCCGGATTACGTGACTGTGGATCTCAAGGTTACGCATCAGTTAAGAAAGTTGCTGTTGAGCATGGCGGTAAACAATCTGTTCGATGAAAAGTATTTCTCCTATGCAATACGCAATGCGGCAGGCACGAGCTTCAGCGCGCTGCCGGCTCGTGAGCGCAATGTCTGGTTTACCATGAAATATCAGTTCAACTGAGGCTAACGGAAGTTGAACCGTAATCAACTTCGCTATCCACACCTTATCGCGCACGGAGCCAGGTGACATAATACGGTTTTCCCGGCTACGGGGAATAAGCGTTTTCCTCCGATACCGCCTGCGCATCCATGCAAAACATGCAAACCATCACCGGCCGCCAGTTATGCCTGCGCCTGATGAAATATATCGCCCCCTATTGGGATGCCCTCACAGTTGCACTGACCTGCATGATTGCGATGGCGGCAACCATGCCGATGCTGGCCGCCCTGGTGCTGTCAATGGTGGACGGTGTCATTACCGGCAAGAATCTGGAACTGATGCAGCTGATCCTGTTGGGAATCATCGGCATATTTACCGTGCGAGGCGTGGCGGGCCACATCGGCGCCTATACGATCAACTGGGTAGGCAACAAATTGGTGATGGATCTGCGAATGAAAATGTTCGACAAATTGTTAGCCTTGCCTGGGCCCTATTTCGGCGACCATCCGGACGATAATCCTGTTTTGGGAATCACATCCGGTACGAGCCAGCTCGCGCGTACTTTTACCGGCCTGGTGACCGTGATGGTCAAGGACACATTTACCATTCTCGGACTGCTGGGATGGATGTTTTATCTCGACTGGGAATTTTCCCTGCTGGCGTTATTGATAATATCAGCGGCTGTGCTGATCCTGCGGTCAATAACGAAACGGCTGCATGCAATGGAATTGAAAGCCGGACAGATAACGGAGGCCCTTAGCCGGGTACTGAAGGATTCCGTCGAAAACCAGTGGGTGGTCAAGCTTCACGGTGGCGAAAAATATGAGCATCAACGAATGAAAGAGCAAGCAGAGGAGGTGTCCCGCCTTGTCATGAAACAGATGGCTGTGGCATCTCTCTATGTTCCGCTGATACAGATAACTACCGCGGTTTCGCTGGCGATTATTATCTACATCACAGCTCAGCAAGCGTCCGCCAATGAGATCACCGCAGGCGGCTTTTCTTCTCTCGCCGTCGCAATGCTGATGCTGATTGCGCCGGTAAAGCGTGTTGCAGGTGTGAAGGAAGCCCTGCACCTGGGTCTGGCTACCGCTACGAGGGTGTTTTGGCTGCTGGATCAGGAAGCTGAGCCGGACACGGGGACAATTACCATTGAGCGTGCCCAGGGCGAATTGAAACTTGAGCAGGTCAGTATTCACCACGGCCGGGAAAAAAATTCCGAAGCTGACCGCAAAGTTGATCCGAAAGCTGGCTCTGAAGCTCACCGCGAGCCCGATGCCAGCTCCTGTTCCGTGTTGCGGGACGTTACTCTGACCATACAGCCAGGCGAGAGGGTGGCGCTGATGGGTTTAAGGGGTAGTACGGTTGCTCTTGCCAGACTGGTGCCGCGTTTTGTGCACCCCACGTCCGGAAGGATACTGCTTGATGGCCACGATCTGAAGAGCCTCAAGCTGGCCAGCCTCCGCGCCAATATTTCGTTTGTATCCGCGGACACGGCAATATTCAATGATACGATCGCAGCCAACATTGCATACGGCGTCATGAGCCGCGCTACAGAAGGTATGATCACTGGCGCAGCTCTGGCCGCCCACGCATCGGAATTCATCCGGCAAATGCCGGAGGGATTGCAAACCCTGGTAGGGGAGCAGGGGGTAAACCTTGATGGCGGGCAGCGCTTGCGCATCGCCATAGCCCGCGCATTGCTGAAAAATCCGCCTGTCCTGCTTCTGGATGAGGCGTTTGAGACGATGGACTCCGAATCCATGCATGATGTGCAGGCAGCGTTGGACACAGTCATGGAAGGGCGTACCACGCTTGTTATCGCGAATCGTTTAGCCACGGTTGAGAAAGCCGATCGCGTCGTCCTGCTGGATAAGGGCCGCATTGTTGAAACCGGCAGTCACCAGGAGTTGCTCGCCAGAGGCGGGGCTTATCCCAGATTTGCCCGTAGGTTGCTTGAACCGGGCGGCGCGTGATGAATAGTCGAGCCAGGTGTGGGTAAAAAAACGCGTAAGGGGTAGTGATGCTTTACCGAAAGGTCAAAATCATGCCGGAAATTATACTTTTAAACGGTACGGTTTATTGGGGTAGGGTAACCTGTTACATATCTCTATAAAAAAATTCTGCCACTACCGGGTGGTGGAATTATCTAACCAAAGATCAAAGCGACACTTGACGCCTTCAAGTTCTCTCAACTGGAACTCGAAAACAGCCGTCTGGACGATAGTTGAAGTTCTCGCTTAGCCAATGATCATTTGCTCTCACACAGCTTAAAGAGGATGTGATAGACAGCCGATCATAAATCAAAACAGTATCTACTGATAGGCTTTTGGGGGGTTTAAACGACCTATCACTAGGGCTAGCCCTAGTGATGCTTAGGCATATTCTCAAAAATCAAAGGCATCATCTCCGCCTACCCTCAAATCTCAACCTGCGTCCCCAGTTCAATCACTCGGTTAGGGGGAATTTGATAGTAATCAGCTGCTCCACGAGCATTCCGCAACATACCGATAAAGATATGTTCGCGCCATCGCGTCATCCCTGCGCCCGGACTTGAGATAACAGTTTGGCGCGAGATGAAGAACGACGTTGCCAACATTTCGAATTCCAGACCAAATTGTTTGCATAGTTCCAATGCCTGTGGCATGTGCGGCTCATCTTTAAAGCCATATCGGATATTGACCTGATAGCACTGATTCCCAAGTTCTTCTATCTGTACCCGCTCGGATATGGGTACCCACGGAACTTCAATCATAAGCACCGTCAGAAACACGACACGCTCATGCAGTACCTTGTTATGGGCCAAGTTATGCAGCAGCGCGTGCGGTACGCCATCGGTCTCTCCACGCAGGAAGATCGCGGTTCCAGGCACGCGTGCCGGCGGCATCTTGAAGATTGATTGCAGAAAGTCTTCGAGTGGAATGGCGTGTTTGTGCAAGTTCTCAAAAACCAGTTGGCGCCCTCGCTTCCAGGTCAGCATGATGGTGAACAGGAAAAGGCCCAACAACAGGGGAAACCAACCTCCGTGCAATATCTTCAGTGTGTTGGCAGAGAAGAATGCGAGATCGATCACCAGAAAGAAACCCGTGACAAACACGGTTAAAACAAGGTTATATTTCCAACAGTAGCGCGCGACAAAGAAGGTCAATATCGTTGTCACAAGCATGGTTGCGGTGACGGCAACTCCATACGCTGCTGCCAAGTTTGAAGATGAGCCGAACCCGACCACAGCAAGCAATACGGCAGTCAGTTGCAGCCAGTTAACAACCGGGATGTAGATTTGGCCGATCTGCATGGCCGAGGTGTGAACGATTTTCATGCGCGGTAGATAACCAAGTGCAATGGCTTGTTTGGTCATCGAGAAGGTGCCTGAGATCGTAGCTTGAGACGCAATGACGGTTGCAATCGTCGATAAGATAACTAATGGATAGGTACTCCAGGCACCCAATTGGTGATAGAAAGGGCTGCTTACTGCGCTCGGATTGGATAGCAATAATCCACCTTGCCCCAAATAGTTAAGTGCCAGTGCCGGAAACACGATGGAAAACCACGCCAGGCGTATCGGCTTGGCACCAAAATGGCCTATATCGGCATACAAGGCCTCCGCACCAGTAAAGGCCAGCACCACCGCACCTAGGGCAATAAACGCGATTAGGCGATTGTCATTCAGAAAAACCAGTGCGTGCCACGGGTTGAGGGCGACCAGGATTTCCGGCGCTTTGATGATGTTGACAATACCCATGGCGGCCAGCACCAAAAACCAGACGAGCATGATCGGACCGAACCATCTGCCTATACCGGCCGTGCCTCTGGATTGAAGCACGTAAAGCCCTATCAGAATGGCCACAGTGAGCGGGACGACATATGGTTTCAACACTGGCGTAGCGACCTCTA
This sequence comes from uncultured beta proteobacterium, assembly GCA_963831395.1. Taxonomy (GTDB): domain Bacteria; phylum Pseudomonadota; class Gammaproteobacteria; order Burkholderiales; family Nitrosomonadaceae; genus Nitrosospira. The sequence goes on from CAWHQD010000051.1 coordinate 38,700, forward strand.
GGCCCTCGATTGCGGAGAGTACCGAGATTGCGGGAGTAATGACGCTGTCACCATAAAACAGTGTCGCGCCAAACAAGCCCATCACTGTCACCGGAAAATACCAGCGCGACGCCTTGCTCACCGAAGATAGCACCAGTGCCATCAGAGCCATGATGCCGCCCTCGCCCCGGTTATCTGCGCGCAGAATGAGGGTAACGTACTTAAGGGACACGATGAAGATCAGACCCCAGACAATCAGCGAGACGACGCCTAATAAATTGGGGACATTAAGAACAAGACCGTGTTCTTTCGAAAACACCTCTTTCATTGTGTAGAGAGGGCTTGTCCCTATATCCCCATAAACAATACCAACTGCCGCCACGGTCAATGCGGCGAGGCTGCTTTTCTTATTTTGCGATAGCAAAAGAGATTCTCACTGTTCTACTGCGTCAATACTCAACAGAAATGTCCATTTTTATGCCTTCCCTTCTCAATGAACTAGAGCCGTATTTCGCATGATAGTTAACGACTACACCCACTCAAGACGTACTTTGCGGCCACCGGTCGCTTGAATAGCCGTGAGTAATGGCTGATGCCCACAACAAAATGACTATATAGGGAAGCGCACAGAATTCGGAAAAAATCGTACGCTAACAAAGCGTAAAGTAAGTAGTTAGCCAAGACCGCATTTACAGTTGATAACATATTTTATCAACTGTAAAAAAAGGGCGGGTCGGCGTACTTTTGGTAACCTGTTTATCACGACTCGAAACTTCGCTTAATCCAGCAGCCTGAGCTTTCGCCCCAGTGACGCGGCTATAGACCAACTGCTTTTTAGACAGCAATAACGTTAGTATTTAACCCTTTCACCTGCGCCGAAAATCCCAGGGCGAAATGGGCGATGGATCGCGCCATAGCCCTATTCAATTTGGGCTCACACCTTCTTCGGCTTTGGCGTATGGGCTGCGCTCGTCGGGGACTGTATGCGCCTGGTCAGTTCGTGCCCCCTGGCTTGGGAAGAAGTGGCGGTGCTGACGCGTGCAGACCACTGGACTGCCTCCCACATTCATGACCGGTTGGATAAAGGAAATGAGCGGTGGTCGGACAATGAAGCGGCAATCAATATCACCGGCAATGAAAATATGAAACAGGGGAGTCGTGGAAATCATTGCATCGACCCCCGGTTTGAGTATTCCGGAACCCATTTTGTCAAATCCCGTTTTACTTCCTCATCGCTCAGTACCGGATGTGCACTGAGCCATGCCAACAGATCCCCCAGCCACTGTTTATCTACCTGACGGGCCTGGGCAATACGTAATTTGGGATGAGGTGTAGGTAAAGTGTTCTCGTCGTCCGCCAATAATTCCTCGTATAGTTTCTCCCCGGGACGCAATCCATTGTATACGATTGGAATTTCGTCCTCGCTCAGGCCGGAGAGACGAATAAGGTCTCGCGCAAGGTCGGCTATTTTTACTGGCTCACCCATATCCAGCACAAAAATTTCTCCACCCCCGTTTTTTCCTCCCATCAATCCGGCTTGCAGAACCAGTTGCGCAGCTTCAGGGATGGACATGAAATACCGCGTGATTTCAGAATGAGTGACGGTGATCGGGCCGCCCTTTTCGATCTGTTCCCGGAACTTTGGAATCACGCTTCCGGCACTACCCAGCACGTTGCCGAAACGAACCATGACAAAACCCGGTTCCTGTATTTTGGCAATTGAATCGCTATTCCCGGGCTGGTCTCCGAAGCTGGAAATGGCCGGTTGCAATGCCTGGCAAACCATTTCCGCCAGCCGCTTGCTTGCGCCCATCACATTTGTAGGATTTACTGCTTTATCTGTCGAGATCAATACAAATTTCTCTACCCGGTACGCAAGCGCGGTCCTCGCCAGGACATAGGTGCCAAAAACGTTGTTCAATACCGCTTGCCAGGCGTTGTCCTGCTCCATCAGCGGCACATGCTTGTAAGCGGCGGCATGAAATACGACCGTGGGCCGGTATTGCGAAAATACCTGGGCCAGCCGCGCCTGATCCTTGATATCCCCTATCGTGAATGCCATCGGTATTTCCGGAAATTTGGCCAGGAATTCCTGCTCGACGCTGTAGAGCGCGAATTCGTTCAGTTCGAACAGCACCAGCCGTCCGGGCTCGAATCTGGCAATTTGCCGGCATAATTCCGACCCGATTGAACCGCCTGCCCCGGTGATTAAAATGGTTTTTCCCGTTAACAGGTCATGCAAGCCGTCGTTATCCAGTATCACGGGGTCTCGGCCCAGCAGATCTTCCGGCTCTACAGTGCGGATTTGCGATACGGTGATTTTGCCACTGATCAAGTCATCGTAAGAAGGGACTATCAATGCCTTTACCCCCGCGGCTGCGCACAGCTGCAGCGCCCGGCGGCGGTCCCGGATAAGACGGCCCGCCCGGCGGCGGTCGAGTTGAGGGCGGTGGGATTTCCTGCGGTCGGAGATGGTAGAGGTCATGGCGATAATGGCATGAGCAACGCCCAATTCTTTTGCTACAACAGGCAGTTCATTGATTCGGCCCAGTACTTTGAAACCATGCAGCATGAGGCCAAGCTTTGCGGTGTCGTCATCCAGTAATCCCACCACTTGCCATTGCACGCTGCGGGCAAGCTCTTTCACGAGGCCGACGGCGGCATCGCCCGCTCCCAGCACCAGGACGAGGTTGCTTTCCAGTTTTTTTTGTCCATAGAGCCGATGCTCTTTCCATAACCGGTAAGCAAGGCGGCTGCCTCCCATGATAAACAGCAAGAGAATGGGAGCCAGCAGCAGTACGGTTCGCGGCACGCCGGCGTGTATTTGTAGCATGAATAAAGCAAGCGGCACTGCTGCCGCCGACGCCAGTACTGCGATCAGGATACGCCGTAGATCGGGCAGGCTGGCATAATGCCAAAGTCCGCGATACAGGCCAAACCACAGAAACGCCGCGGCATGCAACATAACCGCCCAAGGCAGGATTTCTTGCAATGACGCGAGATACAGGGAAGGTATCTCAAAATTGAACCGGAACGAATAGGCAAGCCACCAGGCGGCGGCTGCCGCGGCGAGATCGTGAACGAAGGCGATTACTGTGCGTATGTTGGGTTTGCGTATAGGCATGCTATCAGCCGCCGGAACGGCGCTCCCAATACCGGTCAAAGACGCGCATCATAACAAGATAAATTGCACACCATGCGATGACAACCCCAAGCTGAACCGCAATATGCTGCCGCATTGCCCAGATTGCGCTGGCGCCGGCGGCCAGCATGAGAAGATAACCGAGTAGCGCCGTATTGCGATGGCCAAAACCGCTTTGCACCATGCGCTGGTAGTAATGCTCGCGATGCGCCTGCCACACTTTTTCACCACGCAGGCCACGTCTTGCGAGAGTAACAGAGGCATCGGCAATAAACGGAAAAAATACGAGCAGCGGCAACCATAACGGCCAAACACCGTTTTTCCAGCCTATCATACCCAGTATTGCGGCCAGAAATCCCAGTGGAATTGCGCCGGCGTCGCCCATGAAGATGCGTGCCGGATGAAAGTTGAACACCAGAAAAGCGGCAGCGGCGGCAGCCACACAGAAATTAATAATGGCGAATGCCTCATTACCCGCCAGCCAGGCGGCCATGCCGTAAGAACTGAAACCAAACAACGTCATGCCGCCCGCCAGACCGTCCGAGCCATCCATGAAATTATAAAGATTGAGGACCCAGGTGATCGCAACCGCTGCCAGGGCCGCGCTCATCCAGCCATACGTGTCGGATAGCATCGTTACCGGGAACCAGAGCGCGACCCCGCCATGTATCAGTAACCTTATCCAAACGGGCAAATCAAAAACATCATCGGCGAAAGATATCGCCACCAGGAGCATCACGCCTGCCCATACGGACAGCGGCAGGGCGTCGGGTAGAAATGCCCATGAAACCAGGATGCCCGACATCATGCCCAATCCTCCAGTTCGGGGAATGGCCTTGCTATGAAGGGAACGGGGGTTGGGATGATCCAGTACCTTGAGGGTTTCACCCTTGATCAAATACCAGATCAGGACGAATGCCGCCATAAACGCTGTAAACGGTGCTATAAAAGGCGAAAACGCCATGCCGGTAACCACGATGATGAATTATAACTGCGGAGAGTACCATGCGGCGATATCCGCAGGCGCGATGCTGGCATCATAAGATGACCCCAATGCGGCATACAGGTGAAGTGCTGCCGATAGCGCCGTCCGGAAAATATTCGTAATCGGCATCCGGCGCGCGAGCCTCGCTCGAGGTTGCGTACCGCCGGCTTTTCACGCGGGGAATCTGGTATTGTTGCTCGCCAACGGCTTTTCCTTTTTCGTGTGAGGTAAGTCTTCAATGCCTCATATGTCATCGCTGCGATAATATTTCTCCAGGCACGGCAAAAAAAATACTTCACAAAGAAGCTGCTGATGAAAAAAATCTCGCTTAATAGGCAAATTCTATACGGTGTGCTGGCCGGTCTCTTGCTGGGCCTGGGGTTGCCCCTCCTGGGAAAAGAATCAGCCGTCGCCCAGGCTGGACTATATATCGCTGAGCTCGCGGGAACGTTGTTTATTGATTTGCTGAAAATGGTGCTGATCCCGTTGGTTTTTACTTCCATCGCAGTGGGGGTTGCAAATTTGCGCGCGCATCGGCAGATGCACAAGGTATGGAAAGCAACGCTGGGCTTTTTTATATTTTCCATGGCACTGGCCATTATGCTGGGGCTGACCGCCGCTAATCTTTTCCGGCCGGGGGAAGGACTGCAGCTCGCCATGTTTCAGGACGCCATGCAGGGGTTTCGAGCGCGGGAGATGCCACTGTCCGAGTTCTTTTCGCACCTGCTCCACTCGCTGTTTCAGAATCCCATAACGGCGCTTGCCCAAGGTGATGTGCTTGCGGTGGTGGTTTTCGCGCTATTGCTTGGAATTGCCCTGGTTGTGGGTGGCGAGCGCTACGCCAATATTCTCGTTCTGTTACAGGAGTTTCTGGAGCTGATGCTGATGCTGGTGGGCTGGATCATGCGGTTGGCTCCGCTGGGGATCATGGCCTTGCTGATGAAGCTGGCCGCCACACAGGATCCGGCTTTGCTAACGACCCTGGTCGAATTTATCGCCGTGGTGGTGGGGACGACACTGCTGCATGGCGTAGTGGTACTGCCACTCATTCTTTATCTGGTTACGGGCATGACGCCGCTCAAATTCTGGCGCGGCGGGCGTGAGGCGCTGATAACTGCTTTCGCCACCAGTTCGAGTTCCGCCACTTTGCCGGTCACCTTGCGTTGTGTCGAACAGCATCTGCATGTCAAACGCGATATTGCCGGCTTTGTCCTGCCGCTGGGCGCTACGCTCAACATGGATGGCACGGCCCTGTACGAGGCGGTTGCCGCATTGTTTATTGCTAACCTCGCGGGTATAGAACTCAACCTCATACAGCAGATGATCGTGTTTTTGACCGCCATGCTTGCCGCGATGGGGGCGCCGGGCATTCCCAGCGCCGGAATGGTAACCATGGTGCTGGTGCTTCAATCGGTGGGGCTTCCGGCAGAAGGCATTGCCATCCTGCTGCCCATCGATCGCCTGCTGGACACATTCCGCACCGCAGTCAATGTCGAGGGCGACATGGTGGGCAGCCTGGTCGTGCAAAAGTGGGTAAGGGGTGACCATGATGCGGAATCCGGGCGCTGATCCGGTGGTATGAGGCTTGCTTAATATCCCGCTGGATGTGCGGTTTTCCCGAACCGATTTCCCCTTATTTCCTCTTTGCACCCTGATTCATCTCAGCGTCCATGCGAGCCGTTGGCTTTTGTTTGAAAAGAATGCTTGCCACGTACAAGCAGAAATGAAGCGGATAATTCATCCGGTGTAATGCTTTTATCATATTGCCCGCTTTGGAAATCCATGAAAATCCTGCGGGGCAGGTGCGACAATTTGCCACATTCCCATGCTTCCGGAAATGGGCTATCCTCGATCCGATATTGTGATGGAGAGAGAGATGTTTCGGATGTATCGTATTGCAGCCATTTTCCTGATGAGCTTTGCCACAGCCGCGCTGGCGGGCCAGCAGGATTCAGCCGGAGAAGACCCGAACCATTCGATGCCCACCTCTTCCAGGCCCGCCAAATCCACGCTTGGAGTGGGGGTAACACTGGATCGGAGCGGACGATTATGGCTGGCAAGAGTTGAAGATCAGCGGCTGCTGGTTTCCTGGTCGGAAGACGACGGAAAAAGTTTTTCCACTCCCGTGCTTGTCACGCCTGAACCGGAAAACATATCGGCTGATGGGGAGAGCCGTCCGAAGATTGCAGTTGCACGCGACGGTACCGTGCTTCTATCCTGGACACAGTCACTGCCGCAGAAATATGCTGGCAACATCCGCTTCGCGCGATCGATAGATTCAGGCCAAACCTTTTCCAAACCTGTTACGTTGAATGATGACGGCCGTCTGACCAGTCACCGCTATGATTCGCTGGCGATGGACGGTGACGGCAGGGTAGTGGTCGCCTGGCTCGACGCACGCGATCGGGACGCCGCGAAGGAAAGAGGCGAAGCGTTTTCCGGCGTATCACTCTATACAGCGCAGTCCTTCGATAATGGCGCGAACTTCGGCCGCAATCGCAGCTTTCAGGCGCATACCTGCGAATGTTGCCGGACGGCGCTTACCTGGACAAAGGATGGCCCGGTTGCTGTCTGGCGTAATATCTTTGACGTCAACACGCGCGATTTTGCCATGGCAAACCTCGATAAGGGTGGCGTGAGGCGGGCGACGCGTGACAATTGGCAAATTGACGCGTGCCCGCACAATGGAGCAAGTATCGCAGCCGACCGCTGGGGCAAATTGCACCTGGCATGGTTTACCAACGGCGCCGATCGTCAGGGGTTGTTCTACAAAAACATCGATGGCAATTGGGAATCCTCGCCCATGCCTATAGGCAATCCCTCAGCGCAGGCTAACCATGCAGACGTTGTTGTAGCGGACAAACTCGTTCTCCTTACCTGGCGAGAATTTGACGGACAGTCCTATTCCGCGCAGATGATGTATTCCATTAATGGCGGTGAGTCCTGGAGCGAACCAACGCAAGTGATGGTATCCGCTGGCGCAACCGACTACCCCATGCCGCTGATTGACAATAAAAAAGTACTGATAGCGTGGAACACAGCAAAAGAAGGCTTGCGTATTTTTCCGGTTGAACGAATTACAGCCAGAAGCCGCTGAATGCTTCAATAAAATAGGCAACCGGGCCGCAAGATCGCATGAGGGAAAATCATAAAGGGGCGCAGACGGTATCTTCCCTTTCCCCTTGTCCGCGCACCGCGCTCCCAAGCCCACCCCGTGTTGCGGTGGGACTTACGCAAGAGGCTGCTGGCTCCGGCTAACATCATCTGCTCCGCAATCCCGAAGATTTAATAAGTAATACTTGAAATGCGTAATGTGAACAGCAGCGATAAGCTGGTTGTCATAAGAAAACAGGCGAGGAAACATCCATGAAATCTATCTCCATCGCCTTGGCGAGTCTGCTTTGTGCCTCTTCCGCGGGGGCGGAGGATCTGGGCCGAATAAAAAACACGCTGTCGGGAAAACCCATCGCGCTTACCTCTCGGAGCAGTCCAACCGCCGTAACACCTCGATCGAGTGGCGAGGTCCGCGAGCCAGTTGTGCACGCGAATAAAACAAGCTTATCGGTAAAAAATACAAGTGTGATCGCACAGGCCGGGACTGTAGCGCCGGGTTCGCGCCCGGCAGTTCCTGCAAAAGAAGGGCCAAATGAAATAGTTGAGCAGAACAAGGATAAGAATAAGGATAAAAACGACGACAAGCCGGTGGAGGATAAGCCCAAAGAGGTTGTATTCAAGGAAATGGTCGTTACCGGCGATGTCGAGCGCGACTCTCATTACACATCACCTTCCACCCGCGTCAACCGGGCGCAGATCGAGCTTCAGAACGCGCAAACCACGGAAGAGGTGCTCAAGTATCAGCCCAGCCTGCAGATTCGCCAGCGTTATGTCGGAGATCCCAACGGTGTTCTGGGTATTCGCGGTGCAGACATGTTCTCCACCGCACGCAATATGGTCTTTGCCGACGGTCTGCCACTGCATAATTTCCTGCAAGCTTCTTTTAATGGCGCGCCGCGCTGGTCGCTTGTCGGCCCAAATGAAATTGATGCTGTCGATATTGTTTATGGCCCCTTTTCCGCCGAATATAGCGGTAACTCCATCGGCGGGGTGGTAAATATAAAAACGCGCATGCCACGCAAGCAGGAATTCTATTTTGAGGGCAGCCTCTTCATTCAGCCTTATAAACTGTACGGTCCTGATCAAGGAACCTTCGTAGGTGACCGCCAATATGTTTCCTATGGAAACCGGATCCAGGACAGGTTCACCGTATTCCTGGCCTATAACCGGCTTGAAGGCCAGAGCCATCCTCAGTCTTACTTCATCGACAATACCGGACTATTCGATGTGCCGGGCGGCGTTCCGGTAACGGGCGGCCTGCGAACACCCGATACTCGCGGTACGCCCAGCATCATCTATGGCGATACCGGACCGGAGAAGGTACACACTCACTTGCTCAAGGGCAAGTTTGGTTACGACATCACGCAGGATCTCCAGGCTATCTTTACAGTGGCGTATGAGGATCGTACACGCAGCCAGGATCGCTCCCGCAACTACGTAAGCGACATAACTGGACAACCGTTTTGGGGAGGGGCGGCACCGCCTTGCAGCGACATCGAAACCTGCGCTACGCCAGGTAACGCTTCCCTGGATGGGACCCGCTTCGATGTCGTGCAACGTGGTTTTGGTGGCAGCCAGGACAAGCGGGAGACGCTGAATCTAGGGCTTGCAGTTACGTGGCGCGCTCACTCCAAACTGGAACATTGATACGACAATCAGTCATTTCGATGTTCTCAAAGATATCCGTGCCACCGCCTTTTTTAATAAAAATGATCCGGCTAATACCGGGGCAGGCCAACTCCAGGATTTCCAAAAATTCAATTGGCTCAATGCTGATCTCAAGTTGAGTACTCCAGCATTATTCGGATATGAAAAAATATCGCTGCTGGGCGGCTACCATTTCGATCAATACAATTTGAGCTTCCGTCAGTATTCCTTGATTGATTACGCTACGCTCACGCGTGGGGCACTGCAGGCTAATCGAAATAATGACGGCCGCACCTCGACTCAGGCAATGTTCGCACAGGCCGCATATCGGTTTTTTCCGGCCTGGGATATAACGGTGGGAGCGCGCCAGGAGTGGTGGTCAGCGAGCAATGGCGTTGTGGGAAGTACATCGGTGCCTGATCGCGACGTATCGGCACTCTCGCCCAAGGTTTCCCTAGGCTATGAGCCTGGGCCGTGGAAACTGCGTTATTCCTTTGGGAGGGCCCATCGATTTCCCGTAATTGCTGAATTGTTTCAATCGCTCAGTTCACCGACCAGCATTATTACGGCAAATGCGCTGCTCAGGCCCGAGAATGGCGTACATCACAACTTCATGGTTGAATACGTGCTACCGAAAGGCTACATTCGAGTGAATGTTTTTCGTGACGATATCAAGGATGCCATCCAGCAAGTATTAACCGCTTCAGGCGTACTCACATCAAGCGCGTTCCAGAATATTGATGAGACCAGCACTACGGGTGTTGAACTTATCTTTGATCAGCGGCGTATTCTCGGCTCCAAGTTTGATTTCATGTTCAATGGCACCTGGATGAATGCAAAAGTGGACAAGGGTCCGGTCATCAGCTTTACGGAGTCCACCGGAACGCCAGCCGACTTTGATTTGACTGGCAAACAACGTATCCGGTTACCGCACTGGCGAGCAAATTTCTTCACTACCTATCATGCTACGGAGGCGTGGGATATTGCATTTTCCGGCCGTTATACCAGCGATTCGTTTAACGATCTCGATAACAGGGATCATGTGAACAACGTTTTCGGTTCTCAAAGCGATTTCTTTTTCCTGGACTTCAAAACCAATTACAGGTTTAAATTGCAAAACGGCTTGAAAAGCCGGGTCTCGTTTGGCATTACCAATCTGAACAATGACAAGGCCTTTGTTTTTCATCCGTACCCACAACGCACTTATCTTGTTGAAGCTGCGTTCAGTTATTAAGCCGGCTTACGCTGGCTATTGCGGCGCCTTCCACGGAAGTGGATTTCGGGGTATTAATTCCACGCACAACAGAATTAACGCCCCGAAGATCAGGCGCTAGGTGGATTAACCGAACAGGTTTACCACCCCGTCCAGGCCCACGTGATTGATCGCGTAAGTTGCGTTTTCCTGCACGATGGGCTTGGCGCGATACGCAATGCTGACCCCTGCTTCCTCCATCATCTTGAGGTCATTGGCGCCATCGCCAATGGCGATTACCTGTTCCCGTTTCAATCCCAGTTCGTCACGCACTTTTTTTAACACTTCAGCTTTTCCGTGCGCCCCTATGATTTCACCCAATACTTTACCCGTAAGCTTGCCATCGGCAACTTCGAGCGTATTGGCGGCGGCGTAGTCGAGATCCAGTTTTGCCTTGATTCTATCGGTGAAAAACGTGAAACCCCCGGAAATGACCATCGTTCGGATGCCGGCCGACTTCATCCGCAGTAACATCTTCTCCGCGCCGGGACTCAGCCGGACCCGTTCATCATATACACGTTGTAGTGCATCCTCGTCCAGGTCTCGCAGCAGCGCTGTACGCTGCCTCAAGCTTTCGGCGAAAACAATCTCGCCCCGCATGGTCCGCTGCGTAATCTCGGATACCTGTGGTTTTACACCGTGCATATCGGCTATTTCATCAATGGACTCGATCGCAAGCAGGGTGGAATCCATATCCATCGCAACCAGGCCAAAATCGCCTAGCCTGGCCGTTTGCTCGACGAAAGCAAAATCCAGTCCGGCGTCGGCGCAGTATTCCGGAACCTGATCCCGCCGGTTCGCATTTTTCAGCCGGAAAGCCTGACCGGTGATTTGTTCGATATCGTTTGCACCAGCCAGTTTCGCCAGCTCTCTCAGATCCCTGTTCTCGATTTCAAGCCCTTGTATGATGAGGTTCATGTACCATTCCAATTTAATGTTAAGAATGCTTCGGGGCTGGATAAGGCGTTTGAAGACAAGTTGCCCGGGCAGGTATGTCTTGCGCTCGGGTACCGAACAGATGGAGGGCTGTTCTTTACGCCTCTTATAGCCCAGCCCAATAGATCACCGACGCGGCAGCGCTGCGAAGGAGGCCATTTTTTATGGAAGCTGCTATTTTTCAGACAGCCGGCATTGTGCCAGCAATCGCTGCGAACTTCCATACCGTCCCGGGCATCATCGCGCCACGGTTCAACTGAGCCGGCTTCCGGCGTCCATTATATGCACCGACTGCAGATATATAATCACAGCCTCCGCTCTGGGATACCCCTAATGATGCGTATCATATAAGCCCCAACTGCCGGATAATAAGCACGCTGATAGTATGGATATCAAGATCGGGAGAAAACGAAGTATGGAACTAGTGGAACAACCCGCCAAGCTCCACAGGCAGCCAAAGGTTCAGCCGGAACAAGTGCTGGGCTGGATAGCCTTGGTGCTTCTCGGTTTGAATATGGGGGGATGCAACATTCTTCCGAAATCCGACCTGCCCGAGGTCGAGGCCGAGAGTGCGCGGCCGGAATCCGGCGTGAAGGGGCCGCGTGAAATCGAGTACGAAAAACTGCTGGCGGAAAAAGAGGCGCAACAACACGAAATCGAGCGTCTGCAGAAGTTGCTGGCGGAGAAGGAAGCGCACATCCGCAGCCAGGAGGCTCGGCAGCAGGATCAGGCAAAGGCCTTACAGGAAACCAACAGTCAAGCCGCCCATGCCAAGGTGAAACTCCGGCGTTTGGCCACGCGTCCTGCCGCCGCCTCGACTATTGCGGAAGTTGAAATGATCATGGAGAACCTGAAGTCATCCTCGATGACGGATTCCGAAAAGATATTGCAAACTCAGGCACAGCTCCTGCTGAATGCGGCAGTTGCATCGTATGCGGAAGATAACTATGCTACAGCCATGGATTACGCGGCGCAGGCCCGCGAATTCATCGACATGGTGAGGAATAATCGCGCTCACAAAGCTACGGACCCGCACCAGGTAACGGTTCCATTTCAGGTCCCGATTCCGCTCCGGGCCAAAGTCGACAGCAAATTGCGCCAGCAGCCGAGCTTGAGGGCTGCGGTGCTCGGAATGCTGGGAAAAGACTCCACAATGACAGCAGAGGGGTACAGGGGCGACTGGTTGCAAATCGTTACGGCAGATGGACGGTCAGGATGGGTGTTCAATATACTAGTCGAAGCGCAGTTGGCTGCCCCCAGACGCACCGGTCAACTCCTGCGAGCGTCTGAATAAGTTCTCGCGCTGTCAATTGGGGCGATTGGCGCACTTGCCGATTCATTTGCCGGCGAGCAGTTCCAACATAGGACTCGGAGGATTTGATAGCCGTTTTTCTAATGAGCGCGATGGGCCCGGTTGCGCCCGGCTCCTTTCGCTTCATAGAGCGCATGATCAGCGCGGGCGAGTACCGCAGTCGGTGTCATATCGTCCGGCCGGCATTGGACAATGCCGATACTCACTGTTACGTTGATTGTCGAGCCATTGGCGCTATAGTGCATATTCTCTACTTGGGAGCGGATCCGCTCAGCGGTTTTGTGCGCCAGGTCGGCTGAAGTCTCGACCAGGACAATAATGAATTCATCGCCTCCATAACGCGCCGCATAGTCAATACTGCGAATGGATTGAAGAAGTATTCGAGCTACAGCGACGAGGATTTCGTCGCCCGTAATGTGCCCATAGCTGTCGTTGAGGGTCTTGAAGTGATCGATATCCAGCATTAACAATGCAAATTGCCGTTGGGTGCGTTTAAATCGCGCGAGCTCATCGGTCAGTATAGTATCCAGTTTGCTGCGGTTGTACAGGCCGGTAAGGCTATCGGTGATGGAAAGCGTCGCCAGCACCTGGTTTTGTTGTTGCATGGTTTCGTTGACAGCCATGATCTCCGCGTGATTTCGGCGCAGCCTGTCGGCCATCTGATCGAATACCTGTGTAAGATGACCGAGTTCGTCGTTTCGCGTAGCGGAGAGCCGGACCTCAAGGTCACCGCTGGCAATACGGTCTGCTGCGCTTATCAGGCGCTTTAGCGGTACAACAATCGAACGGCCCATCTGAAAAGCCACTGCCGCCATTAACAGAACCAGTGCGCCCACAAGCGCCAGAAACATGTTGCGGAGGTCTACCCAGTCACCATAGACCGCGTGGCGATCGCGTTCGGCAAGAATGGTTATCGCCAGTTCCCTGGATACATCCGCAACTCCGATGACCTCGCGATGCGTGAGCCCCTGAAAGACCAAAGATTCGCCCGGTTGCGCGAGCAGGCTCTGGAGCAAAAATGCGTCCAGTTTCGTTAGCTTCTCGGCATCAGCCTGGCTGCTGACAAGAATCCTGCCCTCCGGATCAAGCAGGAGGACCTCGCCTGGGGGTGATCTTGTCGGGCTTTTCAGCTCGGGTTGCAAGGCGCGCAGATCAAGCACGGCTACTAACGCGCCCATCAGCATGTTGTCGTACGACAATACCGGAATTGCAATGCTCACTGTTGCGGTGCCGTATTGCTTGTCCCAGTGCGCCGGTACAATCACAAGACCTTCTGTAAGGGAGTTTTGCGGCCAATCCTGCGGAAGCGTCACGGCGGCCGTCGTTTCCATGCTGCTTGCCACAACTTGCCCCGCGGCATTCACGACGGTCAGTTCCAGTATTGTTTCAAGCTTTCCCTGCACCGAGCGCAGATAATGCGCCAGCGCGCGCGGATCTCTGCCAGACGTGTCCGGCGCTGGGCGGTAAATTGCCGATAATCCGTCTATCACCGCACTGGACGAGGAAGTAACGTACACTTCATGTACACGCTTATCAATCCACAGTTCTATTTCCCGGCTGGCGTAACTTGTCAGGGCGCGAAGCTCAAGCGTCACGTTATCGCTGATCTGTGCTTCGTTTTGACGGAAGGATAGCAACCCCAGCCCTAGCGATGGAATAAGCGTGGCCATGATGGCGAATACCACGATTTTGCTTTTAATACTCTTTAACCCCAACATCAGAAAAATTTCCGGCGGCAAATATGAATTAACGGACAAATTAAGCGCGAATACAGGATCATTATCCTGAAAGGCAACGATTGAACGGAGATTCTTTACTGAAAACAAAAAATTAGGGAATGATGCCTGTGGAACGGCATGGACGCGGGGTGACCGGGGCGCCCGAACATGCCCACCGGATTGCTTTTACACGCTCAACTCTGTGATCAAGCTTTTTATTCGTGCCACCCGCTCTTTAACGCCAGCAATCCGCGCCTGGATTTTCAGACGGTCGGGGCCGGACAACTGATAGTCGCGGCTGCGGTGGAGCAGGGCGACAATTCTGCTGGCGTCCACCGGTGGATCGGGGACGAACTGCACCTGTATCGAGTCACAACTCGCTTCTATTCGAGTAATCCCCAAAGGCGTCGCCGCAATACGCAGGCGGTGACAGTCCAGCAACGCTCTGACCGGATCCGGCAAGAGGCCGAACCGGTCCGTCAATTCAATTTGAATATCATCCAGTTGATCGTCGCTTGTGCAATTAGCCATGCGTTTGTACAGTACCAGACGCTCATGCACATCGTTGCAATAGTCATCCGGTAACAAGGCGGGGACATGCAGGTTGATTTCGGTAGCAACGCCGAGGGGATGCTGGATATCCGGTTCCTTGCCCTCTTTCAATGATCGGACGGCGGCATCCAGCATGGTGGCGTAGAGATTGAAGCCGACTTCCTGCATCTCCCCGCTTTGCGATTCGCCCAGCACTTCGCCCGCCCCTCGAATTTCGAGGTCATGCATGGCAAGGTAGAAGCCCGCGCCCAGTTCCTCCATTGCCTGGATAGCATCCAGGCGCTTTCTGGCCTGGGCGCCCAGGGCCTCTTCTTCCGGTACCAGCAAGTACGCGTACGCCTGATGGTGAGAGCGGCCGACCCGGCCGCGCAACTGGTGCAATTGAGCCAAACCGAATTTATCCGCACGATTGATGATGATGGTATTGGCGGTGGGAACATCGATCCCGGTTTCGATAATGGTTGTGCACAGCAGAAGATTAAAACGCTGCTGATAAAAATCCTTCATTACATGTTCCAGCTCGCGCTCGCGCATCTGCCCATGGGCGATGTTTATGCGCGCCTCCGGCAACAACCGGGCGAGCTTGTCATGCATGGTCTGGATAGTGCTCACCTCGTTGTGCAGAAAATATATCTGCCCGCCGCGTTTCAATTCCCGTAGGCACGCTTCGCGGATGATTCCTTCGGAAAAACGGCTGACGAAAGTCTTGATGGCCAGTCGCCGCTGCGGCGCGGTAGCGATCACGGAAAAGTCACGCAGCCCTTCCAGCGACATGGCAAGCGTGCGCGGAATAGGTGTCGCGGTCAGTGTCAATACGTCCACTTCGGACCGCAAGCTTTTCAGTTGTTCCTTATGGCGCACGCCAAAGCGATGTTCCTCATCAATAATCACTAGGCCCAGGTTCTTGAACTTCACGCCTTTCTGGATCAGTTTATGGGTGCCGATGACGATGTCTATTTGTCCGCTGGCCAGTCCCGCCAGTGCCTGTGTCTGTTCCTTGGCCGAACGAAAACGCGATAGCTCCGCAATTTTAATCGGCCACTCGTCCGCAACCAGACTGAAGCGATCGGAAAAGTTCTGGAAATGTTGTTCCGCCAGTAGCGTGGTGGGCACGAGAACCGCTACCTGTTTGCCATCGGCGACAGCAACGAAGGCTGCTCGCAACGCCACCTCGGTCTTGCCAAAACCCACATCCCCGCAAATTAATCGATCCATGGGCTTGGCAGAAGCCAGATCCTCGATCACAGCGTCAATCGCAGCGGCCTGATCGGGTGTTTCCTCGAAGCCGAACCCTTCGACGAATGCCTCGTAATCATGTTGTTTGAGCGCGAATGCATGGCCCATACGGGCACTACGCTGAGCATAGATATTCAGCAGTTCCGCCGCGGTATCGCGCACCTGCTGCATCGCTTTGCGCTTGGCCTTGTCCCATTGGCCGCTGCCGAGTTTATGCAGGGGCGCCGCTTCCGGCGTCGCTCCGCTATATCGCCCGATAAGATGCAGTTGGGAGACCGGCACGTATAACTTGTCGCCGCCGGCGTATTCCAGCGATAAAAATTCAGTTGCGCCTTCGCCCAGATCCATGCTCACCAGCCCGAGGTAACGGCCGATGCCATGCTGCTCATGCACCACCGGGTCTCCCGACTTGATCTCCGATAAATCGCGCAGCATGGCATCTGCCACGGCGGTGGTTTTGCGCGAATCACGCTCGCGTCGCCCATGCAAATGCCTGGCGTACAGCTCGCTTTCGGTGATGAAGGCAGTCCCTTCACCCAGGAATATAAAACCGTTGTGCAAGGGCCCTACACCAAGCATGAAATTTGCGGCGCCCACCCGAAACTGTGCATAATCATCACAAATAGATGGGTATAGCCCGTACTGCCTCAAATGATCCGCGATCAATTCCCGTCTGCCCAGGCTTTCTGCCAGAAGCAGTATGCGGCCGCCAGAGGACTCGAACTCGGAAGCGAATTGCGGGGCAAACGCCGCAAGTTTCTCAGCCGGATTATCAGCGCGCCGGTCAATCTGAAGGGGCGGCAATGCCCTGGACAAGTTCTGGGTTCTGACTTTCGAATTCTGGCCGTCAGCCTGCATTTCAATACGTGAATAAGGCTTCAGCGCGCCGAAGAAGGCTTCTGTAGTGAGAAACAATTCTCCTGGCGGCAGCAGGGGGCGATCATTATCGCCGCGTAACAGTTGATAGCGTGATTGTGTGTCCCTCCAGAAGTTTTCCGCTGCGGGATGAATCTCATCGTGCAGGCATAGCAGCGTTGTCTGTGGCAGGTAGTCGAAGAGTGTTGCGGTCCGTTCAAAAAAAAGCGGCAGGTAGTATTCGATGCCCGCAGGCGTGCCCCCTTTGCTGATATCTTTATAGATGCGGCTTTTCGACGGGTCGCCCTCGAATTTTTCACGAAAGCTGCCTCGAAAACGAGTCCGGCCTTCTTCGTCGAGAGGGAATTCACGCGCTGGCAATAACCGTATTTCCGTGACGGGATAAACACTTCTCTGCGTATCCACGTCAAAAGTACGAATGGTTTCTATTTCATTATCCAGCAAGTCGATGCGGTAGGGCAGCGGGCTGCCCATCGGAAAGAGGTCGACCAGCCCGCCCCGCACGCTGTATTCCCCTGGTGAGAGCACTTGGGTTACGTGCGTGTAACCCGCCAAAGTCATCTGGCTGCGCAATGCGTTCAGATTGAGCGTTTCACCCCGTTTAAGAAAAAAAGTGTGCGCCGCAAGATATTCTCGGGGCGGCAACCGATATAGCGCGGTTGTGACGGGAGCGATCAGTACATCGCAGGCGCCGCTCGTGAGTTGATAAAGCGTGGCAAGCCGTTCAGATACCAGATCCTGATGGGGCGAGAAAGTATCGTAGGGCAGGGTTTCCCAGTCCGGCAGCAGCCTGGTTTTCAACTCCGGTGCGAAGAAAGGTATTTCCTCAAGAAGCCTTTGCGCCGCCAGTGCGCTCGCCGTAATGATCGCCAGAGGTTTTGCTTCCTGCCCCAGTTGGGCCAGAGCAAGCGCATCCCCGGAGCCATCGAAATGACCATAGCGAATTGTCGAGCCAGGTGAGGGAATGGTCAGTTTGAATGGCATCTGGAATACTGGTTTGATGGACGGCAAATAATGCAGTTCAAAAAAAGACTGACATTATATGTCACTGGCAGGGAATCTCTGAATAAGCCCTGGTTTCGGGAGGGGGCACGAGGGGTTTTGTGGAATGAGCCGGGGGCTGCTCAGTCGGAGATTCCCAAGCATCTCCGCACCTTTATGGTATGAGAACGCACGCCAAGCATCAGGCCTCGGCCGCGACCCAGTGCTCCAGGATGAACTGCAAGGTAGCGTTACCGTTGAACTCGTTTACTTGCACTCGATAAATGGCGTCTATTACTCCGGGAAGAGGGGCAGCATGAGCAAATAATATTGCGTCATAAAGCACGTCTGGTTTTGCCGATTTTTCCGGTCCATACGCCCTGATTTTTGCTTCCTGCTTCCTCAGCTTTAATTTCAGATGCTTCTGCCCGACCACGCGCTGATCTTCCACATGAAAGCGGGTACTGAAGGTAGGCTGCGCAAAACCTTGCCCCCATACCTGTTCCGTAAGACGCCGCGCCAGTTCCAGGTTCATGTCGGATTCATCCAGATCGCCGTCTGTTTCGAGGATGCGCTTCAGGCCGGCCAGCCCGAACAGCGACCGGGCGGTTTGCTCGAAAGCGCCGCAAAATTTTTGGAAATCACAGCTACGTATGGTCAGCCCCGCGGCGGCAGCATGGCCACCAAATTTTAACAAAAGACCGGGATGGCGTTTGGAAACGAGATCCAGCGCGTCTCGCAGGTGAAACCCTGGAATGGATCGGCCCGACCCCTTTAATTCGCCGTCACCGCCTGGCGCGAATGCGATCACAGGGCGATGGAATTTGTCTTTGATGCGTGATGCGAGTATTCCTATCACCCCCTGATGCCATGCAGGATCGAACAGGCTCAGGCTGCTCACATCGGGTTCCTTGTCGGCCGCATGTTGCGCATGTTGGGCATGGGGCGCGGAAAGGACGCTCTCCAGTAGAATCAATGCGCTATCTTGCATCGCCGCTTCGATTTCCTGCCGCTTGCGGTTAAGTGCATCGAGTTGCAGGGCGATCTGCGAAGCGCGGGATTCGTCATCTGTAATGAGGCATTCGATGCCGAGCGACATATCATCGAGTCGTCCCGCTGCGTTCAATCTTGGTCCGATCATGAAACCCAGTTCATAGGCGGATACCTGCCGGAAATCCCGGCGCGCGACCTGCAAAAGGGCGTTGATACCCGCACAGCCGCGTCCCTTGCGTATGCGCTGCAAACCCTGGTGTACCAACAGCCGGTTGTTGTCATCGAGCTTCACCACATCCGCCACTGTGCCTAACGCGACCAGGTCAAGCAGGCTGGCAAGATTGGGTTCTTTCCGTGCAGTGGAAAATACGCCTCTTGCCCGCAATTCCGCCCGTAACGCCAATACCAGATAAAACATCACGCCCACGCCTGCAAGGTGCTTGCTGGGAAAGTCGCAGCCGGGCTGGTTGGGATTCACGATGATCTCGGCATCCGGCAGTTCGTCTCCGGGCAGGTGATGATCGGTAACAAGCACTTGCATGCCGAGACGGTTAGCTTCAGCTACGCCTTCCACGCTGGCTATGCCATTGTCCACCGTGATCAGTATGTCAGGACGGGTTGCGGTACCAGTTGCGGCTGCGGCGCCGCCACTGGCTGCAAGGCGTACGATCTCCGGCGTGAGTCCATAACCGTATTCGAAGCGGTTGGGGACAAGATAATCGACTACCGCGCCGAATTGCCGCAGGGCGCGTATGCCAACCGCACAGGCGGTGGCGCCATCGGAATCATAATCGGCCACGATCAAGAGACGTTTCCGCGCCAGGATGGCCTCGGCAAGAAATCGCGCCATCAGGGAAACATTCTTAAGGCGGTCGAAAGGGATCAGTCGAAGCCAGTCCACCTCGAGCTGAGCCGGCTTTTCGATACCGCGCGCAGCATAGACGCGAGCCAGCACCGGATGGAATCCGTGCCGGATCAGCGCATCGAAAGCATGCGGCGGATAGACCCGCTGAAGGGTGTTGGACATGCGTCAGGAAATCCTGGAACAGCCGCTACGGCGGCTCTGCCGTCAGAACTCATCGACCCCGTTCAGCAATAGCCGGTCCGAGCGGGTAGCCATGGTTGAAGTGCGTTTGCCAGGAAGGACCTTCATGCGGCATTTGCTGACCAGGGTTTAAAAATGGTAGTGTGCGCCGATGCCGAGATAGTCGACCCTTTGTCTGAAAAACTGGCCCGTGGGGGAATTTCCGTGAAAATATTCTACCAGGAACAGGAGTTTCCGGTCGAACGCCTGAAAATGGTCCAATTGTACGCCGGCCCTCGCGGATACATCGGCATTCCAGTTATTCTGTTCATGGTTCTTGATGTCGACCGCCGCAACTGGCCGCATGGATACAACCTCGATCCGCCAGGGGCTTCTGAACTCGACGCCATATTGTATCGACCAGGGCTTGATTGTCGAGGGTTCCTTGTGAAAGATGCCTCCTCCTCCCCCGTAGACCCGTAGTCCATACGGTAGCTCATACGATAACCGGAGATCGGCTCCTTCATAGCTGAGATTGATTCGTTCCAGGCTGGTTAACCTGCGCAGCAAAAATTCGTCGCCAAGATGCGAGCTCTGGTGATAGACGCGGCCGAAAGCGGAAAAATTCCCCGCTCGCATACTTCCGTAGACGGAAGCTATAAAATCGGTATTGATGAGATCCGCAGAGGGCGCACCGAGATTGAAGTCGCTGAAGACAGCAGCCTGGAGGCCGGCTTCCCATTGCACGGTGGACTTTCCGAAATTGGCGCGGTAGAACGGAATCGTTTCCCCGAAGCTGACCGCGCCATTGTTGTTTCCATCAATATTGTTTCCGACATAATTACGATAGGCGGCGGAGAAATGAGCCCATCGGGGATCAGCCAGCAATGGCTTGAACAGATGGCCTTTAGGCAGCATTCCGGTTGCGAGAACCGCCGGACCCGCTGCGGGCACTCCTTCACTCGCAACTGCCTCTTCCGGTCCCGGTTCCCGCGCGGTGGCGTCGGGTTGCTGAATAGGCTTGAACGCATCGCGTTGCGCCGGGCCACCTGCAATACTGTCCGACACAGTCACCGCCGTGACCCCGGGGATCTGTGACAGTGCTTGCACAATCGAGATACGGTTGTCCGGTGTCAGTTTATTTGCCGGAACTGTAATAACGCCTTCCCGCACGATCAAAGTCGGAATTTCGACCTTGAAACCGTGCTTGAGAATTCCAGCGGCATAACCGGCAATATAAGCGTCCTCGGTTACCGCAGCGTTGACCGTCGATGTAAAAAACAACAACGCGGCGGCGATGATAGAAAGATGTCGCACAGTATTTCCCTTTTTTAAGGTCATGATTGAGGATGAGTCAGTTCTGTAGTTTTTGCTTTTTGTCAGCTTGCAAACTCATGGATTACCATTTCCGGTGGCGCGCCTGAAGTTTTGAACATTATCGAGGAGCAAAAATGTGGTCGATACGGTGACGCACATAAAACGTTTGTGTTGCCTTTCGATTATCACCGTTGTTGCCACTTGGGGTATGATCTTGACAAGGTCAATTCCAGGCGCTCAATCAGGCAGGAGCCGGGCAATGCAATGGCTTTTCCTTTCTATCGCAATTATAAGTGAAGTGATGGCGACTTCCGCCTTGAAGTCGAGTAACGGATTTACGCAGTTGTGGCCATCACTTGTAGTGGTAGCGGGCTACGCCGCCGCCTTCTTTTTCCTGTCTCTTACCCTACGCACAATCCCGGTGGGAATCGCCTACGCTATCTGGTCCGGCGCCGGTATCGTGCTTATTACGCTCATTGCCTGGCTCTTTCTCGGGCAGACCCTGGATGGTCCCGCTATCGTGGGACTGGCGCTTATCGTTGCCGGCGTGGTCGTCCTGAACGTATTTTCCAAGTCAGCAATTCACTAAATCCGGATTAACCATCGAACTGGGGAACATTATGACATCACTGGAAATAGCAGCCGGGAAATCCGTCAAGAAACTTCAGCGCATCCAGCGCGGTGCCGACCGCCATTGGGTCGGGGACGGGTTCCCGGTACGGAACCTTTTTGCTTATTCGAGTCTTGGGCCAATGATCAGCCCCTTTCTGCTTCTTGACTACGCGGGTCCAATGGAATTTCCGCCAACAGAGAAAAGGCTCGGTGTTGGCGAGCATCCACATCGCGGGTTTGAAACGGTAACCATTGTCTACAGCGGCGAGGTGGAGCATCGCGATAGTTCCGGTAGCGGCGGCCATATAGGTCCGGGGGATGTGCAATGGATGACTGCGGCATCTGGCCTGGTTCATGAAGAATTTCACGGGCGTGATTTTGCGCGGCGTGGCGGCGTGCTTGAAATGGTGCAGTTATGGGTCAACTTGCCTGCCAGGGACAAGATGTCGCCACCCCGCTACCAGGGTATTTTAAATAGTCAGATTCCTGTGCTGGACCTTCCGGGCGGTTATGGGAGTCTGCGCGTCATTGCGGGCGAGTTCGGCGGTGTCAGGGGACCCGCTCGGACATTTACCCCGGTCCATGTGTGGGATATTCATCTGGCTGGTGAACAGCCGTTCTGCCTTCCTGTGCCCGAGGATTATAATACGGTGCTAGTGGTGCTGAAGGGTTCAGTACAACTGAATGGCTCGGACGTTATCGGTGCGGCCGAGGTAGGCCTGTTTGAGAGGACGGGTGACCAGATTTGTATCGACAGCGCAAAAGATGCGACAGTATTGCTGCTTTGCGGCGAGCCGATCGAGGAACCGATCGTCGGCAGCGGCCCTTTCGTTATGAACAGCGCCGAGGAGATCAAACAGGCTATTACGGATTACCAGAGCGGCAGGATGGGGCGTCTGTCCTGACGGAAATGGCCCCGGCGACATCTTCTTGCCGCCGAAAGTACGCCTGATTTCATCAAGCTCCGGAGCATTCTGTGTTCTTGTTCATGCCTGATGTTACTTTGCTGGGCTGTAACTCAAAGTCATCAGTCACATTCGTTTCTTTTCCGGCATGGCGCTGCCTTCAGAGGTGGGTGCCATTGTTTTACCAGGCGGGCTATGCTTGAGTATATAGTTATCCTGGCGTTTAAGGCGGATGAGCGGGCTGAGGATAAATTTTCGGCATCCTGGATGATTTCTGTGCGTCTTTCATAGACGCTGGTACGCGGGCCTCTGACAGAGGTTGCGGTACTGTAATTTGGGCCTTTCCTGGGCATTGCCAGATATAGACAGGCAAGCCACATCATCGAGGCCGTGCCGGTAGCCATCCGCATTCCTGGCGCATTCCCTGAGCCTAGAGGTCGACGATCGACCGCCATCCGTTTCTTCAGAAAACTTGTATTTTCATTCCGCTCTTCGCGTCCGCCAGCATATCTTTCGTACCCGATATTCATCGGTAAGTTTTCCTTCCCGTAAAGCCGGCTTTTCTCCTCATCGTGTTGATGGAAACGCAAAGCTCCCGGTTCTCGAAAAATCCAGGAGGTAGTTAACCTCATTTTATCCTCAATAGGTGTACCAAGGTCCAATTGATCCTGCAGCCGAGCTTGCTACCATGCGCATGACTTGGAAGGCTTTTCCTCGAGCTTGAACAGATGATCCACCGGCCAGGCCACAACGATCTGGATTTGGGAGGTCATGTCGGCTATAAGATGGGCATAGGTAAACCGGAGTATGCGTATAGTGAGCACAAGAACCCGTTTCTTGCAGTCAGGAATATTTTTAATACTTCTATTTTCGGCAAGCACCTATGCTATTCCGCTATTTCAAGTCGACCTGGCACATTCTCTGAGTGGGGAAGCCCATCACGTAAGATACATTGATTTCACCAAAACTCGTTCGGAAGCGGGTGATGGATCGGTACGTATAAGTCCTTTTTCATTAAACCGGCATGGCAGCGTGAGTGCCATGTTGATGGACAATTTCAATTCAAGTCGGTTTAATGTGTTTTATGGCTTTCGTTCAGCCTCCGGAAATGAGTTGCCGGGTTCGGACCTCACGGGCTTTCTCATCCTCGATTACCCATCGGTCGATTTTCTCGATCTGACGCATATTATCGGATCAGACGACGACAAAAATGCCGTCGATGGATTTTTTGCCACGCTAGGTATTTCAACAGCGGATTTGCAGACAGCCGGAGGATACCCATCGGCATTTATGCATGAAGCCTCGCCGGCTGCCGCCCCTGCAATTATTCGGCGTAGTCCACGGGACGGTTGCTTGCAACAGCGCCAAACGTCGCCACCTAACCAGGGCTTAAGGGTGAGTTTTTGCGCCGAAGAGGCTGGGCCGGCCCGCTCAGGTGGAAGTAATAGCGCCGGAGGGACCGGCAGGACTCGCATTTCCGGGGGCGGGGTTGGCAATAGTGCGGGGGCAGGCTCCCCAAATCGCCTTGTCGACAACCGGTCTGATGCTGGCAGTGGAAGCGGTAGCGGGGGTGGAGGCGGAGGCGGGGGTCTTGGGGTCGGTAACAGCGCCCCCGGAGGCACTGGCACTACCAGTTCTGGTAGCGATCACCCTGGTACATACAATGGTGGCGAGGGGGAAATTGATAGCGCATTGGACCTGGATAATGCGGGGGGCGGAACAGGCACTGGCGGTGGTTCAGGCATTGGCAGTGACGGTGGTGTCGGAGATAGTGGAAACGGAAACTGGAGCGATGACGGAATTCTCCCCGGTGAAATTGGTACTATTCCTGAACCTGGAACGTTAGCCCTGCTTGTGCTTGGTCTGGCCGGCATGTTCGTCGCCCGCAGAAGCGGCTGGAAGTCAATTGAATAGTCGTCACAAAGGTGTTATGCAATCGAGCCGGTATCGCCCGAGTTTACGGGCAATTTTTAGACAATGATATTTAGTATTTATCGGACAGGATGCGCCAGAACGGGAATGCCTCAGATCGACGCTTTTCATATATTCTTGTACAGTGCCTACTATCTGTAAGTTTGCTGCTGTGTTGTTTACTAATCAAATCGCCGTAAAGTCAATTTCAGGTTAAATTGAATACTCATTCCATTTGTATCAATGAGAAAATAAGGTTGCGAATGAATCACAGCAATCCGGCTGGATGTAACTGCTTCAAATGGGATCTCCACGTCCACACACCTGTGCTCTATCGTGCAGAATTATGGTGGTAACACACAAGCTGTTTGGGATGCCTTTATTGTCGATCTTGAAAATCTGCCATCAGAATTCAAGGTCCTCGGTATCAACGACTACTTCTTCGTGGATGGCTACGAACGTATGCTCAAGGCCAAGAAAAAAGAAGGTCGGTTAAAGAATATTGACCTCATATTACCTGTTGGGAATTGCGGCTAGATAAATTTGCGGGTGTGGTGAAGAAAGGAAAGATGGTTCTTCGAGTCGGACTGGAACCGCATTAACCTGCATCTCATTTTTGAGCCGAGTTGACCCTGAGGTCATACGTCAGCAGTTTCTCAACTCTCTATCGCCGCGTTATAATTGGTGCCCGAGGCAGAAGGGCTGAAGGGAAAGTGGCAGGGTGTTATGACGGCAGCTCGCTTGGCCGAGCTTGGAAGGATGGTCATTGGCGCCGCGCCGGTTGACAAGAAAGCGGACTATGGCAGCGAACTGCAGGAGGGATTTAACAATCTGTGCATTACTCTTGAATCTGTACAAGAAGCACTAGAAAGTCATTATCTTCAAAACCGCTTCCTGCTCGCAGTCGGGAAGACCGAGTGGGATAACATGAAGTGGGATGGGCAGTCTATTGCCGAGAAGCGCAATGTTATCAACGCGGTTGATCTGGTTTTTTGTGCATCGGAGAATCCCTCCGCTTACGCCGCAGCAAGAAGTAGGCTGACGGAATCCCTTGTGCTGGATAAGTTGCTCGACTGTTCGGATGCCCACGCGTTGAGCGGTTCGCAAGATAAGGACCGGATCGGCCATTGCTTTACGTGGATTAAGTCCGATCCGACCTTTCAGGGTTTACGACATGCAGTTGCAGAATTTGATCAACGCGTCTTTGTTGGCGATACGCCTCCTAAACAGCTGTTGGTAGCAAGCAATCGTACGAAATATGCATCGGCTATTACAATCAAAAAAAAATCGGGCTCATCTTTGAAAGAGACCTGGTTCGATGCGCAAATCCCGCTAAACCACGATCTCGTCGCGATCATAGGTAACAAGGGCGGGGGCAAGAGTGCGTTGGCCGATATCGCTGCTCTAGCAGGAGATACTCATAATCACGCGAGTTTTTCGTTTCTGAACGAAAAAGAGGTTGCGTGACCCTCGCAGCAAACTTGCATCGCACTTTTTCGGAACCTTGCAGTGGCATGACGGAACCTCTTCAACAAGGGATTTAAATGAGGATCCGGCAGCATCAGAGTGTCGAACGATGAAATATTTGTCAC
>CAWHQD010000052.1:0-122723 GCA_963831395.1 uncultured beta proteobacterium
TGGGACCTCCGATGGACGCTTCATCGCCGATATCTGCCCCCAGGTGGTAGAGCTGGGGCCTCGTAATGCCACCATCCACAAAATCAATGAATATGTGGAGGTGGACAATCTGGAACAGTTGCCGCGAATTTATCAGCTCACGTTGGAAAATTTATTACTGCCATAATCAATGCCATCGCCAACTATTGACATCAGTCGAAAAGGATAGCCGACGGCGGAACAGATTTAAATTACATGACACTTCGTTCACGACATATGGCAACAGTTGATTGTGAATTTGTGATCGCGCTTCCGACAGGGGGCACGTCAGAACTACCTGCAGAAGACCATAAACTGGTGCCCCACACATTTTTACCCAGACGTTGGCTTTACGTTTCAACGGTAACTTCTAAATGTGGTGGGACGATCCCCCTTGTAAAATTACCGACGATACTAATCACTGTAACTGTGAACCCAGATTCACTATCTGTGTCTTCTGGTGGCAACTTTCCTACTGCGTCTTTTAGCGCTTCGCCAAAGTCGAAATTTGCTGACCATCCTGTAGCTTGGCTCATGTTTGTTCCTCGTTTGTAATATTAATCATTGGGGGTAAAGATATTTCCACAGGGTGTCGCGTGAGTTCGCTGCACCGACTTAACTGTAGGCGCACGGTGTCACGCCATCTGTGCGAAAACGAACAGTTCTTGGGTAGCGGTTGGATTGCGGTGCAACTAAATCCAATCTATTTTTGCGGGATTTTTTATCCTTGATTAACTATATGTTTAGCCCAACAATGCCTGAACAATGGTTAACAGTAGCAGGGCATGGCCAGGTAATTCAGGACACGATGCCCATCGGGTCCCGGCATCGACCGTCATTTTGCATAATCCTGTCGAAACAGTTCATCGAGTGAGTACTAGAGGCTTTGAGAGGCCGATTCTGGGTTCTGCATGTGGCGGATTACGCTATTGCTAATCCGCCCTACAATCCGCTTTACGCGCGTTTAGCATCGATAGCTTATCGACCGAAGGGCGTCAAAATAGGCAACCGTAAGTTTTGTAACAATCCGCACGTAGCTTTTCTTCGAACGCCTATTACCCTTCGCCAAGACACCGATCACACATGCGGCAGGCCCATTCAAGTTGCTCCCTAGACAATACACATATAAGACATGCTCTCGAACAGCCCTGGCTGACCTGCTGGGGCTCTATTGTAGATGGTGAGAAAAACTCGGTCGTCACCAGTTGATAGCGACGTTTTGCATTGTAAATCGAAGCTTCCGCAGTAAACCCTGGCATATTCATTTTCATTGCCCCTTCTGGTTGAGTTAGCACGCATACTATGCTGCCGAGGCGGCCCCGATCAGGGGCAAGACTGGCCCGGACGTACGCAAACGTCATCGCATTCCCCGCTCGCACAACTACCGCAGCATCTCCAGCCAGGTGGACAGCACTCCGGTGGGGGTGGGCACACCAACCGGCAAACCAGCCTGCACTGCTGCGGAATGATCATAGCCGGTACATTGCCCGCTAAAGTAGTGTGAGCGGTATGATAAGTGTTGCTTGTTCTGTACATTGACGCCTCTGCGTTAAATCCTGGCGTATTCGTGGCGTCCATCTTATGCCTCCTTTCAATTGTTGAGGTTAACGTTCGTAATGAGGCGATATCTTGTGACCATCGGTTCGAGCCCATTCAGCAGGGTGCAGGTGATGTCGTCGAGCAGTTACCCCCACAGCATCTCGTCCTCGTGCAAGTGCAAGCCGATCCGCAGCCGCATCCACGCGGCAATTGGCACGGCATTCCGGCCCCCCACCCACCTCAGTGCAAGCGGAAAAGCATTCTCCCAGACAGCTTAAGCTACACTGTTGTGGCAATATGGCTCCACTATTCACTTCTAAGTATGCAGTACCGTAATAATACCCACTTGTCCTGTATAAAGACGAATCTGCAGTAAACCCGGGCATGTTCATGACGCTCTCCTTTTCTGCGGTTTTAAAAAAGAATTTACGAATTTCGGTCGGCTATCTTCCAACCATTATCATTGCATTAATCGTGGGCGCTACCTGTCCCTATTCTTCGGGATTCTCTGCTTCTCCTAGCACGTCAATTTTTTGACTTGAACTCGCTCCTATTACCTCTATCCCGATTGTTCCAAGAATCCCGTTAAGTGATATTGCGACGGTATATGGTGCAGTGGCCGGGAGAGCGATACCTGGCAGTGAGCCAAGAACCTCAATTCCCCAGTATTCAGGTTGCCGCACATAAACGAGGGGGCTGAGTCTTACCGTCATATTGAGATACGGCTTAGTTCCCGAAACGACCAGGAAATAATTTCCGGCTTTCTCCATCACCTTTGCCGCCTCAAAATCTATTAGTCGAACTGACTGTGAGGCGGGGGCCTGCATAAATTGTTCTATGGACCGTTCATTCATTTGATATTCCTCCTTAACAGCGCTGTTGAAATTAGTTTGGTATAGACTAAGTTTTCGGCCGTTGTCGATAATTATGGATTTGGCCAGCCCGCTAAATCAAGCCCATAAATCCACGTTGTGCGCAATCGTCAAAAACGACAGCAAAGGCCGCAAGCGAATAATCCACATGTTGAATCAGGCGAGGCACCTTTAATCCTCTGCATGGTTGGTGAACTGCAGTAAAGCCTTGCAGCATCATAATACGGTGATATTTTTGTGACGAGGAATGGGAACTCCCCAGTCACATCCACGCGCACAGAGTACTTCTCGGTAAAATCGGTATTGCGGTTGGTATAAGAAAAAATAACATCAACGATGTTGCGCCCGCTACTCAAGGGCGAGGAACGCACCTCCACCCCCGTCAGTGCGTAGCCCTTTGCGAATTCTTCCGCTGCCTTGGTGTAGATGGCGGGATAACGCATGGCAAGATAATTCAGCGCCCGATGCTCGTTGGCTCCGCCCGCGTTATCGGCCATCTGCATGATCCTATCGAACAGTTCTTCTGCTGCCGGACCAAATTGCTCTTCAGTCATCTTCGCCGATAGTAATGGGGCTTCCCTCATTTCATGGGCTGCTGTCGAATGATCATGACGCCGCGCTTGCACGCTCGCGTCATGATCACCCCAGTCCCTGCGAAGTTGAGGAAAACCTCAGCATTTGACCCCATCTCTTTTTACAGGAATTGCCTGTTTATCAGGAACGGAAAACGAGGTAAGGAGTGCCGAAGAATTTTATTATTGAAGCGCTCCACCACCCTCACATGGGCCACGATGCCTAACGGACACACCGGCGGAGGCTGCCTGGCACGCATTCCCATAGGTTCTTCCGTCGCAGCCGCAGACAGGGTCAAATTCCAGCGTGCAAACGTCCGGCCTGGTCCTGCACCTGCCTGGTGCGTCGGCAAACCCGCAGGCAATTCCGTAATCGCAGTATTGGTTCGGGCCACGACAAGGTGTTCCCGCAAAACCTCCGCAAATAGATCCCTCGCAACCTGTACAATCACGCAAAAATACGCTGAAAGGGAAACGGCTAACACACAACTGGGAACATCCGGTCTCAGAGGTTGGGTTGGGGAAGCAGCGAAAGCATCTGGGCGGGAACGCTCCATCTGGAATAGGCATCTCTAGTTGCATGGGCTGTACAAGGCCTGGTTGCGAAGCGGTACTGTCAGCATTTCCGGCTGAAAGCCGATAATATCCGTGTGTCTTATAAACTGATTTATCCGCGGTAAATCCCGGCATATTCATGGTATTCATTTCATACCTCCTTGTTTTAGGTTAACGTTCATAGTACGGCGACATCTTGGTGACCAGGAACGGAAACTCCCCGGTCATGTCGCAACGCACAAAGTACTTCTCGGTAAAATCGGTATTGCGGTTGGTATAGGAGAAAATAACGTCAACAATGTTGCGCCCGCTGCTTAAAGCGGAGGGACGCACTTCCACTCCCGTCAGGGAAAAATTCTCCCGCAAATTCTTCCGCCGCCTTGGCGTAGATGGTGGGATAACGCATGGCCAGATAGTTCAATGCCCGATGCTCATCGGTTGCGCCGGCGTTGTCGGTCATGTGCATGATCCGATCGAACAGTTCTTCGGCCGCCGGGCTAAATTGCTCTTCCGTCATCTTCTCCGGCTTCGGTATCGCCTTGATGAATTCATCCCGGCCAAAGGAATAGATCTGGTCGAACACCACAATCGGCACCATCAAGCCGTTACACATCTCCGGCGGAGCAATAGGGCCGCGCACACCGATGACAACATCGATGTCCTGGGGAGCAGGCGCAGGACGAATGGCATCAATCAACATATCGATATCCGCCGGATCGCGCGGCTGCAAGAGATAGGTTTCCATTCCCTGTACCGTCAATACCCAGCACAATTGCCGCACCAGGTAGCGATTCTGGCGCTGGGACAGAACCTCATGGAAGGCTTGCTGATCGGTTTTGCCGGCAGTGTCTGCGCGTCCGGTTGCCTGGGCAAATTCCTTTTCCGCAGCGAGATTGGGGAAGCGCGCTTCCACCCGGCCGATGGCGTAGACATACGAGGCCATGCCCATGCCGTTCGCACCCATGCCGTTCTCACCCATGCCAGCAGCTCCGCCGCAACCACAGCCGCCGCCTCCCGCTTGCGGTGAGATGGATGCGTTCTTACGCACTTCAGGATAGGGTGCGGTGGTTCCTCCGTTACTCGCGTTAACCGGTTGGGCTGCGGGTTGGACTACGGGTTGTTCCATCGGCTGTTCCATTGTTTCGGTTGGTTCACTCATATTGTTCCTCCTTAAAGTAGTGGCGCTAACGGTTTCAAAAAAAGGAAACTCCTAAAACTCCCGACTCAAGCGCTTCTCTACTTCTCTTACTTCGAGCGCCGAGGGGTGAAAGCCAGCCAGCGGTTGAGCGCAGCCGCACGGCGCTGGCAGCCGCCGCAGGCGGGTATGCCAAAATAGGACGTAGTGCGCTGAATGGCATCGCCAAGCCCGATTTCATCGTCGGTAATAAATGCCGGCAGACGCACACGATGTGCAGGTTGTTCTCGGGGTTGTTCGCCTGGTTGCTCCCCTTTGTCGGAAGCGTCGTTCTTTTCACTCGCCTTCTTTTTCATGCTATTTGCCTCCTCGTATTTGTCCTCAACAGCAATTGATAGGCGGATTCCGCATTCAGCAGAGGCGGAACCACCGAAGCGCGCCGTGGGGTAGCCTGGGTGAGAGCCAGTTTGATTTGCGCCGCCGTTGCAGTGGGGAATTCCGACCACAGCAGCGCAATGGCGCCGGTGACAAAGGGTACTGCCATGCTCGTGCCTCCCAGGGTGAGCGGCTGGCCTGCAGCACCTAAGCTCGTGATGCTGTCGCCCGGTGCACTCAAACCTCGTGTGCCGATCGTGCCGCCGAGATTCGATTCGTTTATCGGCCGGCCGCGCAAATCGCAGGCAACCACCGGAATGACCCACGGATGCCGGGTAATGGTGGAACTTCCAAGTGTCCCTTGATTACCCGCGGCCGCGACGATGAGCACGCCGCGTCTGAGGGCCTGATTGAACGCGTCTTCCAGTGCTTGTTCTCCTTTGGTGGAAGGTTGGGCCAGGGCAAGGCTTAAGTTGATGACCCGTGCCCCGGCGTCGATACATTCGAGAACCGCCGCTGCCAGCTCCTGCGGGGTTGCGCTGGGCATGTGCTCACGCCCTGCTGTCGTCTCGCTAAAAATGGGGCGGATGAGGAGGGTGCAGTTGGGGCAGATGGCGGGTGCGGGGGAATTGCGCCTCGCGGACAGAATGCCGGCAACAAAGGTACCATGCACACATGCCCCGCTATTGGCCTGTGTACAACTTGCCCCGTTATGTCCGGGAATCTCGTGGAGATGTCCTCCCGCGAGGTCCGCATGT
Organism: uncultured beta proteobacterium; assembly: GCA_963831395.1. Lineage (GTDB taxonomy): Bacteria > Pseudomonadota > Gammaproteobacteria > Burkholderiales > Nitrosomonadaceae > Nitrosospira. Next base: position 5,825 of record CAWHQD010000052.1, read on the forward strand.
TGGGTAACGACAGGGCCATCGATGAGCCCTATCTTGACCTGAGGGCTACCGGTGGTTCGTTGCATCAACGCCGTGAGCCTGACGAGTTCGGTGGGAAGCAAAGCGTTCTCCTGTCAATATAAGCACAATATTTTTCAAAGCAAACATTATGCCCAGGATGAACCGCTAATCAAATTGTTGATTCTTCGTGCTTTCTTCGAATAAGAGAATAAGGACTGGGATGTTTTTTTACCCGCGAGAGAAACGAACTGGGAAGGGATTATCTTTGGAAAACAGCGCCAATAAACAGGATGCGCCGGTTGACAGGAATTGACCCACTTGTGGGTCACATTTGACCCACACTACGGGAATCTCTCGTGTTGTGCGAAATGCGCGGATATCGACAATGCCCGGCTTTTGTCGAGAGCGTATCATCCGGGGAATTTGCTCTAACTCGTGTGGCAATGAATTTCGCTTTCGAGACGTGCCTGCGGAGGGTACGAATCGATTTAGCTTCAGCTTGATCAGGATTCACACCAGGAATTGTTGAATTGGGCGAAAGGCAATCGAGCGCGCTTGCTCCAGGGGAGCGTATACTTAAGACTTATGTACGGTGAAGCCCGAACCCAACTCCAAACCCTCCGCGACCTGCTTCGCTTCGCCGTAAGCCGCTTTAACGATGCCGGGCTTTTTTTTGGCCATGGCTCCGCCTCAGCTTATGATGAAGCTGTTTATCTCATTCTTCATACCTTGCATCTTCCGCTCGACCGGCTTGACCCGTTTCTCGATGCGCGCCTCACTACAGCCGAACGGGAGCAGGTATTGAGGATGATCGAACGCCGCACGGTTGAAAAAATTCCTGCCGCCTACCTCACCAAAGAAGCCTGGCTCGGAGATTTCAATTTTTACGTGGACGAACGCGTCATCATCCCGCGCTCATTCATTGCCGAATTGCTACGAGACCAGCTCGCACCCTGGATAGAAGAACCTGATGATATCCATTCCGCGCTTGATCTTTGCACCGGCTCCGGATGCCTTGCCATATTACTTGCCCATGCCTTCCCAAATGCGGCCATAGATGCCGCTGACATCTCAACTGAGGCGCTTCAGGTCGCGCAAAAAAATGTAAGGGATTACAACCTCGAGGATAGGATCAACATTATTCAATCCGATTTATTCGCCGGGTTGACAGTCCGGCGCTATGATCTTGTTATCAGCAACCCCCCATATGTCAGCGCAGCATCCATGGCGGCTCTGCCAGAGGAGTATCGGCACGAGCCGCAGAATGCTCTGGCGAGCGGCGAAGATGGGCTGGAAACAACGCGGACAATTCTGGAAGATGCCGCGAAACACCTGACTGATCGGGGACTGTTGATCGTCGAGATAGGCCATAATCGAGAAACTCTGGAACGTGCCTTCCCTCATACGCCTTTCACCTGGCTTGAAACCAGTGCTGGCGACGAGTTTGTTTTCCTGCTGAAACGCAATCAGCTTCCTCGATGATACTCACAGGAATTTGCGTAGACCCGATTCACGAATAAACGAACGTCATACTCGACCAATCGGGTATCGAGCCCCGCGTAAGCAAGTATGACAACCGTCAACTCGCTGCAACTCTCTTTCAGGGGGAACCTGGAGACCTCCCATGGTGGTGCGCACCGATAGTGAGGGGAACTTGGCTACCAAGAAAGTGTCTTCACATATAGATAACAAATAATTCACAAATAATTCACAACTCGTCGTACTTTTACCTTTTGTACTCAACCACGACAAAGGAGACGATTATGAAAATAGGAAGACTTCTCGCCATTTCATATTTCCTTGGCATGGTGGCATCGATGGTAGCTTTGGTTTTTATTCTTAACTCTTGAATTCGAGGGTCATTGAGTGGAGTGGATCGGGTAGTTTGTAAAGCCGGTCCACTTTTAGCAACCCCGGGGTAATTCCGTCCGTTGGAACAACAACAATTACAGCAGGCGAATTCCTACGCTCGTACTACCTGTTGATCCTGGCTTAACTGCAATACATGCTTAAGTAACCAGCGCCAGCAGACGCTTTATCTCGGTTTCGTCCAGTTCCATCCACTTCCCTCGTTTCAAACGTGGCGGCAGATTTATCGGGCCGAAACGTACACGCATCAGCCGGCTTACTGTCATCCCTGCCGCTTCAAACATGCGTCGCACTTCGCGATTCCTGCCTTCCTTCAATATAACCCGATACCAGTGGTTGGAGCCCTCGCCGCCTTCATCCGACAAATAATCGAATTTTGCCGGGCCGTCTTCCAGTTCCACCCCTGTAGTCAACCGTTCCGCTACTTCCGGACTCAAGCGTCCCATAATCCGAACCGCATATTCGCGCTCCACTTCGAAACGCGGATGCATCAAGCGATTAGCCAAATCACCGTCAGTGGTAAAAATCAATAGTCCGCTGGTGTTGTAATCCAGCCGGCCGATGGCTATCCATTTGGATGATCGCAATTGCGGCAGTTTATCAAATACCGAAGGACGGTCTTGCGGATCATCGCGGCTGACTATTTCCCCTTCCGGCTTGTGATAGAGCATGACCCGCGGCAGGCGTCCGCCGGACTTGAAATGAATCACCCGCTTTCCTACCCGTACTACATCTTCGGGTCCGACCCGGTCGCCTATGCTCGCGATCTTTCCGTTGATTGTCGCCTGTCCGGCAACTATCAATTCCTCCATTTCGCGCCGCGAGCCCAACCCTGACTGCGCCAGCACCTTGTGCAGCTTCTGAGTTATAGCCGGGGTAGAGGCAGAGCCTGCGTTGGTACCGGCGAGCTCGGGCTTTTTTTTCGTTATCGATCCCGGCGACCGGGCCAATTTCGGCCGTATTGGAGATTTTGACGGCTTCGATGGCTTGGAGTGCCCTGTTGGCTTCGGCGGCCTGGTTTTCATCTGAATCTCACTTTCAAGCTTTGCGATTATGCCGGTCTTATTAGGCTGGCCGGCAGACAGGACGAACCTCATACCGATGGAAGCGGCTACCCGATGGTATGCAAAGCATGCCCCTATCGATTCGCGCTGGATTTCGCGCTAGCCCGGCAAATCAATGGTATTTTCAGCCTATGAGACGGGTGAGGAAAACAAATTACGAAATTTCTCTACGCTCAAACACCGCCTGCGCCAGCGTACCGCTATCCACGTGTTCCAACTCCCCACCCACGGGCAATCCACGCGCTATACGAGTAATTTTCAAGCCCTTATTACTTAGCAACTCACTGATATAATGAGCTGTTGCTTCTCCTTCCACGGTGAAATTGGTTGCAAGCACAACTTCTCGTATCACACCGTCCTGAGCGCGCCTCACCAGCCTGTCCAGATGAATTTCTCTGGGACCAATGCCATCCAAAGGCGAAAGTCTGCCCATCAGTACAAAATACATGCCCTGGTAACAGTGAGCCTGCTCCATCATCAGCAAATCTGCAGGCATCTCTACGACGCATAACAATGCCGCATCGCGCCGTTGAGAACGGCATAACTCACATATTATGTCTTCGGTGAAGTTGTTGCATTTCTCACAATGCCTGATATGCCCAAGCGCATAAGCAAGCGAACTGGCGAGCCGCTCTGCGCCTGCATGATCGCGCTGCAGCAGGTGATAAGCCATACGTTGCGCTGACCGGGGACCCACGCCAGGCAAACAGCGCAAAGCGTCTATCAGGTCATCGAGACTCGTTGGGGTTTTCACTTAGGCATGCGATGAGAAAGCACTGAAACGCGAATAACAAGGCTGCTTCAGGAACGGATGGTGCGCATATCGGCCGCCGCGATGGGCTACTCTTCCGGATAAAACTAAAATGGCAATTTCATCCCTGGCGGCAAGCCCAATCCGGAGGTGAAACCCGCCATTTTTTCCTGAGTGGTGGATTCCACTCGCCGCACTGCGTCATTTACCGCAGCTGCAATCAGATCTTCCAGCATATCCTTATCGTCGCCGATGAGGCTGCTGTCTATGCTGACGCGCTTCACGTCATAACGGCAGGTCATCACTACCTTGACCATGCCCGCGCCGGATTGGCCCTCGACTTCTATCGAAGCCAATTTCTCCTGCATATTTTTCATGTTCTCCTGCATTTGCTGAGCCTGTTTCATCAGATTGCCCAAGCCACCTTTCATCATTTTTCTTCCTCCGCTATTGAATGGGTTTGATCGAAGAAACGATCAGTTTTGCATCGAAATGCTCCACCATATCCCGCACAAACGGGTCCGATTCGATGGCAGCGATTGCTTGCGATTGCTTCTCCTGCTTCTCACGATTCACCAGCTCCGCAGCGGTGATGCCTGTGATAACCCCCACGGAGAACTTCAGCCGGACCGGTGTGCCCAGGTGTTCCCTTAACGCAGTTTGCATTCTCCCCTGATAGGCTTTATCCAGCAGGTGCTTATGCATCTCCGGCACGCAAAATTCGATTTCGTTCGGTGAGACATTCTTGACTTCGCAGTGCTGGGCCAGCATTTTCGTCATGCCGCTCAACTTTAGCTGATTTACCATGGCCACCCAATCGCTACTGAATGAGTTTATGTCAGAGTCGGGCTGTGCAGCTGGTACGGGTTCCGGAACAGGTGGCGGCGAATGCTTTACTTCTGTATCGGCGACCAGTTCCTTATCAGCTCCCGGTTCTTTATCGGGACTGCTACGCGCCTTTGCTGCGGTTTTTTCCGCTGACTTCGCTGCGCTTCCCCCTGCGGCCGTTGCCATGTCCTCGGGCACGAAAGCCAGCATACGCATCAGCGTCATGGTGAAACCCGCATACTCATCCGGAGCCCGGCTCAAGTCATCCCGCCCATGTATGGCAATCTGATAAAACAACTGGATATCTTCCGGCGCGAATGTTTTTGCCAATTCAAAAATCCGCTCCCTCTCCGGGGTGTCCTCGTCAATGGCCGCCGGCACGATTTGCGCCAGGGCAAGACGATGTAATAGCGTCGCCAAATCCTGTAACGCTGAATCAAATGACAGACTCCGGGTTTCCATGGCATCGGCTATCTGCCAGCATCCGCGCGCCGTCTTTCAGTGCCAGTGCGCCCAGCAGATCATAAAGATAACCCTGATCAACAGCGCCGAGCATGTCCCGCACTCCCGCTTCTTCAATCTTTCCTTCACCGAAAGCAATCGCCTGATCCAGAATACTCAATGCATCGCGCATGCTGCCCTGCGCCGAATGCGCCAGCAATTGCAGTGATGCCGCATCGCACCCTATATGCTCCTGTTCCAGCACGTGCTTGAGGTGCGAGGCGATCAGCGGCGGCGGAATCTGCTTCAGGTTGAATTGCAGGCAGCGGGATAGAACCGTTACCGGAATCTTCTGTGGATCGGTAGTAGCGAGTATGAACTTGACGTGTTCCGGCGGCTCTTCCAGCGTTTTCAGCATAGCGTTGAAAGCCGATTTGGAGAGCATGTGTACTTCGTCAATAATGTAAATCTTGTAACGCGCTACCGTGGGTGCATAAAGCGCGTTTTCCAGCAGTTCGCGCATCTTTTCGACCTGCGTATTGGAAGCAGCATCCATCTCGATCAAATCGACGAAACGCCCCCCATCAATTTCGGTGCAGGCGGAACATGTGCCGCAGGGTGTGGCCGTGATACCCGCCTGACAATTGAGAGCTTTGGCTAATATGCGTGCAATGGTCGTTTTCCCAATACCACGTGTGCCGGTAAAGAGGTAAGCGTGATGCAAGCGCTTTTGCTCAAGTGCATTGGTAAGCGCCTTAACCACGTGATCCTGTCCGGTCAGCTCGGAAAAGCTCTTAGGGCGCCATTTGCGTGCAAGAACCTGGGTCTGGGACACGATATCGAAAGAGAGACTTGTTGAAGACTGGCAAGAACGAAGGATTTGTTCTACCTACAACATTGAGGTGGAACGGAACCGGCTTGATACCGGTTCCATCCAAATCATCCATCTGTGCAAACAAAAAGGGTGGCGAGCCTGATCCCCGGCACTTGCAGAAAATAGCTGTGGCTGCTTCCTTCCGGACCTGACCAGGTTCACTACTATGCAATGCGGGGAGGCCCGCCATAAAGTTAAAAGTTGAATTATTCAGTAGGCAAAACAGGCGAAACCTGGAAACCGCCTATGTGACATTATAACATGCATGCTGCAGACAACATCCGGCTTTGCAAGAGCAATTTGCTAAATGCCTGTTCCGATTTTCTTGTTCACGCAGAGATTCCTCGACACCCTCAATGCCATCAAGGAAACGTGGGAATGCCTTCAAGCCCGATTTGCGCGCCCACCAAAGCGCGCATCAGAAGGCACGGGACATATTTTTGCCCTCCGCGGTTTATGACGTGTAACCGCTGATTCAAAGTTATCTGCGAAGCGTGCTGCCAGGTGGTAACAGTCGCTGTGAAGGGGGGAAAATATGAACAGTAAGAGGTTGTATTCGACCTAACCGGCTCCGCCCCCTGCCAAGGCTGGGAGCGGAGGGGTAACAGTTACGATTCAGACTTAGACAACATTATCAAGAATAACCCGGCTCTGGCTGTTCCACTGCACGTCCAGCAAATTGGAGAAGCGGGCAATGATCTGCACGGCGACACCACCAGCAAACAGAGCCGCCCACGCCAATACCACGAAGCCCCAATGCAATGGTGCGCTGAAGAGTTCTTCCATGAACCAGAAAGCATGACCCCATTCATTCAGGCCAACGTTCGGCAAACTCATCAGCGGACCCGCGATAGTCATCAAGAGAGGAAACGACGTTCCCTTGTTGTACAGCGGCAATCGGGTGCTTGCATACATGAAAGTGGCTACACCCATGATGATATACATGGGGAACGCCCCATAGAACAGCGGAATATGGCTGGGCGTGAAACTGGTGTCGCGAATGATCACCTGGTGCCAGGAAGCATCCTGTTCGGTGAAGAAGCTCGACCCCCAGTAAACGGCAAACAGGTAGACGCCAAGCCACATCAGGAAATAGAAGTACCGCTTGATTTCCTTTTTCACCGGCAGGCTTGCCAGTTGTTCCCTGGTGTCACGCGTCTTCCAAACCCAACCCCAGACAACCGCAGCCAGGGTCGGCCAGAGCATCATCTGGAAACGCCACAGGCCCATCCAGATCTGCTCGAACTCCGGCTCCATCGAGTCCATCCCGTGGGAGTAGGCATAGGTCCGCTGGAACCAGACCCAAAACATCGCAATCCCAAGAATGGGCAAAAGCCCCATTTTGTAGTACTTGGAGTCGTACCACTCGGACATGTCGTAGGAGACATTGCTCGCCTTCGTTTGACTTACCGCTAAGTTTCTTGATGTAGTTGTAGACATACTAGCTCCTTCTTGCAAATAATCAAGAATCCCTGAGTTTAGAGATTCCTCCAATCAAGAGCAAAGACTACCAGTCCTGCCCTTGGACCGGTTAAATTTTAAATAGTTCCCTTTGTATTGATAAAACAAAACGCCGCACGTCCGAGGTTGCTTTTGTCATTTCATTAACTCCTATATCAAATAAATAAAAATCCGATAATTCCTAATGTTAACCCACAGGAGCTACCAGTCCTTATCAGACTGAAACACAGCAATAAAGTTCCCTGCTATGCCATGTAAATCTCTGTACATGCGTATAACATAGGTATTTGATACATCCATCGGGATTTTTCCAGCCACGCCCCCCTGCCTTTGCGGGACTTCTACGACCGCATGCTGCACTCGGCACGCTCCTGCTTCAGTTACCTGAGCTTAGGAACTTTAGGCGCGGTCCATCTTCACTGCGCCCGACAAACCAACCACTTTTATGAGCAGCTGACGAACAACTATCGTGAAATACGGGCTTGGCGTTGCAGATAACAAGAAAAAAGCCACTGATCACGTTAGGTAATCAGTGGCTTAATGATTTGGTTGCGGGGGCAGGATTTGAACCTACGACCTTCGGGTTATGAGCCCGACGAGCTGCCAGACTGCTCCACCCCGCGTCAGGAATATGTAATTATAGGAGGTGAGCCTACCAAGGTCAAATTATTCGCAGGCGAACGAATGGCGCCGAATTATATGTAACAATTTACCGGCGTGAGGAGCATATGGTTCTCGCTGTTTCTTCGCAGCCCTGCTTCTGGCGTTGCCAGCTATAGCCGAGCAATCCTAGAATGCCAATGCTGAAGAGGGCAAATGTCGATGGTTCGGGCACGGGCTGGAGCTCGTTGGCAAACGTCCAGTCTGCCACCTGGTTTCCGGCCGTTAGCCCAAAGGTGTCGTCGAAGCTCCAGTGAACCCCGAGATAGATTCGGCTCAAACCGTTCTCCTCTGCTGCGGCACTAAAGCTATCAAACGTGCGAAAGACGCCGGGCAACTCATCAGAACCAATGGTGAAACTGACATCATCTGTCCCGTAAAAATCAGCGAGTATTCCGAAGGCTGCAGCGCCAAGAGCCGAATGACCCGCGATATACGCGGGAAATGGCGGCGTGAAGTCTGGAACAAGGCCTCCTCCTGGCGCTCCAAGTGGCGCCCAGTCGGGATCTGCCTCTGTAAACGGATTGCCATCCAAGTCGGCCTCTCGGATTGCAGTGATCGGACGCCAGAAATTGTAGGTGTATTTGGCATCCCAAGTGACAATACCCGCATCGGCCATGGCGATGTTGACGAGAGCGAAGAGGCGCGCGTTCTCCTCCAGAGTATTGCCCTGGTCCGTGGCTATTGTTTGTGCGATCTGGTTATATAGCCTCAACGGTGTACCCATGTTGTACCGATCGTACGCCCAAAAATATCCGATCTCGGTCTGTTCCTGGGTACGGATCGGACTGTTAACTGCTCCCAGCGCTTTGACTTCATTGAAGGCTGTTGCGTACTCAGCGCTCCCCAAAGCTGGTGGAGCGGGTGGGCGAAACTGTGAGCCACCAAGCATCGAAAACGGGGTTACATTGCCCCATCCCGGCCCCAAGGCAGATGTGAAATCCGGAGGTGTCGGCCTCCATTCGCCAGGATTTGTTCCCGGACTATAAGGCTTTTCCACATTTGAGCCGTCATTAGCTCTTAGGATAATGATGCTATCCCCATGTTTCTCGCCGAGTGAGATGCCTAAAGCCTTGCCTGATCCATCAGCAATTGCTGCAAGGCTCTGCGCAAGCGCGCTATCGAAGCTCGTCTGTTGTCCTGGGAAAAGGTGCGTTAGGACGCGGTGCCCCGCCGATGCCGCTGCTGCTTCTTTTGAAGTGCCAAGAGACGCTTCGAACTGAGCTTGATAAGGATAATACTTCCGATCAACAGAGTTTACGGCATCATACATTGCCGCATGCACCATAGCCATTGCTCGGCTCGCCTTCAGCGGGCCCTGCGGCTCATTGCGCACGGCCTCAAGCAACGCTTCATTCCAGAAAGTAATCACGTCGGCATGAGTCGCCCCTGAAGTTGTGAGGGTTGAACTCAAGATAAGCAGAACCGCTGCTCTTACTGTAACCGCTTTTATCACTTGAGTGTCCATTTGTTGTCTGTATCTTAGGAACGCGCTGATCCGCCTGAAAAATTAGATCCTTTTGGTTCTCCAATGTTTCCATGCACGTAAAAAATTTGACCTCCGCGGGAGTAGAATTAATTCCTCTTCTTATGAGAGTTAGCGCACAGAGGCGCACGCAGAATAGCGGCAATATTTGTACGTTTGGACGTGCGTATTGCGTTCAGCCTGTGTTATCAAATGCAGCCTCCACCGCATCGCCGTCTTCCAAACCTATTGGTACCGGCTGAGCTTACGAAGGATGAAATGCTGCACAGGTTCGAGAAGATAGTTTGCCTAGATGAACACGTATGCAATATGATTACAGAAACTGATATTCATAGCGCAAAAATTTTGATTGTGGACGATCAGGAATCAAACATCCAGTTGCTGGAAGGCTTGCTGGGCGCTGCGAACTATACCTCCGTGAGCTCAACGATGGATCCGTACCAGGTATATGATCTGCACAGGCAAAACCACTACGACCTGATTTTGCTTGATCTGAAAATGGCTGGCATGGATGGATTTCAGGTGCTGGAAGCGCTGAAGAACATCGAAGCGGATGGCTATCTGTCGGTGCTGGTGGTCACTGCGAATCCCGATTACAAGCTGCGCGCGCTTCAATCCGGCGCCAAGGATTTCGTCAGCAAACCGTTTGATATAGCCGAGGTGCTGGCGCGCGTTCACAACTTGCTGGAAGTGCGGTTGCTGCATCAGCGAGCGCGCAGTTACGCGAAAACGCAGGAATTCATGGCGCTGCATGACCCACTGACCGGGCTTGCCAACAGACGGCTTCTGGTGGAGAGGGTCTCTCAGGCCATCATTCACGCAAAAAGAAACAGCAGCATCATGGCAGTCATGTATCTGGATCTGGATGGGTTCAGGCAGATCAATAACACCTTGGGCCATGATGTTGGCGATCTGCTTCTGAAGCTGGTGGCGGCACGTCTGGTCGCCGCTGTGAGGCAGGAAGACACAGTAGCGCGTCTTGGCGGTGATGAGTTCGTGATCGCAATGCCACATGTAACTAATGTCGACGGTGTGACGCTTGCGGCAGAAAAAATAATCAAGACAATGTCACGACCCTATACCATTCAAGGGCACAACATCAACCTGACCGCGAGTGCCGGTATCGGTCTTTATCCTGAAAATGGCAAGGATGTGAAAATGCTTTTGAAAAATGCGGATGCAGCTCTGCTGGATGCCAAACAGGCAAACAAAAATACCTACCGAATTTCGGAGCGAGCATATTCGTAATGCTCGATTCTGTTTCCCGTAAACTGTCGCTAACTCACTCAACCCGCATGATTCACCGCAAGTACAAAGGCAGATAGAAAGATATCGAGTATGAAGAATAGGACATGCCTGCTGCTCCCCCATTATCAGTCTACCGTCCATATCAGCAGGTGTACGGCAAACGGGTTTTCTTTTGTCGAGGAAAAATGATAATTGTAATTACGGAAGAAAATAGCCCTTTTTTACATATCATCGCCAGAGCCAATACGATATCTTTGTCAACTTATTAAAAAATCGATTAATTGCCTCGAATAGGACAAGAATAATGATTAGCAAACCCGACATTCTTAACGCCAAAATCCTGATTGTTGATGATCAGGAAGCCAATGTCCGGTTACTCGAGCAAATGCTGAGCGACGCAGGCTATACCTGTATTGCATCTACCATGAACCCGCGTGACGTTTGCGGACTCTTTCGCCAGAATCAGTATGATCTGATTCTACTCGATCTGCAAATGCCCGGCATGGATGGCTTTCAGGTATTGGAGGCCCTGAAGGAAATCGAGCCAACCGGCTATCTGCCAGTACTTGTTATCACCGCCCAACCCGGTCATAAGCTGCGAGCGCTGCAAGCGGGGGCCAAGGATTTTGTCAGCAAACCATTTGATCTGGTCGAAGTTCAGACACGTATTCACAACATGCTGGAAGTACGCCTTTTATACAAACAACTCGAGAATTATAATAAAAAGCTGGAGCAGACCGTCGCGGAGCGAACCGCGGAGCTACGCGAGAGCGAAGCACGCTTTCGCCGCCTGACTGAACTGGCCTCTGACTGGTACTGGGAACAGGACGAGAAAGGACAATTTACAAAAGTTTATGGGCCTGTCCTCGAGATGCTCGGGATTACGGTCGATAACTTGATGGGTGAACCGAGAGAAAATAATGGAACCCATTGGAATATGGCTGAATACGCCGCGTTCAAGGCGAACATCGCGGCGCGGCGGCCATTTATCGATTTTGTCTACAGCCGGACCAGACCCGACGGGTCGGAACAATATTTGATGGTGAGCGGAGAGCCGATGTTCGATTCATCTGGTCGCTTCATCGGCTATCGCGGGATAGGCAAAGACGTTACTGAGAGCATGCGGTCCAAGCAATATTCGTAGCGCCTATTCCGCTATTAGCCTCTTGGGGGCTATTTCGCCACTTGCCATCATTTCTCCCAGTCCTAGAAAGCGCTTTGCCTGGTTGTACAATCGAACTTTTTGCCCTTCTTCTATTGTGTCCTCAGAGACATAGTCCGCAATCGTTCTTCCTTGCAACAAGGACATTGCGGCAGACGGTTCCAGTGTCGCGGCGGGAAAATTTCGCATTAAAATATCAGCCGGGAGCAGGCAGCAGTCTCGCTCCTGCATCGGCATGGTTTCAAGTGCATCCAGTGTATACGCCTGCGACAAATCAAAGCCGTCAAGTATGTTCCGGCGCAAAAAGGTGAGATACGCTCCGCCACATCCCAACGCCTTGCCTATATCTTCTGCCAGCGTGCGAATATAAGTCCCTGTACCGCACTTGACCCGGATGCGCAGTTCGTTACCTTCAAGAGCTTCAATTTTTATGTCATGAATGATCGCCTCACGCGGTTGCCGTTCGATTTCCACTCCTTTCCTGGCATAGGTATACATGGGCTTTCCATGATGCTTGAGAGCGCTATACATGGGTGGCACCTGCATAATCGGGCCGGTAAAGCTTTTCATTGCCGCCTCGGCCTGAGGGCGGGAAAACACCAGATCATCGGGTTCGATATCGCTTGCAACGGAAAGCTCCCCATCAGCATCGCCGGTAGTACTGATATAACCCAACCTCAGCGTCGCTTCATATGTCTTGTCCGCTCCAAGCAACGCCGAGGCAAATTTTGTCGCCTCGCCGAAGCAAATCGGCAACATACCAGTGGCCATCGGGTCAAGCGTGCCGGTATGGCCGGCCTTGCGCGCAGCAAAGATGCGTTTGGCAATCTGCAGCGCCTGGTTGGATGAGATGCCGAAAGGCTTGTCGAGCAGCAGAACGCCGCTGATTGGACGCTTGATGCGTTCGGGCTTTGGATTCAATATTGGGAGGTGAACAGGGGCTTGAGGAGGCTCGGATCAACCATCATCCGTTTCTTTCGCGGGCCCCTCTTGCGCCACGGCTTCATCTATCAGTTGTGATAAACGCATGCCGCGCTCGACCGACTCGTCATAAATAAAATGAAGTTGCGGTACAACCCGAAGCTTCAACCGGTGCAACAAATGGCTGCGTAAAAACCCGGCCGCATGCTCCAGGCCTTTATCGGTGAGAAAATTATCACTTTCGCTACCCAGCGTCGTATAAAAAACTTTGGCATGCGTATAGTCGAGACTCACCTCAACACCGGTCAAAGTGATCATGCCGATGCGAGGATCTTTCAGTTCGTTCCGGATCAGGTCGGCTAGTTCACGCTGAATCTGATCCGCGATGCGCAACGAGCGGGAATAATCTTTAGGCATAATGTCCCATGCAGACCCTATGTAGTTACAGGGTACGCGCAACTTCGACGATTTCGTATGCTTCCACTTGATCGCCGACCTGGATATCGTTAAAGTTTTTTAGCGACAAGCCACATTCAAAACCTGCCCTTACCTCTTTCACGTCATCCTTGAAGCGCTTGAGGGATTCAAGCTCGCCCGTATGGATCACCTCGCCGTTGCGTATCAGTCTCACAAGCGAACCCCGCTTGACGATACCCTCCTGTACAAGGCAACCCGCCACCGCACCCACTTTGGAAATACGGAACACTTCGCGAATCTCCACCAGTCCGGTAACGTTCTCCTTGCGATCCGGCGCCATCATGCCTGATAGTGCCGCCTTGATTTCGTCCACAGCTTCGTAAATAATGCTGTAGTAACGTACATCCACGCCGGTAGAATTGATGAGCTTGCGTGCGACTGTGTCCGGGCGGCTATTGAAGCCAATCACTACCGCTTTGGAGGCCAACGCAAGATTAATATCCGATTCGGTGATTGCGCCTACTCCGCTGTGTATGATGTTAACCCTGACCTCGTCGGTAGAAAGTCGTTCCAGCGCATGCGCCAGGGCCTCATAAGAACCTTGCACGTCGGCCTTGATGATAAGCGCGAGTACCTTCACCTCGCCCTTCTGCTCGAATACGTTTTCCAGTTTGGCTGCCTGCTGTCTGGCAAGCTTTACGTCGCGGAATTTGCCTTGACGAAATAGCGCGATTTCCCGAGCTTTACGCTCATCCACCAGCGCCACTACCGCCTCGCCCGCCACGGGAACTTCAGACAGGCCCTGGATTTCCACCGGAATGGATGGCCCTGCCTCTTCCACCGGTTTGCCGTTTTCGTCCAGCATCGCCCGCACCCGGCCAAATACCGCGCCTGCAAGCAGTATATCGCCACGCTTCAAGGTTCCAGACTGCACGAGTATTGTCGCCACCGGACCCCGGCCCTTATCGAGCCGCGATTCAATGACAATACCTCTGGCGGGCGCATCCTTTGCCGCGCTGAGCTCCAGCACCTCAGCCTGAAGCAGCACGCTCTCCAGAAGTGCGTCGATGCCCTGACCCGTCTTGGCGGAAACCTCAACGAACATGGTATCGCCCCCCCAGTCCTCGGGCACAACCTCCTGCGTCACAAGTTCCTGCCTGATGCGCTCAGGATTAGCTTCTGGTTTGTCTATTTTTGTCATTGCCACCACGATTGGCACCTTCGCGGCCTTGGCGTGATGTATTGCTTCAATTGTCTGAGGCATCACTCCGTCATCCGCCGCTACGACCAACACGACCAGATCGGTAACTTTTGCGCCCCGGGCTCGCATGGCTGTAAAGGCTTCGTGTCCCGGCGTATCGAGAAATGTGACCATGCCTCTTTCAGTTTCAACATGATAGGCCCCGATATGCTGCGTGATGCCGCCCGCTTCTCCACTTGCCACGCGTGTACGGCGTATGTAATCGAGAAGCGAAGTCTTGCCATGATCGACGTGTCCCATTACCGTGACTACCGGCGCGCGTGGCTCTGTCTTGAATTCCGTCCCGGGTAACTCCGTGTCAGCAAGAAAAGCTTCAGGACTATCCAGCGCCGCATATTTTGCAACGTGCCCCAGTTCCGCCACCACGATCATGGCGGTTTCCTGATCCAGCATCTGGTTGATCGTTACCATATTCCCCATCTTCATCAAAGCCTTGATAACTTCAGCAGCCTTGATTGACATTTTCTGGGCTAGCGCCGCTACCGATATGGTTTCGGGTACCGATACTTCATGGACAACCGGTTCGGTTGGTGCGGAAAAACTATGGGCGCCCTGATCTTCAGAGGACGGCTTCCCGTGCTTATCCCTGCGCGTGCGCCACCCCTTGACACTGGACAGATCGCTGCGGGTCTTGAGTCCGCGCTTGTCGGCCCTTTCATCCTTCCAGACGACTTGCTTGGTCTGTTTCTTTTTCTTCTCCGCCTTTGCCGCCTTATCCTCCGGCTTGACCACCGGCTTATGCAAGGTGCCCTCTGTTGGAACGGCCTGTGGCTGAGCGGTCTCGCCGGCTTGAGCTGGCGATGGGATAGCCTCAGCGCCAGCCGCCGTTGCCGGCGCAGGCTCGGGAGCGGCCGCTGCCGCCCCCGTTGCCGGAACAGCGGGTTCAGCTTCCTTGACATCAGCTGCCGGTTTTTGACGCTGCTGCTTTTCCCTGAGCTCGGCGGTCTGCCGTGCAATCAATTCCGCTTGCCTTCTTGCTTCCTCCTCGCGCAATGCCTGCTGTGCAGCATCTATGACGGGAGTGGGTGCAGGTATGGGAGGGACTGCGGAAGGGGCGGAAGGTACAGCGGCTTCAGCCGTTTTACTCACGGTCGCCAGATCGCCTTTTACAAATACGCGCTTCTTGCGCACCTCCACCTGAATGCTTCGAGCTTTGCCGGTACTGTCCGATTTCTTGATTTCAGAAGTCTGCCGGCGCGGGAGGGATATCCTGCCTTTCTCCTCCTTGGCGCCATGAATTTTGCGCAAATACTCGAGAAGCTGCGTTTTATCGTTCTCCGTCAAACTGTCCTCAGTCAGGTGTTTACGGATGCCGGCAGCCCGGAGTTGCTCCAACAGTACTGTTGGAAGCACGCCCAGTTCACTAGCGAATTGTTCTACGTTCATCTGAGACATTGACACCCTTTATTAACCTATACCTTGTCCGCCGAGGCAAACCACGGCGCACGCGCCGCCATGATCAATTGCCTGGCTCGTTCAGCGTCCATCTCGACCATTTCCACCAGGTCATCCACAGCCAGGTCGGCAAGGTCTTCCTGGGTATTCACTCCTTTAGCCGCCAATTCACGTGCCGTCTGCCCGTCCATGCCCTCGAGGGAGAGAAGGTCTTCTGCTATGTGCTCTACTTTTTCCTCGCTTACGATCGCATCGGTCAAAAGCGAATTGCGAGCTCTGGTGCGAAGCTCGTTGACGGTTTGCTCGTCAAACGCATCGATCTCCAGCATTTCGCTGAGCGGAACGTACGCCACTTCTTCAATGGTGGTAAAGCCTTCCTGCACAAGGATATCCGCCACCTCCTCATCCACATCGAGTTTTTCCATGAAGAGTTCGCGGAGGACGGAAAATTCCTCTTCATTTTTTGCCTGTGACTCTTCCATCGTCATGATATTGAGCTCCCAGCCGGTCAGCTCCGAGGCAAGCCGCACATTCTGGCCGCCACGTCCGATAGCCTGGGCAAGATTGTCCTCATCCACCACGATGTCCATGCTGTGCTTTTCCTCATCTACCAGGATACTGCTGATTTCAGCAGGCGCCAGCGCATTGATCACGAACGTGGCGGGATCATCCGCCCATAAAATGATATCCACCCTTTCTCCAGCCAATTCGCCGGTTACTGCCTGCACCCTTGACCCTCGCATACCCACACAGGTACCTATCGGGTCAACGCGCGGATCATTGGATTTGACCGCAATTTTCGCACGCGATCCCGGGTCCCTCGCGGCCACCTTGATTTCCAGCAGACCTTCCTCAATCTCCGGGACTTCCAGTTCAAACAGCTTGATAAGGAATTCCGGCGCAATCCGCGATAATATCAACTGGGGGCCCCGCGCGTTACGGTCGATCTTGTACAAGTAAGCACGCACTCGGTCGCCGATCCGCAGGTTTTCCTTGGGAATCATCTGGTCACGCGGCAATGCCGCTTCAACTCTGCCGGATTCGATGATCGCATTGCCGCGTTCCATGCGCTTGATGGTTCCGGTAACCATGTATTCTTTGCGTTCGAGAAAATCGTTCAGAATCTGCTCACGTTCCGCATCTCGTATTTTCTGGAATATCACCTGCTTCGCAGCCTGGGCGCCAATACGTCCAAATTCCACCGGTTCCAATACTTCCTCGATGAACTCATCCAGCTTGATTTCAGGATTGCGCTCCAACGCCTCGCTCAGCGCGATTTGACGGGCAGGATCCTCTACCGCATCGTCTGCCACCACCTGCCAGCGGCGCAACGACTGATAATCACCCGTCTGATGGTCAATCGACACGCGCACATCAGCGTCCTCGTGAAAACGCTTTTTCGTAGCGGATGCCAGTGCCAATTCGAGGGCGACAAAAACGATGTCCTTTTCGACATTCTTTTCGCGCGCCAGTGCATCCACCAATAGCAAAACCTCGCGGGTCATGTTACCTCCAGCCAATTCCTCGGATAATTACAATTTCGGAACAAGACGAACTTTCTCAAGATTATTCAACTCGAGATCAAGCACTTTCCCGTCTACTTCCAGCTTTAACACCCCGTCGTTCACTTCACGCAGAATTCCGACAAAATTCCTTTGGCCCTGTAACGCTACACGCAGCCGCAGTTTAACCGACTCTCCCGCAAAGCGGATAAAATCAGAAACCTTTTTCAGCGGCCTGTCCAGGCCGGGTGATGACACTTCCAGCCGCTCGTAATCGATGTTCTCAACCGCAAGCAACCGGCTTAAATGATTACTGACGGTGACGCAATCATCTACGCCGACACCGTCCGGTTTGTCAATAAACACTCGCAACAGCCTTCCTCGCGGCGACCGCTCCACGTCAATCAACTCGTAACCCAGGCCAGCCAGGGTCGATTCGAGCAATTCAAAAAGATCCATAGCCCCGACACAAACAAAAAATGGGCTGAAAAGAGCCCATAGTCGTCGCTATTTTAGCAAAAATTTATCACTAATGAAATAGATGCTTTGACCGGGAACTGCTGCACAAGTTCTGCCGGGGGCGCCCGGTCAAAAAAACTTATGAACCCGCTCCCATCGAGCACGTTGCGGCCAAATTCGAGGATCTTGTTCAGGCGCTCGATTATAAACGGTTACGCATGAAGAATGCGTTTATGCTACGTCTCGCTGCCTGACCCGGCCACAAACCCGGCCGGAAGGCTCGAACGCTAAAGTTCCGCCACTCGAGTCCTGTACAGAATATCTCCCTCGTCGTTTGATCATAGCTCCGTGGGCCATGCGGACTTCATGCAGGGAACCGTCGAGTGATACAATTTCATCGTTTTCCCCAGAAAAACAACTCACAGGAGGCGCCTCATGGCTACAATTAAATCCATATTGCATGAAACCCGCATCTTCCCGCCGGACCCGGCGTTCGTTGAACAGGCTAATGTGTCCGGCATGGAAACTTATCATGCCCTCTGCGCCGAAGCTGAAAAAGACCTTCCTGCGTTCTGGGGCAAACTGGCGAAGGAGCATATATTGTGGCACAAACCGTTCACTCGCGTGCTGGATGAAACAAACCATCCCTTTCTCAACTGGTTTGATGACGGTGAACTGAACGTTTCTTTCAACTGCCTCGACCGGCACCTCGACACGCAACCGGACAAAACCGCAATCATTTTCGAGGCGGACGACGGCGCGATCACCCGCTCCACTTACCGCGAGCTGCATCGCCGGGTATGTCAGTTTGCCAATGGGCTCAAGTCGATAGGCATCAGGAAAGGCGACCGCGTCGTTATCTACATGCCGATGAGCATTGAAGCCGTGGTAGCAATGCAAGGCTGCGCCCGTATTGGCGCCACCCATTCAGTGGTATTCGGCGGTTTCTCGGCGAAAAGCCTGCATGAGCGGATTCTCAACGCAGGCGCCGTCGCTGTTATTACCGCCGACGAGCAATGGCGAGGCGGTAAAATCAATCACTTGAAAACGGTAGTGGATGACGCGCTTGCCCGGGGGGGAGCCGATTCGGTGAACTCCGTCGTGATATATCAGCGGGGTGGCGGCAATGTGCAACTGCATGTTCCGCGCGATGTCTGGTGGCATGAGCTGATAAGAGACCAGAGCGATACTTGCGAGCCCGAATGGGTCAATGCCGAACACCCTCTATTCACGCTCTATACCTCTGGCTCGACAGGCCAGCCAAAGGGTGTGCAGCACTCTTCCGCCGGGTATCTGCTGGGCGCAATTACGAGTATGAAGTGGGTTTTCGATTACAAGCCCGGCGATATCTTCTGGTGTACAGCCGACGTAGGCTGGGTTACCGGACATAGCTACGTTACGTACGGGCCATTGGCAATAGGGGCTACCCAGGTCATATTCGAAGGGGTTCCCACCTATCCCGATGCGGGCCGCTTCTGGAAAATGATACAGGATCACCAGGTCACGGTGTTTTACACGGCGCCCACGGCAATCCGCTCGCTTATAAAACTTGGACCCGATTTTCCGGGAAAATACGATCTTTCCTCGTTACGCCTGCTCGGTTCGGTAGGCGAACCAATCAATCCGGAAGCATGGATGTGGTATTACACGGTGGTTGGTCAGTCCCGCTGTCCTGTCGTGGATACCTGGTGGCAGACCGAAACCGGCAGCCACATGATCGCGCCCCTGCCTGGCGCCGTACCGCTCAAGCCCGGTTCCTGCACTTTGCCGTTGCCCGGCATCATCGCCGCGGTTGTGGACGAAGCGGGGCACGATATACCCGATGGCAAAGGAGGATTTCTGGTCATCAAACGCCCGTTTCCCTCGCTGGCGCGCACACTATGGGGCGAACCGGAGCGCTTCAAAAAAACATATTTTCCCGAAGAGCTTGGCGGAAAATACTATCTGGCCGGCGACTCCGCCAACCGCGACGCGGATGGCTATTTCTGGATCATGGGACGCGTCGATGACGTGCTCAATGTTTCCGGTCACCGTCTGGGAACCATGGAAATCGAATCCGCGCTGGTGGCGAGTCCCCTGGTCGCGGAAGCCGCGGTGGTGGGCAAGCCTGACGAGATAAAAACGGAAGCAATAGTCGCGTTCGTGGTATTGAAAGGCCCACGTCCGCAAGGCGAGAATGCTCACAATATCGCGGTTGAATTGCGCAACTGGGTATCGACCGAGATCGGCCCTATTGCCAGACCTGATGAGATCCGTTTCGGGGATAACCTCCCGAAAACCCGATCCGGCAAAATCATGCGGCGCTTGCTGCGTACCCTGGCCAGGGGCGAGGAAATAACGCAGGATACCTCCACCCTGGAAAACCCGGCAATACTCGAACAATTGAAACACCCGATAACGTAATTCGCGGAATCGTGCCTCATCGCCTTATGGATAACGACTTGCCTCACCCTGCGGAAGCGCCTGTGATTCCGTCCACCCGGCCAGCTCGGCCCCGCGTCACCGATTACGAGCAATGGCGTCAGCGCTATCGACGCGGATTATCTGCGGCCAGGGCTGGCTGCGATTCACCTGATTGTCCAAGGCAGGCAAAGCTGCGCTGGTGGATACGGGAACCTCATCTTCCGTTGCGGGCGTAATGGAAGTGCTGCGAGGAAAGAATCTTGTCCCTGAAGATGTGGCATATGTGTTTGTCACACACATACATCTGGATCATGCCGGCGGCGCGGGGGAATTCATGCACCATTTTCCCCATGCGAAACTGGTCGTGCATCCTCGCGGCGCACGACATATGGCCGACCCCGCCAGACTCGTCGCCAGCGCAATGACCGTTTACGGCGAAGCCGAATTCAAACGCATGTACGGGATCATCCGTCCGGTGGACGCGAAGCGAATTGTCGAGGCGCCCGATGGGTTCCGCCTGGATTTCAACGGCAGGCCATTGCTGTTCCTCGACACCCCGGGCCATGCGCGGCATCACTACTGCATCTTCGATGAGCAAAATCAATCATTTTTCACCGGCGACACTTTTGGAATTTCCTACCGCGAATTCGACGTTGACGGCATGGAGTTCGTATTTCCCACCACGACCCCGGTGCAGTTTGATCCCGCTGCGGCTCATGCGTCGCTGGACCGGCTCATGAGTTATAACCCATCTTACGCTTTCCTTACCCATTATGGCCGCATCGGAAACTTGCCGCGCCATGCGGCGGAGATGCACGATCTGGTCGACGCCCATGTGGCGATAGCCAGGAAGTTGCGGAACGTTCCTGAAAGACATACGGCGCTCGTGGAAGAACTGGGAGAGTTGCTGTTACGTCGAGTAATCGCACACGGCTGCACATTGCCCGAGGAAGAAATTCGCGGCCTGTTGAGTCTGGATGTCGGGCTTAACGCACAGGGTCTGGAAAACTGGCTGGATCATACGAGCGCCGGATGACAATAGCGGCGGATGACAACAGCGACAATGGTAGGGCGTAATAAGCGAAGCGCATTGCGCCACATGTCCTGATCTGACCATTTATGTTAGATGATTATAAATCGCACGGCCGGTCTTTATCTGCCTCACCCTCTCAAAAAAACACACCGCTGCCGCAGCCGCCGCATTCAATGATTCCGTGCCTCCCGGCATGGGGATGGTAATTTGTTCGGTGCTTGCTTGCAGCATCGCTTCCGACAAGCCCGTTCCTTCGCTTCCGAATACGAATGCGGTCGGGCCTGTCAATTGCATCTGATAAAGGCTGTTTTTCGCTTTCAGCGTGCTGGCGACCACCTTGCCCTTGAATGTCCGCGCCACTTCCACCAAGTCAGACCTTTCGTAAATCCGAACCAGAAAATGCGCGCCCATCGCGGCACGCAGCGTTTTTGGCGCCCACGCATCGGCACAACCCTCAGATAAGTAGATTTCACTTGCGCCAGCGGCGGCGGCGGAACGCAGTATGGAACCAACGTTTCCGGGATCTTGAATAGCTTCAAGCAGCACGCAAAAGCTTTCGCTCTTACTCTTATGAATGGGGATGGCCTCTGGCGCGGGGATAGATATTAGCGCCACGACGCCTGTAGGAGTAGTTACCGAGGAAATTTCGCGGAACAACGCGTCGCTCAACACCGCCACATCCGCGCCTGCCTTGCTTGCCTGCTCTGCCAACAGGTGTTTTATTTCCGCGTTCCCGCAACCCGACTCGCTGACGACAAGGCTCTTCGGCGGCCCCAGCACAAGATTATAGGCAGTGATCAGGTGAGCGCCGTCCAGTAGCGTTTCCCCTGCCGTTCTGCGTTGCCTGGCTGATCCTTTCAGTTTAACAAGATGCCTGAAAATCGGATTATCGCGAGAAGTGATAAACTTCATCAGCTACTCGGGTTGCCCCTATCCACCTCAGCCTGGCCCTTTTCCCCGAACGGCTCCATGGGAATCGTCCGATATTTGACTTCCACAATCTCCAGCTCTTCAGTTCCACCTGGCGCATGCAGTGTCACCACATCGCCTTCCCGCGCTTTTATCAACGCCCGCGCCAGAGGCGAGATCCAGCTTATATAGCCTCTGGAAGTATCGATTTCATCAACGCCCACAATAGAAACTGTTTTCTCCTCGCCTTCCTGGTTGGCGAAGGTAACGGTAGCGCCGAAAAAAATCCGTGCCTCATCTTCCCTCGGCGCAGCGGGATCCACTACTTCCGCCATATCCAGCCGTTTGGTAAGAAAACGTATGCGCCGGTCGATTTCCCGCAGGCGCTTCTTGCCGTAGATATAGTCGGCGTTCTCGGAACGATCGCCATTGCTGGCGGCCCACGAAACGGTAGCCGTGACATGGGGCCTTTCCCGGTTCATCAGCCAAAGAAACTCGTCCATTAACCGTCTTATGGCCCCCAGGAGTAATATAGTTCTTGCTACCCGCAGGCAAAGGAGAAGGGGAACTGACAGCTTCTTCTTCGCCAGGATCGTTATCAGGTTCTGTTTCCCTGGTAAATGCCTTACTCATGTGCAGGAATAGTGAACCTCATGTCGTTGTCTCGCGCCGATTTGAGTATGTGCCGCCTCGCCCACTGGCAAGTAGAAAAGGTAAAAAATATCATTACTTTGCATCCCTAGTCATTTTCGACCAGCATCCGCTGTGCTTCCTGAGCAGCACCCAGCAGTCCGGCCTTCGGATTCATCACCACATGTACGGGTATCTCTCCCATTAACGAGGAAAATCGCCCCTTGTCGCGAAACGCCTTCATGAAACCGCCTTCTCTCAATTTTGCGATGATTTTAGGCGCAATGCCGCCGGCTACATACACACCATTACGGCACAGCCCAGCCAACGCCAGATTCCCCGCATAAGCCCCGTAAACCTCAACAAATAAATCCATCGCTTTCGCTGCGATGGGATGCTTATGGTTGAACGCGAGGTCCGCCACTTGTGCGGCTCCATCATCCTCTAGACGCACCTGCATCAACTCTTCGTTGCCATTCAGATCGCCTTGCAGAAAATTGAAAATATTCGTCAATCCCGGCCCGGACAATACCCGCTCTACCGACACATGACCAAATATCTTCCGTAGATATTGCAGTAACCGCGTCTGCAACTCATCCGCAGGCGCGAAATCAATATGCCCGGCTTCACTGGGCAGGGCTATATACCGCCCCCCCTGGCATACCAGCCACGCCCCACCCATGCCTGTCCCCGCGCCCAGCGCAACCCGCATCGCGGCGGCGTAGGGGTTGCCTGCCTGCAACGTCTCCAGATCGCTGGCGGACAGGATTTCGACGCTCAATGCCACTGCTGCAAAATCATTGATGAGCTTGACCTTGGGGATGGAGAATTCTCTGGCAATGGCCGCCGCATTCATCACCCAGGGCAAATTGGTGAGCGCTGCCTCCTGTCTCGCAATTGGCCCCGCCACTGCAAAACAGGCGCTCGCGGGACTGGATTCAATCCCGAGCGTCGCTACGTCATTCAGAAATTCCCTCAGTACATCGGAAAAGCTTGGGTACGCAGGACTGGCATAGCGTCGCTCACAGCGCACCTGAGCACTGCCTTCTTTCAGTTGCACCGCCTGTAACAAGGTTTTCGTTCCGCCGATATCGCCGCTAATGAAATATTCGATCAAGATTCGCTCCGCCGTTGCGCCGGGTCCTGCCGATAAAACAGCGCCAACTGTTCATATACTGAAGGAAAATAAAGTTTTACCGACAAAGGCGTTTCAAAGAAATACTCGCTCATCACCGCGAAGAACTCAGCGGGATTCTCAGCCGCATAAGGGTCCACCTCTATCGCCTCATCCTCGTCCACGCTTCTGCAAAATTCCGCGTAGGCTTTACTGAATGCCTCGCTCCATGCCTGCCTGCTCATGTCCGCATGCAAGGGTGGAAACCCGTTGGCGTCGCCATTCAACATGTCGAGCTTGTGGGCAAATTCGTGTATTACCACGTTATATCCCGCCCCAGCGTCAGCAGCGGCCGTATCTTCCCAGGAAAGAATTACCGGCCCGCCTAGCCAGGATTCGCCTGATATCGGCTCGCTGGTGAGGTGCACGACGCCATCTTCGTCCACATACTCGTAATCGCGGATGAATTCACCCGGATAAATAATAATTTCGACCCAGCCGTCATAATAATCCAGATCGAGATTCAGAATCAGTATGCAAGCCTGTGCCGCGATCAGAACATGCATCTCTTTGGTGACAATCAGCCCATGCGCGCCGCTAATCTGCTTGGCATGAAGAAACAGTATGACGTATTCGCGCAAGCGCTCAAGCTCGGCCAGGCTCAGGCCGCGCAAACATTTCAACCGGGATAGCGCGCCTTGCCAGACATCATCGGGAACCGACTCATTTTTAAGAATGTGGCGGCGATGCCAGGCTTTAAAATTGGAAAGCATTGATCAGCCATCGCCGGATTCCAGCACAGGGGCTTCCACTTGCTGTGCGTCCAGTTCCACCGCATCGATCCGGGCGAAGCGCTGGCTGATCTTGCGGCTGGAAACATGCACCTCTTCCACATCCTGATTAGCCTGACGAATATGATCGGCAAGTTTTTTCATCCGCTCGTCGAAACGGACAAAGTCCTTGCCGAGCCTGGAAAGTTCGTTCTTGATGATGTGCACCTGCTCGCGGGTTTCAATATCCTTGAGTACTGCCCGTGCCGTATTCAACACCGCCATCAGAGTGGTGGGCGAAACTATCCAGACCTGTTTCTGCATGGCATAGTCGACCACATCGGAATGATAAGCATGAATTTCGGCGAAAACAGCCTCCGCCGGCACAAACATTACGGCGCCGTCACAGGTTTCCGGCGGTAATATGTATTTGCTGGCTATGTCGTCCACATGCTTCTTCACATCCGCCTTGAATTGCTTTTGCGCCAATGCCCGGCTGGCGTCATCCCCACTGCGGTCAAACATGCGATGAAAATTTTCCAGCGGGAATTTTGAATCGACGGCCACCATCCCCGTCGGCGGCGGCAGCTGCAATACGCAATCCACACGGTTGCCATTGGAAAGCGTATGCTGCATCGTGTATGCCGCCGGAGGTAAAATGTTACGTACCAGCGCCTCCAGTTGCACCTCGCCAAATGCGCCGCGGGAACGTTTGTCGCCCAGAAGTTCCTGCAAACTCACCATATTGGTGGTAAGACTGTCTATTTTTTTCTGCGCCTCGTCTATGGTTGCAAGCCGCGTCATGACACTGGTGAACGTCTCGTTCGTTTTCCTGAATCCTTCATCAAGACGCTCGGTAACATGGCCGCTGATCTGATCCAAGCGGACTTCTACCGTTCCGCGTAGCTGCTCGGAACTTTTGCCAAGCGCCTCCGATATCCGTTCGCCCTGATTTGCGAGGCCCTCGTGCAAATCCTTGAGCATGTCGCGATGTTTATCTTCCATCAACTTCGCTTGCTGCCCTAGCAGGTCGCGCACCATTGTCGAAAGAATGCCCAGCCTGATTACCAGAAAGGCCATGGTAACAAGCAGAACGGCGGCAGCGCTGATAATCAGAAGATTTGGGGACATGATCTATAAAAGTATACTGAATGCGGTCATCGAATGATCACCTTTTTTACGAATGCACGGAGCGCTTGGCCCTCTTCCGGCGGTATCAGATGCCGCTCAAAATAGGGTTTTGTGGGTATATTCCTTATTTATTATCCCTCCGTCATCTCATGCCGGTGGGATAATAACGCTCACTTTCCATCTGGTGCCTCCTCCATTTGCTATGATGTTGCCTGGTGCGGTCCGAAACGGTGCTGACCTCCTCCGTGGTTTCTTTTTCTTTCCCTCTCTCTTTCTCGAGCCGCTCCTTGCGGGCTTTTCTACCTACCCGGCGTCTATCGTCCATCGCTTTTCGCTCGCCCGGCCTCAACTCCTTCGGTCTCACTTCTTCCGAAGCCGAGTCCCACGGTCTGGACTCCCATGGCTTGGGGGGAATATTTTCCTGTCCTCCCTGTTTTGCCGGGCTCTTTCCCGGTTGAGGTTGCAGGTGCGGCGGCCTTAACAGGCTTTCTTCATATGCCATGACCGACTGCGGAGCCAGCATGGCAAAAGCGATGAGTGCTGCGCATCCGGTACACAAGATTTTCATCATCATGAACTCCTTTGCTATTGGTATCAGCGCCACTATTGAGGTGCATTATGAACTCAACGACTTTCCATATCCATTAAATTACTTATCTTCAACGTCCCCCATTGTTTGCGGAGGGTAAAAAATCTTCAGGCCATCCGTTCGTGCCCACGGTGTTACCGAACGCAGTTTCCTTCCATGCGTACTGATTATGTCTTCAACCCTTGCGCCACGCAGGATAAGCGCATCGGCGATCAATGAGCGGTGGCAGCGCCATGGAACCGCTTCAGCACACATGAGGGCACATCTTTCGTGCGTGGCAAGCTCCATGACGTCCTGCACATTCTCGCTGAATTCCGCCGTTTGCATGTGATCCGCGTATCCGCGAAACGACAAGTTGCGCCAGCCGCCGTTAATCGAATCCTTGTTCGTGCGCCTCAGTCCGCCAAGGCCCGGGATGTGCGTGTATTTAATACCCGCTGCCTGCAACGCCCCAGGCAATGTTTCCTTATTAAATTGAGGATTATGCCGGGAACGCGGCACGGTGCGTACATCGAGGATGTGTGTGACTTCGTTTGTTTTTAACAGATCGACGAATTCATCGAAGGGATGCGTCGAATGCCCGATTGTGCATATCAAGGGTTCGAGCGCAGGTTGTTTTTTTCTCACCACGCTTGCTTCTCTCGTCCAGATATTGCCGTGCGATCCGCATAAAATACGGGGAAACACTCAGCGCATTCGTATGCCCTTCCCA
Organism: uncultured beta proteobacterium; assembly: GCA_963831395.1. Lineage (GTDB taxonomy): Bacteria > Pseudomonadota > Gammaproteobacteria > Burkholderiales > Nitrosomonadaceae > Nitrosospira. Next base: position 32,915 of record CAWHQD010000052.1, read on the forward strand.
TGAAAACCCCTGAAAAACAGTTCATGGAAGTGGACTGATCGTTATAGCTGTGCTTCGTTATTTATCCGCTGTTTCCGGGATCATTCTTTCGGGCGGTGCTGAAACACAGCCGAAGCGCGATGCGCTGAGCTGCACATCCGCGCGCGCCCAGGCCTTTTTAAAACGCGTCTCGACAAGCGCTGCCTCGCCGTCCTTGTTTTGCGCGCGCAAAGCCTGCAACAAACCAAAAAGCGCCCATCCATTATTACGATTGCGCCGCAACTCTTCCCAGTACACGGTCTCCGCTTCGGCGGGGTGCCCCGATTCAAGCAAAATAGCGCCCAGCGCCAGTCTTGAGGGAGCTTGCCATTCCGGCGGCTCGGTATAAGCCAGGGCATCCTCCAGACGAACAGCGCGGTCCATATGCGCAATGGCGGCATCGAACTGTCCACGGGCAACGGCGATCTCGCCCGCAAGTACTTCCGGGCCAATGCGCAAGACAGACCGCGCGGTATTGAGTGAAAGAAGCGGCGCATCCAGGGACGCATCCTTCATCACTTCCCGCAGTGCCGCCAACTCCTGCTCCGCCTGCTGCAACTGCCGCGTTGCGGCAAAGGCCAGGCCGCGCGCATAATGCCAGCCCCCTTTCACAAATGCGTTTGTCGTTGATGGGGCGGGCTCCTGGAGGAGCTCATTCCACTTCCCGAACCTCGCAAGCGCCCAGTACGGCACGACGCGAAATATCGCTGTTGGCGGTACTTCCTTCAGCACGGCATCGTCTATAACGCTGGCCACTTTCCGCGCTGATTCTATCGCAGTACGGCTTTGTCCGTCCGCGGTAGCCGCAGCCCAGAGAAAATGCATGTTGTGCGTAAAATATATTACCGGGTAAAGCTCCTGTTCCTTTGATTCCGAGCCCTGTGCCTGGTCGCTGCCCAAAGTACCTTTTGTCGGCCGCAATCGCGAGCTGATTACTTTTTATTGCATCAGCATATCGGCCCACCCGCAGATAAATATGGGATGGCATGTGCACCGCATGTCCTGCGTCCGGCATCAGGGTAAGCAGCGTATCGGCCGCCTTCTCCGCCCGCTCGGGCATATTTGTCGGCTCAATCAGATGAATATAAAAATGCACCGCGCCCGGATGTTTGGGATAGCGCCGCATCACCTCTTCGGTAATTCCAACTATTTCAGCAGTTCCCTCGAGCGGATAGCCATCGTTCATCCAGTAACCCCAAGGTTTGGTGTCCATCATGGCTTCGACATAAAGCATCGCTACATCCGGATCGTCCGGGAAGCGCTGGTGGGCATCACGCATCGCGTCCGCATAAGCTTTATCGTTCGCTTTCCGATTCTCGGCGTTGCCGCTATAGCGCTTCTCAAGCGCGTCGATGAGCGCCCGCTCGCGCGGCGACGACCTCGCTGCAAGCGATGCGGCCTTTCGCACAAGCTCCAGCGCCGGTAGCTCGTCTTCAGGTTTCATTGCTGCGTTGATGTTGGGACCAAGCACGAGCGCCTGTCCCCAATAAGCCATCGCCAGCGAAGGGTCGAGCCGTGCCGCCTCCCTGAACGCGCGGCCTGCCTCGGCGTGATTGAACGCGTAGGAGAGGTTCAATCCCTGGTTGATGTACCGCTGGGCCAGCTTGTTCCGCGTGCTGACCGGAAAGGTATGTGAACCAAGGTTCAGCAGCGTTGGAGCGGCCTGATGATCATCGGAGCCGGGCTCGCCCGGCTGGTCGTGATGTTTATGAATGCTCTCTCTGACAGCCGAAGCAGGCTCTTCCGCATCGGCAAACGTGATAATGCCCGTTGCCAGCGCCAATCCGATTGTCATGGAATGAAGAATGCGGGTTTGCATGGACATTACCTCCTTGATAAATGCTGGTTCACATGGGCGGCTGAATGACGCAGGTTCGCCAGACGAGCCAGACCGAAATGAATGAAGGCCAGCGCGGCCAGCACGGGTGCGAACAGATTCAGAAATGGAATGAATTGTACCAGACCGGTCAGAAGCCCCAGCCCCCACAGCGATGGCCGCTCCGCAGAAAATATTGCCTGCATTTCGTCCCGGCTGGCGTGTTCCGCGAGCGCGTCATAACGGAACAGGCGCTGGTTCAGATACGCGGAGGCAATAAATGGAATGATCACGCCTACGCCGGCCAGCCACAAGGGAAGGGTGATCAACCAAATCGCAACAAAGATTCCAAGCGCGATCAGGGCATTAAGCAGGCTGCCTATAAAACCGCCCCCGTTCTCACGTTCCAGTTGCGGATAGTCGCGGCTTGCCACCAGGCGAATCAAGGCAGTCATTGCAAATAGGGCCGTAATCACCAGCGCGGTCACAAAAACCAGGGGCACGAACAGAATCAGATGCGCAACGGCCTGAATCCCATACGCGATCCACCTTGGTTCCACGCCTTCCAGCCAGGTTTGAATGCCGATTGCCGTCAGGCCGCTTGCGATCCATCCCGAGAAAGTGCTCCAGAACGCAACACCTAAAATCAACCACAACAGGCTGGCTGCCAGAATCGGCCAAACCACGATCCACAAGACCTGAAACTGGAACAAATCGCGAAAGGCACGCGAAAGCGCTTCGAATACTTGTGCCACGCATTCTCCTTTCTCAGAACTTCTGACAGAGGGAATAAAGGCTCAACAACTCTACAGTGCCCGTGCTCAAAAATCTGAACGCAGGGCAAGCTTATCAGCAGTTATAGTTTGTATTCTCTCGGCCGCATGAATTAATCAGTATATTCGAACACACGCACCGCTGCTGTGCGGTGGCATACGGTGCAGCCTCATTGGATTCCACTCTCGCATTGCGGATCTTGCTCATAGGCGAAGGAGTTATACCAGGTCGTGCGCTCCCAGATTTCCTTGCACACCTCGCCGCAGATCTTCCGTTCGAACCCGCAACCGCCCCCAAGTACAAAATGTCCTGTATAGGCTCCGGCGGCATCCCCACCCTTGAGTTCGATAACGACGCGGCCCTTCTGTTCATATACGTTCACGTAATGCGTATTGGTAAGATCTTTATGGAATTTCTCGGGAATGAGGAATCGCTTGCCATCAATGAAAACGACGAAAGTTTCAGTAACAACCCGCGGGATACCGCCATCCATACCCCACATCCCTGAATCGGCCTCGCGGCACTCGCCGATTTTGCACTGGCGTTCCCGTAACTTGACGGCGACCTTTTTGCCGGACGGCAGCGTATATGTCTTCTCATGCGCGAACGGTATTGCCTCTGTTTGCGCAAGGGCACAAAAAGACCATGCAGCAGAGCCGACAAACAGGATTTTCAGAAAGCTCAACATTATCGGGTGATAGCAAATTCTTGCCTCTGTTGACCTTGGCCCTATTCGCAACCTCACACTATCTCTATGAATATTTTTTCGGTCCGGGATGCAGTCTTCAATTTTTCGAATAATCGATCAAAAGCCACTCTGCTGTGGCCAACGAAATTCTCATCTTTCGTCTCGCCGACCAATATGCATCCCTCCGTGTTGGCTGCTGTATTTCCAGGATGGATCCTTACCCCCTCAAAATCAGGCACCTTCAAAAGAAGCGGGAGCTGTCGCTGAAACCGCTGCGAAAAGTTGATTATGACTTCGTAGCGTCCGGCAGGGATGGCTGTCTTCCCCTTGATCTTCACCGGTCTCACTTTGTCTTCCAGGGTATAGCACTCAAACTGGCCATTTACTGACAACTCACCAACCGTACTTGCCTCAGAGAATTCCAGCCTTTTTACATTTAAATCCATTTTGGCTCTCCTTGTAATTTGCGGCATGCTGGAGTGGAGCGGCCAACTGAGGCTGATGGTTAAGGGTACGTGCCAAAAGCATCAAAGAGCGGAAACGCTTGTGCCTCGCCGCCAAGTGGTGCCTTGAGCCCCATCTTCCAGAATAATACCGGCATCCAGCAATTCCTTCCGAATACGGTCTGCTTCACCATAATTTTTTTTCGCGCGGGCAACGAGGCGCTGTTGAATCATTTGCTCAATACGTTCCGGCGTAAACGCAGAATCCTCCGCCGACACCGCATCCTGGAAATATTGCCGTGGGTCCTGTTGCAGCAATCCCAACACACCTCCCAGTCCTCTCATTAATACTATAGTCTTTGGGGATCCGGTCTTGTTGATTTCGTTGGCGAGATCAAATAGAACGGCTATCGCTTCGGACGTGTTGAAGTCATCGTCCATTGCTTCCCTGAAAACGCCGGGCATGTGGCTCATTCCAGTCTATTGCCGGCGCAACTTCGCTGACTTCACTTCCTTTGAACGCAGTGTAAAGCCGGTCGAGTGCGCGCTTGGCATCTTCAAGATGCTGATCCGAATAGTTCAGCGGACTGCGGTAATGCGCACGCAGGATAAAGAATCGCACCACTTCCGGCTGATAACGGGCGAGAATTTCACGCACGGTAAAAAAATTACCGAGTGACTTCGACATCTTTTCATCATTGACTCGCACGAAACCGTTATGCATCCAATAGTTGACGAAAGGATGGCCGTGGGCGCCTTCGCTTTGCGCAATCTCGTTTTCGTGATGGGGAAACTGCAGGTCCTGACCACCCCCATGTATGTCGAAATGTTCGCCCAGATAACGTTCGCCCATCGCCGAGCATTCGATATGCCACCCAGGACGCCCGCTACCCCAGGGTGAATCCCATTGCGGTTCACCCGGTTTGGCCGCTTTCCACAATACGAAATCCAGCGGATCTTTTTTGTGTGGGTCGATAATCACTCGCTCTCCCGCGCGTAAATCTTCAAGGGATTTTCCGGAAAGCTTTCCATATCCGGGAAATCTATGCACGGCAAAGTACACATCGCCATTGGAAGCCGCATAGGCAAGGTTTTTTTCCACCAGCGTGCGTATCATGACTATCATATCTTCTACATGCCGGGTGGCTCGCGGCTCAAATGATGGCGGAGCCACGCCGAGTGCGGCTGCATCTTCTTCCATTGCCCGGATAAAACGAGTGGTCAACGCTTCGATGGACTCGTTGTTTTCCTGTGCGCGTTTGATAATCTTGTCGTCTATATCGGTTATATTGCGAACGTAGGTAACATCAAAACCGCTCGCCTGAAGCCAGCGTTGTACCATATCGAATACCACCATCATGCGTGCATGACCAAGATGGCAATAGTCGTAAACCGTCATGCCGCATACATATATTTTAACCTTGCCGGGAGTCAGGGGAATAAAGTCCTGTTTTTCCCTTGCAAGCGAATTATGGATTTTGAGCATCTGGGCGAGATTGTGAATTGGGCGAGCTTCTTGGTAGAATCCTGAAGATTTCAGGATAACCCAACAAAAATCGGAGCAGTATAGCACAATGAAAACACTGGATTTTCACTGGACAAGCGCATCCATCGCAGTTGCTGCGCTGTTCCTGCTGTCGAGTCCCGTAGCGCTTGCCGATGAAAACGATCAAGTTGCCAAACTCTACAAACAGGGCAATTTAACCAAGGCCCTGGAGCAAGCGGATGCTTATCTCGCCCTCAAGCCCAAGGATGCACAAATGCGCTTCCATAAGGGCCTGATACTTACCGAGCAAAAAAAGACCGCTGACGCCATCCGGATATTTTCTTCGCTCGCGGAAGAATATCCGGACCTGCCCGAGCCTTACAATAATCTTGCAGTACTCTATGCGAGCCAGGGCCAATATGATAAAGCCAAGGGCGCGCTTGAAGCGGCGATACGCACTCACCCCAGCTATGCTACCGCGCACGAGAATCTGGGTGATATTTATGCGAAGATGGCGAGTCAGGCATATGGCAAGGCATTGCAGCTGGACAAGGACAATGCCGCTGCACAGACCAAGCTGGCGATGATTAAAGACGTATTCACGGGCAGGCCTAAAGAAGTACAAGTCGCAACTGCAAGCCCGCCCGCTTCCTTGGCGCCGCCAAATAATCCCCCAGCGGCAGCGCCGGAGAAAGCTTCGGGAAAAATGGCGGAGAAGCCTGAAGAAAAAGTGGAAAAACCAGAGGCCAAAAAGCTTGCCGTTGCTGAAAAACCATCGCCGGAAAAATCTGCTGATCCGGACGATTCGGATGAAATCCTCCAGGTTGTGAACGCATGGGCCAAGGCCTGGTCCGGCAAGGATCTAGCCGAATATTTTACCTTCTATGCAAGCAGCTTTCGCCCTCAAGGCGCTTCTTCGCGAACCGCCTGGGAAAAGAGCCGCAGGGAGCGCATCACCAAGCCCAAATCCATCCATGTGGCCATCGCCAATCCCAAAGTAAGCTTTACCGATGCTACTCACGCCAAGGTGAGCTTCAAGCAGTCCTACCACTCCGATGCAATCAGGAGTAACACGGTTAAAACCCTTGAGATGGTCAAGCCAGGGGAAAAATGGTTGATACAGCAGGAGCGGGTCGGCCGATGAAGTCCGCGAGCGGACTGATTTCCCCCGGGCGATCCGAGTGCAGCAGCCTGTTTATCGCAACCGCGATTACGACATGCGCAATAGCGGCCTTCGGTTTCCTCGCCTCGGGGGCATCCGCTGGCGATCACTCGGCCTTGCCCGAATCACTGACCGGGCCGGAAACAATGCTCGTCAAAAGCTTGCAGGAAATCGCGGAGAGCCGCATGGATTCCGCCTTAAGCGGTGTTGAACAATTGATCAAGACCAACCCGAACTTTCGGCTGGCCCATCTAATTAAAGGCGATCTGCTGCTGGCCCGCTCGCGTCCGATCAGTAATATGGGCGATACTTCAGATGTCTCGCAACAACATCTAGCCGATTTGCGTGAAGAAGCGCGAGCACGTTTGCAGCGTCATCGGGAAACAATCCCTCGTAATATGACGCCAAAGTATCTTGTGCAAATGCCGTCCGGAACAAAAATATGCGGTTATTGCCGACACCGGCAAATCACGGCTATATATATACGAGAATGTGGGAGGGCATGCGCGCTACCTCGCCGATTATTACATCAGCAGCGGCAAGAATGGGTCCCAAAAACTGAAGGAAGGAGACAAGAAAACCCCCATCGGCGTTTATTTTGTCACTGCTAATGTACCCCGGCAGAAACTTACTGATTTTTATGGTGGCGCTGCCTTCCCCATCAACTATCCCAACGAATGGGATAGACGGAATGGGCGTAGCGGTTTTGGCATCTGGATTCATGGTACGCCCTCGGATACATACAGCCGACCCCCTCGGGCAAGCGACGGTTGCGTCGTGCTTGCCAATGATGACTTGCAAACCGTCGCTGCCAGACTGCAAATTGGCATCACGCCGGTGATAATCAGCGACAAAATGGAATGGGTAAAACCTGGCGATGCAGCAGCCGTGCGCCGCAAGCTCGCAAAGCATCTGGAAAACTGGCGGCGCGATTGGGAAAGCGGGAATATCGAAGCCTATATCCGGAATTACGGACGTAATTTTTCCAGTGGTAACCAGAATCTGGTTGAATGGACTCGGCACAAACGCGAGGTCAATGCCGGCAAAGACTGGATCAAGGTGGGAATCAGCAATATCGGGGTGTTTCTTTATCCCGGGAGGGACGATCTGGCAGTCGTCAATTTTGACCAGGAATATTCCAGTAATAACCTTTCAAACAGAATAAAAAAACGCCAGTACTGGATGAGGGAAGACAAAAAAGGCCCGTGGAAAATTATCCATGAAAGCGCGGCATGATCCGTAAGTTCATGATTTGTTTCTTTCTCCTTACAGGGAACCCCATGCATATTAATAAACTTCTCGCTGCGCTCTCATTTCTTCTCTTCAGCGCAGCCACTTGCGCCGCCAATCCGCAGGTTGAAATAAAGACGAATTTAGGTAGTATATTGCTGGAGCTCTATCCGGATAAGGCGCCCAAGACAGTGGAAAATTTTTTGAGCTACGTGAAGGATGGCTACTATACAGGGACGGTATTTCATCGTGTCATCCCTGGATTCATGATTCAGGGCGGCGGCTTCGAGGAGACGCTCAAGCAAAAGCCCACAAGACCACCCATCGAGAACGAGGCAGCCAATGGCCTCAGGAATGAGACCGGGACAATTTCGATGGCTCGCACATCGGACCCGCACTCGGCCTCGGCACAGTTTTTTATTAACGTCGCCGATAACGCTTCTCTAAATCATACTGCGCGCACCACCCAGGGCTATGGCTATACCGTATTTGGAAAAGTCGTAAAAGGAATGGAAGTTGTCAACAGGATTGCTCAGGCGCCTACCGGTCCCGGCCGGACCCTTCCCGGCCGATGTGCCTAAAGTGACCGTAGTCATTGAAAAAATCAAACTCATCACCGCAGAGCCCGCGCCCAACGCGGGTACCTCGATAAATTAAGCCCATCGGTAAATCAAGCCGCCAGACAAGGAAAAAACATGATTAAACTGCACACCAATCACGGCGTCATCACCCTGGAACTTGACAGCGAAAAAGCCCCGTTAACCGCTCAGAACTTCATCGACTACGTGAAAAGCGGGCATTACGATAATACTTTGTTTCATCGTGTGATTGACGGCTTCATGATTCAGGGTGGCGGGTTTGAGCCAGGCATGAACCAGAAGAAGACTCGCGCTCCGATTCAGAACGAAGCCGCCAACGGACTCAAGAACGATGTCTATACCGTTGCCATGGCGCGGACGTCAGATGTCCATTCTGCTACCGCACAGTTTTTTATTAACGTCAATCCCGCCGGCAATGACTTCCTCAATTTCACCGCGCCCACCTCTCAGGGTTTCGGCTATTGTGTATTCGGCAAGGTTGTGGATGGCAAGGAAGTGGTGGACGAAATCAAGAAGGTTAAAACCGGCAACCGAAGCGGCCATCAGAATGTACCGCTGGAAGACGTGGTACTGGAGAAAGCGGAAGTGGTTTAAACCTAAATCCGGTAGTTGGACGGGGTGGAGTGTGCGGTTTTTGGGGTGCTTGGTCAAGGTTGCGCCGATATAAGGCAAACACGGCGATGGTTTTGCCCCGGTTTATGAGCTACGATATTGACTGAGCATTTTTGGAGCACTTCCAGGCCAAGCGCGAGCATCGGCTGATATGGGCTTGGGAAAGACGCCTTATCGCTGAATGCGGAATTACGTGACGAGAGAGATATAACACTTTTGTACGTGATCAAGCAGAGCCACGGGCTTTACGAGAAGGAATATTTTGTTCTGTTATCGGGAAAATTATGTGCACCTTTCGTTTTCTTGCCGCGATATCCATTAGCCTCTGGTTAGCCACGCTCACCGGATGTGCGACTACCACCGCAGGTGGAGCGGTTGGCGCAAACCGCTCCCAACTGATGCTCATATCCTCTGAGCAACTGGAGCAAACCGCCGCACAAGGCTATAGCCAGTTGAAGTCGGAAGCGGCGCAGCAGGGTGAATTGAACAAGAATGAAAAGATGTTGCAGCGAGTACGGGAAATAGCAAACCGGATCGAACCGCAAACAGCGGTTTTCCGCCCGGATGCGCCGGGTTGGAAGTGGGAAGTCAATATAATCGAGAGCAATCAACTCAACGCCTTCTGCATGCCTGGCGGAAAGATCATGTTTTATTCCGGGCTGATCAATCAGCTTAAACTCACGGATGAGGAAATTGCAGTTGTAATGGGTCATGAAATTGCCCATGCGTTGCGTGAACACTCTCGCGAACAGGTATCACAGGCAATCGCCGCACAGGCTGCGCTAGGTTTGGGTTCCGCAGCGTTTGGCCTCGGCCAGACTGCGACTAATCTCGCCGGTATAGGTTATCAGGCTTTTATCGCCACCCATTTTAGCCGGACCGACGAAGCCGAGGCAGACCGCATCGGTCTCGAATTAACGGCGCGCGCAGGCTACAACCCGCGGGCAGGCGTTACCTTGTGGCAAAAAATGATGAATGCCAAGAGTGGCGGACAGTTGCCCGAGTTTCTGAGCAGCCATCCCGCAGACTCCACCCGCGTCCAGCAAATTGAATCGCTGCTGCCGACCGTTATGCCGCTCTACGAAGCCGCAAAACGGTGAAGCTTGGACGCGAATAAGCGGGTAAGGGCCTTGTCAAGCGTTTAGCCCCCTGGCCAGATCAGCCTGGAGGTCCTTTACCGCCTCGAGCCCCACTGCGATACGTAACAAACCTTCGGTAATCCCCGCTGCATCCCGGTTTTCCTGACTGATACGGCCATGGGTAGTGGTAGCGGGGTGGGTGAGGGTGCTCTTCGTATCCCCCAGATTGGCGGTGATTGAAATCAGGCGAACAGAATCCACCACCCGCCATGCCGCCTCCCTTCCCTTCTTCAATTCGAATGAAACAATCCCCCCGCCGGTTTTCTGCTGGCGCTTGGCAAGTTCATACTGCGGGTGCGAAGGCAAGCCGGGATAATGAACCCGTGCAACGCTAGGCTGCGCTTCGAGCCAACGAGCAATTTGCAAGGCATTGGCGGAATGCGTTTCCATACGAATTTTTAGGGTTTCCATTCCTTTCAGGATAACCCAGGCGTTGAAAGGACTCAGACTCGGCCCGGCGGTGCGCAGGAATCCAAATATCCCCCGTTCCATCACCAGATCGCGCTTTCCAAGCACTGCACCGCCCAATACCCTTCCCTGCCCTTCCAGATACTTGGTAGCCGAGTGAATCACGAGATCGGCGCCCAAATCCAGGGGGCGTTGCAGCGCCGGAGAGCAGAAGCAGTTATCGACCGCCAGCCACGCGCCGGCTTTTTTTGCCACGGCCGCAAGCGCGGCGATGTCCGAAATCTCTGTGAGCGGGTTGGACGGCGTTTCTATGAACAACAGTTTTGTGCCAGGTTTCACCGCCGCCTCCCATGCCGCGATGTCGGTGGCGGAAACAAACGTCGTATCGATATTGAAGCGTTTAAGGATGTTATTGAACAGACTCACTGTCGCGCCGAACAGACTTCGCGATGCAATGATGTGATCACCGGCGGAAAGAAGTCCCATTACGCAGGCGAGGATGGCCGACATACCGGAAGAAGTGGCTACACAGGCTTCCGCACCTTCCAGCGCGGCCAATCGTTCCTGAAAAGCCGTAACCGTTGGGTTGGTAAAGCGGGAATAAATATTCCCCGGCTCGGCGTCGGAAAAACGGGCGGCGGCCTGAGCCGCACTGTCAAATACGAAACTGGAGGTAAGGTACAGTGCCTCCGAGTGTTCATTGAATTGGCTGCGGTGGATACCCGTGTGTAACGCGAGGGTTTCCGGTTCAAAATCATCAGACATCTGAATCTCCTTCAAAAAAACCCGTCCAGCATTCGCCAAAACGGGTTCTTCCCGCTTTAGCCGAATTTATAAGGCGCCCGCAAGCTGAATATCAAATCGGCGCACGCAAGCTGAATGCAGATAACGCTCGAATCAAACTACGCCTGGTAATTCTTTTTGTCAAATCTCCATTAATCCGCCGCCACCAGATTCAAATCCAGTTGGGTGCTGGAACGGGCTCGAGTCAGAGGTACGCCGCCGTGACGTTGCGCCTCCAGAAGGGCAAGATACTCCGGCGTGACATCACCGGTAATGTAATGCCCGTCGAAACAAGAGGTTTCATAGCGGGTAATTGATGGATTGACCCGGCATACATCTTTTATGAGGGAATCGATATCCTGGTAAACCAGATGGTCGGCCCCAATCTCCCTGCAGATTTCGTCTTCGTTCCGGCCGGTGGCGATAAGTTCCTGGTGGGTAGGCATATCAATTCCATAAACGTTTGGAAACCTCACAGGGGGCGCGGCAGAAGCAAAATATACCTTATGGGCGCCGGCTTCCTGCGCCATCTGGACAATTTCACGGCTGGTGGTGCCGCGTACGATGGAATCATCAACCAGCAGTACATTTTTGCCGCGGAATTCCACACTCATGGCATTGAGCTTCTGGCGCACCGATTTGCGCCGCTGCTGCTGACCCGGCATGATAAAGGTACGTCCGATATAGCGGTTCTTGACGAAGCCTTCACGAAAGCTTACTCCCAGGCGGTTGGCAAGCTGCAAGGCACTCGGACGGCTGGAATCGGGAATCGGTATTACCACATCGATGTCCAGATGCCGCATGGTGGCGCTGATCTTGTCCGCCAGACTCTCACCCATGTTAAGCCGCGTTTCATATACCGAAATACCGTCCATCACGGAATCCGGCCGCGCCATGTAGACATACTCGAAAATACAGGGATTATGCGTGGGGTTGTCTGCGCATTGCTTATTGTAGAAATTGCCGCTCTCGTCGATAAAAATTGCCTCCCCCGGCGCAACATCACGAACCAGCTTAAAACCCAAGGTGTCGAGCGCCACACTCTCCGACCCCACGAGATAGTCCATTCCATGCTCGGTCTCGGCACAACCAAACACCAAGGGACGGATGCCGTAAGGATCGCGAAACGCCAGTAAGCCATAACCGGCTATCATCGCCACCACTGCGTAAGCGCCACGGCAGCGCCGGTGCACGCCGGACACCGCCGCGAAAATGGCCGCGGTGTCAAGCTGATGGTTTTTCGTGCTTCTCTGTAATTCGTGGGCCAGCACGTTTAGCAGCACTTCTGAATCTGAATTGGTATTGACGTGGCGCAAGTCCTCGCGGAACAATTCCTCATTGAGTTGCGCCGCATTCGTGAGATTGCCGTTATGTCCGAGCACGATACCAAACGGCGAGTTGACATAAAACGGCTGTGCCTCCGATGGAGATTCGGCAGAGCCGGCTGTGGGATACCGCACGTGTCCAATACCCATATTGCCAAGCAGGGCGCGCATGTTCCGCGTGCGAAACACGTCCCGCACTAATCCGCCGGCCTTGTGCATATGAAAAGTATTATCCTGGGCAGTAACAATACCGGCCGCGTCCTGTCCGCGGTGTTGCAGCACGAGCAGGCCGTCGTATAACAACTGATTGACGGGGGTTTGTGCGACAAGGCCCAGAATTCCACACATGATGCGCTCCGCAAAGATGGCTTTATATCAACGCTGCACAAAAAAGTGCAAAGAAATATTCAGAATGTTTCATCCGGCAAGGAAAAATGTATTTTTTCTGCCAGCCTTTCCTTTACTTATAAATCATCCCTCATTATTCACGCCTCAGTTTTCACATAACTGATGCGCTTCGATAAATCTCCCGGCAGCCAGGGTATAACCATCATCGCCGCCATTTCCAAAGGCTTGCTCAGCATGGCCTTCTTCCAGAACGGTTCCTGCGGCAGCGCTGTGAATCCGGCGGCCAGCACCATTAATAACACCACCAGTAATCCACGGGCAAAACCGAACAGCGACCCCATGAATCTGTCCGCAAACCCGAGCCCTACGGTTTTTACCAAAGCCGATATCAACATGGTAATCAGGCCCATTGCCAGCAATGATGAGAGAAACAACGCGGCAAAGGCCAGCAATAAACGCAGCGATTCGCCCGAGATGCTGGAAGGGAGCAGGGGCGCAAACCCGGCTGCAAATGAGTTCGCCACCATGAAGGCAACTACCCAGCCAGCCAGCGATAATACCTCGCGCACCACACCCCGTACCATACTCAGCAAAATCGATAAGACGAGTATGGCAAGAACGGAGTAATCGAAGATAGTCAAGTCATCCGTAAACACAAAAAATTACGAAGCGCTGCTTGCTGTTCGGTAATCTCGTCATGGCCCTTTCTCTGTCACTACGCCTTCGAATCCCAAGCTCTTCAGTGTCTCGCGTGTACTCTCTGCTTCTTCACGTGTGCGGAAAGGACCAACGCGCACACGCGTTATGTCCCCCTTGTCGGACTTGAGTGTTTCAGTATAGGCCTTGGCTTCCGGCTGTGCCTTGATATCCTTCGACATCAGGCTTCGCAGCTGTTGTCGGGCCTTCGCGGGGTTGGAAAAAGCGCCTAATTGCACGACAAACAGATCCGCGTCAACTGCAGGCTCCGAAGTTTTGCCGGTTGATTCGACCTTGGGGGCCTTGGGGTCCGGAGTTCGCCCTTCGGTTTCCGAAACGGCATCCCGCTTCTCCACGGGGTTTTTCACAGATTGAGCGGTTGGGCTGGGATGCGCTTTGGTCTTCCTGCTGTATTCCAGTTGCAGGTCTTTCAGGGATAGCGTAACCTGTGCCTCAGTGAGGGGAGCGCCGGGAGCGGCTTCGGGGGCGAGTTCGCCCACCGAGTCTTCCGATGGTATGCGAATGTCAATCTCGTGACTTCGCTGCTCGGGCTTGCTATCAAGCACCATGGGCAAAATGACAATTGCTGCGATCACCAGGGTAATAGCACCGACAAGGCGTCTCCTGGCGCGCTTCCTTAACTGAATTTCTTCTTCGCTGACGGTCTTTGCCATATGATTCTAACCGTGCTCAACCGCGGTCCGATACTGTAATACCTCGGCCACAGTATGGAACGAGCCGAAAACGCAGATTCTATCATTTCCCTTGTCATTTCGGCTGACCTGTTCACAGGCAAATGCATAGGCTGCGGCAGGATCGGAAAAACCGAGAATTGTTTTCTCTCCTCCCCCTCCTGGCCCCTCTTTCCCAATACCTGCCTCTTCCAGTACCCGTATCACTTCATCGGCCGAGGCGCCCCGTGGCGCGCTGATGCCTGCTATCAACCATATATCCACCCTCGCGGCGAGTGTCCGCGCCACACCGGCGATATCCTTATCCTTAAGCATCGCGAATACAGCATAGGTTTTCCGATAGCGCCCCATGCTGTCGAGACTGCTGGCCAGAGCACGTGCGGCGCCTGGATTGTGGGCCACATCCAGCACCGTGACGGGCCGCCCGGGCAAAACCTGAAATCGTCCTGGCCATGCCACGTCCAGTAAACCCTGGCGTATATCACTCATGGTAATCGGCAGCCTATCCCTGACAGTATCCAGCGCAGCCAGACTGGCACTGGCGTTAAGCAGCTGATAAGCTCCTCGCAGGGCGGGATAGGGAAGCGAATGACGTTTTCCTCCGCTTCCCCAATAACTCCAGGCGGATGCGTCGGCATTGCTTGAGTACCCGAACTGTTCACCAATATGCATTAAATTTGCACCGATCGCCTTAGCATGATTACGCACGCTGGCAGGGATATCAGGCTCCGCGCACACAGCAGCCTTCCCGCCTCTGAAAATCCCGGCCTTTTCCCATCCAATTTCCTCACGGGTATTGCCCAGGTAATCCATATGATCGAAATCCACACTGGTGAGTACGGCACAATCGGCGTCAAAAATATTGACCGCGTCCAAACGTCCGCCCAGTCCCACCTCCAGAATCGCTATATCCACTTCGGCCCGGATGAACAGTTCCATTGCCGCCAGCGTGCCAAACTCGAAATAAGTCAGGGAAACACCGCTCCTGATGCGGGCGGACTCCACAGCCCGGAACGTATTGCACAACTCGTCGTCGCTCGCTTCCTGCCGGCCTATTCGCACCCGCTCGTTATAACGCAATAAATGCGGTGACGTATAACAACCCACACGATATCCGGCATGGCTCAGAATCGCCTCCATCATGGCGCATGACGACCCTTTGCCATTGGTTCCCCCGACCGTAATGATGGGAAAGGAAGGCACGAGATCCAGCTCGGCCCGGACACGGTCTATTCGCTCCAGTCCCATCTCGATAGTCTTGGGATGGATACGTTCGAGTTGGAGCAACCAGTCGGAAAGTGTTCTGGATTCCGGATGGAGTTCGTCTTCTACCATCCTCGCACTCCGGTCTGAACGCAAAGAAACGTCAAGATGACGGCGGAGAGGTGCGCATCAGTAAGGTGCAGAGATTGGCGATCTTGTCTCGCATGCGCCGGCGGTCTACTATCATGTCTATCGCTCCGTGTTCCAGCAGGAATTCCGCGCGTTGAAATCCTTCCGGCAGGGTTTGCCGCACCGTCTGCTCGATAACGCGTGGCCCTGCGAATCCGATGAGGGCGCCTGGCTCAGCAATTACCACGTCACCGATAAAGGCAAAGCTGGCCGATACTCCACCCATGGTGGGATCTGTCAGCACAGAGATAAACGGCAGCCGTTCCTGACCCAACCGGGTAAGCACCGCCGTTGTTTTGGCCATTTGCATTAATGATAGCAAGCCTTCCTGCATACGCGCCCCCCCGCTGGCAGAGAAACATACAAAGGCCACGCGCTGCTCAAGGCAGGTCTGGACTCCGCGTGCAAAGCGCTCACCCACCACCGAGCCCATCGAGCCGCCCATAAACCCGAATTCGAATGCCGCTGCAACCAGGGGTATGGTTTTGACGCTGCCTTGCATCACCACCAGAGCGTCGTCTTCATCGGTATCTTTTTTTGCCTCCGACAGCCGATCAACGTAGCGTTTGCTGTCCTTGAATTTAAGCGGGTCAAGCGACTGAACCTCACGGCCAATCTCATGGCGGCCTTCCGCATCCAGGAATAAATCAAGGCGCACCCGGGCAGAAATGCGGTTGTGATGATTGCACTTGGGGCAGACGTTGAGATTATTTCCCAGGTCAGAGTAATAAAGCACTGCTTCGCAGGAAGCGCACTTGCTCCACAGCCCTTCGGGCACGGCTTTTTTTTCGCCGCTTTCCTTACGCTTTATTTTCGGCGGAAGAAGTTTCTGAAACCAGCTCATAAGTTGGGGAAGTTAATGATGGCTGACTAATGTTTCGGGCTGGGATTCATCAATGGCGCTGCGGAGGCTTTTCACCAGGCGATATACATTTGACAGCATGTTTTCTCTGGTTGAGTTTTCTATTTCTTCGATAATGCGACTACCTATCACGACTGCGTCGGCGAGTCCCGCCACTGCCTTCGCGGTCATGCTGTCGCGTATGCCGAAACCGACGCCAATGGGAATGGAGATGCAGGAACGTAACTGGGCCAATTTGCTGGCTACATCGCGCAGGTCAAGATTCGATGCACCCGTTACGCCTTTCAGTGAAACATAATATACATATCCCTGCGCCATTTTCGCCACCTGTTCGACGCGCGCTTGTGGAGTAGTGGGAGAAAGCAGAAAAATTGCGTCAATTTGCTGGCGATTGAGATACGCAACCCACTCCGCGGATTCTTCAGGCGGATAATCCACTGTCAATACTCCATCCACGCCGCACGCTTTTGCTCTTGCCGTAAATGTCTCGTAGCCCATCGCTTCTATCGGATTTGCATAGCCCATCAGCACTACCGGCGTAGCAACATCATCTTTTCTGAATTCCTCCACCATGGTCAGCACATCTTTCAAACCCACGCCATACTTGAGCGCCCGTTCCGAAGACCGCTGGATGGTCGGTCCATCAGCCATGGGATCGGAAAACGGAACCCCCAACTCAATGACGTCAGCTCCCGCCTTCACCAGTTCATGCATCAGTGGAACCATCAAGGCAGGGTCGGGGTCACCCGCGGTAATGAAAGGAATCAGTGCTTTCCTGTTTTGCTGGCGCAGTTTGTCAAAAACGGTAGTGATGCGGGTCATGAGTGGCGGTGTCAGAAGGTGATATCGGAAGCGTGCGCCACGGTGGCCATATCCTTGTCTCCGCGCCCGGAAAGGTTCACCAGCAGCAGCTTGTCCTTGGCGAGCGTGGGTGCAAGCTGAGCGGCATATGCCAGCGCATGGCTGGATTCCAGCGCCGGTATGATCCCTTCGTAATGGCACAGGGCATGAAATGCTTCAAGCGCCTGGTCGTCGGTTATTCCGATATATTCAGCACGATTGCTGTCCTTGAGCCACGCGTGTTCCGGGCCGACGCCTGGATAATCGAGGCCCGCCGAAATGGAGTGGGTTTCGATAATCTGGCCATTCTCATCCTGAATCAGATAGGTGCGATTGCCGTGCAATACACCCGGCCTTCCCGTGGTCAGAGTAGCCGCGTGCTGGCCGCTCTCGATTCCACGGCCCGCCGCTTCCACACCGATCATGCGGATGTCGCGGTCCAGGTAGGGGTAAAAAAGGCCGATTGCGTTTGATCCGCCGCCCACGCAGGCGATCAGCGCATCCGGCTGGCGCCCATATTCTTCCTGCATCTGCACAATTGCTTCCCGCCCTATGATTGCCTGAAAATCACGTACCATCATCGGATAGGGATGCGGTCCCGCCACAGTGCCAATGATATAAAAGGTATCCCCGATATTGGTCACCCAGTCGCGCATGGCCTCATTCAACGCATCCTTCAATGTTCGGGAACCGGATTCGACCGGAACCACGGTGGCGCCCAGAAGCTTCATCCGGTAGACATTCGCGGCTTGGCGTTCCACGTCCACCGAGCCCATGTAAACAATGCATTTCATGCCGTAGCGCGCGGCTACCGTAGCGGTGGCAACGCCATGCTGGCCGGCGCCCGTCTCGGCGATGACGCGTGACTTGCCCATGCGCCTGGCCAGGAGCGCTTGTCCGATGGCATTGTTGATTTTATGGGCGCCGGTATGATTCAGGTCTTCGCGCTTCAACAGAATCTGCGCACCGCCCAAATGGGCCGACCATCTTTTTGCATGATAGATGGGGCTGGGCCGTCCCACGTAGTGCTTTAACTCATAGGCAAATTCAGCCTGAAAATCGGCGTCCTCACGATAGCGATCGTACTGGGCGCGCAATTCCTCCAACGCTGCAATGAGCGTTTCAGCAACAAATACGCCCCCATACGGGCCAAAGTGCCCACTGCTATCTGGAAGATCATAAACTTTCACTGGTTCGGACTCCTCGCATGAAAGCGGCAATTTTTTCCGCGTCTTTGATACCTTTGGCCGATTCGACACCGCTTGACACATCCACCGCCCAAGGGTTGGCCTGCTGAATCGCCTCTGAAATGTTGCCAGTATGCAGCCCCCCCGAAAGAATGAGCGGCAGCCGTAAATGTGAGGGAATCAAACTCCAGTCAAATGCATGCCCGGTTCCGCCCGGCTCGCCTTCAATATAGGTATCCAGCAGCAAGCCTCTGGCTCCAGCATAACGGGTTGCGTATTGTAGCAAATCTACCCCCTCTCTGACTCGCACAGCCTTTATATAAGGCCGCGAAAATTGCCCGCAGAATTCCGGGGACTCGTTACCATGAAATTGGAGCAAATCCGGACCCGCCATTGATAAGGTTTCTTCTACCCAGTTCCGGTCCGGGTCCACATACACACCCACGACGGTAACGAATGCCGGTAGCGCAGCGATAATTTCGCGGGCTTTGGAGGGCGTGATGTAACGTGCGCTTTGCCTCCAGAACACGAGCCCAATGGCATCAGCGCCAAGCTGCACTGCTGCCAAGGCATCCTCGATACGCGTTATACCGCAAATTTTTACTCGAACGGACATAGACCCAACCTCTGGTATTCCCATAATTCCATCTTGGCTTATCACAAAGCGATTAGCGAGGCCTGCTTGTCCTCGGAAAAACTGACGCAAGCGGCGGCTCGACAAAGGGAGGAAGCTTCCATTTGGCATCATAGTTGACTCCCGTCAAGTATAACCCCGCGGCAGGAAAAGTCGGCGCAGCTTCGCTACGCTTACCGCTTTTCAGCAGGGCGGCCATCCATTCCGGCGAGATACTTTCCTTTGCCCACATAAATGAGGCAGCCGACAATATTGCGCACCATGTGATGGAGAAACGCATTGGCGCGCAGTTCAAACACAATAATGTCACCCAACTGTGTGATTTCCAGTTTTGTCAGATTTCGTACGGGAGATTTCGCCTGGCACTCAGCCGCGCGAAAGGCGCTGAAATCGTGCTCGCCCAGCAGCGTTTGCGCCGCGGTCCGCATGAGTTCAAGATCGAGAGTCTGATGGAACCAGCCAACTTTGCCTCGATTAAGCCCGGGGCGGGACGGATGATTCGACAAAAGATAAAGATAGCATCGTTCAGTTGCGCAATAGCGAGCGTGGAATTCATCGGAAATCTGCGATGCCCACAGCACGGCGACGCTGTCGGGTAACAGCGCATTGGCGCCGCGAACCCAGGCGGTCATTGGCCGCTGTGCCTGGGTGTCGAAATGCAAAACCTGATATGAAGCATGAACGCCGGCATCGGTACGCCCCGCCGTCACTACCCGGATACTGTTGCATGCGATTCTCGATAACGCTGCTTCTACCGCGTCCTGCACAGAACCGCCGGATCGCTGGCTTTGCCAGCCGCAAAAGTTACTGCCATCGTACTCCAGCACCATTGCGATTCTCACAGCACAGGCATCGCAATGGTTATGGTAATCCCGAATTTCACTTGAGGATTATTCAGAGGCTTCCCAAGCAGATTTGCCGGAAGAAAATATGGGAATTGAACATTGCGTGCATGAGTGGACGTGGCGCCGCAGAGAAATTAATTCAATCTTGTGAGCTACGCTGAAGCCGCATCGTGGAGTCTCGCCAATACCAATCTTGCGCTTTCCTGCTGCTGTGCGTCACCCTCCTGCATCACTTGCTGAAGAGCTTGCGCCGCAGCATCCTTGTCACCCATTTCCTGATAAGCTCTGGCCAAGTCAATCCCTGAAACTATTTCATGCCACCGAGGACCACGTTCTACGACTCCACTTTTTATCGATTCGGTAGACGAACTCGCAAACCGGATGTTGTCCATACACAACTTGATCCCATCCAGCGCATGGTCTTCGGTGGCGGCAGGAATAGACGCTAATGAAGTATGCGCCGGTGAACTGGCGAGTGCGCCGGGTATCTCTGACCGAGCGCAATCTCCTGGCACAACGTTTTCTGGCAATTTTCGCAGTCCCAGTCCGTGTGTCATGACGCGCCGGATAAGTTTCCCCTCCCGCGCCCATCCCATCCGTTCCCGCAGCATTATACAGTTCCTGGCTCATGATGGCTGCAACCGCTTGGTTAGATGACTGCGCGTGGATGGTGGAAGCGGACGTATTATCGTTGTCACTGGTCGCCTCCTTGGTGCGGCGCGCCATGGACACACCGACTATACCTGTAACCAGAAGGACAAGCGCGCCACCCAGGTATTCTACATTCGCCGCCAGGTCGTCGGCCAGGTTCCTGATATGTGTTCCAGGCGTGAGGTTAGAATCAGGCACTGATTGATGGGCCGGCAGCGAGGCTGATTGCACCGGTCTGGCTATTTCTACCGGCTCGTCTGCTCCTGAAAGAGCTATCTCTGATGCTTCGTGGTTTTCCGGGTTATTTATTCCGGTGTTTGCTTCAGTATGAAAGGAGACAGGCCGGGCTGCTGAAGCGGGATAGGAAGTCAATGTGGCTGCATCCCACTTGATAGGGCGGATAGCTTCGGCTCGCTTCTGCATGCCGGCGAGTGCCGGATTTCTCAACTCCAGCAGCCGCTGCAATTTCTCAATATTTTTCTCAAGCAACGCAATGCGCTCACCTGCTTCCCGAAGCGATCCATGCCTTGCTATGGCATCTTCTTCCATTGCATATAACTGGTTCTGCGCATTTGATTCCTTTCCGCTCACCTTGCCATCTACGCTCCCGTCCACATTACTGCCTGCGTTCTTTGCGGCATAGCGCGCCTCTTCGACCCTGGAAAGCTTTAATATCTCTCGCGGTGGCGCATGATCTGAAGCGGACGACACCTCAGCGGGCCGCTCGATCTTTCCGACTGACATTTGATTCAGTTCTTCTGTCGCGCTTTCTACGTCTTCAAATCTGCGCCGGCGCCAATCCTCAGTCTGTACTTTTACTTCCTGGTTGGCTTCCGCAGGGGTTATCGTACGAATTTCATTATTATCCGGTATTCTTAAAATCGGCCCTGCCTTAAGCTGGTGTATATTGTTGCCGAAGAAAGCATCGCGATTCGCGCGTTGCAAAGCCACCAGCATCTGATTAAAACTGACCCCGGCGGGAAGACCGATATTTTTCGCTATTCTGCCCAGCGTATCTCCCGGCTTTACGGGACCATAAGCCGTATCGGTCTTGCTGACCGAGGCTGGCCCCGAAGCGGACTTATCCTGTAGAGGAGAATTGCCATCTCGCCCGATTGATGAATCTGGCCTGCTGCCAGCCGATTCGGCTTTGGCACCGGCAGGAGAGGCGGTTTGAGTTGTCGGGCCTTGCCTGCGGATGCCCATCCTGTTCCTGTAAAGGGAGCAGAACCGTATATTCGCGCAATAATCGTCCTGATGACCAATTCAGTTCAACAAGCATATTCAGTAACGGTTCAGCGATTGGCCGCGAAGAAATAATCCTGACGTACAGGCGTCCATCGGGATGAGTTTCGATACTCGTTTTAAATGTCGAGAGAAGGGGCAAGTAATCTACATTTGCCCGCCGGAAGGTATTCTCTGACGCGAGACGGGCCGTTAGAGAAGATTTCTCTTCTTTTTTGACTGCTACCAGATCGATTTCGGCGCTCAACGGTTGGCCCAGAGCAGAGTTGACGGTTAATCTGCCCAATCCGGCAGCGTATACGATTCCTGGCGACATAATCGCAATCAAAAGTAAACATGCTTTAGAAGCAAACTTCCGCACAGGCAGATACACTCTCAAGAAGGCGTATGGATTACGAACACGTATCAGGATTAACAGGGGGTAGCGCTTTGCTGAAGTTTGTCTTTTACCGTACCGGCAAGTTTTTTGCCAAACCTCGTTCATGGCGAGAAGAACTATCGCCCCCCGGAATCGGGCAAGCAATTAATCCCGGTAATCAGCGTACGCTCAATTGGGATTGTTGAAAAGATGTCCCCGAGAGGAAGAGCAGAAAACGCTCGACAGGAACCGCTGGTTAGCAGAACTCCCGGATTATTTGCTTCTCTTTAACGCGCAGCGAGCGCAAAAGGCGCCTATGGCTCTCAGGCTTCCACCAGGATTCTCAGCATTCTGCGCAATGGCTCCGCCGCACCCCACAACAATTGATCGCCTACCGTGAACGCCGAAAGATATTCTCCACCCATCGCAAGCTTACGCAAGCGGCCCACCGGGATGGTCAACTTTCCGGTAACCGCGGCCGGGGTTAATTCTCTTAACGTACTCTCGCGTTCGTTGGGAATAACCCGCACCCAACTGTTGGAAGCTGCCAGAATATCCTCGATCTCATCCAGCGGGACGTCCTTCTTCAGCTTGACGGTCAGCGCCTGACTATGACATCGCATTGCACCGACACGAACGCATATGCCGTCAACGGGAATCGACTGATCGCTACGCCCCAGGATCTTGTTCGTCTCGGACTGGCCTTTCCATTCTTCCCGCGTCTGCCCATTGCCAAGATCCTTATCTATCCAGGGAATAAGACTGCCTGCCAGCGGCACGCCGAAATTCTCCGTCGGAAAACTGCCGTCGCGCAGCGTTCCCGCAACCTCGCGGTCAATGTCAAGTATGCCCGCGGCCGGATCGTCCAGCAGATTCTTCGCCACACGATGCGCTTCGCCCATCTGCAGCAGTAACTCCCGCATGTTCTGGGCGCCCGCGCCCGAAGCTGCCTGATAAGTCATGGCGCTCATCCACTCCACCATGTCTTCCTCGAACAAGCCGCCAACTGCCATCAGCATCAGGCTCACCGTGCAATTGCCACCGATATAGTTCTTTACTCCATCGTGCAGCGCCTGTTCAATAACCGGGCGGTTGACGGGGTCGAGTATGATGATCGCGTCCTGCCCCATCCGCAATGTTGAGGCCGCATCGATCCAGTAACCTTTCCACCCCTCCTGGCGCAACCTGGGGAAAATCGCGCTGGTGTAATCACCACCCTGACAGGAAACAAGGATGTCCATCGATTTTAGTTCATCTATATCATGCGCGTCCTTGAGCGATGACGTTTCCTGGCCGATATCCGGACCTTTTCCGCCCTTTTGGGACGTGGAAAAAAATGCCGGCTCAACCAAGGCAAAATCATTCTCTTCCCGCATGCGCTGCATGAGTACTGAACCTACCATGCCGCGCCAGCCAATAAACCCGACTCGTTTCATCGATCGCCTCTCTCCAGGATAACGGTTCCTGGTCTCTTCCATGCCTGATCCATATTCATATATTCGCCAGAACCGCGTCGCCCATTGCCGCAGTGCCGACCTTTTTCGTTCCCGGTTCGTAAATGTCCTGGGTCCGATAACCCTGAGCCAGAACTTTTTTTACCGCACTCTCAATGCGGGAGGCTGCCGCTTCCTCATCGAATGTATATCGCAGCATCATTGCCGCTGACAATATTGTTGCCAGAGGGTTAGCCACATCCTTGCCCGCGATGTCGGGGGCGGAGCCGTGGATAGGCTCATAGAGCCCTTTGCTGCGGTCGTCCAGCGACGCCGATGGCAACATACCGATTGAACCGGTCAGCATGGATGCCTCATCCGACAGAATATCGCCGAACATGTTGCCCGTCACCACCACATCGAATTGCCTGGGGTTGCGTACCAGTTGCATCGCAGCGTTATCCACCAGCATGTGCGAAAGCTCCACGTCGGGATATTCCTTTGCCGTCTCGGTCACTACATCGCGCCACAATTGCGTGCATTCGAGCACATTCATCTTATCCACCGAGCAAAGCCTGCGATTACGCTTGCGCGCCGCCTGAAAAGCTACATGGGCAATTCTCCGAATTTCGGCTTCGCTGTATATCATGGTATTGTAACCGACACGTTGACCGTCCCGCCGTTCAATACCGCGTGGCTCTCCGAAGTAAATATCGCCGGTCAACTCGCGCACGATGAGAATGTCCAGGCCAGCCACCACCTCGGGCTTTAGCGTCGAAGCATTCGCGAGCTCCGGATACAGTATCGCCGGGCGAAGATTTGCAAACAGATTCAGCATTTTCCTTATGCTGAGCAAACCTTGTTCCGGTCGCTGCCGACGGGGGAGCGCGTCATATTGCGGACCTCCTACAGCCCCCAGCATCACCGCATCCGCATCGGCAACAAGCTTGCGTGTTGCCTCTGGAAACGGCTCGCCAGCGGCTTCTACCGCGCATCCGCCCAGTAAACCCGGTTCCAGTTCAAACTTCAGCCCGTCACTTCTCAATGCTTGAAGAACTCGTACCGCTTGAGCAACGATTTCCGGGCCGATACCGTCCCCGGCCAGAATTGCTATTTTCATAAAACTCTTTCAGACCGGTAACGATGTTTCACGCAAACAGCCAGGGTTGCGCTGCGCGATGCTTTTCCTCGAATGCCTTGATTTTGTCCGCATGCTGCAACGTCAGCCCGATTTCATCCAGGCCATTCAACAGGCTATGCTTGCGGAAAGGATCGATATCGAAAAAGAAAGATTCACCGCTGGGTGTGGTCACCGACTGATGCTCCAGATCAACAAGCAATCGATAGCCCTCGGTTGCCTCCACCTCGCCGAACAGTTGATCGGCCTTATTGGTATCGAGCACGATGGGGAGCAGGCCGATTTTGAAGCAGTTATTAAAAAAAATATCGGCAAAACTGGGTGCGATAATTACCTGAAAGCCGTAATCCTGGAGAGCCCACGGCGCATGTTCCCGGCTGGAACCACAGCCGAAATTTGCGCGTGCTAGAAGTATTTGCGCCCCGCGATAACGGGGTAGATTAAGTATGAAATCGGGATTGAGCTTCCGCCGGGTTGCATCCATCCCCGGCTCGCCGTGATCGAGATACCGCCACTCATCGAACAGATTCTGCCCGAAACCGGACCGTTTGATGGATTTCAGAAACTGCTTGGGAATGATGGCGTCGGTGTCGATGTTGGCGCGATCCAGTGGCGCCACCAATCCCTTGCATGAATCAAACTTTTTCACTAGCTAGTAATTACCTTGCAGCTATTTTGCGGATTCTTCCACTGCCGCACCGCCGCTCTGAACATCCTTGCCCATTCCCTGAATGGTATGACAGGCAGACAAACCAAAAGTGGCGATCAATGCGACCATTACCGTTAGCATTCTCATTACAACCCCCTTTACTTTATATTAAAAAAGAATCATCTTTGCTGCATTTACATTCTAGTATATTTTCCGTACATCCACAAAATGTCCCGCTACTGCTGCCGCAGCGGCCATCGCTGGACTCACGAGATGAGTGCGGCCTCCCGGGCCCTGCCTGCCTTCAAAGTTACGGTTGGAAGTAGAAGCACAACGTTCCCCTGATTCCAGCCGGTCATCATTCATCGCCAGGCACATCGAACAGCCCGGCTCGCGCCATTCAAATCCCGCTTCGCGAAATATCTTGTCCAGCCCCTCCTGCTCTGCCTGATGCTTGACCAGGCCGGAGCCCGGCACGACCATCGCGAGCTTGATGTTCTCGGCAATATGCCGGCCTTTTACTACTTCCGCAGCGATCCGCAAATCTTCTATGCGCGCGTTGGTGCAGGAACCGATGAATATCTTGTCCGGGCGAATTTCACTGATCGGCGTGTTGGGAACAAGTCCCATATATTTCAGAGCCCGCTCCATATCGTGACGCTTCACGATATCGGTAATCTGCGCCGGATCCGGCACTCTTCCGTCAATGGTCGTTACCATTTCCGGAGACGTTCCCCAGGTTACCTGGGGTTTGACCTGTGCCGCATCCACCGATACGATCTTGTCGAAGCTTGCGCCCTCGTCAGTTTTCAGCGTACGCCAGTAGGCAACCGCCTTCTCCCACCGCTCGCCTTTTGGTGCAAAAGGCCGCCCGCCGAGATATTCAATAGTGGTATCGTCCACCGCCACCATGCCGGCACGCGCTCCCGCCTCGATGGCCATATTGCAAAGCGTCATGCGTCCTTCCATGGAAAGCGCCCGTATGGCGCTACCGGTGAATTCGATTGCGTAGCCCGTGCCTCCCGCCGTACCGATCTCACCAATGACGGCGAGCGCGATGTCCTTGGCAGTCACGCCGTGGCCAAGTTCGCCCTCGACCGCAACCTGCATCGTTTTTGCTCTTTTCATCAGCAGGCACTGTGTCGCGAGCACATGTTCCACCTCCGAAGTGCCTATACCAAAAGCGAGACAGGCAAACGCACCATGCGTGCTGGTATGCGAGTCACCGCATACGACTGTCATGCCTGGCAGGGTAGCGCCCTGCTCCGGACCGATGACGTGAACAATACCCTGGCGCAGATCGTTCATCCTGAATTCGGTGATGCCCAGTTCCTCGCAGTTCTGGTCAAGCGTGTCTACCTGAAGACGTGATATTGGATCGCTGATGCCGTGAGCACGGCCGGTTGTGGGCACGTTATGGTCCGCCACGGCCAGAATCGAATCAAGCCGCCACGGCTTGCGTCCCGCCAGTTTCAGTCCCTCAAACGCCTGTGGGCTGGTAACTTCATGCACAAGATGGCGATCGATATAGATCAGCGCCATGCCATCTGGCTTATCGGATTCCTCATGTACCAGATGGCTTTGCCAGAGTTTGTCGTATAACGTTTGCATATTGGTGAGCTCGAATTCAGTCCAGCTTCAAATCCTGATGGAATCTGAGATTATCCCATAACGCGGACACCGAGAAACAGCTGAGAACGCTACCTCCTCTTGCTTGTTACAATCTGCTTGTTACAATCGCGGTCTCGACATTCATCTTCCAGATCACCAACGCCAACCCAAGCAGAACCGCGGCAGCGCTCAGCGTAAATGTCAGACCCGGCCCCAGCCATTCCCAGGCATAACCACTGAATATTCCCCCGGCCGCGCCGCCGAGGCCGAATGTAAGACTGGTGTAGAGCGCCTGTCCTTTGGCCTGATGCCGTCCGCGAAAAAATTGATGCACCAGCATCATGGATGTAGCGTGATGAGCGCCATAGGTCGCTGCATGAAGTACTTGCGCCAGCAATATCACGACCGGCAAATCCACTCCCCAGCCTATCATCAGAAAACGGACTATCGCACAACTCAAGCTGAAGGCCATGATCTGCTTAAGGCGAAATCGGTGCATCAACTGCGGCATCAGGAAAAATATGCCGATTTCGCAGGCTACACCGGTGGCCCATAGCCATCCGACCGTACTCTTGCTGTAACCGTGCTCCACCAGATAAATGGAATAAAAGGTGTAATAAGGACCGTGGGCAAGCGCCATCAAGAAGCAGGCCGCGAAAAACGCCAGCACTTCCGGCCGCTCGAATATTTGCCGTACGGAATGACCATCTGCAGAATGAACCACTATTTCTGCCTCGGGAATCTGGCGAGAAAAAATCACGATCCCCAGCTTGAACCCAAGCACTGCCCACAATAACGAGCCGATATCCGTAGCATCCAGCAGGTAGCCGATACCCGTTACCGCGAAAATGAATCCTACCGAACCCCAAACTCGAATACGTCCATACTTTGAGGTGCTCTCGCCCAGATAAGAAAGCGTGGTCGCCTCGATCAATGGCAACGATGCGCTCCAGAAAAAACTCATCAGCGCCATGATCACGAATATCCAGGCAAACGACTCGCCAAAAAAAAATCCGCAGTAACTTATCAATCCCGTAACTGCGGCCCATCGGACGATCAGCAGCCGTTTACCGGTATAGTCGGCAAGCCAGCCCCATGCAGCCGGCGCGAATATACGCGTCACATGCAACAGCGACATGAGCACGCCGATCTGGAAAGCGCCAAAGGAAAGGGATTTGAGGTAAAGGCTCCAGTAAGGGGCAAAGGCGCCGATAAAAGCGAAATGGAAGAAATAAAAGCCGGAAAGGCGCCAGTAGGGGATGGGGTGCATTTGCCTGAGTTTAGCAGTTACAACCAGCCGCATAGAGACGAACAAACCAGGTCAAAAGTTTTCCTCCCTTCGCGATCAGAAGGCCTACGCGATCTGCTCGCTCATGAATAGGTTCTATTGATGTGAATACTGCATTGATCCGATTTGAATTCTCCTATACTTAAAATCGTTGCGATTAGTATTGGGAGGCGATGTGCCGTCAGATTCGGGCTTCGACGTTTTTATCAGCTATGCCCATGCGGATAACGAATTCCCGGACAATTCTTCGGCCAAGATCTGGCTGGGTCACTTCGCTTGCTCGTAATTTGAATATCAGGACCCAATGTCCGCAAAAAAAATCTCTTCATTGATCACCAGCTCAAGCCCGGCGACGAATTCAGCGATGATCTGATCACCAAAGTGGAAAAAAGCAAACTGCTGGTATTGCTCCTCTCACAAAACTACATCGACTCCGAATGGTGCGGTAGGGAGCTGGAGCATTTTATCCAGGCTCACTCAAACGATCCCGAAAAACCAGCTGATGTTTTCGTTGTCGAGCTTTTTCCCTATGATGAGTTAACTGGCGCGCCCCCGAATATCGACCGAATTCGCAAGCGGCTGATTCATGCCAAGTTCTGGCATAAACCAGGCCACTGTCGCTTCCCCCATCTTATCCGGCTATCCAACACCCAGAGAAAGTGGCGCTGAAGGCGAAATACACTACTGGAATATGCTGAATGAACTACGCAATGCGATTGATGCGCGTCTTCGCGCACAGAAGGGGGCACTGGCGCCGGCTGGAGCCAAGCAGTTACCCGAAATCGCGGCGGAGCCAACTGGAAAGTCAACTCCACCCCATCTTGCAACGATCCTTCTCGCGGATGTCACTGAAGATCTCGAGGCCCAGCGCAATGCAGTCAAAATAGCGTTGGAGCCGGAAGGCATACAAGTATTGCCAGACGGCGATTATGTTGGTTTGACCTCTCAGGAATTTAACGCTGCAATTGGGGAAGATCTCAGGCGAAGTGAATTATTCGTCCAATTGCTCTCCATGACCCCAGGCCGAAAAGGTAAGGGTTTCACCGCTCCATTGCCACAACTTCAATTTCAACGTGCCATAGCCGCAAACAAGCCAATCATGCAATGGTGCGAGAATCTGCCGGAACCTGGGCAGATTACCGATCCGGCGCATGCCCGATTGTTCGAAACCGAATTCCTCCGAGCCACTAATCTCGCCAGTTTCAAGGCAGAGGTGATCGAGCGGCTGCGTATCGAGAAGGCAAAGCGGGAAAAGCTGAAAGCAGACATCAGCCACAGTTTCACTCAGCTCCCAAGCCGGGCAAAAAGCTTGTTTTTATTGATGATCTCGCCAGTCAACCCGAATTGAATCAAAAGCTGCGGGCCATTATAAAACAGGAGAACTGCGATATTCGAAGCCTTCCAGCCAGTGCGCCACTAGGTAACAATGGCATAGATATCAGGGAAATACTGCGGCCGTGCCGGGCCGGGCATGACGATTTATACAGATCGGGGAAAATACGCAACCGCCTACAACCGGCTGGTGTTCTTTCTCAACCAGATTGCAGATGCTCATCTTGGATTGTCGCGCTGGGGTGTTTATCTGGATGAGGGTGATGTGGCGAGCGTTTTTGGCATCGAATCCGAAGATGTCGTGCCGGTGTATGAGCAGGGCCTGGTCGAGTTTATCAGGGGACTGTAGAGTGAAGCGCATTACCATAGCCCTGCCCTCACCTTACGTCGGGCTGCGCGCCTTTACGGAGAAAGAAGCGCTGCTATTCTTTGGCCGCGACCTCCACATCAGGGATTTACTCGCCAGACTCGAAACCAGCCAGCGCTTCATTTCGGTATTCGGCGCTTCCGGCACGGGCAAATCGTCCCTGGTGCGCGCCGGACTCATTCCCGCCTTGCACCGCGGCGCGCTGGCCTCTGCCGGCCATCGCTGGAATGTCCACATCCTCAAACCCGGCAATGCCCCATTGCTAATCTGGCTCATGCGCTAACCGAAGACAAGCGGTGGATCGAAAACGATGACCGTGCAACCTCTATCTCATCATTGAGTTCATTCCTGAGAGGAAGCCCGCTGGCATTGACCGAGCTATACCGGCAAAAGCGCGAACTTTTCGCTAACGAAGCATTACTGCTGGTGGTTGACCAGTTCGAGGAAATCTTCCGCTACCGTCAGATAAATATCGATGAGGCAGAAGCATTTATCAGGTTGCTGCTGCGCTCGGCCTCGGAAGATATGCCGATTTATGTCGTGATGACCATGCGCTCCGATTTTCTCGGCAACTGTGTGGCATTTCTGGGCCTGCCCGAGGCGATCAATAGTGGAATCTACCTCACACCACGGCTCGGCCCTGACCAACTCAAATCGATCATTGCCTCGCCGCTGGCGCTGGTAGGGGGTGAAATCGACCCGGTAATGGTCAACCGCTTGGTAAATACGCTGGGTGGTGAAGACGAATTGCCTGTGCTTGAACATGCCTTACTTCGCATGTGGAATCACGCAAAGCAGGACGGACGCAACCGTATCGAGGAAACGATTTCAATACCGTTTGTACGCCGCGCGGTCTACTCGGCATTGAGCGATATCACTCCAGGTCCCATGCTGTCATTTGCTATCGACAACCATGCCTCGGAAATATACGAGGCGACTCACGCAGCAGCAGCGCAACATTGCACGCCAGTTATTTCTGGCGCTGGTAGAGCAGCGCGAAGGCCGTGACGTGCGACGCCCGCAGGAATTGCGCCAACTTGTCGAACAAGCAGGGGAACAAGAGCGAGATAATGTAGTAGCGGTGATTAACGCCTTCCGAGCTGAAGGCGTCGGCTTTCTGCTTCCGCCCGCTACGGACGCGATTCGTGACGAAACCCTCATCGATATCAGCCACGAAAGCTTGTTTCGCCAGTGGCATCTATTCCAGCAGTGGCTCAAGGAAGAAGAACTGGATGTGGCCGAGCTAAAGGAGTGGCAACAACGCGCTCTCCGGCAACAAGAAGGCGGTGGCTGGCTGGACGAAAATGACTGCGAGCGCGCGCAGCGCTGGCATGCGCGGGTACGCGGTCGCGCTAATCCGCATCTCTGGGCCAGCCGTTATGCAGGCGACGTCACCTATAAGCTGGTCGATAGCTATATTGAAGCAAGCCTCAACCGTTGGAACAGATCAAATCGGAAAGCGAGCGCCAGCAACGTGAAATCAGAGAGGCGGAAACGCGAAGGCTGGAGCTGGAGGCAAAACTACAACGCGAAACAGCGGAGCGAGCCGCAGCCGAAAAGCTTCAGGCTGAAAAAGGCCGCCAGCAGGCGGAAACTTTCGCCGCGGCAAGCCGCCGCAAAACCCGTATTGCCACCGCAGGCTTTGGGCTTGCAATGCTTTTTTTTCTGATGGCGGCAGCGGTCGCTTGGTGGGCGAACGACCAGCGAAAGGACGCACTTGCGGGCGAGTTATTGGCCATGGCGGAGAATCTTGCTAAAAACAACCCGGACCAGAGTGTATTGCTCGCCTTGGCAGCACGACGTATCAGCGCAATTCCAAGGGCTGATTCATTCATTCGATATGCACGGGCTAATTATACCTATAGAAGCGTACTGCGCGGCCATGAGGATACGGTATCGAGCGCGCAATTTTCTCCCGATGGCAAGACGGTGGTGACCGCAAGCGTGGACAAGACCGCGCGCCTGTGGGATGTGGCAACCGGGAGGGAACTGCAGGTCTTGCGCGGCCATGAGGATCGGGTATAGAGCGCGCAATTTTCTCCCGATGGCAAGACGGTGGTGACCGCAAGCGGGGACAAGACCGCGCGCCTGTGGGATGTGGCAACCGGGCAGGGAACTGCAGGTCTTGCGCGGCCATGAGAGTCGGGTATCGAGCGCGCAATTTTCTCCCGATGGCAAGACGGTGGTGACCGCAAGCGGGGACAAGACCGCGCGCCTGTGGGATGCGGCAACCGGGCAGGGAACTGCACGTCTTGCGCGGCCATGAGGAACCGGGTATAGAGCGCGCAATTTTCTCCCGATGGCAAGACGGTGGTGACCGCAAGCGAGGATCAAACCGCGCGCCTGTGGGATGCGGCAACCGGGCAGGGAACTGCACGTCTTGCGCGGCCATGAGGAATGGGTATCGAGCGCGCAATTTTCTCGCCGATGGCAAGACGGTGGTGACCGCAAGCGGGGATCAAACCGCGCGCCTGTGGGATGCGGCAGCCGGCCGGGAACTGCACGTCTTGCGCGGCCATGAGGACCGGTATAGAGCGCGCAATTTTCTCCCGATGGCAAGACGGTGGTGACCGCAAGCGGGGATCAAACCGCGCGCCTGTGGGATGCGGCAAGCGGCAGGGAACTGCACGTCTTGCGCGGCCATGAGGATCGCGGTATCGAGCGCGCAATTTTCTGCCGATGGCAAGACGGTGGTGACCGCAAGCGAGGACAAGACCGCGCGCCTGTGGGATGCGGCAACCGGCAGGGAACTGCACGTCTTGCGCGGCCATGAGGATCGGGTATCGAGCGCGCAATTTTCTCGCCGATGGCAAGACGGTGGTGACCGCAAGCGGGGATCAAGACCGCGCGCCTGTGGGATGCGGCAACCGGCCGGGAACTGCACGTCTTGCGCGGCCATGAGGATGCGGTATCGAGCGCGCAATTTTCTCCCGATGGCAAGACGGTGGTGACCGCAAGCGGGGACAAGACCGCGCGCCTGTGGGATGCGGCAACCGGCCGGGAACTGCACGTCTTGCGCGGCCATGAAGAGTTGGGTATCGAGCGCGCAATTTTCTCCCGACGGCAAGACGGTGGTGACCGCAAGCGGGGACAAGACCGCGCGCCTGTGGGATGCGGCAACCGGCCGGGAACTGCACGTCTTGCGCGGCCATGAGGATCTGGTATTGAGCGCGCAATTTTCTCCCGATGGCAAGACGGTGGTGACCGCAAGCTGGGATCAAGACCGCGCGCCTGTGGGATGTGGCAACCGGCAGGGAACTGCAGGTCTTGCGCGGCCATGAGGGATGCGGTATAGAGCGCGCAATTTTCTCCCGATGGCAAGACGGTGGTGACCGCAAGCTGGGACAAAACCGCGCGCCTGTGGGATGTGGCAACCGGCAGGGAACTGCACGTCTTGCGCGGCCATGAGGGTTCGGTATTGAGCGCGCAATTTTCTCCCGATGGCAAGACGGTGGTGACCGCAAGCTGGGACAAGACCGCGCGCCTGTGGGATGTGGCAGCCGGCAGGGAACTGCACGTCTTGCGCGGCCATGAGGATCGGGTATAGAGCGCGCAATTTTCTCCCGATGGCAAGACGGTGGTGACCGCAAGCGGGGATCAAACCGCGCGCCTGTGGGATGTGGCAACCGGCGGGAACTGCACGTCTTGCGCGGCCATGAGGGTTGGGTATCGAGTGCGCAATTTTCTCCCGATGGCAAGACGGTGGTGACCGCAAGCTGCGGACCAAACCGCGCGCCTGTGGGATGTGGCAACCGGGAGGGAACTGCACGTCTTGCGCGGCCATGAGGATTGGGTATCGAGCGCGCAATTTTCTCCCGATGGCAAGACGGTGGTGACCGCAAGCGAGGACCAAACCGCGCGCCTGTGGAGATGTGAGTCTGCCGCCCGTTGAATGAAATCGAAGCGGAACTTGCGAGGGCTGTAGGGCGGGAATTGACGCGAAGAAGAACGTCTCAAGTTCGGCGTGAAGGACGTTACGTTCTTGTCGCTATTCTCCTTGTTCTCAAGGTAGGCAGCCATGTAATTCGCCATTATTATTGTCTACCCTCAAATCCATAATTCGGAAATACCGTCCAGTAAGTTTGATTACGTAACGCACCGATGAGCCACTCGCCCAACAGTGGCAACCGATCGTAAGTCGGCTGATCTGGCAAGTGCAGTAGGGCATAAGGTTGACCCAGAGCTTGATCCACAGCACCGTATGAAATACACAGTATCCGTTCGTGCATTATGCGAATTCACCGCGAAACAAGGCGATCTCGATCTGCGCTTCACCCCCGCACCTTCCGCGCAGGAAGGCATTGCCGGGCATGGGGTCGTCACGTCGCGCCGCCCGGCCAATTACCAAAGGGAAGTGAGCCTGACGGGCGAATATAAACACTTGCTCATCCGCGGCCGGGCAGACGGTTTTGACCCGGTTCAGAATCAGGTCGAAGAGATCAAGACTTTTCGAGGCGATCTCGGCGCCATGCCGGACAATCATCGTCAACTGCATTGGGCGCAGGTCAAAATTTATGGATGGCTGCTCTGCCAGAAGCTGGATCTAACCCAAATTCATCTGGCGCTGGTGTATTTCGATATCGTCAGCAAGAAAGAAACGCTGCTGAGCGAGACCTACGACGCCGGTTCGCTCAAGCAGTACTTCGAAAGCCGGTGCGAACGCTTTCTGAGTTGGGCCGAACAGGAACTGGCTCACCGCACGATGAGGAATGAAGCGTTAAATTCCCTGCGCTTCCCCCATCCATCCTTCCGCCAGGGCCAACGTCCACTGGCTGAGGCTGTGTACAAGACGGCCACAGCAGGCCGCTGCCTTATCGCACAGGCGCCCACTGGCATAGGCAAGACAATCGGCACCATATTCCCTCTTTTGAAGGCCTGCCCCCAGCAGGAACTGGACAAGATTTTTTACCTGACGGCGAAGACGTCGGGCCGCAAACTTGCGCTCGACGCACTCACGTTAATTAAAAACAAGGAACCGGCATTACCGCTACGAGTGCTTGAACTGGTAGCAAGGGATAAGGCGTGCGAACATCCCGATAAAGCCTGTCACGGTGACTCCTGCCCCTTGGCAAGCGGGTTTTATGACCGTTTGCCGCAGGCAAGAACCGCTGCGCTGGCGATTAGCTCGATGGAAGGCGGAGACGGGGCTGTATTGAATAAGGATGTACTACGCGCCGTCGCCAGAAAGCATCAGGTTTGTCCCTACTATCTCGGCCAGGATTTAGTCCGCTGGTGTGACGTAGTCGTGGGCGACTACAACCACTACTTTGATCTGAGCGCGATGCTATACGGGTTGGCCAGCGCCAATCAGTGGCGCGTCACCGTTTTGGTGGACGAGGCACACAACCTGCTGGAGCGCGGACGAAAGATGTATACGGCGGAACTGGATCAGGCAGCTTTTAAAGCGATGCGGCGTTCGGCGCCGATGGCGCTCAAGAAGATTCTTGATCGCGCCAATCGCCGCTGGAATGAATTGCACAAGGATCAGGAACAGGCTTACCAGGTTTATTCCGCTTTACCTGATAAATTCATTACCGCATTACAGCAAACGATTACCGCGATCACGGATTATCTGACCGACAACCCGACGGGCATAAACCGGGAACTGCAACGCTTCTACTTCGATGCCTTGCACTTCTGCCGCGTGAGCGAGTTGTTTGATGAGCACTCGCTGTTCGATATAACAAAGGTGATGAGAAATCCTGAAAAGAGCCTTGTAAACAGCATCGTAAAAAATACTCGGTCCGGCGCAGTGCTCTGTCTCAGAAATATTATTCCTGCGCCCTTTCTGGCGCCGCGTTTTGCGGCCGCTCAGTCAACGGCGTTATTTTCCGCCACATTGACACCGTGGCGTTTCTACGGCGATACGCTGGGCCTGCCGGGGAACGCTGCATGGATAGACGTGGAATCGCCATTCAAAGCCGAGCAATTGTCAGTACAGGTCGTCAGTGACATCTCTACCCGTTATCAGCATCGCGAACGTTCTGTTTCGCCTATTGCTGATTTGATAGCCCGGCAATATAAAACAAAACCTGGAAATTATCTGGCATTCTTCAGCAGCTTCGACTACTTGCGGATGGTCACTCTGTTGTTCAGGGCAAGATATCCGGAAATTCCCATCTGGGAGCAAACGCGTGGAATGGAAGAGGTTGAGAAGGCGGACTTTCTGGCACGCTTCACCCCAGCGGGACAGGGGATAGGATTTGCGGTGCTGGGCGGATCCTTTGCCGAAGGCGTCGACCTCCCCGGCAAGCGCCTGACGGGGGCCTTTATCGCGACACTCGGGCTACCGCAGATCAATCCTGTCAATGAGCAAATCAAGCAGCGCATGCAACGCGGCCTTCAAGGCTGGCCACGACTACACTTATCTCTTTCCAGGCATACAAAAGGTGGTACAAGCCGCAGGACGCGTAATCCGCACCACCTGGACCAAGGCGTTATTTACCTTATTGACGACAGGTTTACACGTCCCGATGTCCTTCGACTATTACCAGCCTGGTGGAAGGTAGAGCTATATAAAACAAGAGAGGCAAGATAACTTGCCTCTCATTTTGTATCGCTCAATTCCCGGTCCAGCCGAATAGCGAGATATGTAGTTATATGTGAACGAATATCTTGCCCCGGCTGCCCTTTTTACTTGGTCAGTCCACGTCGTGTTTGACATGATCGGTGCCAACGGGCGCGACCGGTATGATTCTTTCGTTGTTTTTATGGGCTGGCGTCGTGTAATCCTTGGTGGATTTTGTGTCCGTGTAGCTTGTGTCAGTGTATGACTTTGTTCCGTAATAGGAATGGATTGTGCTCTGCCAGGTCGGGTCAGCCATATCGGGCCAATTATCCTTATCGAATCCCGGTGCGCTTTCAAGACGTTCCTTATCCACGTTGAGTATGAAGCGCTTGTTCTCGGTATCCAGCTTCAGCGCATTCCAGGGCACAGCGAAGAGCTTGTTGGCAATGCCCATGAATCCGCCGAATGACAATACCGCGTAAGCGATTTTGCCGTTGTTCATATCCAGCATGATTTCCTTGATGTCACCCAGGTCTTCATCTTTGTGGTTATACACATCTTCTCCGATGAGGGTGTCGGCCCCCATCAGGCGAGGACCCGGTCCCTTCTCGTCATAGCTTTTGTACGTCTCGCTTTTGTACATGCCGTAAGTATCGCGATCTTCGTAGCTCATGGTCTGTCTCCTGTAAAAGTAGGTAAATCTTAATGCTTCGTCTTGATGCCCTTATTTCATCCCTGTTCGCTCCGATTTAATTTCTGAAGCGCTTCAGACGGGTACAGGATGCTTCAGCAGCGAAATGGGGTCAGTGCGGTAACGTACAAAGTCGGCTTTTTTCTGCGCATCGACAAGAAATTCACGACGATGCGAAGCAGCATGTGCCATGCTGGCATCGTATGTCTGACAGCGCACAGAGCGTGCATCCAAGTTTATGGAAAATCCATGACAGGACTAATCTCGAGCCTCAATTCGAGATGATTACCAGTATTCAACTAACTAGAACATGAGATAACCATGCCGGGAACTTCCAGTCGACACACCGAATCTTCGCTATCGCGCAAGTGGCTTGAGCAATACGACGAAGTTCGAAACCAAACGCTGAAGCTCGTGGAAACGCTTTCGCCAGAGGATCAGATGGTTCAATCCATGCCTGACGCAAGTCCGGCAAAGTGGCACATCGCGCATACGACGTGGTTCTTCGAAGCATTTATCCTGATGCCGCATATGCAAGGTTATGCTCCGTTCGATGCGCGGTTCGGCTTCCTGTTTAATTCATACTACAAGCGACTGGGAGGGCATCCCCATCGCACCATACGTGGAACGCTCTCCCGCCCGAACCTTGATCAGGTTCGCCTTTATCGTGCCCACGTTGATAACAGCATCCATGAACTGCTCCATCGTGGCGCTTCTGTCGAGGTTTTGCGATTGCTCGAACTGGGATTGAACCATGAGCAGCAACATCAGGAGTTAATCGTAACCGATATCAAACATGCATTTCTGGGTCAACCCCTTGCGGCCCTGTTATCAGCCAGCCCAGGTTCGCATTGTTGAAGCTTCTGCTGCCCCACCGTTGGCGTGGTGTTGTTTCGATGGCGGTATTCATGAAGTTGGGCATGATTCATGCGGCTTTGCATTTGATAACGAATTACCTCGGCATTACACCTATATAAACCCATTCCGTATTGCATCCCGGCTGGTTACCAATAAGGAATACCTGGCCTTCATGGCCGATGGAGGTTATAGCCGTCCGGAATTGTGGCTCTCGGATGCATGGGATCACGTTTGCGAGAACGGATGGACCGCGCCGCTCTACTGGGAACAGGCAGGGAATGACTGGACGCAGTTCACGTGCCGGGGCATGCTGCCGTTAAACCCCGCCGAACCGGTATGCCACGTGAGCTTTTACGAAGCTGATGCATTTGCCCGATGGGCGGGTGCGCGCTTGCCCACGGAGTTCGAATGGGAGGTTGCCGCCGGTTCCATCAGGAACGCCGCCAGAATATCCGGGAATCTGCTGGAAAGCGAAAGCTATCATCCCAGGCCGGCTGCTCAGGCGGCACAACAGGGGGACCTGCAACAGATCTTTGGAGACACATGGGAATGGACCTCGAGTTCTTACTCCGCTTATCCGGGTTATTGCTCGCCCGAAGGCGCGGAAGGCGAATACAACGGCAAGTTCATGTGTAACCAAATGGTTTTACGCGGCGGCTCCTGCGTTACGCCTGAATCGCATATACGTAAATCTTACCGCAACTTTTTTCTTCCACAGATGCGCTGGCAGTTCTCCGGCATACGGTTGGCTCATGATGGAGCTAGCCTATGATCAGGCCCGAACAATTGAAGCGAGTACCGATTCCGGCGTCGATTCCGGTCCCTGAAATTGCCGGGGACGTGCTGGAGGGCCTTTCCCGCACACCCAAAAGCCTGCCACCGAAGCTGCTCTATGATGCACAAGGTTCGGCCCTGTTCGAGCAAATCACGTGCTTGCCCGAGTATTACCCGACACGGACAGAAGCCACCATATTGATGACTCACGCAGACGAAATATGCGACCGGCTTGGCAAAAACGTTTCTGTCGGCGAACTCGGTGCCGGCACTGCCACCAAGACGCGCATTCTGTTGCGTTCATTGCTGCGGCGGCAATTCAGCGTAAATTACTTCCCCCTCGATGTATCCGATGCTGCACTGCAGTTGGCGAAAGACGAAGTGGAAAAAGAATTACAGGCGGTGAATGTGCATCCCCAGATTGGGGATTTTGAAGACCTGACGTTTCTCGAACTGCAAGCCCGGCCACGCCTGGTTTTGTACATCGGTTCGAGCATCGGCAACCTGGAACATGACGACGCCATCACCCTGCTGCAAAATGTCGCGCAGCACCTGTCAAGTGGAGATCAGCTGTTGCTCGGGGCCGATCTCGTGAAGGATAGCGATGTCATGCAGGCGGCATATAATGACAGCGCGGGAATAACCGCTTCGTTCAATAAAAATCTTCTCGTCCGTATCAATCGCGAACTTGGCGGCCATTTTGAGCCCGACGCGTTTCACCATGTATCGTTCTGGAATGAGGCGGCATCGCGGATCGAACTGCATCTGGAAAGCGCGCGTTCCCAGTCAATCAGAGTCGATGCCCTTGATATGACAATACAATTCGGTCAAGGTGAGCGTATTCATACGGAAAACAGCTATAAATACACCTTGGAGCGCTTGGGGGACTTGCTCCAGCACGGCGGTTTCCAGTTGGAACATACCTGGACCGACCCCCATTGCTGGTT
Organism: uncultured beta proteobacterium; assembly: GCA_963831395.1. Lineage (GTDB taxonomy): Bacteria > Pseudomonadota > Gammaproteobacteria > Burkholderiales > Nitrosomonadaceae > Nitrosospira. The sequence continues at coordinate 72,744 of CAWHQD010000052.1, forward strand.
CGCCGTGAGCCTGGGCGTGATAAAATAAAAGCTGAAAACAGCGGCATTTCCCCATTATCGCTGCATAAGTGTTCCTCATCGCGATCCGCGAAACCCAGCTCAGTAATCCAAAAAGAAGCTTTATGACGAACGTCGGGTGTTAAAAGAGCGGAAACCCGTATTGGAGGCGTTCAAATTAAAGTAGATACTGACGGGATAAGTTGAAAATGGAAGAAACCGATGTTTGAATGGCTGACTAGTCCGGAAGCGTGGATAGCGTTAACCACGTTAACTGCGCTGGAAATTGTCCTGGGCATAGACAACATTATTTTCATCTCGATTCTGGTAGGCCGTCTTCCCGAAGCTCAGCGTAATTTCGCGAGAAGGATGGGTCTTGGCCTTGCCATGATTACTCGCCTTGGTTTGCTATTCTCGATTTCGTGGGTGATGGGGTTAACCAAGCCCTGGTTTACCTTATTCGGCAATTCAGTTTCAGGGCGGGATGTCGTACTAATCGGAGGAGGTCTATTTCTGCTCTACAAAGCCACTTATGAAATACACAACAGCCTCGAAGGCGTAGAAGAAAGCGGGAAGACGATTGTCGCCGCCAGCATGGGAACCGTACTGCTGCAAATCGCCATACTTGATATTATATTCTCGCTGGATTCAGTCATAACCGCTGTTGGTCTGGTTGAGCATATTACCTTGATGGCAATCGCCATTATTCTGGCGGTGCTGGTTATGCTGATGGCGGCCAAGCCCATAGGTGATTTTGTAGAAGCCCATCCGACCATCAAGATTCTTGCGCTTTCTTTCCTGATATTGGTAGGGGTGACGCTGATAGCCGAAGGTTTCGACGTACACGTCCCGAAAGGCTATATTTATTTTGCAATGGCATTTTCAGTCAGTGTGGAATTTCTCAACCTTCGAATGCGAAAAAAAAGCAGGGATACCGTCAAATTGCACAGGCACATGGGCAACATTGACTGAATGCCCAGGACCAACCTTGTTCCAAGTCTTCAATTTGTGTGCTTTCTCCGAATATATCACCCTGAATCAGCCCTTGCTTTCCTCCAATCAGTACGTGAGACATACCGAAGCACCAGAAAGATGGAAATTTGCAACAAAATCATACATTGAACCTAAATCCGGTAGTTGGACGGGGTGGAGTGTGCGGTTTTTGGGGTGCAGGGCAAGGCGCAACGACGCGGAATGGCGCGACCGCGCAGGGCGGAGCAGTGCCTTCCGGAGGAAGGTGCGACCCCGCAGCGGGATGCAGGCGCCACAAACGAACTTGGGAGCTTGGTCGCGGCATCCCCGGCGCTGCCCGATCCCTGCTTCGCAGGGCCCCTCGTGCAACGCTTCGAGGCGCCCCATTCCAAGGAGTTGCAACGCAGCCATGTGCCGCAAAAACTGTTCAATCCGCCCCGTAGCGAACTCACCAAAAAGGTAAAGCTCAAGTGAGACAAAAAAGTCTTTTGTTGATCATAACTGAACTAAAAAATAAGCGGTCAACTGCCGGATTTAGGTTGAAAGCTTTGCCGCATGCTTGATTGGCAAAATCGCCAACCGTTTTCCACCCGCTTCGGCGATGTCTATTTTTCAAGGGATTCGGGACTGGCGGAAAAACGACACGTTTTTCTGCAAGGCAACCGATTGGCTGAACGTTTTGCATCGTCGTCCAATGGCGAAGGATTCGCCATTGGCGAGACAGGATTCGGCACGGGACTTAGCTTTTTATGCGCTTGGCAACTGTTCGATGAAGTTGCCTCATCCTCATCCTCATTCAGATGCAGCCTGGATTTTTTCAGCGTCGAAAAATACCCACTCGACGATGGGGAACTGAGCGACGCGCTGGCGCTTTGGCCGGAGTTGCGGAAATATGCGGACGATCTCATCGCGCGTTGGCGCCGTCGTGTACCCGGCTGGAATCGGTGGAGCTTTGCCGGCGGACGGATACGTCTCACGCTGGTGATAGGCGATGTAGCCGAGGCGCTGGCTGAAATCCGCAGCGGCATTGATGCCTGGTTTCTGGATGGCTTTTCACCCGCACGCAATCCCGGTATGTGGACGCAGCAGGTTTTCGAAAGTGTTGTGCGGGCTTCCCGGCCGGGCGCCACGTTTGCAAGCTATACCTGTGCGGGCGAGGTACGGCGCGGCCTTGCGCAAGCGGGCTTTCAGGTTAGCAAGTCGCCTGGCTTCGGCCGTAAACGCGAGATGTTGCAGGGTCATCTTCCCGGCTCGCCCTCAATACGAACCGCTCCTGCAACAGCTATTGTTATCGGCGGAGGCTTGGCCGGTTGTGCCGCTGCCTCAGCATTGGCAATGCGCGGCATTTCCGTGAAGTTGATCGAACGTGCTTCCGCACTGGCTACAGGGGCCTCTGGCAATCCGTGCGGCATACTGCATACTCGCCTGAGCGCAGGCATGAACTCCCTGCAACGCTTCGTGCTGGCATCCTATGGGCACGCGCTTGCCTTGCTTGATGAAAAGCTGCCTGTTGATGGCATCGTTCGCGCCGAATGTGGAGAATTGCAGTTGGCATTTTCCGGGGAAGAAGCAAAACGTATCGGTAAGCTGGCGGCCCTCGACTGGCCGCCACATGTATTAAAAAGAGTGGATGCGGCTGAGGCGTCCGTTCTGGCCGGGATCGAGTTGGCGCACGGGGGCCTTTGGTTTCCCGCGGGAGGTTGGCTGGTTCCGCCCAGGATGTGCGCGGCCCTGGCAGAAAGCCCAACCATTACCCAACACATCGGGCATCTCGTTGAATCGTTGACAGCGGTTGACACTGGCTGGCGTGTGCAGGGAAGGAACCAGTGTGCGCAAACCTGGTCTTATGAGGCAGAAGTGGTCGTGGTCTGCACTGCGTATCAGGTAAAATCATTTGCGCCATGGGCATGCTTGCCGCTGACACCGGTCCGCGGGCAGATCACTGCGCTATCTCCAACGCCTCATAGCGAAAACCTGCGAACCATTATATGCGCGGGCGGCTATTTGGTCCCCTGCATCGAAGGAACGCATATGGTGGGAGCGACACATGGCTTTAATGATGAGTCAGTTGATTTGCGCGCATCGGACCATGTGGAGAACTTGTCCAGGCTGGCAGAGATGTCCGCGGATCTGGCAAGGGTAACGGATACCGATTCGTTCGATGTCCGGCAATTGGGGGGCCGCGCATCAGTGAGAGCTTCGGTTCCCGGCGCCATACCCTTGGTAGGAGAACTGTCGCCCGGGCTCTATACCAGCCTGGGCCACGGCACTCGCGGCATCATAACGGCGGGACTGTCTGGTGAACTGATCGCGTCGGCCTCATGCGATCAATTGTTGCCCTTGCCGGCGGCTGTGGTAAATGCATTGGCTCCTGCCGCCCGGCGCGAGCGAGAGAACCCGTTGTCCGGATAAACGAAGGATGAACAATCCCCCTCCCATCACAGCGTCAGCGCGGTGTTGTACTTCAGTCCAATAGGCAACAAGCGTTAAAACCCATAAAATACGCGCGACATCTTCCCGATAATTCGCCTCGATATGGCGCATTCGAATGTCGTTTTTTTACCAGGATCCCATTCCCGCCACCCAATCGACTGGCGTGGAGAGGAGCGAGTTTTTGCACCGCTACAGAGGAGTTTTATGAACGCCAAACCCAAGCGTGAGCCCCCACAAGCCACGCAGTCCAGTTCTCAGGAAACGCAGCCACTTGTACCGATCAGTTCCTGGACGAGTATTGCGATCGGGATTACCACATATGTATTCGAGGAATCAGAAGCCGCTATACGGCAGTCCGGCTTAGTGCCCGAATGGGTAAGCTATCCGGCCGAACGTCCGGGCAACGGTATTGCTGTACCCGCAAATCATGCTTTTCCGAGCTATCTGAAGCTTCTGAGGCTGGAAAGCGGACGTTTACGTCTTGTAATTGATGTCCGCACTGTGTTGACCGGAGATCCGCAGTTCCAGCGCTTTCTTGGCGGCCTGACTGCCGATGCGGGTCTTTCCCTGGTAAGGCGAGAGTCCGCATGAAGGGGCAGACCGAGCGAGTTGATGTGCATCCGCAATGGCCCATCCGATATCAGGCCTGAGCCTGAACCCGAGAAATAGATCGGATGTTACAGTACCTGAAGCAAATCCTCCGATACCTCAACCCGAGACCATGCCTCGCGCTGCGCTGGCCAAGGTATTGGTGGATGCAACAAGCGCATGAAAAAACTCTCTACCCGATAAAAATCAAGTGAAGCCAAGTGCGAAATTCTCCACCAGGTGTTCACAGTTTTATTCAGTCTTTCGACCTCATCCTGATATTTGCCTGAGCCTCTGCTTTATTCAAAGCGGAAATACTGCGCCCAAAAGCATCCCGTGTTTTCCTGTCAGCTTGAGCACTCTTTATGCTGCGCTCGCAGCGCCAGCGTTTACCCGTCTTTGTAACGACCAGGCGCATTTCATCGCGTGAATGTTGGATGTGACAATGGTAGCAATAGATATTGGTAGGCATGATCGTTTTCCTTGTACGCATTCCCGGCGTTTAGCGATAACCGGCTGGATTCTAAAAAAATAAGGGGCTAGACTTATTGCCTAACCCCTTGTTTTTATGGCGCGCCCGGCAGGATTCGAACCCACGACCCCTTGGTTCGTAGCCAAGTACTCTATCCAACTGAGCTACGGGCGCTAAAGCTGGCCAAATTTTGCTTGGTATTCAAGATTACCGTCCACCATTATACCAGATCGGTGTACTGCCAGGTCAAACCAATTGGCATTCAGTGCCCTACATCGATCTTTGCTGTGTACGGTGAGCACTCCCACTGCATTCAATGGTACCGTACGTACCATAACCGCCATTCAGTTAGATAAAGAATTCCATGAATTCACCCCCTGAAGAAAAGGATACCGAATTAACAGTGACGGACTCCGAAGTTGTTGTGCGTGTCGTTACCGAGGAAATAGCGCCTTCGGGGACCGCGCCCAACGAAAGGAGCGCAACGGCATTGTGGATACTTGCATCAATCGCTCTGATTGCTGCGCTTTATCTGGCACGTGCTTTCATCGTTCCATTATTGTTTGGCATCCTTGTAAGTTACACATTACGGCCGATCGTGGACTGGTTCGAGCGATATCATGTTCCACGGGCATTAGGGGCTGCATTCATATTAGTGACCCTTGTCGGAGGCGCGTCCTGGATGACATTCTCTTTAAGTGGCGATGCAGCTGAAATGATCGAGAAACTTCCGGATGCGGCGCGAAAGGTGCGGCAGAACTTGAATGCCTTTCGCAGCGGTGGCGCAAATGCAGTGCACCGTGTCCAGGAGGCGGCCGATGAGCTTCAACGGGCCGTGGTTGACTCAGGAATGAAGCCGCAGGACATTCCGGTAGTGACCCGAGAATCGGAAACCACCGCATGGGTGCGCGATTTTATGCTCACGCAGTCCGCTTTGCTGGTCACGTTCGCCGCACAGGCTCCAATCGTGCTGTTGCTTACTTATTTTCTGTTGGCCTCGGGAACACACTTCCGGCGCAAGCTGGTGCAGTTTGTCGGGCCCTCGCTAACGCAGAAGAAAGACACCGTCCGGATACTTGAAGAGGTGGATGAGCAAGTTCAACGCTACTTGCTTGTCATGCTGATATCAAACACCTTGATTGCAGTTCTTACCTGGCTTGCGTTTGAAATGATCGGACTCGAACATGCAGGCGTTTGGGGGCTTGCTGCCGGGGTATTGCATTTTATTCCGTATCTGGGGACGGTGGGAACCGCGCTCGCCAGCGGCGTTGCGGCTGTGCTCCAATTCGGATCGCTTCCTCAAGCGCTTCTGGTAGCAGGCATGTTTTTGCTTATTTCAGGGGTAGTGGGAATGGTTTTTACCACATGGTTACAGGGTAGGTTTGCAGGCGTGAACCCAGCGGTTCTATTTATCGTACTGTTATTTTTTGGCTGGTTGTGGGGGATAGCCGGTTTACTGCTGGGTGCGCCCCTGCTCGCTATCGCTAAAGTGATCTGTGACCGCGTCGAGTTCCTTAAACCTTTCGGTGAACTGTTGGGGCGCTGATTTTATTCTTGGGGCGAAGTTAGTGCAAGTACTCCCATCCGAGGTTTAACAATCGATTGCTTGGTGAGCTTTTGAGACCGTCTTGAAATTATCGCGTAACCAACCGAAGTCGCCGATCGCGGTCTGCCTCAGCGCAGAAGTCGAACCTCCTGCGTTGGATTATTGGCAAGCTAAAAATCTGGAACAAGCACCGCCGCACCCGTTAACTCGCCCTCACGCAGCCTCGATAACGCGGTATTTGCCTGGCTTAGCGGCAGCAATTCGGTCGTCACCCTGACGGGCACTTTCGGCGCCATTGCCAGAAATTCTTCGGCATCCCGACGGGTAAGATTGGCGACCGAGACCAGGCGTTTTTCTCGCCACAGGATGTCATAAGGAAAGGCGGGAATGTCACTCATGTGAATACCGCCGCAGACGACGATTCCGCCCGGACGAATCGCCCGCAGAGCGGCGGGCACGAGAGCGCCCACAGGCGCGAATATGATGGCGGCGTCGAGTTCTTCGGGAGGCGTCATGTTCGAGCTGCCCGCCCATGATGCGCCCATCCGGGCGGCAAAGTCCTGCGCCATCGTATCCCCGGCGCGTGTGAACGCGAATAATTTCCTCCCCTGATAACTCAGGATTTGAGCCACTATGTGGGCTGCGGCGCCGAAGCCGTAAATTCCAACCCGCTCGGCATCGCCAGTCATTTTCAGCGCGCGGTAGCCAATTAATCCGGCACATAGCAGGGGCGCCGCCTCGATATCGCTATAGTTATCAGGGATACGAAAACAATAACGCGCATCGGCAACGGTGTATTCGGCATAACCGCCATCAATCTGATAACCGGTAAATTTCGCCTTGGTACACAAGTTTTCATGCCCGCTGCGACAGTAGGGGCATAGGCCACAGGTCCAGCCTAGCCAGGGAATACCGACCCGTTCGCCAACAGAAAAATGTCGTACATTCGTTCCACACGCAGCCACTCGTCCCACAATTTCATGGCCTGGGACGATGGGCAGTTTTGGATTGGGCAAGTCGCCGTCAACCACGTGCAAATCCGTGCGGCAAACAGCGCAGGCCGACACCTTGACCAGCAGCTCATCGGAAGCCGGTTGCGGCCGAGGTAAGCTGCGCTTCTGAACCTGATGTCCTGGCGCGTCCAGTACCATTGCGTACATTGATTCGTTTAACGGAGATGTCATAATCATGAAATATAGGGGTGGCGAATTACCGGCGCACGCGCGAACCGCCTCGTCACCGATACCTGTCAAGCTCCGCTGGACAATGACGGCACAAGCACGCGGCCACTGAAGCCCGCGTTGAAATAGCCCCGCAGCACTGCCTCGGAAACCTCATGCAACGCTTGCGGTTCACATAAGGCTACGCACGCGCCCCCAAACCCTGCGCCTGTCAAGCGGGCTCCATACACATCAGGATGGGCCTGTAATAACGCCACCAATTGATCAAGTTCGGGCACCGAGACTTCATAGTCGTCGCGCAGGCTGGCATGTGACGCGTTCATCAGGCCGCCGAATTCCTTGGCACTGCTGCAAGCGGCCGCGAGCAACACCCGGGAATTTTCGCTAATGATATGACGTACCCGACGGCACAAAGGCTCAGGCAGAGTATCGGCGACCGAGATATCGTCAATATCGCGTAGCGAGGCCACGCCAAGCCGCTGCGCCGCTTCTTCACACTCCGCCCGGCGCTGGTTGTAGCCACTGCCGGCAAGGGTGCGGGCTACGCCCGAATGGAGCACCAGTACCGCCGATTCCGGCGGCAGCGGAACAAGCCGCCGATCCAGTGTGCGCGTGTCGAGAAACAGCGCACTTTTCGTGTCCGCAAGGCTTGAAGCCATCTGGTCCATGATGCCGCATCGCACGCCGGCATACCTGATTTCCGCGCGCTGCGCCAGCTGTGCTATGCGGACGTCGTCCAGCGGCTGGCCCGTCAAAGCCCGCAATGCCCGCAACGTCGCAACCTCTAGCGCTGCACTGGAAGATAGGCCCACTCCCATGGGTACGTCTGATTGGACATGAATATCCAGCGGTGGCGTATCGATGCCAACGGCACGGGCTTCCACCAGGCATCCATATACATAGGTAGCAAAATGTTCTGCAGGGAGAGTATCGAGGGTGAAACGAACCGTGCTGCCGAGCATTTCCGAGTGCAGCGCGAACTCGCCCTGATCATTGTGCCGCATACTAACTGTCGTCTGCTGTTCGATAGCGATAGGCAACACATAGCCGTCATTGTAATCCGTGTGCTCGCCCAGCAGGTTGACCCGGCCGGGCGCTTGCGCCACCACTGCGGGCGGAGCACCGAACACCGCCTCAAAACTGCACATCAAAGCTCCAGATGAATATTGCAGGGTTGTCGGTGTTTCCGGTCGGAGTGTTCCGGCAACCGGGAGAGGTATTCATTCGAGTGCAATCTCTACCTGCTGCAGTTCCCGGGCTTTCTCTTCCGGTAGCGCGTCCATCGCAAAGAAGCCTGCTGCAATTTCGGTACCGGCCAGGTATTTGAGACGGTCGCGCGTGCGGTATGGGGGATAGAACTGCGCATGCAGATGCGATTCAGGGTGAGGTTCACCATCTGTAGGCGCCTGGTACCATGCCATCAAATACGGAAATGGCCGTTGCCATAAACCATCGTATTTCAGCAGCACTGTCTTAAGCGCCCGCGCCAGGTCAGCACGCTGATCGGGAGTGAGCTGAATAAAGCTTTCAACCGGCTCGATCGGGGCGACCCATACTTCATACGGGTAGCGGGCACAAACAGGAACGAAAGCTACGGCATGAGGACCTTCATAAAGCATGCGTAAACCGGCATGCCGCTCCCCGGCGATGAAATCTTGCAGCACGCCGCGCCCTTTTCCCCGGTAATAACGCTGTGCTTCCTGTTGCATGCGTGCCGGCACCGGCGGCACGACCGGGTAGGCATATATCTGACCATGAGGATGATGTAGCGTAACGCCGACCTCGGCGCCACGATTTTCAAATGGCAACACGTAGGCGATATCTCCCCGCTGTGCCATTCTGACGGTGCGGTCTCCCCAGACTTGCAGCAGCAATTCGATGTGAGCGAGTGTCAGGCCTCCAAGTGATCCGCCTGCATTCTCTGTAAATACCACCACTTCGCAGTGGCCCACTGCTCGTGCGCTCGGCACGATCAATTCGGGCGGCGCTTCTGTATCGGGACCACCCAGCGAGGGAAAGCGGTTATCGAAAACCGCCACGTCCCAGCCGCCCGCCGGTACTTCTGTCGGGTGGGCCGGGTCAGTGGTCACCCCCAGCGGGTTGTACTCCGGAGGCGGAAGGAAAGTTCGCCCCTGCCGATAGGCAGCGTAGGTCACCCACTCGCCGCGCAGCGGATGCCACCGCAAGTGAGGGCTCGCATTCAGCGGTTCGGGGAACGGGCTCGGGGCGACAATTTTCGGATCGAGCGGATGGCGGGCATATAAGGTCAACCCGCGGCCATCCGGTTTGGTGAGATCAAGCGAATACACCGCTTAGACGCCTCCAGGTATGTGGGTGCGGGAAATGCTCGTCACCTTTGCGATTTCCTCGATCGGGATCTTCGGGGTGCGGTCCGCGGAAAGCAGTCCGTTCGCTTCCTGAAAAGTATCAGTGAACTGGGTGTAACAAAAACCGCTGAAGAGTGCGGTCTGGATCACCGTGAGCATCAGGTTGCCATACATCCGCGCAAACTCATCGGCGTCTCTGGCAACGGAATAGCCCCAGGCGTGCTCGACACCCGGCTGAGGAAACGGGGTGAAGGCAATGCCGCCGAACTCGGTGAGCATGATAGGCTGGCCTCGATGCGGGTAGCCGTCGAGCGTGAGGATTCGTCCACCTGGCCGCCGCCGGTCGAACAGTTGCTCGGGCTGGACCTCCGCGCCATAACGCTGTCGCAGGTGCTCGACATTTGCATCGTAATCATGAATGCCAATGATGTCAGTGGCGCTGCTTTCCCAGCCATCGTTGCCAATTACCGGGCGTGTGGCGTCCAGCGTTTTCGTCAGGTGATACAGCGCCTCGACAGCATGCCGCTGCTTGCCCACCGCGGTGAGTTCGGGTACGCCCCAGGATTCGTTGAAAGGAACCCATACGATAATGCAGGGATGGCTGTAGTCGCGCTCGATGACCTCTGTCCACTCGCGCACCGTCCTCTTGATAGCGCTGCGCGTAAAACGATACGCTGAAGGCATTTCTTCCCATACCATGAGCCCAAGCCTGTCTGCCCAGTAGAGATATCGCGGGTCTTCAATCTTTTGGTGCTTGCGCACGCCGTTGAAACCCATGGCCTTCGCAAGCTCAACATCGCGGCGCAGCGCATCATCGCCGGGAGCGGTTAGCAGAGTATCGGGCCAATAGCCCTGGTCAAGCACGAGTCTAAGTGTGTGCGGCCGTCCGTTGAGCATGAAGCGGTCGCGCAGAATGTTCACGGATCGCAATGCGGTGTATGAGATGAATTCGTCCACCACCTCTTCGCCCAGCATGAGCCTGACAGTTGCATCGATCAACGTGGGCCGCTCCGGACTCCACAGCAATTCATTGCGATAATCATCGATGCCGGGATCGGACAGCACAATAACCCGGTCGACTTCGCGGTCCACCACCTGGTAGCGGTCATGCGCAAGCAGTTGCTCGCCATTGCGCAAGCAGACATCCACAGCAAGCTCGTCGGCTCGCTCTCCTATAACCCGGGCCTCGAAACCAATGGCATACGTCTCGACCTCCGGCGTCCAGCGGATTTTTTCAATATAGTTGTCCGGCACTCGCTCGATCCAGACTGTCTGCCAGATTCCCGTCGTTCGGGGATACCAGATGGCGTGAGGCTCCAGTTGCCAATCCTGCTTGCCACGCGGCTTCGCCAGCTCATGCGGGTCGTCATCCACCTGCACTGTCACCTTCTGACTCCCGGATTGGTTGAGCATATGGGTGATATCAGCCCAGAAGGGCGTATGCCCGCCTTCGTGCGTGACAGCCAGGCAGTCATTTATCCATACTCGGGCGGCGTAATCAACAGCGCCGAATCGCAGAATCACACGCCCCGGAGAGGGTGCGCACTCGAAGTCCCGTTCATACCAGCATAGCGGATGAAAGCCTCTATCGCCGATTCCGCTCGCTTGCGATTCGGGCGGAAAGGGCACCGTGATCTTCAACGGCCAAGTCTTGATTTGGGAAGGGAGCGCAAACTCGCCTGCGTCGTCGTAGCAAAAACGCCACGTGCCGTTAAGCGAAGTCCAATTCGAGCGCTGCATCTGTGGCCGGGGGTAGGCGAACTCCAATGCACTTCTCCTCTAGCAGGCATTGCACGCTCGTCACCGGGACAAGCGGCACCGGTCGTATCCGACTTGACTTACGACATGCGACAATCATGGGCTTACATTTTGCACTTCGAATGCTGCGGCCGGGTAAGCGCCGATATCCCGCAGACAGACGGTTCGACCGGCAGGTCAAATCATGCTATCCCAGTCTCAAATACAGGTAGAAACAAGGGTAGACACGAGACGACGAATGTCTAGATTATCAGCAAAGGAAGCAGTTAACAAGAAAAAGCCGGGTTGAGGGGCTAAGGCATTCTCACGGTGCTTCACCTGGACACTTACTTCAATCCTCGACCCCCGGCTGTTGGAGATCGGGGCAAGTTAGCGCTACTCCTGATCATCTGATTCTGCCTGCGCCGGGACTTGCTCCCAATCCCCGGGGCATTCCTTCACGTCAGGATAGTACCCTTCCGCTTCCCGGCAGTAATACCAATGATTTGTTTGAGATGCGGGAGCCGCCTGGGGTGTGTCCTCTTTTTTTTCAACATATACGACGCCCGGTTGAGTGGGTCGGAAACCTCCGGGAGAATATCCATAATACGGCGGGGGCGCATAACCGAAGGCGCCAAAACCGAAAGCCGAACCAAACCCAAACGCGGGCCATCCATAGATAATATGGGTATGACGGCCTGTTCCGTGATGATGATGACCCCGATGGCGATGTCCGTCGGGGTGCCCGTCCTTATCCCGGTCCTCTCCTTGACGACCATCCTGTTCGTCATCATTATCTTCCGCGCCGTCGTCGTCGCCGCCTTCGTCGCCCGCGTCGTCTCCTCCGCCATCAAACCCTCCATCGAACCCACCATCATCCCCGACAAAAGCTATTGCCGCTCCGCCCGGGATCAGCCCGAGCAAGCCGACGATCAAGCATGAGAAACATAATAGTTTGAGCTTTTTCATCACAGCGGTTTAAGTCTATGTAATTGGAGTTCCTATGACCAGAAAAAGTCGCAATAATTACGCAGCCGTGCGAATAAGAGTACGACCGCGCTTCAGCCGCATTAACGCGCGGCGCGGTTGTTCGATGACAGTGCGACAGCTTGCTCGGATTGGTCAGGGATGGGAACCGAAGCAGGGAGTGGAAATTCTGCTAAGGGCGAGGCTACCGGGCTACTAATATGGTGCCAATAGCGAGCCTTTGCAGGTCCTCGCTCGCCTGAACCCAACGGGAAGAAATGGGGGTAAATACGTAGGTAAAAGAAGCTACTGGGAATGGTTTTCTACGGGATCAAAGGGGCTGGAATTACTTATTGGCGGAGAGAGAGGGATTCGAACCCTCGATAAGCTTTTTGAGCCTATACTCCCTTAGCAGGGGAGCGCCTTCGACCACTCGGCCATCTCTCCACAAAACCCACACTAGAATAGCGGTTTACGACTCGCAGGTCAAACGATGGTCTGCCTGTGATAAATGGGGTATCCAACCTGCCGGATCACGAGTGAGACCTCAGGACACATGGTCCAGTTCGAACACCTTATGCAGGACGCGTACCGCCAGTTCCATGTATTTCTCATCCACTACCACGGAAATCTTTATTTCCGAAGTGGAAATCATTTGAATATTAATGCCTTCTTCCGCGAGTGCGCGAAACATCTTGCTGGCAATGCCTACATGCGATCGCATACCGACACCCACCGCCGATACCTTGGCGATTTTATCGCCGCCGATCACACCCCTTGCGCCGATGTGAGGCTGCACCTGATTCTCCAGGATGTCCATGGTTCTGGCGAATTCATTGCGATTTATAGTGAACGAAAAGTCAGTCAAGCCATCATGGCCGACGTTCTGGATAATCATATCCACATCAATATTGGCGTCAGCCACCGGGCCGAGAATCTGATAAGCGATACCGGGGCGATCGGGCACGCCCAGCACGGTGATCTTGGCCTCGTCGCGATTGAACGCGATACCTGAAATAACCGCACGCTCCATATTTTCGTCTTCCTCAAAAGTAATCAGGGTACCCTCGCCTTCCTCTTCGAAGCTGGACAGAACCCGCAATTTAACCTTGTATTTCCCCGCGAATTCGACCGAACGAATTTGCAAAACCTTTGAACCCAGGCTCGCCATTTCGAGCATTTCCTCAAAGGTCACCGTCTTGAGTTTGCGGGCTTCCGGAACGATGCGGGGATCGGTCGTATAAACGCCATCCACATCCGTATAAATCTGGCACTCATCGGCTGTAAGGGCTGCCGCCAGCGCAACAGCAGTGGTATCGGACCCTCCGCGGCCAAGGGTGGTAATACTTCCAGTCTCGTCCATGCCCTGAAATCCAGCTACCACCACGACATATCCGGCGTCGAGATCGGCCCGAATCTTATCCTCATCAATTTTTAGTATGCGTGCCTTGGTATAGGCATTGTCGGTAAGTATCCTTACCTGTGCCCCGGTATAGCTCCTTGCCTTGATCCCCAGGTCCATCAGCGCCATCGACAGCAGAGCGACGGACACCTGCTCGCCGGTCGAAACCATGACATCCAGCTCGCGCGGATCGGGATGAGCCTGGAATTCCCGGGCAAGGGCAATAAGACGATTTGTTTCGCCGCTCATAGCGGACACTACCACTATGACCTGATGACTACGAGATTGAAATTTTGCTATGCGACGGGCGACATTTTTAATGCGCTCAGTGCTGCCGACCGACGTACCGCCGTATTTTTGGACAATAAGTGTCACGATTACCGATGCTTCTATAATATTAAGAACAATAACCCTGTTGCCAGCAAAAGCAAGCTGTATGCTGGATCAATTTAATGTCGTGAGCAGCAGGAATCAGGAATTGAGTATGACAATACAAGTTTTGCTTCCGGATTTTACCTTATTAGCGGAAAGAAAACCGAGGAACCGCTGAACCAGTCCCGCCCAGGGTACGTTTTACTGGCTAATCAGAGGATTCTTATTCATGGGCTTACTCCTATGCAATATGACAAGCGCTGAATCCAATAATCCTGGCGGAACCCAAACCGGGCCCACTTAATACTTGCACAGAATAAGAAAACAAATTAAATTTATGTATGTGCAATAATCCTATAACATAACATCAACTAATAACCTATTGAGAGCTGACACATGAAACTCTTCGAAGAAATATCCAATCCTCGTGAAATCCGTCGTAAATTGGGTCTTAACCAGCATGACTTCTGGAGTAAAGTCGGCGTCACTCAAAGTGGTGGCTCCCGTTATGAGAGTGGGCGAAATATGCCAAGGCCGGTAAGAGAACTCGTACGACTTGTGCATATTGAGCACATTGATCTCACCAAAATCAAAAAAGATGACCTGATTGTAGCCGCGATGCTGAAAAGCCAGGATCCTGATTTATACAAGAGCCTGAAGAAAGCGGCCAAAGCGAAGTAAGCAATAAAATACCGACCAATCCAGGCCCAGCACAATTTTCTGTTCGTTTCGCTGAATATCAACTGGGGGATCGAGGAGCAAGAAAACCGCAAGTTCACGGATTAAGCTTGACAGCAAGCCCAAGAGCTTCGATTTCCCTTGAAAACGTTTCCATCCATTCCTGATCGATTTTTTTCAGCCGTGGAGCTTCCGGCTGCATGGACTGGCGTGCAAGGCCGTATAACAGCACACCTTTGAGTGGCCCGCCCCCTCGCAAGAATTCTTCCACAAATGTTAAATAAGCATCCAGTTCGGTCCTGGCCGGCGGCTCATCATCGATTTGGAACACGCAGGTTTGCAACCAGGTAGGACATAAGGAAGCGGCCAGTTTCAGGTTTTTTCGCATCCTGCTCAGGCTCATTCGGGTGCTATTCACGCGCTCCCTGCCTTCGCGGGTAACACTGTCCAGTTTGAACCAGACCTCGCCGTTAAGCTCCGCCATTCGCCGCAGCCCCGCCTGAACACCCGGCCGATCTATCAGGCTGCCATTGGTAATCAGCACCAGTTTAAGCTCCTCGGGCAGGTCATGATCGGCTTTGATACGCCCTATCAACTCAACCACCTGCTCGAATTCGGCGGCACTGGTGGGCTCCCCATTGCCGGAAAACGCAATATCATTGATGCGCTTTGCTTCTAGCGGTACCTGCACTTGCATGAAGCCTCCATAAAGCGCTTCATGCAGAAACATTCTTAACTCTGCTTCGAGCTTTTCCAGATCAATTTTGGGCGCCGTGCCGCGTTTCAGGTCCGGGACCTGGCAATAGACACATCGCCAATTGCAGGCGTTGTTGGGATTAAGGTTGACACCTATCGAGACGCCGCCAGCTCGACGCGACAACACGGGATAGATGTACGTCATCCCCGCAATGTCGCGGCTGTGGTCAGTAATATGTAATGGTTTAGCGGTTCGCTGCAATGTTACAATTCCAGTAATGTTGATCACTCGCAGGCTGGAATTCGACGCCGGCCATCGCATACCTTCCCATAATAGCCAATGCCGTCACTTGCACGGGCATCGCTATGCTATTGAAATCACCCTCTCGGGGGATATTATCACTGATGCGGGCGTTTCCGAGCAAGGAATGGTAATGGACTATTCAGAAGTAAAACGCATCGCCAACACTGCGCTGGTGGATAAGTGGGATCATGCGTTCCTGGTATATTCCGAAGACGTAAGGTTACTGGAATTCCTTCAATCTCTGGAGGATCATAAAACGGTAGTGCTTGATACGCCCCCTACCGCCGAAAATCTCGCTCTCACTGCTTTCCGCGTACTTGATGCAGCCTATCAGGATAGCTATGGCAACCACCTCAGGCTGGAACAGGTACGCCTGTTTGAAACACCCAATTGCTGGGCGGACGCAAGGCGAGGACAATCAGGAATCTCTGAATAGGGCTATCGCACCGTCGGTGACATCAGGGTTTGTTTCCCTGTTGCTACTATAAATCCCGACATTTGCTTTATGCAATCTTTTTGGTAACATGCAAAATGAAAAGTCCAGGTAAGTCCTTTTAATCCGAACCCCTTTCCATGTTAAATCAACCCATCCCCGATTTCGAGCTTCCGTCCACCAGCAATAAGACTTTCCGTTTATCCGCAGCCTGCGGGAAAAACCTGGTAATTTATTTTTATCCCAAGGACAACACGCCCGGTTGCACTACCGAGGGGCAGGATTTCCGTGACGCTTACCCGGAGTTCGCCAAGCTCGACTGCGATATCGTGGGGATCTCCCGAGACAGCATCAAATCGCACGAAAATTTCAAGACGAAGATGGATTTCCCTTTCGAGCTCTTGAGCGACGCTGACGAAACGGCCTGCAAGCTGTTCGACGTCATGAAGATGAAAAACATGTACGGCAAGCAGGTCCGTGGAATCGAGCGCAGTACCTTCGTGGTTGACGCAAAGGGCGTATTACGAAAGGAATGGCGGGGTGTCAAGATACCGGATCACGTTCAGGAAGTATTGGAGTTCGTGAAAGCCTTGCCCAAGGTAAACCATGAGTCCTAGAAAACCGGCTTCTTCCCGGGCTTCTTCCGTTACAGCAGTCACACATTTACGAATCAACCCCAAGCTATTCGTGCTTGACAGCAATGTGCTGATGCATGATCCCACCAGCCTGTTCCGCTTTCAGGAACATGACGTCTATATCCCCATGGTCATCCTTGAGGAGCTCGACAATAATAAAAAAGGAATGTCCGAGGTTGCCCGCAATGCCCGGCAGACCAGCCGTTTTCTGGACGAGATCGTTAGCAGCGCGATAGCCGATATTAACGAAGGTATTCCGTTGCAACCGCACGGCAGCAAGAGCGCAACCGGCAGGCTGTTCCTTCAGACCGAGGCTATCAGCAGTGTCTTGCCCATGCGACTGGCCAGCGGCAGCGCCGACAACCAGATTATCAGCGTGGTAAAGTTCTTGCACGAAACCTATGAGAACCGCACTGTTACACTGGTTTCCAAAGACATCAACATGCGTATCAAGGCGCGTGCGCTGGGACTGGCGGCGGAGGATTATTTCAACGATAAGGTTCTGGAAGATACCGATCTCCTCTTTTCGGGAATACAGGAATTACCGGCGGACTTCTGGGACAAGCACGGCAAGGAAATGGAATCATGGCAGCAATCCGGTTCTACGTTTTATCGCGTGAGCGGACCATTGTGCGCGAGCTTCCTGGTCAATCAATTCGTTTACCTGGAGCATGACAAGCCATTCTATGCCCAGGTCAAGGAGCACAGCGGCAAAACCGCGGTTCTGCAAACTCTCAAGGAATACACTCATCATAAAAACAATGTGTGGGGAATCACCGCACGCAACCGTGAGCAGAATTTCGCACTGAATTTGCTGATGAATCCCGACGTCGATTTTGTTACGCTGCTGGGCCAGGCTGGTACAGGCAAAACCTTGCTTACGCTGGCGGCCGGACTGATGCAAACCCTCGAGCATAAGGTTTATTCCGAAATCATCATGACGCGCGTTACCGTGCCGGTAGGTGAGGATATCGGTTTTCTGCCGGGAACCGAAGAAGAAAAAATGACGCCATGGATGGGCGCGCTGGAAGACAATCTGGATGTACTCAACAAGACGGACAACAGCGCCGGAGAATGGGGGCGTGCCGCCACGCTTGATCTGATTCGCTCGCGCATCAAGATAAAATCGCTCAATTTCATGCGTGGACGCACTTTCATCAACAAGTTTCTGATAATCGATGAAGCTCAGAACCTTACGCCGAAGCAGATGAAGACGCTCATCACCCGGGCTGGTCCCGCTACCAAGGTGGTATGTCTGGGCAACATTGCCCAAATAGATACGCCTTATCTGTCCGAGGGGAGTTCAGGATTGACTTACGTGGTGGACCGCTTCAAGGGGTGGAATCACAGCGGACACGTGACGCTGCAACGGGGCGAGCGCTCCCGGTTGGCGGATTACGCGGCAGAGGTTTTGTAAGCCGCTACGGCCTGAAATAATAGCACCTTGTCCAGAGCTTCTAATAATGTCCGGATTTGGCGTAGCTCTCGAATCTGGTATATTCGCCCAGGAAAGTAAGATCGACTTTACCGATGGGGCCGTTCCGCTGTTTGCCGATAATGATTTCGGCGATGCCCTTATCTTGTGTTTCGGGGTTGTAGACTTCATCCCGGTAGATAAAAAGAATCAGGTCCGCATCCTGTTCTATGGCGCCCGATTCCCGCAAATCGGACATTACTGGCCGCTTGTTCGGGCGCTGCTCCAGGCTGCGATTCAATTGCGACAAGGCGACAACGGGAACCTGGAGTTCCTTTGCCAATGCTTTAAGCGAGCGCGATATTTCAGAGATTTCGGTCGCCCGGTTCTCGCCCTGCCCGCTGGCGGACATAAGCTGTAGATAATCCACCACGATCAATCCCAGTTCGCCGTGCTGACGATGAAGCCGTCGCGCCCGCGCTCTCAGTTCCAGCGCATTCAATGCCGCGCTTTCGTCAATAAAAAGCGGCGCGTCGCTCAGTTTGCCCAAAGCATGGGTCAGCTTGGACCAGTCCTCATCCTGCAAACGGCCGGTTCGCACCTTGTGCTGGTCCAGGCGTCCGACGGAGCCCAGCATCCGCATCGCCAACTGCGCCCCGCCCATTTCCATGCTGAACACCGCTACGGGTTTTTCGAGCATCAAAGCCACATGCTCGGCGATGTTAAGTGAGAAAGCAGTCTTGCCCATCGACGGCCTGCCGGCGACAATGATCAGGTCGCCCGGTTGAAAGCCGGAGGTTTTCTGGTCGAGATCATGAAACCCAGTTGCAATTCCAGTGACATCGCTGGGATTGTCCTGATTGTAAAGTGTCTCTATACGTTCCACGACCTGCTTGAGGAGCGGCTGGATATCGACAAAGCCTTGCTTTCCCCGAGCGCCTGCCTCGGCAATCTCAAACACCTTCGCTTCGGCTTCGTCCAGCAGATTCGCAGCCGAACGTCCTGCAGGGCTATATGCCGAGTCGGATATCTCCGAGCCAACCTGGGCAAGTCTGCGCATCACTGCCCGTTCCCGCACGATTTCCGCGTACCGCCGGATGTTCGCTGCGGAGGGCGTATTCTGGACGATTATTCCAACATAGGCCAATCCGCCTACATTTTGCAGTTCGGCGGATATTTCAAGCGACTCGGCGACAGTAACAACGTCAGCAGGTTTACTATGCTCAACCAGTTTACAGATGTGGCGATAGATGAGCCTATGGTCCTGCCGGTAAAAATCATCCTCGGTAATAACGTCAGCCACCTTGTCCCAGGCATAATTATCCAGCATCAACCCGCCCAGCACGGATTGCTCCGCTTCAACCGAATGCGGCGGCATCTTGTACGATTCAAGCAATTGATCGCTGGTGGCCGCGGTGAGGAATTGAGCCATGGGATCCAGATGTGTTACGAGAGGATGAAGATTTTACCACCCGGGCGGTATGGCGATACGGAAAAACGAAAAAGGGCTGCCAGCAGCCCTTTTTCGTTGTCTTGTGAAACTGGTTCTTCAGGCAGTCGCTTCGCCCAGAACGGACACAACAATATTGGCCACTACTTCACTGTGCAACGCGATAGCCACCGGATGATCCCCCACCTGCTTCAAGGGTCCTTGGGGCATCCGTATCATTGCTCGTTCAACCTCAAACCCCTGGGCCTTGAGTGCCTCCTCGATATCGGCGTTAGTGACCGAACCGAACAGTTTGCCATCCACCCCGGCTTTCTGGGTGATCTGCACCATCAATCCATCCAGTTTGGCCGCATGAGCCTGAGCAGCAGACAATATCTCCGCCTGGGTTTTTTCCAATTCTGCACGTCTTGCTTCGAACTCGGCAATGGCCGACTGCGTTGCCCGCTTTGCTTTGCCCGTCGGGATAAGAAAATTTCGCGCATACCCGTTTTTTACTTTGACAACATCGCCCAACTGGCCGAGATTGACGACTTTTTCCATCAATATGATCTGCATGTCATCACCCTCAGTGTAAATCGGTATAAGGCAGCAATGCCAGGAAGCGCGCACGCTCAACAGCTATACCCAGTTGACGCTGATAGCGCGATTTTGTCCCGGTGATACGGGCAGGGATGATTTTGCCATTCTCGTTGATGAAGTCTTTCAATAACTCGACATCCTTATAGTCCACTGTCTTGATGCCTTCTGCAGTGAAACGGCAGAATTTTCTGCGCTTGAACAACGGACGATTTGCTTTCTTGTCCTTGTCTTTATCCTTCCCATCTTTACGTCTTGATGTAAAACGAGCCATAACTTTTTCCTGTTTCCTTTAAATGATATCTACATTTAAATTTAAATAAGATCGATCTTGTTCACATGAAGCACCAGTTGCAAACTCATGCGGCCTTTTTTTGCCAGAAAACCGGCCAGCTTCACCATCGTGCCGGGCGCTATGCGGACTATGCTTTCAGCCATCTGGGCCAACGCCACCGCGGCAACCTCGCACTCTACCCGACGCGGCTTACCTGCTTCGATTTGACGCGAGACGTGGGTGATCCTGAACTCGGCGACCGGCACTCCCGCTGGTGTATACCGCAGACTGCCGATTTCGATGATCTTGCCGCAAATGACAGTCTGGTTGCAGTTCAACTAAGCTGCCAGCTTATGTTGCAAGCGTGGTTTCTTTAAGCTCCTCTGCCGCCGGCGCAACTGGCCTGGCCTTTTCTTCGCGCATCATGGGTGATGGAGCAGTTACCGGCCCGTCCATCTTGATGGTGAGATGGCGCAATATCGCGTCGTTGAATTTGAACGAGTGATCCAGTTCGTCCAGCGTTTCCTGATCACATTCGATATTCATCAGCACGTAATGTGCCTTGTGAACCTTCTGAATCAGGTAGGTAAGCTGCCGGCGTCCCCAATCTTCCAGCCGATGAACCTGGCCATTCCTGGCGGTTACTATGCCGCGGTATCTCTCGATCATCGCGGGAACCTGCTCGCTCTGATCAGGATGGACAATAAAAACGATTTCGTAATGTCGCATGCAGTCTCCTTATGGGTTAAGCCTCCTGTGATGCGAACACAGTGAGGCAAGGGTTGATGAGGCCAGTACTATACTGAACCGGGATGAGAATATCAATTTTAACCTGAATGCGGCAATCAAGTCGAAGGGGATGAGGTACGCGTTCGGCGTGTCTCTATTCAAGGTTCTTTGGCACTGCGCTGCCGGCGCGTCTCAAACAGGCAGATGCCGGCACTCACGGAGACATTGAGGCTTTCCACGCTGCCCAGCATGGGAATGGAAACAAGCCGGTCGCAGGTTTCGCGTGTCAGCCGGCGCATGCCCTTCCCTTCCGCGCCAAGGACCCATGCGATGGGCCCATCCAGACTGGCAGAGTTGAGGTTGCTATCCGCATCGGCGGCGGCTCCAAGTATCGATACGCCGCGCTGTTTCAATTCCCGCAAGGTACGGGCCAGATTGGTAACGGAAATATATGGCACCGCATCGACTGCGCCACTCGCGACCTTGTGAACAGTAGCGGTGAGCCCGACAGCGCGATCTTTCGGCGCGACGCACGGCATGAACGCCAAAGGCATCCGCGACGCGCAAACATGCGCCCAGGTTATGTGGATCTTGTATCCCGTCCAATACCAGAAGCAGAGCCGGCTCGACAAGAGTGTCGAGCACGTCTTCGATATCAATATAACTGCGAGAGGCGTCTATACACGCGGCAACCCCCTGATGACGCGCATCACCCGCCATTCCCGCAAGCCTCGCATCATCGCACGGGATCAGCCGCACGTCCTGGGTTTCGGCAAGCTTCGCCAGGTCACGCGCACGCTGGTCACGCCGGCCGGAATCAAGAAAAATTTCCTTGACGCTGGCGGGATTTTGCCGGAGACGGCTGGTAATGGCGTGAAACCCGAATATAAGACGAGTGTTGGACATTCAAACAGGATAATTGAATAAAGGAATGGAAGTGGGAGCGTCAGTTCAGAGCGATCAGAGGCTCAAAACCATCTTCTTCCGGTCAACTCTCGGCTGCGGGACTTGCCGCGCCATTTCCATCCAGGACAAAATCGATCTTGCTGGATTCCAGATCGACGCGCACCAGCTTGACCCTGAGCCGGTCCCCAAGGCGGTAGCGCTTGCCGCTGCGCTCGCCCAGCAGCATATGCTTGGCGGCATCAAAGTGGAAATAGTCACTGGGCAACTCCGAAATATGCACGAGGCCCTCCACATAAATGCCGTCCAGCGCGACGAACAGGCCAAAACCGGTTACGCCGCTGATAACGCCATCGAAGCATTCGCCGATCCTGTCCTGCATGTAATAGCATTTAAGCCATGTCTCTACATCGCGGCTGGCATCGTCCGCACGGCGCTCTGTCTGTGAGCAATGTTCGCCCAGTTCATGCCAGTTGCCGGGAGAATACACCATGTCGCTCAACACTGCCTTGATCGCACGGTGCACCAGCAGATCGGGGTAACGCCTGATAGGCGAAGTGAAATGGGTATAGGACTCGTATGCAAGGCCGAAATGACCGACGTTGTCCGGACTGTAAACCGCCTGGCGCAAGGACCTCAACATCACCGTCTGCAGCAGTTGCGCGTCAGGCCTGTCCTTGATTCTGGTCAATGTCCTGGCATAGTCCTTGGCGCTGGGCTCGTCGCCCCCGCTTAACTGCACACCGAATTCCTTCAGAAAATCGCGCAATGCAAGCAGCTTTTCCGGTGTAGGGCCTTCATGAATGCGATAGAGCGTCGGCTGTTTGTGCTTCTGCAAAAAATCCGAGGCGCATACATTGGCCGCCAGCATACATTCCTCGATCAGACGATGAGCATCGTTGCGCTTCACCGGGAGGATACGCTCGATTTTGCCCTGATCGTTGAAAATCATTTGGGTTTCAATAGTCTCAAAATCGATCGCACCCCGCTTGCCTCGCGCCTTCAACAATACCTTGAATAATTTGTAGAGCAACTGGATGTGCGGCAAAAGGTTTTTATATTGCTGCGCATCCTCACCCTTGGGATTCTCCAGCATTGCGGCAACTTTGGTATACGTGAGGCGGGCATGGGAAAACATTACCGCCGGGTAAAAGCGGTATTCGCGAAAACTGCCCGTCGTGTCGATATTTATCTCGCATACCATGCACAGACGCTCGACTTGCGGGTTAAGCGAACACAGGCCGTTGGAAAGCACTTCCGGCAACATCGGGATAACGCGGCGGGGAAAGTACACCGAGTTGCCGCGATTGAATGCCTCCCGGTCAAGTGCATCGCCGGAACTCACATAGTGACTGACATCAGCGATGGCGACATATAATTTGTAATCCTTTCCGTCACGCTCGCAATACACCGCATCGTCAAAGTCCCGCGCGGTTTCCCCATCTATCGTCACCATCGGCAAATGCCGGATGTCCTCCCGCTCCTTCAGATCTGCTTTCAGAACCTTGTCCGGGAATTTGGCGGAACGTTTATCCACCTCCGGCGGAAACTGATGAGGCAATTCATGCTTGCGCAAGGCAATTTCTATCTCCATCCCGGGCGATGTATAGTTACCCAGAATTTCGACGATACGACCAATGGGTTGGGCGTGTTTGCTTGGCTGCTGGATGATTTCGACCATTACTACCTGGCCCGCCCTGGCGCCCATGGATTCTTCTCCAGGTATCAGAATATCCTGGCTGATACGCCTGTTCTCCGCCTCTACAAACAGAATTCCGTGATCGGCGTGCAATCGTCCGACCAACTGCGTGACGGCGCGCTCCAGCACCTCGACGATAGTCCCTTCCCTGCGTCCACGCCTGTCCACGCCGATTTCACGCACCATCACCCGGTCGCCATGCAGCGCCTTGTGCATTTCCTTGGCGCTCAGAAATAAATCAGGACTACCATCGTCGGGGACCAGGAAGCCGAAGCCGTCGGGGTGACCCTGAACCCTTCCCTTGATGAGATCGAGCTTCTCCACCACGCAGATATCGCCCTTGCGATTACGCATGATCTGGCCTTCGCGTAGCATGGCGGACACGCGGCGGCCGAAAATCTCTGTTTCTTCTTCAGTGATTTCGAGCAGGCTTTGCAGGGCGTTCTCGTTAACCGGGACACCCTGATCTTCGAGGGTCTGGAGTATGAATTCCCTGCTCGGCAATGCATGGCCGTAACGGGCCTTTTCACGCTCAAGCTGAGGGTCAAGATCGCGTAATTTGCGTTTCTTCTTAATTGACAAAGCAATAATTTCCTATAAAATTGCGCCTCTGTCTGATATCCGGACACGATTCACCATTGCCCAGATGGCGGAATTGGTAGACGCACTAGGTTCAGGTCCTAGCGGTGGCAACACTGTGGAGGTTCGAGTCCTCTTCTGGGCACCATGCAATTCTACAGACGCACCGAACCACTCCGGTAAGGCGTCACTCCAGAACCTTTTAGCGCCTGGCTTTACGCCATTTCCTCATATACGCCTGTGCTTCTATGGCGGACTGGGTCAAATTGCCGGGGCATGAAAAATTTTGGATTCTCATGTCAACCTGAAAATCCCGGCTTCAGCGGTTATACCCGATAATCCCATTATAGCAGCCAGCGAAGATAGTACATTCAGCTTTAGGTTTTCAACGAAAAAACCTTGTAGCCGCGTCGCGTGGATCGGCTCATTCGCGACGAACTACCGTGGCCAGACTTTTGTCGCGCAGAAAATATACCAGTTTCATACACTCTTTGAGGAATACCAAGGCGAAACGAACATCCCTGTCTTTAACTTAGCCACAAATACCGGTTGCCACTAATTCCGCTAATTTCTAGCTGTAAAATTTTACAGCTATCCATAAAGATGGATCCAATGTCTTATTACGTAATCCTTAAACTCAAATCAACAATAACGGTCGAGCCTGAGAGTTTTGCCCTTCACACCCCTTAATAGCCGGGAATCAAACAGCTGAAAGCCAAATTTAACAAATTCTTCACGCCCCTCGGCAAGTGAGATTTGGACTTGACTGACTATTGCCGCGCAAGACGGCCGCGAATCGAAAATTGCAGGCAAGCAATCCACACATCGTGCTGCAGTAAAGTCGAGCGGATTCTGGCCGTTAACCATTGACCTCCTGGGAAAAACATCCAATACCTGGAGGCATATGGCGCCGACAAAATTTACAACTTCGATAACTAACGAGAATGTCAAGGCCTATTGTCATTTTTCGCGGCGGGCCAATCCCCAGGATGGTATTAGATTAAAATATTTTCATCATGCAAAAGTAATAAATGGACTTCCTCCCGCATGCTGATCGTCCTGGAGACTATACCTTCAGGCAAGAAGATGACTACAAGCGGATCAACTTGCATATAGCTAAAAAATGGATTGAAAATGAGTGATTTCCGAGTTTTACAATTTCCATTAAAGTTACCTGAGCTCATCCAGACAAACGACGTTGTGGCCGCGTTTAACGAATACTTCGAGGTGGTCGACGCCGATTCCCCGGAATTGCTGCGCGAGGTATTTCATCTGCGGTACCACGTGTATTGTATCGAGCAGCGTGCTCCGGGATTCGAAGCCTCGAATTACCCTGACGAGATGGAAAGCGACGAGTACGACCGCCACTCATCCCATATACTGCTGCGGCATCGTCCATCTGGAGAATTTGTGGGTACCGCGCGCTTGATCCTGCAGGACCCACTCGATCCAGCAAGGCTCTTCCCTACCGAGAAGCATATGGAAATTGACCCGGTCCTCATTGATA
Organism: uncultured beta proteobacterium; assembly: GCA_963831395.1. Classification (GTDB taxonomy): domain Bacteria; phylum Pseudomonadota; class Gammaproteobacteria; order Burkholderiales; family Nitrosomonadaceae; genus Nitrosospira. Next base: position 98,614 of record CAWHQD010000052.1, read on the forward strand.
GAAGCAAGTTGACGCGGCAAAACACTGGCGAGATATCTCGCCTGGTTGTTGTACGCCGGTTTACTCGTCGCCGGGACGAATTGCTCCATGCCTACAAGAGCGCGGTGAACGTTGAGGGGTGGACTCCTACAAAACAGCGGCGGTTTCCCCATCCTGTTCTCGCACTTGTGGTTGGCATAATACGCATGTCTTCGAAAAATAATGTCACTCAATGCCTCTCGGTAATGGAGCCTTCACTGAATAGATTATTGGGCCACTTCGGCTTGCAGTTCGACGTCATTGGCCCGCTAATCAATCATCATGGACCGCGACGGCCCTACTATATCGATTTGATCAAATTATTGAACAGAATGTACATAAACCATAAAGAGTTTTGGGAATTGATGACGGATTTTGGCAAAATCCGAATAGGGCCAGAGGACGATTCCGTACAAGTATCAGCAATAAAATTTTAATAACTCAGACCCAGGGTGGCAATCACTTGGAAGTGAGTCACCTCTCCCGCCGCAATGCCACGACCAGTGTGCTTCAAGATTTCCATCCCCATTGACTGCCTCTCCACGAGCGGCTTCAGACAGCCTCACCCGGCGCACAGATGGCGATGAATAAAATAAATCGTGACCATTAAAAAAAATATTGGCCGTCTTGTCCTGTTCGTATGCTTGCTGCTCAGCATGGTATGCACCACAAGCATTGCTCATGCAACGGATCAATATGAGGTCGTGGTGCATCCCGGCGTTAGCGAGCAAACGATATCCAAAAGTTCTTTGCGCGCAATCTTCGGTATGCGTCTCCACACATGGCCGGACGGTACAGCTGTACGAGTATTCGTGATGCCGGATGATGCACCTCTGCATGCCGCATTTTCCAAGGAAAAGTTGAATGTCTTTCCCTATCAGCTTCGCTCGGCCTGGGACCGCCTGGTCTTCTCCGGCACCGGTCAAGCGCCCAATACGGTAAGCACCTCCGAGGAAATGCTCGCCAAGGTTGCCGCCACGCCTGGAGCAATAGGCTATTTGAATAAATCCAGGACGGATGGCAGAGTCAATGTACTCCAGATCAAATAACGGCGCTCGCAGCCATCGATGGACTGTCACGCTTGTTGTGGCGCAAGCTCTCCTGTGGTCTTGTGCTGCTCAGGCTGAAAAATTGCCCCACAACCTCCAGATTCACGGTTTCGCAAGCCTGTCATGGCTAAAGAGTTCGGATAATAACGTGTTCGGTAAAAGCAGCTCTGGTAGCGGCAGCTTTGATTTCCGTGAACTAGGGCTGAACGCCTCAATGAGGCCGTTACCCAAGCTGCAATTCTCGGCCCAGATGTTGTCACGCTGGGCAGGCGAAGGCAGCGCGGGCAATATCCGGCTCGATTACGGATTTATTGACTATACCGTTTTCTCCGGCGAAACCAGTCAGCTCGGGATACGCCTGGGAAGAATGAAAAACCCGCTGGGCTTCTACAACGATACCCGGGACGTCCCATTTACACGCCCCAGCATTCTATTACCGCAATCGATCTATTTTGACCGCACCCGTAAGCTCGCGCTGGCCGCGGATGGCGTACACCTATATGGCGAGCGCCGTTCGGATATGGGCGATATTTCTTTTCAGGCCGGGGTTGCGCGTCCACTAGTCAGGGGTGATGAAGCAGAGGCGGCTGTGTTCGGCCAGTTGGTACGAGGCCATTTGGCGCCAGAGATGTCATATATTGGCAGGGTGAACTATGAACTGGATGGCGGACGCATCCGGTTCGCAGCAAGCGCAACTCAGTTGAATATGAGCTACTCTCCGGGAGGAGGCGATATGTTGAAAACCGGCTCCATTCACTTCGTTCCTGTTATCTTCTCTGCGCAATATAACGCCGAGCGCTGGAGTCTTACCTCCGAATATGCCTTCCGCAACCTCCAGTATAAAAATTTTGGCAGCGATTCCAGATATCGGATATTTCGGGGGAGAGCTATTACTTTCAAGGTGTCTATCGGCTCACCCCCGAGTGGGAGGCCATCGCGCGTTACGATGTTCTGTATACGGATAGCAATGACCGCCAGGGAAGAAAGTGGGCGGCCTCAGGTACCGGGCGATGGACGCCAAGCACACAATCGCTTCGCCAAGGATATTACTGTCGGTCTTCGCTGGAATATCACACCTCAGTTCATGCTGCGGGCGGAATATCACCATGTGAACGGTACAGGCTGGCTTTCTACCCTGGATAATCCAGACCCTTCCAACATGTCTCAGCGCTGGGATCTTTTTTCGATCCTTGGCTCATTTCGGTTCTAAAGATAACTTCTGATGAACCAGGATCCTCACATCAATAAAACTTGGAACGATGACTCCGCCGGCGCGGGGTCACGCAAATTTTGGGGCCTGAAGTCGAAAGTTCTGGTACTGAGCAGTCTGATATTGATCGCCATTGTCGTTTCGTTCACCGGAATTACCTATGTGAGCTTGATGAATGATTTTGAAAGCCAGAGAAGCGCGCAACATCAGCGTTATGCCAGCGAAGTTGAAGGTCTGATAGATCAGATATCGAAAAATCTGCATCAGTTTGCCGAGTTGATACCTTTTCTGGAAGGAATGGGTACAGACCTGCTGGCAAATGACGGAACAAAAATCGCCGAGACGTTTGAACCCTATTGGGCGCCATTGCAGCTCAACAAGGGTATCGAACTGATACGTTTTTATGATCATTCAAATCAGCTGCTGGCAAGCTGGGGTCCTGCCGAATCTGATGCTCATGATGCGGCAATGCTGAATTGGGTCCGCCAGGTCAATGAGCGAGAACAGCCTTCCAGTCCTCTCAGTTGCCAGAAAAGCTGCATGCAATTCGCCGTCGCGCCCTTGCTGGTAGAAGGTAACCGTGTTGGCGTTGTCGTCATAGGCGTACCTCTGGTCGACGCCATTCTGGAATTCCAGCATATTTCCGGCGCCAATATCGCTTTGCTTGTCAAGGAACAAGGCAATGCCCCGGAAAGCAAGGAAGTGAAAATTTCAAGCTGGGGCGCCAAGGTTGCGGCCCACAGCAGGGAAATGAATGTTGCGATTCTCGATCAGGTTGCAACGCAGTATCCCGATCTGGATCATCTGAAGAATGGAGTTCAAGTTTCCCTGGGCAGCCAGCATCTGCAAATCAGGCCGCTTTCCGTGGAAAGAATGACTACATCCGGCCAGGCACTGTTTATTGTCGTAACCGATATCACCTCGACCATCCACACCATCCGAAGCTCGACACAGCAGAACATGATAATAGGATTGGCGGGATTGATGCTTTCCGAGATATTGTTGTTTATCATTCTCACAAAGCCTTTGTCGCGGCTCAAGCACATCGTCTTCACCTTGCCGCTCCTGGCCCGCAGCAGTTTCAAGGATTTTCGCTCCGAGCTTCGTTCCCGCGGCGAGAAACGATGGCTGAAAGATGAAATTGACATGCTTGATGAAACAGCGGTGGCCCTGTCTTATCAACTGGAAAAACTGGAGGACAAGGTTGCCGACCGGACCCGGATATTGGCGGGAAAGATGGATGAATTAAGCAAGGAGCGAGATTTCATTACCAATCTGCTCGATATTGCCCAGGTGATCGTGATCACACAAAACGTCAAGGGCGAAATTCTCACGCTCAATGCTCATGGGGAAATGCTCATTCAATATACGGAAAAAGAACTTCAAGGAAAATCCTTCATCGATCTTCTTGCGCTTGATGGAGACTTGCACGACCTTCCTGGTCATTTGGGGGAAGTGCGTTCCGAGCGAAGGGACCAATTGCGTCACGAAGCCAATGTCGTGTGCAAGGATGCATCGATACGAAACATTCTCTGGTTACATTCCCGCCTCACGCGGCATACCGAGAATGACCCTGCGATATTATCCGTAGGTCTCGACATGACCGAACACAAGCGCACACAAGGACGGCTTGCCTGGCTAGCCGACCACGATCCACTTACCGACCTTTTCAACCGGCGCCGTTTTCAGGAAGAGCTGGAGCAGATGCTGAACCTGGCCGCCCGCTACAAGCATTCCGGCGCCCTGCTTTTTTTCGATCTGGATCAGTTCAAATATATAAACGATACCAGTGGGCATCAGGCCGGCGATGCCTTACTGAAGATGGTTGCCCGGATGTTGCATGGCAGCATACGCAGCGTCGATATACTCGGGCGCCTGGGAGGTGATGAATTTGCGGTGATACTGCCGCAAACTACTGCGGAGGGGGCGATAGAAGTCGCGAAGAATGCGCTTGCTTGCCTGAACGACGGAAAAGATTGCGATAAACAACCGAACGCATAAAGCTTCAGCCAGCGTCGGCATTGCGCTTTTTCCAGAGCACGGAAACAACGTACACGATCTATTGGCGGCGGCGGATCTCGCCATGTATCAGGCAAAGGAAGCAGGACGGGGGGGTTGGCACCTGTTCTCCAATGAGGAGAAAACCCGCGAGCGCATGCATACGCTGGTGTATTGGAAAGAGAAGATCGAGCATGCTCTTCTGCATGAACGGTTCCTGTTCTACTTCCAACCCATAATGCATATCGCGAATAAGACCATAGACCATTACGAAGTGCTGCTGCGTATGCTTGATGATGATGGAACCATACTTGCTCCCCACTTTTTCATACCTGCGGCGGAACAAACCGGTCTTATTCACGCCATCGATCATATGGTGTTACGGAAATCCATTGCGCAATCCGCGGAAATTCAGCATGGAGGCCACCATGTCCGTTTCTCGATCAACCTGTCAGCCCATGCCTTTCACGACCCGGAGTTGCTACCGATCCTGAGGGCGGCTTTCGACCAGTATGACGCGGATCCCTCAAACTTCATGTTTGAAATAACGGAGACAGCAGCCCTGGAGGATCTACCCGCCGCACGGGAACTGATGGAGACGATCAGAAAGCTGGGTTGCAGTTTCACGCTGGATGATTTCGGGGTTGGCTTCTCTTCCTTCTATTACATCAGGCAACTCCCGATCGACGTGGTGAAGATCGACGGATCGTTTATACGGAACCTGGCTGATAGCCCGGATGATCAAATATTGGTAAAGGCCTTATGTGACGTAGCGAGAGGATTCGGCAAAAAAACAACGGCCGAGTTCGTGGAAAACGCCGCGACCCTTTCCATTCTGGAAAACATGAAAATAGACTATGCACAAGGTTTTTTGATAGGATCGCCCATCCCGGCCGACGATACGCCATTCAGGGATTTCTTGAAAACATGAACGGAGGTCTCGCGGTCAGGTTCACTTCAAGAACTTGCGATGCCTGAGCAATGCCCAACGGTCAACTCCGCAAGACAACATGACCGAGATCCAGATATCCTGTTTCAGGCTTCATCAGGCTCGGGGTTTTCCGCAAACTCCTGCGAGGCCCGGACATTGGATGCGAGGGTTTCCTCCAGGCCAGCCTTGCCAGGAATTTTCGGAGTAGCGCATACGACGTCAGCATTTTGCGCGCGGTGGCGCAAGGCATGATCCATCAAAACCAGAGCCAGCATCGCCTCACCGATGGGAGTGGCGCGGATCCCTACGCAAGGGTCGTGCCGGCCATGCGTTTCCACCACTACCGGTTCGCCGGTCTTATCTATCGAGCGTCGCCCCAAACGGATACTGGAAGTCGGCTTTACGGCAATATTTACCACAATATCCTGACCGGTGGAAATTCCGCCTAATATTCCGCCCGCGTTGTTGCTCAAAAATCCTTCCGGAGTGACCTCATCGGAATGCTCTGTTCCCTTCTGAGCCACAGCGGCGAACCCGGCGCCGATTTCCACACCTTTTACCGCATTGATGCTCATCATGGCATAAGCAATTTCCGCGTCCAGACGGTCATACACGGGCTCGCCCCAGCCTACCGGCACGCCTTCCGCCACTACGCAAATTTTCGCACCAACCGAGTCGCCGGATTTGCGCAGCTTATCCATGAACTCTTCCAGCGTGGGCACCAGATTGGGGTCAGCGGCAAAAAATGGGTTCTGGTCCACCGCTTCCCACTGTTTGAAAGGAATCTCTACAGGCCCCAATTGCGCCATAAAGCCGCGTATTACCACACCATACCTTGTGTGTAGCCATTTTCTGGCAACAGCTGCAGCCGCAACCCGCACAGCTGTTTCGCGTGCCGAGGAACGCCCGCCCCCCCGATAATCGCGTATTCCATATTTTTGCCAGTAAACATAGTCCGCATGACCAGGGCGGAAAGTTTCCATGATTTTGCTGTAATCCTTGCTGCGCTGGTCCTCGTTGCGGATGAGGAGCGCAATAGGCGTACCCGTGGTCTTGCCCTCGAATACCCCGGAGAGAATTTCCACCGTGTCGGATTCGCGCCGCTGGGTCACATGGCGCGAAGTACCGGGTTTACGCCTATCCAGATCCCGCTGGATATCCTCAGTGGATAGTTCCATCCCCGGAGGACAGCCATCGACTACGCAACCAATAGCGGGACCATGAGACTCGCCAAACGAGGTGACGCAAAAAAGCTTGCCGATGGTATTGCCGGACATTTTATTTCTCGCAAAATCAAGGCCTCAAGTTTAACCTAAATCCGGCAGTTGGACGGGGTGGAGTGTGCGTTTTTTGGGGTGCAGGGCAAGGCGCAACGACGCGGAATGGTGCGACCGCGCAGGGCGGAGCAGTGCCTTCCGAAGGAAGGTGCGACCCTGTAGCGGGATGCGGCGCCATAACGCGGTCGCGGCATCCCCTACGCTGCCCGATCCCTGCTTCGCAGGGCCCCTCGTGCAACGCTTCGAGGCGCCCCATTCCAAGGAGTTGCAACGCAGCCATGTGCCCCAAAAACCGTTCAATCCGCCCGTAGCGAGCTCACTAAAAAGATGAAGGTCAGGTGATGCGAAAAGCCTTTGTGAATCATACGTTAGGCTGAAAATAAGCGGTCAACTGCTGGATTTGGGTTTAACATATTGCTTCTACCACGCGAGCACAGCCAATCGTATGTAATCTGATCATGGAAAAACCCGATCCCGACAAACCAGGCAAACCCGAGGCGGACACACTCAGAGGTCCCGGCGGGCTGACCTTGCGCGAGATTCATGCGCAGGTAAAGCTGAGTACAGCTCGTGATCAGGCAGACAGCACACAGCATGAATCCAGGCAAGCGATCAGCCGGTGGCAGCAGTTTACCCGCTGCGTATGGGGCAAGAATAAGGGAAAATCATGAGAGCCATCCTGATGAATGCGCCGGGAGAACCGGATGTGCTGGTTGCCGCCGATATTCCTGTACCGGCCTTGACCAGCCCCTATGACGTACTGGTCAAGGTGCATGCCGCTGGCTTGAATCCGATAGATACAAAGGTGCGCAAGCTCAATATGTACTATCCGGATAAGGTGCCTTCTATTTTGGGCTGCGATGGTGCGGGGGTGGTAGAAGCGGTCGGCAGTTCGGTTACCCGCGTACGGCCAGGCAGTGAAGTGTTTTTTTTCAATAATGGCTTAGGCGGGGCGCCCGGAACGTATGCGGAATATACAGTGGTGCAGGAAGACTATCTGGCATTGAAACCCGGTAATCTCTCCATGCTGGAAGCAGCGGCCATACCGCTGGCGCTGATCACCGCATGGGAAGCACTGGTAAACCGCGGCGATTTGAGGGACGGCCAGTCCACGCTGATACATGCCGGCGCGGGGGGCGTCGGCCATATTGCAGTTCAACTCGCTCATTACTTTAATGCGCGAGTCGCCACGACCATTTCCAATTCGCGGAAGGCGGAGTTTGCGCAATCGCTCGGCGCGGAGTTAGCGATTGACTACAACGCGCACGATTTTGTTGAAGCGGCGTTGAACTGGACAGATGGCCGGGGAGTGAGACTCATACTGGATACGATAGGCGGCGAAACCTTTTGCAAATCCTTTGCCGCAACCCGGCTGTATGGCCGTGTGGTGACGCTGCTCTCAACCACATGCACCGCCCAGCACATCAATACGGCACGGCTGCGCAACCTGTGCATCGGCTATGTGCAAATGGCCGCGCCACTCTATTTCGGTTTGCATCCTGCCCGTATCATGCAAACGCGCATCCTTGAACGCGGAGCCAAGCTGTTCGAGCAGGGCATCCTCAAGGTTCATATCGGTCTTGCGCTTCCATTGGAGAGGGCCCCAGAGGCGCACCGGTTGATCGAAGCGGGCCATACCACGGGCAAAATCGTGCTACAGATCGTTTGAGCCGATTTGCGCCTCGGATTTTACTGATCTACCCCGAAAGGCTTATGGAAGAAGTCGGGGAGGATTTTATTCCGCGGCTGCTACTCTAGCGAAGCTTGCAAGATCTCCTCCAGCATTTTAATCCCCCATGCGACGCCAAAACCGGTGACGTCACTCCCAACCGCGCCTAACCCGCCTTTGTGGCTGCTGGCGGAGAGATCCATATGCAGCCAGGGTATGTCGCCCACGAATCGGCTGAGAAAGCGTGCGGCGAGAATGTGATCGGCGTCGCCCTCCAGCGTGCACTGCTTGGTGTCCGCAATCTTGCTTTCCAGCTCCGCCTCATAATCGGCATCCATCGGAAATGCACAGGTTCGCTCCCCAGTCGATCTTCCCGCTGTTAATGCCTTTTGAATCAATTGGTCGCGGTTGCCGAAAATGCCGCTGTAATGCGATCCGAGCGCCGTATGCATGCTCCCGGTCAGCGTCGCGAAATCAATCATTACATCGGGCTTCTCTTTTGCCGCCAGCGCCAGCGTATCCGCCAGCACCAGCCGTCCTTCCGCATCCGTATGAATTATCTCGACGGTGGTGCCATTCAGCGCGGTTATAACGTCATTTTGCTTGTAAGCGTGAGGACCGATGTGGTTTTGGGCGACGGCAAGCCAGCAATCGATATTCAGCGGCAGATTGGCGCGCGTTGCAGCCAGTAATAGACCCAAAGCGACAGCCGAACCATTCATATCCTCGTGCATGCCCTGCATGTGGCGGGCAGGCTTCAGATTATGACCTCCCGTATCAAAACAAATGCCTTTTCCCACCAGAGCCACGCTTTTGCTTGCACTTTTGACCCGTCGTCTCAAATGCACGATAGCCGCATCCTCCGGATCGCTGCCCTGGGCCACTGCAACAAATGCACCTGCCCCCATTTTACGCAACGCCTTGACATCGAAATCCTGATACTTCCAGCCCTCGCTGGCTGCAAGTTTCTTGACATATTGGCGATAAAACGCAGGAGTCAATTCATTGGGCGGCAATACCGTGAGCTCCCGGGTGAGCAGATTGCCTTCCGCTTTGGCATGAAACAGCACGAAATTATCCGCGTCCTCATATCCATGCAGTACGATTCTGGCGAGCGCCTGCCTGCGCGTGTTGTTTTTGCCCGTTTTTCGCGACGGCAAAACTGGACCATTTATCCAGCAGGCATACACCGCCAATTGCGCAAGAGCTTGCCTTTGACTGTCACTACCATAAATCGCAAGATGTATCTCTGGGGGATTTTCCTCCAGCAATAATTGGACGGCTTTTCGTATGACTGTTTGCTGCTCGAATGGGGACTGGCTCAAATCCACCATCACCCAGGCGCATAAAGAACCATTTTCGAGATTGGCCGCTAGCGGCGAGCCAGCCATTTCTCCAAACTGCATTTTTCGTCGCGATAATAAAACTTCCAGTACGCCTTTGCCAAAAAAATCCGGCTTGTTCTGACGCTTGCCTGACGACTTATCCGACGATCCCATCCCCGAAGCATCCAGCCGTGGCAGCACGACGAGAATGTGCGCGGGCTTTCTTGGCGTGCTTATTGGACCAGCATTTTGTATCAGAGACGCGAGCATTGGCTGCCTCAAATCGGTAGTGGAAAATGATACTATAATACATCTGATATCCTTGGGCTTGCCGGCAGGGATTTCTGTCGGCCTAGCTCTCCACCTCCTATATTTCCTGTCATCCCGTCGACCCCGCAATGCACCAGTATCTTGAACTCATGCAACATGTGCTCGAGCACGGACACAAGAAATCAGATCGCACGGGCACAGGTACGCTTTCGATATTCGGCTACCAGATGCGTTTCGACTTATCCCGGGGTTTTCCGCTGGTAACCACGAAGAAATGCCATCTGAAATCCATTATCTATCGAATTGCTATGGTTTTTACGCGGCGATACCAATATCCAGTATCTCAAGGACAATGGCGTTTCCATCTGGAATGAATGGGCAGATGAAAACGGCGATCTAGGCCCGATATATGGGCGGCAGTTGCGGGCTTGGCCGGATGCAAGTGGAGGCCATATCGATCAGATCGCGCAAGTGATAGGGCAGATCAGGAATACTCCCGATTCGCGGCGGATGATTGTTTCGTCCTGGAACGTAAGCGAATTGCACGAGATGAAGTTGGCGCCCTGTCATGCCTTGTTTCAGTTCTATGTGGTTGACGGCAAGCTTTCCTGCCAGCTTTATCAACGCAGTGCCGATATCTTCCTGGGGGTGCCGTTCAACATTGCCTCCTACGCCCTGCTTACGCTGATGGTGGCGCAAACTTGTAATCTGAAAGCCGGGGATTTCGTGCACACATTTGGCGATGCTCACCTTTACCTCAATCATTTGACTCAGGCGCGAGAACAATTAAGCCGAAAACCGCGAGACCTGCCCGTAATGAAATTGAACCCAGCGGTAAGTAGTATTTTTGATTTCAAATATGAAGACTTTACACTGGAAGGGTATGACCCTCATCCCGCAATCAAGGCGCCCGTCGCAGTATGACGCCGAAGCTCTGCGCCCTCGTAGCGATGGCGAAAAATCGCGTAATCGGCAGGGATAACGCATTACCGTGGCGCTTGCCGCCGGATCTGAAGCGCTTCAAGGCCCTGACCATGGGACATCCTATCATCATGGGGCGCAAAACCTATGAATCCATTGGCAAGCCGCTTCCCGGGCGCACCTGTATTATCGTCACGAATCAAGCTGGATATAAAGTGCAGGGCGCCATTGTTGTGCCTACCATAGCCGAAGCGCTGACAGCATGTTGTTGGTCAGGGGAAGACAAAGACAAGGAGAACAGGCATATGCGTACAGACACGGACACCGGACATACGAATACCGAATGCTTTGTTATCGGCGGCGCCGAAATATTCCGGCAAATGCTGCCGCTGTGCGACCGGTTGTACATTACCGAGATTCAGAGAGATTTCGACGGCGATGTGCTTTTCCCTGAATTCAACCGGGAAGAATGGAACGAAACCGAGCGCGAAAAACACCATTGGGATGACAACGGATTAGCATACGATTTTGTGGTGCTTGACCGGAAAAAGTATCCGGATATTTGACGAGCGCGACATAGGTGCTCGGAAAAAAAATAATGGCGGAACCCGCTGTTTGGGTTCCGCCATCTTTCATGTCGCGGACTTCTACTGCGATCAGTTAAAAAACCACCACATCCGGTAACGGAAATCCATTGAAGTTGCTGGCATATGCAGTGGTATAAGCGCCTGCATTTGGAATGTAGATGAAATCCCCTTCCTCGATATCTTCCGGCAGCATTTCGTCCCGCATCAGAATGTCCACCGAGTCGCAGGTTGGCCCGGCAATGGACCAGGGAATATTCTGTCCCGTCCGGTCGGAAAGAATTTCGTACCGCAAACCCTCCGTGACTTCGATTACGCCGCCAAATACACCCGCGTCCCAATACATCCAGCGTTTGCCATTACGCGTCGCCGTACCGACCACGCGGCAAACGAAATACGCCGCATCCGATACAAGGTAGCGCCCGGGTTCGGCCATGACCCGAATATCCCCCGGTAGATCGGCAATAGCGGCATTTACGACTTCCGCTATTATCTCTATTGACGGAATGGGCTTGACATGACGCACAGGATAGCCGCCACCAATATTGAGCAAACGCGGCGTCAAACCAACTTGGCGCATATCCGCAAAAACTTTTTTTGCCCGTTCGATGCCCACTCGCCAGTTCTGCGGATTACGGCATTGCGAACCTACATGGAATGTCACTCCCGCAAGATCGGCCTTGAGTTTCGCGGCTTCGTTAACGATGCCCTCGATCTCGGCGGTATGCGTACCGAATTTGCCCGCCAGTGGCCAATCGCTCCCTATGTTGGGGGTATCAATGCGCAAATACATTTTTGCATCCGGCTTGACGCTCACGATCTTGCGCAACTCCTCGACGCTGTCCAGCACATACCACTCCACGCCCTTAGACGCCGCATATTGCAGATAAGCGCGCGACTTCATGGGGTTACTGTAATAAATATCCGCCGCGGGCACTCCGAGGCTGAGCAGGAGGTCCAGCTCTGAAATGGAGGCAATTTCAAATCCGACGCCTTCCTCGATCATCGTTCGCAGTACGCGCGGATCGGGATTCGCCTTCACCGCATAGTGCGGCTGCACCTTTGGCATGGCTGTTTTGAAGCGGCGGGCTTTGTTTCGAACAATATTAGTGTCAACCAGCAGGAACGGCTTGCTATAGCCTTTTTTCAGGGCTGCCTGGACATGTTCAAAATCGAGACTGACTTCGGGGTGGGTGTCGAATATTTCGTCGGCTTCTACGTTGCGCCGTAGAGCGGTGGTACGCATTTGCATGAGAGTCATCCTTTCTGTAGGAGGCGCTACGTTACGGGAGTATGGATATTTACCAGATCAGCGGGGACGAAATAGTTTGCTTTGCTTGTCATGATGACCTCCTGTTCTCTATGAAATTATGCGTACCAAAAAAAAGCGGATTATAGACTTGATTTCGGTGGAATCAAGCGTTTTTTTTCCAGCCGGAAAAAAATTGCGGCTTCACCCGAAGTTCCGCCCGAAAACTACCTCGTACCGCTTGGCCATTTTGGTGTCCAAGGGAGAATAATGAAAGATATGGGGGCTGACAAGACTATATCAACCAAAGGTTGTGGTTTTGCCGGAATGCTGAATATGAGGTAAATCGCCCTCAAGCTTGAAGGTCGTCAGAAATCCTACGTCCACAAGTTGACCGAGTGCCGTGCGCGCCTGACGCTTGAAGTTTGCAATTTGCTTGTTGCGGCTACCCGCGTAGGCTTGCAGGGTTTCCAGCTTCACCGCAAACGGGTCCCCTGGCTACTGTAAAACTGAAGGGCTCGGGCGAGAGGTTGGCCGCGGAACTCCTGGCGTTGCTGCCAGTCGAGGACGGTCCACTGATTCTCGCCAAAGAGCCTGATACCTCCTTTTCAACTCGACGCGTTAATGGCGAGTCAGCCCGTCTTTTGGGCGGGTTTAATGGGCAGGGCCGAAAGAGGTTTTACCCTCGTGCGTGACTTCTACCGCACCGGCCGTAAGGCGCAGTAGCGCCGAATGGAACTGCTTATGCTGATGTTCCCCGTTCCCATGCCCATCGCCTTTCAGACGGCCGTTGGCAGTGAAGCTGCAAAATATGAAAAGGGCTATTCAAGCATTATATATATAAACGATAGTTTCCCATACGTCGAGATCAGTCTGATTTAGTTGTTCGCCAGTGAATTTGACGGTTAATCTCAGCATATCTGAGATTCAGCTAGAACCTGCCAATAAATTGTATGTGAATCCTATGTGGGAGAACGTACAGTGGAACGCGGCCGCGAATGCTAAATTTTTGATTGTCAATATTCATTCAGTCGTATTTTATTCGGTACAAGGCCGTGCATGGCTCCGCTGCAGACCATGAATGGTGAGTAAAAATTCACAACTTCTTTCAGAAGTCACGGTTTTAATCATAGCCATTGCTTCATTCGTTTCTGAGTGCCCGATTGATCGACTCAGCGCTCGCATTACACACTCAGGGTCTGACATATTGGCAAAGTGGGCTCATTTGTATCTCAACAGGAGGAAATCATGAAGATATTAAGCGCATTAGCTATATGGGCATCTTTAATCTTGTGGTCGTTTTCTGCGTCAGCAACCCCAATTTACGCAATACAACCGAATGGAGACATGCTGTTCTACAAGCATACGGGCACCGCTGACGGATCTGCGAACTGGGCTGTTGAGGCAAAGAAAATAGGTAATGGCTGGAATTTCAAGCAGGTGTTTGCAGGTAGTGACGGCGCCATCTACGCAATACAACCGAACGGAGACATGCTGTTCTACAAGCATACGGGCACCGCTGATGGATCTGCGAACTGGGCTGTTGAAGCAAAGAAAATAGGTAATGGTTGGAATTTCAAGCAGGTGTTTGCAGGTAGTGACGGCGCCATCTACGCAATACAACCGAACGGAGACATGCTGTTCTACAAGCATACCGGGCACCGCTGATGGATCTGCGAACTGGGCTGTTGAAGCAAAGAAAATAGGTAATGGTTGGAATTTCAAGCAGGTGTTTGCAGGTAGTGACGGCGCCATCTACGCAATACAACCGAACGGAGATATGCTGTTCTACAAGCATACGGGCACCGCTGACGGATCTGCGAACTGGGCTGTTGAAGCAAAGAAAATAGGTAATGGCTGGAATTTCAAGCAGGTATTTGCAGGTAGTGACGGCGCCATCTACGCAATACAACCGAACGGAGACATGCTGTTCTACAAGCATACGGGCACCGCTGACGGATCTGCGAACTGGGCTGTTGAAGCAAAGAAAATAGGTAATGGCTGGAATTTCAAGCAGGTATTTGCGGGGGATGAATAAATGTAGCCAGGTTCCTCCAAATTTACGAACGTACTTTTAAGCTCGGATAGTGTTTTTGGAACTCTCCCGGGCTAATTTCGTTCAACGCCAAATGACGACGTTTTGGTTGTAAAACCGCTCGACGTAATCGGTGCGCATACCTTCATAACAACGACGGGTTGAAGTTTCCTTCGCCCAGAAGATTTTGGAAACAAGATGAGCAACGACAAAGCCGGAGGATTGTTTGTCAACCCGTTGCCCATCGTGATGGTGGCGCTCCTGGCGGCAGGCGTACTGGTCAAGAATGTACCGCTGGACAGCCCCCGGCCGATTGATCCTGAACGCATGAAATCCGCACTGATGAGCCACCAAGACGTCGAGGCCAGGTTGTGGCAGGATCCATTGGCCGCAATCGAGAAGGAGATCTCCACCAGGTCCGGCGCCACCCAGCTGTCCACATCAGAAACATCCGCCGCCGAGTCGCACCCTTCCATATATCTGCGCAACGTTATCACAGCAGAGTTAAGTAAAGATCATACTGTGACCGTTCTTGCCGTGAGCGTGTTTGGCGGCTCGTTTGATGCGGGGGCCGAGTGGCGCCGGCGCATACGCTTCGCAATTCTATCTGCGCTCGGCACCCAGGGATATAACCCGGAAAACCCCGATGCGCTGGGATATTACATAACGACCCTGAACAAAACTGATAAAGAGCTCAGTAATGTCCAACTGACTGTACCGTATGAATGGTTCGAGAAGTCGATGACATCCAAGGTTCTAGTCTTATGGCTGGACGAGGATAAGTTACTTAGCCCGTATAAAAATCTAAAATCACTTTTCAACGAGCTCGTGCCCCCGCGCACTGATGCAAAGCAAGCTAGTCCCGCCCTCAACTTCAAGCTGGTGGGGCCCGCGGGATCGGGGTGCATTGGCGCGGCTTATCGGGGATACGCTTTTGCGAAAAACCGACCAGAAACCGAGCCGCAAAATACTGGATAGAGGCAGTACGCTCGATATTTTTTCCCCAACCGCGACCATCTCAAATTGCGATCTGTACGCACTGGGGTACGCATTGAGCGAAGGAGTACCGCGCCAGAATATGCAGTGGAATTGCTTTATGATGAAAGCGCCCATCGAGCTCGCAAACATATCAGAACTTTCAATTGTTCGCACGACCCTAACCGATGACGTTCTTTCGGCGGCCCTGCTCTGGGAACTGTGGCAGCGGGGCGTCAACCGCTCGCATCGGTGGCCGGTTCAAGAAAAAGCACCACAAAACAAGACCAGAAGCACGGCGGATCCCTTGCATGCATGCGAAGATGGCATAGTGTTAATCCACGAGTGGGACACAGAGTACGCACGCTCGCTATCGCGGAGTATTACGGAGGGTGTAAAGGAGTTTTGCGAAGCCGGACCCGGCAAAGAGCCCCCGGTACGGCCGTTCACCTATCAGCGCGGGATTGACGGCGTGCTCCCAGGCACGGATAAGTCGGACATGCAGATTCGGGGCAGGACTCAACAAGAGGAGAACGACAAACCCAACGACCTGCGCAAACAACTGGAGGATGCACCACGGGAGCATGCAGCGGGGCGAAACCAATACGATTACCTGCGGCGGATCGTTTTCGAAATCGAACAGCTGGATCGAGATGAAAATTTTGCAAAGAACGGCGTCAGGGCTATCGGTATTCTTGGATCCGATGTGTATGACAAGCTCCTTATTCTCATGGCGTTGCGCAATCACTTCCAGAACAAGATTTTTTTCACGACAGATATGGATGCGCGCTACCTGCACGCTGATCAGAAAGAATGGGCGCGGAACCTCGTGGTTGCATCCAATTTTGGCTTGGCGCTCGACCCAAAATTGCAGAAATCAAACCCACCATTTCGCGATACTTATCAGACCGCCGTTTATCTTGCCGCCCTAATGGCGCTCGAAGACGAGCCCATAATCGGAGACAGGCTCGTTACTGAGTGGACGGATACAATGAAACGCCTGCTGCGCCCTAGGACTTTCGAGGTCGGCCGGACTGAGGCAGTGCATCTCGCCTCGCCATCTGTCGATGATCTTAAGGATTGGATTAACGGGCTTAACCCCGGAGGTACCCTTAGAACAAACGGGGATTATCTCCCGTGCTCCATTGAAAACTGGAAGGATTGCAGCGGAATTCAACCACAATGGCCAATGCACCTCACTCTTAAGCAACCTGGAACAATTTTCATCATAATCATCTTCGGCATAGGGTTAGTTGTATTGGCTAGTCGCAATGTTCAACAGATGTTACGCACCGCGCTCGATGCGAATTCGCGTGGGCATTCCGCGGCGCGAATTACCCTAGCTAGCATAATCGTCGCGTTTCTGGTGATATCCCTGAGTCTTGAATTAATCCGGAGAAGCATAAATGATTCGCTCAAGCAGGGTGTCGGCGAACCTTTCCTATGGCTAGAGGGCGTCAGTGTGTGGCCAAGTCTCACATTACGGTTCATCAGCTTAATACTAATGATTGTACTTATACTGGCATTCACATTCAGGCTTAAGCGGGAGGCAAATTCAATTTCCAATGATTTCGGGTTTAAATTGCCCGGTAGCTGGATACTCGCACGCAGTTGGTGGTTAGCGGCATTCGCCGGTCCGAATTTTGATCTATGGGCGTACGACAAGGATGGGAAACGCACGCGCATTCAAGGGGACGGAAAGAAAACCGAAATTGTCACGTTATGGCAAAACTACCTGCGTGCCACAAGCTGGCGTGAAAAAATTGGGTGGATCGTATTGTCTACAGTGATTGTGTTCCTCTTCATGAAGATGTTGTTTGTTATGTTTGCACCGCCCGCGTTCCCTCATCGCGGCCAACTCATCCAGGATCTGAGCATCTATCTTGTACGTTTGAATGTGGTTATTCTATGGGGGGTCATCTTCTGGACTAGCTATGAAGCGCGTGTTTGTGCACAATTGATCCAGACCGTGAACAGAACGCCCGGGCGTAACAGATGGTCAACCCCGCCTGTTAACAGCATAGAGGCCGAGTTCGCCGGGCGGACTGAAGATCTTGCCGACTATTTCGACTTCCGGTTGATCGCCCGGGCGACGCAGCGCATCCAGTGGCTGATATACCTGCCGTTCGTCTCGATTCTATTCATGGTGCTCGCTCGAAGCGACCTTTTTGATGCGATGGATTTCCCCCTGCCGCTGATTGCCGTTGTCGTGCTCTCGCTTTGCTACGCAATATATTCGGAGATACTGCTGCGCAGATGCGTCATAAACGCGCAAAACAAGGCGTTAAAGGAATACGAAGACCGGTTGTTCGCTTTACAAGGGCAAGGAGATCGCCAGGCGCCAACCGGAACCGATGGTGCTAGCTCAGCCACAGCTGAGCTGATAACGGTCGTTAACAGCGTACAGGCGAACTCGACGCTGCCTCCGATTACAGCGGGCCAGATCACGCTTCTAATGGAACGCATACGTAATACCCGCGAAGGCGCCCTCGCGCCTCTCTCTCAGCAGCCGGCGCTTCAGGCATTGCTCTTACCGTTTGGCGGCTACGGTAGTGTGCAACTCATCGAGTATTTGATGAGCCTCACGCTATCCGGCTGACATTTTGTCTGCGGATAGCGGTCGTAATAGAGTTTCTGAAAAAGACGTCGATAAGGAAAATAAATGACCCTACCCCAGTAAATCGTCCCATTTAAAAGAGTAATTCGTCCAAAAGCGGTTGTTCCAGAACAAACGTCGAAAGAAGAATGGGAGTAGTAGAGTCTAACTCTTGACTGACCGCTCAGGATCAGTACAGTCAAAGCAAGTAACAAAAGGGCTTTATCCAGGCGATTTTACCCTTGATATATACTTCATCATGGGTAAAATCTCCTCATGAACCCCTCATCCCTCCGCCGGAAAATCCTGATTCTTCCGAGCTTTCCGTAGTAGCCGATCCCGCCAGCTGGCCGAGTGCCGCCGGGTGAGCCATAGGCTCAGGTTAGATGATAGCAACGCTGGCTGCTGAGCCACCTGGATTGCGCCCTTGGACTGCTCGTTGACCAACTAGTGTAGTGCTTCATTCTGTTTAGAACTTAAGCGACGATTGGCACGAATGACTTTTTGCAGGATATCGTTGGCCTTGGCGGTCCAGATGAAGGGTTTGGGGTTTTCGTTATGCTGGGCGATGTAGGCTTCGATGGCACTGATCAATTCCGGGACGCTGGTAAATACGCCGCGGCGCAGACGCTCGGTGGTGAGGTCGCGGAAGAAGCGTTCGACCATATTCAGCCACGAGGCCGAGGTGGGGGTGAAATGCATGTGGAAACGCGGGTGTTTCTCCAGCCATTCCTGGACCTTGGGGTGCTTGTGGGTGGCGTAGTTGTCGCAGATCAGATGAAGCGCTTTGTCTTTGGGCGTTTCCCGATCGATCTGTCGCAGAAAACGTCAGCCATTCGCTATGGCGATGACGTGGTTGACAGCGGGCGATGACCTAGCCGTCCAGCGTGTTGAGCGCGGCAAACAGCGTGGTGGTGCCGTGGCGTTTGTAGTCGTGGGTCATGGTCGCGGCGCGCCCCTTCTTCAGAGGCAACCCCGGCTGGGTGCGATCCAGCGCCTGAATCTGGCTTTTTTCGTCGCAGCAGAGCACCAGCGCATGCTCTGGCGGAGACAAATACAGACCGACAATGTCTTCGAGCTTTTCGACAAATTTCGGATCACGCGAAACCTTGAAGGTCTCGACCAAATGCGGCTTCAAACCGTGGGCTCGCCACACCCGCCGCACACCGTGGCGCTGACCCCCGCTGCCTCTGCCAAGGTGCGCGTGCTCCAGTGCGTGGCATTGGGGGGCGCAGTCTGGGTGGTCAGGCGAATAATCTGGGCAGCATCAACGATGGGTTTGCGCCCAGCACGAGGCAAATCACGCTCGAATGCCGCCATGCGATCTCTAACATAGCGTTCCCGCCAACGCCCCACTTGAATGCGGCCTACTCCCAATTCGGCGGCAATCTGCCTGTTATCTTTGCCATGCGAGGCCAACAAAACAATCTTGGCCCGGCGCGCCAACCGAACGCTGGATGTGTTCGAGCGCGACAACTCGATCAACGCTCTTTCTTCTTCCGTTGTCAGCATGATCTTGGGCGCAACACGCATCGGATGGCTCCTGTTGCACATCTTCAAAATTTGACAAGAGATAGGATTATTAGTTCAATTAATTATGACGCACTACACTAGATTTTATCTTTTGTTTGGTTTTTTGTTGTTCGAATCCGTGGTTAAGCGCGTTTCACGAAAGGCGGGACTCGCTCTACCGTATATTAAACACGGATGCCAACCTGACTTTCGACCGCTTGTTTCAGACGTGCGGGCTATCAGATTTTAGGCAAGGTTACACCGTGCTGTCCCTTGGTATTTCCCCCCCCGATCCTTATATGAAATCTCGCATACTTCATCGGACTCGAAGAAAATCACCTGGGCCACTCCTTCGTTCGCATAAATTTTGGCGGGAAGCGGTGTGGTATTGGAAAACTCCAGCGTGACATAACCTTCCCACTCCGGTTCAAACGGGGTGACATTCACGATAATGCCGCAACGGGCATAGGTGGATTTTCCAAGGCAAATAGTGAGTATATTTCGCGGAATGCGAAAATACTCAACGGTACGGGCAAGCGCGAACGAATTGGGCGGAATGAGGCAAACATCGCTCTTCACGTCGACAAAGGAATTGGAATCGAAATTCTTGGGATCGACGATGGCGGAATTTATATTTGTGAACAGCTTGAATTCATCCGAGCAGCGAATATCATAGCCATAACTCGAGGTCCCGTATGAAACGATCTTATGCCCGTTGGCATACTTGATCTGATTGGCCTCAAAAGGCTCGATCATGCGATGTTCGGCCGCCATGCGGCGTATCCATTTGTCCGACTTTATGGTCATTTTTTAAAGGACGAGAATCCCAGGTGAATGTAAATGGTGAATGAGAGCCGGCGCAGGCACATACGTTCTCCTCGAAGCGTAATGCGTCAACAAGCAAAGTGCATTGCGCGTGCGCAAATCCCTTCGTATTATTGCCGCACCAAAGTGATGCAACTGTAAGGGTTTAGCCTACCAAAAACCCTCTCGCTCTCTTTTTCTCGAGTAATCAGGTATCCTCAATCACAATCTTCGCGAATAGCGCAGAATGATCCAGCGATAATTCATCTATCTTGACCGCGAGGCGGCGCGCAATGCCGCGATAAATCTCCGCTATCCGCCCCTCCGGTTCCGCGACAACCGTGGGGATACCGGAATCGGTATGCTCACGGATTTTTATGTCGAGAGGCAAGGCGCCGAGGAATTCGACATCATAGTCCCTGCACATTTTTTCCCCTCCGCCAGCGCCGAAAACATGTTCTTCGTGGCCGCATTGCGAACAAATATGGGTGCTCATGTTTTCGACAATGCCGATGATGGGGATACCCACTTTCTGAAACATCCTGAGCCCCTTGCGGGCGTCCAGCAGCGCAATATCCTGGGGAGTGGTGACGATAACGGCGCCGGTAACCGGAACTTTTTGAGCGAGCGTCAATTGAATATCGCCCGTCCCCGGTGGCATGTCCACGATAAGATAATCCACATTATCCCATCGGGTGTCGTTCAGCAGTTGCTGCAAGGCCTGGGTGACCATTGGTCCACGCCAAACCATCGGCGTTTCCACGTCGATCAGGAACCCGATGGACATGGCCTGGATTCCATGCGCTTTCATCGGTTCGATGCTCTTGCCATCCGGCGACTCGGGGCGGCCGGTGATGCCCAGCATCTGGGGCTGCGAGGGTCCATAAATGTCGGCGTCCAGAAGGCCGACGGATGCGCCTTCAGCGGCCAGCGCAAGCGCCAGGTTCACCGCCGTGGCAGATTTGCCCACGCCGCCCTTGCCTGATGCCACCGCAATAATGTTTTTTACCCCCGGAATGAGTTTTACGCCACGCTGCACACTGTGCGACACGATCTTGCTCATTACGTTGGCATTCACGCTTCCAATACCGGGAATGCTTTTGAGCTTGTCCACCACCTGTTTGCGGATACTGTCTATTACGCTTTTTGCCGGGTAACCCAGCACGACGTCCAGCGACACGTTGTCGCCGTCTATGACGATATTACGTGCTTCCTTATTGCTTACGTAATCCTTGCCGGTGCTGAGATCGGTAATCTCCCTCAGGGCGTGTTGTATTTGCTGTTCGGTGATGGGCACTTCTGCACTCCTTTATCTGCGGCACCAATGATGACTTCGAATATTAACAAATATCGGGGGATGGAGTCTGACGACATGAAGATGCGGCACGCGGCGTGTGCGCCCAGTCATGCGGCTTGAATAAATCCTTTGCCCGCCCGGGAAGAGGCAGGAACAACGATGCGCCACCCCTCATCCGCCTCCGTTTCCTTCAGTTCGCCAGACTGTCAGACCCCACAGTTTGATACAATGATGTTCGTCACCTGCTTATAGACAATTGATGACCAAGCGAAAGATTCTCGTCACCTCAGCCTTGCCGTATGCCAACGGCAGCATTCATCTCGGCCATCTCGTTGAGTACATACAGACGGATATCTGGGTTCGCTTCCAGAAAATGCAAGGGCATGAGGTGCATTACGTGTGCGCCGACGACACCCATGGCACACCGATCATGCTGCGCGCCGAACTGGAAGGTATTACGCCAAAGCAGCTGATTGACCGGGTATGGCAGGAGCATAAAAACGATTTTGACGGCTTCCATGTTGATTTCGATAGCTACTACACTACGGATTCGCCCGAGAATCAGGAATTTTGCGAGGAAATCTATCGCCAGCTCGAAGCAAAGGACTTGATTGCCAAACGCTCGGTCGAACAATTTTATGATCCGGTCAAGCAGATGTTTTTGCCGGACCGGTATATCAAAGGCGAATGCCCGAGTTGTCACGCCAAAGATCAATACGGCGACTCCTGCGAAACTTGTGGCGCCACGTATTCACCGACCGATCTGATCAATCCTTACTCTGCCGTTTCCGGGGCAAAGCCGGAACGCCGCGCTTCAAAACACCACTTTTTCAAGCTTTCGGATCCCCGCTGCAAGGCTTTTCTGAAAGAGTGGGTCTTTGAATCATTATCGAGCCAGTCTGGCGCTAGCCTGGAAATGAAGCCGCGGCTCCAGCCCGAAGCCGCCAATAAAATGAACGAATGGCTTTCCGCGGGTTTGACAGACTGGGATATTTCACGGGACGCGCCCTACTTCGGCTTCCCAATCCCGGGCACCGCCCGCAAGAAATTTTTCTATGTGTGGCTGGATGCTCCCGTTGGCTACTTCGGCAGCTTCAAGCATTACTTCAAGCAGAAAAAGCGCTCGCAAGCGGAGATCGACGAATTTCTTCGGCCCGGCGGCAGCACTGAAATGGTGCATTTCATCGGCAAGGATATTCTTTACTTTCACGCCCTGTTCTGGCCGGCGATGCTGGAATTCTCGGGCTATCGCACCCCGACTCAGATTTACGCTCATGGATTCCTCACCGTCAATGGGCAAAAAATGTCCAAGTCGCGCGGAACGTTCATTACTGCGGAAAGCTATTTGAAGCAAGGCTTGAATCCGGAGTGGCTACGTTATTATTATGCCGCCAAGCTCAACGATAGCATGGAAGACATCGATCTAAATTTCGATGATTTCATTGCCCGCGTCAACAGCGATCTGGTGGGAAAATACGTCAATATAGCCAGCAGATGCGCGGGATTCATCATCAAGAAATTCGGCGGCAAGCTCACGCACACCATTTCGGAGACAAACAGAAAATGGTTCAATCAATTCCTTTTCTGTCAACTTGGCGAGGGCGATACTTTCCTGGGCCGTCATATCTCGATTGCGAATTTTTATGAACGCCGCGAGTTCAGCAAAGCAATAAAGGAAATAATGCAGGCGGCAGACGTTGCCAACCAGTATGTGGATCGCATGAAACCGTGGATACTGGCGAAAAATAGCGAGAACGACAGGGAGTTGCATGAAGTATGCAGTGTCGCGCTGAACATGTTCCGGATTCTCACCGTTTACCTGAAGCCCGTTCTGCCAAAGCTTGCCGGAAATGCGGAGCAGTTTCTTGGTCTCGATACGCTTACCTGGAAAGACGCCAATTCGCAAAACAGGCTATTGCCCGATGGGCATCAGATCAACGAATACGAGCACCTGATGATCCGTATCGATTCCCCGCAGATCGATATGCTTGTCAAGGCGAACAAGGAAAGCCTGCAGCCCGTAGTACCACCATCACAAGCCGGACCGGATGTACAAACCATGGAAAAAAGTTCCGTCGTCACCCCTTCCCCTGTAGAAGAGGGGGGCGGCGTAAAAAGCGCTGCGGGAGCTATGATAACAATTGATGATTTCAGCAAGATCGATCTCAGAGTGGCAAAAATCGTCAATGCCGAGCATGTCGAAGGCGCCGATAAATTGCTCAAGCTTACCTTGGATATCGGGTCGGATCAGCGGACCGTATTCGCCGGCATAAAATCTGCCTACGATCCCGAGCAGCTCAAGGGCCGTTTAACCATCATGGTAGCCAATCTTGCACCCCGAAAAATGAAGTTCGGTGTATCCGAGGGAATGGTATTGGCGGCAGGTGACG
>CAWHQD010000053.1:0-14840 GCA_963831395.1 uncultured beta proteobacterium
GGTATAGATTTTTTCGATCATTTCCTGCTGCTGTGGATCGACCATTTGCACTGAGTTGTGCTGCTCTTCGCTCCAATCCCCGAATGCATGCGGGATCATCGTTTCCAAATCGATGGCGGGTCCCTGATCGGCAATTTTCTGGGTAGGACGCAAGGCCAGTGCAAGGCCTGAGGCGGCGAGCATGAGAACCAGAAGAACAAAATTTCTGAGCCAGAGATTCATGTCAGGCTCCGCTCAAAGCGCTACTACGGTCACGCCGCAGCTTGACGGTGAGTTGCAATAGCGAATCCACTCCAATGATCAGCAGCAGGGCGCTAAGGAAGAGCACCATACCGGCGAACCCATGTAAGAAGCCCTGCCCGGCCTCATCACCAAAATGATAGGTAATAAGCGTTAATACAATCACACGGATGACGTTAGCGGTAAAGGAGATGGGTACGATCAGAATGGCTAAGGCAACATTCCGAAACAAGGAATCGTGCCGGATAATGTTAAGGTAGAGCAGGCCCAGCGCTTCAAGCGTAAAAAGGGTATGCAGTCCCGCGCACGCATCTGCTACCAGCAATTTGTATTGCCCAATCTGAAGGATAACGCCGGTACGGGCGATGGGATAGTCCGCCCAGAAAAGGATGGTTTCAGCCACGTAAGAAACCGCCATTTTCATGGGCATGGTCAAGGCATCCACAATCGCGGAGGGTAGGGGAATCATGAAAAGCATGAAAAAGAGCGGAAACCACTGCGCCCTTAGCGCGGCGCCACCACGCATGAGCAAAAGGATGGCGGCAAGCAGCCAAATGACCGAACCAATTTCGAAGAGCAGGATGTCTTGCGAGCGCCCTATCACATAGAGCAGCAGTCCAAAAATAAAAATGGGCCAACCGGTTGCAGGGGCAACGGGCTGCCCTTCACTCAAGCGCCACATTTCTGGCCACTTGCGATAAATAAGCCAACAGGCAATGCCAAGTACAATAGGGCCATGCGCTTGCTGGTCGGTACCCCAGACGCCACGAAAGAGATCGACCAGACTGGGTAAATAAAGTACGATTAATCCCGCAATAATAGGCAACCAGATGAGTAACCGGTTGCGCCACCCCTCCGGCCGCCTGGTTTTTCTGCCGAATATAATTGAAGAATTGATACTCATTTTGTTTTCGCAACGTTCACTATCTCGCTCCGCCCGCATCATGGCAATGCTGCTGACGCTCGGAATCATGGTCAGCTTGTTTGTCGGAGGAGCGCAACCTGTTGCTGTAAATCTGATACCTCCCCCATGGGACAAGCTGGCTCATGGCGTTATTTTCGCCTTGCTCGCGTGGGCAATTGGCGTGGCGAGCGGACTGTCTGATTGGCAAAGGCTGATTCTCGCATTTTTCGGCTCGCTGCTGGTTGGTGTGCTTGATGAGTGGCATCAGGTGTATCTGCCCGGCCGGCAAGCAGGATGGTCTGACCTGATAGCGGATGTGGTGGGCAGCACTATCGGTACGGCATTGCTGGCGATAGAGAGCATAAGGCGTAATCAGCACGAAAGCAGTAGTTGAGGAATGCTCATCGTCCGGACTTCTGTCCCCTGGGATGAGAGGAAAAGTTGACAAAGACCTGGATGCAGGAGCTTGTTCGCTCGCGAAAAAGTATTCGAACAGCTGCTGGGCAACTGCGGAGGCTCGTTCTCGATTAGCTCGAGCCTGTATCCCCTCCATTCTGCTTCGCTCAGAAGTCGTTCAGCACGCACCCCAGCGGGGTGGTACCGGTTTGCTGCAGGCTCTCGGCTAACTCGATTGTGTCAGGCATTGAAGTACGGTCCTTGCGGGCCACTATAAGGGCAGCAGATGCGCGCGATGCGATGATTTGGGCTTCGCCATATTCACGCGCAGCCGGCGTGTCGATAATAACGACGTCAAATTCCCGGGTCAGCGTTTGCAACAACTCGGAAAAGCCTGCGCGGCCAAGCAGTTCTTGCGGATTCGGCGGCACAGCGCCAGCCGGGCAGTACGGAGAGCCCGAGCAACGAGGGTACGCGGGCGATTGCTTCGATACCGGCACGACCGGCGAGCACGCTGGATAAACCTGCATTATTGCCGAGCTTGAATAGCTCATGCTGTCGCGGTGTGCGCAGGTTGGCGTCGAGAAGCAAAGTACGCTTGCCAAGCTGGGAGAAGACAATTGCCAAGATTGGCAGCGATGAAACTGCGTCCTTCCCCTGTCCCAGGGCTCATGATAGCGAGCGAATTCAGCCGCGCCTCTGCATCAAACCAGCGCAACATAAGCTGACTGCGCAATGCACGCAGTTTTTCAACGACGGGACTGAACGGCTTATATGCCGCTACCAGCTGATAATTAAGGCTGTTATCTTCCGCGGGAAGGTAGAGGGTGTTAAATTGGCGTGAAAGCGCAAAACGGACATCGTCTTCCGTAAGCAGTCCCAACTCGATGGCCGTGTCGCCAAAGCGCTTGCCCTGCTCTATTTGCAGCCTCAGAATGCGCTCAACGTTTTCGGCAGAGAGGCGGCCGGTATCGACGAGGATGGCGCCAATCGAACCCACCGTGCCCAGAACCTGAGCTTTACCGTAAATGGATGGCTCGCCGGGCTGCGGGGTCTGATTCCGCTTGAGGGTTTGGAAGCTGGCGCTTACGGGTTTCATAGTCTGGTTCCGTGTGAGAGGTTCAGCTGGTTGTGGTTCCCAGCTGCTTGGGTAGCTTGGGTAGCTTGGGTAGCTTGGGCAGCTTGGGTATTTTGCGAACTCGACTGCCCGGAATAACCGCAAGCACTGGCAGGTCAATAGCTTGGATGAGGTCTTCTGCTGAGCGTATACGGCGGTTCATCAGTTCGAGCATCAAAGCAATCCCTATCCCGAGCAAGGTGCCGAGGAAAATGGAGATCAGCACGTTGAGCAGGATTCTGGGCCGGGAGTGCTGGGTTGGTATCGTGGCTGGATTCAGCATGGCGACATTGGTCTGAACCGATTGGCTCTCGAGGCGGGTGTGCGCGGCACGCTGGCTCACAGCTTCAAACGTGCGCTGCGCAGCTTCGACATCGCGCTTGAGCACAGCAATTTCGTCGCGCTCCCTGTTGAGTTCGAGCACACGTTTTTTTTGAATCTCCATTGCTTCAAGCAATTCTTTTTCCTTTTGCTTGCCGACTTCGTAAGAGGTGCCGATGCTGTTGGAGATTTGCTGAATTTCGCTAGCGAGCCTTCTTCTGAGGGAGGCAAGTTCCGATTGCGTACGCTTGGTTTGCGGATGATTTACGCCGAGATTTACATTGCTCTCCTGGAATTTTGCCTCAAGGCGGGCAATGTCCGATTTAAGGCTGTTGATCAACGGGTTCTGCATCACTTCAGCCAGCGTTTCGGAGCCTGCGGATTTATGCTTGCTGCTGCTATCCGTGGTTTCAGCCTGTACGTTGGTTAATCGTGAGGAAAGTTCATTCAGCTTGGCAGTTTCATAATCAAGACGCTCATCGGTAGCAACGACGCCGGTCTTTTGCTGATGGGCCGAAAGCGCCTCCTGGGCTTTTTCCAGCTGCTCACGCACCGCTCTTGGTTTGATCTTCAAACCATGAGGCGGACTGACGGGCAGGCGCGACTTTGAGATCGAGGTTGACGTCGAAGTAGGCTTGGGCAAAGGCATTCGCCACAGTTGGCGGCAAAATCAGGGCTCGACGCCGCTGAATTCGATATTGATGACGTTGCTTTCGCGCGATGGTTTGACATCGAGCTTCTGCTTTAGCAGATCTGCCAGCCAAATGTGTCAAATCACCTACTCCATCCGTGGCTTCCATCCATTGCTCACGGATAACCGGGCTTTCGTCCATGCGGAGCAGCTTGACTACCCGCTGAGCTACGCGATCACTGTTGATGATGTCTACCTGCGTGGCCATGTATGCGGGAGTCGCCAAACCGGGCAATACCATGCCTCCAATAGGATCGGGCGATCTCACGTCAATCACCACGGCGGCACTGGCGGTGTATTGCTTGGGTAACAGCAGGCTGACCACAAGAGTGGTTACGACGGTAACCAGTAGCGTGAAGAGAGCTACCTTGTAGCGCGCTCGCAGGATAAGCAGAAATTGTTGAAATGTCATTACATCTCGATCATTATCAGAAAATACTTTCTCGAACGTAGATTATGTCGTTTGGCTGTACGACGTCGGTCATCTCAGGCGAAATCTTTTCGACATTGCCATCAGCATTCTTCCGGTGGAGGCGCAACCACCATTCACTACCGCGCTGGGTAGGACCACCGCCCTGAGCCAAAGCCTGCATGACTGTCATGCCGCGCTCGATACGGTAGGCTCCTGGACGCTGGGCTTCACCATAAATATAGAACACCGGGGCGCGATGGACGTAGATGGTATCGCCACCTGCAAGAATGATATCGTCCTCGGACTGTTCGTCGAGGTAGAGTGCGGGTATATCGATCAGTTTACGAAAGGGCTTGCCGTTGCGTGAGCCCGTGACAATTGCGAAATCATCACCGGTCTGACTGGCCCCCCCTGCGGCGGCAAGCATATCGCTGACGCGGCTGAGGGTTTCAAGCGGGAAACGTCCCGGCCGGTTGACTTGACCTAGCACGCTTACCTGACTGCCGCGCATCTGCAAGAGAACGATGTTGACCTGTGGTTGTTTGACAAAGCCGCCCTTCTTGAGCGCCGTCGCAATCTTCTGCTCCGCGGCCCCAACAGCAAGGCCGCCGACCTCAACGGCTCCGACCAGCGGGAAAGTAATAGAGCCGCTCTCGGACACGCGGGTTTCTGTTGTGAGGTCTGGATTCTGGAAGACTTGAATACGCAGCACATCTCCCGGCCCAAGGGGATAATCGAGATTGTCTTTCGCTAGCGCATTCGCCGTTGACAGGGCAAAGAAAAGGGTCAGTATACGTATTAGAGCTTGAGTCATAGTGTCAGATTTCCTTATGCTTCGGGTAGTGGACAAATTTTTACTGCAAACCGGCGACCCCATTTTCAACATTGATGTCAGCACCTGATTTTCGCGCGCCCACGTCTGTAGCCTGTGCCACTGCGCAGGAGCAGGAGCATTTTGGGAGGCCATGCCTTTATCAGCGAATTCACCCATATAAGTGATTTTCGCTTTGGCCTTCAACTCCTTGAACTCCTGCTTCGCGGCTTCCGCTGCGCGCTGGTTGCCGAGAAACTGCTGAATGCGCGGAATTGCGGCCTCTTCCGACACCGGCACTGATTGGGCGGCGGCGAGCCGCATCAGCGTAACGGATTGCGGACCCTGAATAACCAGGCCTTGGCCAACTTTGAGCGGGTGTATTTTGGGCAGCAATTCGAGCGGGATCTGTTCGGCCGACCGTGTAGCGCTGCCTGCGGCAAATTTGATTCCCTTGCTCTTGAGCCAGTTGGCGACGCTTTCCATGGACTTGTCGGCATCGAGCATCTCTCTCAACTCCCCGGCGATCCCGGCAGCTGCGGGAACCACAATTTCCTGAATGTTGTAGACGCGCCGCTCAGCGAAGAGTTGTGGATTGTCCGAGTAATATTTCTTCGCTTCATCCACGCTGGGCTTTGGCATAGCGGCTGTCAACTGCTCAACGTAGGCTCGGGCAAGAATTTCCCGCCGTGCATTTTCCACAGCCATAAGGACATCTGGTGAACGGTCAAGTTTTTTCCCAATGGCTTGCTCGACGGCCAGTTCCTGATCAATAAGTCTGTCGAGAATTTCCCGGCGAATCTTGGGCGCCGTTTCGGGTGCGCCGGCACCCGCGCCTGTGCGTGAAAGTACGTAGTTAATCTGGTGGACGGAAATTTCCCCGGAATTGACTTTGGCGGCGATCTGACTGGCAGGCTTCTCCGCTTCTTTGCTGCCACAGGCCGCGAGTCCCAGTGCAAGCAGCAGGGATAGTATTTGCGGTATGCCTTTTTTTCGGCTGAGTTTCATATGAGCCTTGAGTGAAAAATGTGAATACCTCTATATTCAGAACCGGGTAGAACGCTCGCAACTATGACGGCTATCAGCTTGATCCATCGTTCTGTCCGGATTGCCACAAGATCACAGCACGTCTTCCAGAGGAATCATCGTAATCGCCGCCCTGTATTTGATCGTGCAGCAGTTTCCAAAAGGAAGAGCAGCTCAAGGGAAAGAATATACACGATGCCGTCGGCCGTCAATTCAGTTTTTTAGTGCGAATGTGATGACCTTACACGAAAACCCAACAATAGAAAGAATGCGCCGGATACTGATCTTTGTCACCCGCACATATCATGCTGCATAGCAAAAAATTCAAAAATATCAGCCCCTCGTATGTACGGTAGCGGAGGGGGCGCTTGCAGCGCAATAGTCCATATGTACTATATCAATTCGTGTGTACTTGCCAGCTGTTATTGTGCTTGAGAGCTGCGGAAATACTTCACCGGGAACCATCATTATCGGTTAGACAATACATTCCGCTACACCTCCCGTGGCTTTTATCTGTTGGACTATCAAAAGCTAAGCCTTGCCGAAACACTGCCCGCGGTGCTATTGAAATCAAAGCCCCTGAAATTGGAAGTGCGATGGTCCCTATGGAAGGCGGCGCTGAGAAAGAGTACCTTCAATGGTTGCCAGTCCAAAGCGATGAGGCCGGAATGCATTGAGTCACTGCGAATACCCGCGGGAACCGGAACGACTCCACCCTTGAAATCACTAAGGACATAATCGTAGCGCAGGCGCAAGGCAGTTTTGTCGGTGATTTGCCAGACTGGCGCTATCGTGAAGCGATCCGTGGCAATGAAACTACTGGAGAAACGCTGATAGCCGGGAAGCTGGAAGGTAAAAGCGGTTTGGTAGTTGGAGAGTTGGCGCGCCCAACTGGCGGTGATGCGTGTTTTGCTGGTAATGGTCCAGTTTAGATCGAAGTTACCGACGAACCCTCCGAAATCGCGCACAGGAAAGTGCTCGTGTTCACGGCTGAAATGACCGGCACGCGCCTCGATCGAGGCTTTGCCTGTAACCGGCCATCTCAAACGAACTTCATGTTCCATATCGTCGAATCGGTTATCGAATAAGATTCTCGACAATGGGCGATCTTCTATTGAGGTATTCCCCACGTCCGCTCCTTACCTTATAGGTAAGCGTGCTGCCCGAAGGAAAAGAATAACGAATACCGCCTTCGACTGAAAAAACTCTGTTGTTGAAGTCCTGCACGGTAACCGGCTGTTTTTTAAGACGTTGTAGTCAATACCGCCGATAATGTGCCATGCCTTGTCAATTTCGAAAACTCCCTCGAAATGGAAATTGTCATTAGTGCGCAGATTCTGATTGGTAGAGTTGGCGAAACCCGTCAGATTCGCAAAATTGTTGAGCGCCTCGCGGTGACTGCTGCTCAACCTGCCGTGAAGATAAGGAGTTAGATACCAGTGCCAGGCCGCCGTATAGTTTTTTCCGAGAAAATTCAGAAAATCAAAATTATTGTAGCGATTATCGATAAGGCTGCCGTTAAACTCGAAACGCTGCATTGAATAAACCTTATTTACATCAAGCATTACCGGTGTGACTATGATCTGGTCGGACAGGCCTGGTTGGCCGAGCAAGGGAACCGGGTCAATGCTGGGCGAAAGACGAAAAACATTGGTGTCGTACGTGAATGTGCTGCCAACACTCAATTTGAAAAGCTCCCCTGGAAGTATTTTGGCCGGTTGCATCATTCCCTGTTGTGCTATGGCATCCGGTATAGCCATCGAGAAATATAAGGGAACAATAATCGCAAGACAGCGGCTATAAGCGAGGCAGCGGCTATAAAGAGGGGAAAGATTTATGAGCAATATTTTTTTCATTAGGTGTCTCTATCTTTTCCATGACACAAAAATACCGCAAGGGTATCATCTCGGCGGGCAAGAGGATAGAGGAAGTATTATTTACGGATAAAATAGACGTAACAGTCATAGCGGCGGCGCTTGAAGCTCAATACGCGGCCCGGTCCCTCAGCACTACCAGGATGGTCTTGAGAATGATGTGCAGGTCGAGCCGCAACGACCAATTGCGCAGATAATCAAGATCGTGGTCGATGCGCGCCTGCATCTTGGCGAGAGTTCGAGTCTCGCCGCGGTAGCCATTAACCTGGGCCCAGCCGGTAATTCCAGGCTTGACCTTGTGGCGGATCATGTAGCCTTTTATCAGATTGCGATATATCTCGTTGTGCGCCACGGCATGAGGCCGGGGACCAACGATGCTCATGCGGCCCTGCAGGACGTTGACGAACTGTGGCAGTTCGTCCAGTGAATTTCCGCGCAAAAAAGCGCCGATGCGGGTAATGCGACTGTCTCCCTTCTCAGCTTGCCGAATGGTATCGCCATCTTCGCAGACACGCATTGAGCGGAATTTATAGACGACGATTTCTTCCCCATCCAGCCCATAGCGGCGCTGTTTGAAAATGACGGGGCCGGGTGAATCCAGTCTTATGGCGATTGCGATAAGGAGCAGAAGCGGGAAGATGAGCAACAGAATGAGCAGAGACAAAATAATATCGCTCGCTCGTTTAATGACGCCGTTAGAGCCTGTGAAAGGGGATTCACAAACGGAGATTACCGGCGTACCACAGACTGTTCCGGTACGGCCCTGGATAAGGTCGGTAATAAACATGTCCGGTACAAAATATATCGAGGCAGTGGTATCTTTCAGTTCGTCGAGAACATGCAGAATGCGTGGCTGGGAAGCCATCGGCAACGAAAGATAGATGAACTGGATACGGTTTTCCTTGACAAAATCGGGGACGTCCCGAAGCCTGCCTAGCAGTGAACTGTGTCCTGTCTGATGAAGCCTGCTCTGGTTCCTGTCATCGAAAAAGCCGGACAGTTCAATTTTGGAATAGCGCGTTTCCTGAATCCGGCTGGCAAGCGCGACCCCCTGCTCGTTCATGCCTACAATAATGGCGCGCTGAGATGGCCCCTGTAGCATAAGCAGATAAGGAGCAGCCGAACGCAGGGCCAGATGCGCGCCGATCTGGCTCAGAGGCGCCACCCATAACCAGGTGATCAGTGCTTCACTGGAGAATTGGGCAATGTAACCGGTGGCAAAGCCGAGAAAGAACAGCAGCAACGCTACCCAGAACCAACTGTAGAGGACATGGAAGATAAGCAGCTTGACAGAGGATTGCAGGCGCGAGGAACCCGGAAAGGTAATCGAAAACACGATGACTGCAAGGATCAGGTAGGGCGGCAGCAACTCCCCTTCGATACTGACGCTCACGAGCCAGAGTGAAAGTGTGAGTACCGCGGGGTCCAGGATGGCCTCGACCGCACTCAGCATATTATTGCCGAGCGGCCCATGGGCATGGCGCGTGGAAACGGTTGAAGCGGAAAAGATCGGATGAGCTTCAGCCATGGCTGGGACTGCGCTCAACTTTTGAAACGGCTTGCACCCGATTATAAACGTCGAGTTTCCGGAAAATCTGGTGCAGGTGGTTTTTCACGGTGTAGGAACTGATGCACAAGATACTGCCTATCTCGGCATTGGTTTTACCTTTCCTTACCCAATCCATTATTTCGATTTCGCGCTCGCTCAATCCTTGGTTTTCAGTCTACCTAGCGACGAGGAGCGATGACCGGCAGGAACGTTGCGGCAAGGGCGCCACCCGACGCATTGCAGTATCAAGATAGGGCAGCAGGATTTCCATTGCACTGAGCGTGGAATCGTTGAGTTTATCTTGCGAACTGAAAATCACGTAAAGGCAGTCATCCCGACCACGCTTGTCGCTGATGCCGTGCAAGAGCGATGAGCGCATGCTTAGCAATGCCTTGCTAAGGGAACATTGTTGGCGACTGCCTTCACCGCCAACAAGATATTCTCCTGTGGGAGGGTCGCAAGCGCTTGAGACGCATGGCATTCTGCCCATTTCAATCCAGCGATTATAATATGCGCGCAACAACGGATAAAGACCCGCCAGCTCTGATTGCGCCGTTCTGACGCCAGGAAGAGGGGAAATAATATCGTGCTGAATCGAATTCGCACTGAAATCGCCCCACGCAACAAGCATGATCTCATGCGGTAGATAATGCTGCACCTCTCCCTGCATCCATGTCAACAGGTCAAAATGCTGCCGTACCGCTAGCCCTTCCTGGATAATTCGGAAGTAACGCTGGAGATGATCGGCGGGAAGAGAGGACAACAAACCCATTTCGTGATTAGTTGATTTGGTTGGATGGGTTAAATAACTTGAGCTTCGGTGGAACGTCTAATTACTCTCCATATGCAGATCACCTGCCTAGCGTCCTTAGCATGCGCACGGTTAATTTGAAATTGGTCGGGGGATTACAAACTCACGACCTTGATCGCTCTGCAGAACAAGCGCGATCCGCAGCCGTGCACTGCTCAGATATAACTAAAATACCGCCCTACGCGTCTGTGCGGTAGATAACACAGGATATTTTCAAATACGATAGTATCAGCGGCGATAGGCTTTTTTTGAACGGCCGGCCGCTACAACGTGGAATCCGAACTTTAGCAATAATTGTTAAAGCTCAATTACATGACGGATATAAGCACGATCCATGCCATACGCTTTATCTTGCCCGTAACCAGTGCAATAAAGGTTCAGCGGCAATCGCTTACGCCGGATTGTCGCCGAAACAAGGAAGGTCTAGATATATTGAAGTAAACTGCTGTTTGTTATTAGGTTTATTTGTCTCTAAAGAGAGACAAATAAACTACATTAATTCACTGGAGTAGCTATATTCCCTTGCAGAACATGACAATTTTTTTCGGCTCGGAATTACAAACGCTGACCCAAGAAGAGTAAGAACAGTTGAAGAAACGTTAGGAGCAGCAAGCCTGAATGTCCAACAGTTGCTGGATAAGAGGAGCTTTGCGGGGCCTTAAGGATTTCCAAGTGAAAGTACACTATCCAGCGTTACTGAGGGATAAGACCTCCACCGAAATCGAGTGCTGGAAATTGATTTTTTCAAGAGGGTGCGCTCACCGCGGCTTTGATTGCTACGCGTAAAAGCATGATCGACCGTATCCACGATTTGCCGCTGATGCTGGAGTGCCAATTCTGGCGAATTACGAATCCTCTTTTTATACCGAAAGTTATCTCAATTATGGAGTAACCTTCTCGAGCTTCCCGTTCTGGCAGCTTCGCGTTCCAAGTTCCGGTATGCCTGATTATCAGGTGACATTATTCATTTATTCAGCTGCAAAACGTAAAGAAGGTTAGTGTGGCGTGCAGAAAGCTTTCCAAAGGACAGGGATGCGATAATCTGCTTGATCATACCGATTGCTATCTGAATCATGCCCTCTCCTGGTCGTATATATCCGTCTCCGAATTCCGCTGCTATAGAAAGATTGTTCTTTTCGCAGAATTTGCGTACTCCCCGACGAGACACAACTGAATCATAATATGTTCGAAATGGCGCATAACCAGGAAGGCCGGCCGTCTTCTTTTTAAGAAGGTAGCGATAATAAAATATATGAAACCAATGCGGGGTTACTTGTGTAACAAATCCCTGCACTGAATCAGGATCCGGAATCCTTATAATAATTAATCCGCCTGGTTTTAACCAACGAACAAACGAGTGTAGAACATTCTCGGCCCCATGAATATGTTCTAAGACAAACGCATTATAGATTACATCGAATGTCCCGGCATCGAACTCGACCGTACGTAAATCTCCAACTATCGCCTCGTCCAGATCTCTCATGACATTCTTGCGAATATCTAATGCATGCGAATCAGAGTCGACCCCCGTTAAAACATATTTGACACCATCGAGACGAAGCGACCAGCTCTGCCCGCACCCCGCCTCAAGTATCCGGAGGACTCCATCCGTCGGATCAATTTGCCTGATGAAACGCTGATCAATGCCACCCTTCCGGGATTTTCCATCCGGGGAATCTCTCTGCTGCAATTTTTGTCTTCATGACATCGAATTGCGCTTGGTTTTCACACCTGGATCACTGATCCGGGGCCGTTTCCGGGCACTGCTCCCGATTTCTCTCTCTCAGGACGCAACTTCCCTGTACGGCGCGCACAGCGTTCGCTGCGATAGCATCAGATTGGCCATCGCAAACAGCACCTGCAGTTGTGCGGTGTTCTTCGCCAGACCCTTGTAGCGACACTTGCGATGCCCAAACAGGTTCTTCACTACGTGGAACACGTGCTCGACCTTCGCGCGAATGCTCGCCTTGGCCCGCTCTGCCTTCTCGATGAGTGTGCGCACGGGATCTGCCTCGTCCAGCTTCCTGTATGTCGAGCGCCTGCGCGCAATGACGAACTCGGCTGCACACTCCTTCAATTCCTCACGCTTGTGCGCGCCCTGGTAACCGGCATCACCGTGCAGATGTTTCTCGTCGCCATGCAGCAACTTGTGCGTCTGGCTCACATCCGGCTCGTTTGCCGCCGTGGTGACGATCGAGTGTGCAAGACCGGTGTGCGCGTCCGCGCCGATGTGTACCTTCATCCCGAAGTGGTGAGTCGGCCGAGGGACCTTCCCCCTCAGTCGCTCGCAGAACCGTACGTGACACTCTCGCGTCATACGGCTCCCGTTATCCAACCTGCACCCCGATGACATGCCAGTGATGGAACAACCGAGGATAGGCGTCCCGCATCTTGCGCAGCCATTCCGCACTGCGCCGTTTCCGCCCGAAGAGTGCCTTGTACTTGCGTCTGGCCCATCGTTCAAGCGCACGGTCGATGTGCTGGAAGAGGTTATGCATGGCCGTCTGATAGAACGCTCCATAGTAATTCCACCATCCTTGTATCACCCGGTTGTATAGCTGCGCCAGCTCGGCAAGCGTCACATGCGTCTGCCGGTTCAATCGCCACCCGCGTACCGTCTGCCGCATCCGCTTCAAGGACGCATCACTGGCTCCCGGAAGGAAGCTGGTGAAGACCTTCTTTTGCCGGCTCTGCGCCTTTCTCGGCCGAAATGTAAAGCCAAGGAACGTAAAGCTCACATGCGGATGGCATTCGATACGATTGCTGTCCTTGCAGTACACGATCTTCGATTTGTCCGGATGGATGGTCAGCCCACAATCGGCCAATCGCGATGCAATGGATTGCATCATATACTCCGCCTGCTTCCTGCTGCGGCAGTGAACCACCGCATCATCCGCATATCGGGCAAATGGACACTGACTGATGCGCTGCATCCAGCTATCGAACGCATAATGCATGAACAAATTCATCAGGATCGGACTGACTACACCCCCTTGCGGTGTGCCACGCTCACGCGACACGCGGATGCCGTCCGCCATTTCAAACGGGGCCGTCAGCCATCGCTCGATATACAGCAGGATCCAGTCTTCCCTGATGTGGGTGCGCACCGCCTTCATCAATAGTCCGTGATCGATTTGATCGAAGGCTGCCTTGATGTCAAACTCGACCACCCAGTCATATTGCCAGCACCGGGCTCGAGTGACGGCAACCGCCTGTTTCGCCGATCGACCCGGTCGGTACCCATAAGAGTCCGAATGAAACAACGGGTCGAGAATCGGCTCGATGACGAGCTTGACGACGGTTTGCGCAACGCGATCGGCCACGGTGGGCACGCCCAGCCGCCTTGTGCCTCCCGTCGCTTTCGGTATCTCCACTTGCTTGACCGGCGGCGGGAAGTACGACCCCGACGACATCCGGTTCCATAGCTTGTACAGATTCCCTGCCAGATTCCGCTCGAACATCTCGATGGTTTCATCGTCGATGCCGGCAGCGCCTCGGTTGGCCTTGACTTGCTGGTATGCCTCCCATACCTTGCGCTTGGCAATGCTATAAGGTTTCGCCGATGTCATGCCGCTCATCCCCGCAGGTTGGCGATATTCGTCGGCAGGATAACGCTACCCCTTCGCTCCACCTTCATTACAAAGACTTCATCGCTACTACGAGTAGCTCCGCCCCTTGTTCCGGCATCGGTATTCTTCCTCATGGTGTCTGCCATTTGTCATTTCCCTTCACATCCGCAACAAGGTTCTCACGTTCCGTACCAAAGCCTGCATTGAGATCATGCCGCCTATACACCGACTGTCATTAGGTCCGTAAACAGGTGTCGTCCCAACTGATCCTGGAGCCAGTGGTCTACCCCAGTTTTGACAGTGTCTTGAGGCAATAACGATGCGTCATCGGACGGTTTGCTTTCGCTCATCTTCTCAACACGTACCTGCCATCCTCGAAGGATGACTTTTACTCGGTCGCTCACCACCACGCCTTTTGAACGCAGCAGCACCGAGCGGTTTGAAACCAGCTCCTGCAAGCCGATTTCGGGAGACCTTCTCCCATCTTCAGTACAGCATCACAGGCTCAGCCTGTGTTCGTGACACACACCACTGGTTTCCCTTCTTCGTCTGATGCATATCCGCGTCGCGCTCGTGTGCCTTGTTCTTCGTCGAGGGCGGCGCGGCAATCAAGGTGGCATCCACGATGGTGCCTTCGCGCAGGATCAGTCCCTGCTGTCCCAGCTGCTCCCGGATCAGCCCGAAGATGCGCGCGGGCATCTCGTGACGTTCCAGCAGCCGGCGAAACTTCAGCAGCGTCGTAGCATCCGGTGCCTGCCGTTCGATCAGGTCCACACCGACAAAGCGGCGCACCGCGATGCTGTCGACGATGGCGTCCTCAATCCCTTCATCCGACAGGCCCAGGCAGTTCTGGCACAGATACATGCGCAGCATCAGCTCCAGTCCCACCGGCGGGCGACCGCGCTCGCCTCGGTAGTAGTGCGGCTCAATCAGTGCGAGCAACTGCAACCACGGCACCAGCCGGTCAAGATCAGACAGAAACTTCTCGCGACGCGTCGGCTTGCGACGCGCCGAATACTCCATGTCGGCAAAGCTCGTCTGGCGTTTCATCGGGGACATTGTGAAGGATGGGATGACTCAGACATTCTACAGCGCGGGCTTAAATCAGTGTTTCCCTAA
>CAWHQD010000054.1:0-14570 GCA_963831395.1 uncultured beta proteobacterium
ACACATTCTGAAGGCACAAGGAGAGCGTTTCCAGGCGGGATGACGACATTTTATGGCTCAACGGGCGATGGTATTGGTGCGGTGGATCTTGTTCTGCAACTGAATAATCCCGTAGAGTAATGCTTCCGCTGTCGGTGGGCATCCGGGCACATAAATATCAACCGGCACGATGCGGTCACAGCCACGCACGACAGAATACGAGTAATGATAATAACCGCCCCCGTTGGCGCAGGAACCCATAGATATCACCCAGCGCGGCTCAGCCATCTGGTCATATACTTTTCGCAGTGCAGGCGCCATTTTATTGCACAGGGTGCCGGCAACAATCATTACGTCCGATTGACGCGGACTTGGGCGGAATACGATGCCAAAACGGTCGAGGTCATAACGCGAGGCGCCCGCCTGCATCATTTCCACTGCACAGCATGCGAGACCAAAAGTCATCGGCCACATCGACCCGGTACGTCCCCAGTTGATGACCGAATCCAGGCTCGTGGTAACAAAACCTTTTTCCATCGTACCGTTAGCGCTCATAACCTTAATCCCATTCCAGCGCACCCTTGGTCCACTCATAAATAAAACCGACGACGAGGATGCCGAGAAAAATCATCATGGCGATAAAACCGAAAAGACCAATCTCATTCAATACCACCGCCCATGGAAACAGAAATGCAATCTCCAGATCGAACAGAATGAACAGGATGGCCACCAGGTAATAGCGTACGTCGAATTTCATGCGTGCATCTTCGAACGCTTCGAAACCACACTCGTATGGAGATAATTTCTCGCTGTCGGGACGATTGGGTGCAAATAGCCAGCCAAACCCCATGGCCAGGGCGCCCACGGCAAGGCCCAGCAAAATAAACAAGAGAATGGGAAAATAATTTTCGAGCATATCCAATCAAAAAGTATGGAACTGGGGCGCAGGCATGTTCGTATTCACGTATCGGCCTGATTCTCAGTCTTATTCATTCAAGTGGTGCCGACGGCGAGAGTCGAACTCGCACAGCTTTCGCCACCGCCCCCTCAAGACGGCGTGTCTACCAATTTCACCACGTCGGCGGCTTAATTTGAGTTTTGAAGCACAATCCTGATTAGAACACTGCCTTGACCAGTTGTTCAATCAGCTCATCATTAAAGCTTAACTCATCATTAAGTTATTCAGGTATTTCAGTAGCCTTGGAAGCCCCTCCCCCCGCCGGAATTTCCGGTGCTGCCTCTGCGGGCTTGACTGATTCAGCCGGCAACGCTTTATCCATCACTCCTCCACCTTCGGTCTTGTGACTGGAAAGATAGGTAAGCCCAAGACTGGTAATGAAAAACACCGCAGCAAGCACACCCGTCATCCTGCTCAGAAAATTTGCTGAACCGCTGGCGCCAAACAGGCTGCCCGATGAACCGCTCCCAAAGGCGGCGCCCATATCAGCGCCTTTACCGTGTTGCAGCAGGACCAGAACAATTACACTGACGGCCGACAAGAGGTGTAGTATCCAGATAGCTGTTTCCAAAACCTACTCCAAATTAAATTAGTTTTTTGCCGCGTGACAGATGGTGATGAATTCGTCGGCAACAAGCGAAGCGCCACCGATCAGTCCGCCATCTATATCAGGCATTGCAAATAATTCAGCAGCGTTGTTCGCCTTAACGCTGCCTCCATAAAGCACTTGCAGTTTGGCAGAAACTTCATGATTACTGGCGGCGACCCTGTTG
This sequence comes from uncultured beta proteobacterium, assembly GCA_963831395.1. Taxonomy (GTDB): domain Bacteria; phylum Pseudomonadota; class Gammaproteobacteria; order Burkholderiales; family Nitrosomonadaceae; genus Nitrosospira. The sequence continues at coordinate 1,711 of CAWHQD010000054.1, forward strand.
CGGATAAACCCATGCACGTCCTGGGCCTGTTCCGGTGTGGCAGTTTTACCGGTACCGATAGCCCATACCGGCTCATAAGCAAGTACCGACCCCGCAAGCGCATTGACTCCCACCAATTCAATCACCGCATCCAGTTGCTCCGCCACTACTTGCTCGGTAATGGCAGCCTCGCGCTGATCAAGCGTTTCCCCAATGCATAAAACAGGTATCAGCCCGGCTGCCTGCGCCGCCTTGAACTTGAGCGCGACGGTATGATTATCCTCCCCATACAATGCGCGTCGTTCCGAGTGACCGATAATGACGTAGCGACAGCTGAAATCCCTCAGCATAGTCGCTGAAACTTCGCCGGTATAGGCGCCTTTTTCGTGTTGACTGACGTTCTGAGCGCCCCAGGAAACATGCGTATCCTGTAATAACGACTGCGTCTGGGAGAGATAGGGATAAGGCACGAACACGGCCAGAGCACCCTCACCCAATTCTTTTGTACCCGCAACGATGTCATTCAGCAACTCCCGATTCTGCATTGTCCCACCATGCATTTTCCAGTTGCCCGCAACCAGCTTCGAACGCATCGCCATAGAGAAGCCGCCTTTGAACTTAAAGCTGCGAATGTTACCTCTGAATGAATACGGGGTCAATCACGAGCCAACAATATCGCCGGGAACGAATGCCAAAATAAACAAAAAAGCTGGGGGAGGATGAAACGAACAGGGGATGAGACATGCCAATTCGAGGTGAATTGCATTGGAACCAAGAGCCGTAGATCATCGGTCTAGAGGGGGCAGAGCCTCAGTCAGCCATGGAGGTACTACCCAAAACGTCCCGTAATGTAGTCTTCCGTCTGCTTATTTTTTGGCTTGATGAATATCGTGTCAGTAACGTCGAACTCAATGACCTCGCCAAGGTACATATATGCGGTGTAGTCGGAAACCCGCGCTGCCTGTTGCATATTATGGGTAACGATGAGAATCGTAACTTTATCTTTCAGATCGGTGATGAGTTCTTCAATACTGGCTGTAGCGATGGGATCAAGTGCGGAAGTAGGTTCGTCGAACAGCAGGATTTCGGGATCGGTTGCAAGCGCACGTGCGATACACAGACGTTGCTGCTGACCACCGGAAAGGTTATAGGCAGGCTGATTCAGGCGATCTTTTGCTTCGCCCCACAGCGCTGCGCCGCGCAGCGCTTCCTCAACTTTCTCGTCCAGTACCGCCCGCTGTCTGATGCCTCGCACTCGCAAACCATAAGCAACATTCTCATAAATCGACTTCGGGAAGGGATTTGGCTTTTGAAATACCATGCTGATGCGCATCCGTACTTCAATTGGATCAACATTACGAGCAAGTATGTTGACATTATCCGGATGCAGAATGATTTCGCCCACGTATCGATTACCGGGGTAAAGATCGTGCATACGGTTGAAGCAGCGCAGAAAGGTGGATTTACCGCATCCGGACGGGCCGATCAGTGCAGTTACCTGTTTCTCATGCAGCAGCATGTTCACGTTTTTAAGCGCGGAGAATGCACCGTAATAAAAGCTCAGGTTTCTGACTTCCGATTTGTACTGAGCAGGCGCGGGATCTGCAACGGGATTTTCACCCGTCGAATTTTCTACCATTTGAGATTCCTGCGCATACGGTAGCGCAAATAAATGGCGAGCGCATTCATGGCGAGGGTCATCACTACCAGCACCAACCCTGCAGCTGCGGCATTTATCTGAAACGCTTCTTCGGGTCGCGATATCCAATTGAACATCTGGATGGGCATAACCGTGAATGGCGCCATCAGCCATTCGAAGGATAGAAAAGGAAATTCCTCTTTAACCGGGGATGGAGGCAAGAAAGCGATAAAAGTCAGCGCACCAATAGTGATGATAGGCGCTGTTTCGCCAATAGCGCGAGCCAGACCAATAATTACGCCGGTTAAAATACCAGCCGCAGAATAAGGAAGCAAATGATCCGAAACTGTCTGCCATTTGGTGGCGCCAAGCGCGTAAGCACCCTCGCGGATGACCACGGGGATCGCCCGTATCGCCTCTCGGGTCGCCACGATTACCACCGGCAGAATCAATAACGCCAGCGCCAGGCCAGCCGAAAGAATACTCTGTCCAAACCCGAATTGATGTACAAAGAGACTTAATGCCAGCAGTCCGTAGATAATCGATGGAACACCAGCTAGATTGGTAACATTGATTTCGATGATTTCGGTAATGAGATTTTTTGACGCATATTCTTCCAGATAAATTCCTGCTCCGATACCCAGTGGCACCGCCGCTGCCGCAGTTACCAGCATGACCAGGGTTGTACCAACCCAAGCAGAAAGTATGCCTGCAGACCCTGGACGACGTGAAGGGAAGGACGAAAAAAAATCCCAGGACAGACGCGGAAGCCCTTCGATAAGCATATGAGCAAACAATGCCATGAATGTCAGGACCGCAATCATCAGCGTGAATATTCCGACGATCATAAAAATGAAGTCCCACAATTTATGGCGTGCGATGAGAGCGCGGATTTCGCTGAGGTCTTTATCCTTCATAAACTGGAACCGGGAAGGAGATAGCCTGCTCAGCTGAAAACGGGGAACCGGACAGCCTGAAATATGGAGGAAAGGACATTGAGCTAATGAGGATTACGAGCTAACGATGCGTTGCGTTTAATAGATTTCACGGTAACGTTTACGCAGGACATGGCCGATAATATTGAATGTCAATGTTAACAGCAGAAGCGTAAGCCCGGCGGCGAAAATAGTCTGATATCCAATGCTACCATGGGGCAGATCGCCCAGGCTTACCTGAACGATATAAGCGGTAATGGTAGCCGCTGGTTCCATCGGATTCCAAGTGAGGTTTGGCTGCATGCCAGCGGCAATAGCGACCACCATTGTTTCGCCCACCGCGCGCGAGATGCCAAGAATGTAGGCAGCGGCTATGCCGGAAAAGGCTCCGGGCATCACTACCCTGATGGCTGTCTGGAACCGGGTGGCGCCCATTGCATATGAGCCTTCGCGCAAGTGCATGGGGACGGCACGCATCGAGTCTTCTGCCATGGAACTTACGTAGGGAATAATCATGATGCCCATCACCAGGCCGGCGGAAAGGAGGCTGAAGCCAGGCAACTCAGGAAAAATCTTTTGCAACAGGGGCGTCACGAATAATAATGCAAAATAGCCATATACAACAGTCGGGACACCGCCCAGTAATTCAAGAAACGGCTTGGCAATCTCACGCACGGCGAATGGCGCGAATTCCGAAAGATATATCGCAGTGATGGTGCCTAGAGGGATGGCAACCAGAAGCGCCACACCGGAACTCACCACGGTACCGGAAATCAGCGGAAGTATACCGTAGTGTGCGTCATCGAACAGCGGCGTCCATTGGGTATCGGTAAGAAATTCCCATAGCGAAACGTGTTCAAAAAACACAAACGATTCTTTTAACAACATTGCCACGATGGCAATGGTAATCCCAACCGAGATAAATGCCATCAGGAACAGCAACGTCTCGATAAAACGCTCACCGAGATGGCGACGATAGCTAAACCCGAGTCTTTTAGGATGAGTTATTTCGTCGGACTGTGCTGTCACAGGTACCCGCATTTTAAAAAGGAACATTCCCTGGCGCTACATATTACAGCGGGTATATTACAGTTTTGTGACACTCAAAACAGCACAGAATAGCCTGAACCGTCTAAAGGTCTATTTCCAAGGGTCTATTTTAAAAGCTGACGAACTTCCGATTTATTTCGAAAAATAACTGAAGATAAAGCCCAGCTCGACAAGCTTTACTATTAGCACTTGTTCAGCTTTGAAAGCCTCACGGCAGTGAGTTGACAACCTGGGTCACCTGACTATGGGTCGCGATTCCCCTATCAAATATTGCAGCTTCAAAAGCACAACGGCACAAAAAAAGACCTGATCAAGGATGCACGGGTGGAGTCGGATCACTGGAATTAATATGGCAGTAGTCAGGCTCACTTCGCCGGATCCGCATCAGTAGCGAACCCAGCGAAAGTGTCTATCAATACGAGGAATATTATCTGTAGATTACTCTACCGGACAAATGATCCTGTACCCAGAAGCTTAATCAACCTGCAGGCTCCCGAAACTCCTCATTCGATTACTCCTCCTCGTCTTCCTCCTCATCCTCGTCCTTCTTTTCCGGCTTGAGCACGAGTTTGCCCTGCTTGATGCTCTCGTTGAGGTCGGTTTCGGGGGCTTCCTTGTGCACCAGGTTCTGATGGCAGTCGATGCAGGTGGCGCCTTCCGTCTCCATCTTCTGGTGCGCAGCCTTGGCATCAGCGCCCGGCGGCTGCGGATTCTTGTGACATTCGCGGCAGGTGCGGCTATCCCACTTCTTCAGGTTCATGCGCGCATCGTGCGCCATGATCAGCCTGCGCTCGTTGAATTTCTCCAGCGTGGAATAGTCCTCGGCAAACTCCATGTACAGCTCGCGCGCCCCATCCACCACATGGGTGGCCACCGCCAGGTGGAAGTTCTTGAACCCCTGCGGTATGTGGCAATCCTTGCAGCCGGGATTGGCGCCCAGTGCCCCGTAGTGCGAGGAGCTTCTCAGCTCCTCCGCCGGATAGGTCATGGAATGACAGCTGGTGCAGAACTCGGTGGTGGAGACGGCAGCTTCGCCGCCGAACACCACCGCCACCATGACAATCCCCAGTACCGCACCAATGAGCAAGGTGCTGCCTGCCTTCATTCCTGCCATTAGTCCTCCGAGCCTTTCACGCCGACTTTCGCCTTGGACTGGAAGTCGTCATGGTACTTGAACTTCGGCTCGCCGGTGAAGGTGCCATCCAGCTTGTAGTGCTCATGCATGGCCTTGGTGTCCTTGACGTATTTGTCGAAGTCGAAGGTGTATTTCTTGTCCACCGCCGGTGTGAAGGGGGTGTAGGGCTTCTTCGCTCCCTTCCAGGGGCTGCCTTCGTAGTTCAGGTGACAGGCATTGCAGCTTTCTTCAAAGCCAAAGTCCTGCCCGGCATCGGCCAGGGTCTGGCGCGGTGCGGTCTTCTTGGATTTCTCATAGGCCGCGCCAGCCTTGCGGTGCGTGCCGCGATACTTGGAACCGGGACCATGGCAGGATTCGCAGCCCACGCCGGTGGTGAACTTGCTCGGGTCCTCGACGGTGTAGCCGCCTTCCTTGCCCCAGCCGTCAACGTGACAGCCGACACAGTCCTTGTCCTTGGTGTAGTCCTTGGCCGGATCAAGCTTGGCTTTCTTCTTGGCCTCGGCCTTGGTGTTGGGCTTCAGGGAGTCCATGGCCTTGGCGTGCGCCGTGTCACCCCATGATTCAGCCTGGCTCTTGTGACAGGAACTGCATTTCTTGCGGCCTTCAAACGATTGGGCAGTCGCAGGGCCGGACAGCACCGCAAACATGGCTGCTGCGGCAAGGGCTAATGTTATTCGATAGTTCATGGTTTCTCCTTTTTTCTGGCGGGCAGTAGATCCGTTATTATCCGTTGTCGTGCTGTGGCAACCAACTTGTTATTATGGAAGTGCGATGGTACAGCAAACTGCATTGAAACGGGATGTTACAGCAAACCTATTATTCCCATACTGTATCTCCGGTTTATAGAAACGGGTAGCACCAGTACCATCACTCTTTCTGGTACCACTGGTACCGCCGGGGGCTGCGGGGGTGGGTGTCGTTCGGGGTGGGTGGCGTTCAAGAGTCGAATTCTGCAACTTCCGGACTAGAGGCGGAGAAGGGGCATGGCCGGGACGTGCCGGGATGCGATTCAGTCGGCTGCGGCAGGCTGGGCGATGGGCTCGGCGGTGGGCTCGGCGCCGGCCGCGGGGCGGCGGGCAGCGCGCCGCCTGCGGGCGGGATCTGGTAGACCCAGTAGCCGCCCTGCTGGTAGATGAGCTGCACGGCCGTCAGGTCCAGCGGCTGGGATTCGGTGAAGGGGAGCATCTGGGCAATCAGGCTGTTGCTGCTTTTGACATCGCGCAGGAAGTAGCCGCGCACCATTTTGTCGGACAGGGATTGCAGGGTGTAGGTCTTGAAGTTGTTTTCCTGCATCCAGTTCTTGAGGTAGCCGATCAGCCCGTGCATGTTGCCTTCCATGGGGAAGTTCTTGTAGGACATGTCAAACTGGTCCGGGCGCATGAGTCCCAGTTTGTAGAGGTCGGTGACGTGGATGGCGATGTAGGCTTCACGCCCGGCCTGGTCCCCGGCGCCGGCACCGGCCAGTTCGCGCAGGATGGCAGCACCCGCTTGCGGCTCGGCCAGCAGGGCGTCGGCAAAGCGCTGGAATTTGCGCCGCTCCTCCGCACTGGCGGGGGCACCCCAGAATTCGTTTTCATAGTGCTCGATCGCGTCCATGCGCTCGCGCCAGTGCGCCGGCACGATCAGCGGTTCGCCGATGCGCTGGGTAAACAGGGTGTCGCGTCCGGCCAGAAGCTTGATCTGGCGCGAGGTGTCCCACCAGGCCAGGATGAGGGCATCCTGGCCGGCATATTTGTTGATGGCGGCAGCCAGTGCCGTCAGTTCGGAAATCTTGCTGTCAGTGGTGAGCAGCAGTTCGCTGGTGCGGTTTTCCCAGTCCAGCAGGATGGGCGCGCCGTCCGCCTGGCGGGCGGTATGGGTGACGGCCAGCGGCTGGTCGACACCTTCGGCATAAACTTCATATTGGGCAAGCTTGAGGTCAGGCCAGGCGGCCAGCCCCAGTTGGCTGAATTTGTCCACGCCGCCTTCTTCCACCAGCTGGTAGCGGTAGGGGGCGGGGCCGGGATTGAACCACAGCCAGGCAAACCACAGGAGTAAAAGAATTCCTCCCGTCACCAGCAGGATGCCCAGTGAGGGGAGGAGTTTGTTGCTGCGCCGCGCCCCGGGGGTTGGGTCGGGGGCGCGGCTAGAGGTTGAGGCGATCAAGCTTGGGGTCGATCCTTATTGACGTTCGTTCTTTTCGCGCCGGCGCCAGCCTGCCAGGGCGAGCGTGCCGGCCAGGAGCATGCCCCCGCCCAGGCCACCCAGCGAGATCTTGTCGTTGGTGCTGTTAAGATCGAACAGGCTCGAACTGCGCTTCGATTCCATCTTGGCCACCCGTGCCTGCAGGGCTGCCATTTCACGGATCTTGGTGTTCTCATCCATGACTTCGACGTAGTCGCGGTTCATCGGGCCCCAGCCTTCGGTGTAGGTCCAGCCGCCCGGGTTGACGTGGGCTAAGCCTACGTGCAGTTTGGGCAGGTTGTTCTCACCCATTTCCAGCACTTTGAGCTCGATGGCGGCCGGGTTGTTGTCCTTGGACCAGTAGAGCTGGGTGAAGCCGGCAAACATTTCCTTGTCAGGTGCCAGCGGGGTCGGACGGTTGGTCTTCTGCCCGGTGAGCATGCCTTCCTTGTAGAGCTTCTCGGCGACCGCATGCGCTTCCTTGTACTTGGCTAAGCCGTGCAAGGTGCCCTTGTCCATGAATTCCAGGTAGGAGCGGGCAAAACGCTCGGAGTGGCACTGGGTACAGGTCTTGACCCAGGAGTCCAGACGCGCTTCCGACCATTCGCTGTCGATGTTCTCGGCAATCCCCGGTACCGCAGGGTAGTTGGCCCAGCGGATCTTGCGCACGACGTTGTGGCTGTATTTGCCTTCATATTCGAAGTGGCAGCCGGCACAGGTCGGGGCGGTCTGGCCGCCTTTGGCGTAGGCGTCCTTCAGCGGTACGTTCCAGTTCCATTTGTCGCCCATGATGGACACGATCTTGCCGTGCTTGCTCATGGAGTACGCTTCCCAGTTGTTGTGGTCTACGCCGCTGTGGCAGGTGGCGCAGGCTTCCGGCTGGCGCGATTCGGCCGCGGAGAATTCATGCCGCGTGTGGCAGGAGTCGCACTTGTTCTGGTTGGTGTGGCACATGCTGCAGCCTTCGGCAATCTCGCGCTGCGGCATGGCGGCAAATACGGCAACTTCGACGTTGGCCTTCCAGTCCAGTGCATGCGAGGGGCGTCCCTGCGGCCATTGCTTGTTCGGCCAGATCAGGGTGTCGCGCTCGGATTCGCGTTCGGCAAATTCCTGCAGGTGACATACGCCGCACACGTCAGCCGTGGGCATGCGCAGGTCTTTCATGTGGTCAGCCTTGCCCTTGGCGTTGATGTCGACGTGACAGTCGATACAGCCGACTTCCTTGAGCTTTTCGTTGGCCCCCAGCCGGTTCATGGAGCGCAGGTTCTTCTCTACGTCTTCCAGTTTGGCTTTCTTGTAGTAAATGGGGTCTTCCGGCTTCAGGTTGCGGATCTTGTCCAGGTTGGCATGGGTGCTCTTCTTCCAGGCATTGACCCACACCGGCGATTCGTCCGTGTGGCATTTGACGCATTCTTCCCGCGAGGCCACTTCCTTCATGGAGGTCGGCGGCTTGTAGTAGGAGGCCGGGTCAAAGTACATGCTCATGGGGATCGGTTCCCAGTACTTGGCCAGGGTCCCGCGACCTGCGCCTTGCGCCGGGTCCTTGTAGCGCTTCAACAACGCTTCATGCAGCTGTTTGGGCGAGGCCGTCTGCTCAATGTTGAGCGCTTTGTACGTCTCTTTGGGAACGCTGGGATAGTTCGCGTATGCCGAGGCCGCCATCAGCGCCCCACACGTCAGCGTAACCAGCCTCAGCCAAGGCTTAACTGCCATTTTGTGCTCTCCTTTACTCCGTATTGATATTTTGTTGTGCTTCGGTATCAGTGGTCTCTCGCCCGCTTTAACCTGATATTGCAGGTCAATGCTGGCCGGCCCTATCCACACGATGCCTACCTTGTCCGGTAAAACCCCAGGGGCAACCCCCAGGCCTCCCTAAAACACCGCGTAGACTACCCGGCAGCTACGCACGTGTCAAGAAAATTGAGGGGATTGTGGCGAACAAATAAAAACACCGGACTTGAGTGGAGCCTTTGCGGATTTAGGCGGGGTCCTGGTGAAGGACAGCGATATAAATGGATGGGCTACAGATGGAATGAAAATGCACAGGAATAGCATTTGAAGAACGGTCCTACACTATCTTCGCGGCGGAGGAGAGCCAGGAGCAAACGCGATCGATAGTGGACTGTGGCTGTGGTGAAGGCTACTTGCGATGCTGGAGCGGATCCTTATTGCGCTATTACTTGCTCATGCTCGACATTCTCCGAATGAACTGATGTCCTTATTTTTTGTTTGGTCAATTTGACGCTAGCCAGAAGACGACAACCGCCAGTACACCAACCAGTGAAATACAGCCGATAAGCAGTATCTTTACTCGAACCCGAAGAACTTCGATAGCCTCAACGATAAGCGCATTTTGTTCAGCGAGTGACTTGATCAACTCAGCGGATGATCTTTGTTCATCGCTCAACTCAGCAATTTTTGCTTCTAACAGACGAATTCGGTTCTCGAGGCTGGCCGGACCGGTGCTTGTTGACGAGTTAGCGGCAGAAAAGCCGCCTGTGTCAGCTTTGGTCTCCGAAAAAAGATGTTTTGCTGCCTTGACGATGTGCGGCGCAGACTCCAGTACGCTTCCCCATGGAATGATTTTTAATGCTGTCATCCAGATTGCCATATTCCAGCCTCCACGTTCAATCACGCCTGATAAATACCCATGAGCCGATAGAAAGCTTACATCTTCGCCAACACCTCCGCGACGGTGACGCCAATGGCCGAGGGCGTCGGGCAAATCGTGACACCCAGATCTTTCAACATGGAAACTTTTTCCGCAGCACTTTCGCCAGCCGACGAAATGATGGCACCGGCATGCCCCATGCGTCGACCCTCCGGCGCAGTCAAACCGGCAATGTAGGCGATCACTGGTTTGCTCATGTAATCTCTTGCAAAAATACCGGCCTGAACTTCCTGCGGCCCGCCAATTTCACCAATCATGACCACTACCTTTGTTTCGGAGTCCTCTTCGAATCTTGCGAGAATATCACGATGCGAGCTACCTATAATGGGATCTCCGCCTATACCTACCGAGGTTGATATGCCGATCCCCAGCATCCTCATCTGATCCGCTGCTTCATAGCCCAGTGTACCGGAACGGCCAACAATTCCGACATCGCCTTTCATATAGATATGCCCGGGCATAATTCCCAGCATCGCCCGGCCGGGACTAATAGTACCGGCGCAATTCGGACCCGTCAGCACCATCCTTTCTTCGATGGGAAAGCGGCGTAGAAAGTTCTTGACCGTCATCATATCCTGTGTCGGAATCCCATCAGTAATTGCCACACAGTATTTGATGCCGGCATCAGCCGCTTCCATAATGGAATCCGCGGCAAACGCGGGCGGCACAAATACGATGCTGGCATCTGCATCGACTTGCTGCACAGCTTCTTTTACCGTATTGAAAACCGGCCGGCCCAGGTGTTCTTGTCCCCCTTTGCCGGGGGTTACGCCGCCGACCACGTTGGAGCCGTAGTTGATCATGTCCTGAGCATGGAAAGTACCGGTTTTACCGGTAAAACCCTGGACTATGATGCGCGTACTCTCGCTAATTAAAATCGCCATTTCTTTTCCCTTTACTTTCTCCCGCAATGACTTCATTACGAGCCTGGACAACTTTGTCCGCCGCTTCTGCTAACGTTCCTGCCGTAATGATGGGCAGGCCGCTTTCAGCAATGATCCGCTGGCCTTCCTCAACATTTGTGCCTGATAAACGCACAACCAGCGGGACCTTAATATCGATATTTTTTACTGCGTGCACGACGCCTTCCGCAATCCAGTCACAACGGTTAATCCCCGCGAATATGTTGACCAATATTGCTTTAACGCCTTTGTCAGCCAATACCAGACGGAATGCTTTTTCCGTACGCTCAGCGGATGCGCCCCCACCCACGTCAAGGAAATTTGCTGGCTCGCCGCCTGCGAGTTTAATCATATCCATTGTAGCCATCGCCAAACCCGCACCGTTGATCATGCAGCCGATGTCGCCATTCAGACCGATGTAACTCAAGCCATGGTCGGTTGCTGCCATTTCGCGTGAATCCCCTTGGGTTTTATCGCGCAACTCCACAACTTCATGATGCCGAAATAGCGCATTGTCATCAAAACTCATTTTTGCGTCGAGCGCAATGAGATCACCGTTGCCGGTAATAACCAGAGGATTGATTTCAAGCATGCTCGCGTCAAGATCGCGGAATGCGCGATAACAACCTCTTATGGTCTTGACAGCATGGCTTAAGTGGGCAGCTCCCAGTTCCAAAGAAAAAGCCATCTCGCGTGCCTGAAAGTCCTGAAGACCGACGGCAGGTTCAATGTAAATTTTTTTAATGGCGTCAGGATCTGTTTCAGCCAATTCCTCAATTTCCATTCCGCCCCTGGCAGAACCGATCATGACAATGCCCTCGGAAGTCCGGTCAATCAGGAAACAAAGATATATTTCTTTAACAATTTGTGTTCCTGCTTCAACATAAACCCTGGAGCAGATCTTACCCATCGGACCGGTCTGATGAGTTACCAAATTTTTTCCCAGTAATTCCTCTGCGGCCGATTTGACTTCATCATGCGTTTTGCAGATCTTGATACCGCCGGCTTTGCCGCGCGCTCCTGAATGAATCTGTGCTTTTACTACCCAGACATTTCCGTCGATTCCCGGGCCCGCTGCACGCTTTCCTCCGCGCTATAGGCCAAACCACCTTCCGCGGTCTTAATGCCATATTTCACTAAAATCTCTTTTGCCTGATACTCGTGTATATCCAATGCATCACCTTATTTCGTAAAATATGAAAATTACCCGAATCTCTTCATCCGGGCGGCGCAACTGATAACCGATCAAATATTTAGTGCTCCTCACTGCCTTCTCATTAGCGGCCCGACTAACCGGTACGTTCACCGACAAAAAGAAAAGCCGCCAAATGCGGCTCTGAGTAATGCTATGCCTTTCGCACATATTGCCTCGGCCATTTTAACTACGTTATTGGCCATTCTCGCTGACGCTGCATCAATTAATCGACCATCAAGTGCAGCCGCACCTTTACCTTGAGCAGCAGCTTCTTCAACGCAGTCAGGATACGTTGCGCTTTTTCGATTTCCGCGGCCGGCGGGGTGAATACCTCATTAGCAAGCGCGATTTGTGATGGGTGGATAGCCCATTTTCCTTCACAGCCCAAAGCGGCGGCTCTTCTGGCTGCGGCTTTATAAGCCCTCGGGATCCTTGATATCGCCAAAAGGCCCATCGATAGGACGCAGACCGTAGGCACGGCATGCAACAGTCATCCGACTGATGGCCGCATGCCATTGATCGCCAGGATAGTCCGGGTTGAGGCCGCCAATATTTGTCGTCCTGGCGCGGTTACTGGCAGCGTAATCTGCTACACCGAAATGTAGTGCTTCGAGACGACCCTGCGCGCCATTCCTGGCAATGTCTTCTACATTTGCCATACCTAATGCTGTTTCAATCAACGCTTCAATGCCAATCCTGTTTTTTAGCCCCTGCTGTATTTCCAATTGATTCAGCATTGCTTCGACCATATACACGTCAGCATAAACCCCTACTTTCGGGATTAATATTGTATCCAGTCTGTGACCTGCTTTTTCGACCAGATCAACCACATCCCGAACCATAAATTGGGTATCGAGACCATTGATACGGACCGAGATTGTTATGCCATGACCCCGCCAATCCAGATCATTGAGTGCTTCGATGACATTTTTACGTGCAGTGATTTTATCGTCGGGGGCAACCGCATCTTCCAGATCGAGAAAAATGAAGTCCACGCCGCTTTTCAGCGCTTTCTCGAACATCCCGGGATTTGAACCTGGAACAGCCAGTTCGCAGCGTTGCACACGTAAAACAGATGCTTCATACAATGTGTGACTCATGACTAGTCCTGTTGGATTATTAAACTGGAGGCGTAGTTGAGAGAGGCTCGCGGATTACTGATAAGCCGGTCGAGGAAAGAAGCAGCCTGAC
>CAWHQD010000055.1:0-58596 GCA_963831395.1 uncultured beta proteobacterium
TCGACTCGATTACAATTATTGATATGTGCGGACGATTTGAACAATCCAGAACACGCGAGTATTACGCGCGTGCGCTAGGAGCAGACATCAGCGATGCTCACCACCGTGGGCGGTGGCGACCATATTCCGCTGTATAACATCGCACCGGGCCTGTGCCCCTGGATGATCATGCTGCATAATCGCCAGCTGGAATTCATCGGCCAAACCTGGGGCTATCGGACACCTGCCGAGGCTGCGGCAAAGAAAAAACCCTGGATAAATGCCCGTGTAGAAAAAGCCCTGACAGGGCGCTATTTCCGGCACATGTTTCGCGAAGGGAGGGTAATTATTCCCGGAGGGGGATGGTTCGAGTGGACGGTAGAGAACGGCAAGAAGCAGCCCTGGTATATCACCCGGCAAGGTCGAGGCAGCCGATTTTCATGGCTGGGCTAACCAACTTCCGCCCCTACACCGAGCAAAACGTTGAAGTCGGGTTCGTCATCGTCACCGAGGACTGTGAAGGCGGCATGGTGGATATACATGACCGCCGGCCCGTTGTGCTGGAACCGGAGGACGCGTGGCGCTGGATGGACCCTGATACACCGGTTGAGGAAGCGGCGCATATTGCGCAAACACGTTCTTTGCCTACCGAAGCCTTCACCTGGTGGAGAGTAGATAGAGCGGTGAACCGAGTCGATCCGAATAACAATGGGAGAGAGTTGATAACACCGATAAGCTGTAGTAGTCGAGATTGGATCTGACACTGGTTCTCAGATTCGAGTCACTGATTTCTACATTTAGCTGACCTTCACTCTCCACTGAATCCATAAGCGAACCCGACTGAAATATTGGCGAGCTAGCTGCTGACTGCTACTGAGTTCGGGGAGCGTTACTTAGCAGCAGGAATGAAAATATCTTTATAACCTGCCATGAAATATTGATTTGCCCCATAAGGCTGATCCTCATCCCCATCTACCCTCCTTTCTATGCGGCTAAGTAACCCAGTCGCTACCAACAAAGCATTAGCTCCTGGTATGTGTCGTTCTGAAACTATAACCCTTCTACAAATCGTTTCATATTTGGAGGCGCTATATGGACGTTCACGGTCACGGATGCCAACGTAATAAAGATATAGTTTCATTGCATTTAATTCTTGAAGACTTCGCAAAGTGAAGCTTAAAAAGGGATGAAAGCTAGTTTTTGCGGGTGATAATAAAGCTCTACATGGCAATTTCGCCCATCGCTGGCCAGCTTCTAGTCCGCTAATTGCATATCTTCCAGAGGAGTCGGCTAATCGGCTAATCATTCCCACTGCCTCTAATCTGCTTAATCCCTTAGAAATCAGTTTCCTTGAGAGACCTGTTAAGTGATTTATTTCGTCGTAAGTCAGACGTGCCGCCATAACCGCATCAGTAAATGGATTAGAAGCGTATAGCGCGGCGTAATGACAAAGCGTAAAGAAGATTATTAGAGCAGCCGTTCCACTCGATCCATCTTGATTCCACTGGAAAGTTCCGATGGTTCCATCATCAATCCATTCAGTCGGCATCTTTGACCAAGGCTTGCCCCCCGATTTAGTACTCATCTATTTTCATTCCAAATCATAAAACCAATTATTGCCAGAGCCATAATCACGGCTATTGTTTGTAATAAAGGTATTAGATGTGCCGCATCAATCTTCGATAACTTAATTAAAGAGTCTGTAATTGCATTAATAATTTCAACCATGCTGCCGCCTCCTAAATAGTATGACAGTGCATAGTTTAATGACGCTGAATAGTACTATCTAGATATAGGTGCAGTAAAAACCGTATTATTTGAAATGCAACTATATGTATATAAATAGAATTAGTAATTTTTTTACAGTCTATAACATACCCATCTTAGTTCACGAAGACCGGGCATAAATGGCTTTTGCATATTCCCGACGCATCGCCCGCGAGATTCATTTGTTGGACGTGCGTATGCCATCGCTTGAGCGAGAGATAGGAGTAGCGGTCACAACCGCCTGACTAAAGTTCTTACCCACGACATCGCAGTTTCTATCGCCCAGTCAGTCTGTGGCAGGGTCAGCTCTGGCATTGGTTCTGACCCTGGTCCATGGCCTACTGAGTTACGGACCTTTCGGAAGTAGTCCTTGAGCATTTCGCCTTCCATACGGCCAAGTAGCTTCCATTTGATTTGCTCACCAGGTTGTCTACGTATTGAGCCGCACCGTTTTCCATGCCTCGTGTCCAGCCCTTGGTGTCGGAAACGATCTTGATGGCACTCTCAAGAGCTTTGGCCGCAAAGATTGCCGGATCCTTATCATTGGAATCCCTGCGATCAAGTGCCTCCTTCATGTCAATATCCACGTTCTTCCAAAGAGGATCTGCTACAAGATCCCAGAACGGTTTTCCGATGTGTTTCTCAATCTGAAGATCCGTTGCGAACTGGATGAACCCATTGTGATAAGTCAGAGGTGCTTTGGCGCGACGGAATCGCTCGTTTAACTCGTCTATCTGAGTTGCGAACGCTGAGCTCATCGCCCTGTGGGAGGTTTTGACCTTGTCCGCTGCAGTGGCGGCCGAAAGGCCCCTTGGTCAATGTCGCTGCAATTATTTCCAAATCTAGGTGTGAGCTGGTGTTTGCAATCTCCTCGCCTCGCAGTCTTAAGCCGAGCTCGATGAAGCTGATCCTCTCCTTGATGAAGCGGTCCGCATCACATTGCCCCATGTACTTTGCATTGACAAACTGGGCACACACATGATCCCAGGAAAACCAACCTGATACAGGCGATTTCATCGCCAAGAGAATTCGTTTGAGTGTAGGAGTAATATCGCGTTGAAAGCTCGTTAACTCCCAGTTCGTGCGCCAACGTATCGTGGAGCAGTTTCCATTTATCTTTATTTATTTCGTTTACCTTGCCCTCCCAGGTGTAGTAGGGCAAGGCATCCTTAACGATCCCAAATGCCTGGTTGAGTAACCGTTGCTCTATCTCCGTGTAATTCGACCATATCGGCTGGTCCAGATAGCGGTAGGCAAAGATATCAGTGAGCACTCTCAGTTTCCTTGGCTATCCATATTCTTGCTTGTGGCAGGTGCAAATAGGTTTTTATTAAGAGGAGGATTGAAGAAGACCTACGGGAGCCTATAGAGCGTGATCGTGGTGGTGGTTATTCAATCAACGATGCCCGCTTCACGGTATGCCCGCTCCATTTCTCCTTCTGGAACAATGACGGCGATATAGCGGTATAGCGTCGCGGCAAAAAACCCCATCCGGGCGGCAATCGTTTTAACTGGAATACTCGTATCCTTCAACATGGCTTTAGCCATTTGCAGATCCTCAGCTGAAAGGGAGGGAGGCCTGCCGCCAATACGCCCCCGCTCCCGTTCAGCCTTCAAGCCTGCATTGGTTCGGTCCCGGATAACCCCCCTGCAGGCATACCCGGGAGTAACAGTATAAGTGTCAATAATTCTTACACTTCTTTACCCCTGCTTATCAAAATGAAATCTATAAACCATTTGATATTCTAGCTCATCCATAGTCTCGTCATTAGATGACACATCATCTTGCTACCCGAGGGATTTCAAACTAAAAGAGGAGATGTCATGCTGGGATCGAAGCTCGGCCCCTTGGGGACCGCCCAACTTTTCATGGTTCCGTCCAGTTCAAGCCGGAAATCATAGTGCAAGCGGCTGGCCCAATGTTTCTGGACGACAAAGGATAACGCCGCCTGGGCGCTGGGGTGCTGCTCAATACCGCTCGCTCGGATGTTACCGAGAAATTACGTTTAGCCCGGTAGGGTTTGAGTAAATCCGGCTTGGCCATAGTTACAGGGGTAACCCGGTAATAGAGAGAGAGAACCCTTTAGTTGGGAATTCCACAATTCCTGCGGAGAAGTCTGTGGGTAACTCCCCTAAGTCACGAGTATCCTGAACTTTATCCGACTGCTTAGGGATGCGGCAATAATCCAGAGTACATATTTTCAGAATAGAGGATATTTTCAACTTAAGACACACGATATCCCATCCGGTTTCTGGTAGATCAAACACCAATTGCCAGGGACAGGTCTGTGGAAACGTTCTCAAGGAAAACGGTAGCATCCTTAACCTTGATTAGAGCTGTTGCAGTTTTATTGCAGAGTTAGGCTGATCTACCGTTAAATACAAAGAACAAGAATTAAATGAGCAACCGACAGTTGTTAAGGGGTGCCAGGAATGTCGGTTCTATCAATTGCCCGGACTGATGAGCATGTTCCATTGGAATGGCCATCCCCCAAGACTTACTCGTGCCGGCATAGGCCGGGCCTCTCCCGGTGTGTAATCCACATACCAATCAATAGGGATTTACATGATCTACGAAATTGACGAAGGGGTATTAAAGCCCGTCTATCAATCAAAATGGACTCCGAAAGAGCTCGAATTGGAGAAATATCTTACTTATAGCGAGTCAGAGGTTGAGATAATTTCCCACCCATACTTTGGTGAACCATTAATAAAATTAGGTACTCAAGTCCGATTGGCCGGCAAGAAAAGAGCGGATATTATTGCGCTCGACAAAAAGGGTAATAGCGTAATTATTGAACTAAAGCAAGGTACCGGAAAATTAGGCGTTGACACCCAGGCGCTGCAATACCTGGCAGATATGTCCAGGTACAGAGGGAGGAATTTCCTTAAAAAATTTCCTAACATCACCGAAGACACGGTATCAGGTTTTTGCGGCAGCGACGCAGTAATAGAAGAACTTAACACGCAAACCCGAATTATTTTACTGGCCCAAGATTTTGATCCTGCGCTGTATTCAATGGGAGAATGGCTTAGCTCGAAAGGTGTGGCGTTCAGATGTATAAGATATACCCCATTTGAAAAATCTGGCACAAGAATGCTTTCTTTCTCGGTTGCGTTTGACCGTTCACCCGGCAGCCTATTCGATTTGTCATTCTCATCCAAGTTTAGAGAGCCGGCAATCTTTTGGCATAACATCGCAAGAGCAAATCACGAATGGTGGGACTTTCTTAGGAAAGAGGGGCAAATTCCCGCATGCTTTGACAATATGCCAGGCGATCAGGGCGAGAAAGTTCTATCAAAATATATTGAAGGCGACAGGATAATAGCTTTCGCCAAAGGGTACGGGGCCGTAGGATGGGGAATTGTCGAGAATCCGAATTATCGCCTCCTAAAGTTAGGAGACAAATCTGATAAGTTGAGCGGGGATTGCCGTCATCGGATAGATATTAAGTGGAAGGCAGCGGCATCAGTCCTCCAGGATGGGCTGTCAGTAGATGTAATCCGCGAGAAATTCAATATTTACCATCCCATTAGCACATCCGTATCCATCCCTCGCCAGAATGGTGAGCAGCTCATCCAAGCATTATCCTCGCATCTGGCAGTGAATGACTGAGGGCTATTTCTCCGCCGATACCTATGCTCGCAGAAGGATAAGCGGGTGCAGCATGAACAGCTGGCGCTGTTTTAAATAAACAGCCTGCGTTGCAGGATATATTTTCGCATATGCGAAATTCTGGCTCTGCTGTCGTAAGATAGCCCAATTTTTTCAAGCCGCTCAGCGAGCTTTATATTATGTCCGCACTGACGACCCTCCTTGACACCTACCGCAACGCTGCCGTATCCGAGCGCGAAAAAGGCACGTACTTTGAAGAGTTGATCGTCTGTTACTTGCATAACGAAGCTACATACCGTGACCTGTACAGCGACGTATGGACGTATGCGCAGTGGGCGAAGCTGCAGGGCATCGACCAGCCAACTTCCGCCCTTACACCGAGCAAAACGTTGAGGTCGGGTTCGTCATTGTCACCGAGGACTGTGAAGGCGGCATGGTGGATATACATGACCGCCCGCCCATTGTGCTGGAACCGGAGGACGCGATTCTCGAAAATAGTTCTTGAAATACTATTCTTGATTCCATATCATCTCAATGAGTTTCGATAAGGAAAGGATGCCGAAAACGAAGACCGGGGCAGCTATGGGATTGAACCATGACCAGTTGCTGTGAAGACAAGGACTGCGAAATAACAGCCATGCGCGCAAATCACAGTCGCGTGCTGTGGATTGTGCTCGCCATCAATGCCGCGATGTTCCTCGTCGAGGGCGTAGCCGGCCTGCTGGCCCAATCAACCGCGCTGTTGGCCGATGCACTCGACATGTTGGGCGATGCGCTGGTATATGGCTTCAGTCTGTTCGTGCTGGCACGCTCGGCGCGATGGCAGGCCGGTGCCGCGCTGGCGAAAGGTGCGTTCATGCTGGCCTTTGCGCTCGGAGTGCTGGGGGAAGCAGCCTATAAGGTGTATGTTCCTGTCATGCCGAACGTCGAAACGATGGGGATCATCGGCAGCCTGGCGCTGGTCGCCAACCTCGTGTGCTTTCTTTTGCTGTATCGGCACCGCGGCGACAACCTTAACATGAGTTCGACCTGGCTATGCTCGCGCAACGACTTGATAGCGAATATCGGGGTTCTGCTCGCTGCCGGTGGCAGCTATCTGTGGGCGTCCCGCTGGCCCGACATCCTCGTCGGTAGCATCATCGCCGGATTGTTCCTGCACTCTGCATTCGGAGTTCTACGTCAGTCGCTGCGAGCGTTACACGCACCCGCAATGCCGGTTGTCACAATCAAGCGTCCGTGAGCGCCCCATGTTGATCGGTTATGCACGCGTCTCGACGCAGGATCAAAACCTTGATCTTCAGACCGAAGCCTTGACGAAGGCAGGCTGCAAGAAGGTCTTCGACGATAAGGTCAGCGGCCGCCGCGCCGAGCGGCCCGGACTCGCCAAGGCGCTGGAAATGCTGCGTGAGGGCGATACCCTCGTCGTGTGGAAGCTGGATCGTCTTGGCCGCAGCGTCAAGCACCTGGTCGAACTGGTCGGCGAACTGCACCAGCAAGGCGTCCAGTTCAAGAGCCTCACCGACGCCATCGACACTGGCACCCCTTCAGGCCGCTTCTTCTTCCACGTCATGGCCAGCCTGGCCGAGATGGAACGTGAACTGACCGTGGAGCGTACCCGCGCAGGGCTGGAAGTCGCCCGCCAGCTTGGCCGTAAGGGTGGGCGAAAACGGCAGATGACCGACAGCAAGATCGAGTCGGCCAAGAAGCTCCTGGCCAATGGCGTGCCGCCCCGCGACGTGGCCAAGAATCTCGGCGTGTTCAGTTCCAACTCTCTACCGCTGGATTCCAGCCTCTGCGCACGCTTAGCGTGCTTTATTTTCCGTTTTCTGAGACGACCCCATACAGAAAATCTGATTGACGACTCGTTCAACAGATGGCCGGCACGGCAGTCAGGGGGGAGGCCCGGAGAAAGCGTTCGTAGCCGAGCTGACCTGCGACGGGGTCCGGATAGGGAGTCTCGCCGGGCAGCGTCTCGACGACGAGGCAACTGAGCGGGGCGTCGGGGCCGAGCGTCAGCAAGGCGAGGCTGGCGGTGATTTCGGCGCTCGACCAGTCCGCCTTGCCGTCGGCGCCCACCTTGGCGGAGTCTACTCCGAGGCTGTGGTTCCGCCTGCCGCGCGGGCGCTTCTGGCGCCGCGGTGGATCCAAGCGGCGCGTGCCCAGGAGGATGTTACGCCGGTCAGCATCATCCGCTTGGTGGACGCGGGCATAGAGTAGCGCCCACAAATCGGTGACCGGGGGCGACGGCCGCACCGAGCGGCCGTCCCGGACCGGCTCGGCAAAGGCCGCGCTCACTGTGAGCCGGCTCTTGGTTCGGGTGACCGCGCAGGCGAGCGGCGGCGGGGCATGCTGAATCCCCCCCACGCGGAGCGCCCGGCCAGGAAAGCCCTGCGCCGTGCTCCAGATGCCGAAATGGCCAAGCCGGAATTCATAGGTGAAGAAGCCGAACAATTCGGGTGAATCGGCCGTGAGGCCGGGCGGCAGCGGCAAGAGGAAATGAATCGGGCTTGAGGTCGGCATTAGCAATTGCATGCTCCCCTGGCCAGCGCGGTCGTCGCCTTGACCAGGCACGATCCGGCGAATAGGTTCAGGATCGATGGGTAGTGGCAAGTCCTGAATGTCCGCGACGTCCTGCACATTGTCGGTCAACACCGGATCGGCCGCGCTCGCCAGCACTCGCGCATAATAGCGGTCCTCCGGGTCGTCGGGCGGTCGGTCGAATTCCAGCCACACCGCCTTCTGCCGTTCCTCGGTTGTGGCATAGCCAGGATCGCGGCGATAGGGGGATAGTGCGATCCCGGCGGAGACGAGCTTGGGCAGTTGCGCCGGCGGCGTTGTAACCGGGAGGAGGATCGTGGCTTCAAGCGCTGCGTCCTCCTGGGCGGGAGCGGTGCGGAAGACGGGCGTGAACCGGTATTCGGGCTCGAGCGGGCGCGGAAGGCCTCCGGCCGCCGGCTTGGGGTCGATGGCGTCGAGGAAGACGAGCGTCGAACTGTCCCGCTCGGCATCGCCCTCCGCCTCATGGCCGGCGCTGGTGCTGCCGGCGACGCGGCCAACCTCGCGGTCGTCGCGCTCAATGCGGAGATAGTCGAGCCCGTCCCAGCTCCAGTCGCGGCGCAGTTCGAGGACGAGCGCAACCAGCCAGAGCCGCGTCATCTCATTGGCTGTGGCAAAGGTGAGGCTGGCGCCGTCGGGACCGACGACATGGCGCAACAATGCGCTGGCGCCGATCATCAGCCTCCGGCCGGGCCGCGCGCGCAAGCTAGTGCCGCTACGGTCGAAGTCGAGCGCCGCGGCGAGGCGCCCGAGCGGGTCATCGCCGAGGACGACCCCGTGGCCCGCAGCCTTTTGTGCCGCGATCAGTGCCGGGGACGCGGGCTCGGATGGCTGGAGGAAAAATGCCTCGATCAGCGAACCGCCGCCCTGCACGAGCAGGCCGCGCTCGTCGCTGGCGGGTGCACGCATCATCACCATGCGCGTCTCACCGCGGCGGACATCCTCGCCTGCATAATAAGCGGTCTTGGCAGCGGCAAGCGGCGTCAACTGGAGACGGACATTGCGCGACGTCGGCAAGGCGAGCGGGCCACCCGGAGCTACGGGGATGTCGCGCGCATCGGGGACGTCGGTCCATTCGAAGTCGAGCGTCAGTGGTCCCGTGGCAGGATAGGCGCGCATGACACTGTAAAGTGGCAGGTAGCGGTTCGCTGCGCCGGGTTCGGGCGTAGCGGCCTCTACGACGATCTCGAGCTGGTCGACATCGGGATCGGGAAGGCCGGGCGCGCGGTCGGCGAGTTTGGCCGGAGCGATATCGGCAAGGAGGCTGGCCTCCGAGCCCCCCGCCATCAGGCAAGCGGGGAAGCCTAATAATGGCCGGGAAACCTTGAGGCTCGACGGTGGATTGGTTTCATCGGGGTCGAGTGGCAGCTTCGGATCGACCGCGACTCCGGTCGGGCGGACAGGCCGCCGGAAGTCGATGGTCGCTACCGGCTGGGGTCCGCCGTTACGCCGCTCATCGTCCACAGTGGGTCCGCCGCCGGTGAGATCGTTGAAGCGGACCCGGAACTCGTAGCTGTGCCCGTAGCGGAGCGACGTCGCCGGGAGCAGCCCTTCGACTACTCCGGTCGCGGGGGTCAGGCCGCGCAGTTGCGCGGTGAGCGCGTCGATCCCGATCAGCGAACGACCCGTCCAAGCGGTCATATAGCTCGGCAGCCAACTGCGCCCGGTCAGGTCACCCATCAGTCGGTTAGGGGCAACTTCGACTCGCCAGTCGAGTTCGGCGTCACCAAGATCGCTGCCGCCGACGAGGACCGCCGTACTGGCGCGGACGAGCGAGTCCCAATCGGCAGCGCCAGCCTCGCGCACGTCGATGCGATAGCCCATTACGCCCATCGGTGCATCGGCCGCGCTGGCCGAGATGTCGATCTGGCGATTGAACCAAGTCACGATCTGCTCGTCGTCCCAGCCGATCTGGATGCCGCGATCCTCGGGAGGCCGGTCGCCCTCTTCGTCAGCGATCGGATCGGCCTGCGGCGGCTGGCGCGCGTAGACGGCCTTGGCGAAGCCGTCGTCATATTCGATCGATTCGCGGAATAGATCGTCCCAGGCAACGCCGGGCGCGGGCGTGGCGGCGACGGGGAAAAGGACCGGCGTGAAGAGTGCGCGCGGCTCGGTGAGCGGGGGAATGCGTGCGGCATAGAAGCGCATGGCACCGGGCGTGCCGGCGAGGCCGCTCCACGGGCTTCCCGGTTTCAGCGCCACATACAGCCAGCCGCCGTCGGCGACGATGTCGGCGGGCGGCACGACGGTGAAGGGGCGGACGAGACCGATCGCCTCAGCCAGCAGCGGCTGGCGCAGCGCCTGCGCAAGCACCTTGCCCCATGACATGACCGGCGGTTCGACCTTGACCGAGGTGCCCGGCGGGACCGGCGCGTTGATCGCGCAGCGATAGCTGTCGTCGGTCAGCAGGAAGGGATTGTCGCCGGCATAGCCGGTCGCCTGCCGATAAGCCGGGGGGGCATATTTTACGATCCGTGGCGCGCCGATGCGGCCGTCGATGGGGCCAACGCTGGCGTCGATCGAGAATTGTGCGCTCAGGGCGGCGCAGATGGCTGCGGCGTCGGCCGGTGCCGGCGAGGACTGGTCGAGCACCGTCGCTGTGGCGCCGAAGGTAGGGAGTTGGGACAAATCAGCGATGAAGCGCAGTTCGAACTCAAAGTCGGTCGCGACATAGGGGGTGAGCCCGGCGGCGGGCGGAGTGGTTGGATCGGTCTGCGGCGCGACCAGCAGACGCAGTGACAGACCCGTCCCATCATAGCCTTGCAGGAAGGGGAAGAGGATTAGGCGAATCGGCAGTGACATGAGGGTCTCCTGATCTGGTGTCAGATGACATCTGGGGCGTCGCTTTCGAGCAGCGGGCCGCGAATGACCTCGACCTTCTTGGTCTCCACCTCGAGCGAGATACTGAAGACGAGGAAGATGGACACTTCGATGGCGAAGACGAGCTTGGCAATCTGGAAGACCGTCTCGTTCGGCAGGTCCTTCTGGGCAATGAGGCGCGCGAGCTTCCCTTCAAGCGAGAGTTCGATCGCGACGATGGGCGGGAGCTCGGCTGAAAGCTTGACGATAAAGCCCACACCGTACCCCAGCACTGTATCGCCAAACACCGCGAAGAAGGTGATCGCGAACAGGCCCTCGAGCTCGAATGGTCCGGCCTCGAGGCTGTAGGCGATACCGACGCCGATGAGGAAGCCGTAGGTGGTACCGCTCTCGGTGGACAGCTGTAGCTTGAACTTAATGATTGCGACGACATAGAGGCCGGGCACAGACTTGATCGCGAACATCGGCGAGCCGTGGAGCTCCATGGTCGCCTCGTCGGCCGAGGGCGCCACGGCGAGCTCCATCGCGAGCCCAGTGTCGGCGAACTTGATGGTTGGGATCGGTTCGCCCGGGATGACCTCAAAGTCCTCGCCGGATGCATCGACGAAGGGGATGGTGAGCCCCACGCTGAGCGACCACTCGTTCGTCATGCGCACGTCCGGACGGGCCGGGATACCGAGGTCCTTTAGGATCGTCAGCAGGTCCTGAACGATATCGAACGGGCCGCCGATCTTAAGCTTGGGATCAGCGAAGCTCGTCGCGCGGCCGGCTTCTGCGTCGACATCGGCAGCCATTGACATAAGATCGCCCATGGCAGTGTGTGCCATGATCTTGACGGCACCCTGCAGCCGGAAGCGCCAAGGCACTGGATTGCCGGTGTCGAGCGTGTAGGTGACAATGGCGCCAGCATAGTCGAGATCGCTGCGCACCGTACCCGCGGTTCGGATCGTCCGGCGCGGCACGCCTGCCGGGAAGGTACCCGGCGCGTCGAGCCTCCAAGTGCCGTCGGCACGGGCCTCCAATGCAAAGGCGGCGGTAGGAAAGGGGATGGCGTCCGCCTGGCGCGGGAAAGGACCGGTGGCTGTCGCGAGGGTCAGCGGGTCGGCGATGACCGGCCGCTCGGTCGAGACGATTCGGTGCGGAGACGCGGGCTCGATGCGCGGGCGGCGGAAGAAGGCACGCTGCGTCCCCATCGAATGGAGGATGCCGTAGTCACGGAGCGGCGCGGCCTCGTCAAACAGGTCCTCTGCATCGGCGAAGCGATAGGGCGCACCGGTTGGTAATCCCGCGGCGCCCTGTCGAATGATAGGCAGGCCGCGATCGGCGGTGACGGGGGCCGGGCGTCGGCAGGATCCTCGGTTTCAAGGATAGACCATTCGCCGCCACCGGGGAAAGCGAGGCTGCCCCGAAGCCGCTATCGCGAATTCGGGACCGGCGATGCCGACGCCGACCCGGTGCAGCCGCATCCGCTGCCGCCCGCCGCCGACGGCGATGCTGGCGTCGATTGCACCGCCCATCGGTCCGGCTGATCGGATTAGCGCGGCATAGACGGCAGGAGTCAGCAGCGGTATCGACAGCTTGACATATCCCAGCTGCCGGCGAGCGGCACCGGCGCGACACCGCCGTCAAGGACCAAGTCAGTGTCGAAATAGGCCGCCACGAAATCCATGCCGCCAGCTGAAAGAGCGGTGCCCGTCTCGCGGATGTTTGTCACGCGCGTCGCCCGCTGGACTACGCCCGGATGGGTGACGATGCCGCTGCCCGGCGAGGCGCGGTAGAGCCCGTCGCGAACCGCTACCCATCCGCTGTCCTCGCGCGTGAAGACGGCATTGCCCTTGCGTTCGAGCGTGATGATACGCACCACCGGCACGAAATAGGGGAGGAGGATGCTCTTGACTTGAATGACCTCGTGCGCGGCGCGGCCGTTAAGTACTTGGAATTCGGCCGTAGAAACACCCGTTTCAGGATCGTCCGGATTAGCCCACTTGCTGAACAGGCTTTCGCCATGGCCGGACAGGTCGATCCGCGTCACCGGTACCAGTGCGGTGGTTTGGCCGGCGCCGAGATAGCCGTTGAAGATCGTCGTGACGGAGTTGCCGAGGATGCTGGTCGCTGGGTCGCCGTTGGTCGGGAGGGCGACGGGGAGCTGCGCCGTGAATCCGGGGAGCGCCGGAGTCTCGCCGGGCGGAAGTGCCGGATCGTCCGCCTCGAGGCGCAGTTGATGTGCTCCTTGCAAATCGGCAGTAAAAGGCCGCACCTCGCCGACTCGCGCGCCGCGGCCGCCGGGCGAGGGAGCAGTGAGCCGCGCTTGGGCGACCATGCCGAAGGGAAGCGTGAAGCGTGCCTGCGAAGGTCGCGGATTGTCCTGGGCGAAATTGTCCAGGATCGTCCTATAGGCCGAGAGCGGGTCAATCCGCACCAACTCGACGCTGGGCACGTCGATCGTCGTGGGCACGCCGCTGTTGGCGAAACGCACTTCGTCGGGGAAAGGCTCGGGTCCCGGCAAGGCGCGCACCGGTTCCCATTGCACGGCCGGCAGCGTCAGCAACACCAGCAAGCGGCCGTCAATGGACAAATTGAGTCCTTGCACTTGGGGCGGCCTCAGCGGATTTGTGACGAAGCTCTTGCGATCCACCTTGCGCGGTGGGCGGACCGCAACGCCGAAGCGGCTGACGTTGGAGGAGACATCGAGCAGCACGATCTTGGGTTGTGGCCTCGAAATCGAAGATGTTGCCATAGGCGGGAGGCCCGCTGGCGCTCGACCATCATCTTGATTCCGGCGACCGCCGAGTTCTGTTGGGCTGCTGAGAAGCTGGGACCCGCTGGGGGAGGATCGGCCGCTACGCCGGGTGGCAGGAGGAAACCGAGCGTCTCGTTTGTGGGGCCGAACTGGAAATGACTGAGCAAATATCCCTGGCTGGCCACGCCGAAACGTTGACCCAACCCCGAATTGGCGGCATAGGGATCGGGCAGCGAGGGGAGCAGTCCGCCTAAACCATAGACCGTGAACGCTAGCCCTTCGACGACCCTATTGCCCTCGAGCCGGCCCATCAAGAAGAAGGCGCGCGGGCGCGTCGCGCGAAGAACCGCGTTGGTGAGGGCGAAGGCGACCGGTCGTTCTTGCGGGCGCACTGAAGATAGGCCGCTAAGCATTAGGCTGCGCTCTCCGGCTGGTGTGCTGCTGATTACGACCAGCGCCGTAGGCAGGAGCGTGCCGACCCGGTTGCCGGCCACGTCCACTGGCTTAGGGAGACGAACGTCCACTGCCGCCGAAAGCACTATCGCCTCTGCCCCATCTGTGCTGGTCAGATAATGGACTGCGGTCTTGTCGAGCCTCGTGTAGGCAAGAGCCGCCGCCTCGGACAGATGCGCAAGATGCGGCCGCACCGCGCTGCCCATGGCGCGGGCGGCCCGCCCGGTGAAGGCGAGGCGCGATTCGTCCAGCAACATGAGCGCCGGACCGAGATCGACCGGGCGTGGCTCGTCTTGCCAAGTGGCGGCTAGGCCGCGGCCTAGCTCCAACATCAGCGCGCCGACGCCGCTTGCCTCGCCAAGGTCGGCCGGAGTAATGACGGCTGCGGGAAGCGCTAAGCCCGCGGCCGAGATGGGGGCTTCGTCGGATGGGACGAACAATGCCGAAGCGACCTCGCCGATGGCGAAGGAGCTCCGATCCGGCTTCATCGGCAGCACCAACCGATTGAGGTCTGCCCGGTATTGCGGGGCACCGCTGACCGGTGTGAGCGCCACCTTGGCCCCCCAGACAGCGAGTTCCGCGTCACCGAGAACTGTGATCGCACCGCCGGCGGGCCGGATCGAAATTTCGAGGCCGCTTGGCGGGCGGCAACGCGCTGCGGCGAACTCGCTGCCCTCCGGCGGCGGCGCTCCGGGCACGGGTGGATCGAGTCGGAGCGTCAGGTCGACCGACACCGATGGCGGCACTACCACCTCATCATCGCCGAGCGCCATGTCGGCGGAAAAGCGCAAACTGCCCCTGGAAATGCGTACCCCCGAATAGACGTTCGTCGGCGCCGCGGCGAAGAAGCTGGTCGCGAACCAGAGGCTGCCGGCGGTAATGTCGAGCGATTGGCCGGTGCGCAGCGTTGTGCCGCTCATCGCCCGCCCCGCCTGGACGATGGGCAAGGTCAGGAAGGGTGGGCCGCCGGGGCTGCGGACAAAGTGGAGTTGGCGGACCCGGCGGAAGATGTCGATCCATAAGTTGCGACCGAGCTGGTCGGCGATTGGCCCTATACGCCGCTCGGCTGCCAGACCCACGCTCCACGCCGGTGCGGCGCCTTCCAGGCGCGTAGTGAGGACTGGCAGCCGGCGCAGTGCTACCAGCGCGTCGCCGACTCGCAGCGGCTCCCCACGCGGCTCGGCCTCCGCCCTCGTATCGCGGAGGGTGGCCGCAAGCTCCTGGAGGATTGCGCGCGCCTCCTCATGATCCGTGTCCAAAGCCCCAAGCAACTCGCCCGAAGCAATATTGAGCAGCCATTCAGCCGACTCATTCTCAACGCCTTGCGTCAACTTGACGGTGTCAAGAGGAGGTGAGTCAATCTCTCTCAGGCCGAGAGTCTGAATCATATTAGGCGTAATCTCAGATGTCATTTTTGATGCTCCTCGGAAGGCTATGCGAGCAAGACCAGCCGCAACACGGTGACCGTAACCGAATTCGCTTCAATTTCTTCGAAAAACCTACGCTTATTGCAGCCTCTTCGCTTGCCATTCCTAAAATATAGAAGGTTTTAGGGTTACTTCAAGCCTATTTGTTTCACTGAGTTAGGAATCGTTAAAAAATAACTTAAGAAAATAAATCGCGACAGAAAAGTGTTATCTAGTGTAGTGAGTCATTCTTTTAGGAACTTATAGTTTAGATTGCGCTCCAATGATCAGGACAACATCCTTGGAGTGAGAAATGCGAGTTGCACCCGAAATCAATTTGACGCCAGCGGAGCGGGAGGCGCTGATGAAGCTGGTGCGGTCTGGGCTTACCAGCGTCCGGCTGGCGCAGCGTGCGCAGATCGTGTTGCTGGCAAGTACGGGAATGCAGAACCAGGACATTGCAGTGGAGCTGGGTGTTGGTCGTGTGCAAGTCGGGCGCTGGCGTGAGCGCTACGCCGAGTCGCGCCTGGCAGGAATTGAGCGTGACTTGCCGCGCGGTGCACCCGCGCGTAAGGTGGACGCGGCGCGCCTGGTGGCGCTGACCACGCAAACTGCACCGCCGCGAGCGACCCAGTGGAGCACGCGCAGCATGGCCTCTGCACTTGGCGTCAGTCAATCGAGCGTCTCGCGTCATTGGCGCGCACAGGGACTGAAACCGCATTTGATCGAGACCTTCAAGGTCTCGCGTGATCCGAAGTTTGTCGAGAAGCTCAAAGACATCGTGGGTCTGTACATGTCCCCGCCAGAGCATGCCCTGGTGTTGTGTTGCGACGAAAAAAGCCAGATTCAGGCCTTGGATCGCACCCAGCCGGGGCTGCCGCTGAAAAAGGGGCGTGCCGCCACCATGACGCACGATTACAAACGCCACGGCACGACCACGCTGTTCGCCGCACTCAACACGCTGGACGGATCGATCATCTCCCGCTGCGAGCAGCGTCACCGTCACACTGAATGGCTCGATTTCCT
This sequence comes from uncultured beta proteobacterium, assembly GCA_963831395.1. Taxonomy (GTDB): domain Bacteria; phylum Pseudomonadota; class Gammaproteobacteria; order Burkholderiales; family Nitrosomonadaceae; genus Nitrosospira. Next base: position 16,364 of record CAWHQD010000055.1, read on the forward strand.
GCGCCAGATTGACCGGGAGACCCCGAAAGACAAGTCGCTGCATCTGATCTGCGATAACTATGCCACGCACAAACATCCCAAGGTGAAAGAATGGCTGGAGAAACACCCTCGCTTCACGCTTCACTTCACGCCAACCTCGGCCTCGTGGTTGAACATGGTCGAGCGCTTCTTCCGCAACATCACCACCGGCCGTCTGCGCCGTGGCGTGTTCAAGAGCGTCCCCGAACTCAATGCCGCTATCAAGGAATACATCGCTCTGCATAACCAATCCCCCAGACCTTTCATCTGGACCGCCAAGGCCAACGACATCCTGCAAAAAGTCATCCGCGCCAATCGCCACTTAAGTTCCAAACAGAATGACTCACTACACTAGGTTGACATTGTGCACCTTTGTATATACAATTACTACTCTCAAATGAGGGGTTTATTGTGACTCTATCTGTCTCCAGTAGCGTTCGCGCCAAGCTAGCAAGCAAAACACCGCCCGTTACAGAAGATGAAATAGTACAGTGCTTTGCGAATCGCACACATAAGGACTTGCTTGATACAAGGGAAAAAAATCGGACGAATCCGATAACGCGATGGTTTATTGCAGAAACAAACTTCGGGAGAAAACTGAAGATTGCATTTATGCCTACCGCAAAAGAGGTTGTGATTAAATCGGCATATGATCCAAGTGCCGATGAGCTGCGTATATACAAAAAGGTATCGCACCCCATTGATTAATTGATTTGATAGGAGAGACCGCCATGAGCGACCGAGAGACTATCGAGAGCACAGAAGAGGCCTGGGATTTGAAAGAGTTGGGCGCGACGGAAAAGTTTGCCGCTATTGCCCCAGACGATGTACAGATGCTGACAGACCAGCATTTGGATTTGCAGCCTATCTCGATACGGCTTGAGAAATCCTTGATCGAGGATTTTAAGCTTATAGCCTCACTACAAGGAATTGGATACCAGCCTCTGATGAGACAGATTTTAAAGAGGTTTGCAGATTTCGAGAAGAAGCAGATATTAAGGGAAGCAGTTTCAAATATGAAATCTATGAGAAAAGAAGCTAACAAGAATCCACGCCAGTCTGCCGTAAAACAGAAGAAAGCAGCCTAACCAAGCTGACCAGAACCCCGCCTAGGCGGGGTTTCTATTGGTGCGCACAGCATGGGCGCACTCTTGCGGGTGAAAGTCCCGCCGTAAGTTGATTACAGCGAACGAAGTGAAGGGCGAAATCATTAGGGTCAGACTCACTGCTGTCCCACAAAATTACTAAAAAAGGCCTGAATATCCTTTATTGATTTACAATGAGTTTCTCGACAACTCGTTGAAAGACAAAGGAACCCAGGCCATGGCGCATTGTAATATGGTTTTCTTGCAACTGCTTAAAATAGTTGGCAGACATGAATTTGAAGGGATCGCTTTGTTGCATCACTAAAGCGAAATCAAGAGGGTCAGACTCGATTGATTATTCCGCACACTATCGAAAAGTTTGCAATCGAGTTTGAGTCTAGTGAAACTCGGGGAGCTTAAAGGCTCTCCGGCCCTCGAATGACTGACATGTGCCCTGCCTTGGCAGATTTTCAATTTCCCATCAAGAAAACTACCAGAAAGCTGAAAATGAGAGTCCAAAGTATTACTCTCAGTATAACCAGCCCGGGCTTAAAGCCACCTTCGGGTTGCTTCTTCTCGTCGTCAGTCATTTCTCACCTCCTGCCAAGGTTAGTGCTGCTAAACATGCGGTTCTCCGTGATTCGATGGTGGATGCCGCCTCTGCCAGCTATTATCTAAATACGTAGTTCCCATGACGCGCATTCTTTCCTATTCATCTTCCAGCCCCGCAGTTCTTGCCGGATTAACTGAGCGGCTTGATTCCATAAGTAGTGCAGCAGTGGCGGTTAATCAAATCGCTAACGCGGCCTGCCAAAAACTTGTGTCCAGAAAATAATCGTGTCGCTTTTCGGGTTAACTGCGTAAGCAGCGCCCATTTCAGCAAAACTCCCGTTCATGATGTTAGCGCAATGTCCGCTGCTTGATAACCAGCCCTTGACTACCTGCTCGGGCTCGGCCTTGCCCGCCCGCCACGTTCTCCCCAATGCTTCGCCACACATAGCCTTCGCCGTTTGCGCGCGCTGCCACCGTGCTGCCATTGCTGCCTTTATGCCCAAAATAATAATCGTGTTCAGCCATGTCACGACTATGTGCGAGAGCGGCAGCTCCCAGTTTTGCGCTCCAACGCAGGGGGAAGCCGCTTTATAGTACGTATTGCCGCAAGCTCGCCCCTTGGCACGAGCGATATTCACGAGGTTCAATACCTGCCGTCCCCCTTGCTGCCAATCCCCGAGATCAGGACTTATCAGCGGCTGCGCAAGCACGATTTGCCATTCCCGGTCCTGCCGCAGACACACCGACTACTGAGTAACGCTGGCTCAGCAACAGGCGACAGTTGAGTTGGGCAGCGAAGCGCATTGCCTCGGGCGCGTCCGACGGACCGGACAACGTTATTGCTTGAATGATCTTTGCGTACACTTTTCGTCTTAATCAAAAAGCTTATCAATCGAGTCTGACCGTTCGCAGTAACAGCAGTAAGTCTAGCGGGTTGAAGTCCCGTCCGGGGAGTTGTCCGTTCGCCCCGGTAGCATGAGGAAGCGGCGTCGTGGTAACACGGGGTTGTGAGTTTCCAAACAGCAAGAGAGCAGGCCGTAACGCAAGTGAACCCATGAGTAGCCTCGTAAACGAACTGGAGGAGCCGACCCTATGGTCAGAAGGGGAAGGTCGTTGGATGGATAGCGGAATAACGGAAGTGGTATCCATTGACTCCCGGGGTAGCAGGGTCGGCATGTTTTCGAAGACTTACTGTCCAGTGCTGGAGACCCGTTTACGGGGGTGGGGAGGCCACCGACCGCAGCGTATAAGGAAACGAAAGCGCAACGGCCCGAGACGGGAGTCGGAGGGGTTCATAGTACCGTCTGAGATCAAGGGACAACATAACCCTGATCGAGGGGAAGGGGCCCTGCTTTGTTCATGCAACCGAAGAGTGGAGGAAAAGGGGATTGCCGAATGCTAACCACCCCTGAAGCAATCAGGACACTACAGAGGAAGCTTTACGTCAAGGCCAAGCAGGCGCCGGCCTATCGCTTCTATGCGCTCTATGACAAGGTGTGGCGGGCAGACATACTCATGTTTGCCTACCGCCTTGTCCGTGCCAACAAGGGAAGTTCTGGCGTTGATGGGATGACCTTTGATGACATAGAGCAAAGAAGAGGGATAGACACGTTCTTGCTGGAACTGGCCCAGGACCTGAAAAACAAGACCTACCACCCCAGTCCGGTACGGCGCGTCATGATATCCAAAGCGGATGGAGGTCAGCGTCCGCTGGGGATACCGACGATCCGTGACCGGGTAGCCCAGATGGCGGTAAAGCTGGTCATCGAACCCATCTTTGAAGCGGACTTTTGCCCGAACTCTTATGGATTCAGGCCGAAGCAGACCGCCCATGATGCGGTGGATGACATAGCGGATGCGCTCCATCGAGGTTACACCAACGTCATTGATGCCGACCTGTCGAAATACTTCGACAGCATCCCTCATGCCAAACTACTGGCCGTTGTAGCCGAGCGCATCGTTGACGGTGCGATACTGCACCTGCTCAAGCTATGGCTCAAAGCGCCTGTCATCGGCGAGGACAAGGGCGGCACCCGCAAGCATGTAGGCGGTGGCAAAGCCAACAGCCGTGGCACCCCGCAAGGCGGCGTCATTTCACCGCTGCTGGCGAACTGCTACCTTCATCTTCTGGACCGGATATGGGACAGGCATCAACTGCGCAGGAAGTTGCAAGCGCACATCGTCCGCTATGCGGACGATTTTGTGGTGTTATGCAGGGGCAAAGTAGATGCGCCCCTGGCAACGGTACGCCATGTACTGGAACGACTTGATCTCACGCTAAACGAGACCAAGACCCACATTGTTGATGCCCGGAAAGAAAGCTTCAATTTCTTGGGTTTTGCAATCAGGGTGAGCAAGAGTTGGAAATCGGGCAAACGCTATACGCATATCTGTCCGGCACCGAAATCTCTTGCGAAAATCAAAGACCGCATAACGCAATTGACCCTGCGAGAACGCACCCTGATACCGCTGGAAGAGATTACCGGGAGCATGAACGCCGCCCTTCGTGGATGGGTGAACTACTTCCATTATCGCAATTCCAGCAGGATATTGGACAAGGTAAAGGCGCACGCCGAAGAACGCCTGCGAACGCACCTGATGAAGCGACACAAGGTCCGGGATCGTGGAACCGGCTTAGGCCGATTTCCCAGCCAAAAGCTTTATGCGTACTATGGGCTATACAAAGTTCCGACAAGGGCGGGCTGGAAAACAGCGCATGCCTTGGCGTGAAGAACATCGGAAAGCCGTGTGCGGGAAAACCGCATGCACGGTTTGATGAGGGAGGGCAGGCGAGAGCCTGTTCTCTACTCTACCTATTGATTCTCGCTATCCTCGCGACATCTCTGTCTATATGTCCTCGCAGTTGTTTTCGTTCCTATAAAAACACGTAGCAGGACTCAACCCGCTTGGGCAAGTTTTTTGTTGTTGTCCCGGGCAAGTAGAGATATTTGGTGGAGAACGGGCGGCAGAAATAGCACGCAATGGGAACCTTGATGCGGATTACACTGTGCTTCTAGTGCTGTTAGATCATCAAGAGCAGTTGCTCGATTGGCTTGGAAATAAAATGGCCCGGTAGCAATACGCTCCCGGGCCATGAGCGGTTGTTGGGCCTCAACCCATCACCAAGGCTCCCAAACCAGCGACAAGCACAAGAATATATGTACTCCAAAACACTAAAAAGTCGTTCATGGCGCACCTCCTTGTAGGTTACGCCATTATTCTTATCCTTTTTTTTTATTTATTCTGTGCGAAATGCCGCATAAGAATGCAGCATAGGTCGTTGTTGTTCCGCACTATAATTCCAAGCTTAATTCCATGGCCCTGAGTGGTTGTTCTTGAGAAGGTTTCGGAGCGCGTTTTTATTGCAATATAGGCTCTTGTAGCGCAACGAGGTTCAACACCTCTTCGAGGGTGGCGCTACGCGTAGGACAGGTACATAAGCGGGCCCCGTTAGGCCGAGGCGAAAGTACCGTCGCAAAGATCTCTTGCTATTCAACTCTGGACTGCGTTGTTTCGCTTAGATGCGATTCAAGCCGATCAGCCGTTAACTCCCCGCAGGAAGCAATTTCTTCAACTCCTGTTGCAGTAATCGCAAGCGTTCACCACGTTTCTCGCGCGTCTGGCGCATCCAGGCAGGTACTTCGAGACCGCGAGCCTTATCATCCCATTTAGCGACAGCGGCCTCATCATCCAGCCCCAAGGCGCATTCCCACAACGTGGCAAACACCCAGTACTGTTTCTCATTGCCCAGTTCCTCACTCTCGGCGCGCGGCGACAAATAACGTATAACATCGCCCCAAATACGCCGTGCCCAGAGCTCGTCAGCGGTGGCTTTAAGTAGTACATTCTTGCGAGCCCGTTCCACTGCGCGCAGGTATAGCACGAAGGCGAAATTGATGTCGTTGTAATAGTCCTGCTTCAGGTTGAAGCTGCGTTCATAGGCTGCGATGGCCTCATCCAGCGCCTCATCATCGTGGTTAATGGCCCACAGATGCTTGTGTATCGCGCCCCAGAGCCCAAGGGTCTCGGGGTTATTGGTGGTGGCAGGCAAAAGCTCCTCCAGGATGTCTCGCGCTTCCAGAAGAGTTTTCTCTTCCGGGGGCTGGCTAGCCTTATAAGTAGCCTTGGCCAATTGCCGGGTCGCATGGCTGTCATGCGGCTTGAGCTTGAGTAGCTCTTTCCATGCTATTTTCGCGGCGTCGAAGTTGCCCGACTTCATGGCGTTCTGCGCGTAATCGAGCCACTGGCGGGCGCTGAGCGGATGGGATCCAATACCCTCAGCCTCGGGTATTTGCGAATCGGCGGGTCGATCTTTGCTGTCGGTTGACGACTCTGGCATTGGGCTGGCATCCACAAGCTCTGAGATGGCCTTTTCAACCAAGGGGCTTGCAACGGAATCACCATTGCCTTGCATCTCTTCAATGTATTCCGGCGGCCGAAGACTGGGGAATAAGGAATAAACCGGACTGTCGGTCCGCAGCTCATCCAGGATTGACTTGATCACCGTAATCAATTCGTCCTTGAAACGCCGCGCTTCGCGCATGCCAATATCTTCTCCCATGTGCTTGTAACGTCGAATGACGATATGGTTTACGTCGAACGGGCTCTTAAACTTCTCCTCTGCGATCACGATTGTAGATCGGGGGCGGAGGCCATACCGTACTCCCAATTCGAACGCCGCGTTAACGTTGTTGGTCGACAGATCGGCGATCACGAGGTCGGCGCGGAGCAACTGCTCGTACATAGGAATGTCGATCGTGCCCGAGTGGACAATCTCGTCGGCACGAAGACACGTCAACCCTGCTTCCTCCACTGCTTGCTTGATTACCTCGTAGGAGGCGTCAAGGTTCAGAACTCTGCCATCGGTGTAATCGGTCTTTGGACCAAATCCTTGAACAACGAAACAAGTCAATTTTTTCATAGTAATGGGCAGAAAAACTGGAAAGAGTTGGCGCAGATGGTTGCGTAAACCACGAGCCCCAGATTTATCAGATTGGCCGTAGGAGGGACCGTAGCAGTCTTATTCGCTCCTAATCATTTTAAGCCCACGACTTTCTTCGCGCAATCTACCATCTGTTACGTGTCCCCACTCGTTTTCTAAGCAATGTCCTTGCCACCGTTTATTCATCTCGCCGAGATTTCCACCGATACGGTAACAGCGGCGCTGAAGCGCTCTTTAACAGAATTAACAATAACGAGAATGGCGTATTCGCCGTACGTAAAAGTTCAAGTTTAGTGTGCATTCGTGGTAGAAAAGACCCAGAGTGGGTTACTTGTGACCCCCGCCGAACAACAATTCTATCGTTTATGAAAGTGGCAGGACAAACTGCATTGAAATTAACCGGCGATGGTGATTTAAGGAGAAATCATGGGCGTAAAAGATTGTACGAACAAGAAAAAAAGATGATCATAGCTACTCATTACACGAATAGAGAATAAGGAGAAAGCCATGGCAAGTGTTGGTTACCATGAACCGATCGAAGAATTGTCGGACCAAACGCGGGATATGCACAAAGCAATCGTTTCTCTAATGGAAGAGCTGGAGGCCATTGACTGGTACAACCAGCGTGTGGATGCGTGCAAAGACGAGGAACTCAAGGCAATCCTTGCGCACAATCGCGATGAGGAGAAAGAGCATGCTGCCATGGTAATGGAATGGATCCGTCGCAGGGACCCCGTGTTTTCCGCTGAAATGAAGGAATATCTGTTCACGGACAAACCACTCACGCACGATACCGCGGACAGGCCGACCATTCATGACATATAAGTAATATTTCTGCCTTCGCATAGTTCGATGCCCGAGCGAACAAACTCGCCGATGAACTATTGTCTGGTTCCGCGAGCAAACAGTACGAACGTTATACCGGCGAAAACGGTATACAGTAATGTTCAAAGCACGCCATAGTTGGCTTGGGCTGGATTCCGGGTCAAGCCCGGAATGACGAGATTCACGTATTTTCTGGCCGGATCAATGGGTCCAGCTTCTGGCAAATCTACACGCAAAGCTTATTCCGGATAACAGTCTTACCGCACCGCTGCCGTCATCTTCCGCTCCCATGTTTCATTCCAAGCCCGGTGCTGTGTTGTTCAAAGACCTGTATCAGTTCCGTAATGTGCTTTACGGCTTCCAAAGGCAGGGTAGGGAAGATGGGCAGGGCCAGCACCTGGCCCGCCAGACGCTCGGCCAGCGGCAAAGATAGCCCGGCGTGCGATACCGAAAAAGCCGGTTGAAGGTGGCAGGGAATAGGATAAAACACGGCAGTAGCGATATTGTTCTCCGCCAGAAATGCTTGCAATGCGTCACGTTGGGGATGGGTAACGACAAACTGGTGATGGACAGAAATACTATCTTCGATCGTCGCAGGCCAACCGCAGGCGGTATCGCGCAAGGCCTCCTGGTATAGCGCGGCAAGTTGCCGCCGTTGGGTCATTCCATTCATTTAGATAAGGAAGCTTGACCCGTAAAATAGCCGCCTGAATTTCATCGAGTCGGCTATTAAAACCGATTTCATTGTGCTGATAGCGGTCATGCCGGCCGTGATTTCCAAGGCGGCGCAGTCGTGCAGCCAGCGCCGGATCATTGCAGGCAATTGCGCCGCCGTCACCGTAAGCGCCAAGATTTTTTGTGGGGTAGAAGCTGAAGGCCGCTGTGGCGCCGAAGGATCCGATGCCGCGGCCCCGATACCGCGCGCCGATTGCTTGCGCCGCATCCTCGATCAGCCACAGGCCATGGCTCGCGCAGAATTCCTGCAATGGCGCAAGATCGACCGGTTGTCCAAAAAGATGAACGGCAATGACTGCTTTCGTTCGAGGCGTCAAGGCTTGCCGCACGCTTTCCGTATCTATATTGTAATGCCCGGATGAGCAGTCGGCGAAACTCGGGCGCGCTCCCGCCAGACTCACTGCCTCCGCAGTTGCGAAGAAGGTAAAACCCGGCACGATTACTTCATCGCCTGGACCTACTCCCAAGGCCTTCAAGCGAGAGTAACAGCGCATCGGTACCGGAGTTGACGCTGATTACTTCAGCAACACCGATGTAGTCGGCGAGTTCGCGTTCCAGAGCATTGTTTTCGGGGCCAGCGATGAAATTACCGCTCGCAAGCACTCGCTGCACTGCGTTGTCGATCTCACCGTGTAATTGCTGATACTCCGCGCCTAGGTCCAACTGGGGTACGATCATTGCAACTTTCCGAGTATCCGTTGGCGAATCTGCTGCACCAGGTCAAGCGCCGCATGGCCGTCTTTGGGTGTCACCTGCGGTACGGCGCGGCTGCGGGAAGCATTAAGGAAAGAGGTGAGTTGCAGGCTTAGCGAGTCCTCTTGTATTACTTGCGCGGGATAGGAAAGGGGAGGCGTAATCAGCATTACCGGAGTGTGACGAACTGCCGGGTGTCTCGCGATAGGTGGCTCGACGGCTAAAATCAATGGTCCAGGTTTCGTCATTGCCCAGTTCGGCGGTCATGCAGCGATTTTCCTGTCTTGTCGCTGAGCCCCAGTGCGCACTCAGATGTGCGCGGCAACCGTTGGCAAAGATTAATTCAACTTTTGCTTCATCGATCGGCGTTAGATCATAACTGCGGCCTGAGGCATGAAGTTCGAGCACGGGAAAGGCGACTCCGTGCAGAATCAGATCAAGGTCATGAATCATCAGGTCGATCACCACATCCAGCGCGCCGGCGCGGGGCGGGCGCCGGGTGGTGCGCGTCGATCGGATAGTGCTGGCGCGCGATAGCAATGCCGGGCCGGTAGCAAAAGCCGGATTGAAGCGCTCGATGTGTCCGATTTGCAGGAGACAACATTTTACCTCCGCCATGGATTGCAGTTTCGACTGCTTGTTCAGCGGTTTCCGCAATCGGTTTTTCCAGCAAGACGTCCAGTCCTCGTTGGAGCAAGGTTTTGGCCAACGCATAGTGGGTAGCAACCGGAGTCGCAACCGAAACGGCGCGCACCGTGGGCGGAAGGTCGGCAAGCTGGCTGAACCAGGGTACACCAAGATGTTCGGCCAGGGATCGTGTCAGCGGGTCGGGATCGATCAGTGCCAGTAACCGGCTGCCGGGCAAGCGGGAGTAGCAGAGCGCATGCAGGCTGCCGAAATAACCCACACCGACGACGGCGGTATCGATGGGATGATTCTGATCCTGAGCGCGAGACCAGCCGCGCGAGATCGGCAGTTGGAAGACTCATAGTTCAGCCAGCGTCCAGATCCCGAGTATTTTGCCGGTTTGCGGATTTTCGACAATACGGTCCAGTGGAGCGGGAAGATTAAAGGGCGCCAGCATGAGATTCACGGAACGCCATCCGCCGGTAGCAATATCGGTGTTCGATGCTGATTGCTTCATGGCTGGTTGCCAGAAGATATTTTGCCCCTGAGCGGCGGATGTTGGAAAGGGCGCGGCTGATATCTGCAAGGGACAGATGGATCAAAGCATCCCGGCAGAGTACGGCATCGGCAGTGGGCAGAGGATCTTTGATCAGGTCGGCAACTTCGAATTTCCAGTTGAAATGCCGGTAGCGCCGGCGATTGTCCTCGATCAATGCAGGGACGATATCGACGCCAATATAGGCATCCAGATCGATTTCCAAATGCTGACGCCAATTGCAATCGCCACAAGGCGCATCCACGAGGTTGCGAACACCCAGTCTGGTTAGCACGGCGGGCAATTCGCTTCGCAGCACCTCGGTTCGCTCCAGGGTCGAGCCGGGCCCGGACCGGGATTCAGCGCTCTGCCATGAATTATGCTGATAGATATGTTCGAATATTCGTGGGTGTTCGTTTAAAGCCACGGTTGCCAGTGGGTGCCCTGATCATCCCCATTGCGGCGATTATCCTGCCGGATTTTGAGCGCAGCCACGGAGCGATTCCATGTTGCATACTTTCAAGCGGTAGAGTGAGGTCACAAGGGGCCAGAGGCGCGAGTTGCGAATTGTTGTCCAACTCAAGCTCAGATTTATCCGCGCGGGAGCGCTGCGCCATTGCTTCGGCGCTTGCTTGATTGCGCTCCTGCTCGGCTCGATAACGACCCTTGGTGAAATCCGCAATCTGACGGAGGTAATCGCTTGCAGCCAGGAAATGGGCACTGTATGGAGTATGCATTTTCCGGGGTTTCGTCGCTGATGCGGCTGAGTTGCGCATCGATCGCCTCCTGGTACACATCAAGAATCTGATCGATTGCGCGTCTCCATGGTGGCTTCCGATGCGCAGCACGTTGCGCTAACTTTTCGCGCGCGCCGATTGCATCATACCGATCGAGTTCTCTCGTAATGGTTTCAACGGTAATGGAATCACGCAGAGTGCGGATTCCGAAGTTCAGCGCCCGAAATTTTTCATAGTTTCCGGGCGTAACCATGCCGCCAAGGCCGGCGGCATCACAAGCGATCAGGGCTGTGCCGCAGGCGAGCGCTTCAAGCGCACAACGTGCTTTGGCAAATACAATGTCATATTGGCCCAGAATCTGCTCGGGCCGGGCTTCGCTACGCCCGACGGAAACTCCCGATGGCATCGAGTTCGATCCCGCGGGCGGCGCAAGCCTGACGCAAAACACTCAAGGCAGCCGTTCTCGTTTATGTAGTTGCTGAAAACCAGGGCTCGGCGCGGCGTTAGCGGGCAGATCGCCGCGTGGCGCAAAACGTTGTATATCGACAAAATTCCGGATCATCCGGATGTGCTCGGGAGGGATCCCGTGCACACACTGCAGGCGCTCCCGGCAGAGATCGTCGACCGCAACATAGCATTGTATGGTAGGAAAGTGCGGCGCCATTTCTTCCCAGGGAAGCCAGCCGTGACAGAAGTAGACGGCTGGCGTTGCAGGGAAAATGCAACATCGCGGTCATCGCATCCAGATGATGCTGTCCATGGATAATGTCAGGAACCGCTGTCAATAGCCTGAGGTCGTCAATTACCGGGATGGTTGCCGCGCGCAATTCGTCGGCAACGATTCCGAGCCGGGTACTATAGGCTATCGGGTTATGGCCGCGCCGCAACAACGCCAGGGCAAGATCGCGGACATAAAGCTCGGACCCTGCCCGCGCATCCAGCGTGTTATTGGTTATCAGTACCCTCATAGCGCCATTATCCCATTATCGCCTGAACGCGCCCTGGTGCATGCGCGAATACTTTTTTCCTGGAGTCGGTTAACAAGTGGCAGAACATGTTCGCGGAAACGAATGACAAATTGATAATGACCAGCCGCAACCCGTTCTTCCCCATAGGTTTCATAAAAGGGTTTTAGTTGCGAGAAACCGTCGTTCAGGTTCTTGCCCTGGCGCAGCCGCATCAAACAGATATTCACGGGCGAAATGCATGTTCACCATAATTATGGAATGCATCGTCCACTTCCTGCTGCAAGGATACCGCCCGCACTGGCGGCATAGTCACGAATAGTCTCCAGCTTCTGCTTGAACTGCAATGGGGTGAGTTCGATTGTCTGGTGCGCAATCATGTCGCGGTGGCGCTGCATGATTTCCTGGTTCTGTCAAGTCCAGCGCCAGCGCGAGGATCATCCATTAGCAAGGAATAGTGTAATGCTGGATCGGATAATGACTGTCCATCGTTGTCCATTGTTTGCGTGCGTTGGAATTATTGGCGATCGCGACCGCTGTCCGAACCAGTATTTCACATAAATCATGGACGGGATTGTAACCCTCAATAGCGTCGCTCACGACCACGTCGATATTTTGCGCAAGAATGAGCTTGACCAGGCGTTCGCATAGGATATCGAACAGATCGTGTTCATGGCGTAGAATTTTTTCATAGATTTCCCTATCACTGAGTTCGCCGCACAGTGGCCCGATCTTCCGCACCCAGTGGCACGCAATATTTCCAGCGTTTTCTCCAGCCTGGGGACGCCATCGCTGCCGGAGCCATCGGTTAGAATGCAGACCAGGGGCCGTGCCAGACCGACCCAGCCGTAAAGGCGCAGTTCATGGCCAGGATGGCCCATCACCAGCAAACTGCGTCCTTCGGGTACGATACTCATCATGAAGTTTTTATCTCCAATGCGTTCGGTAGATAAACCTGAGTCCAGAATTTTGCGGTTGCGTTTGGCAGCACCTCGAACACATGCGCAATTTCCACGATGTCGAAAAACAGCGCTTGTTGGTGTCCATTGATCGGATGCGTCAGGGAAATTCTGAGGCTGTATCTGCCGTCGGTCAGCGGCAGCGATGTTCGATAAACGGCCTCGGCCTGTTGCGTTGGCGCCAAAGTCAGCAAAGCCTGACCTTGCATCAGAAAGTCTGCTCCAATTACCGGCGTCCGGTTTTTGTCACAAATCTTGTAGTTGACTGAAAAAGTACAGGCGCGCACGGCCTCCACAATGATCCGTATGACTACCTGCTCGCAAAATCTCGCCGAGTGAAGCGGTAGACCGGTATTGCCCAGCATCTCGGCGTACACGACTCGTACATCGCCGCTGCCGGAGCGGTAGAGGTTCGCTTTTTCAGCAAAATGCGCGAGATCTTCACTCTCCACAGCGCGAAATCCGGTCGTTGTAGTTGCTTGAGCAGCTTGGGAGGTTTCGGTGTTTCCGAAGACTACGGAAGCCGGTTTTTCAGCATCGGTGCCAGCTATGGTGATTTTCCCGTTGTTTGCTTCCTGCACTTCGCGAATGTAGCGCGCAACGACCTCTGAAGTTGGGCCCAGCTCCAGCGCCCGTCCCTGTTTCAGGTAAAGTACGCGCTCGCACAACGCGTTGACTGCTCCTACATCGTGGCTGACAAACAGAATGGTGGTGCCACACTCCTGCATCCGCTTCAACGTCACCATGCATTTTGCCTGGAACGCCATATCTCCCACGGCAAGGGCCTCGTCTATAACCAGCACTTCCGGTTCAACCGAAATGGCAACCGCGAACGCAAGGCGCACGTACATGCCGCTCGAATATGTCTTGACCGGTTGATCAAGGAACTCACCAATATCCGCAAACTCCGCAATCCGGTCATAACGCTGCCTGGTCTCGGCGGTAGTCAATCCCACTATGGACGCCGCCATGTAGATATTTTCCCGGCCGGTAAATTCCGCATTGAAGCCGGCTCCCAGTTCGAGCAATGCCGATACCTTGCCGTTGACATATATTTCACCTTCCGTCGGCGTCAATGTTCCAGCTATCAACTGTAGCAAGGTACTCTTGCCCGAGCCGTTAAGACCTATGATACCGAGAGTTTCACCGCGGCGAACGTCAAAGGAAATGCCGTCGAGCGCCCGGAATTCCCGGTACAACTGCTTGCGGCCGCCCCACAAGCTCTGCAGCAGCCGATCCTGTGAGCGATGATAGATGCGGTATGTTTTTGACAGGTTCGATACGCGAAGCGCAATATCTGCATCGTCAACTGCTTCATCCATTGCGATTTGCGGCGGGGGAGGCATGGCGTCGTTTAATCCTTTACAACAGCTGATTCGCGCGTGAGTAGGCTATTTATATTGCTGTTGGCCCCCTGCTGCGAGCTTTGCCGATTTCAGATCGTACTGGGTAGCGAGGTAAGCGCTGTTCGGGTCCACGGGATTTTTAAAATTGATCTTAGCGTAGAATTCAGGTCCTCGCTACTTCAGAATGCAGAGCAATTGCGCATAGCGTAAATGTCGATTCATGGCTTCCATTTCCTGAGGTTGATTCCCTTGAAAGAAACCATAGTTCATCAAACCGCCATTGTTCATCCGAAGGCCGAACTTGGCTCGGGCGTATCCATCGGGCCCTATTCAGTCATAGAAGAGCATGTGGAAATTGGCGATGATACTTGGGTCGGCCCGCACGTCGTCATAAAAAGTTATACGCGCATCGGTTGCAGCAATCGCATTTTCCAATTCTGTTCCCTGGGGGATGAGGCACAGGACAGGAAATACGCGGGCGAGCCGACCCGGCTGGAAATAGGCGATCGCAATACGATACGCGAGTTCTGTACATTTAACCGCGGCACCATCCAGGGCGCGGGAACCACTCGGCTGGGAAATGACAACTTCATGATGGCCCATGCCCACCTGGCGCATGACTGCCAAGTCGGTAATTTCACTACTTTCACCAACAATGCTTCATTGGCCGGGCATGTAACAGGTGGGCGACCATGCCGGCCTTGGGCGGATTTACCTCCGTTCATCAATTCGTGCGCGTCGGCGCCTATAGTTTTACCGGGCTGGGGACAGTGCTGACCCAGGACCTGCCACCGTATATCCTTGCCGCGGGTAATACAGCAAGGCCTCATGGCCTCAACCTCAGGGAACTCAAGCGCGGGGGGTTTCCGGAAAAAACCATTCTTGCATTAAAGCATGCGTACAAGCTGGTCTATCGCTCCGGACTTTCCCTTGAAGGAAGCAGAGGCGCAGATCGTGCCGCTAACGCTCGATGCACCGGAAGTGCGGAATTTTCTCGATTTTATTTCCGTACGAGGTCGAGGCATCATTCGGTAAAAACGAGTCCCCATGGAAAAAGCGCCATGCGATTCTTTTATCAAAAGAAATGAAGGCTTCCCCCATCTCGATTTATCCCGTCACACAGGGTGGGCTATTTCGATGTTCTTGATGCCTTTGCTTTTTTGAATTTGTCATCTATAAATCAGTTCGGTTCTTCCGTTTCATCCGCTTCTGAAAGTGACGTATTGGCAGGGGGCGACAGATGACCTACTCATACTCCATCCGCAATATTGTCTATCGCTTTAATGACCTCAAGGACTTGCTCGCCAAGGCATCTCCATCGCGCTCTGGCGATTACTTGGCCGGTGTTGCTGCGACGTCGGCTGTTGAACGCATGGCGGCGAAAATGTGCCTTGCTGGCGTGCCGCTTCCGGCTTTCCTCTCCGAAGCGGTCATACCCTACGAAGCCGACGAGGTGACTCGGCTCATTATAGACCGCCATGATGCAGTGGCATTTGCGGAAATCAGCCATCTCACCGTAGGCGATTTCCGGAATTGGCTGCTTGCCGAAAGTACGGACGAAGCAACGCTTGCTCGCATCGCACCCGGCATTACTCCTGAGATGGCGGCTGCGGTCAGTAAACTGATGCGCAACCAGGACTTGATTCTGGTCGCCAGAAAGTGCCGGGTGGTAACCCGGTTCCGCAACACCATCGGGCTGCCGGGAAGATTGTCAGTGCGGCTTCAGCCTAACCACCCTACCGATGACTTGAAGGGCATTGCCGCTTCCATGCTGGATGGATTACTTTACGGCTGTGGCGACGCAGTGGTTGGTATCAATCCCGCTACCGATAGCCTCCCGGCGCTTATCAGGCTTTTGGAGATGCTGGATGACGTGCGAAGCCGCTTCGACATCCCGACGCAGTCGTGCGTGCTGACTCACGTTACCAACACCATTCAGGCGATCGAACACGGCGCGCCAGTGGATCTGGTGTTCCAGTCCATAGCCGGGACGGAGAAAGCCAATACCGGCTTCGGCATCAGTCTCGCGCTGTTGCGCGAGGCGCGCGAGGCCGCACTGTCGCTGAATCGTGGCACGTTGGGGGACAATGTAATGTATTTCGAGACGGGGCAGGGGAGCGCACTTTCCGCAAAAGCCAATTTCGGCGTCGATCAGCAAACCTGCGAGGCCCGTGCTTATGCGGTGGCACGAGAGTTCAAGCCGCTGCTCACCAACACGGTCGTCGGCTTCATCGGCCCCGAGTATTTATACGACGGCAAGCAGATCATCCGCGCTGGGCTGGAGGATCACTTCTGTGGCAAGCTCCTGGGCGTTCCGCTGGGCTGTGATGTGTGCTACACCAATCATGCGGAAGCCGACCAGGATGACATGGATACCCTGCTTACCCTGCTTGGCGCGGCAGGGGTGACGTTTATCATGGGCGTGCCGGGCGCCGATGACATCATGCTGAATTACCAAAGCACGTCGTTTCACGATGCGCTTTATTTGCGTGCTCTGCTGGATTTGAAGCGGGCGCCGGAATTTGAAGCATGGCTGGAGAGAATGCAGATCACCAACCCGCAAGGGCAATTGCGCGAGATAACATCCCAGCATGGCGTTGTCAGGGCAATTGACGATTTGACCGGGAGTTTATGATCATGAACGAAATAGTGAGAATCAATCCGTGGCAGGAGTTGCGGCGATTTACCCCGGCGCGCATTGCCCTCGGGTGTGCGGGCAACAGCCTGCCCACGGATGAGCTGCTACGTCTGGGTCTGGCCCATGCCCAGGCGCGCGACGCGGTACATCTGCCGCTGGATGTGTCCGCGCTGGAGGAGAGCCTTCAAGCGATGACCTGGCCCACGCTACGGGTACACAGCCGTGCCCCGGACCGTGCCACTTATCTGTTGCGGCCAGACCTCGGTCAACGCCTCACTGATGCCAGCGCGGCCCTGCTTTCGGAGCAGGTGAACAAGGGCTTCGATGTACTCTTCGTTGTTTCTGATGGCCTGTCCGCCTTGGGAGTGCAAAGCCACACGCTGCCGTTGCTGCAAACGGCGATGCCTTTGTTACCAAACACCTGGTCGGTAGGCCCTGTGGTAATCGCGGAGCAGAGCCGGGTGGCGCTGGGTGACGAGATCGCCGAACTGCTGCAAGCGAAGACGGTGGTAGTGATGATCGGCGAGCGGCCGGGTCTCAGCTCGCCCGACAGTCTCGGCATGTATCTCACCTATGCGCCAAAAGTTGGCCGCACCGATGCCGAGCGCAACTGCATTTCAAATATCCGGCCGGAAGGCTTTTCCTATCCTGCAGCCGCCAGGAAACTTGTCTGGCTGCTCAAGGAAGCGCGCCGCCTGCAACTAAGCGGCATCGGACTCAAGGACAGCAGCGTTGATTGAATCATGAAAAACAGCGACACAGACAATCGCCGCAGGCGCAAAGATCATCGAGAAGCTGAGAGATACAGCTTAGTGGCGGGTAGCGATATACTCGATCAATTCAAGTGATGCTTTTCAGCCATTGCCGGCGTGCTTCACGTGCATTGGCAAAAACTTTTTCAAGCGCTTCTCCATCTTCGCGCACAAGCATTTCACGCACGTCTGCCAGTTCGCGCTGATAGGCATCGATTTGTCTGGATAGCGCTTCTCTGTTGGCAAGGCATATGTCGCGCCACATCTCGGGGGAGCTTCCGGCAATGCGGGTAAAATCGCGGAAACCGGTGCCGGCAAAGCGCAATGGACCGCTCGGGAGCGGTAGATTGTCCGAGGGCAGCAGATCTTCCGGACGATGCTCCGTAGAGATATGATTCATTAGCGTGAATGCGAGCACATGGGGAAGGTGGCTAACCGAGGCAAGGATTTTGTCGTGCTGGCTGGCGCCCATCAGGGAGACCCGTGCGCCACAGGCTTGCCATAATTCTGTTACTCGCTTTATCGCCTCGGGACTGGTTTCTTCCAGTGGGGTCAGCACAACATTCTTGCCACGGAACAGATCAGCGTTCGCCGCGCCTGCCCCGCTCTGCTCGGCGCCGGCGACGGGGTGTCCGGGGACAAAATTTTCCAGATGTTCAGCCAGGTGAGAGCGCGCGGCCGCAATTACGTCTCGCTTGGTACTCCCGGCGTCAGTCACGATCGTGCCGGGTTCGAGGTGGGGAGATATCTGTGCCATGATTTCGCCGGTCTGCCCGACCGGTATGGCGAGGAACACGACGTCTGCGTCCTTCAAGGCGGAGGGAAGGTCGCCCGTGATCTCGTCTATCACGCCCAGCTTAACGGCGCGCCGCATATTTTGCGGGCTGCGTCCCACGCCGGCGATATGTTTGGCCAAGTGCGCCTTGCGCAACGCAAGCGCGAATGAGCCGCCAATCAGGCCGACACCGACAATCACCAGTTTGTTGATCACGACGTTCGCCACCTTCGCATCTTGAGGCAAGTTATGCCGCGATTGATATCCGACAGATTACATGACTAATTACAGATTTCGCCCAATTACTTCCGCAATTCCGCGCAGCGATCCCATCAGGTCGTGGAATTCCTGCGGATTCAGCGCCTGGTCCGCGTCGCACCAGGCCTCGCACGGATTGGGATGCATTTCCACCAGCAGGCCATCGGCGCCGGCGGCGATTGCCGCGCGGGCCAGCGCGGGAACCATCCAGGTCTTGCCCCCGGCATGGGAAGGATCGACGATAACAGGCAAATGGGTTTCTTTTTTCAGGACGGGAATGCAGGTGACATCCATCACATTGCGGTAGGCTGTTTCAAAAGTGCGTATGCCGCGTTCGCAAAAAATGATGTTGTGGTTGCCGCCGGCCGCAATGTATTCCGCTGCCATCAGCCATTCGGAAATGGTGGCCGACATGCCGCGCTTGAGTATCACCGGCTTATTGATACGCCCGACCTCTTTCAGAAGTTCAAAGTTCTGCATGCTGCGCGTGCCTATCTGAATTACATCCACGTCGTACTTGAGGAAAGTATCGAGCATGCGCGCATCCATCAGTTCAGTAACGATGCGCAGCTTGTATTTGTCCGCCGCCTTGCGGAACATCTTCAGGCCTTCTTCACCATTGCCCTGAAACGTATAAGGACTGGTGCGAGGCTTGAAGGCTCCCCCACGCATCAGCTTGCAGCCTGCCGCACCGACATGTTGCGCCGCGGAGTCCATCTGCTCCTGGGTTTCCACCGAACAAGGGCCGCCGATCACCTGCACCTGAGTTCCGCCGACCGGTATGCCGCCTACATCTATTATCGAGTCGTGCTTGTGCGATTCGCGCGATACGATCTTGTACTGCTTGACAATATGCATGGAATATTCGACCCCGCTCAGGGAATCGAACATTTCCGGGTCAAGTTTGCGTTCGTCGCCAATGGCGCCGATGACCGTGCGTTCAGTACCTCGCGAGATATTCGCATCGAGACCGAAACTTTGAATTTTGCTGGTTACGGCGCCGATTTGATCATCCGTCGCGCCATTGTTCATAACGATGATCAAACGGATTCTCCCCGTACCATTTCGCGCATTGCAGGGACTATCCTCGGGATATCCCGGGCTGCATCAAGGGCTATCTCAAGCGATTTCAGGAATTTCTGATTTTCAGATTCGAGCCCGACAGTGACTCGGAGGTGCTCCGGCATTTCATAAATGCCGATGGGACGCACGATGACACCCTGTTTCAGCAGGCTTTCATTTACCGCTTTAACATTGCCCGGCACACGGAAACTCAGAAAATTACCGTAAGATGGAATGTACTCGATGCCGAGTTGCCGCAGTCCGGTAGTGATCTGAAGCATTCCTGCCTGGTTGAGCGCATAAGAGCGTTTTACAAATTCCTCATCCTTCAGCGCAGCCACAGCGCCAGCAAGACCGATGCTATTTACGTTGAACGGCTGCCGCACGCGGTTCATCAAACCGCTAACGTCCGGGTGCGCAAGACCAAAGCCGACACGTACGCCGGCCATGCCGTAAGCCTTGGAAAAAGTGCGGGTGATCAGCAAATTAGGAAAACGCTTCAGCCATGCGATGCTGTCAGCCTTGACAGCAGTGGGCAAATATTCGTTATATGCTTCATCCAGCACTACCAACACATCTGGCGAGACCCGTTCCAGAAAACGCAATACCTCGTGAGCAGCCAGCAAGGTGCCGGTGGGGTTGTTGGGATTGGCGATAAATACCATACGAGTCTCGGGCATGACTGCGTGCAGCATCGCATCGAGATCATGACCGTAATTTACGGCGCGAATCGCAATGCCGCTTGCGCCCACTGCCTGCGTTACCAGCGGGTAAACCGCAAAAGCGTGTTGCGAATAAACCGCGGACGCGCCCGGTTTCAGGAAAACCCGGGCAGCCAGCTCCAGCACATCATTGGAGCCGTTGCCCAGCACGATCTGATCGCTGCCTACGCCATAACGTTGCGACAGCGCCGCTTTCAGCTCGAAGCCGCTTCCATCCGGATAAAGCGCTACCTGATCCAGCGCCCTGCTCATCGCCTCAAGCGCCAGAGGGCTGGGGCCCAGCGGGTTTTCGTTGGATGCAAGCTTGATGATGGCGCGTTCATCCATATTCATCTCGCGCGCCAGTTCAGAGATGGGTTTGCCGGGTTGATAAGGACTGATGGCGCGGATGTATTCGGGAGCAAGATCGCAAAGATTCATAAGGCCAAACCTATTAAATTGCAAAGGCATAGAAAGAAAGCTTAAAAAGTTGAAATAACGCTACCGGTTCGCTCTTCCTGAAAACATGGTAGTTCGATTATGGTCATCCCGCTGGGTACGACCCGAGCACTTTCAGGAACGCTGCTTTCTCTCGCAGTTCCTGCAGCGCTTTCGCGATTTTTGTATCTTGCTGATGACCCTCGATATCCACGAAAAACACGTACTCCCATAAACCGGCACGGGAAGGCCGGGATTCCAGCCGGCTCATGCTCACGCCATGGTCCGCCAGTGGAGCCAGTAATTCATGTATTGCGCCGGGCCGGTTTTTGGCCGACATGACCAGCGACGTCTTGTCCTTGCCGGAAGGGGCGACTTCCTGTACGCCGATAACCAGAAAACGAGTGGTGTTGTTGGGGTCATCCTCGATATTCTCCGCGCAAACAGTAAGCCCGAATACCTCTCCAGCCTTCTTGCCCGCAACCGCTGCGGCGTCTTCGTCCTGGGCAGCCAGCCTGGCGGCATCCGCGTTGCTGGCGGCGTTGATGCGCGCAGCCCCTTTCAAGTGCGGCAGATTGACGTTAAGCCATTCGTGGCATTGAGAGAATGACTGGGGGTGAGAATAGATTTTTTTGATGCGTGCGAGATCGGAATGCCGTGCGAGCAGAAGCTGATGTATGGGCAATGCGACTTCGCCGCACACCTTTAATGTGGTTTGCAGCAACAGATCCAGCGTTCTGCCAACTGCGCCCTCTGTGGAATTCTCCACGGGTACAACCCCATAACCGGCCTCGCTCGATTCCACTTTGCGAAATACATCATCTATCGAGTTGCATGCGAGCGTTGTCACGACACCGCCGAAGCGCTTTAACGCCGCTTCTTCTGAAAAGGTCCCTTGCGGACCGAGGTATGCTACTGTCAAAGGCTCTTCCATGGATCGACACAGGGACATGATTTCGGTGAATAGGCGCACGATATGTTCATTTGCCAGCGGCCCGGGATTCAACTCGCGCAACCTGGCCAACACCTGGGCCTCGCGCTCGGGGCGATATGCCGCCATGCCGTTTTTGATCTGTCCGATCTCAAGGGCAAGAGCAGCGCGCGCGCTCATCAATTTGAGCAGCTCGCTGTCAATCACATCAATTTTGTCGCGCAGCTGTTTGAGTTGACCGGTCATCGAGAATGAGTTTCTATAGTGGCTTTGGCTGATCAGCCAGTATCGGCACATAGCGCACCATCAATACGCCGTCGATCGCCGCAATCTCGTCTATTGTTTTTTGTGGTACCGGGCTATCCACATCAACGAGTGTGTAGGCCATCTCGCCACGGGATTTGTTACCCATATTGTGGATATTGAGACCTGCTTTGGCCATGCTGGTGGAGATTTGCCCCAGCATGTTGGGCACGTTGGAATTGGCTACCGCCAGCCGGTATGGGGATCCGTGTTCCATTGTTATGTTGGGGAAATTCACCGCGTTGATGATATTGCCGTTTTCCAGATAATCTATCATCTGGTTCACCACCATCACCGCGCAGTTCTCTTCCGCTTCCAGGGTGGAGGCACCCAGGTGCGGCAGTGTAATCACGGCCGCATGATGCTGCAATAACTTGCTTGGAAAATCGCAAACATAATATTTTATTTTGCCGGTCTCGATTCCCTCGAGTACCGCCTCTTCGTCGACTATGCCATCGCGGGAGAAATTGAGCAGAATGGTGCCATTTCTCATATTTCGCACGAGTTCGCGGTTAATCAGGCGCCGCGTGGAATCCACGAGCGGCACGTGCAACGTTACAAACTCGCTATTTCGCAATAAATCTTCGACGCTCTCCGCTCGTTTTACTTCAGAGGACAGGTTCCAGGCGGCGTCTACCGTTATATTCGGGTCGTAACCCATTACCTTCATGCCGAGGCGGATAGCTGCGTCCGCTACCAGCCGTCCGACCGAGCCCAGGCCTATGATGCCCAAAGTCCGCCCCGGTAATTCAATTCCTGCGAATTGCTTTTTGCTGTCTTCCGCCAGCTTGTGCAGGGTAGCGTCGTCGCCCTGCAAACCCTCCGTGAAGCGGATTGCCGGGACCAGGTTGCGCGACGCCATCAACAAGCCGGCCAGTACGAGTTCCTTCACCGCGTTTGCATTTGCACCAGGCGCGTTGAAGACGGGCACGCCGCGGAGATTCATGTCTTTTACGGGGACATTATTGGTGCCGGCCCCCGCACGGCCTATGGCTTTTACGCTGGATGGGATATCCATTTGCAGCATATTGTGCGACCGAACCAGGATTGCGTCGGGCTCTGTAATGTCATTGCCGACCACGTAGTGATTGGCGTCAAAAAGCTTCAAGCCCAGCGGAGAAATCTGGTTGAGCGTAAGTATGCGGAAAATTTTATGTGCGCGTTCAGGCATGATGGCTCGCAAATTCTTTCATGAATTCCACCAGAACTTTTACCCCTTCCAGCGGCATGGCGTTGTAAATCGATGCACGCATTCCACCGACTGAACGATGGCCCTTCAACTGGATCAGCCCGCGAGTCCGGGCCTGTTTCAGAAACTCGTCATCGAGCGCGGCATTTTTTAAAGTGAACGGTACGTTCATGCGCGAACGATCAGGCTTTGCGACAGGACAGTGATAAAAATCGGTTGCGTCCAACAATTCATACAACAAATTGGCCTTGGCGATATTCGTTTCCTCCATCGCCTTCAATCCGCCCCTTTTTTTCAACCACTCCAGCACAAGGCCGCAAATATACATAGGGTAGGTTGGGGGGGTGTTATACATTGAGTCATTATCGGCATGGATTTTGTAGTCGAACATGGTCGGGGTGCCTGCAATGGTTTGTCCCAACAAGTCATCTCGCACAATCACAATGCACAATCCCGCCGGGCCCACGTTTTTCTGCGCCCCTGCATAAATCAGCCCGAACCGGGACACATCCAGCGGGCGCGACATAAAGGTGGAGGATATATCCGCGACCAGCGGCATATCAGTGTTCCCGTTCGGCAAGTCCGGAACCCAGTTGAACTCGACTCCCCCTATCGTCTCGTTGGGCGTGTAATGCAAGTAGGCGGCATCCGGATCGAGATTCCAGGTATCCTGCGGTGGCACGTAAGTGAAATTCGCATCCTCGGATGAAGCCGCGACATTGACGGTGCAATATTTCTTCGCTTCCTGGATGGCTTTTTTGGACCATTGCCCGGTGTTGATATAGTTAGCGCTTTTCTTGCCGCGCAGCAGATTCATCGGCGCCATGGCAAACTGGGTGGAAGCGCCGCCTGATAGAAAGAGAACCTTGTAATTTTCCGGAATACCTGCCAGTTCACGCAAATCCGCCTCGGTCTTTGCCGCAATGGACATAAATTCCTTGCCGCGATGGCTCATCTCCATAACCGACATGCCGCTCCCATGCCAGTCGAGCATTTCATCGCGCGCCTGTTGCAGAACTTCCTCAGGCAATACCGCCGGGCCTGCGCTAAAGTTGTATATCCGTTCCATTAAAACTCCTTCGTCTCTACCGAGCACTCTGAAATGCAAAATTGCGGACTTTCATTCATTTCGTGGTCTTTCCAGCTTGCTGCATCCTGCAATGCACAATGTCCTTAAAAAGGACTTCTTACCTATGCTCATCCAGGCTGGCCGACATTTTTTGTTCGCGGCTATTCAGAAATGAGCTTACCTGCAACTCCGGATTTTTAGAAGTCCCAACATGATTCTTATTCCTCGTCGGCTTCAACCACTCGTTCCAGTCCCGCGAGCTTCTCGCCCTCGTCCGGATTGATCAGGGTAACCCCCTGGGTCGCGCGGCTCATCTCGCGGACTTCCTTGACGCGAGTGCGGATCAGGACGCCTCCAGTAGTAATAAGCATGATTTCGTCGTCCTCCCTCACCAGCTTCGCCGCTACAACCTTGCCGTTCCGCTGAGTGGTCTTGATTGCAATCATGCCTTGACTGCCACGGCCGTGCCGGGTGTATTCGCTTATCGGCGTACGCTTGCCATAGCCGTTTTCCGTTGCGGTCAGGACCGCCAGTTCCTCGCTTTCGGCAACCAGCAGGGAAATAACCTTCTGCCCCTTGCCCAGCGTCATCCCGCGCACCCCGCGCGCACCTCGTCCCATCGGGCGCACGTCATTCTCATCGAAACGCACGGCTTTTCCGGCATCCGAGAAAAGCATCACATCATGCTTGCCTTCAGTCAGTGCTACGCCGATCAAATAATCGTCCTCGTCCAGGCCCACGGCGATGATGCCGCTGGCCCGCGGGCGGGAGAATTCCGAGAGGGGCGTTTTTTTTACGGTTCCGAAGGAAGTTGCCATAAATACATAGCGATTTTCCTCGAATGCTTTTACAGGAAGAATGGCATTGATCTTTTCGCCCTGCTCCAGTTGCACCAGATTGACGACCGGCTTGCCCCGCGAGGAGCGGCCTCCCTGGGGTACGGCATAAACCTTGATCCAGTAAACCCGGCCGCGGCTGGAAAAGCACAGGATATAATCATGCGTATTGGCGATGAACAAGTTATCGATGAAATCATCGTCCTTGGTGCCGGTTGCCTGCTTTCCACGGCCGCCCCGCTTTTGCGCCCGGTAGTCATCGAGCGGTTGCGACTTGATGTAGCCACTATGCGATAGCGTCACAACCAGATCTTCAGACGCGATCAGGTCCTCCATACTCAGATCCTGAGTATTAATGACGATTTCGCTGCGGCGTTTATCACCGAACTGTTGCTTGATCGCAGCCAGTTCTTCGGTAATCACGGCCGTGATACGTTCCGGCTTGGATAGAATGTCGATAAGATCGGCGATCTTATCCATTATTTCCTTATACTCGCCTACGATCTTGTCCTGCTCCAGCCCGGTTAGCCGTTGCAGACGCAATTCAAGAATTGCCTGCGCTTGCGCATCGGAGAGGCGATATCCATCCCGGGACAAACCGAATTCAGGCGCCAGGCCATCGGGACGGAACGCCCTCGCGTCAACCGAGGCGCGAGCAAGCATTTCCTCGACCAACCGGGAATGCCATACCCTCGACATCAGCGCTTCTTTCGCTGCCGGAGGGTTCGGCGCCGCCTTGATCAGTGCGATCACTTCATCCACGTTGGACAGCGCCACCGCCAGGCCTTCAAGCAGATGGCCCCGCTCACGCGCTTTTTTCAGTTCAAATACCGTGCGTCGCGTTATCACTTCACGGCGGTGACGCAAGAACGCGTCCAGCATCTGCCTCAAATTCAACAGGCGCGGCTGCCCATCCAGCAGGGCCACCATATTCATGCCGAAGGTGTCCTGCATTTGTGTTTCTTTGTACAGATTGTTCAGTACCACTTCCGGCACTTCTCCGCGCCGGAGTTCGATGACCACCCGCATGCCGGATTTATCCGATTCGTCGCGCAAATCGGAAATGCCTTCAATTTTCTTGTCGCGTACCAACTCCCCGATACGGATCAGCAAGTTAGCCTTGTTCACCTGGTACGGTAGCTCATCGATAATAATGCTCTGACGGCCACCGCCCTTTTTCCATATCCTCGAAGTGAGTGCGGGCGCGCATTACCACACGGCCACGGCCCGTGCGATAACCTTCCTTTACCCCGGCAACCCCGTAGATGATGCCGGCGGTCGGAAAATCCGGCGCAGGAATGATATCGATCAATTCTTCAATGCTGGTTTCCGGATTCTTCAGCAAGGCGAGGCACGCATCCACCACTTCATTCAGATTATGCGGCGGAATATTGGTCGCCATGCCGACCGCGATACCCGAAGAGCCGTTGATAAGCAGATTGGGAATTTTCGCGGGTAGAATCAGCGGCTCTCTTTCCGAACCATCATAGTTCGGGCCGAAATCCACCGTTTCCTTATCGAGATCCGCCAACAGCTCATGCGCAATGCGCGACATCCGGATTTCGGTATAACGCATTGCCGCCGCATTATCGCCATCTACCGAACCGAAGTTCCCCTGGCCATCCACCAGCATGTAACGCAGCGAAAAGTTTTGCGCCATGCGCACGATAGTGTCATATACGGCGGTATCGCCATGCGGATGATATTTACCGATCACGTCGCCGACAATGCGCGCCGATTTTTTATAGGGACGATTCCAGTCGTTTGACAGTTCGTGCATGGCGAACAGCGCCCGCCGGTGTACGGGCTTCAAGCCATCCCGCACGTCCGGCAAGGCCCGCCCCACAATTACGCTCATGGCGTAGTCGAGATAGGAGCGGCGCATCTCCTCTTCGAGGCTAATGGGCAGAGTTTCTTTTGCGAATTGATCCATTACCAACTTTTACAATAGGGACAAGGGGTTATGATATGTATTCTGTCCCGGAGACCAACTCAGGCAGCAATACGTAAAACCACCGATTTTAGCATGCCAATCGTATTGAAGTCACCCGCGCATTCGAGCATTCATGCCGTATGCAACAACATGTTTGACAAAAATAGATATATAAATAGATAATCGATACGCGGATATGCAATAAGTGTAATGTGCCATCGATAAATAAAATGGCGTCGTTTGTTATTTGCATGACTAAAGGGATGGATTTGATTTTGAATTGAAGTTTTTCTGAAAAAGGGGCAATAGCATGAAAAATTCAGTAACGAAAAAACTCTTGCTTGGAGCGGTTGTGTTGCCTGTGCTGTTTTCAGGAGCTGCCATTGCTCAGGAAAGAGCCGAAGCATACGCAAGCGACGGCCGTGGCGAGGTCGCCAGAGATTCCTCCGGCTACTGTTGGCGCACAGGCTACTGGACACCCGCTATGGCAACATATGAATGCGATCCCGAGCTGTTGCCGAAGCCTGAGCAAACAGTTGAAGCGCCTGCCGAACCCGCTCCTGCTCCTGTACCTGCTTACACCGAACCCGAAAAAGTATCACTTTCTGCCGATCAATTATTCGATTTCGACAAGGCCGTCCTGAAATCCGAAGGTAAACAAGCTCTGGATGACATCGTATCCAAGCTCGGCGACATCAAATACGATACCATCGTTGCCATTGGCTATGCTGACCGCATCGGCTCCGATGATTACAACAAGAAACTTTCCATGCGCCGTGCTGAAGCTGTCAAAGCCTACCTGGTCAAGGAAAAAGGCATACCCGCAGACAAGGTCTTTACCGATGGTAAAGGCGAAGCCAATCCGGTAACCGGCGATTCATGCAAAGGCAACAAGAAAACCAAAGCGCTGGTCGCGTGTCTGCAACCGGATCGCCGCGTTGAAGTTGAAATAGCCGGTACGAGGGAAACAGTACAGTAAATCTCCTGAACACAAAAATTCAAACCCTGCCGCGCGCAGGGTTTTTTTTTGCTAAGCTTCCCGATAAATGGTTTATCCTGAAAAAATCGATACCTTGCTGGAGGCGCGCTGGATAATTCCGGTGGAGCCTTCCGGGGCAGTATTGCGCAATCATGCCATCGCAATTGAACAAGGCACGATTCGCGCCATAATGCCAAGTACCGAAGCCCATGCGCGATTTGCACCGCACGAGCATATCGTTCTTGGGAACCACGCGCTGATACCCGGCCTGGTCAATCTGCACACGCATGCAGCGATGTCGCTAATGCGTGGAATTGCGGACGATCTGCCGTTAATGGAGTGGCTCCGCAATCATATCTGGCCTGCCGAAGCCAGGCACGTCGATTCCGGTTTCGTCTTCGATGGGACCCGGTTGGCATGCGCCGAGATGCTGCGAGGCGGAATCACCTGCTTTAACGATATGTATTTCTTTCCCGAGGCATCGGTTCGAGCGGCGCTAGACTCCGGCATGCGTGCCAGCATCGGGATGATCGCGATTGACTTTCCTACCGCTTACGCCAGCGACGCTGATGATTATCTGGCAAAAGGTCTGGCTCTGCGCGACGATTATGGCCGGCACCCGCTGCTATCGTTCTGCTTCGCCCCGCATGCGCCTTATACGGTAAGCGACAGGATATTTGGCAGTATTCTTACCTATGCCGAGCAGCTTGATCTGCCCATCCATATTCACCTGCACGAAACCACTGATGAAATCAGGAATGGCCTGAAAAGTCATGGCGTGCGTCCGATAGAACGCTTGCACAAGCTCGGCCTGCTCGGTCCCAATCTGATCGCCGTGCACATGGTTCATCTGAACAGCGAAGAGATCGAATTGATGGCGCAACAAGGCTGTACCGTGGCAAATTGTCCTTCTTCCAATCTGAAACTTGCAAATGGGTTGGCGCCTGTAGCCGCGCTGTCAAGTGCGGGAGTTAACGTCGGTCTTGGAACGGACGGCGCCGCCAGCAATAATCGCCTCGACATGTTCGAGGAAATGCGTTTTACCGCACTGCTTGCAAAAGCCCAAAGCGGCAAAGCCGATATGTTGCCGGCGTGGCAGGTATTGCAAATGGCAACACTCAACGGGGCGAACGCCCTGGGGCTGGGCGCGCTTACCGGCTCGCTGGTGGCGGGCAAGGCAGCGGACATCACTGCAGTGGATTTTTCCAGCCTCGAGCTTGCACCTTGCTATGATCCTGTTTCGCACCTCGTCTATGCCGCGGGACGCGAACATGTGAGTCATGTGTGGGTAAATGGTAAGATGCTGCTAAATGACGGAGAACTGACTACGCTGGACGAGCGGGAATTATTGCTCAGAGCAGAATTCTGGCGGGAACGGATGGCAACTGAGCCTAAAAATTATTGAGCGAAGAAAATGGAAAGCAATAGCGTAAATGTCGATCCGCTGGAGCTGGAAAAATTCAGCCAGCTGGCCCACCGCTGGTGGGACCCCAACAGTGAATTCAAACCGCTGCATGAAATCAACCCGCTGCGGCTGGATTACATTGACCGGTTCGCCCACCTTGCCGGTAAAACCGTGCTCGATGTCGGCTGCGGCGGCGGTATCCTGTCAGAAAGCATGGCTGAGCGCGGTGCGGCTGTCACTGGCATCGATCTTGGCGATAAAGCCCTGAAAGTGGCAAAACTGCATCTGCTGGAAAGCGGCAAGCAAGTGAATTACCGCAAGATCGCGGTGGAAGAACTCGCCAGGGAACAGCCGCATCATTACGATGTGGTTACCTGCATGGAAATGCTGGAACACGTGCCCAACCCGGCGAGCACCGTGAAGGCTTGCGCCCAACTTGCCAAGCCCGGCGGCTGGGTTTTCTTCTCGACCATCAACCGCAACCCGAAATCGTATCTGTTCGCCGTTATCGGCGCGGAATACGTACTGAATCTGCTGCCGCGAGGCACGCACGATTATGCAAAATTCATCAAACCATCTGAACTCGGGCGCATGGCGCGTGACGCCGGACTCAGTGTGGAAGAGATCATCGGCATGACATATAACCCCATCACCAAAGTGTATGCGCTGGAAGCGGATTCGGATGTGAACTACATCATGGTGTTTCGTGCTTGAAATCGTGAAGTGGATAAATCCATAAAACTTTCATAATCCCGTCCCGTCCGTCTTTCCCGATTCGAAATCCGTTTCGCGCCATCCCATTTACGCACGCAATAACTCATCCATGATTAAAGCCGTTCTCTTCGATCTTGACGGCACCCTCGCCAATACCGCGCCCGATCTTGGGCCATGCACTTAACCGGCAACGCATCGCACGCGGTCTTTCAGCCTTGCCGATAGAACTCATTCGTACCGAAGCATCAGCCGGTGCGCGCGGATTGCTGGGCCTTGGGTTCAATATCAAACCGGGGGATGCGGATTATGACGCGATGCGTACCGAGTTCCTCGATTTTTATGCTGAACAGTTGTGCCGTGAAACATGTTTGTTTTCAGGTGTAGCGGAACTGCTTGATCAACTCGATGTTCGCGGGCTTCCCTGGGGAATCGTGACCAATAAACCCGCACGTTTCACAATACCGTTGTTGCAGGAGCTGGGCTTGACCAACCGAGCTGCATGCGTCGTCAGTGGTGGCGATACCACTTATTCCAAGCCTCATCCGGAGCCGCTGCTGGCTGCGAGCAGCGCGCTGCATGTTGCGCCTGCGGGATGCATCTACCTTGGTGACGACCTGCGCGATGTCCAGGCCAGCCTGGCCGCCGGTATGGAACCGGTTATCGCCAAATATGGCTATCTCGGGAATGTGGGTCCGCCGGAATCCTGGGGTGCGAGATACCTCATCGATCAGCCACAGGAACTGCTGGGTTATCTATAGTTATGCCCTGGTTTCTGTTATAGTGAATCCTGCATTGAGCCTCTTGGGGCGATAGTTGAACTCTTCCGGTTCAATACCCTCTAACGGATGTAATACAGAAATACCGAATGCCGGGGGCGACTTGGCTTCGACGTGGGTTGCAAAGCAGAGCAGGGCATACCGAGGACCAGTTACCTCGTAAATACATCTGGAAACCAATAGTCGCAAACGACGAAAGTTACGCTCTAGCCGCTTAATCCGGCTGGACTCCGCACCGATGGGCCTCAACGTCGGGTCTGGCAACAGACAGCGGAGCCATTAACGAGGATCGCGCTCGGTAGGGTCACTTTACAGAGCGCTAAAAAATAGGTGACTCGCCTGTCATCAGTCCGCCGGTTGACGTATGCCAGGTTAAATTAAAGAGCATGGCTAAGTATGTAGAACTGCCTGTAGAGGACTTGCGGACGCGGGTTCGATTCCCGCCGCCTCCACCAATGAAGTGTCCCAAGTAGTCCAAAGAAATCCAGAAAACCCGCATGAATAAACGCTTGCGGGTTTTTTGTTGTCCAAACACAGTCCAAACTCGACTATTGCAATCCGACGGTAACTGACGGTAAACTTGACGGTAACAGACTTACCGTCAAATGGAGTTACCGTCATGGCACTTACCGACACCGCAATCCGTAATAGCCAAGCCGGCTCAAAAACCCATCAAGCTAACGGACGAGCGCGGGCTTTACCTGCTGCTCAAGCCGAATGGCTCCCGCTGGTGGCGGTTTGATTACCGCTATGGCGGCAAACGCAAAACTCTTTCCATGGGCGTTTATCCCGATGTGAGCTTAAAGGATGCTCGTAACCGGCGTGATGAGGCGCGCAAACTGCTGGCTTTTGACGCCGATCCGGGCGAAAACCGTAAAGCGGTCAAAGCCGCCAAATCGGAACAGGGGGCAAACAGTTTCGAAGTTATTACGCGGGAGTGGTATACAAAATATTCCGCCACCTGGAATGCCAGTCATGGCGAACGTATCATTCGCCGGTTTGAGCGCGACCTATTTCCCTGGATAGGCAGTAAACCCATTGCAGAGATTAGCCGCGCCTGAACTGCTGGCAACGGTACGGCGCATCGAAAGCAGGGGAGCAGTGGAAACCGCGCATAGGGCATTGGGTAATTGTGGGCAAGTATTTCGCTACGCAATCGCAACCGGACGCGCCACGAGAGATATTTCTGCCGATCTGAGGGGCGCGCTTCCCCCGGTGAAAGGTGAACACTTTGCAGCCATTACCGAACCCAAGCAGGTAGCGGCATTATTGCGGGCAATGGATGACTATACAGGCTCGCATGTTGTGCGGTGCGCATTGCGCCTTGCCCCGCTGGTGTTCGTTCGTCCTGGAGAGCTTCGCACGGCTGAATGGAAGGATATTGACATTGATGGGGCGGAATGGCGTTATACCGTCACCAAGACCAATACGCCGCACATTGTTCCGCTTGCACGGCAAGCCGTGGAAATACTCACTGAACTGCAAGCCCTCACTGGGAGCGGACGCTTCGTGTTTCCCGGCGCACGCACCAATGGCCGACCTATGAGCGATAATGCAATCCTTGCCGCTATGCGGCGCATGGGCATCGACAAGGAAGAAATGAGCGGTCACGGCTTCCGCGCCATGGCGCGCACTATCCTTGATGAAGTGCTGGGTTTTCGTCCCGATTTTATCGAACACCAATTAGCCCATGCGGTGAAAGACCCCAATGGGCGCGCTTATAATCGCACGGCGCACTTGCCCGAACGCCGCAAGATGATGCAACAATGGGCTGATTACCTGGACAAGCTGAAAGCCGGTGCGGAAATTATCCCCCTGCATGGCGTGGCGTAAAGAATGTGTCCGGAAGATAACGCTGACGATTTTCGTCCAGCCGAACAAGACCCGTGGGCACTTCGCAAACCGGATTGGGATACCTGGAAATCAGTTAAACAGGCAAGACTCTGGCAAGCTGTTGCCTTGGCTTGCGATCTCGATCCGGCCAACTTCCAGCTTTTCGATAATCCTCAACTCGCAAGGCTGTTTAAGGAACCACCACGTCAATTCGATGATTTGCTTGTCATGGCTAAGGGCAGCATTGGAGCTAACGGCATTCTGAAATTGGTTTCCCGAAGCGATGAAGGGTTGGAAGAAAGCGAAGTCAAGCTTTCAAACTTCGCCACCTGGCTTAAAAGCATACAGCACAAACTCCCCGCACAATTCCCCTGGCTGTCCGAACCCATCACCCTGAGCAACATGGATTGGCCATGGGGGAGGCACGAAACGGATTTACTGCGAAAGCTCGCTGCTGCCGCACAGCGTTTCTGGAGTAACTACGACCCCGCCGACCCGACCACCGCGCCTACTAATCAGCAAGTCATCGACTGGCTAAAGGGGCAAGGTGTGTCTGAACGTACTGCTGAAATCATGGCGACTATCCTTCGCGCAGACGGCTTGCCAACCGGCCCGCGCAAGTAATACACCGCGCCCTCTCTGCGTCAATACTGGCGCGACATTCCACGTAATCCGCATCTAGTTCCCGCGCCCCTCCGCGCGTATTAGCGCACCCTCTCATGCTATTTAATTGCCAACCTTGTTCAACAACTTCTAAAGAGGTACAAACATGGTTCAAGCAATCCTACGGCTTCCTGCTGTTAAAGCTGAGTCTGGCGCTTCGCGCTCAACAATCTATTTACGCATCCAGCAAGGGCTTTGGCCCAAGCCTGTCAGATTAGGTCCACGCTCTGTAGGCTGGCCCGCTAGCGAAGTTGCCGCTATCAATATTGCCCGCATTGCGGGGATGACTGATGAGTGAAATCCGCATCCTGGTAGTCAAGCTGGAAGCGGCTCGCAAAACCGCTGCCAATGCGCTCTAAGGGGATGACAATGCAAAACACCGTTACAGCGCAAGTCACTCCGCTCACATCCCGGCAAAACTCAGCGAATGCCCCCGTAGCTTTATGCCGCTATGGTGGCGGGCGCTTCGAACTCTCGGAAACGGGTGTTTACTTCCTTGGCAAGGACAAAGACGGCAATGAGCAAACGCCCCAATGGGTTTGCGCACCTTTACACGTTATTGCCAAGACGCGGGACGAGAAGAGCGGGGAATGGGGGCGACTGCTGGAATGGCAGGATGACGATGGTCACACCCATCAATGGGCGATGCCGCTTGAACTGCTGGAAAGTGATGGGTTAGACGTGAGGCGTGAGCTTGCACGGCTTGGCCTGCAAATTTCCCCAAGTCCATCGGCACGCGGCCTGTTGGCTACATACATCAAGGTATGGCCGATAGATGCCAGAGCGCGTTGTGTAGATCGTTTGGGCTGGCATGGCAATACTTTTGTTACTCCGACCGGCTCGATTGGGGAAGCTGAAGAACTTGTCGTGTTTCAAAATTCACATGCCACTGAACCCGCTTATTCTGAGTCAGGCACGGCAGACGAATGGCGCAGACTCTGTCGCAGCTTTGGCGGTAGGGAACACGCGGCTGGTATTTGCTCTTTCTGTGGCTTTTGCGGGCGCATTGGCTGAAATTGCAGGTGAAGATTCTGGCGGCTTTCATTTTCGCGGCGCTTCATCCTCTGGCAAATCCACTGCATTGAAGCTTGCCGCTTCCGTATGGGGTAACCCCTCAACTTATGTGCGTCTATGGCGCGGTACAGTCAATGGGTTAGAGGGATTGGCAACCTTGCACAATGATGGGCTGCTGATTCTGGATGAAATCGGTCAGATAGACCCGAATGATGCCGGAGAGGCCGCGTACATGCTGGCGAATGGTCAAGGCAAGGTGAGGGCGTCACGTAATGGGACTGCCCGTTCAGCCCAACGCTGGCGGCTGCTGTTCCTCAGTGCGGGCGAAGCATCCCTTTCCGCTGTCATGGCGCAAGCAGGCAAGCAATCGACCGCTGGGCAGGAAATCCGTCTTGCCGACATAGAAGCCGATGCTGGCGCGGGTATGGGTATATTCGAGACATTGCATGGACTATCCCAATGCAGCTGCCCTGGCGTTAGCAATCAAGGAAGCCTCCGCCAAGTATCACGGCACGACGGGTAAGGAATGGTTGCGCTACCTCGTAGCGAACCGGACTAGCCTCAAAGACCTCATCCCGGAGCAAATCAAGCGATTCGTAACCGAGATAGTACCGGCGAATGCGGCAGGGCAGGTAGAGCGGGTAGCGCGGCGCTTTGCACTGGTTGCCATGGCCGGTGAACTTGCGACCCACTGTAAATTGACAGGCTGGGCGGAAGGTGAGGCTATTCATGCTGCCCGCAAATGCTTTGCCGCCTGGATGGAAGCCTTTGGCGGTAGCGGCAACCGCGAAGAACGCGCCATACTTGCCCAGGTTCGGGGTTTCTTCGAGACGCATGGCGCAAGCCGCTTTGAAGATATCAGCGCGACAATCGACCAGCGTATCTCCTAAACGGGCAGGCTTTTACCGGAATGGGGTAAATGAGGGGCGAGAGTTTCTGGTATTGCCGGAAACATTCCGCCAGGAAGTCTGCCAAGGCTTTGATGAAAAGACTGTTAAGAACGTCTTGATAGAAGCTGGATTGCTGCTTCCCGGTAACGACAGGAAGCCCTCGCAGGTTGTGCGGCTCCCTGGATTAGGTTCATCCAGAGTCTATGTTATCCGGTACCGGGATGAGGGAGAGTAAGCGCGATTACCGATGTAACGGCGGTAACACGGTAACAGCCAATACAGGCTTAGTTCTTCGACGTTACTCCAGTGTTACCGCGCTATGCCCGCCGGTAACACGTCATACCGTTACAGGAAATCTCTACTGCATCGTGTTCCTGTTACCGTTACAGGAAATCTCTACTGCATCGTGTTCCTGTTACCGTTACAGAGAATCTCTACTGCATCGTGTTCCTGTTACCGTTACAGGAAATCTCCACTGCATCAGTTCCCGTTACTGTTACAGGAAATCTCAATCATCATGTTCCTGTTACCGGCGATTAAACAAGCGGCCCTTTGTTCGATTTATTTTGCATAGCTAGCTTAAGAAGACCGTTACCGCCGTTACCGGATATATTCGAACCGGTAACATTTTGCGGTAACGCGGAATACCCCATGAATTGGGCGTTTCCGTGCTCTTATGCCAATTGTTACCGCTGTTACCGATTAAAGGATAGTTTCCCCCAGTCGTTCCATGTCTGATCGCTTCCACTAATATTGCAAATGTTAAATTCGAGAAGGCTTGTATTTGTTAACAACCGGCTGTCTTGATGCTCTGTTCCCGGTACAAAGCAGCAGACATTCGGAAGATATGACCGCGCAAGATAAATGGCATATTTTTCTAATTTGAGTCTGTACATCCAGCATACAATTAATTCTAATACTATTTTTTTGCGTTTTTTGCATAGAGCATTGCGCTATTATCAACAATAAACAAAAAGCATAATAAATGGATGCGATTGATTATTACAAGTACCTTCAAAAATGTGCGGCCAAACTCTAGATGATACTTTCTCGGACGGAGACACAGCAGATTTACACGTTAAGTCTCACGGATATCTTAACGATTATGGAAAGTTATGTGAGGCAATTGCTGGACGACATGAATCTCCTGTTTTTGATTTGGCACTTAAAGAGTATCAGTTTGCTCTCCTGGCTCTCATAAGTGGTCAGTACCGCCACGCATTCTCAGGACTTAGGTTGTTTTTTGAGCTGTGGCTATCAGCAGTATATTTTTCAGGAAATGAATTAGACATGCGGCTTTGGTTACGTGATTCCAAAGACATAAATTGGCAACAAATAGTCAATGCGGATAATGGTCTTTTATCAAAGACTTTTTGCAAGGCATTTAATGAACACCTTATAGAAAATGTTAAGCCTTTCCGCTTAATTGCAGAGACTATATACAGAGAGTGTTCCGAGTATGTTCATGGAAACTCACACACTCATAATGAGTTGACTAATGAACTGAAATTTAGGAAAGCTGCTTGTGTTGAATGGCACGAAAAGGCCAAGAATATGCACCTTGTAATTCTGTTCGTTTTTTCAATGCGTTATATCAGTTTTATTGACGTAACAAATCGTGCAAATATAGAGCCCATTATAATTAGTGAGCTTGGACATATAACTGAGTTGCGCAGCCAATTTTAGAATTTACAAAAGGTGTTTTGATGGCAGATTTTTTTTATAGAACTGAAGACATTAAACCTGAAGAAGTAATTCAGTACTTTGTTGAAACTGAACAAGATCGCCGAATAATCGACACTTTAAAAGGGCGCAATCCGGTTGTATTAATTGGCAGCCGTGGGGTAGGCAAGTCATTTTTATTGCGAGTTTCCCAATCTGAGCTCTTATCTGAGTTTTCTACTAACCAAGTCTTTCCTGTTTACGTTACTTTTAACAAGAGCTCATTACTGCATTCTTCCGATCCAGATCAATTTAAGCATTGGATGTTGGCAAAACTTTGTGCAGCAACGGTTCGGCAGCTATGGAAATCTGGGAAATTGTCCACTATACCCTCTGGTGTATCTATCCTTGCTGGTGGCAATGTTTCTCCCGCACTGAACAAAACAAAAATAGAAATGCTAACAGAACAACTGGAAGATTCATGGAAAACACCAAATCAGCACGTTAACACTAACGAAATCCCGTCCGTAGATGCATTCAAAGAATCATTAGAAGATTTATGTGAACAACTCTCAATTGAACGGTTCCTTTTTTTAATTGATGAGGCTGCTCACATTTTTATTCCGGAACAACAACGCCAGTTTTTTACTCTGTTTAGAGACCTTCGGAATCCTCGCATTACATGTAATGCGGCAGTTTACCCAGGTGTCACAAGCTATGGAGAAACATTTCAGCCGGTACATGATGCGACAATGCTTTCAGTTGACCGAGATATCCTCGATAAAAATTACATCCGCAATATGCGGGAGATCGTCGAAAAACAAGCTGACAGTACTATTCTCAGCAGCATTATGCAATATGGCGAAAACTTTGCGGTCTTGGCTTATGCATCAACTGGAAATCCTCGTGTTCTGCTAAAAACCTTGGCCCGTGCGCCAAAGTTAACGAGTTCCCAAGTGGATGAGGTTGTTCGTGAATACTATCGTACCGACGTTTGGTCAGAACATTCCAATCTTGCCGACAAATATACGGGGCACGGGCAATTAATTGCGTGGGGGAGAAACTTTATAGAGAACGAAGTCATTCCCGACATTAAAAGCAAAAATGACCAATACATTCAGTCTGAGAAAAGTACTACTTGTTTTTTTTGGTTACATCGCAACGCGCCCGAGGTCGTCAAGGAAGCTATTCGTGTCCTAGCATACACGGGAATTGTAATTGAACATGCAGCCGGCATTAAAGCGACGCGGAGTGAAATAGGAACGCGTTATATGGTAAACATTGGATGCATCTTTGCTCAAGAAAGGAACCCAAGAAATAGCGGGTTTTTAATTGCAACAAGCCTAACGCCTAGACGAATGGCGGAGTATGGGGCGAGTCACTCTACTTTTAAGTCTCTTTTGGATCAGCCGGCAATTTTGATTGAGGCTAATTTGTCTATATCGTTAAAAGCGCAGCTTGCAAAACCAATCTCTGTGCTGGATATTCCAGAATGGCAGCAGGACGTTCTTCAAGAGTTGAAACTACTCACAGTCGGAGACGTGTTCAATGCAACAGAAGAAAAACTTAAAGAAGGTTACTACATAGGCGAGGTGCGTGCCAGAAGAATGCGTAACGCTGCGGTTGCCGCGGTTATTGAGTATTTATCTGGCTGACAAGCAGCTTGGGCAATTTACGAAAGTCCGCTATTGGCCGATTCTTGCCTGTCTTTGACGATCAATTCCCGACCCAAACCGGCTTGTCACGACCGGTCGTTTCAGGGCAAGCTCGTGCGGCGGATTGGAGCAGCATCGACTTCTTGACGTCTAGTTGGTATCACACATCCTACTCGACAACTTGTTAGCGATTGGGCTCAGAGAGCGAGAAAAAAATCACGGCGGCCGATTTCCCATTTATCGTGGGGGCCCCTGACCCTTGGTTGTCTCAAACAAAACGATCCTGAGCTGGCCTGAGCGCTCAAAGAATCCAGCAATTCGGCCTCACGCGCGGATTTTATCGAATGCTCGCCGTTCTTAATTTCTTCTCACTTCGCAGTTGCGACGTATTGCAATGCCAGTGCCAGATTCATACGCAACTCTTCGCTCAATCCCACGTTTAAAATAATACTAGCTATATTGTCTGCGTCTTTCCCGACCAAACTCTTAGCCTGCTCCTTGTCCAAGGACATAATCTTGGACAGTTCCCGTTCATCGCTCGAATAAATTTGCCACGCAAATTCAATATCGCGCCACACAACAGGAGCGTTTATGAGGAAGAAGAATTGTGGTTTCCCGGCGCGACCGAATTCACGTGCGAACGCAAGATAATGTATCTGATCCGACGATGGACGAAATCCCAACTCCTCCGCGCACTCTCGAGCCAACGCCTCCTTTATCCAAGTCTCCTCATTTCGGTTGCACCAGTTCTCTGGCCCGGCCCACTCCAGCGCGCCGGACGCTGAGCAACCCCATTGGCCCGGATCGAACGCCACTTTCCGAGATCTGAGACCAATCACCCATTTCTCATCGGTCGTAAACACCATACCCGCGACCCCTATGGTGTTTGACATAGGTGATTCCGCGAAAGGCAAAAATTCACCTGAGTTTTTATATGCGAGATCCTTAACCTTCCTACCTGGCGCCGATCCTACTGCCTGCTTGAGTGCTCGCTTGTGGTTCGTCACCATCTGATCTGAATACTGAGCCGGTTGCACCGTAAGCGTTGCACCGCTTTCATTCCAATCCTTTGCTCGGACCACTGTGCTGTCGTGTGTGAAGCTGGATACGATGAAATCAGGCTCTTGTTTTCTAAGCTGCGCCCACATTCTCTTTTTGTAATTCAATGCCTCACCAGCGATCTCCATCGCTTTATCAATATCAAAAATCTCTGGATTCTGTTCAATCAGCGGCATATTCTGATCAACGGCGTCGTTAGCCATATGAAGAATCTGGTATTCGTACCGGATGTCCCCTAGGAGTGCACCATGCTCTGGGTCAGGATACTTCCATTTCTCGCTCACTCCTCGTTGACGCGACCGAGGGAGATTCTCGTAGTACTTCTTCCTTTCGACGAGCATTACATCTGCTCCCTCAAGCATGGCAGCCAAAATGCCCCAATTACGGCACTCGTTCGATGGGAAGGCTAGCTCAGTCTTGTTCTGTACCTTGTAGCGTAGATCATGTTCCGCCTCGGCCCACGTATGTTGCAATATCGTGCGCAACTGAACCTCGCATCTGAAGCCCGTCAAGCTGCCTTTGTCCTCGTCAGTCAGGGCTTCCCAGAATTCTGTTTTCGTGGACACCTCGCAAGTAAAATGGAAAGAGTCATATCCAAATAACTCACCTTCTGCAATACCTGACGAGGGTTCCAAAGCCTTCTTTTGAGTTTTGTCTGCCAGTTCCCCGAACGACGAATACAAATGCAAAGAATTCCAAAATTTATCTAAATCATCTCGAAAAAAGAAGATGAGTCGAGCACCAGCGAGATCCTTGATTTCGCTCAATCTAGTTGGCGGTGGCTTATATCGGTTTGCCATCAGGTTTTGATACAGCGATGTTGGATCCTTTGCCCGATCCTTGTGATCGTGCAAAATTGGCCAGTCACTCCGGTCAAACTTGGTGTTTACTTGTCCAACCAGAAACCTACGCACGTGGTGAGCCAATCGCTCGTACAAATATTGAGTCGACCTAAAATTCGCTACAAGTGTCTCTACGGTAGCTTTGTCCATCTCCTGCCTCCTTGGCTCTCAAGAAACACCTTTCAAGTAACTGGTTATAAATGATGTTTTCAGGCGGGTTGTTCAGTGGCGACGAGTTTCATTCCCATCTTTTCGGCGCGCTGGGACAATTGCCGCAGCACCCGTTGGCGGTAGCGTTCCTCGTAGTAGTCCTGACCTTGATCGGTGTATTCCTCGCCCTTGGTGAGCATCGTGTAGATCAGCCGCGCCAGCTTGTGCGCAGCAGCGGTCACCGCCTTGGGTTTGTCCATGCGTGCGCACATCCTGCGGAAGTACGCGCCCAGCGCCGATTGACTGCTGCGCAGTGCCGCTGCGGCCAATCTCAGGGCCTGGGCCGCACGGTTGGCTACGCGCTTGGTCTTGCCGCTCATCACCTTGCCGCCGGTGATCCTGGTGCCCGGGCACAGACCCAGCCAACTGGTGAAGTGCCTGACCGTGGCAAAGCGTGACATATCCGCTCCGGTCTCGGCGATCACCGCCAGTGCGGTGGTCACGTCGATGCCGTCGATGCGTGTTAGGTCCACCCCGCACATTCTGAACAGTTGCGTGCGCAGATCAAACTTCGGTGCGTTGCGGGCGCGGCCACGCTTTTTACCCTTTGCCGGTTCACCGTCATGAGCTTGCAGGCTTTGCAACTGTTGCTCGATCTCCCGGTCGCACTCGGCCAACTGCGTGCCAATGAAGTCGAACATGGCCAGTGCCTGCTTGAGCGCAAACAGATGCTCGGCACGCCAGTTGCCTTGCAGGCTCTTGGCAATCTCATCCACGCTGGCACGGATGCGCACGTTCTTCAGCGCGGCCAGCACCCGAGCGTCGCGTTCACCGGCGACGATGGCACGCAGGATCTTCTGGCCGGTCTCGCCCACCACGTCAGAGATGACGTTGGTGAGCTGGATGTTCATCTGCGTGAGTGCCTTTTGCATGTGCTGCACATGCCGACCCTGGTTCTTCAGGAGCATTCCGCGCTGACGCCACAGCGCGCGCAATGCACACACCGCCGCAGCTGGACGAAACGCTCCGCTGAGCAGGCCGTAGGTCATGAGCTGTTGCAGCCACTGGCAGTCCAGCACGTCGGACTTGCGGCCCGAGACGTTCTTCACATGCCGCGCGTTGACGAGCAACACGCTGAAACCGCGTGACTCCAGCAGCTCGAACAAAGGGATCCAGTACACGCCGGTGGATTCCATCGCGACCGTGTCGACGCCGCAGGCCTGGAGCCAGTCGGCCAAGGCATTGAGGTCAACCGTGAAACTGGGAAACTCGCGCACCGGTTCGTCATCCCGGTCAGGCGGCACGGCGACAAAGTGGGAGGCGCTGCCGATGTCGATACCAGCGGCGTTGGGGTGGGTGATCGTCAGGGCGGCTCGGGATTTGCCCGGTTTGAGGCTGATGCTGCGATTGCGTTGGGCCATAGTTTGCTCCATCATTCAGTTTGGAATGTGGCGCTGCATCGGGTACGTCGTCTTGCTCACTCTCTCAAACGGGATATCGGCCCGGTGGCTGCCAACCGCCAAACCGATTCACCAATGTCGATGACGTCACCCATGACCACGCTAATCCGCGGGCAATATGCACCATTGCTATATCGGTCTTCCGCAGCGCCGCATTCCACTTTGCCACAACGCAGCCGCCACGTGTTTCTTCGGCGCGATTTGCGGCTGCGGGCCGATTACTACGC
>CAWHQD010000056.1:0-9621 GCA_963831395.1 uncultured beta proteobacterium
TCATCGCTGACGCCTACGGCTTGCCAGACAAATACTCCTGCGTCGATTTCACGGTGGCGTAGCCAAACTCGAAGGTCGCCATCATCGCCGCGTGCACGTGGGCGGCAGGCACAGTCACGCCACCAAAGGTGAGATGCAGCGTGGCACAGGCGTCGTGCAACACGGTCACCGGATAACCCATATCGGCCGCTGCACGCACGCCAGCATCGACACACATGTGGCTCATCACGCCGACAATCACCGCCCTCGTCGACACCGCGCGCTTCCAACTGCTGCTTCAGGTCCGTCTCACGAAACGAATTGACATGGTTCTTGACAACGACTGGCTCGCCTTCGACCGGCGCGACGGCGGGCTGAATCTTGACGCCGTCCGATCCTGGTACGAAGACCGGCATTTCGCCATTTGCGAACTCGTGCTGTATATGGAAGACCGGAATACCGTTGGTCCTGGCATTGTCGATCACCTTGGCCGCATTGGCGGCGGCCGACTCGATGCCCGACAGAGGTAGTTTGCCCGAAGGCAAGTACTCGTTCTGCAGGTCGATCACGATTACGCCACGTTTCTTCATGGTCGCATTCTCCTGTTGAGTGATAGCCGTCCATCCCGGTAGAGCCAAGATTAATTATTTGGTTTTTTTGAAGTATATATACTTCATAAAACTACGGATATTCTATACATTGTTTTTTTGGGATGCCCTGATGGTTAACGCAGTGGTCATAATCGGAACCGATGTGCTGGGGTTGCGCTAGCTGCTTCCCGCACCCTTCCACGAGCACGTTTCTATACTTAAGGTGTGTAGTTTAAGGACTGCTTTTTTGAGCTTGCCTTTATCCGCGCCAGCTTCACAAAAACCCCATCCCCCACTAGGAAAAGGGATGGGGTTGTACAACGACCGTTACCCCTGGACTTAGACAACATCATCAAGAATGGCCCTGCTTTGGTTGTTCCACTGCACGTCCAGCAAATTGGAGAAGCGGGCAATGATCTGCACGGCGACACCACCAGCAAACAGGGCCGCCCAGGCCAGTACCACGAAGCCCCAGTGCAACGGCGCGCTGAAGAGTTCTTCCATGAACCAGAAAGCGTGACCCCATTCATTCAGGCCAACGTTCGGCAAACTCATCAGCGGACCTGCGATAGCCATCAACAGCGGAAACGAAGTTCCCTTGTTGTACAGCGGCAAGCGGGTGCTTGCATACATGAAAGTGGCTACGCCCATAATGATATACATCGGGAACGCCCCATAGAACAACGGAATATGGCTGGGCGTAAAACTGGTGTCGCGGATGATCACCTGGTGCCAGGAAGCATCCTGCTCGGTGAAGAAGCTCGACCCCCAGTAGACGGCAAACAGGTAGACGCCAAGCCACATCAGGAAATAGAAGTATCGCTTGATTTCCTTTTTCACCGGCAGGCTTGCCAGTTGTTCCTTGCTGTTACGCGTCTTCCAAACCCAACCCCAGACGATCACGGCCAGGGTCGGCCAGAGCATCATCTGGAAACGCCACAGGCCCATCCAGATTTGCTCGAACTCCGGCTCCATCGAGTCCATCCCATGGGAGTAGGCATAGGTCCGCTGAAACCAGACCC
The DNA here is from genome assembly GCA_963831395.1 of uncultured beta proteobacterium. Classification (GTDB taxonomy): domain Bacteria; phylum Pseudomonadota; class Gammaproteobacteria; order Burkholderiales; family Nitrosomonadaceae; genus Nitrosospira. The sequence goes on from CAWHQD010000056.1 coordinate 1,592, forward strand.
AGAAAATCGCAATCCCAAGTATGGGTAGAAGACCCAGCTTGTAGTACCTGGAGTCATACCATTCCGACATGTCGAAGGCAGGACTGCTTGCCTTTGCCTTATCTAATACTCTGTTTTCAACTGTAGTAGCCAATTTAACTAGCTCCTTCTTGAAGTAACCAGGATCCCCGAAAGGAATCCAGAAATCAAGAACAAAAATTATGAGGGGGTGAGGAGAAGTATCACCCCCGGAGTCTCTACCGATCAAAAGATTGCTGCCGCCAACGTCAGGGGATTGCGGGAGGAGCCACCCCATGGCAGCCTCTACGGATCAGAAGAGCGCTACTGCCAGCAGTGCTACTGTCAAGCCCGTAAAATACGAAAGGGCAATGAGTTTTCCTTTTTTCATCATCCTTCTCCTTGTCAAGCACCACGTTTATCGATGCGAATTGTTAAGAGTTTGTGATTTTTTTGTGAGGTTTTTGTGGTCTTAATGTGAAGACATCTTTTTGGAAGCCAAGTTCCCTGATTAGACAGATATACCTCTATCAGCTGTTGTCACCAGCGGATGTAAATTGACACATTGCAGCGATTGAAAACTGATACACCGATTTGAGAAGATGGCTGCATTTGGAAGCGGCCGTGATCACAGACGAGGTGTATGTGGAAATCGAATTATTAAGGAAGCACGGCATGAGTTTGCGCAAGATTGCCGAAGAAGTGGGGTGCGCGGTGAACACCGTTCGCAGCCACCTGGAAGCGGATACGTGGCCCAGGTACAAGCGCTGCCAATTGCGCGTGACCAAGCTATCACCATTCGGGGATTACTTGCGGGAACGCCAGGCAGCGGCCTATCCGGCGTGGATCCCGGCGACAGTGTTGCAACGCGAGATTGCCGCGCAAGGTTATGCCGGCGGATTGAGCCAGCTGCGCGCCTTCCTGCGCAGCCTCAAGCCCTCTTTGCCGGTTGATCCGGTGGTGCGGTTTGAGACCGCCCCGGGGGAGCAGATGCAGGTGGACTGGGTCGAGTTCCGCAAGGGCAAGAATCCGCTGTATGCCTTCTGCGCGACGCTGGGTTTCAGCCGGGCGAGCTTTGTCGAATTCGTCACCGACATGAAAGTCCAGACACTGATCGCGTGCCATCAGCACGCCTTCGAAGCCTTTGGTGGCGTAGCGCGCCTCGTGTTGTACGACAACATGAAGACCGTGGTGCTGGAACGCGATGCCTCGGGTGAGGGCGAGCATCGCTTCCACAGCCGGGTTTCTCGATTACGCCCGCCATTGTGGTTTCGTCATCAAGCTCTGCCGCCCATATCGGGCCAAGACCAAGGGCAAGGTCGAGCGCTTCAATGGCTATTTGCGTCGTTCGTTTTACGTGCCGTTGATGGTGCAACTCAAGCAGGCTGGGCTGACCCTGGACGTGGTCACCGCCAATATTGAAGTGCGGCGCTGGCTACGAGAGGTCGCCAATCAGCGCATCCATGGCACGACGCAAGCGCGTCCCGCCGAACGGCTGAAAGAAGAGCGTCTGCAAAGCCTGCCCAGCCCGTGGCGTGGCGACATCCACGCGGCGCGTCCCCAAAGTGAAGTCGCCGCCCCACCCGCGCAACGGCCGCTCGTGATCATCGAACGCATTGCGCAGCCTACGCCCGTGCAACACCCCTTGGCGGTGTACGAACTCCTGCTGGATCAGGTCCGCGAGGCATGGGAGGTGGTGGCATGAATCTCCAACACGAGAGAATGCTCTCGCTGTGCGAGTCCCTCAACCTGTCGTTCGTGGCCCAGGCCTACCCGGTGGCAGCACAGGATGCCGCGCAGCGGGAGGCGCCCTATAGCGACTTCCTGGAAGGCCTGCTCAAGATGGAGGCGGCCGGGCGCAATGTGAGAAAGCAGGGCATGCTCACGCGCCTGGCGGGGTTCCCGGCGATCAAGACGCTGGATGATTTCGACTATGAATTCGCGCAAGGCGTGAAGCGCAGCCAGATCGAGGAGTTGGCGGGGCTGGGCTTTGTCGAGCGCAATGAAAATATCGTGCTGATCGGGCCCAGCGGCGTGGGCAAGACCCATTTGGCAATTGCCCTGGGTTATCGCGCGGCGCAGGCCGGCATCAAGACACGCTTTACCACCGCTGCCGATCTGTTGCTGACACTGACTGCCGCACACACGCAGAATCAGCTCAAGAGCGTGATGCATCGCGCCATCAACAGTTATCGCCTGCTCATCATTGATGAAATCGGCTATCTGCCGATGAACCGCGAGCAGGCCAACCTGTTCTTCCAGGTGATCGCGGCCCGCTATGAGAAAGGCAGTTTGATCGTCACCAGCAACTTGCCGTTCGGCCAATGGGACGCTACCTTCGCCCAGGACGCCACGCTCACCGCCGCGCTACTGGATCGCCTGCTGCACCATGCGCGCATCGTGCCGATAGCTGGCGAGAGCTATCGGCTCAAACATCAGTGTGTAGCCCCCAATTGAACCGGACACGGATGCACTGATGATAGGAGATAGGCATATGCCTGACGCTATGCATAGTGCTTCTGGTTTTGATCGTATTGAAGTAGTCACGGGAGTCGAGCGCCGCAGGCGCTGGAGCCTGGGTGAGAAATTAAAGGCCGTTGAGGAAACGCGTTCATCCGGCATGAGTGTCTCGTATGTGGCGCGAAAATATGGTATTTCTCCGAGCTTGTTATTCCGTTGGAGAAAGCTCATGACCGAAGGAGGCAAGGAAGCCATACGTAGTGATGATGCGGTAGTGTCTGCGGCCGAGGTGCGGGAATTGAAAAAGCGGATTCGGGAGCTGGAGCGAGTGCTGGGCAAGAAGACCATGGAGAACGAGATTCTCACGGAAGCGGTGAAGCTTGCCCATGAAAAAAAACTGATCTCGCGCATGCCCTTGCTGCCACAGGACGATTCGCTATGAAAGCCATTGCAGACACGATGCGTGTGGCGCGCTCCCATCTTGTGGAACGGATGAAGGCAGGAGAGCCAGTCTGCTCGCTGCCGCTATAACAAGGCCGATGATGCCTGGCTGTTGCCCTTGATCCGGGAACTTGTGGATTGCCGCATGACTTACGGATACAGAAGGATTTGCGCCCTGCTTAACCGCAAACTGGAAGGGATGGGAAAGCCTGCTGTCAACCACAAGCGGGTCTACCGCATCATGCGCCAGAATGGTTTGCTGCTGACTCGGCATACCGGCAAACAACCCAAGCGGCCTCATGAAGGCAAGGTCATCACCTTGCGTTCCAATTTGCGCTGGTGCTCGGATGGCTTCGAGATTCCCTGCTGGAATGGGCAAGTGGTGCGCGTTGCCTTCGCGCTGGATTGCTGTGACCGTGAAATCATCAGCCATGTTGCCACCACCGGCGGCATTACCGGCGAGATGGTGCGCGATCTGATGACTGAATCCGTTGAGCGGCGCTTCGGCACGGTTGACCTGCTCCCGCATAGGGTGGAGTGGCTCAGTGACAATGGCAGCTGTTACACCGCCAGAGAGACGATTACTTTTGCACAGGATATGGGCTTCATCACCTGTTTTACTCCCGTCAGAAGCCCCGAATCGAACGGCATGGCGGAGGCCTTCGTCAAGACCTTCAAGCGGGATTATGTCTATGTCCATGATCGTCCCGATGCAAAAACCGTAATGGCACAGCTTGCACCAATGGTTCGAGGATTACAATGAATACCATCCTCACAAGGGGCTGAAGATGAAGTCGCCAAGACAATTCATCCGCAGCCAATTACTAATCGCATCCTGTCCGGTTTAATAGGGGCAACTCCATCCTGGCGCTGACGCTCTCCCGCCTGTCGTTGGCCCTAGCACGGTCCCTTATCCTCTAGCGGATGGCGATTAGCGCAATTCTCATCGTAGACGCATTCTCTAACAATGTGCCCCAACTCTCCGGGAGGTGCATCACATCTTGTCACCCACACACATCCCTCGCTATCCGTTTCAGACCAAGGTACAAAAGCGTCATGTTGAGCTAAGATTCTCTTAGGATAGTTTATTCGAAGATGTTTTTCCTTTTTTTTGTCGATAACAATTACCATTGAGATGTCGTCCACATCCAATAATTTATCGAGGTTGGGTGCAAGCGGTCCCACCGTGCATATGTTGGTGAATACATCTCTCGAAGACTTGGCATCTAGGGGCATAGTTTCCTGTTTTTTTTCCATTCTGATTCTCCTTAAAAGTTTAAAGTAAGTCGTAGAAAAAAAGTTCGATCGGGGGAATAACGCTGATTGTAAAGGGGTTGTTCAGATTGCTGTAAGCCTATATTTCTGTAAAAGAAATCTTCATTTAGAAGATTTCTGCCTTCCACGCTAAAAATACCTTTTCGGTTGGGCAGTCTGTAGCCGATTATTGCATCGAGCAAGAAAAACTTACTTACTCCTTCATTTTCTGGATCTATCCGATGCAAATCCTGCCGAACGGGGGTCGTGACGACCTTTGCGAATATTCCAGAGGGGTCAAAATAATTCACGCTAAGCGGAGCACTTAATGTACCCATTCGGTACGGGTCGCTGCTAACATTGCTGCCAACGTTCGCGGGATCTTGATTAAATTTCTCGAACTGAAATTCAGCCCGCATTGCCCATTGGCTGTGTGGTACCCAGTAAAGATAGCCACGGTAGAGCTGTTCTTGTTGTTTCACAATATTTACGTAAAGACCTAGAAAGAAGAGCGAGTAACGGGATATCCAGGTCTCGGTCTGAAACTTCAATGCCACCGTACAGTTGGTTTGCAATACGAGCGTCCAATCCCGCTCCCATTCGTCGAGCTCGGGTGCCATCAATGTCATCAAACATTTGGTTAAATCCGGCTACTTGTGTCGGCTCAAGAGTCTGATTAGCCACTAATGCTGATTTGACGGATTGGAACCAGGCAAGTCGTAGGCGTAGATTATCGGTGATGTCCCATTGCAAACCGATTTTGGGACTAAGCTTATGAAAACTGAAATCGTTCCCTAGGTTATCTCTTGGCCTTAATCGCCGGAAGTCCTCTCTGTCAATGTCATATTCAAAGGCATCATAGCTTAGCCCAAGCGGTTATGTTATATTTCTTATAGAATGGAAATTTGTATATATATAAGCATTGTTGCGTTCCCTCTTAAAATCCGGTCTGATCTGCGTGCGTCGTACCGATAGAAAATCACCGGTTGGTTGCAGCAATAGCAAATCATCGGTATGTTCCCTCTCGACATTGAATTGATAAGTGCCGGCTCCCGCGATGACGTTAAACCTGTCTGCCCGGAGCAGGTATTGACCTTCTACTTGATATCCTCGATCTCTTGTTGTATCGAACGTCACTGGGTTCTGGCCAGGGTCCAACAAATCCTGTTTTCGATCAGTGTAAATTCCGGAAACGATAAAATCCTGCTTTGGTGATAATGAATATCGCGCGCCTATTCGCGCTGTATCTTGCTGCAGTTCCCGTCGGTCGGTCATCAAAGTGATCACGGAACTTGAAATCTAGTAAGAGATCGCCGTGTTCAGTCTTACGCGTGCGCAATTCCGCCTGAACGTTAAATTTAGGCGTCACTGCATACTGGATGAACGCATTGTAGACGTTATGTTTTTGATCATTGTTCGGGCGAAATCCGTCTGTATTGTAGTGAAACTGGCCGACACTGACCGAAGCGCGGCCATAGAGCGCCGAGAGTACAGCTTCGTCCCCTATCGTGCTGTGGCTGCCAACGATGCCGGAAGCCACGAATTGAGGCTTGTTGCGCTCAACCAATGGCGCGAATTCGTTAAAACCTGCTACTGCCGGGCCGGTACCCGTAATGATATTGAGATCAGCTACAGCAAGTCGAGGTTGAACGGGGTTAACGTTGATCGGTTGCAGGAGTTGAGCCTGAAGCAGTTCGCTTACGCGGGCGATATCATGCCGGTGGAGATCAGCGATAAGCATCGGAAAGAAAGCGATGCGACGAGTGGCTGCCCGGATCAAGACTTAAGGATTTTGCAGTTTCCATAAGCGCGCGCTTCTCGAAACCTAGATTATCGTATATACGCGCCAAGCTCGAGCCGCGGGCCGCCTGATCCCGATCAAGTAGCAGCTTTGAACGGTACACCGCCCGGTTATTATTGAGTTCAATGGATTTTTGCAAATCCCATAGCGCTTCTACTGGCCGGTTTTGTGTCTGCTTCTGGATTGCGTCATAAAACCAGGGCGTGGGGTCATTCGGATCAAGTGCCTTGGCCATATCGAACTGCGCCTCGGCAAGGTTGTAGCGCTTCTCCTCAAAATACGCTTTGCCCAGGTAGCTGCGTATCAGGGAGTTCATCGGATCGAGGCCGGCGGCAATCTCCATTTCGGTACGTCCCGCTTCGACATCCCCCTCGCGTAGTTTCGCCAAGCCCATGCCGAGCCTCGGCATCGGGTCGGCCTGATCAAGTTCGATGGCTTTGGCAAACGCTGCCTTGGCTGCCTTGGTATCGATTCGGGTCAGATGGGCAAATCCCAGCACCGTCTGCGTCTTTGAGAGATTGGGGTTCAACTCGACAGCACGTTGCGCTGCTTCCAGCGCGCGATCCAGATAGCCGGTGGACATGTGCAATTCCGCTATCCGCGCCCAGATGAGCGCATTCTGCGGATCAAACTCCGCAGCTTTTTGAACGCTCTCAAGCGCTGCCTCGATCTGGAAGTGCGCCTGCTGCGCGTAGGACAGCGCCAGCCGGGCGGTGGATGAGGCCTCATCCAGCTCGACCGCCTTTGTCGCCAGGGTCAGAGCCCGCTCCTTATCGTTCTGCACCACAGCAATGATTGCCTGAAGTGCGTAGGCGTCGCTGTTGCCCGGTTCCAATTTGAGTGCTTGCTCGATATCTGCTCTGGCTTCCTCAACCTGTCCCACGGACAACAGCAGTCCCGCGCGATAGGTCAAAAAGCGCGGGGAATACGCACTCTGAGGTACGCTGTCGAGCGCAGCCAGTGCTTCAGGCAGTCTGCCTTGTCGATACAGCTCCATAGATGTGCGCCATGCTTGCGCCCCGGGTTCATCAGCCAGCTTCTCGTCCAGGCCGTATCCGATAATGGTGGGGTAATACAATGCCCATTGAACCGCATCAGTAGGACGGATAATCTCTTCCTTTCGGGGGGGCTGATTCCCGACAACAGTAGCTGCTTCATTGCTGACAAGACTTATGCTCCCTTGCTCGTTGCTGGCGGATACTGTGCCCTCGTAAATTACAAGCTTTGCGCTGTCCTGATCGGTACCGATAAAGAATTCGGTTCCCTTCGATATCGGCTGTAAGAACGGCGTGTTTTAACCCTGAATGGCTTGGGGGTACGCGTGATGACGAAGAGCGCGCCGGTGACCAATTCCACCAGCGCAGCCTTATCCGGACCTGGTGCGGCGAGCGTAAGGACGGTTTTCTGATCAAGCCGCAGCGTGCTCTCGTTGCTAAGCCGTAGAGCCGCCCGGCTGTGCTCCCTGACACGAACCGTGTCGCCAGGACAAAGGGCAATATTCAACTTCGCTGGCTTGCCAATTCGCTTCCTTGACGCGTCGCAGTTCGACAGCTCCTTGCACTGACACGACCAGGGCCATGGCAGGCGTGCAGAGTTCAGCGGCTTGAACATCGAGTGCCATATTTAATATTGCCACCACGACAGCCAACGAGGCCGCAACCGTAGATTTCCACATCTGTTGTGGTGTGTCTGAGCTTCGCGGATAAACTTTCATCTTCTCCGTGGGAGCCAGGGAACGCCTTTTTCTTATATCCATAGAGGACATATTTTTCTGCGTCTATATAGGTATTAAAAATCTTGTTTAAGCTCGCACTTCAGTAATGCGAACCCGGGGCGCGTCCAAGCACGGCGCCTTTGTTGTAATGCCTCAGATTTCATTGTTGTCTGCAGCAATATCCATGCCTACCTTCACGCCGATATAAAAGCAAAAGTTTTCAGGGGCTTGCGACAAACAACTTCCCCATGTATGGGTCATTTTATTCATACAATATGCGATCAGCTGGACGACAGTGGCATATCAATAACTATTAAATACCGCTGTATCAGCGGCTTATATGCATGGGTAAGAATTGACCCG